>JAXGQR010000009.1:0-137590 GCA_040766325.1 Dehalobacterium sp. | reverse complement strand
GATTGTGATCCGAAATCAGAGGAGTGCAAGCAGTTCTTTCAGATTGTCCAGAATAAATTGCATTATGCAGTCAATAAGCAGACCTCGGCTGAAATTATCTACAGTCGAGCCAATGCGGATTTGCCTTTTATGGGGATGAAGACCTTCGCCGGTGAACAACCCCATAAAGAGGATGCCATGATTGCTAAGAATTACTTGGATGAAAAAGAGTTAGCTGTGTTGAATCGTATGGTTTCAGCCTTTTTTGATCTAGCGGAGCTGCACGCTATGAATCATGAGCCGATGTATATGCGGGACTGGCTGCCCCAGGTAGACGAATTTGCCGAGCGCTACGGAAAAGGGATATTGCAAAATGCGGGAACTGTCAGTCGGCAGAGTGCTGTTGAGAAAGCAACCAATGAATATAAAATACCGCCAACGAATCGCAGATTTACCAACCCCGGTGGAACGGGATTATCTGGAGAGTATTAAGCAAACTCAGAAAAAACTGAAAGGAAAGACTGGGGGTGAGGGGGAATGAGTTCTAATGAGTGGGAAACCTATAGTTTCCAAGAACTAACGGCAAATTATGATTGTATGAGAAAACCGTTATCTTCAAACGAAAGAAAAAAAATGCAAGGTAAATATCCGTATTACGGAGCACAGGGAATAATTGATAGTATTAATAACTATATTTTCGATGGTACATACATGTTAGTAGCAGAAGACGGAGAAAATCTAAAGTCCAAAAAACAGAATATTGCGCAAATTGTTAGTGGGAAGTTTTGGGTTAACAACCATGCGCATATTGTAAAAGAAAGCGAATTAGCAGATTTAAGATATTTGTGTTATTTGTTTAATAATACGGATGTATCGGGATATATTACAGGGTCAGCCCAACCTAAATTAAGTCAAGCAAATCTTAATTTAATAAAATTCACTGTACCATGTTTAACTGAACAAAAGGCAATTGCGGCCACTCTTTCTTGCTTGGATGATAAAATTGAACTTAACAACTGCATCAACAAGAACCTTGAGGAAATTGCACAAGCAATCTTCAAAAGCTGGTTTGTGGATTTTGAACCTTTTCAAGATGGAGAGTTTGAAGATAGTGAGTTAGGTAGGATTCCTAAGGGATGGAGAGTCGGAACTATTGAGGAATTTGTAAAAGAAATGAAAAATGGAGGAACGCCGAATCGTAAAAACGATAACTATTGGGATTCAAAAGATGTCCCTTGGCTAAAAACAGGAGAAATAAAAAATTCACTTATTATTGAAAGTGAAGAATACATTTCGTGGGCGGGTCTTAAAAACAGTTCTGCAAAAATATTACCATATAATTCTGTTTTGATGGCTATGTATGGTGCTACTGCTGGTAAAATAGGATTATTAAAATTTGAAGCTAGTACAAATCAGGCTTGTTGCGCAATGACTTGCAACAGTGCCAATAAAGCTATATTTTTATATTTGTTTTTGTTAGCCAATCAATCTTATATTGAAAGTCTAGCCGTGGGTGCTGCTCAACAGAATCTTAATAAAGACACGATTTCAAAGCTAAAGTTAATTATACCAAAAGATGAAGTGATAGAGTCTGTAATTTTTGATGAATTGTTCAATTACATTGAAAATAATTTTAGAGAAACCCAAAAGCTTAACGCAATTCGTGATACCCTACTCCCCAAACTTATGTCCGGTGAAATCCGCGTACCCATAGAGGAGGTGCAATAAATGGCAAAGAATTTCCGCGAATCCCACCTAGAAGAAGCTGCCCTGGAATGGTTCGAGGAACTAGGTTATGAGATCGTTTTTGCTCCCGATATTGCACCTGATGGTGAGTATCGAGAGCGTGAAGACTATAGTGATGTTATTCTTAATGACAAGATTAAAGATGCTCTTACTAGGATAAATCCCAAAATGCCGGATGATGCCTTGGAAGATGCCTTCCGGCAGCTCACGATTCCTCAAAGTCCCAGTCTGATCATGAACAACAAGTCTTTTCAGAAAATGATTACTGACGGTATCGACGTGCAGTTGAGGCAGGCTGATGCCGGTTATCGCACGGAAAAGGTCTATGTCTTTGACTTTGAGCAAACGTTAAACAATGAATTCATGGTTGCTAACCAGTTCACGATTTATCGAGCATGGGGTAGAAAAAGCGTCCTGACCTGATCGTTTTTGTCAATGGTATTCCTTTGGTCGTGATCGAGCTGAAAAGCGCCAGTGATGAAAATGTGGATATAACTGATGCCTATAATCAGCTGCAGACGTATAAAAAGACGATCCCCTCTTTATTCACATACTCTATAATTCCTTTTTGGTCATCAGTGATGGTATCAATGCCAGAGCCGGTACCCTCACCTCTGAGGAAGACCGCTTTATGGCCTGGCGTACCATTGACGGAGATGAGGTGGCGCCCTTGTCCATGCCTCAGCTGGAAGTGCTGATTAAGGGCATGTTTCAGCGGGACCATTTCCTGAATATTATCAAGCATTTTGTGCTTTTTCAAAGCGATGGTAGGGATATTATTAAAATTCTCGCCGGTTATCATCAGTACCATGCCGTCAATAAAGCTTTGGAAAGCACGATTCGCGCTACCATGGAATCCGGTGACAGAAGAATCGGTGTTATTTGGCATACCCAAGGCAGCGGGAAAAGTCTATCTATGGTTTTTTATGCAGGAAAGCTGGTTATCAGTGAGGAATTGGAAAACCCTACAATCGTAGTTATTACGGATCGAAATGACCTGGATGATCAGCTTTTTGGGACATTTCTGAAAAGCAAGGATCTTCTAAGAAATAATCCGATCCAAACTGCAGACAGAGCTCATCTTAGAGAACTCCTTAATAATCGTACCAGTGGTGGCATTATTTTTACCACCATTCATAAATTTGCCCCTAATGTTAACGAAATCAAAGAAAACATGGATCCCTATGAATCTCTAGGAAAGACAGCGGAAGATCCCCCATATTATGATAGAGGGATGGTTTTGACGGAACGCAAAAACGTCATCGTGATGGCAGACGAGGCCCATCGCAGTCAATGAAGGCTTTGGTGCTGATGTTGTCAAAGGTGATGATCGAGCAGAAGTGAAATATGGCTATGCCAAATATATGCGTGATAGCCTGCCGAAGGCATCCCCTACATTGGATTTACCGGTACCCCGGTGGAATTAAGCGATAAAAATACCCGGGCTGTATTCGGCGATTACATAGATATTTATGATATGACCCGAGCTGTTGAGGGGATGGAACCACCGTTAAGATTTTTTACGAAAGCAGAATTGCCAAATTGGAACTGCCGGAAGAGTTAAAGCCAAAGGTTGATACTGAATATGATGAAATCACCGAATATCAGGAATACAGCAAAAGGAAAAGCTGAAGAGTAAATGGGCCGGAGTTGGAGGCAATTGTTGGGGCCGGTGAACGTGTCAAACTGATTGCACGGGATATTGTCGAGCATTTTGAAAAACGAGAACAGGCCCAGGAAAATGACGGTGGCAAGGCTATGATCGTTGCCATGAGCAGAAGGATTGCCATCGATCTCTACAAGGAAATTGTGGCTTTGCGTCCTGACTGGCATAGTGATGACTTGTTGAAAGGAAAAATTAAAGTAGTCATGACTGGCGCATCATCTGATCCTGCCCAGTGGCAAAAATTTATCGGCACTAAGGCCACCAGGGAAACCCTGGCCAAGCGGATGAAGGATAAAAACGATGAGCTAAAAATGGTCATTGTCCGGGACATGTGGCTGACCGGCTTTGATGTGCCCAGCATGCACTGCATGTATATCGACAAGCCTATGCAGGGACATAACCTGATGCAGGCTATTGCTCGGGTTAATCGTGTTTTTAAAGAGAAGCAGGGCGGCCTTATTGTTGATTATATTGGCATTGCTGAAAAATTAAAGAAGCCTTGCCAATATACGGAAAGCGACAAAAAGACAACCGGGGTTGATACGGAAATCGCTTCCCGGAGTACTCCTGGAAAAACACGACCTGATCAAAGAATTGCTCCATGGACACAGCTTTGGCAAGTTCTTTACCGGTAAGCCCAGTGAGAAAATGCAAGCTATTGTGGAGACCATGGATTATATTTTAGGCCTTCGTGAAGAAAGGAAAAACGATTATATCAAGCTGGTGACAGAAATGGCCCGGGCTTATTCCCTTTGTGCCACCACCCATATGGCGGAGAACCTTAATGTGGAAATCGGATTCCATAAAGCGGTCAAAGCAAGCCTGGTTAAAATACTCAGCGACGGTCAGGGAAGAAAACAATTTACTCAATTGGATAATGAGTTAAACCAGTTGATCTCAAGATCGATTTCTTCAGATGAAGTGGTGGATATCCTCGATTCCGTTGGACTTTCTAAGCCAAACATCGCGATTCTTTCTGATGAATTCCTTGAGGAAGTAAAGGGCATGAAGCAGAAGAATTTGGCCGTTGAGCTTCTGAACAGACTGCTTCAAGGCAGCATCAAGAACGTATCAAGGCGTAACCTGGTGCAATCAAAGAAATTCTCGGAACTGTTGGAAGCTGCCATCAGGAAATATCAGAACAGAGCCATTGAAACAACTCAGGTGATCATGGAACTTATTGAATTGGCCAAACAAATCAGCGAAGCAGAGAAGCGGGGTGAAAGTACCGGATTAACCCCGGATGAACTGGCTTTCTATGATGCCCTGGCGGATAATGAATCGGCACGGGAAATAATGGGTGATGAGATTCTTAAACAAATCGCCAGGGATCTAACCCAGTCTATAAAAAATAATATCTCTGTTGACTGGGCCATTCGGGAAAGTGTACAGGCAAAGATGAAAATGACCATCAAAAGGTTACTAAAAAAATACGGCTATCCGCCGGATCAAACAACTAAGGCGGTAGATATTGTAATGGAACAGACCAAGCTGATGTGCCAGAACGAAAGTCGATAGAAGATAGGAAACACACAAGCAGTATCACTCTGCATCAGATCTTTTGAGGAGGTTTTCTATGCCATATCTAAAAGAAATACAGTTTGACTGGTCTAAGGTGTCAAATAAAAGAAAACATCCTTTTGATATTCCTGGCATCTCCGGGTTAACGAATATTACTTTTAAAAGCGATGTAACTTTTTTTGTGGGGGAAAACGGCTCCGGAAAATCTACTCTGCTGGAGGCTATTGCTCATAAGTGTGGTTTTTCTTCCCAGGGCGGGGGAAGAAATAATATTTTTGGCGTCGACAATGAGGGTTTTGCTTTAGAAAAGATTTTAACCTTATCCTGGATGCCGAAGATTAAAGGAGGATTCTTTTTAAGAGCGGAAACGTTTTTCAATTTTGCCGGTTATCTGGATGAATTAGCCAAAGATAATGGACATGATGCATACATGCCTTACGGAGGAAAATCTTTAAATGAACAGTCGCATGGGGAAGCTTTTCTCACCTTATTTATGAACAGGTTTAATCAAAAAGGCATCTATTTGTTGGATGAACCGGAGGCAGCTTTGTCGCCTTCAAAGACAGCTCGCCTTTTTAATATTGATGCATCAGTTAATTGAAAAGGGTAATGCCCAATTTATCATCGCTACTCATTCGCCGATTTTAATGGGATTCCCTCATGGGGTTATTTTTGATTTTGATCATCATCCTTTGGAAAAAATCGATTATATAGACACAGATCATTATCAAATCACGAAAAGATTTTTGAATGACACCGATGATTATTTAAAAAAACTGCTCACGGAATAGGGATTTATTACAGTAATTCATGAAATGATTAATCCGCCGCTGTCACAAAGGAGAGTCTTGGAGGTAAGGCCTCATCAATTTTTTATGGAAGGTGTGAGGATTCAATGAAAATCCGACAAGGTTTTTTCAAAAGAAAACCATCACCAAAACTTATCGAGGCGATGCAAATTGAAATTAGCTCCTTTTGCAATCTGCAGTGCAAATTTTGTCCTACCACATACCTCAATGAGGCAGGGGAAAAAAACCTAATGCCCTTTCAGGTTTTCCAGGAATTACAGCCCTATTTTGCCCAGGCAAAATGGGTTTATCTCCAGGGGTGGGGCGAGCCCTTATTAAATAAAGATATTTGGGACATGACCCGATTGGCCAAGGAATCAGGAGCAAAAGTTGGCTTTACCACCAACGGCACTTTGCTCACAGATGCTGTGATCAATCATTTAATCAGATATCAGGTTGATCTTGTTTCCGTCTCCATTGCCGGTGCAACGGCAAAGACCCATGAAAGCCTGCGCTGCGGATCGAACCTGCAGCAGATTATCGATCATATGGGGCTTTTGGCACAAGAAAAGGAGAGACAAAGGAGCTCGTATCCTCTCATCAGTATTTCTTATATGTTAACCAAAGAAAGTGTGGCTGAACTTCCTCGGGCTGTAGAATTGGCTTATAAATTAGGGGCAAATGACTTTTACACGACAAATCTTGATTACGTTTTTGATGAAGCAACGAATGAGAGCAAGATTTATGTCTGGAGCGGAAAGCCTATGCCGGAATATGAAAAGATTATCAAAGAGACAGAAAAATTTGCGCGAAGGAAGAAATTTTCTTTTCGCACTTACCCTTTAAGCCCTGAAGAAGAAAGGGAAGTCTGTGATCTGAACCCGGCAAAGATGGTTTTTATTACATCCAATGGTGATGTGACTCCCTGCACTTATTTAGGACGAAAACTAAACCCTCGCTATTCCCCAGAGGGGTTAGTTACTTGGCCCCGGAAAGTATTTGGTAATATTCATACTGAAAATTTTTCTGAGATTTGGCAAAGTGCGCCTTACCGGGAATTTAGGAACAGGTTTCTGCACCGGGCCGAGGCCAACGATAATTTGATCGCCGCTTATCTCAACGGAGAAAAGACTGTTTATAAAATGAAAATGGCGGAAGAGGATTACCGGCGCGTCATAGATGAAAATCCTCTGCCGAAAGAATGCCGCAATTGTCCTAAAATATATGGGATCTAGTTTTTATATCAAATTATTAGTTATTGGGGAATTTCTAAGCTCATGATTTCATTAAGGTTGTTTAAGTCATGGGCCTTGATCATCCCCGGAGAGAGAGTATATAAGGTCTCGCCGATATAGATGATTCTCTCGATATTTTTGGCGTTGGGGTACCAATGTAACCCGGCCTTCAGATGATCCTCCCCGTCCAGGTGGGTAATCGTCCCTTTAAGGTTAAAACCTTTTGCCAGGTCAAGCTGGTAGACATAGGCTCCCTGGAAGGTGAATTCCCCGTAATCGGGAAAATTGTTTTGGCTCTGATACAGGTTTTTATTTTTAATTTCCAACACCGTCACAGGGAAGGCAATTAAGTTTTTCTCCCGGGAAAACAAAAGAGCCTTATGGTTCCGGAGCAGTTCGGAATCAGTGCCCCGGTCACCGATAATTTCTTGAAATTTTTGTACAGGGCGGGTCACATCACTCACATCAAAGAGGGCAATTTTCATTCCCTGATAAAAAGCCATGGTCCTTGTTTCATTGCCCAGCCTATCCTTTTGACTAAGCTCGACAGTGTCTTTTCCAAGGCCGATAATATGGTTTCATCATAGGGATGGAGACAATCGCAATTCAGAGATTTTAAGGCGCCGAGAATTTTCGGCTCCCGGGGGGTTTTTCGGAGTCAAGGACAAAGTGGGTGGCATCTTCGTCTGTATGCTTGGCCACGGTCACCCATGAGCCAGGCGGAATAGATTCTTTCCCGGAGTGCAATGTAATTTTACCTGTAAGCTTTTCATTTTATCATCGGATATAGATATTGTTTTTGGAGGTATCCCCGCGCCAGGTGGAACCGCTGGTTGGCAATCCGGAAAAACCCTGATGCTCATCGGAGAATTGGTTGAGAATAGTGCCGGGCACCTCACCTTGGAGCATCGCCATAACTTCCCCTGATCCAGGGTGAATTTGTAGACCAGGGTGTTTAATTCAGAGGAAGCCATATCTCCGGTCTGATAACCGGTCACGGCAGCATATAAACTGTGGGCTGTGGCATAAATATTTTCCCCCGCTCCCAGATAAGCAGAAACCTTCATCTCCTGGTCCAGATGATCAAATCAGTCCTGCAGTCAAGAGGTAATTGGGTTACCAGTCGGCCCGGGAAATAGCAGATATCCTTATAGGGGATTTCATTTCTCGTGGTGTCTTCTATCGCGGAGTCACGGTAAAAGGAAGGCTCTGATCCCTCATCTTCCATGATGCGGTAATAGTCCAAATATTTGTTGGCGGTTAAATAAATCAGACTTCCAACTTTGCGGGAGGAGATATAGCTACCTTCCAGTTCCGCCACTCTTATTTCCTTGATTTTGTTTTTGTCGCTAATGTCATAAATAAGGGCTTTTACAGTTTGGCTTTCGCACCGGAGGATATTAACATCTTCGGAAACCAAAGGTTGATCCAACGGACGGTTATCATGGGAAGAACCGATAACCACCAGGTGCTTTTTATCCACATATAATTCCCGGGGAGAAAATTCTCCGGGGGTAAAATTAATGATATCGGTGACTGCCATTTTTCTGCCGGTAGAGGCCGGGTAATTACCACCCCGGTTGTTGTTGACCTGATAGATATAGGTGCCGTCGGTTTTGATCAGATCTCCTTCATCTCCTTCTACCTGGATGTTGGTGGTAGAATAGTCTGCAGATTCCTGGCATCATTCATATTCCCGGCAGCTGAGGCCGGTGCTTCTGCTCTGTTAAGCCATCTGTTGCTGCTTCGTTGATCGTTTGACATTTCAAAAGATGGTACTGCTTGATATTCTTCTCTTCTTACTATTTCTGATTCAGGATTCTTTTGAGGTTTGGTAGCTCCCCACCACCGGGGCTCATTTTTTCGATATACGGTTTTCTTGTATCCCCGTCGAAACACAGGCATAAAGGGCCTCACTGACAAATCTCAGAGGGAGCAGCGTCTGGTCCTTTTCCATGATGGGAACCAGTGCTAAGGTGACCTTATTTCCGTTGATAGTAGCGGTATTTTCATGGAAATTAATTTCCAAACACACTTTGTTCGGATACAGCCAGATCGTGCCGGTTTTTCATCCCAGGCGACTTGGGCATCGAGCTACCAAAACAGTACGGAAAGGAACAAGACATGATTATCAGCCAGTCGGGGTTGGCGGACATCAAATTTTAAAGGTCTTGTGTACTTGAACCACCCCAATTTCCCCTTGTCCGTTTGCGAGTTTCAAGGTGAAAGAACCTAATGTACAGACAGGACTAATAATAGGATGACAAGGAAACCAATTTTCTTAATTACCTCCTTCATTCTTAAAAAGTTGACCTGTAATGCTTAAAGCAAAATATTTGGGCAAATTTTGGATATTATTTATCTTATAGACGTATCTGAGATCAGTTTTTGTTCCTTTTAGGATCTAGATGGGTTTATGATTTTTTTAACCGATAAAGAAAAATTTAATATGGACATTCAGCCATTATGATTAGAATATCCTTATATTTTCTACTGTTAATTAAAATAATCAAAATAGTGAAAAATATTGTTTAATGGTTAAAATAAGCATGAATATGGATAAGAAAAAACATTAATATCTTATAAGGAAATGATGAGGAGGCTACTAAAGAGAAGGCTGAGTAAAGGTGTAGTAAGAGGTTCATGATATCGTTTAAAGCATTATGTTTAGAAGAAGAGAGGTGCTTACACATGAATTTGTTGGATGGGAAAGTTGCGATTGTCACAGGTGCGGCTGGGTATGGGGGCAGCGACTGCGGAACTATTTGCTCAAAATAGTGCTAAGTTGTAATAGCCGATTTTAATGAGGAACTTGGCAGAAGAAAACAAACGAAAAAATCATGACAGCAGGCAGGACGGCATCTTTTTAAATGTGGTGTTTCGATGCAGCTGTGGAGAGGAATGGTACAGTTTACCGTTATTATGGAAAACTTGATTTGATGCTGCTCAAACAATGCCGCCCGTACACCGGATGACAAGCCTTTAGCGGAAATGAGCAAGAAAGTAATGGATGGAGTACTCGCCGTTGATCTGAAGGGCGTTGCTTTGTGTCTTAAATATGAGATTATGCAGATGCTGAAACAAGGGACCGGCGGGTCAATTATTAATATTTCTTCTGTTAGTGGAATGAGCCTCAACCGGAACACCGATTTATATTGCAGCAAATTCGGTGTAATCGGTTTGACAAAAAGCGCTACATGGATTATTCTGATAAAGGGATCCGTGTCAATTCAGTTGCGCAGTGCAAGTTAAAACACCGATGCTCCATGGATGCTCTGGAACACTTTGGTTTTGACCCTGAGGCATACGCCAAACAATTGAGTATGCTGGGCCGTTTTGCTGAAGCATCAAAATTGCTGAGGCAAGCATGTGGCTCGCATCGGAAGAATCCTCTTATATCACCGGTGCGGTACTGGCTGTTGAAGGCGAATTTACACTTCAATGTAACAGACAAATAGTAACCGATAATCTGAGAGGATATATCATGGGTGTTTTGGAAGGAAAAGTAAGTATTATCACCGGCAGTGCCAATGGGCTTGGAGCAACAGAATTGTTTGCCGGAAAATGGTGCTAAAGTTATAATTGCTGATATAGATGAAGAAATGGTATGGCTATGAAAGCGAAAAGATCAACCAAAGCCGGAGGAGCTGCTGCCTTTGTTAAAAAGGCGGATATTACCAAACCTGAATCTCTTGAAAATATGGTGCAATTTGCTGTGGATACTTTTGGTCGTCTGGATATTGCCGTAAATAGTGCTGCGCGCATTAAGGATAAACTACCCATTGCCAAAATGGATATTGAAGAATTTGATGAAGATTATTGATATCAATTTAAAAAGGAGTTATTCTTTCATTAAATATGAATTACGGCAGAAGATTCAAAGGAAAATTGAAATATAGTAAATATTTCTGCTGTAGTCTCTCAGAAGTAGACTAATATCCCGGCCCACATATGGCCGGCATGCTATTGTTAGTCTGACCAAAAGTACCGCCATGGACTACTCTCCTCATGGCATTCGCGTCAATGCCTGTTGCCCGAGGGCAATCGGCTCAGAAAAATTGAGCGCAGCTATGGAAGGTTTAATTTTGTTAAAGTCCTGAATATGCTGATCATCTCAGCATGATGAAGCGTTTGCCGAGCCAATTGAAGTAGCTGAGCTATTTTATGGTTGGCCTCAGATGCGTCTTCTTACGTAACTGGTACGACTTTACGTTGATGGTGGCTTTACAGCAAATAAATTACTGAACTGAAATTGGGGTTTTGGGGTAGTTAATGTGCAACAAAGTGATATAAAACAAATAATGACTCAACACTAAGTATTGGTTGTTGAGCTTTATTGTTGATTTTCATTATTAAAATATTATTCTTCTTGGATGTTAAAGATCATAATAGGCAACCTCTGCCGGATGAGGAATTTTGTTAATGGCATCTGCCTCTTTTCGTTTGTTTGGCAATCCACCGATCAAGAAGTTCCACTGGAAAGACCCCTCCCCGGGTAAGGTATTCCTGATCTGCCTCTAATGCGTTCAGGAGCACCATCAAGTGTTCAGAACGCGCATCAACTTATTTTCTCTTCTTCGGAAAGATTAAATAGATTAAAAGTGTAGGGACCCCAGCCGTTTTCCTGGGGATTGATTTTGTTATAATCCCGTCAATCCCTGCCATCAGAATAGCGGCATAGGCGTAATAAAGGTGCAAATTTGCATCAGGGTTTCTCAGCTCAAAGCGCTTTGACTTGGAAGTGATTTCGCATATGCCGGGATACGGATTACCGCACTTCTGTTGGAAGTCACCATAACCAATAGTCACCGGTACTTCAAAACCAGGGACAAGACGCGTTTAAAAGAATTAGTAGAAGGATTAGTTAAACCGCAAAGAGATTTGGCATGCTTTAAAAAGCCGCCCAAGAGCCAGTGCGCTTCTCTGCTTAGTCCGGAATAACCGTTTTTTCATTATAGAATAGCGGTTTTCCGTCTTTCATCAGGAGCATATGCGTACATGCCGTTCCTGCCTCGCCGTAGATGGGGCTTCGGCAAAAAAGTCACGCCGTTTTATTAGCTGTGATGGCGGCATTTTTGATCGTATATTTGATGATCCTTGATAGCAGCATCGGCCATCTCGATGTAGTTCTAATTCAACTTCAATCTCAGCTGACCGGGGCCGCCTACCTCATGATGATGATACTTAACCTTAACACCCCAATCTTCAAAGAAAGGCACATCTTGCTACATAGATCATGGAAATATCATAGGCGCAGTAATATGATAACCGCCCTTGTGGCTTTATAGTAACCTAAATTTTAATATTATTTAAACGCTACTGTTCCACTCGGCTTGGATGGTGTCAATCATAGGAAACGATTGGAAGCATTCATAGCTTACATGATCTAAAGTGGCGAGTAAATTCGGACCGATGATCATCTCATCAGCGATATTATTTTCATATAAATTCCTCAGCCCTGAAGGCATGACATGCAGGGATAATGGTTAAATGGTTTATAATCAACTTCATCAATCACCCAAACATCACCGCTCATGGAGAGGGTGGGTTCATTTACAAAGGGATCGATGTGAGCGCTGGAGAGATCAGGAATAAATGCCATGTCGCTCTTTTCAACAGGCGTGTAGCCGTAATTAGAACCATCAAAGCCAACGCCGTATTTCATAGTGTCTTCGTTCATGCGCTCAGCAGGGATGGTAATATGTCGCCAGCGGCCATCAATGTCAATCATTTTAAAATCAATCATTCGGATCCCGTTTTCCCGGCAATAATCCTGAACATGTTTCACGGAAGTAAACATAATAGCCCCCAATATTTTGCAAATTTTGTAATAGAATATACGGTATTTATTCTAACACGATATAAAATATTTAGTCAATTAATAATCGAGAACATGCCTTGATTTAGAGGGTTTTGTTAATCATTAAACCTGATTGTTTCTTAAAATTTGTGGATAAATTAATTGCTTTGGTGTATAATTTATATTGGTATGTTTGGCCAAAAGGTCAAAGGAAAAGGTGCTTCTTCTAAAGACGGTTCTTTGTTAATTGGACAAGAGAAGCGTCTTTCGTTTTCCGGCTTGACCCAGGCTTAGAAATAATTTTAATGTAAATGAGGAAAATTTATCATGGACAATAAAAAATTAGCTGATGTGCTATTCCCCAAGATCACAAAATCAATCGCTTATTATGAAGAAACCGTATATCCCCAGAGAGACTTAGGTGTAGGTGCCAAAGTCACCCGATTAGCACCAAGCCCTACCGGCTTTATTCACTTGGGGAATCTTTACGGTGCGTTTGTTGATGAACGTTTGGCTCACCAAAGTAATGGGATCTTTTTCTTGCGCATCGAAGATACAGATGAAAAACGTAAGGTAGAAGGTGCCGTAGAAACCATCATTTCTTCTTTGGAATTCTTTGACTTAAAGTTTGATGAGGGAGCGGGGATGGATGGAGAGAAAGGAAACTACGGACCTTATTTTCAAAGTAACAGAGCAGAAATTTATCAGACGGTAGCAAAATACTTGGTAGAGATAGGCAGAGCTTATCCCTGCTTTTGTTCGGAAGAGGAATTAGAAGAAATTCGCAAACAACAGATGGCGGAAAATGTTAACACCGGATATTATGGTAAATGGGCCCGGGACCGAAATTTATCCCTGGACGAGATCATGGAGCGAATAGGGAAAGAGGAACGCTTTGTTTTACGCTTAAAATCCCTGGGCAATCCGGAACAAACCTTTGAAATTGCTGATGGTATCAGAGGATATCTTTCCATGCCGGTTAATGATCAGGATGTGGTGATTTTAAAAGGCAATGGCATCCCCACCTACCACTTCGCCCATGTGGTAGATGATCACTTTATGCGTGTGACCCATGTGGTAAGAGGCGAAGAATGGCTTTCTACTTTACCCATTCATTATGAGTTGTTTACGGCTTTGGATTGGGAATTGCCGATATTACGCATACCGCACATTTGATGAAAATCGACAATGGCACGAGAAGAAAATTGTCCAAAAGAAAAAGATCCGGAATTAGGCAAGTATTATATGGAATTAGGTTACCATCCGGTGGCAGTGCGTGAATATCTGATGACGATTTTAAATTCTAATTTTGAAGAATGGAGAATCGCAAACCCGGATAGTAATATTGATGAGTTTGAATTCACTCTTGAGAAGATGAGTAATTCCGGCGCTTTATTTGATTTAGATAAGCTGAATGATATTAGCAAAAATACCCTGGCCAATATTCCTGCCCCGGAAATCTTTGATTTCTTAATAAAATGGGCCAAGTCTTATCGCCGGCACATTGTTGATTTACTTCTGGAGCACCAGCCGGCGGTGGAAAAACTGTTAGATGTAGGTCGGGATGATCCGAGACAACCCCGGAAGGATTTGATTTATTGCGCACAAATATTTGACTTTATCAGCTACTACTTTGATGAATATTTTCAGATTGTTGATCCCTATCCCGAAAACATCGATGAGACGGAAGTAAAAAAGATTTTACAAGGGTATTTGGCAACTTATGATCATCGTGATGATCAAAGTCAATGGTTTGACAAAATCAGAGTTATTGCTACCGAAAATGGTTATGCGGCAAAACCTAAGGACTATAAGAAAAACCCGGATCAGTACAAGGGTCATGTGGGGGATGTCAGTACCGTAATTCGTATCGCTCTTGTCGGACGTAGCTCTTCCCCGGATATCTGGGCACTGCAGCAGATTATGGGCGAAGAGAAAGTAAGGAAAAGAATTGAAACATGTTTATAAAAAAGTTCGGTAAGAAAAGAGGGAGAATATGATTTTACCCTTAAGCCAGATACCTGAGCTAAGTCCCAATCGCCAAGCTTTCTCCTTGATTCAGGAATTTTTGGCGCGCAGCGAACAATTAAATGTTAAAGTGGATCGTCTTAACGAGGCCACGGTGATCGATTGCGGTGTTCATGTTCCGGGAGGTATGGAGGCAGGAATAATATTTTCTAAAGTCTGCTTAGGCGGGCTGGCTCAGGTCCAATTGAGTTGGGGAGATTTTGGGGGGTTAAAATTCCCCCAGGTGGAGGTTTTTACAGATCATCCCGTTCGCGCCTGTATGGCTTCACAGTATGCCGGGTGGCCCATTAAAAGTGGCAAATATTTATTCATGGGTTCCGGACCGGCTTGTGCTATCGTTCATCGGGGCAGTCTTTTTAAAATGCTGGGTTACCGGGATCATTCGGAGATTGCGATCCTATGTCTGGAGAGCAATCGGCTTCCTCAGGTGGATGTCCTCCTAGAGATTGCGGAAGCTTGCCGCTGTGAAATGAAGAATCTTTATGTTTTGGTCGCGCCCACGACCTCTCTTGTAGGTACGGTGCAGGTGGCTGCCCGCGCCTTGGAGACGGGATTATTTAAACTGCGCAGAATAGGTTATGATCTAGGAAAAGTTATATCCGGGGGTGCTACTTGTCCCGTTTCACCTGTTGCCTCCAATACCCTGAGCGGGTTGGGTCGTACCAATGACGCCATTTCCTATGGTTCAACGGTTCTTTATCATGTGTATGATGAGGATGAAACCTTGGCTCAAGTGGTAAAACAAGTTCCCTCCTGTGTCGCTCCCGAATATGGACGCACCTATGAGGAAATTAAAAAAAGCCATAATAATTTCTTTAATTTAAGTCCGGAACAGTTTAATCCCGCTGAGGTGTGGTTATGTAACTTAAACAGCGGGAATTCCTTCCATTCGGGAGAGGTAAGAACGGATGTTTTGTCCCGGTCCTTTGCCTTAAAATAGTGCGTTTTAAATAATAAAATTAACTATGCCTGTTTTTTTCAATATAGATATCCAAAGCCGTGATGCCTCTTGTAGCTAATTTAACAAATAAAACAAAGGAGTATATTCCTAACCCTAAACATCAAATAGAACAAAATTAAAATACTGCATACATTAATACCCAACCTCCTTGTTATATTTTTATCATGATTTTTAAAAACGCTAACATGATCATGTTGCGGCGGTTTAATTCTGTGTTTGTATTCTGCTTCGGGAAGAAGGGGTATTCATTTTCTCGGTTTTCCCAATTGCGCAGACGAACCCGATATCCGTTGTATTTCTGGACATAGGTGGGTAAGAGGGGTATTTTTCCGTAACCATAAGGGCTATTAATAATATAAGTGGGCACTGCCAGGCCGGAAGTGAATCCCCGTAATTTTTTGATAATTTCCAACCCTTCATCTACCGTAGTAATAAAATGTTTTGTGCCTTTTACGGCTTTGGCATGAAAGATATAATAGGGTCGCACTCTGATTTTTAACAATTCTTGATTCATTTTTTTCATAATATGAGGATCATTGTTAATGCCTTTCAGAAGAACTGCCTGGTTTCCTAATATCACGCCTGCTTCTACCAGCAGATCACAGGCACGCTTACTTTCCGGAGTGATTTCTCGGGGATGGTTAAACTGGGTATTGATATAGATTGGAGGATATTTCTTAAGCACGGCGCATAGTTCCGGTGTAATGCGCTGAGGCAATGTTACCGGGGTGCGGGTGCCGATGCGTTTGATCTCCACATGACTCATCTGATCCAGCTCAGAAAGGAGCCAGTCTAATTGGCTATCGCTTAAGAGCAAAGCGTCACCACCGGTGATTAATACATCGCGAATTTCATGATTTTTTCTGATATAGTCCAAAGCTGCCTGCAGGTTGGCCTTGGTCTGGTTTTTATCCACCTCACCGATATTGCGGCGTCTTTGACAATGACGACAATACATGCCGCACTGATTGGTGACGTTAATGATCAAGCGATCCGGATAACGCCGGGTAATACAAGGTGCCGGTGAAGTAAACTCTTCAGCCATGGGGTCATCTTCGCCTAATTCATCTAATTCCTCAACAGAGGGCACTGACTGGCGCATGATAGGATCCTCAAGTGAAAATGGTCTGATCAGGGAAACATAATATGGAGAAATCGCCCAACGATACTGCTCGCCGACTTGTTCGATCCCCGATAGACGTTCTTTATCAATGCCCATGATTTGGGACAAAACATGCACATCAGTTATGCGATGGGACATTTGCCAATGCCAATTATTCCAGTCTTCTTCTGTAGCCTTGAAGTAAGCCAGAATTTTTTCTTTATTGCTAGCTAAGATTTCCGACATTTCGAAACCGGTCTTAATGAGAGGTTTTTTTTCTAGATAATCATCAATCTTATGCTTAAGTTCAGCTGCACGTTCCAAAGATATTTCCCTTTTTTCCCGTAAACTAAATTCACGTTGCTTTGTACTTTCGATTAACACATGAAACGCCTCCTTCATAACAATTATTGATAAAAAAGTTTATCAAAATAAATCAATTGAATCCTTTTCCAAACATAAGCACCATAATAAACCAATTGAAAGAAAAAATAAATGCTTCGGCAGCCAAGACCGAAGCAAAAAGGGTAATCTAAAGATAGCAATACTATCCTTTAACTCCTCCCTTTCTACGCTTACGAAGTTAGCTGACGGATTCGGGCTAAAAGTGTCGCCCTACCTCTTAATGAGGATTCACCCCAGTGATGGTTCCCCCGTTTCTTTTTCAAGAACTCAGCGAATGAGGATTGATATGATTTTGTGAAGTGAATTGATGATTACCAGAAAAGAATTTGTGAAATTTGTTTTATAATTATAACATGAAAAGAAAATAAATGCAAGAAACATGCTCAAAAGAGTCATGATTCTATCTTCAAGCCTCATGGTTAACGGAAAATCTCCCAAGAAGCTAACAACAAAAAATTGATAAAAATTAGTTAATCTATTGACAAGATGAATAAAATTTGATAAATTAAGTTCCAATCGGTTAAATGCTATGACAGGGAAAACACGATGCGGAACGTGGCTTCAGAGAGCTGTTGTTTGCTGAAAAACAGTGCCCGGAGCAATCAGTGAACTCGCCCTTGAGCAGTCAGCTGAAAGTTTTCTGCTTTTCGGCGGAAAGCAAGTAGGTATGAACGGGATTCTCACCGTTATCATGAGAGGGCATTCGTTATTTTGACTGATGCCTCAGAGTGGGTATTTTTATACCAAAAAGAGTGGTACCGCGGAAGTTAAAGCTTTCGTCTCAAACAAGTTGTTTTGAGATGAAGGCTTTTTTTATTTACACCGGACATGTGAACTATTTTTAACATTGAGACTGAAGGAGGAAAATATAAAATGAAAATTGCTTTTTCAACACTGGGTTGTCCTGATTTTAGTTGGACAGATATTTATTCTATGGCTAAGGACGTTGGTTTTAACGGCATTGAAATTCGCGGCTTGGGTAACGAGATTTTTGCCGTGCGTGCTCAACCCTTTACAGATGATCAGATACCGCAAACGGTAAAAAAACTTGCCGATTTACAACTGGAGATTCCTTGTATTTCTTCGGGATGTTGTTTAAGATTTAAAGAAAAGGCCCAACAAAACCATGAAGAGATTTTACAATATATTGAACTGGCGGCTAAGCTGGGCACTCCTTATATTCGGATTCTTGCCGATCTGGAACCTCACGTTACCGGAGAAGTGGACGATCAGGTTGTCCTTGATGCTCTACGGGCCCTGATCCCCTTTGCGGAAGAAAAAGGCGTCACTTTGTTGGTTGAAACCAACGGTGTCTATACAGATACCTCCCGTTTGTGCAAACTACTTGATGATGCAGCCAGCGATGCGGTGGCTGCGCTTTGGGATATGCATCATCCCTATCGCTTTGCCGGAGAAGAACCGGAAAAAACGGTACAGAACCTAGGTGCTTATATCAAATACGTACACACCAAAGATTCTGTAGTGGAGAATGGCAAGATTTCCTATCGTATGATGGGAGAGGGGGATATGCCTATCGAAGACATGCTTTTAGCTCTACGTTCCATTAATTATGAAGGTTATGTATCTTTGGAATGGGTTAAACGTTGGGCCCCTGAGCTAAGTGATGCCGGAGTTGTTTTCCCCAATTTTGCCAACTATATGAACCGTTTTCGGGAAAAGGATATAAAAAAAAGTCATCTCTTCGATAACAATGCCAAAACCGGGAAATATGTTTGGCAGAAGGACGCCTTGATTGATCTAACCTTCCCGCAGGTTTTGGATCGGATGGTAGAAGAATTCCCCCATCAATACGCATTTCGCTATACCACCTTGGATTATACGAGAACTTATGCTCAATTCAGGGATGATGTGGATACCTTTGCCAGATCTTTAATTGCTATGGGGGTGCGACCGGGGGATCATGTAGCCATTTGGGCCACGAATGTACCTCAATGGTTTATTACCTTTTGGGCCACCACTAAAATCGGAGCAGTTCTTGTTACCGTCAACACGGCTTATAAGATTTATGAAGCGGAGTATTTATTGCGCCAGTCCGATACCCATACTTTGGTTATGATCGATGGCCATAAGGATTCGGATTATGTGGGAATCATCAAAGAACTGTGTCCGGAGCTGGAAAATGCCCGGCCCGGAGAACCCTTACATTTAAAAAGGCTGCCTTTCCTACGCAATATTGTCACTATTGAGTCCAAGCAAAAGGGCTGTCTGTCTTGGGATGAAGCCATTGCCCTCGCGGAAAATGTATCTCAGGATACTGTACACCGTTATGCCCAGGCCATTCATAGAAATGATGTTTGCAACATGCAGTATACCTCCGGCACAACCGGTTTTCCCAAAGGGGTTATGCTTACCCACTATAATGTGGTGAATAACGGTAAAACGATTGGTGATTGCATGGATCTTTCCACAGCGGACCGTTTGCTGCTTCATGTACCCATGTTCCATTGCTTTGGTATGGTTTTGGCCATGACTGCGGCTATGACCCATGGGACGACCATTTGTCCCATCCCGGCTTTTTCGCCCAAGCTAGCTCTGGAATGCATCAATAAAGAGAAAATTACCAGCTGTCATGGGGTGCCCACGATGTTTATTGCGATGATGGGACATGAGGATTTTGCCAAGACCGATTTCTCCCATATGAGAACAGGCATCATGGCCGGAAGTCCTTGTCCTGTTAAGGTGATGCAGGATGTGGTAGATAAGATGAATATGAAGGAGATCACCATTGTTTTTGGTCAAACGGAGTCTTCCCCGGGATGTACCCAAAGCCGGGTGGATGATTCCATTGAACTGCGTGTTAACACTGTGGGGCGAGCTTTGCCCGGGGTAGAGTGCAAGATTGTTGATCCTGAGACGGGAGAGGATTTGCCGGATAATGTGGATGGGGAATTTGTCGCCCGCGGCTACAATATCATGAAAGGTTATTACAAAATGCCTGAAGCTACGAAAGCCGCCATCGATGAAGACGGATGGCTGCATACCGGTGATCTTGCCCGCCGGGATGAGAATGGTTACTATAAAATTACCGGACGGATCAAGGATATGATCATTCGGGGTGGGGAGAATATCTATCCCAAAGAGATTGAGGATTTTATTTATACTCATCCCCAGGTGAGGGATGTGCAAGTAATCGGGGTGCCGGACAAAGATTATGGTGAAGAGATTATGGCCTGTGTGATTCTCAAGGAAGGGGAAAACCTTACCGCCGATGAACTTAAAGAATATATCCGATCTCATCTGGCCAAACATAAAACGCCTCGCTATGTAGAATTTGTTACAGAATTTCCCATGAATGCGGCAGGGAAAATTATGAAATATAAAATGCGGGAGCAAGCAGTGGAGAAACTTAAATTGCGTTCCAACAATGAGTGTGTTTCCGTTTGAACCATGAAGACTTGAGTGAATGGGACTTCTTTTAAAGGTACTTAAACACATACGCACCTTGACACCATCAAGAGATCTTGTGAGGTGAGATTATGAGTATTTGCCAAAAGATTAAAGCTGAGTTAAATCAATATATCAATCCTGAAAAGGCCTCATTTTATCCCCGATTTTTCAAAACCGGAGCCGGTGAATATGGGGAAGGGGATGTATTTATTGGCGTTACCGTGCCCCATCAAAGGAAAGTAGCCCGAAAATATTATCAAGAGATTAGCTTAAAAGAGCTGGGAACCTTGTTAAAGGACCCGATTCACGAATACCGTATGACGGCCCTTTTGATTTTGGTTGAAAAATATGCCCAAGCCCGGGAGGAAGAAAAGCACAAAGAGTTGGTGGATTTTTATCTGAAGCACTTACCCTTTGTTAATAATTGGGATCTGGTGGACGCCTCTGCGGATAAAATTCTCGGTTCTTATCTCTTGCACAAAGATAAGAAAATATTATATGATCTTGCTCGGTCCCAGGAACTTTGGAAACAAAGAACGGCAATCATTGCCACCTTTTATTTCATTAAGAATAACTCCTTTCAGGATACTTTAGCCCTAGCAAAAATCTTCTTAGATCATCCTCATGATCTCATCCACAAAGCAGTAGGATGGATGTTAAGGGAAGTGGGCAAACGAGATTTTGTGACGGCCGTTGATTTCTTAACTGATCATTATCAGGATATGCCTCGGACCATGCTCCGTTATGCCATTGAAAAATTTGAACCTGAACTGCGTCAAAGGTTTTTAAAAGGGCTAATCTAAAAAGCCATGATCCTTGTCAACATGCCTCAGGGTATGGGTTGATGAGGATCTTTTTTGCTTATTAGTGCTGGGTGCTTGATGCAGGACATTGTTTTCCTTTGCCGAATGCTAATAGGGTTCATTTTTGTGAGTTTCCTTAAAGGGGTTTTTCCAAGAATTATGTTTTGAGAATTCTGAAGAAATAACTAGAAAATTTTGCTTATCTAACCGGATATGTGGTAAAATCAGAAAAAGTGTTGTTGGAGGTAGGTTATGACCAATTCAGATTTACATGATTTCAGGCAAAAAGACAGCTCATGCCGGAAGCGAACACTGCTCACGGATTTCTATGAGATTACCATGGCCAATGGTTATTTAGAAAACGGCTTGGCTGATCAGATTGCCTATTTTGATATGTTTTTCCGCAAGGTGCCGGATAACGGAGGATTTGCCATCGCTGCAGGCTTAGAGCAGTTGATAGATTACTTGGACAATCTAAAATTTACAGAAGAAGATCTTGCTTATTTGCGTGCTCAAGGTATCTTCTCGGAAAGATTTCTGGATTATTTAAAAAATTTCCAGTTCGTTTGTGATGTTTGGGCAGTACCGGAAGGTACCCCAGTTTTCCCCAATGAGCCTATTGTTAAAGTGCGTGGTCCCGTGATTCAAGCTCAATTTATCGAAACCATGCTTCTTTTAATTATCAACCATCAAAGCTTAATTGCCACCAAAACTAATCGTATCGTACGTGCTGCTTCCGGGCACAACATTGTAGAATTTGGTGCACGCAGAGCCCAAGGAGGGGACGCAGCTATTTACGGAGCCCGAGCAGCATTTATCGGCGGTGCGGTGGGGACCTCTTGTACCTTAGCTGCTCACAAGTTTGACATCCCTGCATCGGGGACCATGGCTCATAGCTGGGTGCAGCTATTTCCCTCGGAACTGGAAGCTTTTCAGGCTTATGCCAGAACCTACCCCAAAAACTGTGTTTTTTTAATTGATACGTACAATGTTTTAAAATCAGGCTTGCCTAATGCCATTAAAGTGGCCCAGGAGGAGCTAAACCCTCATGGTTATCGTTTGAAGGCCGTGCGCATTGACAGCGGCGACTTTTCCTATTTGGCCAAAATGGTGCGTCGGGAACTAGATCAGGCCGGCCTTACCGATTGTAAAATTATGGTTTCCAGTTCTTTGGATGAAGACATTATTCGGGAACTTCTTCTTTTGGATGCACCTATTGATATCTTTGGCGTGGGAGAACGCCTGATTACTGCAAAATCGGACCCGGTCTTTGGCGGAGTATATAAATTGAGTGCGGTGGAGCAAAACGGGCACATCATTCCTAAAATGAAGATCAGCAATAATGTAGGCAAGATTACCGATCCCGGTGCGAAAAAACTTTTCCGCTTGTATGATAATGAAACGGGTAAAGGAATTGCCGATATCATTACCTTAGAAGATGAAACCATTGATAATTCGGAGCCTTTTGAAATATTTAATCCCTTATTTCCCTGGAAGAAAAGAAAAGTGGAAAATTTTCATGGGCAAGAAATGATGGTACAGATCTTTGACCGAGGAAAACTCATCTATCACCTGCCGACAGTTAAGGAGATTCAGGCTTACTGCGCACGGATGGTGGACACCCTTTGGCCGGAGATTCTCCGCTTTGAAAACCCCCATGAATATTACGTGAATCTCTCAAGAGATCTGTGGAAGCTGAAAAACGATTTGATTTATGAACATTCTCAAGTTTAAGGGAAGACCCCACTTTTGAAGATTAGGCTTCTTTAGCATGAGAATGATTCAAGAAATTAAGGGACGGCAAATGAATTGATCGATTTTTACCGGATTAACGCGTATTTTGTACGCGTTTTTTTCTTGCATTCTTTGCTGCTTCAGAATATAATACATTATAACCTGGTCATAATACAATGTAATATTATAAGGTGATAAAATGAAGCCGAAATTTTCGGGGCGCACGAAAAGACATCAATACTTAGAAGAATATCTTGAGATGCATCCCTTTGTCACGGACGATGAACTGGCCCGACATTTGGGCGTCAGTGTTGCCACGATCCGTTTAGATCGCCAAATATTAGGCATTCCGGAGGTACGAAAAAGGTTGCGCTTTGTGGCACAGGATGCCTTTCAAAAACCAACGGCTCTGGATACCCATGAAGTTGTGGGTGAATTAATGGATTTGGAGTTGAATAAAAGCGGCATCTCTGTCTTAACGATTACAGAAGATATGGTTTTAGAGAAAACTCAGGTTGCCCGCGGCCATTATTTGTTTGCCCAAGCCAATTCATTGGCAGTTTCTGTGGTAGATGCACAGGTAGTATGGACCGGCAGTGCTCGCATTCGCTACAAAAGACCTGTTTATTTGGGTGAGAAGATTGTGGCCAAAGCCACGGTGAAGGCCGAACGCGGCACGACCGTTCTGGTTTCCGTGCATTCGAAGGTTGATTTGGAAGTTGTTTTTAAAGCGCAGATTGTATTGTCCGTTCAGGACCAAAAGTTTAAAAGGGACTGAGGAGGCTTTTTTGTGAGAATAGCATTAGATGTCATGGGAGGAGACTATGCTCCCGGAGAAATCATCGCCGGAGCAATCCAGGCGGGGAAAAGGTTTCCGGATACAGAGATTATTTTAGTGGGTCGCGAGGATCTGATCCAAAAGAATGGTGCAGAGCTCCCTGCCAATATTAGGATTCATCATGCGTCCGAAGTAATGGGTATGGATGAATCGGTAGAATCTTTAAGAAAAAAAAGGGATTCATCCATTTGGGTGGCCACAAAGCTGGTCAAAGATAAAGAGGCAGAGGCCGTGGTTTCGGCAGGCAGTACAGCGGCTCAGATGGCGTCCGCTCTGCTCCTGTTGAAAAGAATTGAAGGGATTGATCGTCCTGCTATTTCTACCATTTATCCCACACTCCAGGGCGGAAAGGTGGTATTGGATATTGGGGCTAATTCCAATGCAGAAGCCAAACAATTGGTACAATTCGCTATTATGGGAAAGACTTATGCCGAGGTAATCCTCAAGATCAAGAATCCCAGGGTAGCCTTATTATCTAATGGTGCGGAAGAGAGCAAAGGGAACGATACTGTTGTTTCTGCGCACCAGCTATTAAAAAACACCCAGTTAAATTTTATTGGAAATATTGAAGGCCGGGATATTCCGGCAGGTACCTACGATGTTGCGGTATGTGACGGTTTTACCGGTAACGTTCTGCTAAAAGTATCCGAAGGTTTAGGCAATACCTTGTTTACTCTAATGAAGAGGGAATTTGAAAGGGATTTGCGGGTAAAAATAGGAGCAGCCCTGCTCTTACCCGCCTTAAAAAATATCAAAAAGATGATGGACTATGCGGAGGTAGGAGGCGCACCTCTTTTAGGTGTCAAGGGGGTCAGTATTATTTGTCATGGAAGCTCAAAGGCGCGCGCTATTGAAAACGCGATCCGTGTCGCGAGAGAATGTGTCGAGGGGCGTTTTGTTGAGCAAATGGAAGAATCGATTGTTCGGGAAGGTGGAAGTTAAGATATGGAAATACGATCCGTGGGTATTGCCGGAGTAGGTTCTTATGTTCCGGAACGCATTTTAACTAATGCCGATTTGGAGCAGATGGTCGATACAAATGATGATTGGATTATCTCCAGAACGGGTATTTCCACTCGTCATATTGCTGCCCAAAAGGAAACTACGTCAGATTTGGCTTATGAAGCGGCCAAGCTTGCTTTGGCAGATGCCGGGTTAAAAGCGGAAGAGTTGGATTTAATTATTGTGGCAACCTGTACTCCGGATATGCTTTTTCCGGCTACGGCCTGTATCCTGCAGGAGAAATTAGGTATTAAGGGTAAGCCGTCTATGGATGTGGAAGCAGCCTGTTCCGGTTTTATTTATGGCTTAGCCACAGGGGCCCAGTTTATAGCGACAGGAATCTATGAAAACGTATTGGTGGTGGGCGCTGAAACCTTGAGTCGGATTGTAGATTGGGAGGACCGGAATACCTGTGTGCTCTTTGGCGATGGTGCCGGAGCAGCTGTTTTAAGACCGGAGGAAAGGGGGAAAGGACTTCTTTCTTTCTACCTTGGTGCGGATGGCAGCGGGGGAGATCTGTTGAAGGTTCCTGCCGGAGGAGCGGCCCGGCCGGCTAGCCATGAAACGGTTGAAAACAAACTTCATTGTATGTCCATGAATGGGCAGGAAGTTTATAAATTTGCTGTGCGGGTAATGGGAAGTGCTGCCTTAGCAGCTTTAGAAAAAGCCAGTCTCAACAAGGATGATGTAGCCTATGTGGTTCCTCATCAGGCCAATATGCGTATTGTGGAGGCCGCCATGCGTCGTTTGGGGTTACCCATGGAAAAAGCCTTTATCAACTTAACAAAATATGGTAATATGTCCAGTGCCTCTATTCCGGTGGCTTTAGATGAGCTTTATCGGACCCAAAAACTAAAAAAGGATGATGTTCTGGTCTTGGTTGGCTTTGGGGCCGGTCTTACCTGGGGATCAGTAGTAATTAAATGGAATAAGTAAGCTAGGGAGGGGAAATATGTTTCAGACGGAACTCTGTAAACTATTGAATATTCAGTATCCCATTATTCAGGGGGGCATGGCCTGGGTGGCCACGGGAGAATTAGCCGCCGCTGTTTCTGAAGCAGGGGGATTAGGCATTGTGGCAGCAGGAAATGCCCCTCCGGATGTGGTGCGCCAGGAAATTCGCAAAGTACGGGAGAGAACCCCCAAGCCCTTTGGTGTCAATGTCTATTATCTTTCCCCCTTTGTGGATGATGTGATTCAAATCGTTATCGAGGAGAGAATCCCGGTAGTTACCACAGGAGCGGGGAATCCCGGTAAGCATGTACCTCTGCTCAAAGAGCAGGGTATCAAAATCATTCCGGTAGTATCATCCCCCATTTTAGCCAAAAGGCTGGAACGAGCTGGAGCAGATGCTTTTATTGCCGAAGGCATGGAATGTGGCGGTCATGTAGGGGAGATTACCACCTTTCCTCTGGTACCTCAGATCGTTGATGCGGTAAAAGTTCCTGTTATTGCGGCCGGGGGCATTTATGACGGGCGGGGATTGATTGCTGCCCTCGCCTTAGGAGCTTGTGGGGTGCAAATTGGTACTCGTTTTATTTGTGCTGAAGAATGTATCGCCCATGAAAATTTTAAGAAGGCCATCATTAATGCCAAGGAGAGAGATACCACATTAACCGGCACAGGCGGTCACTTTGTTCGGGTACTCAAGAATAAACTGACCAAGGAATTTGAACGTATGATACAGGAAAACGCTTTGCCGGATGATTTGGAAAAACTGGGTACCGGACGCTTGCGGGCTGCCGTAGTGGACGGAGATGTGGAAATGGGTTCCCTGATGGCAGGTCAGATTGCCGCTGCGGTAACTAAGATTCAACCGGCAAGGGAGATCATTGATGAAATCATGACCCAGGCGGAAAAAACCTTAGATTTTTTAGCTGTTCTCAAGGAGGGTGCTTATGAATAAAATTGCTTTTGTCTTTCCCGGTCAAGGATCCCAGTATGTGGGCATGGGAAAGGAATTAGCCGAGCATTTTACGGAAGCCAAAGCCGCTTTTACCGAAGCAGATCAGGTTTTAGGTTTCCCCTTAACAGAACTTTGTTGGCAGGGCCCAGAGGAAGACTTGAAAATTACATACAATACTCAGCCGGCACTCTTGGCCACCAGTATTGCTTGTTTAAGGGTATTAGAGGGACGCGGTATCATAGCCGACTTTACCGCCGGTCATAGTTTGGGTGAGTATGCTGCTTTGGTCGCGGCGGGTGCTTTGGATTATCAGGAAGCTTTGAGCTTGGTGCGTTTTCGGGGCGAAGTAATGACCCAGGCGGTACCGGCGGGAGCAGGAACCATGGCGGCTGTCTTAGGAATGTCTAAAGAGCAAATTCAGGAACTCTGTGCTAAAGCCGGTGCTTATGGTGTCGTGGAACCGGCAAACTTTAACTGTCCCGGTCAGATCGTTATTGCCGGAGAGACAACGGCTGTGGAAAAAGCAGTAGACATGGCGAAGGAAATGGGGGCGAAAAGAGCCTTGCTCCTGGCCGTCAGCGGACCCTTTCATTCCAGTTTGCTCGCGAGCGCCGGAAAAGCCATGGAAGAACATCTGAAAAAAGCTGATATTAAAGATGCTATGATACCCGTAGCCGCCAATGTCCATGGCCGGTTGATCCAGGCTCATGAAGATATTCGAGAGGCTCTCACTCAGCAGGTCGATCATCCCGTTTTATGGGAAGACTGTGTCAACACATTGGTGGAAGCCGGTGTCAATGTCTTTGTGGAAGTGGGCGCGGGACGGGTTCTCAGCGGTTTAATTAAGAAGATTACCAAGGAAGCAAAAATATTTAATGTCGAGGACGTGGCTTCTTTAGATAATACACTTGCGCTTTTAAAGGAGTGTCGCTAAAATGGGTTTAGAAGGAAAGGTAGCTTTAGTCACAGGTGGTTCACAAGGGATTGGCAAAGCCGTGGTTGGGGAATTGGCTCGACGGGGATGCCATGTAGGTGTAAATTATGTGGACTTTGGTCAAAATAGAGAGCAAGCAGAAGCCTTAGTCAAAGAGCTTCAAGCTGCGGGAAGACAGGCCATGGCCCTTCAGGGCAACGTGGCTGATGCGGCAGAAGTGGATAAGATGGTACAAGAATTGTCTCAACATTTTGGACGGATTGACATATTAGTAAATAATGCCGGTATCACCAAGGATAATTTAATCATGCGTATGAAAGAATCTGATTGGGACGATGTGATCAATGTTAATCTCAAAGGCACCTATAATTGCTGTAAGTCTGTAGTTAAGTTGATGGTCAAGCAAAAATATGGGAAGATTGTTAATGTGGCATCTGTAGTTGCTTTGATGGGCAATGCCGGTCAAGCAAATTATGCTGCTAGTAAAGCCGGCGTCATGGGGTTAACCAAGTCCTTGGCCCGAGAGTTGGCGAGCAGAAATATTAATGTGAATGCGGTGGCTCCGGGGTTTATTGCTACTGCGATGACAGATAGTTTAACTGAAAAGGCTCGAGAGGGTTTAATCAACCAGATTCCTCTGCAAAGGTTAGGTACGGCGGACGATGTTGCTCGAGTAGTTGCTTTTTTGGTGTCGGAAAATGCTGACTACATTACCGGCCAAACCATCCCTGTGGATGGCGGCATGGTGATGTATTAGAATTAGTTTGGAGTTTTATTGAAAGGGGGTGAATTTAGTTGTCCGTATTTGATAAAATCAAACAAATAGTAGTTGATCAATTAGGTGTAGAAGATGAAGAGCAGGTTACCATGGAAACTTCCTTCAAGGACCTGGATGCTGACTCCCTTGATGTAGTAGAACTCATTATGGCGTTAGAAGAAGAATTTGATACTGAAATACCTGATGAAGATGCAGAAAAATTGACCACTGTAGGAGCCGCTGTAGAGTACATTAAGGAGAAACAAGCTTAAGGTAATTTTGATCCCCGTAGCTCCACTACGGGGATTTTTACCTGACACTTCTAAAATCGGGTGATCAGATCGGAATTGGGGGATAAAAATGCAATTACCTGCGCTGATAATAGATAAAATTGTTGCTAAGATGCCCATTATTCAAGGAGGTATGGCCACTCGTGTTTCTACTTCCCGTTTAGCGGCGGCAGTAGCCAACGAAGGTGGTATTGGCATCATTGCAGCAACTGCAATGTCGCCGGAGGAATTAATTCAAGAAATACGAACAGCGCGAAAACTATCTTCAGGAATTATCGGTGTAAATGTTTTATTTGCCGTGCGGGATTTTGCTCTTCTAGTGAAGACGGCCTTAAACGAAGGCATTGATTTAGTGATTTCCGGCGCCGGTGTCGCGCGTGATATGTATAAATGGGGTCGAGAAGCGGATACCCCCATTGTACCTATTGTCTCTACGGCAAAACTTGCCACCATGGTGGAAAAATTGGGTGCCGCTGCTGTAGTGGTGGAAGGCAAGGAAGCCGGAGGACATTTAGGTACTGATCGAAGGGTGCGGGATATTGTACCTGAGGTGCGCAAGGCAGTAGATATTCCTGTGATTGCTGCCGGTGGGATTATTAACGGAGCGGATATTTGGGAGGCTTTCACCTGGGGTGCCGATGGAGTGCAGATGGGCACCAGGTTCGCAGCCAGTGAAGAATCCAATGTCACCGATGATTTTAAACAGATGTATCTGAAAGCAAAGAAAGAGGATGTAGTTTTAATCGAATGCCCTGTGGGTTTACCGGGTAGAGGGCTGAGAAGTACTTTAACTGAGAAATTGTTGCGTGGGGAAGACGTTAGTCCGTCCACATGCAATGCTTGTTTAAAAAAATGTGCGAAAAATTTTTGCATCATGGATGCTTTATATAATGCTCAGCAAGGATCCATTGAACAGGGATTGGTGTTTTGCGGAGAGCAAGTAGAAAGAATCAAAGAAATTCTTCCGGTGAAAAAAATTTTTGAAAATATCAAAGCGGAATTAGCCGCTTTACCGGATCTGCCGGAAAATAAGGAGGCGACATAAATTTGAAGAATCGCGTTGTCATTACCGGGATCGGTGTTATTTCTCCTATCGGAAATGATCAAGAAACATTTTGGCATTCCTTGACAAAGGGGATTTCGGGGATTGGACCCATTACCCATTTTGATACCACGGGATACAGCACCAGGATTGCTGCTGAAGTAAAAGATTTTGATGCTACCGCTTTTATCGATAAGAAAGAAGCTCGCCGTATGGATCGGTATTGCCAGTTTGCTGTATCTGCAGCCAAAATGGCTTTTGAGGATGCAGCCCTTGATATGAATAAAGTAGATGGTCATCGGGTCGGAGTGATTTTAGGCAGCGGCATTGGCGGCGTTGCCACAATGGAAGAACAAAAACAGGTATTGCTGGAGAAAGGTCCAGGGCGGATAAGTCCTTTCTTTGTACCGATGATGATCAGCAACATGGCTGCCGGTCAAATTTCCATTACTTTTGGTGCTTACGGCATCAATGAAACGGTGGTCACTGCCTGTGCTTCAGGTACAAATGCCATTGGAGATGCTTTTAAAGTAATTCAACGGGGCGATGCCGATGTGATCTTTACGGGAGGAACTGAAGCCCCCATAACCCCTCTTTCCGTAGCGGGTTTTTGCGCCATGAAGGCTATGTCCACGCGAAATGAGGAACCGGAAAAAGCCAGTCGCCCTTTTGACAAGGACCGGGATGGCTTTGTCATTGGGGAAGGGGCAGGAATTTTGATCCTGGAGTCCCTGGAGCATGCGCAAAAAAGAGGAGCAAGAATCTATGCAGAAATCGTAGGCTATGGTTCAACAGCGGACGGTTATCATATTACGGCACCGGCACCGGAAGGGGCAGGGGCAGCCAAGGCGATGGCTAACGCCCTGAAAGACGCCGGTATCAAACCGGAAGAGGTGGACTACATTAATGCCCACGGCACCTCCACTGATTTAAATGATAAGGGAGAAACCCAGGCGATTCACACGGTTTTTGGCGAAGATGCCTCCAAGGTTGCCATAAGCTCTACCAAATCCATGACGGGTCACCTATTAGGAGCAGCGGGAGCAGTAGAAGCAATTGCCTGCACCCTAGCCATTACTCACAAGATGATTCCTCCCACCATTAATTATGAAACGCCGGATCCGGAATGTGACCTGGATTATGTGCCCAACCAGGCGAGAGCGGCAGAAGTAAATGTTACTATGTCCAATTCTCTCGGTTTTGGTGGTCATAATGCGACAATTGTCATTAAAAAATTTGCTTAATTGTTATAAAGGGACGGGACACCGTCCCTTTCTTACCAAGATAAATGAAAAGAAGGTGATTATATGGATATGAAACGGGTACGGGAATTAGCAGAAAAGCTAAGGGAAATGGGTATTGATTTTTCAAATTTGGAGCTTTTAAAGCAGGCTCTGACCCATCCCACCTATGCATATGAACACAAAAAACAAAGGTTGTTCCATAATCAGCGCTTGGAATTTTTGGGAGATGCCGTTTTAGGTTTGGTTATGGGAGAGTATTTGTATAAAAAATATCCCCAAAAACAGGAAGGTGATCTAACTAAAATGCGCGCAGCAGTAGTTTGTGCTGCCTCCCTGGCAGAACAGGCCAAAAAGCTTCGCTTAGGGACTTATCTTTTTCTGGGGCGGGGCGAGGACATCAGCGGAGGACGGGAAAGAAACTCCGTTTTAGCCGATGCCTTTGAAGCCGTGGTGGGAGCTATTTATCTGGAGTGTGGGCTGGAAGGGGTCAGAAAATTTCTCCTTGTTCCCCTGGCCTATATTGTGGAACGTTTGGAGCATATAGAATGGGGCGATTATAAAACCATGCTTCAGGAACTGGTACAAAAGCACGATGATCAAGGGATTCAATATATCATTATACATGAATCAGGCCCGGACCATCAAAAGGAATTTGTCGCCGGTGTTAAATATCAGGACCGGCTGTTAGCTCAGGGACAGGGGTACAATAAAAAAGAAGCGGAGCAAAAGGCTGCCCAAGTAGCTTTGGAGACCTTAGATTCCTGGAGGCATCTGCTTAAGGAGAAAAAATAATGGGCCAGGCCAAAAAGCATATTTTACCCTTTTTTATTCCTCATTTAGGATGTCCCCATCAATGCATTTTTTGTAATCAGTATCATGTTTCCGGATCTTCCGGCTTTCCCCAAGATAATGAAATTGCACAGGCCATTCAAGATTGGGAGCGGGCGGAGTTACCGGAAATTGCCTTTTATGGCGGCAGTTTTTCCGGATTGGATTTCTCCTGGCAACGCTACTTTCTTACCCCGGCATATCAAGCCTTAAAGGAGAATAAAATCAGTGGGATCAGAATTTCCACCAGACCTGACTATATTAATCCTCAGGTTCTTGCTTTTTTAAGATCTTTTGGCGTCGCTACCGTTGAATTGGGCGTACAATCTATGGATGATCAGATTTTGGCTTCCGCAAAGCGGGGTCATAGCGCAAAGGAGGTTCTTGATGCCCTGAATTTACTGAAAAAGGAGGGGTTTACTACCGGAGTGCAATTGATGCCGGGATTACCGGGGGACAACCGTGCTAAGTGCCTCCAGGGAGCTTTGATCCTAGCTCGACTGCAGCCGGATTTGGCAAGAATTTACCCTACAGTAGTGCTAAAAAATACACTTCTGCATAAACTCTTTTTAGAGGATAGCTATCAACCCTTAAATTTACCGGAGGCAGTAGAGATAAGCAAAGACATGTTGGCCATCTTTCGCCTTTTTGGTGTTCAAGTGATTCGCACCGGATTACAACCGACCAAGGATCTAGCACCAGGGGGTGAAATGGTCGCCGGTCCCTTTCATCCTGCTTTCGGTGAATTAGTTGCGGCAGCGTTGGTGCGGGAACATTTGATTTTTGTGATCAATAGTTTTCTGAAAGAAAGGGATGAAAAGATCATCATTTTATGGGGTTCACCTCAGGATTGTTCCCTCATCGCCGGACACAAAAAAAGCAATATGCAATTTTTACAGGATCATTTTCAGTTGTCGCATATTAAAATTATGGGCAGCAGCAGTTTGGATCGCGGAAACTTTGGGATTTCAATGATTGATTCCGATCAACCTGAGTTCGTTGTTTCGGAGAAGCACTTTCTCCACCAATATGTTAATCAAAGGCTGAACTTAATCTGAGAAAATTAGGGGGTTATAAGATGGAGGTTTTACGGGTAGCAGGTGACTCAGATGTAAAAGCTGTGGCAGGAGCCTTGGTGGCAGTATTGAAAAGCCGGGGCAAAGCAGAGGTGCAAGCCGTCGGTGCAGGAGCCGTGAATCAAGCGGTAAAAGCCATTGCCATCAGCAGAGGCTTTGTGGCTCCTAATGGGATTGATTTGGTTTTCATACCGGCTTTCAGCGAAGTGGAGATTAATAATGAGAAAAAAACCGCCATCAAGTTTTTCGTACAAAAAAGATAGCAGGGCTAAAACATCAGAAACATAAGCAAAGGGACCAAAATCCAATGATTTTGGTCCCTTATTTTTTATTATTACATCAATAATTATTAAAATTTAAGTTTTAAATATATTTTACTTGTTACAATCATAAATCTGTTAATTGAATAGAAAAAACAAGGGATAGAATAACCAGTTCCCTACATAAATCACCATCAGAGACCCAACTAAAATGCCAAAACCAAGAGAAATGATGCGGTGCGTCTTTGTTTTTATCCAGCCGAAAGAATGGCCAATAGCCAAAGTTAAAGGTATAAAGGTTAAAGCAACGGTCACAAGTCCTATGGAAAAACCCGCTAAAAAACTAAAAATATAAATTCCCAAAGATGAGATCCAGTAGAATTGATGCTTACCTTTAATCGCAAAAATTATTGACACTATCGAAATAAACAAGGCTGAAAATGCAATCAGGGAAAAAATCGGCATCCTCTGTTCCCCCTCTCCCATAAAAACTTCACATTTATTTTAGGAAGCTAGCGATTTTAATTTGCGGGTTTGTCTCTTAACCTTCTCCTTTTGTTTAATTCTTCTTGAACACTGGGGTATAGATCAAGATTGGTATGGGGCAGAAACTTGCTCCCGGCATATTTATCCATAAAGCTCGCATTATCATTCATTTCAAAATAGGTGATTTTGCCGGCAACTTTTTCGCATTCCAGCCTTTTTTGATTCGAGATAAGGACTTGGCGGGCCCCTTCTCCGGAGCTGTTTCCTAAGCGGATCATTCTTTCCCGGGGCAAATCCGGGTAGAGCCCGATCATGACGGCGGATTCGATGGGAATATATTGGCCGAAGGCTCCGGCAGCGTAAAATTTGCAGATCTCCTGCCAAGTGCAGCCTACCCCTTCTACCAAAACCTCTAAGGCAGTGTTCACAGCCCCTTTGGTGCGCATAAGATTGTTAATATCCTTTTGACTGATAATAATATCCTGACCATGAGCCGTTTCTTCCTGGGGAACGAGAACAAAGAATTCTCTGCCATCGGTAAAGTGTGCTCCGCGATCGATAAGTCCACTGAGAAACAGCTCTGCCAAAGCATCGATTAAACCGGAACCACAAATCCCCCGGGCAGGGGAACCGTGGATCGTGGTGTAGGTTACCTGATCATTATGGATATGGACAGAGTCTATAGCACCTTCTTCAGCTCGCATACCCCACTCGGTCACGCCACCTTCTAGGGCGGGGCCGGCTGCTCCGGCACAGGCCACCAGCCAATCCTGATTGCCGATGACGAATTCACCGTTGGTACCCACATCGGCAAACAAAGAAAGTTCTTCTTCCTGATGCATGCCGCTGACTATGATCCCGCCGATGACATCTCCCCCTAAATAACTACCCACACTGGGCAAACAATAAACTGGAGCTAAAGGATGGATCTTGAGACCGATTTCTCCAGCGGTAAAGATCCCCGGATTGTTTACCATGGGAATATAAGGTGCTCGACAAATAGAAGCAGGATTTAGCCCCAAGAGAAGGTGGGTCATCGTTGTATTAGCGCCGAGACAGACAGCTCTTATATCCTCACTTTTGACCGCAGCCTCCCGGCACACCTCATAAACCAAACTGTTTAAGGTATCAACAATCAAACTTTGTAATGATGATAAACCTGCAGGACTGGCTGCAGCCATAATGCGGGATAAAATATCCTCTCCCAACTGAATCTGATGATTATAATCAGATGCTTGATCTAAAATCCGCCCCGTGGTCATATCCACTAGATAAACCACCACCGTAGTGGTGCCGATATCCACTGCAATCCCAAGATGCACTGCAGATTGGTCTCCTTTTTCAATCTCAATTAAGCGCCAAGACGTTACCTGATCCTGATCATCAAAAAAACTGCCTGCAGCCAAGGTAACAGTCATCTGTTGAACTTTGCTATGCAGAATTTCCTGGATAGATGCCATCAAAGAAAGGGGAATCTCCACAGAGGCGCCTAATTTCCGGGTCAAGATTTGGCGCAGGGTATCCACATCGCCCCGGTTATCACCAGCACGGCGGGGAGGGATGTTCATGGCTATTTTTTTGGTTAAAGGGTCTAGAGGAAAATCAGCCGATGTTGTCTGGTCCGACAAAATCACGAGTTTTTTCTTATTGTCCAATTATCTCACCATCGCTTTTTGGAGAATATGCTTGCACCTAATTACTTTTCGAGCCCAAGACGGGTATTAAGTCTGAAAGTGCAAAAAGCCACCGCCCCAAAAGAGCGACGGCTGAATCTTACTTAGGTAAAAGTGTTTGTGTTTACTTCACTTTATTTTTAATGTATTTATGAGTAATATTGGGATTACTTGTTTTGCGCGACTGAATGTCAAACTTCTTCAAGGATGAGATTAACGGGGTCAGTTTCGCGTGTCCGTAGTTTCGGGTATCAAAATCGGGGTAACGTTTATTCAGCCTTTTTCCTACCTCACCCAAAAATGCCCAACCATCCTCATCAGAACAATCGGTAACAATAGTTCTGATGGCTTCAATCAGTTCATCAATAGTGGCCATGCCGTCTTGGGGGGGTTCCTGCTTCTCCAATTTTTTTGTCCCGTTGGTGTTATATGTTTCTGTAGGGATGGCTGCCAGGACCTCCAGATATTTAAATTTTTCGCAGGCGGCAATAAAAGGCTGAGGGGTTTTTCTTTCTCCCATGCCGATTACATACATCCCCGCTTCTCTTAAGCGCGATGCCAGTCTGGTAAAATCGCTGTCACTGGACACAATGCAAAAACCATCAACATTATTGGAATAAAGAATATCCATGGCATCGATGATCAAGGCTGCATCTGTGGCATTTTTACCTGTGGTATAACCGTATTGTTGAATAGGGGTTATGGAGTAATTAAGGAGAAGTGTTTTCCAGGATGAAAGCTGCGGCTTGGTCCAATCTCCATAAATTCTCTTATAGGTGGGGATCCCATGATTGGAGATTTCATCAAAAATGTATTTGATATATTTGTCGGAAACATTATCGGCATCAATTAAAACGGCAATCTTTTTATCATTTTCCATTTGGTATCCTCTAATTCGATCTTTATTGATATATCTTTAAAAAATTATAATACTTATTATCTTCCGAGTCAAATAGCACTTTTTTAACCTTCCTTCTATCACTAGACGTATCATTTCCTTTGGAGGATACACCGGGATTAAGGGTTAAATAGCTATCATGACATCTTTTAATATGGTAAAATAATGCTTGTTAGATAATTTTCAGGAGGCCAAGATGCATCTTAAATCAATTGAGCTACAAGGCTTTAAATCCTTTATTCATAAAACAAAGCTGGAATTTGGCCCGGGGGTTTCCGTAATTGTCGGGCCCAATGGCAGCGGAAAATCTAATATCACCGACGCGATCCGCTGGGTGATAGGTGAGCAAAGTGCCAAGATCTTGCGGGGGAGTAAAATGGAAGATGTGATTTTTTCCGGCACCAAGAATCGCAAACCTTTGGGTATGGCGGAAGTTTCTATGGTACTTGACAACAGCGACGGTTTTTTACCTTTGGAGTTTAATGAAGTGAGCATTACTCGGCGCACTTACCGGTCGGGCGAAGGTGAATACTTAATTAACAATGCCCCTTGTCGTTTGAAGGATATCCATCAACTTTTTCAGGATACAGGCATAGGGACGGACGGTTTTTCTATTATCAGCCAGGGCAAGGTGGAGGAGATCTTATCTGCTAAGCCGGAGGAAAGAAGGAGCATTATTGAAGAAACCGCCGGCATCGTCAAATATCGGAACCGGAAAAAGGAAGCTGTTCGTAAACTCCAGGATACAGAACAGAGCCTGGAGCGCGTCCAGGATATCATTTACGAGCTATCATCGCAGATAGAACCTCTGCGGGAGCAAGCGGAAAGAGCCAAGGTTTACCTTGCCTTAAAAGAGGAAAGTGATCGCTTGGAAATAAATTTGTTGGTTCATATCCTGGAAGATATCCATGTAAAGCTCCAGGAGGCTCAAAGTAACGAAGCGGAAAAACAAAGAGCACATCTTGAGATGGAAGTCCAGCGGGGAAAAAATGAAGCCTGTATTGAAGAATTGCGTTTTCGCTTGACTCAACGGGATGAAACAATTAATGAACTACAGCAAAAGGTGTTCCAGATTTTTAGCCGTTTGGAGCAAGGAGAGTCTGAGGTCAGGCTGAGGAAAGCTCGTCAGGATACGATTAAGGAAGAACTGACAAAATCGCGCCAAGAAATTGAGAAATTGACTCAATTGATATCTCAATCGGAGCAAAGTATCCTCCAGGAAAAACAGCGCTACAGCACCCTAAGGGGAGCGGTGCAGGAATATGATGCTTCTATCAAAGCCAGGGAAAAGGCTCAAAAGGATAAGACCACAGGAATTATCACCCTGGAAGAAAAAATAGAATCTTTGAAAAACGATTCTTTTGAGATGGTGCAAAATATGGCTGAGTTACGAAATAAGATTTCTGCCTGCGGCCAAAAAGTTCAAGCCCTGGATCATTTATGGTCCCGATTACTGGAGCAAGAAAGGGAATTTGAGCAATTTTTGCGTGATAACCAGTTAAAGCAAGAGGATTTAAGTTTAAATACACAGGGTTTGCGCCGTGAGAAGGCATGGACGGAAGAAAGTATTGTTGGTTTATCCCAAAAGATTAGCATGCTGGAAGAGAAAGAAAAAGAAATGACCGCTCGGGAAGTGGAACAAAGAGAAGAACTGCAAAGGATGAAAACTCGACTCAATTTATTACAGGAAATGCAGCATGATTATGAAGGCTACTTTCCCGGCGTCAAAGCGCTTTTACTGGCGGCCCGGAAAAAGCATCCCGGGGTAAGGGGTGTTGTCGGGGTGGTGGCAGAATTAATTAAGGTCAAGGATTCCATGCGTCTCGCGGTGGAAACGGCTCTGGGCGGTGCTCTTCAGGACATTGTTACAGAAACGGATGGGGATGCGAAAAATGGGATCGAATATTTAAAAAGTATCAAGGGAGGACGCGCCACCTTTTTACCTCTGAATGTTATTCACCGGCCGGATAATCAAGACCTTGCGGCAAAGGTGCAAAATATGAAGGGAGTACTAGGCTTTGCCTCCGATTTGCTCACCTGTGACGCCAAAGTACGTCCGGCAGTGGATTTCCTTTTAAAACGGATTCTCGTGGTTCGGGACATGGATGCGGCCCTTAGTGCGGCCCGTGCTCTAAAACATCAGGTGAGAATCGTCACCTTAGAAGGAGATCAAATTCATGCCGGCGGTTCTCTGACCGGCGGTAGCCAACAAAAAAAGGGCCGAAACCTCTTGTCGCGGATTAATGAAATCGGGGAATTGGAAGAGAAGATCAAGAATCTCTCCGGAGAATTTGAAAAAACGGTACAAGATCTGGCAGATTGCCGTAAAGGACTCAATGCAGAGAAAAATTTACTGGAGCAAAAACAAAATCTGATCCGGGAATGGGAACACCAATTGATGCAAAATCTCCGAGAGGAGAATCAGCTGAGAGAAGCGCATACCATGACGGAGAAAAATATCCTGGCGGTACGTGGGGAAATAGATGACAACAGACGGGAAAAAGAAAACCTGGAACAAGAAAAAAAGGTGCTTTTAGAGTTGCAGCTGAGACTAGAAAAGGAAAATCAGGATTTATCTACCGCTCTTTTATCCCTGCAGGAGGAGCTGAAAGAGCAAAAGACAAGTTTAAATGAAGATCATGATGATTTGACCGAGCTGAAGGTGAAAATGGCCGAACTGATCCAGAAAGAGGGAGAGACTAAACGGAATCTGCACCGTTTAGAGGAAGAAAAGGTAAGCAGGCTGCACAACCTGACCCAAGAAAAAGAAGGGGCTAAGGCCCTGGAAGCTGAATTGGCAGAAACGGAAATGGGGATTCAGGAGGAAAAAAAGCAGATCTTAGCCTTGAGTCGGGAGAAAGAAGTTGAGGAAAGGTGCCTTAATGAAGAAAAACACAAGCGCTTAGCGGATAATCAGCAGCTTGCGGAGCTGGAAAAAGAAGATCGTGAAATGGCTAAAATCCAAACTCGCCTCGGCCAGGAACTGCACCAATGGGAATTAAAAAAGAATCGTTTGGAGATGGAATGGGAAAAACAAGGGGAAAGACTGGATGAAAAATTCGCTTTAACCTTTGAACAGGCGCGCCTAAAAAAGGAAGATCTGCCCTCCAGAAAAGGGGTAACCTTGAGAATTAACGAGATTGCCAGAGAAATCAACGCTTTGGGCACCATTAACCTTAGTGCTATTGAAGAGCATCAAAGAGTTACGGAGCGCTATTCATTTTTAACGGAACAACAAAAGGATCTGGTAGAAGCCAAAGGATCCCTTTTTAAGGTGATCAACGAGATGGATCAGATTATCACCCAACGTTTTCAAAATACTTTTGAACAAGTAAGTCGCCATTTTAACGAAACCTTTACCAGGCTTTTTGGGGGTGGCAGCGCTCAATTAGTTATGACCGATAGGGAAAATATCTTGGAAACCGGGATTGATTTGGTCGTGCAACCGCCGGGAAAAAAATTGCAGCATCTCAATTTGTTCTCGGGAGGAGAAAAGGCCCTAACAGGGATTGCCCTGCTGTTTGCCATCCTCCGTGTTAAACCCAGTCCCTTTTGCGTCCTAGATGAAATTGAGGCATCTTTAGATGAAACGAATGTGGATCGTTTTGCCGCTTTTATGCAGGAACTGTCTCAAGAGAGTCAATTCATCGTTGTATCGCACCGTCAGGGAACCATGGAAGTGGCGGATCTGCTCTATGGTATTACTATGGAGGAAAATGGGGTTTCCAAATGCTTGTCTGTTAAATTGGCAGATATGGAGATTGTCAGTGCTTAAAATTATTTATGTTTCCAATGCAGGGGTGCTCCTGGATTTTCAAAAGCAAAGAGTCCTGGTAGATGGATTATGTGCTTCCCACATTCCTCCCTATCAGGGCTTACCTGACACCATCAAGAGGCAAATCATGGAGAGCGTTCCTCCCTTTCATGATCTTAGTCTTTTACTTTTTACCCATGAGCATCGAGATCATTTTGATGCCCCCAGCACGGTCCAATTTTTAAAAAATCACCCGAAGGCCCTTGTCGCCGGGAGTCAAGACCTGATCCGGGAGATTTTGCACCTAGATGCTGAGCTGACTTCCCGGTGTATAAGTCCGGAAGATTTGTCCCCAAATAGCGAGAAATCTTTACAGATGGGCGATCTTTCTATTCATTTTCTGCCGATGCACCATATGGGACGAGACTTCAAGGAGATAAACCATATTGCTTATCTGATTGAGGGTGGGGGTAAAAAAATTCTCCATGTGGGGGATGCTGAGCCTGAAGCGGAAAACTTTTGTGCTTATCATCTGCCGGAGGCTCAAGTGGATTTATTAATTGCCCCATTTCCCTATGTTGCTCGTTCTTTGGCAAGAAAGGTGATTGAAGATCATATTCAACCGCGGCACATTGTAGCTCTCCATCTGCCCCGGCGGAAGATATCTGATGAGGGATGGGCGAAACTGACCCTAAACAATTATCGGCGGGTGCAAGAGGATTTTATCCCCACTATTTTTCTCCAAAAAGTAGGTGAGAGTATTAACATCTAGGATCTTTTGGGGGGGGTTTTCTTCAGGACAGTCGGTAGTAATCATAAACTTGGTGTGATAAAATATGGACGAGGTCACGCGGCCTAGTGAATAAAGTGTAGATAAGGAGGACTAGAGGTTGGGTTTATTTAATAAGCTAAAAGAGGGTTTAACAAAAACCCGACAAGGTTTTGTCGACAAGGTTTCTGCTGTTTTAACTTTTAATAAAACCATTGATGAAGATTTATTTGAAGAGCTGGAAGAGATGTTGATTCAAGCCGATGTAGGCGTGAATACTTCCATGGACTTAGTTGAAACCATGCGCAAGCGTGTGAAAGAACGGAAACTCAAGGATGCCTCCCAGCTTTGGGAGGTTATGAAAGAAGAAATTGCTCATATCCTAGTAGGAGATAATGAAGAGCTGGGTTTAAATGTGGACAAAGACAAAAAGAATGTCATTTTGGTAGTGGGGGTCAATGGGGCCGGTAAAACCACCACCATCGGCAAACTGGCCCACCGTTTGAAGCAAGAAAACCACCGGGTATTGCTGGCAGCAGGAGATACTTTCCGTGCGGCGGCTATTGATCAGTTGCTTATCTGGGGCCAGCGGGTGGGGATAGAAGTCATTCACAATCAAGAAGGATCCGATCCCGGTGCGGTGGTCTTTGATGCCTGTAGATCTTTAGCCTCCCGTCGGGATAATGTACTGATCATTGATACTGCCGGTCGTCTTCAGAACAAAACTAACTTAATGGAAGAACTGCGTAAGGTTGGTAAAATTGTTTCCCGCGAATTACCGGAAGCCAATGTTGAAGTGCTGTTGGTTGTAGATGCCACCACAGGTCAAAATGCCATTTCTCAGGCCCGGCTTTTTAGTGAAGTGGTTCAGGTAACAGGGATCTGCCTTACAAAGTTGGATGGTACCGCAAAAGGCGGTGTTATTATTGGCATTCGGGATGAACTAAAGATTCCTGTGAAACTGATTGGTATTGGGGAAGGGATCGATGATCTGAAAGATTTTCGAGCTAAGGAGTTTTCTGAAGCCTTATTTGCAGGGGAGGAAGAGTAAATGGCACCAAGAATCGCAATTATCGGTGGCACCGGTGTTTATAATCCGGGTATTTTATCTAATGTGCAGGAAATGATTGTGGAAAATGCTTATGGAAAAGCGAAGGTGGCCCAAGGTACCTATCAGGGTCATGAAATTATCTTTCTGGCCCGCCACGGGGCAACCCAGTCCCTCCCGCCCCATTTAATTAATTATCGGGCCAATATCTGGGCTTTAAAAGAACTGGGCGTCAAGAGAGTGCTGGCCACGGCAGCGGTAGGTTCCTTAAATGAAACCATGGCTCCGGGAAGCTTTGTTCTCGTGGACCAATTTTTGGATTTTACGAAAAACCGCGTAAGTACTTTTTTTGATGGGGGAGATCAGGGGGTCACTCAAACCGATATGACCCATCCTTATTGTCCCCAATTAAGAGAGATTCTGGCCCAAGAGGCAAAGAGCTTGATTGTGAAGGTCCATCAGGGAGGCACCTATGTTACCACGGAAGGGCCGCGCTTTGAAACACCGGCAGAAATTCGCATGTTTAAAATGCTGGGAGGGGACCTGGTGGGTATGACCAGTGTTCCAGAAGTAGTTTTAGCCCGGGAAGCAGGCCTTTGCTATGCTACTATCGGGATGGTGACGAATTTTGCTGCCGGCATTTCCACTACAGAGTTAAGCCATCAGGAAGTGCTGGATGTGATGGAGGAGAACAGTGCTAATTTGTCCAAGCTACTGATGAAAACAGTAGAAAAAATCCCGGAAGAACGTACGTGCAAATGCGACCATACTTCAAAATAAATAAAGGATAGGTGGAGCGAAGTGCTTGAAACCATGCGCTGGGTTGACCATAAACTGATTTTATTAGATCAGACCAAGCTGCCCGGCGAAGTAAGTTATTATACTTGTACAAAATATCAAGATGTTGTCAGCGCCATTAAAAGATTGGTGGTGCGGGGAGCACCAGCTATTGGTTGTGCCGCGGCATATGGTCTGGTTTTGGCAGCCCGGTCAGGCAGTGCCCAGGACCGGGTTGCCTGTTTAGAAGAGCTGCGTCTGGCCGCTGGAGCATTAGCCGCTTCCCGACCTACGGCAGTCAATCTTTTCTGGGCTTTGGATCGCATGAAAAAATGCATTAACCCGGAGCAATCACCGGCTATGATCTATCAAACCCTCCTTAGGGAAGCCCATGGAATTCTCCAGGAAGATTTAACCCTGAATCAAACAATGGGGCGGCTGGGCCGGGAACTTATCCCCGATGAGGCTTCAATTCTCACGCATTGCAATGCCGGAGCCTTAGCTACAGGAGGTTATGGCACTGCTCTAGGCGTGATTCGTGCCGCCCATGATAGTGGTAAAAAGGTGCGGGTTTTTGCCGATGAAACCAGGCCTCTCCTTCAGGGTGCGCGCTTGACCGCTTTTGAACTAATGGAGGAAAACATTCCTGTAACCTTAATTACAGACAACATGGCCGGATACGTAATGCAAAAGGGTTGGGTTGATCTGGTCCTGGTAGGAGCGGATCGGATTACGGCCCGGGGAGATGTGGCCAATAAAATTGGTACTTATAGCTTGGCGGTATTGGCTCGTGCCCATGGGATTCCTTTTTATGTGGCGGCGCCGGCCAGTACCTTTGATTTAACCCTTAACTCGGGAGCGGATATTCCCATTGAAGAAAGAAGTCCGGAAGAGGTAAGACGAGTCTTGGGGGTTCAGACCGCACCTTTGGATGTGCCTGTATTTAATCCGGCATTTGATGTTACTCCCCACCATTTGATTACAGCCATTATTACGGAAAGAGGAATTATTAATCAACCTAATGAGGAAAACGTTTACAAAATAATCTCTTAAATCAAGATGCGGATCGAGGAGGATTCCTGTGATTATTTATTCTGCCTTACAATTAAAAGAAGAAATAATCCAAGTGGGTAAAAAACTCGTGGATACTCAGTTGGTGGTAGGCACATGGGGGAATATCAGCTGCCGCGTTCCCAACCATAAGAATTATCATATTACCCCCAGCGGTATGGCCTATCATCAATTAAAGACCGAGGATATTGTGACCATGAATTTCGCCGGAGAGGTTGTGGATGGGAAGAGAAAACCTTCTTCGGAATATCTATTGCATCAAGAAATCTATAAAGCCCGCTCCGATGCAGGAGCAATTGTGCATACCCACAGTAATTATGCCTGTTCCTTTGCTGTAGCCCAGGAACGGATTCCTCCTGTGTTAGAGGAAGCAGCTCAATTAATCGGTGGAGCGGTGGAAGTGGCTCGTTACGCGCCGCCCGGGTCTCTGGAATTGGCGCAGCATGGGGTACGTGGTTTAGAAAACAGAAACGCTGTTTTACTAGCGAACCATGGTGTTGTGGCCCTCGGGAGAACTCTGGAGGAAGCCTTTACTGTTGCTGTTTTAGTAGAAAAACTCGCTCTCGTTTTTTTAAATGCCAAATCCTTGGGGACAGCTCATGTTTTGGATGACCTGGAAATAAAAAATTTGCGGGAAAATTTCTTAAAACATTACGGACAAAGTAAGAAGTAAATGAGGTGTAAGTAATGAAGATATTAATCAAAAATGCCCTGATTTACCCCATGACTGAAGAAATGGCCTTAAGGGAAGAACCGTGGGTGCAGGGAAATATCGCAATTTATAACGGAAAAATCAGTGGTGTGGGACCAATCCCGGAAGACGGGGATTTTGACAAAGTAATTGATGGTACCGATTGTGTTGCCCTCCCCGGTCTGATCAATACCCATACCCACGGGGCCATGACTCTCTTGCGTAGTTACGCCGATGATCTGCCTTTAATGGAGTGGCTGCAAAAAAAGATTTGGCCCATTGAAAATGAAATGATCTCTTCGGATATTTATTGGGGAACCTTGCTGAGCATCGTGGAGATGATTAAGTCCGGTACGACGACCTTTGCCGATATGTATATTCTCATGGATGAAGTCGCCCGTGCTGTGGATGAAAGCGGCATGCGGGGCGTATTAGCTCGAGGCATGACCGGTCTGGGATCCAATGGAGATAAGGCTTTAGGAGAATCAGTTAATTTTATTAAGAATTGGCAGGGCAAGGCCGAAGGACGAATCACCACGATGATGGGTCCTCATGCCCCTTATACCTGTCCGCCGGATTTTTTGAAAAAAGTCCTCTCTTATGTGGAATCCTTAGGTGTAGGTATTCATATACATTTAGCGGAAACCCTTACCGAGGTGGCCGATATCGAAAAAGATTACGGTAAAAGACCGGTAGCATTGATGGATGAGATCGGATTATTTCAGCACCATGTCTTAGCTGCTCATGTAGTGCATGTTAATGAGGAAGAAATGGATCTATTGGCTGCCAAGAAGGTTAAGGTGGCCCATAATCCTCAGAGCAATATGAAGCTTGGCAGCGGCATTGCCCCGGTGGCGCGGATGCTTGAAAAAGGGATTACCGTCGCCCTAGGAACGGATGGTGCTTCCAGTAATAATAACCTGGATATGATTGAAGAGATGAGAACGGCCAGCTTTTTGCAGAAGGTGGCTACCATGGATCCCACGGTGCTTCCTGCTTATCAAGTCTTGGAAATGGCGACCCAAAATGGTGCCGAGGCTTTGGGTTTAGCAGGGGAAATCGGTCAAATTGCTGTGGGCAAAAAAGCAGATATCATTTTAGTAGATTTTCATCAGCCTCATCTTTATCCGCATCATGATGCATCGGCCCATCTAGTGTATGCTGCCCGGGGCAGCGACGTCAAGACGGTATTGATAGATGGTAAGGTGGTTATGGAAAACCGTCAACTATTAACCTTGGACGAAGAACGAATTCTATATGAGGTTGAGAAATGTACGCGGAGATTGGTAGACCAAGTAAAATAAAGGAGCGGGTATGCAAAACTGGATTATCGACCTGATGGGGCAATATGGCTACTTAGGTGTATTTTTGTTAATTACCCTGGAAAACGTTTTCCCTCCAATTCCTTCAGAAGTCATTCTTGCTTTAGGTGGCTTTATGACAACTTATACGAATCTGTCTATTTTGGGTGTCATTATCTCGGCCACCCTGGGATCTGTTTTTGGTGCCATGATCCTGTATGGCATCGGTTATCTTATTGATATAAATAGGCTGGAAAGAATTGTGGTTCGCTACGGCCGTTACTTAGGGTTAAAGGTAGCGGATGTCTATCGGGCTGATTCCTGGTTCCAACGTTACGGTTATTGGACGGTGTTTTTTTGCCGCATGATTCCTGTGATTCGCAGTCTGATCTCGATTCCTGCGGGATTGTCTCAGATGAGATTCCCTATTTTTCTAATTTTCACCACGGCGGGGACCATTATCTGGAACACCCTCCTTGTTCAGACGGGCGCTTTTTTAGGTGCTTCCTGGGAGGATATTATTAAGGTCATGGATACATATTCTAACATTACTTACACCGTGCTGGGCGTGGGTATTTTGGCATTTTTGTTATCCCGTGTGATGAAAAGAAGATCTTAAGAAATAACTGATAAGAAAAGCAATATTAAATCTTGTTGGGTCTAATTCTTATGATTCTTGCTTTTTTATGGTATAATGAGAATAATTAGCAATAGAGCTAATAGAAACAAATAGCACTCAAGAAAAATAAAAATAATGGGAGGGGAGATTAGATGAACGATCCGATGAAAAAGAATGGTTTAGGCGCACCTTTGCCCAGTCGTAACGATGTAAAAGGGGTTCATCCCGGTATTACACGTGAAAATGGTGCCCCGGTAGTTAATAACCAAGATACGATGACCGCAGGACCCAGAGGACCTGTAGTTATTCAGGACGCCTGGCTCATGGAGAAACACGCTCACTTTAATCGTGAGGTTATCCCTGAGCGGCGCATGCATGCCAAGGGATCCGGAGCCTATGGTGAATTTACTGTCACACATGATATTACCAAATATACTAAGGCGAAGATCTTTTCTCAGGTGGGTAAGAAAACCAAGATGTTCATGCGTTTTTCTACAGTGGCCGGTGAACGAGGTGCCGCCGATGCAGAACGGGATATCCGCGGTTTTGCGATGAAATACTACACTGAAGAAGGCAACTGGGATCTTGTAGGCAACAATACACCGGTATTCTTTTTCCGGGATCCCAAAAAGTTTATTGATCTAAATCATGCGGTCAAGCGTGATCCCCGCACCAACATGCGGAGCCCTAATAATAACTGGGATTTTTGGACATCCCTTCCTGAAGCGCTGCTTCAAGTAACAATTACGATGAGTGATCGAGGCATTCCTTCTTCCTACCGTTATATGCATGGATTCTCCAGCCATACATATAGTTTGATCAATGCTGCCAATGAGAGAGTATGGGTAAAATTCCATTTTCGCAGTCAGCAGGGCATTCAGAATTTGACGGACCAGGAAGCTGAAATGGTCGTTGCAAAGGATCGAGAAAGTCATCAGCGAGACCTTTATACGGCTATTGAAAAGGGCATGTACCCGAAATGGACTATGTTTATTCAGGTGATGACAGAAGAACAGGCGAAAAACCTGCCTTATAACCCCTTTGATCTTACCAAGATGTGGTTAAAGAAAGATTTCCCCCTGATTGAGGTGGGTGAAATTGTCCTCAATCAAAATCCCGAGAATTATTTTGCCGAAGTTGAGCAAGCGGCCTTCAACCCTGCCAACAATGTGCCGGGCATCGGCTATTCTCCCGACCGCATGCTCCAGACCCGGCTTTTTGCTTACGGCGATGCCCAGCGCTACCGTCTCGGGGTAAACCATCATCAGATTCCTGTTAACAGTCCTCAAGGCGTCAAGTATCCCCACAGTTTTCATCGTGATGGCCAGATGAGGGTGGATGGCAATATGGGCAGTGAACTCCATTATGAACCCAACAGCTATGGTAATTGGTCTGACCATCCGGAGACCGCTGAGCCGATGCAAGAGGGCGGCGATGTTTATCAGTATGATTTCCGTGAAGATGATCATGATTATTACACCCAGCCCGGAATGCTCTTCCGCGGGATGAGCCCGGAACAGAAATTGGTGCTTTTTGAAAATACAGCGAGAAATATGGGCGATTCAACGCTACAGATTAAGCATCGCCATATCACGCATTGTTATATGGCTGATCCTGAGTATGGTAAAGGTGTCGCCGCGGCTCTGGGTATTTCCCTTGACGATGTGGATCCGACTCCGATGAAATCTAATAGCCATGATGCCTGGGTGCAGGATAATGCTCGTGGTTTTGCCGACCTGAATGTGCCTACCGCGCCTGCAGATCCTGTGAGTGCTCGGGATTTGCCCCCCAACGGCCGCGATACCAATGTTAAAGATCCGACTAGTTTGTACAGTTGGGAAAACGATCCCCACCTGCTATAATATGTAGCTAAGAAGAAATAAAGTGAAACTTCTATCAGTAGGGGTTTTCCTCATCCCTTACTGAAAGTTAGTTGAACCAATAAGGAACTTAGCGTCCGTAATAAAAATATTTTATTGAGGTTCAAAATGGCAGCTGCTGTTTTGAACCTCAATTTTTTTACGCTTGGGCGGAACAAAAATTCTTGAGTTTCGTCCATTAATTGAGTGATTTTTTATTTGTATCCTTTTGTCGGTTATGGGTAAGTTGTGAATCAGCATCAAATAAATTAGAAAATTTGCAGGAGGGGGAATGCTGCATAGGGAATTATAAACTTAGGAGAAAAATAAAGGAGGAGATCGTGTGAAAAAAAGGATTTTTTGGTCAATCTTGGTGTTGTTGTTGGCTGTCTCAGGTGCAGCATGGGCTGCGGAGACTGACGGCAATTTCACTCGCGGGGATTTTGCTACCATGTTGGTAGAGGCAGCTCAACTGGAAGGAGAGGAAGGCGTAAGCCCGGCCGCTTTGTTGATGGAAAAAGGAATTATTCAGGGCTTTCCGGGTGGAGACCTAGGTTTGGAAAAAGAAATTTCGCGTTTGGAAGCGGCTATTTTTGTGGGTAGAGCTATGGGCTTAAAGGACGACATCAACCCACCAAAACAGGCCACCGCTCCTTTAGATCCAAATCACTGGGGTTATAATATCTATGCCTGGCTGAATTATCATGGTTTAATTTCTGGAGAGCCCCAAGATGTCTTGGAGCGGGAAGAAGGACTTAATTTATTGGATCAGGTCTTTAGGACCCAAGCGGAAGTAATGGAAATAGTAGAGAAATCTCAAGCGGCTGCCCAATCTCAGAATCAAACCTTAAGCATGGTTATAGACGGCACCATTAGGATGATCCCCAGATCCGGGGTAGAGGGTGCTGAAGAAATTCCTACCGGGGAACAGAAGATGAGAATTGAGCAGAAGGTAATCCTACCGGATAAGATTCATCAGAAAATTTCTATGAATTTGGTAATCCCGGGCAGCGGAGAAGAAATTATTACCATGGAAACATATTTTGCCAACGGTGAAATGTATCAACAAATCCCTGTTGGAGAAAGCGGAGAAATGGAATGGATCCGTTATCCTGAAGAAATGATGCCTGATCTAAATGCAATTATGGAAATGGCGGAAAAGCAGGGAAATGCCGTACCGGAGGAATTAGAGGAGTTCTTGCACTACAATTTGATCGGAACAACTCAGGTTGACGGAGAAGAGGTTTACCGCATGGCTTTTTATGGTCGAATTGATGATCTGGGTAAATTCTTAAATGCGGCCATGGGTCAATTCGGAGATAGCGCGGATTTACAACAAGCCTTGACTCAGTCTGTAGAGATCATGGACACCATTAGCTACTGGGGCATTGAACATATCGGTGTGAACGATTATTTACCCCGAGATGCAGAAATGAGTACTATCATGACCTTTAATGATGAATTTATGGGAGAGCCTGTACCGATCAGCGCAATAGAGATGACGATGAAGTTTGATGAATATAGTTATGGGGAAGAAGTGGTAATTGAGGTTCCTCAAGAAGCATTAGATGCCCCTGTACTGGAAATACCGGTATTAGACGAGATGCCGGATTTAAACTAAAACAATAAACTAAGTTACTGGCGGCGTTCACTTAAGAGTGAAGCGAATTTACCTAATGATGAGATACCTTTGGATTGAGATAAACTAAAATCGATCCGGAGGTATTTTTTTATGGCAAAAATCAAAGGAGATCCAAAAAGAACGGTACAAACATATAGAATAAAAGTTATTGACATATGACATATATTTCAGTATCCTAATTATAGTTAATAGCATATGACAATTATAATTTGGAGGACATTGAGTTGTTTGATGGGAACTGGTTTAACGATTTAATGAAATTAATAGAAAGTGAGGAAATGTAACATGAGAATTGCGGTAACATATGAAAATGGACAGGTGTTTCAACACTTCGGACACACCGAACGGTTTAAGATCTATGACATAGAAAATGGTAAGGTGACGGTAGCCACGACTGTCAACACAAACGGCAGTAGCCATGGTGCCCTTGCTGACATTCTTAAAAAGATAAGTGTGGACACACTAATCTGCGGCGGTATCGGCGGAGGTGCAAAGAGAGCCTTAGCTGAAGCGGGCATCAAACTCTATGGAGGTGTATCTGGCGATGCAGATAAGGCCGTAGAGCAATTACTGGCAAGAAAATTAAAATTTGATTCAGACGCGACCTGTGAACATCGAGGTGAACATCGTGACGACAACCGTGGCGAACATGGATGGGAAGAGCATCGCTGATCATAGAAATATTTGATGACGAATTTTTGATATTAGATTAACCGACAAATAAGGATAAAATTATGTTTACTTATTTTGGTGAGAAATGTATCATAAATCATGTAGGATGATCTTAGCTATCAAAAACGATAAAAAGGGGCCGGAGAATGCAAAAAAAAGTATATGTGCTGGGTCATAAAAACCCGGACACAGATTCCATTTGTTCTGCCATCGCTTATGCGGAGTTAAAAAGAAAGCAGGGCTGGGAGGCTATACCCGGTAGACTGGGAGAGCTGAATCATGAAACGGAGTTTGTCTTGAATTATTTTGATGTTGAAGTACCGGCATTGGTAGAAACGGTCAAAAAACAAGTATCGGACTTAAGCATGGATGTGGTACCCAGTTTATCACCGGGGATTCCCATCAAAAGAACTTGGAATATTATGCGAAAATCTAATCTAAAATCTCTGCCTGTGGTGGATGAGGAGGAACGGCTTCTAGGGATTGTGACCTTATCGGATATTACGGAAAAGTATATGGATACAGTTGATAATAATCTGATTGCAGCCAGTAAAACCCCTCTGGAAAATATCGCCGATACCTTAAATGCCCAAATTGTTACAGGCGCAGAAAAGGATTATAATACCACAGGCAAGGTGTTGGTTTTAGCTACTGATCCTCAGCAAATAGAGTCCTTTGTGGAAGAGGGAGACATTGTTATTGCCGGTAACCGACAGGACAGCATCGTAAAAGCCCTGGAGCTAGGAGCTAATTGTGTGATCTTAACTTGTTTTAATGAGGCAGAATCCTTTTTGATTGACACAGCGCAAAAATTTGGCTGTATTTTAATGGTTACCCAAATGGATACTTTTACTGCCGCCCGTTTAATCAATCTCAGTATTCCCAACTCATATGTGATGACGACGAAGGAGATTGTTAAATTTTCCTTTGATGATTTTTTAGATGAGGTCAGGGAAACCATGATGAATACGCGCTATCGCAGCTATCCGGTGGTGGACAAGAACAATAAGGTCTTAGGGTTTATTTCCCGTTATCATGTGATCTCTCAGAATCGCAAACAGGTTATTTTGGTGGATCATAACGAGATGAGCCAAACAGTACCGGGGATTGAAGAAGCGGATATTTTGGAAATTATTGATCATCATCGTTTAGGAGACATTCAAACGGGAAAACCGATTTTATTTAAAAATGAACCGGTAGGCTGCACGGCGACGATTATTGCTAATATGTATTTTGATGCCGGGATCAAGCCCTCAAAAAAAATTGCCGGTTTAATGTGTTCCGCAATTTTGTCCGACACCTTACGATTTCAGTCTCCCACCTGCACTTATCTGGATCAGGTTACGGCGGAGAAAACGGGAGAGATTGCCAATATTGATATTGACTCCTATGCTCTACAAATGTTTAAGGCCGGCTCTAATATCAAAGGAATAAGCCCTCGAGAAATGCTCCTGAAGGATTTTAAGGAAGTGGCTTTTAATAAAGGAAGAATTGGCATTGGTCAGGTTTATACCATTGATATGGAGAGCGTGGAAGAGATGAGAGAAGACTTGCTGTCCTTTATGGCAAGCTATTGTCAGGACGGCCACTATGGTTTGATTCTTCTTTTAATCACCGATATTATTAATCAGGGCTCTGAAATTCTCTTTGTCGGTGAATTAAAAGATGTGGTTAGCAAGGCTTTCGACGTCAAAACGGGAGTAGACAGTGTATATTTGCCCGGCGTCGTTTCTCGCAAAAAACAAGTGATTCCCAATATCAGTGCCGTGCTGGAATAATGCTTGACAAAGCATGTTTGTTGTAATAAAATGTGTAAAGTAAAAATACTTAACGGGCGGGTGAAAAGCAGTGGAAAAATTAGCCCGCATGACGATGCTCTATGATTTTTATGGCAAATTATTGACCCCTAAACAGCAGGAGATCATGGAAATGTTTTATGAGGATGATCTGTCCTTATCGGAAATAGGAGAAGAATACGGCATTAGTCGTCAAGCGGTATATGATCTCTTGAAAAGAACGGAAAAGAATTTGGAAGGTTATGAAGAAAAACTTTCCTTAATGGATAAATTTAACAAACAGCAGGGTAAAATTGCTGATATTGGAGGATTAGTTTCTCAACTACGTACCACGGGAAATTTGGAATTGTTGGAACAGATTGAGGCTATCATTCAAGAGATCATTGATCTGGAAAGAAAGTAGGTTTTATAATGGCTGTTTTTAGCTCTTTAGCAGATAAACTGCAGGAAACTTTTAAAAAGTTAAAGAATAAAGGAAAGTTAACGGAAGCAGATGTGAAGGAAGCCATGCGGGAAGTGCGTGTAGCCCTTCTGGAAGCAGATGTGAACTTTAAAGTGGTTAAAGATTTTGTTGCCAAAGTACGGGATCGGGCGGTAGGGCAAGAAGTCCTGGAGAGTCTAACACCGGGGCAGCATGTTGTAAAAATTGTCCACGAAGAATTAACTGCTCTAATGGGTAGCAGTCAGTCAAAAATTGTGATTTCCTCTAAGCCACCGACGGTGATTATGTTAGTGGGTTTACAAGGTGCCGGTAAAACCACCAGCGCTGGGAAACTGGCTACTTACTTAAAAAAACAGGGGAGACAGCCTTTAATGGTGGCGGGAGATATCTATCGGCCGGCAGCCATTAAGCAATTACAGGTCTTAGGGGAGCAGTTACAGGTGCCTGTCTTTAGTCTGGGTAATAAGGTAAGTCCGGTGGAAATTGCCCGTCAAGGGATCGAAAGAGCCTCCACCCAAGGGAACGATATTGTTATTATCGATACGGCAGGGCGTTTGCATATTAATGAAGAATTGATGGATGAGCTAAAAAATATCAAAGATACGGTGCATCCCCATGAAATTCTCCTCGTGGTGGATGCTATGACGGGGCAGGATGCGGTTAATGTCGCCGAGTCCTTTAATCAGGAACTGGGCATTGACGGCTTAATTTTAACTAAATTAGACGGTGATACCAGAGGGGGCGCCGCTCTTTCCGTTAAAGCGGTTACGGGAAAACCCATTAAGTTTGTGGGTATGGGGGAAAAATTAGATGCATTGGAACCCTTTCATCCCGACAGGATGGCTTCCCGCATTTTAGGCATGGGTGATGTGCTGACCTTAATCGAAAAGGCCCAGGATAATTTTGATGCTAAAAAGGCTAAGGAAATGGAAGAAAAGATGCGTAAAGCAGACTTCACCTTAGAAGACTTTTTAGAGCAGATGCAGCAGTTTAAAAAAATGGGTTCGGTTCAGGATCTTTTAGGAATGATTCCCGGCTTGGGCGGCAATAAAAAATTAAAGGATTTGCAGGTTGATGAAAAGGATTTTATGAAGATTGAAGCGATGATTCAATCCATGACAGCTCACGAACGAAGACATCCGGAAATCATCAACGGCAGCAGGAAACAACGCATCGCTCGTGGCAGCGGTACCAAGGTCCAGGATTTGAATAAGCTGCTGAAGCAATTTGCGGAAACCAAGAAAATGATCAAACAATTCGGCAGTAGTGGGATGATGAAAAAAAGTAAAAAAGGAAAACTGCCCTTTAATCTGCCCTTTATGTAAATATCGTTGAAAAATCCGGGGTAGAAGGAAAGGTTCAGATAGATTTTTCCGTAACAACGGAATATTTTAAGGAGGTGAGAGGATTGGCAACAAAAATCAGATTAAAAAGAATGGGTGCAAAGAAAGCTCCGTTTTATAGAGTAGTGGTAGCAGATTCCCGTTCTTCCAGAGATGGTCGCTTTATCGAAGAGATTGGCTTTTACAATCCGACGAAACAGCCGGCAGAATACCAAATCAATGAGGAAAAAGCTCTAAAATGGCTTTCCGATGGAGCAACGCCTTCTGATACGGTGAAAGCTTTATTCAGAAAGGCCGGTGTATTGAAGAAATTTTCTGAACAATAAGCGAACTTGACCATGAAACCGGGGGGTAATAAGTACAATGAGGGAATTAGTAGAATATATAACCAAATCCCTGGTAGAAAATCCCGATGCAGTTTCCGTAGAGGTTAAGGAAAAAGACAATCTTACTGTATTGGAGTTACGGGTGGCGCCGGAGGACATGGGCAAAGTCATTGGTAAACAAGGACGTATTGCCAAAGCAATCCGCACCGTGATCAAAGCAGTTGCCACTAAAGAAGGGAAAAAAGTAAACGTAGAAATTATCTAAAGATAACTAGGCTTCCGTCAAGCCTTCTGATGCGGACGGAAGCTATAGTTGCTCTTTACTTTAAACATGGAGCATTTAAAGAGAATTTGAATTTTTGAACGTATAAAAAAGGGGCAGCTTGTCCTCTTTTTTTAATATCCTTACAATAAGTATATTGAGGGATGGTGCTTGAACTAAGTTCAAAAGGTAAATCAAGCACCACCCCTGGATTTACTTAAAGAGAAAGGAGTCTCATCCTTGGAAAGAATTATCATCGGGAAAATCCTCTCACCCCATGGGGTGAAAGGGGAGCTTAAGGTTATGCCGTTAACGGATTATCCGGATCGATTTTTTCGTACCGACTTCGTTTGGATTGACGGCATTGATCATTTAGTAGAATTGGAAACGGTACGGGAACAAACAGACAAGTTTCTGATTAAGTTTCGTGGGGTCAATGATCGCGATGAAGCGGCAAAATTAAGCAACCGTTATCTGACTGTTGACCGGGAACAAGCAATTACACCGCCTCCCGGCTATTATTATCATTTTCAAATCATTGGGCTTCAGGTCTTTGATACCAGGGGTGCATTGCTGGGTAAATTGACCGATATTATTGAAACGGGAGCAAACGATGTGTATGTGGTGCAAAGAGAGGGCAAAAAAGATTTGTTGATCCCGGCCCTGAAAAGTATTGTGCAGGTAATCGATGTTCATGACCAAAAACGCATGGTCGTAGAACTACCGCCGGGATTGGATGATTAGAGGTGGGAAATTATGAGAATTGATATTTTGACCCTTTTTCCGGGCATGTTTGCTCCCCTTCGGGACAGTATTCTGAAAAAGGCACAAGAAAAAGGGCTGGTAGAAATCCATGTGACGAATATTCGCGACTTTGCTTTTAACAAACATCGCATGGTTGATGATGTTGTTTATGGCGGAGGTGCCGGTATGGTTATGAAACCGGAGCCTATTTTTGAAGCCATTCAACATATTAAGGAGTCAGGAAGCACCTCTCCACGTATTATCATTACCAGTCCCCAAGGAGAGATTTTCACTCAGAAGAAATCGGCAGAATTATCCCGGGAAGAGCACCTGGTTTTTATCTGTGGTCATTATGAGGGTATTGATGAACGGGTCAAGGAAATTTTTCATGCGGAGGAACTTTCCATCGGGGATTTTGTGCTAACCGGAGGAGAACTACCTGCCATGGTAATGGTAGATTCTCTGGTTCGGCTATTACCAGGTGTTTTAGGAGATGATCTTTCCGCATCCGAGGAGTCTTTTGAGGATGGACTGCTAGAGTATCCCCAATATACCAGACCCCAGGAGTTTTTAGGTCATAAAGTGCCTGAGGTTCTCCTGGGCGGGCACCATGAGAAGATTCGGGTCTGGCGTAGGCAGCAATCCCTGGCGAAAACATGGAAAAACCGCCCGGATTTATATAAAAAAGCCCCTTTGCGCGTGGAAGACCTGCAATATATGGAGAAAATTAAGGCACCCCTAAAAGAGAAGACCCACCTTTTTACCGCTTTGGTACATTACCCCGTTTATAATAAGAAGGGGGCTGTCATTAATACATCTTTTACCAATCTGGATTTACATGATATCGCTCGGGCTTCTGCCACCTATGGCGTGGAAAAATATTTTGTGGTGCAGCCGATAAGAGTGCAGCATGAGTTGATTCAGACCTTGATAAACCATTGGATCAAAGGTTTTGGTGCTCGTTATAACCCGGATCGTAAAACCGCTTTGACAAAACTTTCTGTAGTTGATTCCGTGGAAGAGGTTAAGGCGCAAATCACCAAGGAATATGGCAGTGCTCCTAAGGTAATTTCTACCGCAGCTAAAGCCTATCCTCAAAATATCGGTTATGAGGAATTAAGGGATGTGATGGAGCGAAAGGAAGGTAACTATCTGATCCTTTTTGGTACCGGTTGGGGACTGGAGGAATCCTTAATCGAAAGCTCAGATTATGTCCTCAATCCTATCTATGGGCCGAGTGTTTACAATCATTTATCTGTCCGGAGTGCGGCCTCCATCGTTTTAGATCGCTTAAGAGGGGAATAGTAATGGAAAAATGTGCTTGCACTTTTTTAAGTTTTGTGGTAGGATCAATTATAAATTAAAAATTCATAGTGTTCCGTGGGGGAGTAGTTTGCATTGCTGCGGCGATGTGGTGAATCAACATTGTGGTCGATTTCGGCCTGGTTTACCTTGATGAACGAGACTCATGGGTGGTTCTAAACTACCTATGAGTCTTTTATTATTTACCTCAAGATTTTGTTTATTTGGGGCATGCTAAATGAAAAAAGTTAGCTTATAGAAGACATCAAAAGGAGGATTTTATCCATGTGATTATGAGGCAGGTCGGCATGGGATTATTAGGTAATAATTATAAAAGGAGCGATGTCTATGTGGTTTTCAAAATCCCAGGAAGAAGTTTTAAGGGAACTGGATGTAAATGTCAACACTGGTCTTACCGGTGAAGAAGCCCAGGAAAGATTAGAGAAGTACGGAGAAAATAAGTTAAAAGAGAAACCGAAGAAAAGTATCGTCGCCCTCTTCTTAGCCCAGTTAAATAATATGCTGATTTACGTCCTGTTGGGAGCTGCTGCCATTACTTTGGCCATCGGTGAATATGTTGATTCGATCATTATTCTTGCTGTGGTTGTCCTAAATGCCGTTATCGGTGTCGTCCAGGAATATAAGGCGGAGAAAGCTATTGAAGCGCTGCAAAAACTGACGACGCCTAAATCTTTGGTAAGAAGAGATGGCGAAATCAAAGAAATCGATTCTACGAAAATTGTACCGGGAGATATTATAATTATTGATGCCGGGAGGTATATTCCCTCCGATCTGCGCTTAATTGAAAGCGTCAACCTGCAAATTGAGGAATCTGCCTTGACCGGAGAATCTGTCCCTGCGGATAAAAATGCTCAGGATCTTCACGAAGACCCCAAAACCCCCCTTGGTGACCAATCAAATATGGCTTTTATGTCAACCCTGGCCACATATGGTCGAGGTGAGGGAGTAGTTGTAGGCACAGCAATGGAAACGGAAATCGGGAAAATAGCGAAAATTCTTGATGAGGATCATGAGGAAATGACTCCTTTACAAAGACGCTTGGATGAGCTGGGACGAATCTTAGGCTTTCTCGCTATTGGAATTTGTGTACTGATATTTATCATTGCTCTTTTGCAAGACAGAGATCTATTCGATATGTTCTTAATCGCCATTAGCCTGGCTGTGGCAGCTATTCCTGAAGGCTTAGCAGCAATCGTGGCCATTGTTTTAGCTTTGGGTGTCACCCGCATGTCTAAGATCAATGCCATTGTCAAGAAGCTTCCCGCAGTAGAAACCCTAGGCTCGGTAAACATTATTTGTTCCGATAAAACTGGGACGATGACTCAAAATAAGATGACAGTGGTTAAGCATTATACCTTGAACCATCTACAAGAAATACCTGCCGAGAAAACCGATTTTCAGGGAACCCAAGATGCCCAGGAATTAGTTAAATCTTTTGTCCTTTGCTCTGATGCCACTTATGATGACGGGGTGAGCACGGGAGATCCTACGGAGGTTGCCCTAATTGTTCTGGGTGATAAATATCAACTAACGAAAAAAGCCTTAAATGATAAGCATCCCAGAGTAGGTGAGAAACCTTTTGATTCTGATCGTAAACTAATGTCAACCTTGAATCGGGAAGGTGCGGGCTTTCGAGTCCATACAAAAGGGGCTTTAGACAATATTTTAAAAATCGCGACTCACGCTTTAGTCGAGGGACAGATCGTACCCCTGACAGAGGAAATGAAAAAAACGTATCTGAATGTGGCGGAAGAAATGTCCAACGATGCTTTGCGTGTTTTGGGTGTAGCGTTTAAAGATACGGATACGGTTATCCCCTCGGAAGAAATGGAAGAAAATCTGGTTGTCATAGGTTTTGTCGGAATGATTGATCCGCCGCGATTGGAAGTGAAGGATTCCATTCACCAGGCCAAGCTCGCCGGTATTACCTCCATTATGATTACAGGGGACCATAAAAATACGGCTGTAGCTATTGCCAAGGAATTGGGAATTGCCGAATCTATTGAACAAAGCATCACCGGATCGGAAATCGATCAATTATCCGATGAGGAGTTTAGCCGCAGAATTAATGATTTTCGTGTCTTTGCCAGGGTTTCACCGGAGCATAAGGTGAAAATCGTCAAAGCATTTAAGTCTCATGGGAATATTGTCTCCATGACCGGTGACGGGGTAAATGATGCCCCTTCCCTGAAATATGCAGACATTGGCGTGGCTATGGGCATCACCGGCACCGACGTCTCCAAAGGTGCCAGTGATATGATTTTGACCGATGATAATTTCTCCACCATTGTTAATGCCATTGAAGAAGGAAGAAATATTTATAACAATATTAAAAAGTCTGTGGTTTTCCTGCTTTCCTGCAATTTAGGTGAAGTGGTTGCCATTTTTGCTTCCATCCTTTTCGGTTGGCCGGTACCATTGATTGCGACCCAAATTTTATGGATCAATTTGATTACAGATTCCTTACCGGCCATCGCATTGGGAATAGACCCGGGAGACAAGGACGTAATGAAGCAAAAGCCGAGAAATCCGAAAGAAAGTTTCTTTGCCCATGGTGCCGGATTCCGTGCTATTTTGGGGGGTACTTTAATCGGGATTCTGACCTTAACCGCCTTCTACTTCGGATTAACTGAACATGGTTTTACCTTAGGCTCTCGGGATATCCCTGAAGCTGCATTAACTTATGCGCGCACCATGGCCTTTGTCGTCTTGGCGGTCTCACAATTGTTTTACTCCTTGTCCATGAGAAATGAAACCAAGTCAATTTTCCAAATTGGTTTCTTTACCAATAAGTATCTTATTGGTGCCATCTTTGCCGGCATCTTTCTCCAACTGGCAGTGATTACAATACCCTTTATGGCGGATGCATTTAAAGTTCAGAATTTAAGCCTGCTGGATTGGGGTATTGTCTTTGGGTTTGCGTTAATCCCACTAACTGTTAATGAGATTATCAAAATCTTTATGCGTGCCGGTAGAAAGCAATAGGGATTTGACAAGAGGTAGATTTTATTATATGATGTTTTTAAATTCATACAGGGGAGCTTGTTGATACAGGCTGAGAGGAGACATTTTGGTTTCGACCCTTGAACCTGATTTGGATAATGCCAACGAAGGGAACCACATTGAGATTAAAGGGGATGCACTTTTTTGGTGTACCCCCTTTTCCTTTTATCCTCAAGAATTTCTGCAGCTGATTTTTAGAACAATGTTAATCAAAACAAAGGAAGTGCTGACAAATTGAAGATTAAATATGCCATTTTTGATTTAGACGGAACCTTGTTGGACTCGATGCATATCTGGGAAAATATGGGCAAAACCTTTCTTAAATCCCATAATATTACACCGGAACCTAATTTGCAGGAAGTTTTAAGACCCTTAAGTGTCGCTGACGCTGCTGCCTATTTAAAGAAAAACTATGGATTAGATCTGGATGAAAAACAAATTGCCGAGCAAATTTTTTATCTGGCAGAAAAAGAGTATCGGGAAAACATCCCTCTTAAACCCCGGGTGGCAGATTATTTAAAAAAGCTCCGCGACCAGGGGGCAAAAATGTGTGTGGCCACAGCCTCAGATCATGATACCACCAAAGAGGTTTTGGACCGGTTAGGAATTCTCCCTTATTTTGAATTTATTATTACCAGCCCGGAAGTGGGCTGTGGTAAAGAGAGCCCCAAGATTTATCAAATGGCAGCGCAACGCCTTGGCTGTGACCCCAGGGAGGTCGTGATATTTGAAGATGCCCTCCACTGTATCAAGACGGCTAAAGAGGCCGGTTTTTATGTGGTAGGGGTAGGATACAATTCGGCAGAGCAAGAAAAAGCAGCAATTGAAAGCATGTGTGATTGTTATATCAATTCCTTTGATGAGATGGAGGCAATTCAATGAAAAAAGTATTAACTATTGCCGGATCCGATTGCAGCGGTGGCGCGGGGATTCAAGCAGATATTAAGACCATAACCGCTCATAGAGTGTATGCCATGAGTGTGCTGACCGCCTTAACGGCCCAAAATACCACCGGTGTTTATGGGGTTATGGATATTGACCCGGATTTTGTCGGGCAGCAAATAAATTGTGTGATGACGGATATTTTTCCTGATGCGGTAAAAATCGGCATGGTCTCCGCTCCGGCTATCATCTTAAAAATTACGGAAAAGTTACAAGAGTACCAGGTGCAAAATATTGTGGTGGATCCGGTGATGGTTGCGACCAGTGGGAGTAAACTGCTCAGTGATGATGCCATGGAGGCCTTGATCACGAAGTTAATTCCTCTAGCTCTGATTATTACCCCTAATATTCCTGAAGCGGAATGTCTATCGGGGATGAAGATTCATGCTCGGGAGGATATGGTTAAGGCTGCCCAAAAAATCGGAGAAAACTATTCGGGATACATTTTAATCAAGGGAGGCCATTTAGAGGATTCTGCCGATGATTTGCTGTATGCGGGCGGAGCGGTCACCTGGTTTCCGGCAGCAAAGATCGATAATGAAAACACCCACGGCACAGGTTGTACCTTATCCTCAGCCATTGCCTGTAATTTGGCCCAAGGATACAGTGTAGAGGAAAGCGTGCACCGGGCCAAGGATTATATCATCTGCGCTCTGAATGCCAACCTTAATTTAGGAAAAGGCAGCGGTCCCTTGAACCATTGCTGTTGGTAAGATGCTTTGCGAAGAATTATCACTACTTGTGTAAACCTAAGGTGGGTATGAAACATGGTAGACATGATGGAAGATGCTTTAAGACTATTAAAAACTAAATTCGGTTATCAATCTTTTAAAGAGGGTCAGGAACGAATTATTGAATGCATTTTAGCAGGTCATGATACCCTTGGCATCATGCCTACCGGGGGTGGCAAGTCACTATGCTATCAAATACCCGCTCTTGTCCTGGAGGGGACAACTTTGGTCATTTCCCCTCTGATCTCCTTAATGAAAGATCAGATCGATTCCTTATTAGGTTTGGGGATTTCTGCCTCCTTTATCAACAGCAGTTTAACGCCGCGCCAGGTCCAGGAGCGAATTGATCAAGCCGGGCAGGGACAGTTTAAATTACTTTATATTGCTCCGGAACGTCTGGAATCGGAAAGTTTTCGCACCCTTTTACAATCCCTTACCATTAATTTGATCGCCATTGATGAAGCCCACTGTGTTTCTCAATGGGGACATGATTTTCGCCCCAGTTACCGGCATATTGGAAAGTTTATTCAGGAAGTCCCGGAGCGGCCGGTTATTGCAGCTTTTACCGCCACAGCCACCAAAGAGGTGAAAGAGGACATTATCAAACTCTTGGGACTCCAAAACGAAGAAGTTTTCGTCACAGGGTTTGATCGGGATAACCTGTCCTTTGAAGTAAGACGGGGTGAGAATAAAAAGGATTTTTTGCTGGATTATCTCCGGGAAAACCAAGAGGAATCTGGAATTGTTTATGCTGCCACCAGGAAAGAAGTGGATAACCTTTTTACATTTTTAGATAAAAAAGGCTTCCCGGTGGGTAAATATCATGCAGGGATGAAGGATCGGGAAAGAGCAGCCGCTCAGGATGCTTTTTTGTTTGATGAAGTAAAAGTCATGATTGCCACCAATGCCTTCGGTATGGGCATTGACAAATCCAATGTGCGCTTTGTGATCCATTACAACATGCCGAAAAACATGGAGTCCTATTACCAGGAAGCGGGAAGAGCCGGACGGGACGGGGCACCTGGGGAATGCGTTCTTCTTTTCAGTCCACAGGATATTATCATTCAAAAGTTCTTAATTGAAGAGACCATTTATGCGACGGCGCGAAAATCCCATGAATATCAAAAACTGCAGCTCATGGCAGATTATTGTCATACGGATCGCTGTCTGCGCAAATATATTTTGGAGTATTTTGGGGAAAAGGTGCCCTATGAGAACTGTGATAATTGTGGCAACTGCAGTCAAGACCTGGAAAGGGTGGATATTACCATTGAGGCGCAAAAAATATTTTCTTGTATGCGACGCATGAAAGAACGTTTTGGGCTGAGGATGGTGGCGTCTGTCTTAAAAGGTTCAAAAAACGCCAAAATTAGGCAGTTGGGCTTTGATCGTCTATCAACTTACGGTCTGATGGCAGAAAAACCAGAAAAAGATATCATTGATCTATTGAACCTTTTAGTTGCTGAAGGTTACATTCATTTGACAGAAGGCAAATACCCGGTGGCCAAACTTTGTCCTGAGGCAGTGACTGTGCTCCGGGGGGAAAAACAAGTATTCCGGAAAACTCCCCTTAAACGGGAAAAGGATTTGTCGGGTCGTGCCCTCTTTGAAATGTTGCGAAATTTACGTCAAGAAATAGCTCAGGCAGAAAATGTTCCGCCCCATGTGGTTTTCACTGATCACACCCTTCAAGACATGTGTGAGAAACTTCCACTTAACCGATCATCATTCGGAACCATTAGCGGGGTAGGAGAGATAAAACTTAAAAAGTATGGGGCACGCTTCATTGAAGTGATCAGCGGGTATGTGGCAGAGAATAAAAGTGTGCAGGATGTGCAAGAACAACATCAAGACCCACATCATGAAGAAGATGAAACTAAAAAAGATGTAAAAAATGAAGAAAAAGTACCCAGCCATATTTTAAGCTATCATGAATTTATGGCAGGTAAGACGATAGAAGAAATCGCAAATAAAAGAAAGCTAAGTCTAGCAACCATTCAGAGTCATATTATCCGTTCAGGAGAAGAGGGATACCCCATAGATTGGGATGCTTTAATGACTAAAGAAGAAGAATCATTGGTGTTAAAGAAAGCCCAAGAAATCGGTGCTAGTAAGCTAAAACACCTTAAGGATGCCTTGCCGGAAGAGATTGATTATTTTACGATTAGAGCTGTTTTACTAAAACAAAGGCTGCATCACCCTTTATCCAATGGAATAAAGGAATAAAGGGATAAACGGATCATGGGATAAGGGTAAGGTTTAATATATCATCAAGATACAAGAAAGGGTACTCTGTTCATAAGAGTACCCTTTTAAAGTATTAAAAAGTGTGAGTGTGCACTTGTTTTTGTGATTTAATGGCTGTTAAAACGTCGTAAAAATGATTGTAACCGAGGGCTTTGAGGATTGTTAAAAATCTTTTTCGGTGTTCCCTGCTCCACGATTTTTCCCTCATCAAAGAAACAAACCCGATCGGCTACATCCCGGGCAAAATTCATTTCATGAGTGATAAGGAGCATTGCCATTTCTCCTTCATCCGCAATTTCTCGGATCACTTCTAAAACCTCTTCCACTAATTCAGGATCCAAGGCAGAAGTCGGTTCATCAAATAACATGATTTTGGGACGCATGACCAGTGCTCGAGCGATGGCAACCCTTTGCTTTTGTCCGCCGGAAAGCTGAGCAGGATAGGTATTTATTTTATCGATCAATCCAACCTTTTCCAGCATAGACATGGCTTCTGCTTTGGCGATATCCGGTTTAATCCCCAATACATTAATCGGAGCGGCAGTGACATTTTTTAAGACATTCATATGGGGAAAAAGGTTAAAGTGTTGAAAGACCATGCCGATATTGCCGCGCAGCTTGCGGATGTGGCTTTCCTTGGCCTTAACTAATTTATCATTAACCTTTTGATGCCATAGAAGCTCTCCTTCTACTTCGATTTCCCCGGATGTAGGCTCCTCTAAGGTCATTAAGAGCCGGGCCAAGGTGGTTTTTCCTGAGCCGCTGGGGCCGATAAGCGCCACCTTTTCGCCCGGTGCAATGTTCAAATCAATTTCTCGTAATACCTGTAAATCTCCATAGGATTTACTGATCTTTTGGTAACGCACAATAGGTTGACTAAAAATTTTTTGCTTTGCTATTTTTGAATGGGACATCTTCGGCAGTTGTTCCATTTGTACACTCATAAAATCCTCCTCCTAACATTCATTTTCTTGCTTAAGCTTCCTTCCTTAAGCTTCCTTCTAATTTTTGGATGAGCAGCGATGCCGGGTAGCTTAAGAGCAAGAACACAATTCCTACAATTGTGAAACCCTCAAGGTACCGAAAAGATTGTGATCCGATGATTTTGGCAGTTTGCAGTATTTCCACCAGAGCAATTGCCGAAAGCAGAGGCGTTTCTTTAAACATCGTAATCAGATAGTTGCCCAACACTGGAATAATGGGAGGAATCGCCTGAGGAATAATAATCCGAGACCAAACCTGCCAAGGTTTAAAGTTTAAAGCTGTGGCAACCTCCCACTGCCCTTGGGGTATGGCTTCAATTCCGGAACGGTAAACCTCAGAAAGATAGGTACTGTAGTGGACACCTAAGCCAATCACTCCCGCAGTTAAAGGCGACAGGCTAATACCATACTGAGGCAGGACAAAAAAGATAAAATATAGCTGTACCAAGAGGGGGGTACTTCTGATAAACTGAATGAAGCCCCCGGTGATGACAGAAAGAGGTTTAAACTGAGATCTAACAGCAATGGTGAGCAACATCCCTAAGACTAAAGCCAAGGTGAATCCGCCAAAGGTTGCGATAATGGTAATTTTCAAAGTTGATAAAATTTGCGGTAGAATCGAAAATGCAAAATCCCAATCCCACATATATTAATACCTCCCTATAGATAACCTGTTTTCCAACCAACGAATACCTCGTGTTAGAGGCCAGGCAAGCAGGAAGTACATGATCAAAAGCAGGCTATAGATTTCTGTTGTTTGGAATGTGGCAGCTCTGAGAATCGTTCCCTGATAGGTCATATCCGCTAAGGTGATGAGAGATACCAGGGAGGTTCCTTTCAAGAGTTCAATCTGCAGGTTGCCAAAACCAGGCAGCATCATGACAAAAGCCTGGGGTAAAATAACCAGACGCATGCGCTGGAAGGGGGTCATATTGAGAGCAATACTTGCTTCTATTTGCCCTTTGGAAACGTTCAGGATTGAGCTGCGTACCACTTCGGAGCCATAAGCTCCGGCGTTTAGGCCTAAGGCTAAAACGGCGGAAAGCATTGTAGGCAGAAAAAGACCAAAATGGGGTAAAACAAAGTAGATCCAGAAAAGCTGTACCAGAAGCGACGTTCCTCTAAAGACTTCCACATAAACTGTTGCGACAATTCTTAGCAAACGATACTTCGATAATCTGGCGAATCCCGCGACAAAAGCAAGAATAAATCCCAGGATAATGCCCCAAAAGGTGATTTGAATTGTAACCTTGGCCCCCTCTAAAAGAGGGGGCAGCAGAGTTAGTAAAGTACTCACATTGTAAATTCCTTTCACTTATCATGTAACATGAAAATAAATTCTGAGATGATTTTACGATGGATTATTTTATTAAATCATCGATGGTAACATCACCGGGGAGTTCTTGTTCCGTAAAGCCAAAGGGTTCGATAATGGTTAAGAGTTCTCCCGAATCTTGCAGTTTTTTTAGTTCGGCATTAAATGCTTCCCGAAAATCGTTATCGTCCTTGCGAAAAGCCGTGGCACCATAATCTTGAACCGTTTCCCCTTCAAGAATGAGTTCAAAATTCATAACACGCTCCATATTGGGATCGTTGGCGGAATCTAATGTGGCCTGAACTGCCGGTCCTGTTGCAGTGAAGGCATCGGCACGGCCTGCTTGCACTGCGGCAAGGGCTGATGCGATATCCGGAACAGTCATAATACGATCCTCGGGCACCCCGGATGCGATTAGATAGTCGTACTCCTGGACACCACTGGGTAATGCGACGATGGCAGTTTTATGGTTTGCAATATCTTCATAACTATGCAGATTTAGAGGATTACCTTTTTTAACCCCCATGCCTCCCCCGATACTGTATTCAGGATTAGCAAAGGCTACTTCTTGGGCTCGTTCCGTGGTAATAAACATACCGGCTGTGATCATGTCAAAGCGTTTCGCTTGCAGTCCCGGAATTAGAGAACCGAATTCAGTAAGTTCACCACGCATTTCTTCAATGCCCAAATTTTTTAAAATAACCCGGGCTACCTCAACGGCCTCACCGGTTAGTTCTCCTTCAGGTGTTTGGTAAGCATAAGGCTTTTCGTTGGCAAAGCCAACGGTTACGTACCCTTGTTCTTTAACTTTTTCAAATGTGGTTTGATCGTCTGATTCCCCATCTGAATTTGATGACCCGCATCCTGTAAAGACCAATAAACTGACAAACAATAATCCTGCAACCAACTTTCTCATTTTTTTCTCCTCTCAAAATTGAAATTTTCATCCAGCAGACGTAGAGCAGACGTAAATTTCCCCTAAAAAAGCAACACAAAAAGGGCCATTGTGTGGCCCCCAAAAGAACGCGCAAATACTTTCAAAAATTAAGAAAAATTAAACAAAACAGAAAGCAAATGTTTCACACGCTTACGAGGTTAGCTGACGGATTCGGACCTGAAACACGCCCTACGCATTAAAATTTTCTTTTCATGCGATTCACCCCAGAAATGGTTCCCCCGTTTTCCTTTTGGGAAATTCAGCTTTTGAAAATGTCTTCGTCTACAATATGTATAATCATATCCTAATATCTATCCTCGTGTCAACGGAAGGGAAAGAGCCTCAGAAGGGATTATTAAGAGTATGATAGATTCCTTGATGATCAAGAAAAAATACCGGACCAATTTCTCAGAGATGCTGTCTTTTACAGGAGATAACTCAATGATTCAATAATTTCATGGTTTTTTTGGAACTAATGAGAGAAGATGCACGTCGATCAGCTAAAATAAATTAAAAAGTTAAATAATTATAAAAGTATACCAATATGTGGTATACTTTTTTTACACCTTAGGAAAACAAATTAAGCTTATCGAAGCCAACCCATAATGGTGCGAAACCGTAATACTTAAAGCATAAGTTGAGTGGGGTTATTGATTTGAGGACAAAGGAAAAACATGCTTTGTTTAATCGGATATCCGGCGTTTATGGTCTCTTTTTTGCCTGGCAGGTGAGGAACTATCAAGGAATTCTTAAAAAGGTGCGTCATGATTTGGATCTATCTCTGTATAACAATGTAATCGACATTGGATGTGGCACCGGTGCTTTGTGCTATGCACTGCATCAGTATGGCTTAGCCGTTACCGGGATTGATCCGGCGGAAAAAATGATTCGCATTGCCCAACAAAAGACGGAGCAAAGGATGAAGGGTCCATTGCTGCAATTTATGCAAGGAGATGTGCTCCGTGGTTTGCCCTTTGAGGATAAAAGTTTTGACCTGGCCTTTGCGTCTTATGTCGCGCATGGATTCGAACCAGAGGAAAGACGCATTATGTACGGGGAGATGAAGAGAGTTGCTAAAAATTTGGTGGTTCTTGTGGACTATAACGAAGGCCGCTCTCTCATTACGAATCTTGTGGAATGGTTGGAAGGGGGCGCTTATTTTAACTTTATTAAAACAGTCAAAGATGAATTGCAGGAGCAGTTTGAAAATATGCAAGAGATCAATATCGGGAAGCGTTCATCTCTGTATCTTTGTGCGATTTAGCACTGTGTAGGTTTTAAATATTTCATGAAATAATAGTTTTAATCATGGAGTGCAGGAGCAGTATAAAATTTTGAAAATAATTTCGAAAATGGACGGCAAATTTTAAGTGACAGGAGAGGCTTTATGAATAGAAGGACGGCACTATTATTATTAATCTTGCTACTTTCATTTAACATCATCGCTTGCGGAAGCTTAAGTGCAATCGAGGATATTAAATCATCAGATCAAACGAATATTATGGAGATGGAGCCAGAGGGGAGCTATTCTACCCCGGAGGAAGTAGCAGCATACCTTCATCGCTACAAGCAGTTGCCTTCTAATTATCTCACCAAGAAGGAGGCCACGGCCCTGGGATGGGAAAGTCAGCAAGGTAATCTTTGGGAGGTGGCTGATGGGATGAGTATTGGAGGAGATGTTTTTGGCAACCGTGAAGGGCGGTTGCCCCAAGCCCAAGGAAGAAAATGGTATGAATGTGATGTCAATTACCAAGGTGGATTCCGAGGAGCAGAACGTCTTGTATATTCCAATGATGGCCTGATTTATTATACCAAAGATCATTATCAAACATTTACAGAAATTTCACTCGAAGAGAGGTAAATGATATGAGGGATGTCATATTAGACGGTGCAGAAATGATTTCTATCGATGCAGCTCATGGTTACATAGCGGCAATGCTGAACTTTCCCGATTATTATGGCAGAAATTTAGATGCCTTATGGGATCTTCTCAGCACGATCAGTGAACCGACCCAAATCAAGCTGATTAATGAAGAAAAAATCATTGATTACCTGGGCGATTACGGAAGATCATTTTTGGGAGTCATATATGATGTAGTACAAGTAAATGAAAAGATTACTTTTTGCGATAGCTGAAAATAATTAATATCTCATTGAGCAAAGCTTGAAAGCCTGATGACAAGAATCAGAAGATGATTTTCACAGGAGGATGATAAAAATGCAGGATTTTGAGAAACTCGGGGTGTTTTATTTAGGCAAGGAGTATGATCTGGCAGAAAAAAGCTCCAAGAAGATTATGTTCTTTTAAAGTCAAAGGATTTAACAACACACGCTGTAATCATTGGCATGACAGGCAGCGGCAAAACGGGATTGGGTATTGGAATCATCGAAGAAGCTGCCATCGATAACATTCCGGTCCTGGCCATTGACCCCAAAGGCGATTTAGGAAATATTGCCTTAACTTTTCCCCAATTGCGTGGCGAGGATTTTCGACCTTGGGTCAATCTTCATGAAGCTGAAAACAAAGGATTAAAGGCAGATGAATATGCTCAGTCTCAGGCAGAAATGTGGCGCCAAGGACTGGCCGATTGGGGTCAGGATGGACAAAGAATCGAAAAACTGCGCAACGCTGCTGATGTAAAAATTTATACGCCGGGCAGTTCAGCGGGTATCGGGGTTTCGGTACTGCGTTCTTTTAACGCTCCGCCCCAGGAAATTATCGATGATCAAGACGCATACAGGGATCGGATCAACGTTACCACCACCGGATTGCTTTCCTTAATCGGTTATGAGGGTGATCCTTTTACCAGTCGGGAATATATTTTGATCTCAAATATTTTAGAAAAGGCGTGGAGCTCCGGGCAAAATCTTGATCTAGCGCAACTTATTGGGGCAATTCAAAAACCACCCATGGATAAAGTGGGCATTATGGATTTGGAAAGTTTTTATCCCGCGAAAGACAGGTTTTCCCTGGCCATGATGCTGAATAATCTTTTAGCCGCGCCTGGTTTCAGTGCGTGGCTGGATGGTGTACCTCTGGACGTTAATCGTTTTCTCTATAACGAAACAGGGAAACCCTGCGTTTCGGTATTTTCTATTAATCATCTTTCCGACCGTGAGCGCATGTTTTTTGTGACCATGCTTTTGAATGAAGTATTGTCCTGGATGCGCAGCCAGCCGGGTACCGGAAGCCTGAGGGCACTCCTTTATATGGATGAATTATTTGGTTATCTACCGCCTACGGCCAATCCTCCCTCCAAGACCCCCCTATTGACCCTTCTCAAGCAGGCCCGGGCATTTGGCTTAGGATTGGTGTTGTCAACACAAAATCCTGTTGATCTTGACTATAAAGCTCTTTCTAATGCGGGAATCTGGTTTATCGGTCGACTGCAAACGGAACGTGATAAGGAAAGGGTACTGGCAGGGTTACAAGGTGCGGCTTTAGGAAGTAAATTTGACAAAGCTCGCACCGAGCAGATTTTGGCAGAGCTTGGTCAGCGGGTTTTTTATTTGCACAGTGTTCATGATGATGAACCGGTAATTTTTAGTACCAGGTGGGTCTTGTCTTATTTGGCCGGCCCTCTGACCAGGGATCAAATTGCTGCACTTTCTGCCCATCAGCTTAATCAGGTTTTTCATGAAAAAGATCAGCATGCTGATGACCGCATTACTATCGAGGAGGATTTTTCCAAGAAACAACCCAAAGCGACCAATGAAATGCATACGAACCAACCTCTATTAGCGCCGCAAATAAAACAAGTATTTCTTCCTGTAAAGCACGGCGCAAATGAAACCCCGGTGTACGTGCCTTTTGTTATCGGGAACACCGATGTGCTCTACAGCAGCGCAAAGTATGGGGTTTCAGTAGGTAAAAGTTATACGATGCTTGCTCCCCTTCATGAAGGGCCGGTGGCGCTGGATTGGCGTGAAGCCCGGTTTATTCAACATGACCTGCGCGACCTGAGTACGGAACCGATCAAAGGGGCATCTTTTCTCAATTATCCCGATGCGGCATCTCATGCCCGAAATTATAATACCTGGGAGAAACTCTTAAATCAATTTATCCGGACCAATTTAAGTTTACGGCTTTTTTTCAGTCCCACATTAAAATTAGTTTCCGAAGATGGAGAAGATGAGCGTGATTTTCGGATACGGTTACAACATTTGGCCCATGAGTCTCGGGATGAAGCTTTGGAAAATATGAGAAAAAAATATGCTGTGAAAATTGATACCCTGGAAAATAAACAAAAACGAGCAAGGCAAACGATTGAAAAACTAGATGCCTTATCATCCCAAAAGAAAATGGAAGCAGTTGTTTCTGCAGGAAATGCCTTATTGGGAGCTCTCTTCGGCCGGAAAAAAATCACTGCGACGTCCATATCCCGGGTTGGATCTGCGGTAAAAAGCACTTCGGGCTTTAAACAGTAGTCAGAATATCGACCAGGCTCAGGAAACCCTACGGTCTGTGGAGGTGCAGCTTGAAGCATTACAGGCCGAGCTTGAAGAACAATTGATCAAGATATCCGACAAGTACGACATGTTGAAAGAGAAGCTTGAAGAAGTCGAAATCAAGGCAACAAGTAAAAATATTACCATCCATCTAGTGGGTTTGGCGTGGGTTCCCTTTAATAGGGGAGAGAATAATGAAATGATACCTGCTTATGAAGTTGATTAGTTAGAAAGGCATGCACAGAAGGTTTTTTGTTTTATGGCGAAGGAGGCCGGACATGAATCTCATTAATAACGTGAAAATTAAAAGAATCTACGAACCTCCCACCAGTGATGACGGGTATCGGAGTTTTAGTTGACAGGATCTGGCCCAGAGGAATCAAGTAAAGAAAAGGCTCATCTTGACGAATGGGCAAAATCTATCTCACCTAAGTGCAGAAATCAGAAAAAGCCTTTCACCATGATGCGGATCTCATGGAGGAGTTTAAGGGAAAATATCTTCAAGAGCTGGACAATAATGAATTTGCCCATGATTTCGTTTACCCGTATTAGAAACTAAGCTCGAGGATGCTCCAGTGACATTGCTCTATGCTGCCAAAGATCCACCCATAACAATGCCGTCATCCTTAAGGAATGGCTTGATCAGCGGCTTTGAATTTAATGGAGCCCAGGAGAATAGATACCCCTTCTAAATAGATTGTGGTAAAATAAGCTAAGACAAACAGAGCTTTAGGCAAAAAGCTGCAGCTTGATTTAATTAACCACCGGAAAATCAGAAGATTAGAATGGAGGACTCCCTGTGGATTGTAATTGTAGCTGTAACCACAATTTTGCAGAACAGTCCCTCTGCATTGAAATTGTACCAATATTTAGCAGCCTGACCCGAGAGGAAATGGGGGAGGTTGCTGCCATCGTTACCCAGCGTACATATGAAAAACATGAGATGATTTACATGGCCGGCGATAAAGGAGGCAAGCTTTATGTCCTGCATAAGGGCAAGATAAAAATTTCCCGGCTAAATGCTCAAGGTAAGGAACAAGTGATACGGGTGGTCGAGCCCGGTGATTTTTTAGGGGAACTTTCTCTTTTTAGTCCCTTATCAATGACGGATAACGCCGAGGCGTTAGAAAAATCAACTATGTGCACCATTGATGGGTCCAAGCTAAAGGAAATCATGATCAAATATCCGGCCATAGCCTTCAAAATTATGGAAGAGTTAAGTATGCGCTTGGAAAAGACGGAAAAACTAATAGAGAAGATTAATCTTTATTCTGTGGAGCAACGGCTGGCCCAGGAACTAATCAATCTTGGCGGTGCAAATAATGAGGTGCTGCTTCCTATGACTAAAGGAGATTTTGCTTCTCAAATGGGTATGAGTCAGGAGACTTTGAGCAGAAAACTTACTGCCTTTCAAGAAGAAGGGCTGATTCGGCTCAAAGGGCATCGGAAAATCATGATCATGGACAAGGAAGGCCTGGAAAAGATTATTTCCTAAGGTAGCCGCAGTTATTGAATAAATCATGAAAGGGAGGTTTTTCCTCATGTCAATTACGATTCAAACGAAAACGGATGTATTCAAGTTTGCTTTATCTCTTTATGATTATTTAACGCAGCATGGTTATGAGGAAGAAGGCAAGATGCTGGGGGATATGGTGGATTCCTGTTTTCCCGGAGATGACCAAGCCTTGAAAGCTCATCATCAGGCTTTTCGCTTGATTCAGGAAAAAGTGGATAACTTGCCCCCGACTTATCGCAAGGCGCTGGAAGATGCCCTCGAAGTAATCTCTTAACGAGATCATATGTAGTAAATTCAAAAAAACTATAAAAATGAAGGGAGAGGGGAGTCAACGATGAAAAAAAAGATTGTTGTCATAACGGGAAGTCCACGCCACAACGGTAACAGCTTTTTAATGACCGATGCTTTTATCAAAGCCGCTGAGGAAAAAGGTCACATTATTACTCGCTTTGATGCCGGGTTGGGTAAGGTGGGTGCTTGTATCGCCTGTGACAAATGTTTCAGCAAGGAAGGTAAGGCCTGTGTCTTTGATGATGATTTCAATAAGATCGCCCCCCTAATCGAAGATGCGGATGGCGTGGTATTTACCGCACCCTTATATTGGTACACCTTCCCGGGACAGATAAAAAACTTCATTGACAAGATGTACTCGTTTCGTGTCGGGGCAAAAGACCTTGCCGGTAAGGAATGCGGGTTGCTTGTCTGTTGTGCGGAGCAAGATGCCTCTGCGATGGAGGGAATTCTTTTTTCCTATCAGCGTACGGTGTCTCTGGTCGAATGGCAATCCCTGGGCGAGGTTATGATACCCGGTGTTTTGCACCCCGGTGAGGTAAAAAATACTGATGGTCTGCAAAAGGCGGCAGCTTTAGCCAATGCTTTTTAAGGAGGATTAAAAATGGGAAAAGCGACACAGGATTTACAAAAGGAACATGATGCTATCCTTTACGTACTACGGATAATTGATCACATGATGGATTCGGATGCTGGTGCTTCTCTGCTTCGTTATTATGATGAGGTCGTCTACTTTTTAAAGATCTTTGCTGATAAATGTCATCATGGGAAAGAAGAAAATTACTTCTTTCCGGAGCTGGTCCAAAAAGGCATTGCCAAGGAAGGCGGTCCTATTGGCGTAATGTTGCAAGAACATGAACAAGGCAGAGCATACATAGCACAGATGAGTAATAGCCTTGAAGCAAAGGATATTAGCGGATTTAACAACGCTGCCGCGCACTACCGTGATCTTTTGAGGCGCCATATAGAAAAGGAAAACAAGGTGCTTTTCCCAATGGCGGACAAAGTCATGGATGATCAGGAGCAAGATCTTATGTTCCGGAAGTTTGAAGAGTTTGAAGAGGATGTAATTGGCGCCGGTATTCATGAAAAATTGCATGCCATGATCGATAACTGGGCAAAAGATTTTAACGTAAAATAAAAGATTTTTAGATCTTATATCCAACAAGAAAAGTATGTTCCCTTAAAGGAGCATACTTTTTTAATCCAGGCATTTTTCAATGGAAGCAGAATTATTGATCAGGTTAATTGCCCTTTTCATGTCTGCCGCCAGGGGCAGCTTCAGGCGAATATCTGCGCCGCTTCTGGGGTGTATAAAGCTCAGCCTATATGCGTGGAGAGCTTGTCGGTTGATCAAAGGGGAGGGGGATCCGTATAAAAGGTCGCCACATAAGGGATGGCCGAGAAAACTTAAATGAACTCGAATTTGGTGGGTGCGCCCCGTTTCCAGCTTTAGTTCCAGTAGGGTATGTTGCGGATAGCGGACCAGAACACGGTAATGGGTGACGGCTTTGCGCCCATCGGGATGTACGATGCGCAGGCGCTGACTAACATCGGGATGAGCAATAGGTTGATCGATATAACCCTCATCCTTTGCTAGAACGCCTTCCACCAGCGCCAGATAATAACGCTCAAAATTAGGGCTCTTTTTGGGATTAAAAATGGCTTGGTGGGCAAATTGATTGTTGCCGATCAACACCAATCCTGAGGTATCTCGATCCAGGCGATTGATGGGACGAAAGTAAGTGTTTTGTCCCCGAGTCTGCCAGAGAAAAGCTACGGCATTGGCCAGGGTGCCGGTGCCGTTTTTACGGGAGGGGTGGGTAGAAAGCCCGGCCGGCTTGTTGACCACTAAATAATCCTGATCCTCATAAATAACTTCTAAAGGAAGGGGTTCGGGAATGATTTTATTATCTTCGGTAAAATCCACATCGATGGTAACTACATCCCCCGGGTGGATGGGCTGGTTAACGTAGGCCCAAACCCCGTTTACCTTGATTTTCTTTTCCTGTTTCAGGCGTACCACCAGGGAATGGGATAAATGAAGTTTCCGATATAAGATATCCCGGAGCAATATGTTTTGGTCCATCACACCGGCATAATAAGTCAATTGTGAATCTTTCAAATTTATACCTCACTGTTCGATCAAGTCCTGATTAATTCATTATAGAATATAAGGACCTAGTTCATCAAGTTTTTCTGAAACAATTAGCTGCCGTGATGATTATTGAAGGATAATGATTTTTTTTGTCGAAGTGATGTAACAGTTTTATCTTGTTAGCCCGGTTAAGCGAAAATAGAGTTTACGTAAAAGGAGTGACGAAGATGCTAAAAAAGATTTTACTAGCTATTGATGGATCGGAGCAGGGGATGAAGGCTGCGGATTACGCTATCAGACTGGCGCAAATTCAAGGTGGAGAAGTAGAAATTATATACGTTGTCCCGGAATCGGATCGGATCCTTACTGATGATGCCTACCTGGATCCGGTTCTCGGTTTACGTTTAAAGGAGCAGGCAGCAAAGGCTCTTAAGGAGGCAGGGGAAAAAATTCTTGCCCAGGGAAAGGCAAAATTCCAGGATACCGGCGTTTCTCATACAACGAAGCTCATGATGGGCGATCCGGCAGAAGAAATTTTGCAAGAAGCTGAAAAGCAAAATGTTGATGTAATTGTTATGGGGAGTCGGGGATTAAGTGGCCTTACTCGTTTTGTTTTAGGTAGTGTGAGTAATAAGGTCGTAAGTCATGCCAAGTGTTCCGTATTTATCGTCAGATAAGTGTCTTGAAAATCAACTGCCACTAATACGCTCTTTTTTAGGGATTAGTGGCAGTTATTTTTGCTAGGGGCTTCCAAGAGTGACCTCTTAGGTGTATAATAATAAAGTACAGACGGCCCATTGGTCAAGCGGTGAAGACGCCACCCTCTCACGGTGGAATCAGGGGTTCGATTCCCCTATGGGTCACCAACAGAAGCCTGCTAGGAGTATGTTCCGGCAGGCTTCATTTTTTTTAATACACTCTTTATAACACATTAATAATGGAAAATTTTGCTTATTAATCCTGAGGCAAAATCTCAATCCAGTAACCATCCGGATCGTTGATAAAGTATATGCCCATCTCTTGATTTTCATAGCAAATGCAACCCATTTTTTGATGATGATCATGAGCCTTTTCGAAATCATCAACGGTTAAAGCCAGGTGGAATTCATTTTCTCCCAGATCATAAGGTTCTGTGCGATCGCGAAGCCAGGTAAGCTCTAAGGTATGGGAAGTGTTCCCATCACCTAGATAGATGAGGGTAAAGGCACCGGTAGGTTCCTGATAACGTTTTACTTCGACCAGATTTAGAGCATCCTGGTAGAATTTCAGGCTTTTTTCTAGATCCAAAACGTTGATATTATTATGGGTAAATTTAAAGTTCATAAGTTCAGCCTCCATTCGTATTTGATTTTAAGAGATTTTCTGGCCTGATCCCGGAAAGTCCTTTGATCAAATAAAAAACAAGGGACAAGGGGATCCTCTATATTGTATAATTATAAAAGAAAAATCTCAATAAACAAGCGGAAAATGATATTGAGGACAGGGTGTATTGCGAAAAGGAGGAATAATTTTGAAATTAGTCATTGTCGAACCATTAGGAGTGGCCAAGGAAAAGTTATTAAAGATGGCCGCAGACCGGCTCAAAGACAAGATGGAAATTATTTATTATGATACCAGAACTACAGATACGGCAGAATTAATTGCCCGGGGCCGAGATGCAGATGTTGTGGCTGTTTCCAATCTACCTATAAGCAGTGCAGTGATTAACGGATGGCAGAAGTTAAAAATGCTGGCTGTGGCTTTTACCGGAGTGGATCATATTGCCATGGAAGCATGCCGGGCACGGGGTGTCGTGGTTACGAATTGTGCCGGATATTCTACAGCAGCGGTAGCAGATTTGGTCTTTGGTTTGTTAATTGCCCTGAATCGCAATATTATTGCCTGCGATCAAGCCGTGCGCGGAGGAGGTACCAAGGAGGGGTTGATCGGCTGCGAATTGGAAGGGAAAAAGTTTGGTGTTGTTGGCACCGGTGCTATTGGACTAAGAGTAGCAGCTATTGCCCAAGCTTTCGGTTGTGAAGTTTTCGCCTCCAGTAGAACCAAAAAGGACCTTCCTGGAATCACTCATCTGGATTTGGATCATCTCCTTGAAACCTGCGATATTATTTCTCTCCATGTTCCCTTAAATGAAACTACTCGAGGCTTAATCAACAGGGAGAAACTAGCCCTGATGAAGCCCACCGGCATTTTGATCAATACTGCCCGGGGACCGGTGGTGGATAGCCAAGCTCTGGCCGATGCCTTGAAAGAAGGGCATATTGCCGGTGCTGCCGTGGACGTCTTTGAAGAGGAACCACCGATTGAATTGGACCATCCCCTTTTTCATGTGCCCAATATTATTGTCACCCCTCATATTGCCTATGCCACCCCGGAAGCTTTTGAAAAGCGGGCGGTCATGGTCTTTGATAATATTGGTTCTTGGTTGGAAGGCACACCACAAAACTTAGTTTAAGGTTTTCGCCGGAAGATTAATCTTTTATCGGGAGGTAAGGATGTGGACGAATTAATCGTTTTAGGAACAGGGCATGCCATGGTCACGAAATGCTACAATACCTGTTTTGCCCTCTGGGATCGGGCCGAAGATGAATTTTTATTAGTGGACGCCGGAGGCGGAAACGGTATTCTTACTCGTTTTACCCCTAGCCTGCTTGACGCCCAAAAGCTGCATCATGCATTTATCACTCATAAACACACAGACCATCTGCTGGGAGTTTTTTGGGTAATCAGAAAAGTAGCAGGAGAGATTTTCCGAAAGTCATATCAGGGTAATTTTTATCTTTATTGTCATAAGGAGCTGGTCAACGCCATTAACACCATTTGCTCCTTAACCCTTTCTGATCGGGTCAATGCTTTACTGGGAGAGCGCATCATCATTTGCCCTGTGCAAGATGGGGAGACAAAGGAAGTGCTGGGGAGTGAGGTGACTTTTTTTGATCTGGGTTCACTAAAGTGCCTGCAATATGGTTTGATGATCAAACTAAAAAATGGTAAGAAATTAACTTTTTTAGGCGATGAACCTTATCATACCTCCAGTCATCAATATACTCAAGGGTGTGATTGGCTGCTGGCAGAAGCTTTTTGTTTGGATGCCCATCAAGAGAAGTATCGCCCCAGGGAGATTGCCCATTCTACTGTGGTTGATTCCTGCATGATGGCTGCAGAGCAAGGGGCGAAGAATTTGGTTTTGTGGCATACGGAAGATGACCATCTGGAGCACCGTAAAGAGTTATATACAAAGGAGGGGGAAAGATATTTCTCCGGTCGTATCTTTGTTCCTGACGACTTGGAAAGGATTCCGCTGTAAAAGGAAAAGAAATCTTGCTTTTATTAATAAAAGCAAGATTTCCCGATAAATTCCCGGAGAATAGAGTTTAAGGGTATTTCCGCATCTTCTACCGGGTCGAAGAAAGAGAGGAGCCGTATAAGGCGTCGGGCCTGACTGTATTCCGGTTTGTCCGGACCGATAGTCTTTAAATGGGGTGTGGCAAAGGTGCGAAAAACAGCCGGTTCGTAGATTAGTACGGAATTAAACATAATATCGGCTTCTTCAGAATAAGGAAAGATATTCTTATTTTCCCCTAACTGCACTGAAGGCCATACCCGAAGTGTATGGGAGGGGTCATGACCGCGAAACTGGGTATCGCGCACAATACGCCTGATCAAACGGGTATCGGTGGAGGGAGTGCGACTATGTTGGTCAATGGCGATAGGAGTTAAGGGGCTGATATAGATTTTTACTTTATGCTGTTTGGGCACAGAGATCGTTAGTTGTTCGTTTAAGCCATGGAGACCTTCAATAATCAGCAACTGCCTTTTATCAATGCGGACCTTTTGCCCTGAAGGAACCTGTTTTCCCGTGGGAAAATCGAAACGTGGCAGTTCAATCTCTTCTCCTTTCATCAAACGGTTCACATGGTCGTTAAGGAGATCAACATCCACCACATCTAAGGATTCAAAATCAGGATCATCGATCGTCTCGGCCAACTTTTCCCGATCAATAAAATAGTCGTCGATGGACATGCGAATGGTGCTGATGCCCAGCACTTTTAATTGAATACTCAAGCGTTGGATAAAGGTGGTCTTCCCCGATGAAGTGGGACCGGCCACCATGATGATGCGTAAACGGTTTTTATTAGCAAAAATATGGTCGGCAATTTCGGCTATTTTTTTTTCGTGTAAAGCCTCAGCCATTAAAAAAAAAAGATTTATCTCTACCTTTCGGTCAAACTCATTCAGACGAGCGGCATAGTCACATTCAACAATTTCGGCCCAGTGTTTTGCTTCCTGGAACACTTTCCCGAGTTTTGGCATTTCCACATAGGTGGGTAGCTGATTTGGGGCATCCTTAAGGGGAAATCTAAGGATCATGCCCGGGGGATAATATTTCAATTCAAAGGTTTTCAAGTAACCGGTACTGGGTACCATGGTACTGTGATGATAACCGTATCTGTCCCCGCAAAAATACATGGTTACGGTTTTTCGCTGGAGTTGTTTCATGAGATCTACCTTGGTTTGATCTCCGATCTCTTCATAAAGGCTGATTGCTTTTTCCCGAGGAATAATTCTTTTTACAATTGGCCGGTCTTCGGCCACGATTTCCCGCATTCTTTGTTCCAGGGCGGCTACATCTTCCTTGGTGGTGGGATATTCCAAATGGCATTCACAATATAGTCCCTTGCTTAAAGAATGTTCCACCGTTACCTGCCCTGTCGGAAAAAGATCTTGTGCAGCGATAACCATCAGGTAGATCAGGCTATACTGATAAACCTTGTTGCCCAGTTGTGAAGTCAGATCAAAAAATTCTACGGTACTGTCTTGCTCCAGTCGGGTAGACAGATCCTTTAGATCATTATTAATCGCTGCTGCCACTATGGGTGTTTTAAAAGCAGTGGCAAATTCACGACCAATATCCATGAGGCTGGTACCTTTTTCATAGAGCCGGGTTTTTCCGCTTACGAAAGAAACTTGAATCATATCCGTCATCTCTGATCACCTCAATATAATATTATACTCTGCGGGAACATTTTCTATTAATAGCCTGATAATAATATTGGCTATGTACAGGGCAAATACCTGCCAATAGATGTACACTTTGGAATATGTTTTTAAAATACAACAGATGCAAAATATTACCCAACAATATTGAACATATATTTTTATTTTTAAACAATATTTTGCCAATAAAAAATAAAAAGTCTTATAATAAAGGTTTTTGTCCTGGCCCTTTGTTTTTATCATGTTTGCCCTATGCAACGCCAGTGTTAAAATGTGCAAGCATGATCTCGCCAACATGGAGGCGCAGCAAGCTCTCGAAAAAAAATCATCTATGGCAGTGGGGACAGAGAGTATCAACGGTTAAATTAAAATCATGTGCAGTTTGTATGACTAAGAGCCTGGTAACAGGCTCTTTTTGTTCATCTGATCACATCGAGTTGCCGGCATGAGAAAAGATTTTTGAGGTTCTGCCAAAAGAAAATCCCGATCAAGAACTTAAAGAATTGGTTCCTGATGCAAAACAACGCAAAAATGTTTTATCATTTATGCTTGCAAAAATTTGCACTTGAAGAAATAAAAAAATTAAAATACTGATTTTAAAGGCTTTCAGACTTCGCATTTTTTGGCATAATCCTTGCTATATTATTTTCTAGATAATCTATATTAGCACTGATATTTGGGGGGAGGGAAATAAATGCGAATCAATGAACATCCAATACTTGAGTTTCCAAAAAAACGGGAGGTTTCTTTTGTTTTTGAAGGTGAGACACTCAAGGGGTACGAAGGCGAACCCATTGCCTCCGCATTACATGCCAATGGAGTAAAGGTATTGCGGCATAGTCCGGAGGATCATCGAGCAAGAGGATTTTTTTGTGCCATTGGAAATTGTTCCTCTTGTCTCATGGAAGTAGACGGAGAACCAAATGTGCGCGTTTGTGTGGAAGAATTAAAAGAGGGAATGGTAGTCAAGAGACAGGAAGGTAAGGGGAAATTTACACGGAGGTGATGAATATGAGAACAGCAGAAATTGCCGTTGTGGGTGGTGGCCCTGCAGGAATGTGTGCAGCTTTGGTAGCGGCAAAACAAGGGGCAAAAGTGACCTTATTTGATAACAACAAGGCATTAGGCGGTCAACTGATTAAACAGACCCATCGGTTTTTTGGCTCGGAAAAAGAACATGCCGGTACCCGAGGCATTCAAATATCCAACATGTTAGCTGAGGAAATCAGCAAAAACGAAAATATCGACCTTCATTTAAATGCAACTGTTATCTCTGCTTATGAGGACAAGGTTATTGCTTTTGAAGAAAATGAAAAATACGCTAAAGTAGCATGTAAAAAAATCATTGTTGCTGTCGGCGCAGCTGAAAAAATGCTACCTTTTGTTAATAATGATCTGCCCGGCGTTTACGGTGCCGGTGCTGTACAAACCTTAATGAATGTTCACGGAGTTATTCCCGGACAAAAGGTATTAATGGTCGGTTCCGGTAATATCGGGCTCATCGTTTCTTACCAATTGATGCAGGCCGGTGTCAAAGTAGAGGCCATTATCGAAGGAGCACCTTTTATTGGAGGATATAAGGTTCATGCCAGCAAAGTTAGAAGAATGGGTGTGCCAATTCTAACATCCCATACGATTTTGGAAGCCTGCGGAGAAGAATGTGTTGAAGGGGCTATAATCTGTCAATTGGATGAAAATTGGCAGCAAATTCCTGGCACGGAAAAGAAGTTAGACGTTGATACTATCTGCTTATCTGTAGGTCTCTCACCTTTAACAGAGTTATTATGGCAGGTAGGCTGCCACATGAAATATATTCCTTCCTTAGGCGGTCATGTTGCGCTGCGTGATGAAAATTTGGAAACTTCCGTTTCCGGATTTTATGTTGCGGGAGATGTTTCCGGGGTGGAAGAAGCCAGCGCCGCGATGATCGAAGGGAAAATTGCCGGATTGGCTGCCGCCGCGTCCCTGGGTTACGATCGGGATTATACAAAACAACGGAACGAGTATTTAGAAGACATTAAAGCTTTGCGTTCCGGGCCGTCAGGCGAAAAAATCAGACAAGGCTTGCAAATTCTTGCGGAACAGGGGGTGTAAAAATGTTTGATAAAACGGGCATCGCCTCTCGGGAGATGGTGCAGAATCTTCTCCCCAGTGAAGAGCGAAGAAAAAAGGGACCATATGCAGTTTTCGAATGTTTTCAGGAGATTCCCTGTAACCCTTGCTATACTTCCTGCAACGTTGGGGCAGTAAAGGAATTTGAGGATATTAATAATATTCCCCAGGTGGATTCTGAAAAGTGTACCGGATGCGGTATTTGTGTCAGTAACTGTCCCGGGTTGGCTATTTTTGTCATCGATGAAACATACAGTGATCAAGAAGCGACAGTAAAAATTCCTTATGAACTATTGCCATTGCCCGAGGTAGATCAAGTTGTGGATGCGTTGGACAGGGAAGGTAAACCAATTGGTAAAGCTCGGGTTTTAAAGGTGCAGAGTGCTAAAGCACTGAATAAAACCAATGCGATTACCATTGTCGTACCTAAGGAACAAGCGATGCAGGTACGACACATCGGATGGGGGGAAAACTGATGAGTGAGAAAGGAAAAGTTTATTTATGCCGGTGTGAAGATATTACATTGGAACAAGTACAGGAAGAGTTGAAAAACAACGCGGCATCTTTCGAAGATTTGAAAAGAAAACTTCGATGCACCATGGGGCCCTGCCAGGGTAAAACCTGCCGCACCCTGATTGCTCAGGAAATTGCCAAGGCAAAGGGCATCAATGTTGCTGATGTGGATGTTCCCACTTATCGGGCGATAACCAAACCGATTAAATTAGGGGCACTTGCCGGAAATGGTGGTGAAGATGATGCGTAAAACAGCTGATGTAGTTGTTATCGGTGGTGGTGCCGTAGGATGTGCTACAGCCTATTATATTGCCAAAAGCGGTGTAAAGAATGTCGTTTTGTTGGAAAAAGATTGTTTGACCTATGGAAGCACAGGTAGATGCGGTGCCGGAATCAGGCAAATGTGGGGTACGGAGATGAATTGTCTGATTTCACGAGCCAGCTGTGAATTGTTTCTTGAGATTGGCGAAGAGTCCGGATACGGTGATATTGAATTTGAACAAAGAGGCTATTTGCTGATTTCTTATCGGGATGACCGCGCCGAAATGCTGGATAAAAACCTTGCTCTGCAACATCGATTAGGCATCAGGGCCCATAAATTAACACCTGAGGAAGCGAAAAAATTAGTACCTCAATTAAATATTGACGGTCTAGTGGGTGCTTATTACGGTCCTGATGATGGATTTATTAATCCTTTCAAAGCAACTTACGCTTTTGCTCATGGAGCGGAAAAGCTAGGTGTGGAGATCAATCAATATACTCCGGTGATTGGCTTTGAAACCGAGGGTAGACAAATTACCGGCGTTGTTACCGATAAAGGTACCATTGCGACGAATACGGTAATTAATGCTGCCGGCCCCCATTCCAAGTTTATTGGTCAGATGTTGGGGATGAATCATCCGATTGAACCGGAAAGACATCAGATCTTAATTACAGAACCTATGGAGCATATGATGGATCCTATGGTCATGTCCTTTGATCATAGCTCTTATTGTCAGCAGGTAAGACATGGGGGTTTCTTAATGGGTTTTGGTAACCCTACCGAGCCTAAGGGAATTAATTTCAAGAATTCACCTGATTTTATGGAAGAAATGGCAAAAAAGATTGTTTTTCAGCTACCTTTCCTCAAAGATGTAAGAGTTGTCAGACAGTGGGCCGGTCATTACGATACATCACCTGATGCTCAACCGATTCTGGGCAAAGTGCAGGAATATGACGGATACCTGTTAGCCTGTGGGTGTGGGAAGGGCTTTATGCTAGCTCCTCAGATTGGCAAAATGATGAGCGAGTTTTTGATGGGACAAGAATCAATTATCGACATTAATATTCTCAGTGTAGATCGCTTTGCCAAAGGTGAACTGATTTATGAACCTGCTGTAGTTTAAATCTAAAAAGTTTAAAAAGATAAAAATGTAAAAACATTTTACTGAAAAAGTAAAAATAAGGAGGTAAATTTATGTATCCTGCACAATTGGGCGGACAGCTTAGGCTATTTAATGATAATGAGGTCAATGCCATTCATGAGGGTGTAGTAAGATTACTGGAAGAAGTGGGCATGCAGGTTAAAAGTAAACAAGCATTTGAAATCTTTGAAAATAATGGTGCGATTGTAGATCCTGCAACCGAAATTGTAAAAATTCCTCGTGCTATGCTGGAAAAAGCGATTAAAACCGCCCCTTCTAAGATTACTATCCATGGCCGGGAAGAAAAAAATGATGTGGTCTTGGAAAAAAACCGCGTACATTTCGGTACCGGGGGCACGGTGATGTATGCCCTGGATTTTGAAACGGGAGAAAGAAGAGTTACCAATACCAGAGATGTGCGAGACTTGGCCCGTTTAGTTGATACCCTAGAAAATATTTCCTTCTATGTCATCCATACCTATCCGGGGGATGTTAAGGAAGAAGATGTAGACGCAAACCGTTTTTATTGGGCTCTAACCAATACCACCAAACCGATAATGGGCGGCATGTATACCATGAAAGGTTTAAGGGAAGCGATTCAGATTTCTGAAATGGTCGCCGGTGGAGCTGATAAATTACGGGAACGCCCCTTTGTCTCCTTTATTACCCTGATGGTGAGCCCCCTGGTTATGGATTGGCATTATACCGATTTCTTAATTGAAGTAGCCCAAAAGGGTCTACCCTTGGCGGTACCGTCCGAGCCTCTGGCCGGTGCTACCTCCCCGGTAACCTTAGCCTCCACCATTACCATTAATTTGGCGGAGTCCCTGGCAGGATTAACCTTAGCCCAACTGGTAAACCCGGGATGCCCGGCCTTTATCGGTACCACCTCCAGTATTATGGACATGAACACGGGAACCTATGTGGCAGGAGCGATAGAATCCTCCATGATTAACGCCGGGATTGCTCAGATGGCTCAATATTATGATTTACCTCTTTACGCCACAGGCGGTCAATCCGATTCCAAATTAAACGATGCCCAAGCAGGATATGAAAGTGCTTGTCAGGCGATGACCTTGGGACTTTCCGGTGCCAACTGGATTCATGATGCGGCCGGCTTGTTAGAAAACTGTACCACTGTCTCCTATGAGAAAACAGTGATTGATAATGAAATTTTGGGTAATGTGATCCGGCTCTTAAAAGGTGTGGAAGTAAACGAGGAAACCTTAGCTATAGATGTGATTAAAGCTGTCGGACCTGCCGGAAACTTCCTGGCTCATGAACATACAGCCACCCATTTCCGAAATGAATTTTTCATTCCGAAAGTATCTGACCGTTGGAACCGAATTACCTGGAACCAAAAAGGCAGCTTAGATACTCATGCCCGAGCTCACGCTATGGCGGAGAGGGTTTTACGTGAACATAGAGCTACGCCTATTGATCCTCAGGTACAAGCAGAAATTCGCCGCATGTTCCCGAATATTAAAGGTGAGGATTTAAAATAATCCTGACGAAAATGAGAGCTTGCGAAGGAGTGTGATTTTATGAAGCTGAGAAAAATGTTTCTCAATATTAACGGTGCTAACCGCATGATTGTGTGTAATCCTGAAAAAGACACCTTGTCCGACGTTATCCGCCGTTTGGGTCTCACCGGTACAAAAGTTGGCTGTGGTGTGGGTGTTTGCGGGTCCTGTTCTGTGATCTTAAATGGCAAGCTGGTGCGCTCTTGTGTCAAGAAGATCAAAACAGTAGAAGAATACAGCAAGATCGTGACCATTGAAGGGATTGGTGCTCCGGACAATCTTCATCCGCTGCAGGTGGCATGGATGAACTATGGGGCGGTACAATGCGGTTTTTGTTCCCCGGGATTTATCGTTTCCGCTTATGCCCTGCTTTTGGAAAACAATAATCCCACCCGGGAAGAAGTCCGCGATTGGTTCCAGAAGCACCGCAATGTATGTCGTTGTACCGGCTACAAACAGATTGTTGATGCTGTGATGGCTGCCGCATCGGTGGTGCGGGGAGATGCTACCATCGAGGACATTACCTTCAAGGATCCGGAGGATAAAGAGTACTACGGAAAACCTGTTGTCCGTCCTACTGCTCTGGCCAAAGTTACCGGGCTTGCTGATTATGGTGATGATTTAGCCTTGAAGATGCCTCCGGAAACACTTCATGCAGCGATTGTACAGCCGCGACTGGTACATCATGGGAAGATTTTATCTATTGATACTACCGAAGCCCTTGCCATGCCCGGTGTTGTTAAGGTTATTACCTATAAAGATGTTAAGGAAAATGGCGGGACGAATCAAATGGCTGAAGCCAATTTGCATGAACGGAGCACCGTTACCTTACCCAGCCGTAAGGTTCTGTGCGAGGATAAGATTTTCCGTTATGGGGATGTTGTCGCCTTGGCGATTGCCGATACCCAGGATCATGCCCGTGCGGCAGCGGCTAAGGTTAAGGTAGAAATTGAACCCCTTCCGGAATACTTGAACTATCTGGATGCGGTGATGCCTGATGCTATCCGTGTTCATGACGATACGCCTAATATTGTTGCCATGCAGCCGGTATTAAAAGGTGCAGCTTTGGAGGATGCCACTAAGGTGCAGGAGATTATTGATCAATCTGCCTGCAGTGTGGAAGGAAGTTTTTATTCCTCCCGTGAACCTCATTTATCCATTGAGGGATGTGTTGTTCAAGCATATTTTGATGAAGACGATTATTTGACAATTCAATGTAAATCTCAGGGTCTTTACACCTCTATTAGCCGTATTGGCAATTCCATCGGTGTACCTGTTGACAAAATCCGCATAGTGCAAAACTTTACCGGGGCAAGCTTTGGTTGGTCTACCAATGCCGGTGATATCTGCTTGGTCGCTGTAGCAGCTATTGCAGTTAAAAGACCGGTCACCCTTTCCATGACCTATGAAGAACATCAGCACTTCAGCGGCAAACGCTGCCCATGTCATTCGAACGGTCGGGTGGCCTGTGATGAAAACGGGAAAATTACAGCAGTAGAATTTGATTTTGGTATAGATCACGGAGCCTATTCCTGGGGAGCGGATCATATGATCGAGAAACCCAGCAGATTCGCGTTTTTCCCATATTATGTACCACATGTAGCGGGACTGACGCGTATTGCCAATACGAATCATAATTTTGGTACTGCTTATCGCAGTTATGGTTCTCCTCAGGCCTATACCTTATCTGAAGCTTTGGTGGATATGTTGGCAGAGAAAATGGGCCTTGATCCCTTTGAATTCAGATGGCGCAATATTGCCCGACCGGGACAGACCAATCTTAACAGTTATCCCTTTAAAGAGTATCCCATGGAAGAAATGATGGAGAAGCTACGTCCTTTATACGAGAAAGCAGTAGCAGAAGCCAAAGCTGCTGATACTCCGGAAAAGCGCAGAGGCGTGGGCATTGCCTGGGGTGGATTTAATGTCACGGAGGGTGGCACCGACCAATGTACGATCATCCTGGAGTTAGGACCGGGTAATTTGATCACGAAATATGATACCTGGCAGGAAATGGGGCAGGGCGGCGACGTCGGTTCTTTAATGGTAACACTAGAAGCATTGAAGCCCCTGGGCGTTACTCCAAAGAACATTAGACTGGCTCAGAATGATACCAAGACTTGTCCCGACGGAGGCATGTCGGCTGCAAGTCGCTCCCACTATATGAACGGTCATGCGACGAAGATTGCGGCTGAGAAATTGATGAATGCCATGCGCAAGGAAGACGGTACCTACCGTACTTATGAAGAGATGGTGGCCGAAGGAATTGAAACCAGATATGAAGGTAAGTATGAATGTACCGTGACACCTGTGGTACGTCTTGATCCCAATACCGGAATTGGTGATCCGACACCGGCTTATACCTACGCCCTCTTTATGGCTGAGGTGGAAGTAGATACGGCAACGGGAAAAACTACGGTCCTCAGATTCACCTGTGTTGATGATGTGGGGGTCATCGGTAATATTGATGCTGTTAACGGACAGGCTTATGGAGGCATATCTCACAGCATTGGTTTTGCCCTCAGTGAGGATTATAGCGATGTGAAAAAACATACCAATATCGCTAACAGTGGCGTGCCTTACATTAAGGATATTCCGGATGAAATTAATGTCATCCATTGTGAGAATCCCCGTAAGGATGGTCCTCATGGTTCTTCCGGTGCTTCGGAGGCTTTCCAATCTTCCGGTCATGTTGCGGTGATTAATGCCATTTACAATGCCTGTGGAGTGCGTATTTATGAGCTGCCGGCCAAACCGGAAAAGGTGAAAGCGGGATTAGATATTTTAGCATCCGGTGGCAAGATTGAACCGCCTAAGAAGTACTTCTTGGGTTCCGATTTGTATGAAGAATTGGAGAACATCAAAGCAAATCCTGTGGTCTTCCGCGGTGATGACATGTTTAATCCGCTGGGCGAAGGCCCTGCTCTAAGATTCTATTAAGAGCCTGGTAGATAATCTTTCTTTAATCTTGTGTCCGAACTACCTTAGTTTAAATGTAGTTCGGGCATTCTTTAAGGTTGTACAAAAAAATCGTAGGTTAAGAGCCTACGTCAAAAAATATAAATAGGGGGATTAAAATGGAAAAGAAAATGAAACTTGCTATGCACACCTATACGCTTCATTTATGGGGACTGGGGCAAAACTGGGGCATCATCGCGGATCCCAGACCCAAAGAAATGAATCTGATGCAATTGATGGACAAAGCTGTGGAATGGGGCTTAGACGGACTCCATATTACCGGTTGCGATCTGGAAACCAAGGATGATAAACGCTTAAAAGAAGTACGGGCAGCAGCTGAAGCACATGGGCTTTATCTGGAGTACAACTTTTCGCGAGATGAAGAGTTTGACCCCAGGTTAACGGACAAAATCGAAGATGGGATCCACATTGCGGAAACCCTTGGTGCTGATTTGGCCAAGTTAAGTTTAGATATTAGACGACCTCGTCCCCTCTATGGCAGTTGTTTCCATCCTGCTGTCATGCGACAACTTTGTGATGTTTATGATGAGGTAATGGCCGCTCTGCCTAAGATCGAAAAATCAGGTGTTAAACTCGCTTTGGAAAATCATACGGAGACCTACGCAGATGAAATCTTATGGTTGATTGATAAAATAAACCATCCCATGGTGGGCGCTTGCGTTGACACCGTTAATTCCATGGGGGTACTTGAAGACCCGGTGAGCGCAGTAGAAAAGCTTGCTCCCTATGCTATCAACAATCATTTTTGTGACCATAAATTGGATCGGGATCAGTTTGGGGTGCGGTTCCATGGCGTAGCTTTAGGAGACGGAGATATCGATTGTGTCAGGGTACTGAATTTAATTAAAGAAGTTTCCCCAACAGATCGCATTACCTTTGAAATTGAGTGGGATATGGGTGACGATCCCATTGAGGTGGCTCGAGAGAAAGAAATGGAAGCATGTATAAAGAGTATTAAATATGCCAAGGAAGTCCTTGGTATCGGAAAATAAAGATATGAGAAAATCTGCCGAAAGACTCTAGATGCTTTCGGCAGATTTATTATTTAAGGCCATGTTTTTTTAAATGGTAATGCAATAATTGTCGGCTCATATTTAATTCTTGGGCTGCTTTGGCGATATTTCCTTTGGAACGGATTAAAGCTTCTTTGATGGCTTCTCTTTCCTGCATTTTGATTTGGTTGAGCAGGTTATTTGATGCCGGTTCCGCGGTAAATTTAGAAACATTCTCTAAGATCTCTTCACTTTTTGCCGCTGCGACTTCATCATTTTGGGTAAACAACTTTAAGTATTGGGGAATATATTTGGCCAATATCTGACTTTCTTCATCATGAACAATATTCATGGCACATTCGATGGTATGTTTAAGCTGCCTGACATTTCCCGGCCAATGATAGTTGTTAAATGCGGTGATAAGATTGGGTTCAAGGGAACGGATGTTTTTCTGCAATTGAATGTTCAGTTTGGTAATAAAATAATTGCATAACAATTCCAGGTCATCTAACCGCTCCCTAAGGGGTGGTATAGATATATAGACCACGGCAAGACGATAAAACAGATCGGAACGTATTTGACCGTGTCTTACGGCCACAGACGGCGAGGTGTTACAGCTACTAATAATCCTGGTATCAATCGGTATTTCTACATTTTCGCCCAATCGGCGTATCTTTTTTTCCTCAAGAACTCTCAGGAGTTTCGCTTGTAAGGCTAAAGGCATCGAGTTAATTTCATCAAGAAACAAGGTCCCGCCGTTGGCCTGTTCAAATAGTCCATGTCTGTTAATGGCGCCGGTAAAGGCGCCTTTGGCTGTACCAAATAAAATGCCTTCCAGCAGGTTCTCAGGAATGGCCGCACAGTTAAGTGCTTGAAATGGGCCTTGACTGCGATTACTTTCCATATGAATGCTCTGGGCAAAAAGTTCTTTTCCTGTACCTGTTTCTCCATAAATTAAAATAGGGGAGTCGCTTTTGGCTGCGGTTTTTGCCCATTTGATATTTTCCTGCAATTTTCTGTTTTGACCGATAATATGATCGAAGGTAATATAGGTTTCCTTTTGTTTTACACTGGTAGTTTTGGACCATTTAACAGACAATTTTTCTTGTAGATCTAACATTCTTTCAGCCATTTGACGCCATTTGGCGTAATCTTTTAAAATTGCCGCAGCCCCGATGATTTTTTTGCCGGAATAAAGAGGAACGGTACTACAAAGCACGTCCACATATTTGCCGTTTTTTACCGAGTATTCCTGGTGCTGATCAAGCAAGGGCCTTCCTTCTTCTAGCACTCTTAACAATAAGCTTGATTTATGATCCAGATTATAAATTTCGGTCACATGTTTTCCCAGAACTTCGCCGGATGTATAACCTTCCAGTTTTTCCTGAGCTAAATTATAGATGATAATATTGCCATTTATATCAATACAATGGATGCCTTCTTCGATAGAATTGAGAATGTTTTCATACATTTCCTTATACATTTTAGTCTCTTCAAATTGGTCTACCAGTTCTTTCTGTAAAGAATTAAAGGTCGAAATATAAAGGACTTTAAGCTCATCACAGTTGATATTGATTCGTTTCATGCGAATCATTAATCTTTTTGGAGAGTTTTTGATCTTGGTTTCGATGATTTCGAAATCCCCGTAGTTGTATTCGGGAATTAAGTTGTTTAAAGTCATATTAAGAATATCTTGATGCTGATATTTAAAGATACTTATAAATGCCTTATTATATTTTAGAATTCTATTCATTGAATCAACAACAATAATACCCTCACTAACACCCTCCAAAACATGATCAAGGAGGCTATGATCCGTAATCTTATTATCTGGCATAATAGTAAACACCGCCTCTGGATTATACGATAAGATAATTATTTCGCCACAAAGTAAGCAGATCCTTTCTTTAAATCTGAATTTAAAATAAATTTGATATCGTGAATTGAGAGAAGATTTTAACGCAAAATTTAGCGCAAAAAGTTAAAATTTTGTTTTGCAATTGCAAAATTATGATATAATTAAAACAAATTTGCCCAAGGAGGTCGATAAGAAAAAATAATACTAATACCACTCTGCATTGACGGTAAGGAATTTGCACAATCAGTAGGGGGTGTCTATAATAGCTATCTCAATGGCTGAAAACAGAGTAGAGAGAGAAGATTTGAATCAACAAATTTATCATGGTGTTTTAGGGATGATTACAAATGGCATTGCTATTGTGGATGAAAAGGGTATCATTGTTGATCACAATCAGAGATTGTTGGAAATATTAGATCTAAAAAAGAAAGATTTAAAAAATGTACCCCTTAATAAAATCATTCCCGGCTTAGATTTGGATAGTGCTCTTACATCAGATTTGCATCTCCATAATCAAAATTTGGATATCCAAGTTACGGTGAAAAAAATTTTTTCTCATGAGAAAAATGGCTTTTTGAGCATTTTTTCCTTTTCAGAAACATATCAAGCACATAAAAATAACTTTGAAGAAGTAATTGATGATCATACTGTTACTAAACAAAGTTTCGAAAATATTTTAAATTCCATTGACGAAGGAGTTTATGTTGTAGATATCAAGGGAAACTTATGCTTTTATAATCCTGCGCTGGAGAGATTAGAAGGATATAAATCGGAGGATGTTTTGGGCAAGCATGTAACTGAATTATACCAGCTTGATTGGGAATCCAGTGTGCTTTTGAAAACAATAAGTACGGGCAAGCCGGTTTTGGATTACTATCAAGAGTATTATGTTAATGACAGAAAGGTTTCTGTTGTATGTAATGCGGTACCATTATTCTTAGACGGGATGGTATCCGGGGCCGCAACAATTGTCAGAGATTTTTCTCGGTTTAAAGAAATGGTTGAAAAAAACATTGACCTCCAGGAAAAATTGATCTCCAGAACGCAAAATACAAATAAGCCGGAAAGTAATGGCTTGCATTTTACTTTTGATCAAATTATGGGGCTTAATAAAAGTATTAAAGATTGTGTTAATTGGGGCAAAGCAGCCGCTAAAACAAATTCATCTGTTTTTATTTACGGCGAAACCGGAACAGGTAAGGAGTTATTTGCTCAAAGCATTCATGCGGCAAGTAGCCGATCAGAAGGGCCGTTTTTGGCTATTAATTGTGCGGCCATTCCTGAAACCTTATTAGAAGGGATTTTATTTGGTACATCAAAAGGGGCCTTTACCGGAGCAATCAACAGGGTCGGAATGCTGGAACAGGCCAATGGGGGAACTTTTTTTTTGGACGAAATCAATTCTATGAATGTGACAATGCAGGCTAAACTTCTAAGAGCACTAGAAGAAAGAAGGATTCGCCGTCTCGGGGACGATTCAAGTATACCTATTGATGTACGGATTGTCACCAGTTGTAATATAGAACCTAATGAAGCCATTGATAAGGGCATTTTGCGTCGGGACTTGTTTTATCGATTAGCCGTTGTGTACCTGGCAATACCACCATTACGGGAGCGCATGGATGACCTGGAATTATTATCAAATTTCTTTATTAAACAGTATAATAAACATCTAGGCTTAAATGTGCAAAATCTCGATCTTAAAGTGATCGGGGCGTTTCAAAAATTTCATTGGCCGGGGAATGTTCGGCAATTAAAGCATTGTATTGAATGTGCCATGAATATTGTAACCCCGGATGCCGATACCATCAGACTTGAACACCTGCCCAAGTATTTGTTTAACCAGGAAAATCATAAACCGGTGCGTGGAAATTATTTGGAGTCAGGAGATACCAATAAAGAGGATATTTTTAGTCAGATAGAGAATTCGGAAATTGATGAAATAATTTTCGCTTTGAAAAAGAATCGTGGTAATGTTACTCGGGCTGCTGCTGAATTAGGAATCAGTCGTCAATGTCTCCAATATCGCATCAAAAAATATAATTTAAACAGATCTTATTAGAAATAAGCTAGGAAGAAAAAAGCAAGGAAGAAATCCTTGCTTTTTTATTTTTAAACCAAGTTCAACATCGGTAAAAAAATGTCAAACATGTTTGACAAAATTTTTGATATTTTGCAATATTTTCACCATAACTATTTAGTGCATCGGATATTTTAGTAGTTGAATGATATAAAAACCGTTCAATCTATGGTTAAAGTCAAATAATATAAATTATCTTTAAATTGGCATCAGAATTGCTTTATATAATGATTGAATATCACAAAATCATTAGCAGGGGGTATAGGAATGTTAAATCGAAGTAACTACAAGACAAATGCCAGTATTGGCATACGCATGTTTACTGAAGAACAATGTCAGGAAATACATGCGGCAACAATGGAAGTTTTGGAACACGTAGGCGTAGATGTTCACAGTGCACAAGCCATCGAGATTGCCAAAAAAGCAGGAGCTTATGTTGACGGAATCCGAGTGCGTTTTCCGGCAGGCTTAGTGGAAAAATGTATCCGTAGTGCTCCCTCAAGAGTTACCCTTTGTGACCGTTACGGCAATAGAAAAATGATGCTGGAAGGTGATCGTTTCTATTTTGGTCCTGGACCAACCACAACCTTTATGATCGATCCTATCACAGGAGAAAGAAAAGAAGGAGCGTATGCCGATACCTGTCGGGCCTCTCGGGTAATGGATGCTCTGCCCAACATTGATTACCAGATGGATTTTGGAACCATTCGTGATGTAGAACCCCAATATATGGATGTTTACACCTTTGAAGCGATGTTGAAAAATTCTACAAACGCTATTCTTCACTGGACCTATAACACCAAAAATTGTCAGGCCATGATCGATATGGCAGCAGAAGTGGTAGGGGGCTTACAAACCCTGCAGGCAAATCCTATCTTTGCCATTTATTCGGAACCAGTAACTCCCTTGGTTCATGAATTCGATGCCTTAGATGTTGCCATGTTAATGGCGAAAAATAACTTACCGGCAGTTTATACCCCTGCCCCTCAAGCCGGTGTTACCGCTCCCGCGACTTTGGCCGGAACATTGGTTATTTCTATGGCAGAATCTTTAAGCGGTCTCGTGATTCACCAAAATGTCAGAGAAGGTGCTCCTTACATTATGGGTGGCGTTTGCACCATTATGGATATGGCTACCACTCAGATTACCTACGGTTCACCTGAATTTATGTTACTGGCTGCCGGCCTGGCCCAGATGGGTGCCTATTACAAGATTCCGACCTTTAGTACTGCCGGCTGTTCCGATGCAAAAGAATGTGATTATCAGCATGCTGTGGAAACGTCGCAAAACATTTTAATGGCAGCCCTTAGCGGGGGAAATCTGATTCATGATGTCGGGTATATTGAGTCCGGTATGAGCACCTCACTGCAAGCTTTGGTGTTAGCAGATGAAATAATCGCTCAAACGAAGCGCTTGGTACGGGGGATTGAAGTAGATGAAAATTCCCTGGCCTTGGACGAGATCGCCCAGGTAGGTCCTGGAGGAACCTTTATGGCTTCAGAGCATACCTTCCATAATTTTAAGAAAGAATGGTTTTTCCCAAAATTAATCAAGAGAACGCGTTATAACGATTGGGTTGCAGCAGGAAAACCTTCCATGACGAGTTTGGCCCAAGAAAAGCTTTTGGACATTATCGAAAACCATCAACCGGAGCCGTTGGATCAAAAGATTCAGGATAAATTACAAGCTATCTTAAAAAACCTGGCTTAATAAGATAAGTATCAGCTTTATCATCTGAGTGTATTAATCAAAAATTTAAGGGGGAGAAATCATGTTTAAGAATATTCCGGAAATAGATTTGACAGATCATAATTTTTTAACAGAAAGGATTGATCTGGGAAAAGAAATCCTCTACCTGACACAAAAAGAAGTAATAGATATGGGACTAACCATTGAAGACATTTTGCAACTAGCGGAGAAGGCTCTAATTGCCCATGGTAAAAATGAATATGAAATGCCGGCTAAAATTGGGATTCATCCTTTACCGGAAGTATTCTTTCACGCTATGCCTGCCTTTGTTCCATCACAAAACGCATGTGGGATGAAGTGGATTGAATGTTATCCTTATAATCCGCAAAGGTTTAATTTGCCTCAAACTACCGGTCTTTTGATCCTGAATGATATCTCTTCCGGTGTCCCTTTTGCAATTATGGATTCTGCCTGGATTACGGCCATGAGAACTCCTGCGGTTACGGTGCTGGCGGCAGCTAAGCTTCATCCTGATGCGGAAACATTTGGGATGTTTGGTGCCGGTGTACAGGGCATTGAACACGTGAATTTTGTTACTCATGCCTTGAAAAAATTAAAGAAGATTTACATCAACGATATCAGTGAAGAAGCTATGGATAATCTGATTCGGGTTTGTCAACCAAAGATCGATGTTCCGATAGTTAAGAGCACCCCGGAAGAAATAGCAAAAAGCTGTGAGGTAATGTCTTCCGCGACAATTATTATCCAAGAGACTCTTAGTGTGGTTAAAAACGAGTGGATCTCTAAAGGACAAACCATCCTTCCCTGTGATTTAAATACTTTCTGGGATCCGGAAATCCCCAAAAGAGCCGACAAATATATTGTGGACAGCACTGAAGAGCATGAATTGTTTGCCAAAATGGGTTATTTCCCCGATGGTCTGCCAGAGATTTACTGTCAAACCGGCGAAGTCCTAGCGGGAGTTGCTAAAGGAAGAGAGAACAAAGATGAAATAATTGTGTGCAGCAATATTGGAATATCTGTATGTGATGTAGTTGTAGCAAGAGAAATATTTAACCGTGCCATTGAAAAAGGTATTGGCAGAAAGCTTCCCCTGTAAGATTGGTTGTTAGTTGTTATGGCAAAACCTAATATAGGAGCAGATTCATCTGCTCCTATATTAGGATTAGTTAATATTTGGTTGTTCTGTCCCCCTAATTTTACCTTACACGCTAGTTCTATATATGTATAGCACTCTTAAGAGAAAATGATAGGAGGATTTCAATGGGAGATCAAAAAGAAAACAAGAGCTTATTAACAATGATTAACAAACCGGTTTTTTATCCGCCTGCGATTCTTGCGGTGATTGCAGTTCTCATTGGCTTATTTAACGCTGAGGGTTTTGGAAACGCTGCTTCTTTTGCCTTAAGCTGGACACTGAAATATTTTAGCTGGTTTTATGCCTTTGGTGCTACCGCCCTGCTTGTCTTTTGTCTTTGGGCAGGTTACAGCAGGTATGGAAAAATTAAACTTGGCGGGCCTGATGCTAAGCCGGAAATGAGTAAATTTAACTGGTGGGCCATTTCCATTTGTGCTGGAATTGCCGTAGGGATTGTGTTTTATGGAGTTGCTGAACCGATGTCACATTACATGACTCCTCCCCCTTTTTTAGGGGTTGAACCTGAGTCCGTAGGAGCTGCAGACAACGCCCTAAGATTTACTTACTTCCATTGGACGCTTCATACTTACGGAATATATGTAAGCGTTGCGGTATGCTGTGCATTTTTCTACTATAATGTCAAAAAGAAATTTGCCGTAAGTTCTGCTTTGTATCCCTTGCTGGGAGATAAAATTAATGGTGGCTGGGGATATTTTGTGGACTGTTTATCTATCTTCGCTATTGTCGGTGGTGTTGGTACCTCGCTCGGTTTTGGCACCTTGCAAATAGGCGGGGGATTCAAATTCCTATGGGGAATAGAGCCCGGACCAATGCTTTGGTTGGGAATTATTCTGGTCTTAACCGCTAGTTATACTATCTCCAGCTATACCGGTCTGCATAGAGGAATTAAATTTTTAAGCTCTACCAATGTCTACTTGTATTCTGCTCTGATGGCTTTTGTGCTAATTTTAGGGCCGACAATATTTATTTTAGAAAATATGTTTACATCGATTGGGAACTATATTTATCATCTTCCGGAGATGACTTTGTTCCTGGATCCAATCGAAAAAAGTGGCTGGACAGGTTCGTGGAGTATTTTTTATTGGGCCTGGTGGCTGTCCTTTGCTCCTATTGTAGGATTATTCCTGGTACGTTGTGCTTATGGACGTACCATTCGGGAATTTGTCACAGTAAATCTTATTGCACCTGCGGCTTTTGGTATTGTCTGGTTTTCAATTATGGGTGGAGCGGCTATATACATGGATCATTTCCAAGGGACAAATATTGGACAACTTATTAATGAATTTGGCATTGAAGTGTCTTTATATGCACTGTTCCAGCAGTTTCCCTTATCCGGTTTGACCATAGTTTTAGGCGCACTTGCTGTAGCGATTTCCTTTGTTACATTGGCAGATTCGATGACGTCAACTATTGCTGCTATGACCACTAAAGGGTTTGGGCTGGAATCTGAAGGAAAAGAGCCGCCGGCGCCTCTAAAGATTTTCTGGGGATTTGCTATGGGGTTATTATCTTTAGCATTGCTCATCAGCGGTGGTACCTCGGCTTTACAGACTTCGGTAATTGTGTGTGGATTGCCAATATTAGTTTTGCAACTGGCGATGGTCGTTGCCTATATCAAAGCCGTCTCTAATCTTCAAGAATATGATAAGGTAGGCGGGTATAAGAATATGTATGAAGTTATACCCGGTGAAAGTTATTCTCCCGAAGAGAAGATGACTACAGAGAATGTTACCACAATCAGTTCATAAAAAAGTGTTGGGCATATTTTTCAGGCTTATCCCAAGGAACAGGATTTGTTAAAAGAAGTAACAAAAAAACAGCCCCTTATAAAATAAAGGGCTGTTTTTTGTTATTAAAAGTTTACACGTGACCGTAATAATCTCTGTGATTAACTACAGAGTAAGCATAATCAAGTATTGTACCCCAACTGAAAACCGGAAGATCGAGTGCCCGTTGAATCGCACGGCCAAATGGCTGCATGCCGGTGCATTCCAGCATAATCGCCCCAATCCGGGGATTCTTTTCTACGAAATCAATACAAGCATCGACGATTTGCTTTTCCGATTTGTCATAATATGATTCGGGACATGAGGGCCGCTCTTCCCAGCTCCACAAATTATTGAATTCAGTGACATTGTATTCGTCGCCTGCTCCGGCAATCACATAATTGCTTCCCGGAACAATCCCGACATTTTGAAGGTGTGTTTCAGTTAAGAATCTTTTTTGATAACAGAAAATGCCTACATCTTTTTTCGGACCAATTATTTGCTGGATAAAAGGTACCTGAAGCAAGCTTGACATAAAGACCGGAATATCTACTTCACCGGCTACTGCTTTTTGAAAATAAGCAAAATAGCCGCACTCGGCTGCAATAGCTCGGCAGCCCATTTTTTCCAGTTTCTTGGCAGCCTTTAAAATAGGCTCTAGACAGGGAGTCTTATCTTCTGCCCATAATAAGGTTTTAATATCGATCCCTTCACAGATTTCATACTGAACCGGAAAACCCCACGCACTAGCATTTCTTACATCTCCTGGGAATCCTGGGTAAACATCATCCAGAATAATAATGCCGATCCCCATGCCGTAACAAGAATGGTTTTTACGTGCTTTGATATAGTTGATTCCCATATCCCTGTTCTGATACATAAGATTATCCTCCTTTATTTAGCTACTTATTAAATAAATGGCTGCAGGATTGCCTACGACCAAATATCGCCGATGGTATAACCATTGACAAAGGGGTCGGTGGGATCCAAAACATAGGTATTATATCCATAGATCCATGATTGTCCTCCAATTGTAGGGATAACCCCCTTGAAGTCACCTATCTGAACTTCTTCCACCAGGTGTCCGATATAAACTGTACCTAACAAACCTTCGTGTATGAAGGCTTCATTAAGACCCAGCTGACCCTTGGCGTACAAAGCTGCCATTTTGGCACAGGTGCCGGTACCGCACGGACATCTATCCAGGGCCCCTTTCCAGGTCGCTGGATTATTGAAATCAACGGTACCGCTCGCTACGGTAACCGCGTTTTTCCAATCGGCTTTCGGATTATCAGTAGGTCCGGATAATTGGGAAATTGTAATACCAACCCCCGGATAATCAGGATGAGCGACCGGTAATTGGTCTTGGGCAGCTCTTGAAATCAAAGAAGATACTCGGGTAATTTCACCACCTTGCTCAGGAACAAGTTTAAGCCAATCAAATTGCCTTACATCGGCAATTACATAAAACATACCGCCCCATGCCACGTCCACAGTAACTTTCCCCAGTTCAGGTACGTCAATCACTGTATCCGTATATGCGGCAAAAGCCGGTACATTTTTAAATGTTACGCTGGTTACTTTACCGTTATGACATTCTGCCTTAATACCAATCAAGCCGGCCGGAGCCTCTAATTGAAATTCTGTTACCGGTTCCTTCATGGGAATCATGCCCGTTTCTAACAAAACTGTGGCTACAGAAATGGTATTGCCACCAGACATTAAGGGATATTCGGTCTGTTCCATAATGATGTATCCGGCTGCTGCATCAGGGTGCTTGGGAGGTACAATCAGATTGCAACATAATGGTGGATAACCTCTTGGCTCTCTAAGCATTAACATTCTTATTTGATCATCATTTTCTCTTAACCACTGCATTTGTTCATAGACAGTGTTGCCCGGGATATTGGGAACACCTCCTGTAATAACACGCATTGGTTCTCCGGAATGGGTTTCTACCGTATGAAAGATTCTTTTGAAGCCCATGAGACGGCCCCCCTATTTATAATTTTCTCTTTATCTACATGAGACCGTTTTGGTATTTATCATCTTTTTATTTTGTGTTTTACTTTAAGCAACGGCAGTTGCGTTTTAACAAGCTATTTCAACAGCTCTCTTCAGCAAAAAATAACACCGTAACAAGGTTGGATTATTTTATATATGGACGTGGGTCATAGTTGTGCTCAATGAGAAAGTTTACCAATGCCTGATCCAATTCCTTGGGGAGAGAGGGTTGTTCAAATGCTTCAAGCATTTTTTCTACTTTGTTATGAATTTTGTGAGATAAAATTTCTCCAGGATCTGCTGTGATAATTCCTCGGAGACTGATGTCGGGTAAAAAGGGTTCTTGGCGGCAATATTCCATGGTATGGGGATGGGCAAGGAAGTGACCGCCGATTCCGATTTCCTCGATCGCGTTAAGAGCCAAGGTTTCATCGCTGACCTTGATACCATGGAGGTATTTTTTTACCATACCGATGATCTCCACGTCGACGGCAAATTGCTCGTATGACATGGCATTGTAGCTATCTAAGATTCCGGCACTATGAATAATTAAATTGGTTTTTTCCTGAGCCGTGGCCATTAAAGTCATCATGCTTTCATAGCCGCTTTGCACACTGACATTTTTGGCATCAGTAATGGCCCCTCCCCCACGGCAGGGCAGATTGTACTCTTTGGCCAGACGAGCACTGGCGGCATAGCACAAGGCACCTTCAGGAGAACCAACGGCAATGCCGGCAGTTCTCATATCGGCAGTGGTTGTTTGATTGCCGTATACCACCGGGGTGCCTTCTCTGATTATTTGAGCAATGGCAATGCCGGAAAGAATCTCGGCATTACTAAGTGCTAATGTTCCGGCCAGGGTAACCGGCCCGGTGGACCCGGCCATGGCACATGAGGCAATGATTACCGGTTGTCCGTATTCGATATACTGTTTCATATTTTCCAGCATATTTGTATCAATGATTAAGGGACTGTTCATATTAATAATGGTCATGACCCGCGGTTTTTTTATAATTTCATCTTTACCACCGAAAGCCAAGGCCATCATCTCGAGTATGGCATTGACTTCGGCTTTTTCCCCGGTACCTGCCATTAAACACTTATCGGAGTTAGCCAGGGTTAAATATGCCATAATCGGACGGGATTGATTTTGGATCAAATCAGTGGGCTGTACCAAGACACCGCCATTGATATTATGATGGGGGCTTTGATGAAATAACTTAACAAAGTTTACATAATCCTGCATTAGAGCCGATCTTACCCGGCCGTTAGATTCGATGATGGAAGGGGCACCGTACCCTGGGGCAAATTCTACCCTATCTCCCCCTAGAGTAATATTATATTGGGGATTTCTGGCAAACAACTCAAAGCTTGCGGGGGACTTTTTTACCCAAGACATAAGCTGGTCTTCGGTAAAATAAACAATCTCATCCACGACCTTGATACCCTTTTTCTTGATTATTTCTCGTATTTCCTCGTGCAGAATCTTGATACCGCATTTTTCTAATAAGAACATTGACGCTTGATGAATCTTTTGTAAATCTTCTTGCATTGTATACCTCCTCGCATTTTGTGAAAATTTTGTTGGTAAGTGGGTTCTTACGGCCGGTTGCTATATAAAAAATTCTTGGGGCTGGTAAAGGGAAATAGATTAATTTGTTAGTTTACATAGTTGAAAATCCCAACTATACTTATTAATATTAAATGCAATTTTAATGCCAAAGGTCATAATAGGATAAGATCACAGAAAATCCACGGATACCGGCAATTTCTTTGTTCAAACTTGTCAGAAAAAACCTTAGTTGAAAATTTAAATGAAAAATTTCGCCAGTAATGCAAAATAATTTTTGCGATATTTTACATGTTTATAAATGATTTAATGGTTAAGAGCTAAATATCTATAATGACTAAGATTTCATAGGGGGCCGACATGAATAAAGAAGTAGGTCAAAAGATCAAAGAGGTAAGAACATCTAAGGGAATGACCTTAAAAGATTTAAGTGAAAAAACCAATTTATCAATTAGCTTTTTGTCGTTGGTTGAAAGAGGACTTGCTTCAATTGCCATTGCATCTTTGCAATCTATTGCCGAAGTATTAGGTGTGGATTTGGCGTATTTTTTTACCGTGCCTCAGCAGGAAAGGATGATTTTTCGCAGTTATGAATTGGAAGCCGTATCGGCTATTGCTTCCAAAAATATCTATTTCAGCATGGCCGAAAAGTTTGAAAGCCGGGTGATGGATCCTATGTTTGTGATCCTCCTTCCGGGCCAGGAGCGAGCTGATCTTAATTTAATTTCCCATCATGGTGAAGAGTTTTGTTACGTGGTCGAAGGCATATTAACATATTTTGTCGAGGGCAAAGAGTATGAACTCTATCCCGGAGACGGTTTACATCTGCCCTCTCATCTACCTCATAATTGGGGGAACTTTACCAATAAATTAGTCAAGGTGATTTTAGTTGTCACTCCGCGGATTTTTGAGTAAATTTCTGAAAAAATCCTTATATGATTAAAATTTAATGTAGTCTGAATAAAGAAAATTTAATAAATTTTTAAAAAAAGGCAGGAAATTAGTTGACTAATATAGAATATTGTTTGCTATAAATTTGATAATGTTAAAAGTTTTGCGAAAAATTTTAACTAAACAGCAATTTAGCTAACATTTTTAGAAATTTTCGTCGAAGCAAGGGGTTTGGCAAATCTATCCATAACTTCATTGTATTTACTAAACAAAGGGGAGGCAAAAAGGATGCAGGCTATATATGCACAAAGAAGAAGCCGGTTGTTAAAGATACTTAGTGGCCAGGGTATTGAAAGGGTAATGATCGGAAAACCAAATAATATTTATTATTATACCGGGATTATGATCACTCCTTACGAACGATTTGTGGCTCTTTTGCTGGATGGCACCGATAATTCATGTGCGATGATTCTGCCCGGCGTAGATAAGAATAAAGCCGCGGCTCAGGGTCTTACAGAGTTAGTTTATCGAGATGATGAGGATCCCTTACTTAAAATTCAGGGACTAGTAGCCGGCAGTAAAATCTTGGGGGTAGAAATGGACTATTTCCCCATGAACCTAGGAGAAGAAATTCGCCAAAAATTAACGGATATAAAAGTAACTAATATCAGTAAATTTATTCAAAAACAGCGTCTTTTTAAAGAACCGGAAGAAATTGAATTAATTAGTCGCGCAGTGCAGTATGGCGATCAAACCTTAGGTGAGATTAAAGATTTGTTTCAAGTGGGTAGATCGGAAAAGGAAATTCAGTTTGCCTTACTCCAGGCTATGTCCCACATAAAGGGTGTTAATACGGATCAGTTTGTAATCCAGGTCCTCGGTGGCGTGGGAACAGCTAATCCTCATGGATATGCCGGTGATTATGTTTTGCAAAAAGGTGATGCTCTTGCCATTGATTACGGTGTTTATTATGAAAGATACTGGTCGGATTATTGCAGAACTTTCTTCCTGGGGGAACCGGATCCTCAATTAAAGGAGATTTATCATATCGTTCTAGAAGCTCAGACCGCAGCGATCAATCTGATTCGACCGGGGGTTGTGGCCAAAGAAATTGATCTTGCGGCGCGTAATGTGATCGAAAAGGCCGGTTATGGTGCATACTTTCTCCATCGACTGGGCCACGGTATTGGATTGGACATTCATGAAGCTCCCTATATTCATATGAAAAATGATGATATGATTGAAAAAGGGATGGTCTTTACCGTAGAACCGGGAATATATCTTCCCCATCTCGGGGGAGTGCGTATTGAAGATGATGTGCTGGTAACTGAAGATGGGGTCAGGGTGCTGAATCATTATCCCAAAGATTATCAAAGCATGGTTCTGAAATAAGTTTATGACAATGAAAGCACCGATGGGTAAATATTTAGCAAATAATTACAATGCAATCGGATGCTTACCATAGCAAAATAGATGTGAGGGGGTTGCAGAATGCGGAAATACATCATCAAAAGAATACTTCATCGTATTTCCCACATTGCTTGCTATAATTTTTATAGTTTTCGGCATTATGAATATGACACCCGGTGATCCTGCAACGACCATACTAGGACAAAAAGCTTCCCCGGAGGCTATCGCCCAGCTGAATCATGAGTTAGGCATGGATCAACCTTTTCTGATCAGATATGTGGATTATGTCGTCGGCCTTTTTCAGGGAGATATGGGGGACTCATATCGTACCGGACGGCCTGTGTTTGAAGAAATAATTTCCCGTCTGCCTACAACCATTAAGCTGGCTGCCTTTGCCATTATTTTAGCTGTTTTGGTCGGTGTGCCTCTGGGCATTTTGGCGGCTGTGAAACAATACAGTATTTTTGATATTATGGGTACAGCAGCGGCGATGCTCATGGCATCAATACCGGGATTTTGGTTTGGATTGATGGCGATTCTGCTCTTTGCCTTGAAACTAGGCTGGCTGCCATCGAATGGCAGTGATACATGGCTCCATTATATCCTGCCCTCAATTACATTGGCGATTCCTGTAGCGGCGTCTCTTTTGAGACTTACCCGTACCACCATGCTGGAGACGGTGCGCCAGGACTACATCCGTACAGCCAGAGCAAAAGGACAATCGGAGCGCAAGGTAACTTTCCACCATGCATTAAAAAATGCCTTGCTGCCGGTGATTACCGTATCGGGATTGGAATTTGGCGGCCTGCTGGGAGGGGTTGTGACGATTGAAACCGTTTTCTCCATTAACGGCGTAGGGATGTTAATTATTGAAGCCATCCGCATGAAGGATATTCCTCAGGTAACAGGATGTGCCGTGTTCTTGGCATTCTTCTTTATGATGGTGATGCTTTTGGTGGACATTCTTTATGCTTATATCGATCCCAGAATAAGAGCCCGCTACCAAAGAGGCTAGACTGATGAGAGGTAATAAATCATGAATAGTATGACTGAAATTACAAACACAAACATTAAGAAGAAATATAAGAAAAAAAGCCAAGCAAAAGAAATTTGGAAGCGTATGAAAAGGAACAAAATATCTATGGTGGGATTGGCCATATTTACCGTGATCGTCTTTGCGACCATTTTTGCCGATGTGATTGTGCCTCATCAGGTGGCCTTAGAACATGATATTGCGAATCGATTGCTGCCACCGTCTTCAGAACACTGGTTTGGTACAGATACTTACGGCAGAGATATCTTTGCCCGGATTATCCATGGGACAAGAAATTCTCTGGTTATGGGTATCGGAGCTGTTTTGGTGGGCGTTACCATCGGCGGGATTCTCGGGGCTTGCGCCGGCTATTATGGGGGCAGGATTGACAGTATCATTATGAGGTTTGTGGATACCATCATGTGTATTCCTTTTATGCTTTTGGCTTTGGCCATTGTTGCTGCTTTGGGGCCGGGTCTAGTCAATGTACTCATTGCACTGATGATATCGATGGTTCCCTCTTATACCCGAGTGATTCGTTCGGCAATTTTAACGGTTGTCGGTCAGGATTATATTGAAGCGGGAAAATCAGTGGGGACACCGGATCGATTTATTATTTTAAAGCATGTTTTACCTAACGCCATTGGCCCCATTATTGTTCAGGCCACCATGTCCGTGGGAACGATGATCATCTGGGCCGCGTCTATGAGTTTTCTAGGTATGGGGATTCAGCCTCCTACTCCGGAATGGGGTTCCATGCTCTCCGAGGGTAAGGAGTTTATGATTTCTGCACCGCACATGGTGTTGTTTCCTGGATTTGCCATCGCTTTAACGGCTCTGTCCCTTAATCTCATGGGCGATGGACTTCGGGATGCTTTGGATCCCAGACTGAAAGATTGAGGTGATATTGATGGAGGAAAAATTGTTAGACATAAAAAACCTCAGTGTTGTTTACAAGTCTGATGAAATGGTTGTTCATGCTGTGAACAATATTAGTTTTGCTATCGGAAAAAAGGAAACCATCGGCTTAGTGGGAGAAACCGGTGCCGGAAAGACCACTACTGCTTTGGCCATTATGCAGCTTTTACCCGAAAGAACAGGTGAGATTACCGCCGGTGAGATCGTTTTTAAGGGGGAAAACTTGGTCGGTAAATCGAAAAACGCCTTAAGGAAGATTAGGGGAGCGGAAATCTCAATGATTTTTCAGGACCCGATGACCTCTCTTAATCCCATCATGACCGTGGGGGAGCAGATTATGGAGTCATTAGAAATCCACAATCTGGAGAAAAAAAGCCGCGCCGAATTAAATCAGCGGGTGGATGAATTACTTACGCTGGTAGGTATTCAACCCAACCGCAAGCATGAATATCCCCATCAATTTTCCGGTGGTATGAAACAACGTGTCGTTATTGCCATCGCTCTGGCTTGTAATCCGGAGCTGTTGATTGCAGATGAGCCTACCACGGCTCTTGATGTGACAATCCAAGCGCAAGTGCTGGTCTTAATGGCGGAGCTCAAAGAAAAGTTTAATACTTCGATGATCATGATTACCCACGATTTGGGGGTGGTAGCTCAAACCTGCGATAAGGTAGCAATTATGTATGCGGGAGAGATTATTGAACAGGGCACAGTCAGGGATATTTTTGAAGCTGAGAAACATCACCCTTATACTACAGGGCTCTTTGGTGCCATACCGAATCTGGAAGAAGAAATCCCCAGGCTGAGTCCCATTGAAGGTTTGATGCCCGATCCAACCAATCTGCCCGGAGGGTGTAAATTTCACCCTAGATGCAAATTTTGTATGGAAATATGTACGAAGAAACAGCCGGTGCCTTATGTTGCGGGAAGCCATTCCATAGCATGCCACCTTTTTACAGAGGAGAGATCGACTTGAACCCATTAATAAAAACGGTAAACCTAAAAAAATACTTTCGCGTCAATGACGGATTCCTTCATGCGGTGGATGGGGTAAACATTGAGATTCAAAAGGGACGGACCTTAGGCGTGGTCGGTGAGTCCGGCTGCGGCAAATCTACTTTAGGCAGAGTTGTCTTACGGCTTTTGGAGGCAACATCGGGAGAAGTATATTTTGAAGGCCAGGATATTTTAAAATTTAACCGTCGTGAGATGAAAAATGTGCGCAGAGAAATGCAGATCATTTTTCAGGATCCTTATTCCAGCTTGAATCCTCGGATGTCTGTATTTGAACTGATCGCCGAGCCTTTGATCATGAATCGTGTTTATCGGCGCAAAGATGAAATGGCTGACAAAATCCTCAGTTTGATGGAAACGGTAGGACTCGCAGAACGTTTTGTCAATTCTTATCCCCATGAAATGGATGGGGGACGTCGCCAACGGGTTGGTGTTGCTCGAGCTCTTGCCCTGAGCCCAAAATTTATCGTTTGTGATGAACCGGTATCTGCCCTGGATGTATCAATCCAAGCACAAATATTAAACCTGCTCATGGATCTACAGGAAAAAATGGATCTTACCTATATGTTTATTACTCATGACCTTTCTGTAGTCAAGCATATTTCCAATGACATTGCCGTGATGTACCTGGGACAATGTGTCGAGATGGCCGATTCACGGGAGCTTTTCCAAAACCCGATGCACCCGTATACCAAAGCGCTGCTTTCGGCGATACCTGTACCCAAATTAGGCAGTAATTTAACAAAAAACATTATCAGAGGGGAGGTCTCAGATCCCATTAATCCCAAACCGGGATGTCGTTTTGCAGCCAGATGTGATTATCGAATGGATAAATGTCTGGGGCAGGATATTCCCCTGGAGGATCAGGGTAATGGACATTTTGTCGCATGCCGTCTTTATCAATGATCATAACAGCGTGTCAGCTGTTAGATAAAAGAAAGGAGATAAAAACATGAAAAGAAAATCCTTATTGTTTTTGGCTGCTTTGATGATTGCTCTGTTACTATCAGGTTGTGGCGGTCAGGATAGCGGAGGAGCCGATGATCCTGCCGGAGCGGGAGGTAGTGCGGATACGGAGATGGTGGTAGGTATCCCGAAAATCACGGATAGTTTTGACTTCTATAATACCACCAACGGTTTTGAAAGTATCAGTATGAGCCAAATTTATGACACACTGGTTGTCAAGGACAGCAGTGGGCAAACGGTACCTTCTTTGGCTGAAAGATTTGAAATCTCCGATGATGGAAAAACGTATACTTTTTATCTGCACCAGGGTGTGAAATTCTCCAACGGAAAAGAGTTTACGGCAGCAGATGCCAAATATTCCATTGATCAGGCGATGGCCTCTGCCTATACCTCATGGTGTTATGTTTCGGTTGATAATTGTGAAATTGTTGATGACTATACCATTAAGCTGAATATGAAAATGCCTAATGTCGGTTTCTTGGAGTATTTGGCAAATCCCTATTATTCCGCAATGTTATCTGAAGAAACTGTTAATGAATTAGGCGATCAGTACGGTTTAACGGCCGATACGGCAATTGGGACCGGTCCTTATATTTTAAAGGAGTGGAAACCCGGTGATTATTGCGTCTTTGAAGCTAACCCAGATTATTTTAAAGGCGAACCCAATGTAAAAAAAGTAAGACTCAAGACCATCACCGATACCAATGCGGCTGTTATTGGGCTGCAAACCGGAGAAATTCATGCTTATTTTAATGATATCCCGGGCATTTCCTACGACGCTGTTTCTAAAGAAGAAAAGTTAAATGTGGTATCCTATCCCTCAACGATCTTTTTTGAAATCATCATGAACACGGAAAAGGGCCCCTTTGCCGATTTAAAGATGCGTCAGGCTATTGCATATGCGGTTGATCGGGAACAGATGCTGATTGTAGGTGCGGAAGGACAGGGAGCTGTAGCTGATTATCCCGGTAATCGTCAAGGTTATACGGCGGGAGATCCGGAGCTTAAATCAACATGGTATCCGGTAGATCTGGAAAAAGCCCAACAGCTGGTAAAAGAAGCAGGAATGGAAGGCAGTAAGATTACGATCAAAACTTATGCCACAGATCCATATCCCAAGCTGGCGACAATCCTGCAGGATGCCATGACCAAGATCGGTCTTAATGCAGAAGTGCAGCAGATGGAACGAGGTGCCTTTATTGATGAAGCTTTAGCCAAGGGTGATTATGAGATCGGTATTTGCCGCTGGGCTGCCGGCACCAAGGATATTGACGAAATTATGTTTGGCAGTCTTGCTACCGAAAGTATCGGTTCCCCCGGGAACTGGAGCTGGTATTCCAATCCGCAAGTGGATGATCTTTTAAAACAAGCTGCCGGCGAAACAGATAAGGAAGCAAGAAAACAACTCTATGGTGATGTCGTTAAAATCTACACTGAAGACGTACCTCAGATTCCCTTATATTATCCCAATGGCAGTCGTGCATATTCTAAGGCTCTGACCATTGAAGACGGTAATGTGGAATATGACAGATTTTATGATTATGCCTGGAGCAATTAATTTAGCACGATAAAAAATAATATTTAAGCCTTATCGGCAAAGATATGAGATAGAGCCTTAAAGCTTATTAATTCATATCTTTGCCGTTTTTATCCAAAGAGGAGGTTAGCAGTAATGAGCTTTGCGGATGCGTTCCAATATTTGACAAACAATGAAATTGAAGCTATACATGAGGCCAGTCTTTACATTTTGGAAAAATTGGGCGTTAGGGTTGAGGATAGCGAGATTAGAGCATCTCTCTATGAGCTTGGGGGAGAAATTACAGGGGACCGGGTAAAAATCCCCGCCCCCATTATGGAGAAGGTTTTAACGGGGGTAACACGAGAAATCGAGTTTGTCGGACGGAATGGAAAGCAGGTGCACCTAAAACCTGGGAATACAGTAACACATGCTACAGGAGGCATACCTGGGATTATTGATAGACGAACGGGACAAAAAAGAAATGCCCTGCTGACAGATTTTATCAACGCCCTGCGACTCATGGATCACTTAGATCAATTAGACATGCCTTGTGCTTTATTCTATCCTGATGATGTACCGGGTCAAATCAGCCAAATCAGACAGTTTGAACATATGTTAAAATATACGAGAAAGCCGATCTACGGTCCTGGGGTGTCTTCGCCTCAAGAAGCGAAATATATTGCCGAATTGTTCCAGCTGTTCTCTGATCAACAAAACATTAAAAAGGAGCAATATATCGGTTTATTAGGTATTTCCCCGGAAAGCCCCTTGTATTTTCCGCAAGAAATTACCGACACCATGAAAATCATCATCAAAGCAGGTATTCCTGTTGTGGCACTCTCTGCTCCTGTGGTTGGAATATCCGGTCCCATGACCATTGCAGGCAGTATCGGCCAAATGAACGCGGAAATATTAGCTTTTGCCGTCATTGCTCATACCATTAATCCTCAAACACCGGTGATTTATGGTTCCCGGCAAAACTACCCGAACATGAAAAACGGTTCATCCATTTGGGGTCTGCCTGAAGTGGGTATCGGTAATGTCGTGGCGTCCCAGCTGGCGCGGCGTTTAGGCTTTCTCATTGATGTTTATGGTCTTTCCTGTACTTCCTGCACCTTTGATAATCAAAACGGTTATGAAAAAGCCATTAACGGTCTCCTGCCGGTAATGGGGGGAGCAAATTTGATTTCCGGTTTTGGCAGTATGGCCAACTTAATGGTGGCTTCTTTGGAACAATTAGTGATCGACAATGAACTCTTCGCCATGCTCAGGAAGGCAAAAAAGGGTGTGCAAGTAAATCGGGACACCTTAGCTCTGGATATTATCACCAATGTGATTCAAGAGGGAGGAACTTTCCTGGAACAGGAGCATACAGTTCGATATTTAAGGCAGGGAGAGGTATTTATCCCTAAACTTGGTTTTGATCATTCATACAGTGAGTGGGAAGCAACCGGCAGGAAGGATATCAGGATGCGAGCGGGAGAAGTTGTTGATAATATTTTAAGCCAGGACTCCGTTACTGATCTGCCCGAGGAAATGGAGCGCGAAATCGATCTTATCATCGACAAAGCCTATCAGGAGTTGGTCCTAGGCAAATAAGAGCAAAAAGTTTTATGCGTTGTAAAGAAAAGGCTATTGGCAAAGCGCCAATAGCCTTCTTTTGGTGACATTAAGACAGGGGCATAGTTATTTCAGTAGTTCCTGACTTCTTTTTTCAACGAAGGTACAAAGTTCTTTCTCCATTGCTTCGTCCAAGGCGGGGGCTTCGTATGTGGCTAGGATTTGCCGCCATCTTTCTTGGGCTCGGGTATTGGTGTCCTTACGACCTTTGGTATCCCAGGCTTCATAGCCGACGCGGCTGCTTAGAACAGGGATGCGTAGCTCCTGGCGGTGTTTATTCAGGGTGCTGGCCTGGTAGAGGTAATGTCCGCCGGGACCGACTTCTTTGATATCGTCTTTGACAAACATTTCCTCGCTAAAATCAAAGCCTTTGAGGTATTTTAAAACCATACCGGCAATTTCATCATCAATGATGAATTTTTCATAGGAAAAGGCAGAGTAATAATGCATGATACCGGCGGCATGAAGTACATAGTTAATGCCGGAAAGAGCAGCAGACATAAGCACCATCATGGCTTCGTAACCTGCCTGGGCATCTGCAGCGATGCTGTCATTCAGTCCTCCGCCTCCGCGGCTGGGGACGCCATAAAAACGAGCCATCTGGGCACTGGCCGCGGTATAGAGGGATGTTTCCGGGTTACCGATAGACAAACTTACCGTTCTCATATCAGCAACAGCGGATGAGGAACCGTAAATGACCGGCGCTCCCGGGTTAATGCATTGAGTTAAGACGATTCCGGCCAAAACCTCCGCATTTTGCAGGGTAATGGTACCGGCCATGGTAGCAGGCCCGGTGGAACCGGACATGACAAGAGCCGAAATCAAGTTAGCCTGACCGGCAGCAGCATATGTCATCAAAGCCGCCAGCATACGGTCGTCATACTTTAAAGGGGAGATAGAATTGATCAAGGTGATTAGTGCCGGGTTCTTTTTTAGCTGATCACGGCCGCCAAAAAGGATGCTCGCCATTTCGATGGAGTCTTGGGCACCTATTGCCCCATATGCGCTGCCCATAAAGTTTTTGTCGGCATTCTTAATATGGCTGTAGAGCATTTTTAAATGTTTGATTTCATCCGGAACGTCGGTGGGTTCGCACACATTACCTCCCGGTGCGTGGATGTTGGTGCTGGCTCCCGTTAATTTAACAATATTATCATAGTCATTCATTGTAGAATATCGTCGGTTACCGTTGGCTTCGTATATATAAGGCGGGCCGTAAGAAGGGGTGAAAATAATGTCTTGATGGTTGCATTGAACGTTTTTTTCCGGATTGCGGGCATGAAGCGTGAAGGAGGTCGGAGCTTTTCGGATCATCTCCTCAACAAAGGTTCTTTGGAAATAAACCCGATGGCCCTCGATGCGTTGGCCATGTTCTTTAAAGACGGCGATGGCCGGATCATAGGTAAATTCCACTCCTACCTCTTCTAAGATCTGCATGGTTTTTTCGTGGATTTGGTTAACTTCTTCCGTGGTTAAAACATCAAATTTTGGGATCATGATATCTGCTCCTTTTAAATTTGTTCACCGGGATTAATTATTCTGACGACCAGGAATAAGATGAAAATTACTTATAACGGTGAAAAATCAGATTTTTAGTTAAATATAATGCAAAAGTTATGCCAATAACTGTTTTAGTCATGAATTATGCTAATCAATTCAATATATTTGATCAAAATAGCCAATAATAGAAGTTAAAGACTGATAATTAGAAAGTTAGTAAAATTTATAGTTACAAAATATTGATGTAAAAGACAAAAAAATCGCCAAAATTGATGCAATATGATTAAAATTTTGCACTAGATTTAAAAAGCGGACAAAAAAAGATACCTTCCTTAAAAGGAGGTATCTATTTTAGTCCATATTTTTTCATCCGGTAAACCAGGGTTTGTCGGGAGAGGCCTAGCTCCCGGGCGCTTTTACTGACATTGCCGTTGTTTTTTATCAAGATGTTCATAATGGTTTCCTTCTCCTTTTCCCGAATCGCTGCTAAAAGATTATGCTCAGAAACCTTCTGATTTAAAAATTCTTTTTTGGGGACATTGGTCTTCTCAATATCAAAATCCAAAGGATAAAAGTCCTGGGACGAAGACTCAATGTCTGCGGCATCTTCTTTTAAATGGAAAGGCAGGTGTTTCCTTTTAATGGTCATCTCATCGTCATTAACCAGATTCATGGCGCACTCGATGCAATTTTTTAACTGGCGCACATTACCGGGCCAGTTGTACTCTAAGAAGAAGGTGGTAATTTCATCTTCCAGCGCCAGGATTTTTTTCTGATACTTAGTATTGTATAGAGAAATAAAGTGATGGGCTAAAAGAAAAATATCGCTTTTGCGTTCTACCAGGGAGGGTATCAGAATACTGATTACTGCCAGGCGGTAGAATAAATCCTCACGGATTTGCTGCTTTTGAATGGCCTCCCGGGGAAAGGTATTACAACTGCTGATGATTCTGGTATCGATTTTTATTCTTTCGTTACTGCCTAAGGGGGTTACATTTCCTTCTTCTATGACACGCAATAATTTGCCTTGCGAGGAAAGGGGCATAGAATTGATTTCATCCAAAAACAAAGTTCCTCCGCTGGCTTGCTCAAAGAGACCTTTGCGCTCAGTGGCACCGGTGTAAACTCCTTTAACTGTGCCAAAGAGAAGTCCTTCCAGCAAGGTTTCAGGAATGGCGGCACAGTTAATGGCCAAAAAGGTGGCATCTTTGCGCTTGCTTGCTGAATGAATGCTTTGGGCAAATAACTCTTTTCCGGTACCTGTCGAGCCGCAGAGAAAAATCGGAGAGTCGCTTTGGGCAGCATTATAGGCCAGATTTTTGCATTCCTTAAGCATATGGTGCTCTCCAATGATATCATCAAAGGTATAGAGTTTTCCTTTCTTGCCGCTTTTCTCCTGAACCTCATCCCGATAGCCAAAGAGCTGCTTTTGCAATTCAATGTTCTTTTCAATGGTTTCTTTTAATTTGGTTACGTCTTTTTGAATGGAAAAGGCACCCCAAGTTCCATCCGTCATTTTTATTGGGAAGACATTGCTTATTTGATAAACCTCCCGATTATTTACATAATAGCGGAAGGTATGATCGTACAGGGGTTTTCTGGTTGCTGCCACTGTTAAGAGCGGGCTCTCGGAGGTATCCAGGCCATAAAGCTCTGAAACGGAATGACCTTCTACTTCTTTCATGGAATACCCATCTAACTTTTCTGCGGCTTTATTCATAAACAAAATGATCCCTTGATGATCAATAAAATAAACAGCGTCGCTTAAATGATTAAAAATTTCTCGTAAGGTGTTGTGGGTTGTGAAAAAGTTTTTTTCCATGAGCGATATCCTTTCGGGTAATCTTTCTTTAGGGTCTAGATTTTAGATATTTTCTTTTGACGAAAAATAACATGCTCCATAATTAAGAGGGAAATTACTCCGACCACAAAGCCATTGCCTAAAATGGGCCGCAGAAATAAGGGAAAGGTATTTAATACCTCCGGGGATAAATAGGAGATGAGAATACTTAACATTAAAGAAAGTCCCATTACCAGGCCGTCATTAAAAGAGAAGCCCTCTGAGGCGTGAAAAGCCGTCATCAGTCCGGCGGCAATTTGAGAACACATAATATAGATCATGGTCGTACCGATAATAACAGGAGGAATACTGCCCATAAAAGCAATTGCTTGCGGCAAGAAAGCAAATATCACTAAGCCCAGGGCCGCAGGCACAAGGGTAAACCGGGAGGCCACCCCGGTGGTTGCGATCACGCCGGGACTTAAGGAGAAATTAACGGTACCCACTACCCCGAATAAACCTGCCCCTACATTTAACAAGCCGGTTAATGTGGTTCCTCTGGTGACTCTGTTTTTCATGTGATCGGTGTGTAGCATGGCGTCTACAGACTGCATGGAACCTAGGTCATTTATGGCAAGAGCCAGGAAGCAAATGATAAAAGACAATAACACCCCGGGATTAAGAGCAAAATGAAAAGAAATACTGGAAAAAAATCCGGCTAAAATTTTGACTTCTGCTCCCCGGTAAAAGTGCTCGCCCAATATCAAGAGATAAATGATACTGCCCCCTATTATCGCCCAGAGTAATAAAGTAGATTTCCAAAATCCCGGCACTAAGAGTTTGTTTACCGTAAATAAGACCAACAAAAAAAGTAAAGAAAATACCAGGTTTTCAAAAGGACCGACTGTGCCGAAAGAGGAGGTGATAAGATTTAAAATCATCGGGGTCAGGGTAAAGGCAATTAATACTAAAATTGTGGCGACAACCCGCGGGGTAAAGAGTCCACTTAAACGGGCAAACAAGCCGCTCATGGCTAAAAGGGCCAAGAACAAACCGCTCAGGACTAAGGAGGTGTCAATGACACTTTGCCCAAAGCCCTGACTGGCTCCAATGGCCACGATTAGGACTGTAGCGGGGCCAACGATTAACGGCATCCGGTGTCCAAAGAGAATTTGCACCAATTGGGAGATGCCGACGACAAAAAAGAGCCGCTGTAAGTAGAGAATTTGCTCTCCCAAACCTCCTCCGTTGAGGGCGGTGACAACCTGGCCCACGATAATAATAATAGGCACCGTAATGGCCAGCCACTGAAGGCCATAAGCGATTAATTGGAAAAAAGGGGCCTATCATCAAGGCCATATTTAAACTTCATTGGCCAAGTCAATTATTTCACTCCCGGGAATTTTACCAAGGATCATCTTTTCATTTAAGCTTATCAGATTCCAATTTTAGTTTCAAGATGCCACGAGGATGGGGAGCAGTTACCTATAATGCAAATTTATGCCTAATATAATAAACGAAGCACAATAACACAGGTCCTTGATAAAGTCCGTATAATGGTGTAAAAGGAACGAGCCAAATTTCTATCCTTTGGTATAATTAAGTCACCACAACTAAAAATACCGGGAGGAATAAAAATGGCTCAACTTAATTTTACCTTAGATACAGAAATTTTAAAAGGACTATTTACACTCGGAAGGACGAGATCGAGCAATGGCTAAAGTGATGGAAGCAGTTTTAAATCAGGTACTAGATGCTCAATTAACCGAGCAAATCGGTGCGGATCCTTATGAAAGAACCGATGGAACGGTGTGCCTACCGTAATGGGCATCGCATGCGGCAGATGAAAACAAGGGTGGGTACGTTAGAGTTACTCATTCCAAGGCTTCGAAATGGCCAGTTTTCTACAGATCTATTTCATCGTTATCAAAGAAGTGAACAGGCTCTCGTACTTGCCATGATGGAGATGGTTATAAATGGTGTGTCTACTAGAAAGGTTGAAAACATTACGGAAGAGCTTTGTGGAACAAGCTTCTCAAAATCGACGGTCTCAAAGCTATGCGAAAGCCTGGATCCAATTGTTGAAGACTTCAGAAATAGGCCACTGGAAAAGCACTATCCTTTTGTCATCGTCGATGCCATCTATGTAAAGGTTCGCGAAAATAAAAGAGTTCGGTCGAAGGGTCTTCTCATTGCCATAGGCGTAAATCATGAGGGCTATCGAGAAGTCATCGGCTTTGCTGCGCAGATTCCGAATCGGAAACAAGCTGGAATAATTTTTCCAAAGTCTCAAGGAGAGACGACTAACCAATGTAGACATTGTCGTTTCCGATGCTCATAAAGGTCTTATGAAGGCGATTAAGAGGCAATTCCAGGGAGCTGCATGGCAAAGGTGTCAAACACACTTTTCCAGAAACATTCTGGATAATTGTCCAAAGAGTATACAGCCGGAAATCAAGGAAAGACTTCGCCTTCTGTACGATGCTGCAAATGAGACAATAGCCAGAGAACAACTGTCCACCATGTTTGAAGACTATAACGATAAAGCCTCAAAGGCTATGAAAATCCTTGAAGAAGGATTTGATGACATCATCAGTGTTTTAAATCTTCCCCTCAAATACCGCAAGCGCCTCAGAACGAGCAATAGCATTGAAAGATTGAATCAGGAAATTCGAAGAAGAGAACGGGTCATTCGAATCTTTCCGAATGAAGCATCTCTCATTCGCCTCATAGGTGCTCTCTTGATGGAACATGATGAAAAGTGGTCATCTGGGCGAAAATATCTGGAAATGGATCAGTACTTTCAATCCTTGAAAGAGAAACCACATCATAAAAATGATAAGAATGCAGATGTGGCATAGAAGGAGAAATTTGCTTATACCGCCAGCATTGACATTAGCTTAAAAAATGCTCTTTCGTAAGCCCGAAGGCGAAGAACTCATGACAAGCACCAACAAGGTTGCCTTCGTATATGTCAGTATAGCATTTTTTACAAGGCCTAATGTCAATGCCAAGCCCTACGGGTGGCTGGAAACCCCTTCTGGCTCAGAATCTATGACAGGCAGATTTAAATACTAATATGGCTTAATTTACCAAATTTCAAATTACACACTTTTTAGGACTTGACTCAGGTCCTTTGATAATTACATCGTTATGATAATAGAAAAATGTCATGATAATAAATTCTTAATTGTAATTTACGTTACAAAACTTCTCACAAATATATTATACAATGAATTATAAAATGTTATATAATGAATTAGAAAATAGTTATTCGTAAAATGGTCAGTGAGGAGGGGATGTCTCTGAAGCTTTACAAATGGTGGGTTTTGTCTGGGCTTTATTTATTAAATCTAATTTAGTCCTGTGGTAATATGTCAAGCCCCTAAATTTTAAAACTGGAAATTCACATGCTCTATTTTACTAAAAAAAAGTACACTCAATAAACCCAGTCCTTTATGTAAAAAACTGGAACAGTTGCCAAAGGATATTAAAGAGGTTTTTTACCTCATTTATTCACCTTCCTTCTAGGCGTGTAGATTTGGTCGTTACGTAGCAGCGTATCAACCAAACGCACAAATTTTCTTGCGGTTAAGACGAGTGCTCTTTTATGTTGATGTTTAGTGACTTCGTGATACTTTTTCCGATAAAAAAGGCCAAATTCAAATTCATGGTTTTTAACTGAGTTGGTAGCCTCAATCAGATAAAACCTTAAATAACGATTACCGGAAGGTATCAATCTAGTCTCTTCGGCATTAAAATTTCCGGATTGATGTTTTCGCCAAGTAAGGCCAGCATATTTAGCTAAAGCGGCTTGGTCTTTAAACCTATTAATATCGCCGATTTCAGCTAGGATACCGGCGCAAAATACGGGGCCAATACCGGGAATGGTTTTTAATGTATTAGGAATGCCATCTACTATTTTTTCAATAGCTTTATCAAGTTGCTTTATCTGAGCTTTAATACTACGGATAGCTTCGATAGAAGTAGCCAAAAGAATATCAATGGAATCTTCAACACACTTTGAAAGGCGATAAGAAGATCTCGCAGCCTTTTGGATACACTTGGCAACATGCTCCGGATCTGAGAAACGGTTTTTACCTTTTTCTCTAAGATAATCGGCAAGAACTTGAGTATCCATAGAACTGATTTCATTGATGCTATACTTTTCCATTAAGAGTTCAGTTATGGCATTTCCAAAAACAGAGCTTTCTACTTCAGTAGTAAAGGCACTGCATTTGAAAAAAAGGTGCTGTAAAAAATATTGTTTTTCACGTACTAAATTATGTGTTAGGTGATAACGCATTCTGGTTAAGCGTTGCAAAGCAATATATTGTTCTTGCATAACCATAGACATCGGAAGCCTCCCAAACCGCAAGCGGTCAGCGATAATCCAAGCATCAATATAATCATTTTTATCTAAGTCAACATAAGCTTCTTTAAACTTTTTAATTAACTTAGGATTAATGGTATATACCTTAGTTTGTCGCTTAGTTAAGGCTTCATCCTCATTTAAGAACATGGACGGATGCCAACTATAAACGGATGTTGCTTCCATGCCGATTTGAATTTCTATGCTAGAATGCAAATCCGCTAAATTAATGATTTGATCCCGTAGATAACTAGCACCATCTAGGTTGTTATTTACGGCAAAGGATTTAAGTGTGTCACCATTTAAATCCATGATGCACACTTTTAAATCTTGGGAGCTAACGTCAATTCCAACAAAAAGTTTCAATGGGTTCAACCCCCTTTCATATTAGGATCGAGGGAAATGGACTCTTCGGGATGCCCCCAGCGCTCTCGTTGATCAATCACCCTCGCATATTAGAACACACTTCGGTCCATAGGCTACCTAGAAGCTGCTAACTTCTAGCATGGGTTGCCGGAGGGAACAGCCTGTGGGTTAGAAGTTCAAACGAGTACTGAGGAAACAGACTTAAATAGTAGTCAAAGCTACAGGAGGCGAAAGGATTTCCCCAAATGATCCTAAAACCATTGTCTGGGAACATCACGAAAAGTCCAGCCCCAATTTATGTAATTCTACCTTTTAAGACGCCCGCCCTTGACGGGGAGCCTCTGTCCCCATGGTTAACAGACAAAGCAGCCACCCCCTAGGGGAGGTGTCTGTAGGCAGAATAGCCTACCATGGGGACCTCTCCCCATCAAGGGTAAAATGAACGGGCTTTGTACGATTTTATTAGTTTTCAAGGAACAAAATCTCTCTTTTAAAATTGGAAATTATCTATTTTAGGAGGGACAAAACATATTATACGAGGAGGGTTAAAAATGAAAAAATCTATGGCATTATTACTTTTGCTATGTTTATGCTTTGCAGTTCTGTTCGTGGGCGGTTGCGGTCAGCAAGGAGAATCGGAAACCGGTAGCAATGGAGATGCAGCCGGAGATTCTCAGGAACCGGTGGAATTGAACTTTGTGTCTGCATATGTGGATGCTCATCCTACGACAGTTAATGCCTTCAATGTTTGGCAGAAAGAGGTTAACGAGATTAGCGGCGGGTTATTGACCATTCACAATTTTGCCCCGAATACTTTAACTCCCGAGCGAGATGTTTTTGATTCAACTGTGAACGGATTTGTTGATATCGGCAGTCAAAACTGTGGTTTCACCCCTGGATTCTTCAATCTCACGGCAGTTACCGAACTTCCCTTAATCGCAAAAAGTGCCGAATCCGGATCATTGGTGATGATGGATCTTATAGAACAGTATCCGGAGATCAAGGCAGAGTACGATCAAGCAGAATTACTTTGGATGTGGGTTAGTGCCACATATAATCTGCACAGCGTAAACAAAGAGGTTAAAACTCTTGAGGATTTAAAAGGTATGAGAATCATTGGCTGGAGTCCTCAAGTTTTGGAGATGATTAGGCTATTAGGGGAAATCCCATGGAAATCGGTGCTCAGGACACCTATATGTCCTTGGAAAGAGGTATGGCCGATGCTGTTTTATGTCCTTTAGCCCCGGTGCGTTCCTTTAAAATCACCGACGTTGCTAAACACCACACCATCATTGATTTGTGCGTCTCCCCCTTCTTCTCGGTGATGAATAAAGATAAATATGCAGCACTTCCTGATTATGCAAAAGAAATTATCGACGAGACCACCGGAGTGGAAATGGCTAGAAAATGCGGCTTAACCTTAGACGAAGGTGCTGCTGCAGATGCTCAATGGATGATGGATGAAGGACACACCTTCTATGTTATTCCCGACGATGAAAGAGAAAGATGGGTCGATGCTGTAACTCCTATGTGGGATAAGTGGGTTGCTGACCGGGAAAAAGAGGGATTCAGCAATGCTCGTGATATTCTGAATTCTGCTATCGAATTAGGTAAAAAATATGATGCTGAAACCGGCAGAGGTTTTGTTGCACAATAAAGGATCAGCTTAGATGGATGTGCTCTTCCATTGGCATGAAACCGCTGATGGAAGAGCCAATTCAATGGAAATGGGAGTGGAAATATGGACATCATAATTAAAGGTCTTGATACAGCCATCTACTTGTTATCAAAACCTATCTATGCCGTTAGCAAATTAATCCACTGGGTCGCTGTGATTGTTGTCGGCTTAATGGCTCTGCCCGTTGTTGCCGATGTGCTGTCCCGTATTTTATTTGATAAATCCATTTTGGGTATGTTGGAGATTACAGAGTTTGCCATGGTGCTCATTGTTTTTGGAGCGATTGCCTATACTCAAATGAATAAGGGCCATATTGACATCGATATTTTGGTCAGTAGTTTTTCTCAGAAAACCCAGGAATTAATTGACGTGTTTAATTATATCATCGGAGTTTCCGTTTATACTATTTTAGCTTGGCAATTATACATTCAAATAGGCATAAAAGGCAGTCTGCTCAGTAACGCTTTGGGACTCCCGGTTGCGCTCTTTGTTGCGGCAGCAGCCATAGGGATGACGGTTTTTGCCGCGGTGTTGCTGCTAGACTTATTAAATGCCGTGTCCAAAGTGCTTAAAAACGGATATTACCTAGGGCTTATAATTGCTGTGCTTTGCGCCGCTTTTATCATGGGTCTGCCGGCAGTACTGGACTTTTTCTCGATAAAATTGTCAGGCCTTGCCATGGGTAGTCTCGGATTTTTACTGATGTTTATTCTGTTGATGTTTAGATTGCCTATTGCAACAGGGATGGCTTTTATCGGTCTGGTGGGCATGATCGCAATTACCGGTAGGCCTACGGCAGCATTAGGTATGGCGGGGATTGCTCCCTATGCAGCAACAGCCTCCTATATGATGATGGTCGTCCCCATGTTTGTTCTCATGGGTGAGCTGGCCTTTAGGTCGGGTATCAGTACGGATCTCTTTAATACTGCCTATAAATGGTTAGGCAAGGCACCCGGTGGTTTGGCCATGTCTGCGGTCGCCGGCTGCGCCGGTTTTGCGGCTGTGTGCGGTGACAGTATTGCTACCGCAGTCACCATGGGAACAGTATCTTTACCTGAAATGAAGAAAAAGAAATATGCACCTTCTTTGGCCACAGGCTGTATTGCCTCAGGCGGGACTTTGGGTATCTTAATCCCGCCCAGTACCGGATTTATCTTTTATGCTATCGTTGCTGAAGAATCCATCGGCAAGCTGTTTATGGCGGGTATTATACCGGGGATACTGTTAACAACTTTATTTATGTCTTATATTTATATTGCCTGTAAACGTAATCCGGCTCTGGGACCTCCGGGAGAACCCGCTACCATGAAAGAAAAATTGGTTGCTTTAAAAGGTGTGATCGGGATGCTGCTCTTAATCATTCTGATCCTCGGTGGAATATTATCCGGATTGTTCAGCCCGACTGAGGGCGGTGCCGTAGGTGCCTTTGGTGCTTTCCTTTTTGCCCTGGCCAAAAGAAGCATTAACAAAGAAGTATTGATATCGGCTCTTCAGTCCACCCTGAGGGTTACCTGCATGCTGATGGCGATTTTAATCGGTGTCGCGATCTTAGGATATTTCCTGGCGGCTACCAGAATGCCTCACCAGTTAGCGGAATTTGTTGCTACTTTGGAAGTAGGTCGTTATGTCGTCTTTCTTGCCATTTGCCTCCTTTATATCGCTTTAGGTTGCGTGATGAATATTATTCCCATTATTTTGTTAACCCTGCCCGCATTACTGCCTACAGTGCTTGCATTGGGCTTTGATGTGATCTGGTTTGGGGTAGTGACAATCTTACTCATGCAAATGGGTCAGATTACTCCTCCTGTGGGCATCAATGCATTTGCCGTTAGCGGTGTGGCTAAAGACGTGCCCATTCATACAATTTTCAAGGGTATTTTCCCCTTCTTATTGTGTATAATCTTTTTGGTGGTAATATTAACCATTTTCCCGCAACTTGCAATATGGCTGCCCAACACTCTGATGTAGTATCTAATAGATGAAAATGGGATTTTAGGTAATATAACATCATAATCATCAAGCAAAAAACCTCCTTGGGATTGGTATCATTAACCTTCCCGGGAGGTTTTTTGTTGGTTTTAGACCTATAAAGACTTATGGGGACATAAAAACACCTCGGAATTCTATTGAGATCAACAAAATCCGAGGTGTTTTGTGAAGCTTATTCTACGAAAATTAGAATTTTACGGATTTTTTCACATCATATCTTAGATTATCAATGTTCAAATAGATGTCAAACTCCCCGCTTAATCCTTCTGTGCTGACATAGAATTGGAAATCATTATCGCTTTGTTCTTCAAAGGAGACACAGGCAGCGGTTACATCATGGACCGTTGTAGGTACAGAGTAGAATTTGGACCCTTCTGCACCTTTAAGTTCTAGAAAAACATCGGAGCCTTCTTTAAAACGTGCCCTGAGTGCCAGTCGGTCTTCTTCCAAGACCAATGATAAGGCATGTTTTTCCGGAAGCTCGGCATTTGCATCCTTAAAGTTGATTTTCATGCCAAACTCAGGGGTGATGCCGAATCCACCTAACATTTCCCCTTTACCTAAAGCAAAGTTGGTGGTTTCGTCATAGAAAGTAAGTCTTCTTGCCCGGTAATAGTTGCCGCCTAATACTTTTAACTCATATTTTACTTCATCGTTTTGCACTTCAACGGTAATAGACTCCAGAGTTAAATGAATATGCTCATCTTTATATTTGTTCAAGAGCATGGCACCCAGACCATCGGTATGCTTCCCTCTGTAAGTGGCGATTCCGCCGGAGTGAATCATATAATGTCCTTCCCCATAATAATCTACATTACAAATATAGGGGGAATAGAAGGATGCACCTCTTTCCTTACCGTACTGCCAGACTTGCTCGATTTCCATTTTATCCGTATCAATGCGATAGATTACTCCCCGGGAGAAGTTATCTTCGGGGTCCACTCTGGTAGCTTCATTTTTTGAGCGGTAGGTACCGTTGTCAAAGATGAATACATTCCCGTTTGGTAAAATCATCGCGGCATGCTGTTCATATTGCCAGTCAAAATCACCTTTAGTAACGTTTTTAAAGAAATATTTTTGCCATTCTTCGCCCCAGCCTTCCGGATCGCCGATGATCCAGTTCAGCGCACCGGTATCATAATCAAAGTTAATCACCGCATCCTTATGTCGGCCGGACATGGTAATGGAATTGGTCGGTTTGTCATACCAGACAGAGTTATTGTGGAACCAGTCGTGGTGATTCCAGTCGCCGGCTTTTCCGCCGTCTCGGGGTAAGATCTTTAACAAGTCCCATGATTTGACGATTTCGCCGGTCTTTCTGTCAATCTCAACCACGAAGTCTTCCACCGATTCGTTAAAGTCATTATCAGAGGCAGCCAGGAAGTTGCCGTTCTCTAACTCGATAACATCATGGTGATAGCCTCCGGGCAGTCGGTATTCTTTATAGATCTTGCCGCAAAAATCCATTTCCATAATGCCCACGGTATAGTATGGTTTTTGTATTGTTCTGTAAGATGTAACCAATAGTCTGCCGTTGGAAATCTTCTTAATATCCCAACTTTGTTTATTGGTAATACACCATCTTAAATCACCGGCATAATCAAAACCTACTGTTTTTGCCGATTCGATTAAAGGTGTGGTCGTAGAAATCGTCATAATATCTTTCCCGAAATACTCCGCTGTTGTTTTGCAATAATGGGCTTTGTTTACATTTAATTCGGGAATACTGATTTTCACTTCTGATGTTTTCCCGTTACCGTCTTTTAAAATAACGGTATTTTCGTAGTTGTCATATAATCCGTAAATGGGTAGCACATGCTCCTTGGCGGGCCCAAAAGTATGGGTTAAATCGCCTGGTTCTGCTTTTCCTTTTACCGTGATTTCCACTGTCGTTTCTTCATCGGTATTAAAGCAAATGACTGCTGCCAGGGGATTAATGATATAGGGGTTTTCTACCACCAAAGGATTTTCTAAGGTGTAGTTTCCTGATCTTAGTTCAGCTAAAAACTTTTCTTCAGCTTCGAATTGTAATGTAATTAGATGTTTTTCTGCTTCCAAATAATTACTCATAAAAGTCACGCTCCCTTTCAAATAATTTCTGCGATAATATGGTTATCCTAATAATAATTATTATATTATGTAAATCAAAATAAGAATGTAATATGAATTACATTTCTACAAAAATAAGGCTTAAAAGTACTGTGAGATCTAAAAGGCTAAAGAAACAATCGAAAAATAGGATTAATGACAAGTGACAAAAATAATAAAAAAATTATAATAGATACTGTAGCTAGTCTAATAATATGTAAGTGGTGATGATTATGAAAGATACATTAATTGAATATATAACCCAATCCCTTTATTTTGGGGAAACTACCCAGGAGAGCGAAGGAATGAATTCCCAGGTATGGGATAAATATCTGTCTTTGGGCACAAAAATGTTGCGCAAATCCGGGGATTATATTATCTCGGTCAGCGATAATCCCGCTTGTCTTTATTTTATTCATAAAGGCAAGGTTAAAAGCAATTTACTCAATAAAGACGGTATGGTGAAAACGATAAATATCAAAGCGGAAAGAACCATCTTTGGCGAACAATTTGTTTTTCATCACCAGCCCGGCATATATGAGGCGATTGCTTTAGAGTATTGTGAGTTATATTTTTTTACCCGGGAAAGAATTTTAGAATTAATGAAAGATGATTTTGAAATTACTTTGTTTATTGCCAAATCTCTCTCGATTATGTCCAGAATGATGGCATATCAAATTCAAGATATGTCCATCAGTAACGTTTTACACAGTTTAGCCAGAGTACTCTACAGTATCAGTTGTTATGAGATAAAAAATAATCCCCAAAAGGAAGAGATAACCATTAATCTGACTCATGAGCAGATTGCAAATATGATCGGAGCCCATCGGGTTACAGTAACAAAAAATTTAAATCGATTAAAAACCCTTGGTATTCTCGATTATAAGTACGAGAAGATTATGATTAAAGATCTGCAAAAATTACTGGAGATCACAACTGAATAATGAGATCTAAGTGGAGGCAAAAAGCATTTAAACCTCGCAAAAAAGAAATTGTAGCTTAGGCTACTGTATTTTTGCCTTAAAATCGATTATAATTAGGATTATTATTTCTTATTTGTTTAAAAGGTGCTTTCAATAGGTTATCGTATTGTGGGAGTTAATATTCAAAAAATAGAGGAGTGAAAGAAGTGTCTTTAAAACATCTGGATGTAAAGAGCTTTGAGGAAATTATCTATAATAAAGGTGAAGCTTGTTTAGTAATTTTCTCACGCCAATCTTGTCATGTTTGTCAGGAGGTTGTCGGCGTCCTAGAAGACCTGGTAGATCAATATGAGGGTAAGTTTGGTTTTTATTATGTTGATGTAGAAGAGCAAAAATCTCTCTTCCAGCAATTTTCTCTCAAAGGTGTACCACAAATCTTATTCTTTAATGAAGGAGAATATCAGGGAAAAATGGCCGGCAGTGTTGAAGATGAGCAAATAGAAGAAAAGATTGCTGAGGTATTGGACAACTAGCAATTAATAATTGACCGGCACAAGAAGCAAAGATGATCATTTTTAGGGGCTGTTCACGAATTATCCTTTCGTGGACAGCCCCTTTAGATTTTACGAAGATATTGAGTTTTAAATTTATGTTTAAGAGCATTGGTAATTGACAGGTTAAATAATTCGAAATGTAGTAATATTTATATATTTGCTGAATTCATGACACAATCAAATGACGAATAATTTATAAGCAATTGTAGCCCGGACTACAATATTTACCAATAACTATTTGTTATTATTAAAATAATCAAATGCGTATTAAAAAGAATGCATAAACGATAATCAAGAAAAATTCGCAAACTCGATAAAGGCAAACCAGTAGAAATATTGGGACGCAAAGCTAAAGGGCCTTCCTCGAAAGAGATGGCAGCCAGTTACCGAAAGCTTTTAGCGGATTTTTTATGTCTAAAAATGAAATAAGGTAGAAAATATATGCTACGAACAAATTTAAACAATGGGAAAAAAGATGTAAGTGAAGGTAAAAAAAATTTAAGTATGTTTATCATAACAAACAAAAACCAACATAATTATTTTAAGGTACAAGGGGGTGAAAAATCATAATAACTATTCAATATTTGGATGGAGGTGGTAAATGGAAGATAAAAGATATTGTTAAATTAGATAATTTCCATGAAGAGTAAGAAGGAAAAGTAGCAGAAATGGACAGTATGTAAAAGCAAAATAAACTATTAATTTTACGGAGGTCGTTAGATGAACAATAATATAAGGTTAAGAAGAATTAGTATTCCGATTATTACTCTGCTAATATTAGCTTTATTTTCTTTTGGGGCTTTTGCCCAAGGCCCTCCTGATCATGCCGGGCAGCAAGGCCCTCCTGCACACGCTACAAATTCCAAATATGATACCGAAACTTCCTTAACTCCTGAAAAAGCGTTGGAATTATCCTCTGATAGGTGGATTAGTGAGCAGGAAGCTGTGGAGACAGCTATCCTGGCTGATTTTGAGGCAGGAAACTACACACTGTCTAACCCTTTGATAGTGGTTAACCCTTATGGCACCGCTCCCCTAAGTGCCCTCGTGCTTTTTGAAACAGAAGAAAAGGTTAGCGTTGAATTGTTGGTAAAAGGAAAAGAAGCTAGTGAGAATATTACTAACAGCTTCAACCAGAAAGAAACGGACCACATAATCCCCGTTTACGGACTCTATGAAGGGGAAACGACAGTTGTCATCAAGACTAGCGCCGGGCAAAGTAGCGAAATTGTCATAGAAACAGAAGAGTTGCCACAGGTTGTAGATCAGTCTGGTAATAAAACCACTTTAACGTCAGAAGTTAAAGTAGTCGGTGATGAAAGAATGTATCCGGGTATAACCTTTGCTTCGGTTAATGGGTGGGTACCTGATGGGGTTGTATTAGGCTTTGATGCTAAGGGGGATATCCGCTGTGTTTTAGAAAATGCTAACTGGTGTCAAGTTTATTTGGGCAACGGTCGCATTCTGGCAACTTCCCCCAAACATGAGCGGGGTATGTATTTCTTTGCCGGTATCGTCGAACTGGATCTCATGGGTAAAGTACATAAAGAATATCTGCGAAACGGTGTGCACCACGGATATAGAAAGCTGCTTAATGGCAACTATATTGTTATTGCCGATATGGTGGGTAGGAATACGGTCGAGGACCATATTGTCGAATTAGACGGCAAAACCGGTGAAGTGGTGAGATCTTGGGATTTACGTGAGGCTTGGGGCATGAAAGAATATAAAAGTAGTCCCAGTTACAATTATAATGAAAAGGATTGGTTGCATATTAACTCAATTTGGCTTTGCCCTGGAGAAGATGCCATTTTGGTCTCCGGTCGGCATCAGGATGTTTTCTTCAAGCTAGATCTGTCCAAAAACGAAGTAGTTTGGGCCATGACCGAGGACTATGAACAATACACTGATAAATTCAAGGAAAAATTGCTAAAGCCTGTGGGAGACGATTTCGAATATGTTTGGGGTCAACATAATATTAAAATGATGGATGACGGAAGAATCTTGGTCTTTGACAACGGTAACGGTCGTTCCAAAGATCCCAATAAGGTGCTGCCTGGCGATAGTGATAAGAATTACTCTCGAGTAGTTGTTTACGATGTTGATGAAGAAAACATGACAGTGGAACAAGTTTGGCAGTACGGCAAAGAAAGAGGGACAGAATTTGGGGCGTTCACACAGGGATTTATGAAAAGATTGTGTGACAGCTTCAAGCGGGGTAAAAAGAGACCAGTCGTATTAAAGCGTAAAGCTTGGGATGACTGGTCTTTTCTTATATCGCCATTTCAAATTCGTTAATAGATTGAACGAATCTCTGCAATTCTTCTAATGTTTCAAAATCTTGATAAGATTTAGTATTAGACCTTGGCTGTTGTTGCAGGATTGCATCAAATAAATGTTCCAAACTCACCCGTGGTGAAGTCCAAAGATTTGAATCCTTGAATGAGCATGAAAATAGAAACATACGATCATCATATATTTCAGACCACTTTTTCTTTTGAGTTTCTTCCTCGGATTTCAAATTAATTATAGAGAAAGGTGCAATTGTTGTGATATTGCTTTTCTTATAACTCTCTTTAAGCAGATTATAAGCCTCAATGTCGGTTTCAGGCGCACCATATCCAAATACTGTAATGCCCGCAGCTCTGCTTAAATAATCTTTTGCCACTTTCCATTCATTTTCAATAATGCTGTTATCATAGTAATTTTTCTTATGAATGGGAAATAACAGTGGCATACTATCAAATGGTTGCATGCATTTCGGACAAAGATATGCCGCATATCCTTTGTTTTTGCACTCATAACATATTCCTACACCAACATTCCCGTGTGGAAATACTATCTGTGGCAAGTTTCCAACATTAATATTTCTAAGATATGCTTGTAATAAAAATGGGTCCCAATTAAAAGTTATAATTGCATCTTTTTCAGTTAGTGATAAGACCAGATAATCGTATAGCGTAACTCCATCTGGAATTTCAAGACTTTGGAAATAGTCTCGTACAGCTATTTCTAAATCTTTTTGCAATTCACTGTACTTAGGCACTCCTACAATATTTGAGAAAAGCAATTCAAAGTTTTCCATATCTTTTTCTGAAAAACCATAGCTTTGTATCTTGCTTGTCAGTCCTAAAATTGTATGAACATTTGCTAGAGCAGGGACCGTTTTACCATTCTTGTCTAATGGACATGATGCGATAGAAGCTCCGGCACCTAAAATGACCACATGAGGATCCAACAATTTTTTCTTTGATATGGATGGAATTCTATACGGCAAATTAAATAATTTCAATTATTCCACCCCATCCATTCCGTACTGAACAGAGCCTTCTGCCACTTTGCTTAGCTTTTGTTTTGAATTTGTACCATATGATTTCCTTTTAAGCTTCTCATATAGCACCGAGCCAATGGAATCCATAACCTGTTTCATCATATCAGAATCAGAGAACATTCTTACGAAAAAATCTTCATTTTGTTCGTATCTAGTTGCAGCCATTTCCGGAAAGTCTTTTTCAAATAAAAGCATAAAGGTTTTCCTGTCGTTGTTCTCCGCGTAGCTCTGCCATTTTTCTTCAGAGGCATAATCGTTTTCGATTTGCAGCAGAACCTTGTCCATCTCCGTAAAGTCTGTGCCGTATTTTTCGTTAATCTTCTCTATAAGAACGGTTAAAGGGTCTTTTTTCTTTTCACGCCTGCCGGATTCCCCTGTAATTGGACGGAAACCCTCCTGTGTGCTTTCTAGACCGATACTTCCCTCAAAATCTTTCTCCAGACGATAATATTCAAGCATAACCTTGTCATCAACAAACACCTTGTCGCCACTACCCTTGGGGAGCATGGTCGCAAGGAATTTAACATATATGCTAAACTTGTGGATATCCTTATCAAACAACCTGCAAACCTGCGTGATGAACGCATAGATACGGTTAAAGCGTGAAAGCGTAGATTTGAATAAATCCTGTCTCTCTATTTCCAAGGCGTCATAGCGATCTAATGCTGGCTTTATTGTTCCTTGCAGTTTTCCAAGGTCTCCTGCTGACTGTTCTTTGTTGGAATAGAATATATCCGCAAAACGATCAATCTCCATCTGCTGATACACACGAAATTCATCGAGGGTATTCTTTAAATCGTATATGACATTAGGATTCGTTTCTCTTCCAGAACGGTTTCCTCATAGTATGGCTCAAAAGATTTTCTGATGTCTTCTGCGGAGTTGACGAAATCCAGAACAAACGTATCCTGCTTGCCGCGCATGATGCGGTTCAACCGAGAAATAGTCTGCACAGCTTTAACACCGGATAGTTTTTTATCTACAAACATGGTATGAAGTAGCGGCTCGTCAAATCCAGTCTGATACTTCTCAGCCACAATCAGCATTCCAAAATCATCTGAACTGAACGCTTCCGGAAGTGCCTTTTCTCTTATGGTCTCGCCGGATTTTGTTTTATTCATCTTTTCCTCGGTATAGGTTTCGCCACCATCCTCAATCTCGCCTGAGAATGCAACCAGCACATCAAGGTCGGTATATCCTTTTTCCTGTATCTGACGTTTGAATTCGAGAAGGTAACGTACAGCGTGAAGACGTGATGGCGTGACAATCATCGCTTTTGCCTTACCACCGATTTTGTGCCGGGTCACATTGCAGAAGTGTTCCAGCATAACGGCGGTCTTCTGAGAGATATTATGCGGATGTAGCGTTTGAAAATTTCGAATGGCATTGACTCCGGCAACTGTATCCAACTCAGGATTATCCGCGATTGTCTTCACAATCTTATAATACATTTTATATGTCATGTAGTTCTGCAGAACATCTAATATGAACCTTTCCTCAATAGCCTGCCGCATGGAGTATATATGGAACGGATGATATTTTCCATTTTCATCTTTCCAACCGAACATATTCAGCGTCTTGTCCTTCGGTGTAGCGGTAAAAGCAAAGAACGACATATTCTCATGATCACCGTGAGCAGCCATTTCATCCAGCAACTTATCCTCATCATCTTTGCGGTTAGCTTCGTCCTCGTTTTCCATTTCGGCATACTCTTCCAGTATCTTCTCGGTGTCCGCTAAAGCACGTTTTAGCTTTTTAGCGGCACTTCCCGTCTGGGAGGAATGAGCTTCATCAACAATTACCGCAAAACGCTTATTTCCAGACTTGACTTCTTTGTATATAACCGGAAACTTTTGTAATGTGGTTATTATGATGCCCGTACCTGATTCGATAGCTTCCTTCAATTGTTGGGCGTTCTTATCGATTTTTTGAACAACGCCCTCAACATGATCAAACTGATATACTGTGTTTTGAAGTTGTGAATCCAGCACACGACGGTCGGTGACGATAACGACGGACTGAAATATCTTTTCATCATTGGCATCGTGTAGACCAGTCAAGCGGTGAGCGAGCCATGCGATGGAGTTTGACTTGCCGGAGCCCGCGCTGTGCTGAATCAGATAATTGCGCCCGGCACCGTTTGCCTTTACATCGTCTAGCAGTTTGGTCACCACGTCAAGCTGATGATAGCGTGGGAATATCATGCGTTCGGATTTAATTTCACCTGTTTTATCATCTCTTTCCACTTGCAGATGCAGATATTTATGTACGATTTCCAGTAAGCGTTCCTTGCACAATACATTCTTCCACAGATAATCGGTATCGTAGCCGTCCGGGTTAATCGGATTGCCCTTGCTACCGACATTCCCCGCACCGTTGCTGCCTTGATTAAATGGCAGGAAATAGGTCTTGTCACCCTCTAAGCGCGTGGTCATATGTACATTGGTAAGATCAACGGCAAAGTGTACCAACACACGGTTTTTGAATTCAAAAATAGCATCATTGCCTGCACGGTCAAATTTATACTGTGAACTGGCATTTGCGGTATTTTGCCCTGTAAACTGGCATTTGAGTTCCATCGTAACAACAGGGATACCGTTGATGAAAAGAACAATATCGATGCTGTTTTGATTCCTGACAGAGTAGCGCAACTGCCTAGTGCAGTGCAGGATATTGGAATCATATTGTGCCATGGTGGTCGGGTTAATGGAGGTTTCCGGCTTCCAGTACACAGCGCGGAATTTGATGCCACGGTCAGTAAAACCTTGCCGAAACACACGGAGCAGGCCGACCATTTTTACTTCTCGGCAAAAGCGGTCGATGATATGCTTTTCGCTGTCTGTGCCATGGATTTTTTGATAGCGTTCCCAGCTTTTCGGCTGACTGGTTTTGATAAAGGTTAAAAATGTATCCTTATCCAGAGCCAGCTTACGGTCAAAGGAGGCGGGATTGCCTTTTGTGTAGCCACCCTCGGTACAGAGGTAGCTTTCGATATCCTCTTCAAAGCGTTTTTCTTTCACATCAAAATCCAACATTTCAAACCTCCTTCTTACTTTTTAAGCCTTTTTGTTCATTTTGTATGTGCGAAATCAATTCCTTTTTCTTATAGCAAGAGAAGTCTTTACAATCAAAAAAAGCAATCTTCATCCGGATATGTGACTTATAATTTTTTCGAATTTTCAAGTAAGAACCATACTCTTTAGCGGTTATAACCCCTGACTTTGCAAAACCAACAATATCAGCATGGTTATCAAAAGGGATATTCAGATATTGCTGCATAATTGGGTCTTGAAATTCCAACTTGTTAAAATCGCACTTTTTTGCAGCATTTTCTGCGGTAGCATCATTTGAAAAAAGGTCTATCATCTCACGGCAAGTGTCATATACCAATTGGAGAGTTAAAACCGCTATTTCACGCTGATTGTTTTCTTTGGCGATATTGCGTTTGTCGAACAAGAAATATGTACTTAGAAACAATCCTATAATTATAATATTTCCTATTACAATAGAGGCAACATTCCAATTCAGAGCGAAAACATTAATTCCCACGAACGAGGGGAAATTTGTAACATCCGCTATGAAATATAAGCACACGATTATTGTACATACAGCAATGATATTCCGTATTGACTTCCGCATACTTACACCTCCTTCTTACCGGTAACAACCTCATAAATGAGGGCCTTTTTATATTCTGTGAGTTTATTGATAACAGCTTGTTTTTTTGAAATAGCAGTATCAATGCCTTCGCACTTTGTTTTCAAATAATTAACGATTCTTTCCTGCTCTCCTATTGGAGGAAGAAGAATTCTAAGGCGCTCTATCGTTTTTACGCCTAAAGTTTGTTGAGTTCCAAAAGTCCAAGACAATTCCATTTGTCTCCAAAAATAATCAGATTGGAAAGCATATTATACAAAATAAGGATTCGCCTCATCATTACAGCGCACTGCAGCTAATGGTACCCAGATATTAAATCGTTCTCTAGTTTCAACAATTGCCACCTGACCTGTAGAGGCTCCCAACTTAATTACTAGAATATCGTGTAATTTCGGTTTATATCGCAAATCACAAAAATCACAATATTCATCAGATATAAAGCCACGCATCAAATCAAAATTGATTTTTCCGTTTTCTATGGCAGTGGCAGAAATATAGGGGATTCCATCATCAATTAGTTCGGGACTTTCGTGTGGTCCATCTACAACTTTCATAGATAAAATTGAAATCATTTTTCTGTTTTCCCAAGATGCGGGCATTTCATCTGCCCACTCAATTCCACTATCCTTCATCGGTACATCTGGATTCAAGCCCTTTGTTACCGTTTCTGTTATGAGTGAAAGCTTGTAGGCTTTCAGCTTTTCAATAACTGCCTGTTCCTTTGCGATGATGGCGTCAATCTTGTCACATTTATCATCGAGATAATCGGCAATGCGGGTCATAGTATCATCATTAATACTCATAATGGGCAGACACAAAACATCTTTTGCATTTAGGCACTACGAACACCATCGCCGCCTAAACGATTGTATACCTCATTGTAGTACATGAACATAAAATAGTAGTAGAAATAGCGGTTGTCTTCACGGTTATTGCTTATAATTATATAAGCAGGAGATACTAAACCAGTATGGCGATAATCCGACACGGCTAGTTTTGACATTTTCCAAATCAATCAACTTAAAAACCAATTCATTTTGTTTCAATATCTGATATCCTTCAAATTTTTTGGTTGCAGGCCTTCGGCTGTCATCTTTACTGCGCTTGATAACACCATTCATGGTAAGCGCCAGCCGTTCATAAGAATCGACATCAGACCCAACGACCCTCTTAACACTTAAAAAATGTCGCTTTACAGGTGTAATTTCCCAATCCTCTGGTATCTCACCAATCCATTCTACACCGCTGTCTTTCATCTTACGCATCATTTCTCACCGCCTTGCTTTTCTTGATTTTCTTAAATACAAATATAGCCAAGGCAAAAAATACTGTTATCCCTACGGCAATACCGGAAACTATTAATATAATCTGCCAATTAGCAGTAATAAGCTTCACAATCCATATTACACCGTATGTAACCATCCATATAACTGCAAAAACAAACAACCTAATCAGCCAGTGAAAGAAGGAACCGGAGGTTCTGCCGGATATGAAATCTGCCCTGTACATATCTCCAACTGTGTTATATGCAATGGCATAGGCTATCCCACCGATAGCGGCTAAAATTATGTATTCCCAATACCACTCAATCGGCAGTCCGAGCGGGTCCGTTAGAAATTCAAATATCACTTTAAACATCGAACACCTCCGCCAAGGCACCATCTAATTCTTTTTCAATCTCCAAAATCTCTTTCATAATTTCCACAGAGGGCTTCGGAGCTTCATATTTATAAAAAAAGCGAGTGAACGGGATCTCATAACCCACTTTGGTTTTCGACTTATCAATCCATGCGTCTGGAGCAAAGGGCAGTACTTCCCGCTTGAAGTATTCATTGATGTCCTCGTTCAATGGCACATTCTCAGTGTCACGCAAAGAGGGGTCAGATTGCTTCTTGCCTTTTTTCAGCACCAGTTCGCCGTTTTCGTCATATAATGGACGCTCCACCGTAATTTTTGTGTAGCCGAAATCGGAGTTGTCGAATATTTTGCTTATTTCACTTGTTTTAAAATCACCATAAAGTTGAGTTATCTCCGCGATGGCGTTTTCTGGGATGTCGTTGCGCTTATTTCCCAGAGCCTTGCGGCGTTTTTCAAACAGACCGTTGGCATTGATAAGCTGAACTTTGCCCTCACGCTTTGTGCCACCCTTTTTATTGGAAAGCACCCATATGTAGGTTGCTATGCCTGTATTGTAGAAAATATCGTTCGGCAGAGCAACAATGGCTTCCAGCAAGTCATTTTCCAATATGTATTTTCGAATGTTGGAAGGGCCACTCCCGGCATCGCCGGTGAACAGCGGAGAGCCGTTGTGAATAATAGCGATACGGCTGCCACCGTCTTTTGGTTCTTTCATTTTGGAAATGGCGGTCATGAGGAACAGCATTTGTCCATCACCTACGGAAGGCAGTCCTGCACCAAAACGTCCGGCAAAGCCTAACTTGGCTTCAGCTTCTACCTTGGCTTTTTCATTCTTCCACTCACGCCCAAATGGAGGATTCGATAGGATATAATCGAAGGTCTGCCCGCTGAACCGGTCATCGGACAGTGTATTTCCGTCTTTTATAAAATCAGCATTGCTTCCCTTTATAAGCATATCCGCTTTACAAATGGCAAAGGTTTGGTCGTTGATTTCCTGCCCGAAAGCCATCAACTCTGTAGAAGCGTTTAATTTATGCAAATACTCCTCCGCAACAGATAGCATTCCGCCAGTCCCACACGCGGGATCATATATGGTTTTTGCCACATTATTGCCGGAAAGAACATCATTGTCATCGTAAAACAAAATGTTGACCATCAGTTCAATTACTTCACGAGGGGTATAGTGCTGCCCTGCGTCTTCGTTATGAGATTCTGAAAACCTACGAATTATTTCCTCGAATATGTATCCCATCTCCAGATTGGAAATTATGCTTGGATGTAAATTTGCCCTCGGTGATGTGAATTCCTTAATGACGATATAGAGAATACTCTTGTTTGCCATTGTTGTGATATGCCCATCGAATTTGAACTTCTCTATGATGTCCCGTACATTTTCGGAAAAACCGTTCAGATAATCACGAAAGTTATCTTCGATGTTATCCGGGTCATCGAGTAGTTTCTCAAAATCATATTTGCTTGTGTTGTAAAAGGCATGTCCAGAGGCTTTACGTAGTAGCACATCACGCATCGGCAACGCCTGAACGCTTTCAAATTTGTCCAGCACCGCTGACTTGGTATCAGAAAGAACGCTGTCAAAGCGCCGTATAACGGTCATGGGCAAAATCACTTCGCCGTACTCATGTGGTTTGTAAACGCCCGTCAATTTATCTGCAATCGCCCATATAAGGGCGGCTTTTTCGCTTATGTTTGCACTTAAACTCATCTTATTTGTCCTCCGGTTCGTTGTCTATAATGAATTCCATAATATCGCATATATCACAATTCAAAGCGGCACATATTTTTTGTAGTATCTCCGTATTTACATTTTCGTTTCGTCCAAGTTTCGTTATAGTAGCCGAACTAACACTAGAAAGCCTCTGAAGGTCTTTCTTTTTCATATTTTTATCTATCAGAAGCTTCCATAATTTGTTGTAACTGATCGCCATCATCTGCACCTCCTGTGAAATATATTTTATTATATCACTAAAAATAGCAAATTACAACAGAATTACTTTAACATCGCAGTAATAATGATCTGAGATTATGTTTAATTGAATTTTTTACATACGGCATCCGCAAAACAGCGGGCGCCGTATTTTTTTGTCTCTTTTTGGATTATGAGACTACGGTGGGTGCACTTTTTCTCTTGTTATCTGGAGAACGGTGCACAGAAACCATCCTTTCCCGCCGGAGAAAAAAGATTTTCAAATATGGGGTGTATAAAACAGCGTTTAAATCTCCGTATAGCGAGAAGCAGAAAATCACCATAAGGGTTAATTTTTTTGGCTTATAGCTGAGGGACAAATAAGGAATATGCA
>JAXGQR010000008.1:0-151794 GCA_040766325.1 Dehalobacterium sp. | reverse complement strand
ATTATTAACTCTTGTTTGCGCTTCTTTGGCTACAAGGCCGGTTAGAGAAGGTCTTTTTGTCATTTTTTTCTGCCATTTCACTAATTCCTTATATGCTTGAACCGAGTAAAAATCTATCTTGTCCTTGCCTTTTCCTTGTTTCTTCATTCCTGTTTTCCTTCGTTTCCTAGAAATGATAAAGGCTCCCCATAAGGAGAGGCCTTTATTTGCACGAGCATTTTGTGATGTCCTATTATTACCCCCAAAAAGAATATTTAAACTTATTTAAAATATTCTACTCCGGCGACAAAGATAGGCTGATCCTTCTGTCCCGGAACATTGATCGCCACATGAGGCCCCATGCGTTCCGAGTGGGCCATTTTCCCTAAAACACGGCCGTCGGGGCTGGTAATGCCTTCCACAGCCTCCATAGACCCATTGGGGTTAAAGGGAATCTCATAAGTAGGCTCTCCTGCAAAGTCCACGTACTGGGTGGCAATCTGACCTTGATTAATCATAGTTGAAAACATTTCCGGTGTAGCAATAAAGCGCCCTTCCCCATGAGATACTGCAATGGTGTGGATATCACCCACCTTCATATTATGGAACCAGGGCGAAAGGGTAGAGGTGACCCTCGTTTGAACCAAACAGGAAATGTGACGCCCAATACTGTTAAAGGTTAGGGTAGGGTTTTTTTCCTCCATTTCCACAATCTCACCGAAAGGAACGAGGCCCAGCTTAATTAAAGCCTGAAAACCATTACAAACACCAAGCATTAGCCCGTCCTTGTCCTTTAAGTGTTGAGTAACGGCTTCTTTTACCCAAGGATTTCTGAACATGGCTGCAATAAATTTCCCTGCTCCATCCGGCTCGTCCCCGGCACTGAATCCCCCCTCCAGCATCACAATTTGAGCTTGCTGGATTCTCCTAGCCATTTCCTTTACCGAATCCACAATTTCATGAGAAACTAAATTTCGAATCACCAAGGTATCCACTTTAGCTCCTGCCTTTTCAAAAGCCAAGGCCGAATCGTATTCACAATTTGTCCCGGGAAAGATGGGGATAAAGACCCGCGGTTGTCCGATCTTGCCGCTTGATTTCCCAAAGCAAGGCTGATGAAAATCAAACTTACCTGGTTTTTCAGCAGGCGTGGGGGTATAAACCGGGAAAATATTTTCTAAGGGCTTCTCCCAAGCGGCATAGGCTTCTTCCAGGGAAATCTCCGTATCATTTACCACAATGAGAGGGTCTTTGATGGTATGTCCGATAAAATCATAAGTCACCTCACCCATGATCTCCGGTAAAACAGCATCTTTCTTTATTTCCAACAAGATGGAACCGTGGTCGGGCAAGAAAAGACTCTCCTCATCCATATTACCCCAGAAAGAAAATCCGATGCCATTACCAAAACACATTTTACTAATGGTCTCGGCTACCCCTCCTGTTTTTACGGTAGTGGCAGCCAAAACCACACCCATATTGATTAATTCTTCAATCTTTTCATAAACTGCTTTTAATTCTGTAAAATCAGGCACCTCATATTGATCACAGACGAGAGGAAGATAGACCACTTGGCTTTGTTCTTCTTTGAATTCAGGTGAAAGCACACGGCTCGCATCAACAACATTGACGGCAAAGGCTACCAAGGTAGGAGGCACATGAAGATCATTAAAAGACCCGGACATACTGTCTTTACCACCGATAGCAGGGATGCCTAATTTTTTCTGTGCATAAAAGGCCCCTAATAAAGCACTGAAAGGTTTTCCCCATTTTTTCGGATCCTTGCCCAGTTTCTCAAAGTACTCCTGCAAGGTCAGACGGGTTTTTTGATAGTTGCCCCCCATGGCGACGATTTTTGATACCGCTTCAATCACGGCATAAAGTGCTCCATGAAAGGGGCTCCATTTTCCGATTTGAGGATGATACCCATAGGTCATTAAAGTAGTTGTATTTGTTGCACCGCTTAGGACAGGTACCTTAGCTGCCATGCCTTCAGCAGGCGTAGTTTGATATTTCCCGCCTAAAGGCATTAATACCGTTCCAGCACCGATGGTGCTGTCAAAACGCTCCACCAAACCCTTTTGACTGCAAACATTAAGCTGTCTCAGGTTCGCCAGCCAAGCCTTTTTCAGATTGGGGAAATGATCTGATACCTGCGAGGATACCAACTGGAAATAATTATTTTCCTTGTCGGGGGCATTTACCAGTACTGTGGCTGTTTGCTGCACCCCATTGGTGCTTAAGAAATCACGGCTGATATCGACAATAGTCTTTCCGCGCCAATTCATTCTTAGACGTTTACGGTCAGTAACCTCTGCCACCACCGTGGCTTCCAAATTTTCCTCCCTGGCATAAGCGATAAATTGTTCCTGATCCTCTTTATCCACCACTATTGCCATCCGTTCCTGAGATTCGGAAAGGGCAAGCTCGGTGCCATCTAAACCTTCATATTTTTTGGGTATTGCATCTAAATTAATTTCTAAACCGTCGGTTAATTCACCGATAGCAACAGAGACTCCACCGGCACCAAAATCATTACACTTTTTGATCAAAGTGCTGACCTCCGGTTTTCTGAAGAGACGCAGGATCTTACGTTCTGTGGGAGGGTTCCCTTTTTGTACTTCTGCACTCCCCTCAAGAATTGATTCTTCTGTATGGCCCTTGGAGGAGCCGGTTGCACCTCCAATACCGTCACGTCCGGTGCGTCCCCCCAGCAAAATTACTACATCCCCAGGAACAGGGGTTTTTCGTACCACATTTGTTCTGGGAGCAGCACCTATTACCGCACCGACTTCCATTCTTTTAGCCACAAATCCTTCATCATAGAATTCCGCGACTTGACCTGTGGCAATACCGATTTGATTCCCATAGGAACTATAACCGGCTGCCGCACCTGTAGTAATCTTGCGTTGAGGTAATTTCCCGGGCAAAGTATCTTCTATTTTCCCCCGGGGGTCGCCGCTCCCCGTGACTCGCATGGCCTGGTAGACATAAGCTCGACCCGACAAGGGATCGCGAATCGCCCCGCCCAGGCAGGTGGCTGCACCCCCAAAAGGTTCAATCTCAGTGGGATGATTATGAGTTTCGTTTTTAAACATAATCAGCCACTCTTCATTATTCCCGTCTACATCCACGTCAACGATGATGCTGCAGGCATTAATTTCCTCCGACAGATCCAGGTCCGGCAATTTCCCTTTTTTTCTTAATTCTTTCATACAGATGGTGGCAATATCCATTAAGGAATAATTCTTCGGTTCCTCGCCATAAACATCATCTCTCGATTTTAAATAAGCCCGATAGGCCGTTTTAACCGGTACATTAAAATCTCCGATCGCAATTTCCACCTCTTCAATTTTGGTGAAAAAAGTGGTATGACGGCAATGGTCGGACCAGTAGGTATCAATAACGCGAATTTCTGTGATGGTGGGATCGCGCTTTTCATTGTCGCGGAAATAGCTTTGGCAAAAGAGAAGGTCCTCCATGCTCATGGCTAGTCCCTGGTTTTCATGAAAGAATTCCAGTTGCTCCCGATTTTTTGTGATAAAACCAGTCAGGATCCCCACATCTTTAGGTTCTTCTACCTTGGGCTCCAACGTTGTGGGTTTATCAGAAGAAGCTTTCCGGGAATCTACCGGATTAATACAATAATCTTCTATTCTCTTCATGTCAGTATCATCCAGTTTCCCTTTAAGCACAATCACTTTGGCTGTCTTTACCTGAGGGCGTTCCTGCTGGGTGATAACTTGCAAACATTGGGCAGCAGAATCTGCCCTTTGATCATATTGCCCTGGAAGGTATTCCATAGCAAAGGCTTGTTCTTCTTCTCCCAATGGAAAGACTTCATCATAAGCAAAGTCTACCATCGGTTCCGAAAAAACGGTGTTTCTCCCTTGCTGATATTCCGGCTCTGTAATACCTGACACATCATAGCGGTGTAAAATACGCACCTGTTCTAGTCCGGATACGCCTAAATTTTCCTTCAGATCTGAATAAAGATCCATCGCTTCTACATTAAAACCGGGCTTTTTTTCTACATAAAGTCGATATATTTGATTTTTCACCAGGGCACACTCCTGACTTTTTTTGTTCATTGCTAAAAGAACATCTCATGCTTTTACTGGTTTTATTTTATCAAAGAGCATCAAGAAACACAATAAAGAGCCTAAAATATCCCTACTTGAGATCATTGGAAATATCTTTTAATGTATTTTGTCACCAACCACAGGAACCTTTGAATAAAATGTATCGATTAATCAATAAAGGAGTGAAATAAATGGGAAAAAAGGATCATTCTATACCCTGTCCAATGCCAAGAGTAAGATTAGCTCAGGCATGGGTTCCTCCCCAACCTTACGAAAGCATCTTTCCCTTGAAAGAAGCATTGATTAAAGGGACACTTTTCCCCAACCTCTACCAACCGTACAAGCCAAAAAGATAACCGGAGGTGAAAATTATGGCGAGGTTAAATCGGACAGAGCTATTAAGAAAAATCCAGGAGGTAGAATTTGCTTGTATTGAATTGAATCTTTTTCTTGACACCAACCCCGAGCATGAGCAAGCGCTAAATGATTACAATAGGTTGACGGAAGAATTAATGAATTTAAAAAATATGTTCGAAACAAGATACGGTCCCTTAGTCCATTTTGGCGGCAGCCCCAGTCGTTTTCCCTGGCAATGGATTGAAGAACCTTGGCCCTGGGAGGAATAATCTTTAAGGAGGAAATAAAGCATGTGGCTATATGAAAAAAAATTAGAATTCCCTGTTCGGGTGATGGGTAAGGATATTGCCATGGCAAAAAATCTCATTACCCAGTATGGAGGGCCGGACGGTGAGCTTTCAGCTTCCCTACGCTATTTAAATCAAAGATACAGCATGCCTACATCACGTGCAAAGGGGGTGCTGACAGATATCGGCACCGAGGAATTAGCCCATATGGAAATGATTGCTACTATGGTTTATAAATTAATTAAAGACGCAACACCACAGGAAATGCAAGAAGCAGGTTTAGGCGGCTGGTATGCACAACATGACAACGGCCTATTCTGGATGGACTCCAATGGTGTACCCTGGTCCGCCAAATATGTAGCATGCCTGGGAGACCCGGTGGCTGATCTTCATGAGGATATGGCAGCGGAAGAAAAGGCCAGGGCTACGTACGAACATTTGATTAATCTGACTGATGATCCCGGGATCATTGAAGCCTTGAGGTTTTTGCGAGAAAGAGAAATCGTGCACTTCCAGCGTTTTGGTGAAACCCTAAATCATGTTCAGGAAAAATTAACAGAAAAAAGATTTTATTAATCCGCTACCTTTCTTCCATTAAGCACTAAAAAGGAGACTGTTTTTATCGAAACAGCCTCTTTTTTTATCTTATTATTTAACTAATAGCACTGGTTTTTTTGTTTTTGACAGTACCTTATGACTGACACTACCCATCAAAGAACCGGTAATCGGGCCATAGCCCCGCATCCCCATCACAACCAGATCAATGTCCCCATCTTCAATCTCATTTAAAATTACCTGTGCTGCACGACCCGGTTTTTGTTTTTTAACCAGTTGCACCCCATCTAGCTCAAGATCCTTAGTCGCCGCAGCAAAGACTGCTTCACTGCTCACGTACTGATCCTGAACGACGGCAGCATCTTTGGCAAGTACATATCCCAAGGCCTCAGGTGTAGCTTTTACATACAGCAAGATAATTTCTGCCTGCAGTTGGCGCCCCAAATCTAGAGCCAAAAGGAAAGCTCGCCGCGAATATTCGGATCCGTCGGTAGGGACAAGTATTTTTTTGATCATGTTCACACCTCATTTCAATTTTAAAACCAGTATCTCGGGTAGTTACGATTTGGCGAAAGATTATTGACAAAGAGAGCAATGATCACCATAATCACAGCACCAAACAATATGGGCGTCAAAATGTACATCGGACCGGCACCACTTAAGATAGCAAACAGAGCTGTAGCTCCACCGGGTGGATGGGTAGTTTTCGTTAATAACATCACCATGATCGCTAAAGATGTCCCCAAAGCAACAGACCACCAGGTAAGCCCAAATAACTGATAGGTCAGGACACCTATTAGCGCCGAAAAGGTATGTCCTAAAATCACGTTTCGAGGCTGTGACAGAGGACCATCTGGGGCACCGTAAACCAAAACGGCGGTCGCACCAAATGGAGCAACTAACATTGGTTTCTGATAAATAAAGGCTAATAAACCTAAGAAAGCAAGAGCTAGGAAAGAGCCGATAAAAGTTACAATAATATCAATGGGTACCGGCGAGACAAATGGAGCCTCTCTTTTAAATCCTTTAAATTTTCTAAAATACCTGATGATTCTATTCTTTTTTTCCTTTTGTACGACAACAGATTCCGACATAACAGAACTCCTTTATGTAAATGAAAGGTAAGAATAATTCAATTATATTGGTATCAATAATAATTAGTCAATATCCTTGCCATTACTAGTCTTGCTTTTCAAGAGATAGTTGCGGTCAATTTGATCCTTTGACCCATTTTAGACACAAAATTTTCGAAAAAATGAAAGATAAAGCGATCAGGAGTAGACATCATGAAGGAAAAGAATAAAATAATAGGAAAGATGCTTTTTTGGCTCTATGCACAAAGAATTCTAGGAGGACTTAGAGCATGCAACAAAAGAATTGGATGCGCAAACTTTTTAGAACTCGCTTCATGATCGCCTTTTTTATTTTACTGCAATTAATTGTCATTATAATCATGATTTCCGGATCTGTAAAACGTTTTGCTATCATATATCCTATTTTATCATTGATCAGCTTGTATGTTGTTTTAAATATGATAAATAAAAAAAATAAACCGGCTTATAAACTATTGTGGGTGATTCAAATTGCCCTTTTCCCCATCTTTGGTGGACTTTTCTACTTGCTGACTCAATTTCAATCCTCCAATAAAAAATTGAAAAATCGGCTCGCTTCTGTGGATCAAAGAGTAAAATCACTATTAATCCAGGATGCGGAAACTCTACGGCGGATTCATACCGTAAGCAAGGAGCATCTTCCCCAAATCAATTATTTGCAAAACTATATCGGCTTCCCCGTTTATCAAAACACCCTGGCAGATTATTTGCCTACCGGGGAAGAAACATATACGCGAATGCTTGAAGAACTGGACAAAGCAGAAAAATTCATTTTTATGGAGTACTTTATCATTAAGGAAGGCATGATGTGGAACTCTATTCTGGAAATTTTACAAAAAAAAGCCCGCCAGGGGGTTGAAGTGCGGGTCATGTATGATGACATGGGCTGTTTTCTCAAATTACCTATTGATTATCATAAAACCTTAGAGCACATGGGCATTCAGTGTGTGGTTTTTAATCCCTTCCGCCCTGTTCTTTCAACTTTGCAGAACAATCGAGACCATCGAAAGATTACCGTGATTGACGGAAAGATCGCTTTTACCGGGGGCATTAATCTTTCCGATGAATATATTAATGCCGTCAATCGCTACGGTCATTGGAAGGATAACGGAATTATGATACAGGGCGCTGCCGTTTGGAGTTTTACCCTGATGTTTCTTCAAATGTGGAACATGAGTAGAGAGACTACGGAAGACTTTGCAAAATATCGTACCTATGAATTGATGTCCATGGATAGTAAATCGGACGGTTTTTTCATCCCTTATGGGGATTCTCCCTTGGATGAGGAACATGTGGGGGAACACATTTATCTGCAGATGATTTACAACGCCAAGAAGTACCTCTATATCTATACCCCTTACCTGATTGTCGATGATGATATGATTTCCGCACTGACTTTGGCAGCAAAAAGCGGCGTAGATGTTCGCATTGTTACGCCTCATAAACATGATCGGTGGTTTGTCCATCTCACCACCCGTTCTTACTACCGGGAACTAATCAAAGCCGGTGTACGCATTTACGAATATACAGACGGGTTTATCCATTCCAAAACCTTTATCTCTGACGATAAAACAGCTACCGTGGGCACAACCAATCTTGATTTTAGAAGTCTCTATCTCCATTTTGAATGTGGTGTGTGGATTCATAAAAGCCGGGTGGTGCAGGATATCCTCAAGGATTATCAAGATACCCTGGAAATTTGTCATGAGATCACTAATGAGGAATGTGAATGCAACGTAGCCATGCGTTTCATTCAAGACATTCTGCGTGTATTTGCACCCCTGATGTAACTTCATATCACGAATACCCGGACTTATACCATGATTTTTATACTTGATAACAGAAATTTTTTATTTAAGCATATTTAGTAATTGTTCTTCACTAAGAATTGAAATATTTAAAGCTACTGCTTTGTCATACTTGGAACCTGCTTCCGTACCGACAACCACATAGTCCGTTTTTTTACTGACACTGCCGGAGACCTTTCCCCCTCTTTCCTCAATGAGATTCTGAGCCTCTTTGCGGGATAGAGTTGGCAAAGTACCGGTGATAACGAAGGTTTTCCCCATCAAAGATCCTTGGAGAGGAGCTTTTTCGGCAGTCATATTGACCCCAGCTTTTTTTAATTTTTCCAGGATGTGCAGATTCTGTTCCTGACGAAAATACATCACAATGCTTTGAGCAATCTTGGCGCCAATTTCTGGGATTTCCTTTAAATCTTCTTCCGTAGCTGACCGTAAATCATCCAAAGAACTGAAATGCTGTGCCAGGATTTTTCCCGTTCGTGCACCGACAAAACGAATACCCAGGGCAAAGATCAATTGGGCCAGGGAATTGTTCTTGCTCTTTTCCACAGCAGAGATGATGTTTTGAGCAGATTTCTCCCCCAATCGGTCTAATTTTGCTAATTGTTCCTGAAACAAATAATACAGGTCGGCTACGTCATGTACTAATCCTGATTCTAACAACTGCGTAAGGATCTTCGGCCCTAGTCCGTCAATGTCCATAGCATCCCGGGAAACAAAATGAATTAAGGTTTCCCGAAGCTGAGCGGGACAAGCTCCTCCTGTACATCGGGAAGCAACTTCATCACTTAAGCGCACCACCTGAGAACCGCATTCGGGACATTTTTCCGGCATCACAAAGGGAGTTTCTTTTCCTGTCCGCTTTTCTTTGATCACAGAAACCACCTCAGGAATAATATCTCCCGCTTTATGCACGATAACAGTATCGCCTATCATAATATCTTTTTCCTTAATCAGATCCTCATTATGCAAAGTGGCGCGGCTGACGGTGCTCCCCGCTAAGCGCACCGGTTTTAAAAGTGCGGTCGGCGTAAGAACCCCGGTACGTCCGACCCGGACGATAATCTCCTTAATAAAAGTTTCTCCTTCTTCTGCCGGGAACTTATAGGCAATAGCCCAGCGCGGTGCCTTGGAGGTAGTTCCCAATACCCGGCGCTGATCCAGATTATTTACTTTAACCACCATACCGTCAATCTCATAGGGCAGCTGATGGCGCTTTTTGGTCCATTGCTCAATGTAGTCAATAACCTCTTCAATACTAGCGGATACAAAGCGCACCCGGTTCACCAAAAAGCCCAACTCTTTAAGATAATCTAAAGCCTGGCTATGAGAATTAATTTCTTTGTCGGTCACATGAATTACATCATAAACAAAAACCTGTAATTGACGGGAAGCAGCAACTTGAGGACTTAATTGGCGTAATGAGCCGGCAGCGGCATTACGGGGATTGGCAAAAGGAGATTCGCCCCCTTCTTCCCGTTCTTCGTTTAACTTAAGAAAAGCTTTCTTCGGCATAAAAGCTTCGCCCCGCACTACTAAAGACGAAATCGGCTCCGGCAAACTTAAAGGCACCGTAACAATGGTTTTCAAGTTTTGGGTAATATCTTCCCCGGTATAACCATCTCCTCTGGTAGCCCCCGAAACCAACAAACCATCCTCATAACTAAGTGCTACGGTGAGGCCGTCAATCTTCAGTTCCACCACATATTCCACCCGATCTTTAACGACCTGGCTTACCCGTTGGTGAAATGATTTCAGATCAGCATCGCTAAAAGCATTGCTTAAGGAAAGTAAAGGCTCGGGATGATGCACCGTCTGAAAGCCGGTTAAAGGTTTGCCTCCTACCCTTTGGGTGGGGGAATCGGAGGTAACCAATTGAGGATATTCCTTTTCTAACCTCATTAACTCTTTGAGCAGCCGATCATAGGCTGCATCAGAAATTTCCGGACGATCCAGTTCATAATAGGCTTGATTATGATGATTAATCTCTTTTTTTAGTTCGGCCACTCTGGCTCTTGCCGCCGCTATATCCATTCAGGACACCTCTTATTCTTTATCAGTTGTTGCTATACCTTTTTAATCGGAGCATATTTGACCATAAAGCTCTTAATCCCTTGTTTCGGGAAAGCAACGCTGACTTCCATATCTTCCCCAGATCCGTCGGTTTTTACAATCACACCCACACCAAATTTGGCATGTTGCACTTTGTCCCCCAGGTTCAGTAACCCCTCGGCCTTGCGCGGTGAAGAAAAAGCGGGCTTCCTATTATCAGACTTAAGGGAATCTTTGATTCCTTCATCCATCAATTCCTCGGGGATTTCTTTAAGAAACCGAGACTCTTGATTATACTGACTTTTGCCCCAAAGCATGCGGTGATAGGCACGGCTGATATATAACCTTTCCTTAGCCCGGGTCATCCCCACATAGCAGAGGCGTCGTTCTTCCTCCATCTCCTCTTCATCCAACATAGCCCGACCATGAGGAAATACTCCTTCTTCCAGTCCCACCATAAATACTACAGGAAACTCCAGTCCTTTTGCTGTATGCAAGGTCATCATCGTCACTGCGGCATCTTCCTCGCGCAAAGAGTCCAAATCCGTAGATAAGGATATTTGCGCTAAGAAATTTTCCAAAGTAGGTTCTTCCGTTGTTTGATCAAATTCAGCCGTTACAGAAAGAAATTCCTGTAAATTCTCCAGACGGCTCTCGCCTTCCGGGGATTTATCCGCCTTTAAAGCATCAACATAGCCGGTACGGTGCCAGAGTTCTTCCACCAATTGGGTTACGAACATGTTATTTTTCTTTTCAAGTAAGGTTTTCATGATATCATAAAATCCTTGTACAGCATGGCGCCCACGGGATGAAAGACCGTTGATTTCCGAAAGCCTACTTAAAGCATTAAAGGTAGCAATTGCTTCGAAATTGGCGAAGTTTTCGATCTTTTCCCAGGTGGTTAAGCCAATCCCTCTTTTCGGTTCATTAATAATCCGCGCCAGACTCACCCCATCATCCGTATTGGAAAGCACTCTTAAATAAGCTAAAGTATCCATAATTTCTTTACGGTCATAGAATTTAATCCCTCCGTAAATGCGGTAAGGAATTTTGTACTTAATGAAAGCCTCTTCTAGAGCACGGGATTGGGCATGGGTACGGTAGAGCACAACACAGTCTTGATAGCTAACACCTTCCTGCTCATGCAAACCATAGGCTGTTTCAGCCACAAAGGCCCCTTCAGACCTTTCGTCCTCAGTTACCCGATAGACAATTTTGGCCCCTGCCCCTTGATCTGTCCAAAGATTCTTTTCTTTGCGTCCCATATTATGACGAATCACGGCATTGGCAGCATTAAGAATGTTTTGGGTCGATCGATAATTTTGTTCCAGGCGAATCACCTGAGCCTGATCATAGTCTTGTTCAAAATCGAGGATGTTTTGGATATCTGCACCCCGCCAACGATAGATGGATTGATCGGGATCACCTACGACACACAGATTACCATGACTTTCTGCCAGCATCTGAATCAGGCGATACTGGCTGTGGTTGGTGTCTTGATACTCGTCTACTAAAATATAGCGGAACTTATACTGATAGTACCTGAGAATATCCGGTTTCTTGCCAAAAAGCTCTACCGTTTTCATAATAAGATCATCAAAATCCAAGGCGTTATTTTCCCTAAGTTTCTTTTGATAAAGTTGATAGACATCTGCCGCTGTGGCTTCATAAAAATTTCCTGCCATTTGGCCAAATTTTTCCGGGTTCCAACATTTATTTTTACCGCTGCTGATAGCGGAGGCTATGCTCCTGGGGGTGAATTTCTTTTCATCTATATTTAACTCTTTTAAACATTTTTTGATTAATTGTTGCTGATCGCTGTCATCATAGATGACAAAGTTACTCTGAAATCCGAGATGATGGATGTCCTGACGCAAGATGCGGACACAAGTGGCATGAAAAGTGCCAATCCACATACGCTTACTGCTTTCGCCGACTAATTGTTCAATACGCTCCCGCATTTCCCGGGCAGCTTTGTTGGTAAAGGTAATAGCCAGTATCTGAGCCGGGTCAACCCCTTTTTCTTCAATTAGATAAGCAACGCGATGAACTAAAACCTTCGTTTTTCCCGACCCGGCACCTGCCATGATCAACAAAGGCCCATCTGTGCATAAAACGGCTTGCTGTTGTTGGTGATTTAATGATCATAACAAATCCATTGTGTCCTCCTCAAAATCGATAGCCGACTAATTTTCGCCGGACAAGGATGATATTCTTTGAAAACCGGCTGAAAAATTAGCTTGCGCAAGTATTAAAAAACCAGCCTCTTTAGGCCGGTTTCCCATTATTCTAGCCATATCTAATCTACAATTGGCAATTAAATTACCGTCTGCTCAACAACTCCTGAGCAATTTCATCCAATTCTATATTATGGTAAGTAAAAAGTACTAATAGATGGTAAAGCAGATCAGCACTTTCGTAAATCACTTCGGCCTTATCATTATTTTTTGATGCAATAATAACTTCTGCTGCTTCCTCTCCCACCTTTTTTAAAATCTTGTCCTGGCCTTTTTCGAACAAATAGGTGGTATAAGATCCTTCAGGCATTTTTTCTTGACGTGCTAAGACCACCTGATGAACCTCTCGTAAAATTTCTCCTAGTTTGGTATCACTCATGTTCATTCCTCCTGCTTCTCCTATCTATTATAACACCTTTTTTTACTATATGCATTTCTTAAAAATTACTTTTGATATTTTCTTTTAGATTTCCGCCTTTTTTTAAAATCCGATAATCCTCAGGGGTATTCATGTTATAAAAAAAATCTTTCATATAACCGGATTCTTGCAACTCTTTTTCATTTATTTCTAAAACCTGCACCTTAGGATAAAAATGAAAGGCTGCTACAGCATGATCATAATCACGAAGATATTTTTCTATGACAGGTAGACATCTTTTGGCATAAAGGGCACAAAGAGGTTCCCAATAACCAAAGGGTTTCGGTACCACCACATCATATGTCTCTTTTTTCTCCGCAAGAAAAGTTACCAATTTCCCTTGAAATAAAGGCATATCGGAAGATACAACGAAAGCATACTCATTCTTGGCAGCATTTAATCCGGCATGGATACCGGCTAAAGGGCCTTTGCCAGGGTAAAGATCCACCACTTCTCTAATCCCGGAAAATTGATATTTATCCCTGTGATTACCGGCGATAATAATTTCATCTGTAACATGCTTTAATTCCTTTACCGTGTGCTCGATTAAGGTTTCATTATTAATAGTCATCAGGGTTTTATCCTGTCCCATACGCCGGCTTTTGCCTCCCGCAAGAATAATGCCGCTTATCTTCATTGTCCAACCCCTCTCAAAGGAAAGACTTGCCTCTATGATTTTTCTATAATTTCAATTGAATCTCCTTCTCGAACTTCCCCTGCCTGTAATATTTTGATAAAAATCCCTTCTTTGGGCATTACACAATCACCGGCTTGATAGTAGATGGCACATTTATGATGACATTCCTTGCCAATCTGGGTGACTTCTCCTATTGCTGTTTTACCCACGCGAAGCTTGGTACCAATAGGCAGAGAAACTAGATCGATCCCTTTTGTCGTTAAATTTTCAGCAAAATCCCCCGGATTTACATCCAGCCCTTGGGCGCGCATTTTAGCGATGCTCTCCATGGCCAAAAGACTTACTTGTCGATGCCATGGTCCCCCATGGGCATCTCCTTCCAATCCAAAATCAACAAGTAGACGACCGAACGGTATTCTCTTTTTACGCTCTCCCTTTTTTTCACTGGAACACACAGCGACTATTTCTCCCATATAAATTCTCCTTAATATTGATCCTTTTTATTGGCAAAAGAATGAATATATTTTTCGATTTCCCCTGCTATACCCTGAACATCATCAATGTGATAACAAGGCACTCCAATCTCCCAAGGAATATCGCTGGCAATAGCCAACAATTCCTCAGTAGGGCCTAGAAGCTTTTGATGGGCCTCGGAACGAAATACCTCAATCTTGGGTTTTTTTCTTGGCTATATCCTTCAGTAATAATGATATCTACAGGAGGAATGCGGGCAATAACCTCATCCAGAGTCATTTCCCGTTCCCTTTTTCAATTATGGCCATTTTTTCAGGTGACGAAATCGCTACAATATCTGCCCCTGCTTTTCCATGACGCCAGGTATCTTTTCCCGGATGGTCGATCTCAAATTGATGAGTATCATGTTTGATGATCGCTAGTTTAATCCCCTTGGATTTTAATTCCCTGATGATCTTTTCCAATAAGGTGGTTTTACCGGACCTGGATTTTCCCACGAAAGAAATTACCGGAATGTTGGCCATACTTTATCCTCCTATTTCATTCATGTTTCTTGCTATCGGGATATAATCTTTGTTCAAAATGTTGTGTTTCATAGGTTTTCCATAAATTCCGTCCAAAAGAAACTGCTCCAAATGCTCCTCATCATAATCTCGAATATCGAATTCCCGGTTACCATGAAGACAAGGTTTAAGCTTGCCGTCAGCCGTGATGCGCACCCGGTTGCAGGAGTGGCAAAAATGGTTGCTTAAAGGACTGATGATGCCAACCCTTCCTTTACTGTTAGGAAGTTTAAAAAGACGGGCTACACTGCTTTTTCCTCTTAAGGGCAGAGGAATCAATTGGGGCACCCGATATAAAATTTCTTCTCCCGAAATAAAATGATTTTTATCCCAATCACTAGCTTCTCCTAAAGGCATTAGTTCAATAAAACGAACTTCAAGCTCCTGATCCTTAGTCAAATGCACAAAATCAACGATTTCATCATCATTAACGCCTCCGATGAGCACCACATTAATTTTGATCGGACTTAGGTCTTCCTTTTTAGCCGCTTCAATCCCTTTTAGCACCTGTTCCAAATCCCCACCACGGGTTATATTCTTATATTTCTCCGGATTTAAAGTATCCAGGCTAATATTAACACGGGTTAAGCCCGCTTTTTTTAAGTCTCCGGCATAACGTTCAAGTAAAATTCCATTGGTGGTTAGAACTAATTCCTCCAGTCCCTTGGATTTAAGCTGGGATATCCTAGCAACCAGATCAATAATGCCCCTGCGAACCAATGGTTCACCGCCGGTCAGCCTGATTTTACTAATGCCAATATTCACCGCCGCTTGGGCAATCTTCTCTATGGTTTCAATGCGCAAAATTTCCTGATGGCTTTTTTTCTTTACTCCCTGAGGAGGCATACAGTATTGGCATTTCAAATTACACAAATCTGTCACGGATATCCTTAAATAATTAATTTTCCGACCATATTTGTCAATCATTCTGTTTCCCTCCCACTCGTGCCTGCCTTGAAATATGCTAAATCTATTTCTTCTATGGTTGAATCAAATACGCGTTTAATTTTTCCCCGGATGCTAGTGGACCACTCCCTGCGGGAATATCCGCCAGGAGATTGCTCCCCACCATGGAGCTTAAAATGCCGTTGCCCTGGTCACCGGTGGTATCCAAAAATAATTTTCCGCCCTCAAAGATCAGCCTACCGCGCAAAAATCGCCGATTCGGGCTCTTTTTTTGAAAGTCTCGCTTTAAAAACACTTCCAGTTTTTTGTGCTGATAATTCTGCTGTCCGGACATCTTTTTAATACAAGGCATTGCCATTAATTGGAATATGACCATGGCTGATGCCGGATTACCGGATAAGCCCAAGAGAATTTTGCCATCCTTTACGGCCGCTACCGTAGGTGACCCCGGTTTCATATTCAGCTTCCAATATAAGGTTTCCGCTCCTATCAGAGGATATGCATCCTTGACCACATCGTAATCCCCTACTGAGACCCCCCCTGTTGAAAGAACTATATCGGCTTGAGACAAACCTTGTTTCATAAGATCTGCTACTTCTTCCACCCGATCACGAGCTAAACCTAACATAACCGGTTCTGCCCCCATCTCTTTAATATAGCCCATTAAGGTGCAACTATTGCTATTTCGTATTTTCCCGGGCACAAGAACATCAGATGGATTTAATAGTTCATCTCCCGTGCTAAGTACGGCTACTTTAGGACGACAATAAACAAGAATTTGGGTAAGCCCCAAAGCAGCCATAAGACCCATCAAAGGAGGAGATACTACCGTGCCTTTTTGAGCAAAGACGGTTCCTTGAGCGATATCTTCGCCGGCAGGCACAATATTATTCCCGGATCGTCCAGCATGAAAAATAGTAACATGGTCGTCCTGAAACACTGTCTTTTCAAAAGGAATAACATTGTCGGCACCTTCAGGGATGGCGGCACCGGTAAGAATTTTTGCACTCTCGCCTTCCTGCACCCGATGCTGAGGCATATGACCGGCAGGGATTTCCTCAATTACTTTAAGGACCACCGGATGTTCCTTCGTTGCCGTTACTGTATCTATAGCACGAAAAGCAAAGCCATCATAGGGTGATCGGTCAAAAGGCGGGATATTTTCACGAGCTGTTAAATCCTTTCCCAGAATCCTTCCTAAGGCGTCATCAAGTGGACAATATTCTGTTTCTTTAAGGCGACAATAAGATAACAAGCTTTCCAAAGCTTCTTCTAATGAAATTTTTGTTTTCAAAGTTACCTCCAGATTAAATTCCTTTCCAGTAAGAAAAAAATAAAAAAGCCTGCACGGAAATGCAGACAATTAGACCGTTATTAAAAACGGATATCATGCATCTCCTTCGCAATAATCAGCAAGCAAGAGTATTTCTACTCTTACTCCGTGGATCTCAAATCCAGGCCTGATATCCATAGCATTTTAAGCTGCTTGCCTTAGGACATTCAGGCTCGGAGAACAGGTATGCAATTGTGGTCATCTTCGACCGGGTCAGCTAGTCAACAGTCCGATGCTTCACTGACTCTTATATTGTACCCCAATATGTATAACGATATCAATAGACAGATACGTAATTAATCCAAAAAAAAGAAGTGCATGAAAGATATCTTTCGCTGCACCCCTTTTATATTGACGGGACCAGATTCACCATGATTAAAATCAACATCCATTATTCCGAATCTTATTTATCAGCTTTCTAATCATTGTAAAACTTATTCCTGTCAAGACCAATGAAACACTTCTTGTTTTAGCGGCAACCGCTCCCGCAGCAATACTTCCTATGGTTATGGGCCACATGTTATCGGTCCAAATTTCCTTGAAATTAACTTGAGAAGCCGATAAGCGCAGTTGTTCCTTAGCTTCCTCCACGCTTAGGACAGTTTTTTCTTGCCCCATAGGAACAGCCCCCCTCCCATGATCAAGGCTACAGCTGCCATAAGAAAAGCAACGAGAAAACGTGGCATTAAGAGACTAAGTCCCAAATAAATGCCCCACACACCAAAGAGCAATGCTACCAAGCATAACACACCGGCGGCAATGAACATTACCAAAGCAATAGCCGTGTTTATTGCTTTTCCTTGCATTAGGGTAAATTCCGCTTCAATAAGATTTGTTACTTGAATTAAGAATTCTGCAATACTGTTCATCATTTTACTTCCTTTTTAGTAGTTTTACCACCAAGAAACCTAATCCAAAGGCTACTAGTAATGTGATCAGCGGATGTTGCTTTATAGCATCTGTGCTCTTATCTACAGCTTTTTTGCTGTAATCTTCTGCTTTTTTCAATAATACGTCTCCACTTTCAAAAGGTTTCTGGGATAAATCTTTCAGCAGTTTACTTCCTTGATCCAAAGTAACTTCAAGAAACGCTTTAACCTCTGAGAAATCCCAAGTTGTTCCTTGGTTTGCTGGGTTTACTGGGTTTTCTGGATTTGCTGCATATTTTTGTTCTTCCATTCTTCTCACTCCTTTCTTGTATTAATTATTTTTTCGCGATAGATCTGTTATTTCCTCTTATAAAAGAAAAATAATTAGCACTATCGCTTTTATTATCTGTTTGACTCCACTGATTTCTCATTACTATGAATAATAACATTTTTATAAAGAAACATTCAATATTTAATCTTCACCTTATTTTGCTTTTATATAAAAAAAGCTGATTTTGTCAGGTACATACCTTGTTATCAGCTCTTATAATAAATAAATTTCGTTTCGGTTCTATTTAAATATGATTGGAGGCAATAGATGAAATAGCTTCCAAAGTACGATTTACTTCATCTAACGTGTTAAAATATCCCAGACTCAAGCGTACCGTACCTTGAGGGAATGTCCCTATGGTTAGGTGAGCGTCAGGTGCGCAGTGAAGACCGGATCTCGTTGCAATATTGAAAACTTTGTCCAGGAGAAAAGATACTTCTGCAGGTTCTCTATCCGCAATATTAAAAGAGATTAAGGGGGCTCTTTCCTGGCCCCGTTTAGGTCCAAACAAGAGAACACCTGGGATGCTTTCCAAGCCTTCTATTAATTTTTCGGTTAATACCCTTTCCTTCTCCCGAATCTGAGCTAATCCAACTTCAAATATAAACTTTATCCCTGCCCCTAAACCGGCAAGACCAGGGGTGTTAAGGGTGCCACTTTCATAACGATCCGGACATTCTTCAGGTTGTAAAGAAGATTCCGAGTTTCCCCCGGTGCCACCTTCCTTCAGGGGTGCCAAACTGAGACCTTCGCGAATATACAATCCCCCTGTTCCTTGTGGTCCCAAAAGACTTTTATGCCCGGTAAAAGCGAGTAAATCGATACCCATGGTCTGAACATCAAGGGGAAAAGAGCCGGCTGTTTGGGCAGCGTCTACCATTAATAATACGCCTTTTTTCCGGGCTATTTTAGCGATTGCACCAATGGGATGCAAAACACCGGTCACATTTGAGGCATGGCTGATGATGATCAAACGGGTATTTTTCTGTATCGCCGATGCCACTTGCCGCGGATCCAGTCCCTGAGATATAGAAGATGTCAATTTGGTAACTTCTATACCTTTTTTTGCCATCATTGATAAAGGCCGGGTCACAGAATTATGTTCTAAAGAACCGGTCACGACATGATCCCCTGGTTGTAAAATTCCTTTAACCCCAGGTTAAGGCTTTCTGTAGCATTGCAAGTAAAAATTACACGTTTTGAGTTCGGAATATTGAATAATTGGGCAACTAATGCGCGTGTTTCCAAAACCACTTGTCCTGCCATCAATGACATATGATGGCCTGAACGGCTGGGATTAGCTCCTTTTTTCGCAGGCATTGATCTACTGCCTGGTAAACAGACTCCGTTTGGGCCAGGATGTTGCAGCATTATCGAAATATATCATTTTGTCTAAACCACCTATTAATTAATAATTAGACCTAATATTCCTTAAGTGGACAATTGATCGGAAACAAGGATTCTTTCAGGATGAGTATACACGTTCATGCGGTTAAGTCTTGCAAAACCAATGACGGTAATGCCCAGTTCTTCAGCTAGATTAATGGCCAATTCCGTAGGTGCAGAAACCCCAATTAATATGGGACAGCCCATTTTTGCCGTCTTAATAAGAATCTCAGATGATATCCGTCCACTAAAAACAATTGCTTTTTGAGAAAGATCAATCCCGTTCAGAAAAGCATCACCGTATAACTTATCTAAGACATTATGACGGCCAATATCAAGAGCAAAGGAATCAAGATGCCCGTGAGAGGATAATGCTCCGCCATGCACCCCGCCCGTTTGATGAAAGAGCTCCGACTTGTTTTCCAGAAGACCCAAATAGTGGATGACATCTTGAGAAGTGATTTGCAATTCAGAGGTGATTTTTTTCGTCAGTCGGGCATCATTGGCAAAGTAGAAGGAAGTCTTTCCTTTGCCACAGCAAGAAGTGATGTATCGTTTTAGGAACAGGGTTTCTCCCATCGCGTTTCCTCCGGTCGTCTCCACCCACATGAGACCCTTTTCCGAGTCAAATGAGGTTTTAACCAGCTGAGCCGGGTTATTAATAATCCCTTCAGAACAAAGAAATCCAGTTACCAGCTCTTTTTCCTGTCCAGGAGAACAAACCATAGTCGAAAATTCCTGATCATTGACATAGACCGTTAATGCTTTTTCAACCACAATTAATTCTCTTGCCATCTTCTGCTCTGTACCTTTAATTTTTAAGACCATTTTTTCTACTGCTACTGAAGGAAAATGATCTTCCATTTTTGAACCCCCTATGCCTCAGAATATAATAAAGAAATGGGAAGCAACATCTACTTTCTGCAACTTCCCAAAATAGTTTCATGGCTTATTCTAATTTAATTATTTCCACAAAGGTGATGATGATTCCTGCCATGGGATGAAAGTTGGAACGAATCATCATTGTGCTCGCTATTTCTTTCTTAATACATCAAACTAAAGATTGAGTAAAGGCCGCTGGTCTTTTATCTCAAGATCTAGATGATGATGAAAACAACTGAATTCTCCCGTATGACAAGCAACACCGGTTTGATCTACCTTGACGAGCAGGGTATCTCCGTCACAATCATATAACAATTCCTTAACACGTTGAAAATTGCCTGAAGTTTCTCCTTTTTTCCAGAGCTGCTGCCGACTGCGGCTATAAAACCATGTATAACCTGAAACAACGGTCAAAAGGAGAGAGGACTGATTCATCCAAGCAACCATCAACACCTGACTTGATTTTTCATCTTGAATTACCGCAGGAATTAATCCCTGTTCATTAAACTTTAATTGAGCAAAATCAGGCAATGGAGAGGTTACCACAGGGCGTACATTAATCTCCTCCAGTTGGAGATATGTTTTGGCTTCCTTGATACTGACCTCGCCAAAATGAAAAATAGAGGCCGCCAAAACGGCACTGGCTCCTCCTACGGTGAAAACCTCGGCCAAATGACGTAAATTGCCTGCCCCTCCTGAAGCAATAACTGGAATCTGCACCGCCTCAGAAACGGCTTTGATCAGCGGTAGATCATAACCGTCTTTCGTTCCATCTCGATCCATACTGGTCAGGAGAATTTCCCCGGCACCTAATTCCTCCACCTTTTTCGCCCAAGATAATACATCTAGGCCGGTGGCTTCTTGACCGCCTTTTACATAAACTTCCCAGTGACCCTCATCCTGTTGCCGAGCATCGATAGCCACCACAATACATTGGGAGCCGAACCATTTTGCGCCTTCTTCTATGAGAGATGGGTTTTTTACCGCCGAAGTATTTAAGGAAATCTTATCTGCCCCAGCGCTAAGAATCTGCCTGATATCTGCAATACTTCTCAGTCCTCCGCCTACTGTAAAGGGAATCGTCACCTCTTCTGCTGTACGCTTTACCAAATCCAGCATAATCTCCCGACCTTCGGTGGAGGCAGTGATATCAAGAAAAATCAGCTCATCGGCTCCGGATCGACTATAAAACTTCGCTAATTCCACCGGGTCTCCCGTATCCCGCAGATTAACAAAATTCGTTCCTTTGACTACCCGTCCTCCGGTGACATCCAGACAAGGAATAATGCGTTTTGCCAACATTATACATCCCCCCCTTGGCCGATTCTGATGGCTTCCTTGAGATCAACCTTTCCTGCATATAAAGCTTTTCCCATAATGACACCTATGATACCCGGCTCCTTCAACCGCCGAATTTGCTTGATATCTTCAACGGAAGATACTCCTCCCGATACAATGACCTCCAGATCACATTCTCGTGCTAATTCTGCTGAAGCAGGTAAATTAGGACCCTTAAAGGTTCCATCTCTGCGAGTATCCGTAAAAACAACTTGGGTAACCCCCAAGGAGCGGATTTCATGTCCCAGCTCCAAATACGTTTTGCCTACCGTTTCCACCCAGCCTTCAATGGCGATCTGACCGTTTTTACTATCAATCCCCACCATGATTTGGTTACCGAACTTCTCCACACTTTTTTTCACCAGAGCAAGATTAGAAATAGCGGCGGTGCCCAGAATAACCCGGCTGACACCCAGTTCCACAAGTTTTTCAATGGCTTCCATGTTGCGAATGCCTCCACCTAGTTGAACAGGGATTTTTACTCCTTGAACGATCTCTTTGATAACATTAATATTTACCATTTGGCCGGAAAAAGCCCCATCTAAATCTACTAAATGGAGTCTTTTTGCACCCATTTGCTCAAAGGTTTGAGCCATGCCCACCGGATCATCGGAATAAATCGTTTCCTGATCAAGTCGTCCTTCAATTAACCGAACACACTTACCGCCTCTAAGATCAATGGCCGGAATGACTAACATTTTTCACCAACTCTCCAAAATTCTTTAATAATTTCATCCCGCAAACACTGCTTTTTTCCGGATGAAACTGGACCCCAAATACTTGATCGTCTCCCACTGCAGCAGGAAAATCAATACCATAATGAGTAACACCGCCTATGAGAGATGAATTCTCCGGCAAGACATAATAGGAATGTACAAAATAAAAATAGGTCTCGGAGGGAATATTTCCCAAAAGGAGATAATCCCCTGTTTTTCTCACCTGATTCCAACCCATATGAGGGATTTTTAATTGATTTGGTAAATGATCAAATTTAACCACCCGGCCGGGCAAAATACCTAAGCCTTTATGGATCCCATGTTCCTCTCCTTCTTCAAAAAGCAGTTGCATCCCCAAACATATGCCTAAAAGCGGCTTTCCTGCCTGTACAGCTTTTTTGATCTCAGTAAGAAATCCTCTTTCCTGTAAATTTTTCATCCCAACTTTAAATGCTCCAACTCCGGGAAGAATCACCCCATTAGCCTGGGCTAGATCTTCTGGTTTTCCGATTATTGCAGCATCGAATCCCGCGCGAATCATGCCTTTTTGAACACTCGCCAAGTTACCCATTCCATAGTCAATAATGGCAATCACAAAATCATCTCCCTACTTTACAAGATGCCTTTACTGGATGGGATCCCTTTCTCCATGTTATCTCTGGCGACAGCCTGGCGCAAAGCCCGAGCCAATGCCTTGAAAATGGCTTCAATAACATGATGACTGTTAGAACCGGAAATCTGACGAACGTGAAGCGTGATCCCTCCGGAAAAGGCGAAGGCTCGTAAAAATTCCGGGATCAGTTCGGTATCAAAACTCCCCACCTTGTCGGGAAGGGAAGCCAGGTCACAAACAAGATAAGGACGCCCGCTTAAGTCTAGACTGACCATAATCAAAGCCTCATCCATGGGCACAAAAAAGGTTCCGTATCTGTTTATTCCCTTTTTATCCCCTAGGGCTTCTCTAAAAGCCTGTCCCAGCACCAGCCCTAAATCCTCAATACTATGGTGCTCATCCACAAACAAATCCCCCGTCATATCCAAGGTACAATCAAATAAGCTGTGACGGCAGAACAATGTCATCATATGGTCAAAGAAGCCAATACCCGTACTGCCTTTAAACTGCCCCTCACCTTCTAATTGCAAGATTAATTTAATCTGCGTTTCTGCCGTGTTTCTTTCTACATTTCCTCGCCTCATCTGCATCAATCCTTTATCCTAACTTCTATTGCCCGGGCATGGGCCGTCAAACCTTCTTTTTCTGCCAGTCGAATAATATGTGTCCCGTCATTTTGCAGTCGTTCCTTAGAATAATAAATAACACTGGTTTTTTTCATAAAGGTATCCACTGTTACAGGAGAATAAAAACGAGCCGTTCCCCCTGTAGGGAGAATATGATTCGGTCCTGCCCAATAGTCTCCCACTGGCTCCGACGCGTATGCTCCCAAAAACACTGCTCCGGCATTTTTTATCAAGCCTAAAACATCAAAAGGATTTTCCACCATCAACTCCAAATGCTCCGGAGCAAAAAGATTGGCAACTTCCACCGATTGCTTAAAATCATTAGTTATAATAATCGCCCCATGCTCGTTAATGGATTTTTCTGCAATCTCACGGCGGGAAAGAGTCTCTAGTTGTTTGTCCAATTCCTGCTGGACCCGATTTGCCAGTTGCCGATCGGTAGTCACCAAAAGTGCCGAGGCCAGGATATCATGCTCCGCTTGAGAAAGCAGATCGGCGGCCAAATACTCCGAATTTGCCTTTTCATCTGCTACTATCAAAATCTCACTGGGCCCGGCTAGCATATCAATGTCTACCGTTCCATAGACCATTTTTTTAGCAATAGTGACAAAAATATTCCCCGGACCGGTAATCTTATCCACCTTGGGTACCGTAGCGGTACCATAGGCTAAGGCGGCAATTGCTTGAGCACCACCGATCTTGAATATTTTACGGACACCGGCCTCCTGAGCAGCAACCAATGTATAAGGATTGAGTGTTCCATCCTTACCCGGTGGCGTGACCATGATAATTTCTTCTACTCCTGCGACTTGGGCCGGGAGCACATTCATCATCACAGAGGAAGGATAGGAGGCCGTCCCTCCCGGTACATATACTCCTACCCGCTCTAAAGGGCGATAGAGCTGTCCGGTGATAGAGCCTTTATCATCCGGCTCCATCCAGGAATGGGTGCGTTGTTTTTCGTGGAAACGGCGAATCTGATCCATCGCGAGGCGTAACGAAAGGAGGTATTCTTCATCTACCTGTGCATAGGCTGCTTCGATTTCTCCCTTTTGAACTAAAAGATCATCCAAAGTAAGAGTAGGACAGTCAAATTTTCTCGTACACTCGATTAAGGCTTGATCTCCCTGAGCTCTCACTTTCAGTAATATTTCTTCCACTAATCCCCGGTAGCTTTGATCTTCCGTTTGTTTTTTTGCTCTAAATTGATTAAATTCCTTACTGTCGACATCGATGATTCTAATCAACATTCTCCTCCTTCCTGGTTAATGCCCGCATTTTTTCTACTAATTCCTGCATGCTGTCACGTTTGATGCGATAACTAACCCGATTGGCAATCAGTCGGGCTGAGGCTGTAAAAATATCAGCAATCGGCACCAAGTCGTTTTCCTTCAAAGTTGCACCGCTTGACACAATATCCACAATCATTTCTGCCAGATTCACCTTTGGGGCCAATTCAATATTGCCATGAAGCTTAATCACTTCCACCTGGACTCCCTGATCCCGGAAAAAAACATCTGCGACACGGGGAAATTTTGTTGCTACTCGAGTATGATTGAAATGAGAAAGAGATACATAACCCTGTTCATCGGCTAGTTGTTCCGCACGTTTTCTCGGAATTGCCGCAACAAACCGGCATGCTCCAAATTTAAGGTCTACCAATTCAAAAACATCCTTGTTACTCTCCACAATGGAGTCTTTACCTACAATCCCTACATCTGCCGCACCATAATCCACATAAGTAGGAATATCTGTAGGACGGCAAATAATATAATTGATCCCCGCTTCCGGATAAGCAAAAAAGAGTTTCCTGGAATCCGTCTCTAGGGACTCCACAGGATAGCCTGCCCTTCCCAAGAGTTTTATGGCATCAATACCTAGTTTACCTTTGGGCAAAGCAATAGTTAAGGTTTCCGCTGTTTTGTGTTTTTTCATATCATGATTTTCACACATCTTAATTACACCGCCTTTATAACTCAATCACTTCTTTGGCCCGAGGTAATGCTTCTTTTTTGCTAAATGCGACCCGCACGGTAAAGCCGCGCCGGCGCAAATCCTGGGCTTTTTTTATTCCTGCTGCCAGATCATGGCAGATGATCAGATAGTCCAGTGCATCAGGATCATGCTCCGCTTCTCCCAAGGCCAGCATCAAGCGCTCTAAGCCAATGGCAAACCCTGTGGCCGGTGCGGGAGCACCATAATGGTCCAAAAGATCATCATACCTGCCCCCTCCCAAAATGGGGGCGCCCACATTGGGGCTATATCCTTCAAAAATAATTCCGCTATAATAGTCAAAATCCCTGGCAATGCCAAAGTCGATAAAAACATGCTCTTCTACGTCATAAATCTTTAAAAGCCGGTAGATTTCTGACAGATTTTCCAAAGCAGCCTGGGAAATAGGGTTCTTGGTAACCTTTGAGGCCTGATGAATGACACCGATATCTCCTCTTAAGGTAGGTAAAATTAAAATCACTTCTTTCAGGTCCGGTGCTGCCGGAATACGGTTTAAAATGGTTTCCAACTTTACATAATCCTTTTTCCAAACCGCTTCCAGAACTTCCATCTCATCATCTTTATCTAATTCTAATTCATCGATGATTCCCCGGAGGAAGTCCCGATGACCTAAACTGATTTGAAAATCAGTTAATCCCGACTCCTTAAGAATCTCGGCTGCCAAGGCGATGACTTCCCCGTCTGCAGCAGCTCCCTTGGAACCGATAAACTCCACACCGCCCTGAAAGAACTCCCTTTGTCGGCCCATTTGTATGTTTTCATAACGAAAAACCCGGGTAAGATAGAAAAACTTTAGGGGATAATCCCGTGGAGAGAATTGACTGGCAGTCATCCGGGCAATGGGTGTAGTCATATCCGTTCGCAAAGCCAATATCTGTCCTTCCCGATCGACAAATTTAAAAAATTGATCCTCCGGCGTTTCTGCAGGATGTAAATTTTCATAATACTCCAAAACGGGTGTTGAAACTTCTTCATATCCCCAGCTTAAAAATTTATTAACCAAACAATTCTCCAGCTTCCTCTTTGCCCTGGCTTCAGCGGGGAGTAGATCCCTCATCCCTTTCGGCAACTGAAAGCTATTTTTATGTTTCAAATCGCTCTCTCCTTTATTGCTTTAACTTGTTAAAGTACTAAAGTTAGTTTAACATTTTTTATCCCCTGCGTCAATTACTTTTAGAAATTTTCTTCGAATTTTACCACCTATCCCTCTAATAATCAACAAAACCCGGAAGAGAAATCCTCAAAGATTCCTGTTTCCGAGTTTCTTAAAAACCTAAGTTAAGATCGTGAAATAATTCTAGCCTGTTTGAAAAAACCAAAGAGCAGGGTAATAAAACTAACTGCAAGTCCGATATACAAGGGGTCTACTTCGGAACTGCCAAAAACAGCCCATAAAATGGTACTCATGGGACCTATAAACAAAGCTACAACTCCTGCTTCAGGCAAAATACGTTGCTTCATAAAAAGTGTAGCCAGCATGGGGAAACAAATGGTGGCACCCCTTAATCCCATAGATAGAAAGCTCCATTTTAAAATTAAGGAATTTATATTGCCCACCACAAAGAGCAATGTTAGGCAAGAAATAAGAACTATTGAGACCCGAGCACAGCGAAGCACTTGCAGGTCAGTTCCGCGAGGATTGAGCATCTTTTTGTAAATATCCTGGCTTAGCATGGTACTGATACCTAAAACCAATCCTGCACCGGTACCAATTACCGAAACAAAAAGGGTGGCAATAACAATACCACCAACCCAATCAGGAAGGTAATTTAAAACGAATAGAGGCAAGGCTTCTCCTCCGTTTATGGTAGGAAAATGAGCGCGCATATACAATCCGACAAAGACTCCGGCAATTCCAATAGGAGGAATGATCAACCCGGAAAGGATAGCTCCTCTGCGGGATGCTTGCACACTTTTCCCGGAAAACATAGCCTGCAGATATGTTTGCGTGGAAAGTACACCCACAAGCATGGAAAAAGCTGCTGCTAAATCAGTACTCACACCTCGCCCAAAAAGACTAAACCAGGGAAAAGGCGCAAATTCAGTATGAAAACCACTAATACCCCCTCCTAATTGGTAAGCTAAGATTCCGACCACAATCATGGAAAAATACAAAAGAAATATTTTTAAGGTGCCTACCAGACCAGTACCCCAAACCCCGCCAAAGATGACATAGACAATTACAGATGACACAGCGATGATTGCTGCCACTAAAGGATCAATTTTAAATACAGAAGTTAAAAGAGCTACAGCAGCCAAAATCTGACCGATCATATTTAAAAAAATACCCAAAGATGAAAAAACACTGGCTAATAAACGAGCTCTTTCACCATAATCATCAGCTAATAAACCTGGTGTTGTGACAGCACCGGACTCCCGGAGTGGTTTTGCCAGAAATAGCCCTAATACAAGACAAGCTAGCCCAGCCCCCAGAGTAAACCACCAGGCGGAAAAACCATAAGAAAAAGCGAGTTGGGCAGTACCCACAGTGGACGAGCCTCCCACCAAAGTACCTACAATGGTACCCATGATTAAAGGAACCGTGACCTTTCTGCCCCCTACAGCAAAATCGCTGCTAGATTTTACCCGGCGTAAGGAGTAGATGCCGACAAAACTCACTAATATAAGAGTTAATATCATGCTGATCACATGTGTGATGGTTATCAATTTACCACTTCCTCTTTAACCGTAAAACCACTAAATTGATGTCTGTTACTCATCCTTCTTATTGCTCTCGATTTTATCCAACATTAATTTATAACCATCGGCACCATAAAACAAACAGCGTTTCACCCTACTAATAGTGGCGGTACTCGCCCCGGTTACTTCAACAATTTTATTATACGTTTCATCCCGTGCCAGCATTTTTGCAACTTCCCATCGTTGAGCCAAGGATTTAATCTCCCCGACAGTGGCCAGATCTTCAAAAAAACGATAGCATTCCTCTTTATTCTCCAAAGACAAAATTGCCTCGAATAAGGAATCAACAAAAGGATCTTTCCATTTATTATGACCAGGCATTTTTCCCCCTCCTTTGAAACCTAAAACCTTTAGTATATTCCATAGAACAGGGTGTTTTACCTGTTTTTTTATGAAATATCTTTTTGTTTCAAAAATTAGAGCTCAAGGCATGCAATCCATGTCTTTAAATCATCAATGATGATCCGATCTTTTGCCACTGAGATCAAAGAATCTAACGCTTGAAGCAAACTCTCCTTTTCCAGCTTACTGCCCAACAAAGCTGGGGAAATCCTGCGAATCAATTCTTCATCCATGGCATCTGAATAAACGGTGCAGGAATCAATTTTTCCATTAAGGGTATGCAGCATCAAGTCAATTTCGCCCCAAGAAAAACGTTCCGAAAAATAAATGTCAAAAAGTGGGCTTTGTCCAAATCTCCATGACCAAGAGGCGAATTTTTCATACAGCCCCATTAACTCAGGTTCATCTTCGTAAATATCCATCTTATCTTCAGGTTCTTGATAAAGTTCGCTAAAGCTCTTCATAAAGCTCTCCATTACAGACAAGATTGTAATATGCTGGAATTCTTCGGCAATATTTGTCACTCGGGAACGCACAGAGTCAACCCCTTTAGCAACCATTTTCTTTTTTGAGGGATTCAGATATTTGACTAATTTTTCAATATCGGAATGTACCATAATCGTCCCATGGTGATAAGCCGCTTGACTTTGATAATAATAAGCGTGACCCGAGAATTTTTTTCCATCTAGCAGAAGATCATTACGCCCCGAAAACTCGGGATTTACTCCGAGATTTCTTAGTGCTGCTAATATTACTGTTAGCTGTTTTTCGATATCATAGTATTTGCGCGGGGCCAGAAAGGTAAAATTTAAGTTTCCTAAATCATGATATACCGCTCCACCACCAGATAAACGTCGCGCCAACTTTCCTCCATCTTTTTCTAACTGCTCCCAGGCGCATTCCTTCCAAGCATTTTGGTTGCGTCCGATAACAACCGTATTATCGTTTTGCCATAAGTAAAGGATGATTTCATTTTCCCCAAGATCTTGGAGCAATTTTTCTTCTAAGGCAATATTAAACCAGGGATCAAATGAATGTGAACGGACAATTTTTGTCTTTATTCCTACGTCAACCACCCCTTAACCTCCATTTCGCTTATTTTTGCAACATATGAATCGCCATACCCTCTATGCCCAGTACGGCCTCATGGAAACTCTCCGCCAAAGTGGGATGAGCATGAATGGTCCGGCCTACATCAGCTACCGTCAAACCATTTGTTACCGCCAAAGATCCTTCATGAATTAGGTCACTAGCATGGGGACCCAGAATATGTACCCCTAAAATTTTTTGCGTAGATACATCGGCGATGACCTTAACCAAACCGTCCCCTTCCCCTAATGTTAAGGCCTTACCGTTGGCAGCAAACATAAATTTACTCACCTTATAGGAAATTCCCCGCTTTTTTGTTTCTTCCTCAGTTAGTCCTACAGAAGCAATTTCCGGGAAGGAAAACACACAGGCCGGCACCGCATCATAATTGATTCGGCTCTCCTCCACACCAAAAATATGATCGATTACTGCCTTGCCCTCCTCGGAAGCGACATGAGCCAACATCTGCCCGCCAATGACATCTCCGATGGCATAAATCCCCGGAACGGATGTTTCGTAGTAATTATTTACCTTAATGCCATAGCGATCATACTCTATCCCTATTTGATCTAAATTCAATCCTTCCACATTAATAGATCTACCCACAGAGAGAAGAACCATTTCTCCTGTAAATTCCAGTTCACCCTTTTTCCCTTCAGCTAAAACTCGTAATTCCCCTTCGCCTTGAACAATTTTTTTAACCTTAATCCCCGTCTCCATTTTGAAGCCTTGTTTCCTAAAATAAACTGTAGCTCTCCTCACAATTTCTTCATCAACTAAAGGTAAAATCCTGGGTAGATATTCCACAACTGTCACCTGAGTACCTAGGGATTGGAAGATACCAGCAAATTCAATGCCGACCACCCCTCCCCCGATAATGATCATCGTTTTAGGCAACTTTTGAAGCTCTAAAGCCTCATTGCTGGTTATTACTCCCGGTAAATCTATCCCTGGAATGGGCAGACGTGCCGCCGCGGAACCGGTGGCGAGCAAAATATTTTTTCCATGCATCTCTTGGGTATTGCCTGCCCCATCAGTAATAAGCACTGTATTGGAATTTATTAAGCTGCCTTTTCCCACAATAACCTCTACACCGTTTTCCTTGAGAAGTTGGCTCACCCCAGTGCGTAATTTATTTACCACCTCTTGTTTACGTCCTTGTACCTGCTCCATATTAATCTGAAAGCCTTCCAAGTGAATGCCAAAACTCAGTGATTTATTTAAAGTTTGCACAATCTCGGCGTTTTTATATAAAGCCTTGGTAGGAATACATCCCCGATTTAAACAAGTCCCCCCTACTAAGTCTTCTTCAATTAAAGCGACTTTTGCTCCTAATTGAGCTGCGCGAATGGCGGCAACGTACCCTCCTGGTCCGCCGCCAATGATAATTATATCCTTATCCATGTAAACATCTCCTCACAGTACATTTAAAGGGTTTAAAATAAAAGATCCTTTATGATGAAAGAATCCCCCTATGAAGGGGGGTTCAAATTTTCTAACCATCATTTGATAGAGATTAATTCTTAGGTTTCCAGCGTAAAATCGGACTGCGTGCGGCAGTGGCTTCGTCAAGGCGGGCAACCACTGTATTATGTGGCGCAGATTTCACTATTTCAGGATCCGTGTCTACTTCATGGGCGATTTGGCGCATCACTCCAATAAACTCATCCAAGGTTTCTTTGCTCTCCGACTCCGTCGGCTCAATCATTAAAGCCTCATGCACAATCAAGGGGAAATATATTGTTGGCGGATGATAACCAAAGTCTAAAAGACGTTTGGCAATGTCCAAAGTCGCGACACCCTTTTTCTTTTGGTTTTGTCCGGATAAGACACATTCATGCATACAAATACGATCATAAGGCACAAGATAGAGATCCCGCAACTTTGCAGCAATATAGTTGGCATTGAGTACGGCAGCTTCAGCCACCTTTTTTAAGCCATCCCCACCCATGCTCATAATATAAGCAAAAGCTTTAACTGCCACATTAAAATTACCGTAAAAAGCTTTGATCTTCCCAATGGACAAAGGACGATCATCATCAAGGTAATATCTGCCATCCTCATGTTCCACCAAGGGTTTAGGTAAAAAGGGCACTAAATCTTTTTTTACACCCACAGGGCCGGAACCGGGACCACCGCCACCATGGGGAGTGCTGAAGGTTTTATGTAGATTAAGGTGCACCACGTCAAAACCCATGTCCCCAGGTCGAGCAATCCCTACAATGGCGTTCGCATTAGCACCATCGTAATAAAGAAGTCCCCCGGCCTCATGAACTATCCGCGCTATCTCCTGAATATTTTCTTCAAAAAGACCTAATGTATTTGGATTAGTCAGCATCAAACCGGCAATCTCATCATTCATTAGTTCTTTTAAGGCGTTGATATCAACCCCGCCTCGGGCATCGGATTTGACTTCGATGACATCGAACCCCGAGATAGCTGCAGAAGCAGGATTAGTTCCGTGAGCAGCATCCGGGATAATAATTTTGGTACGCTTCTCATCGCCGCGGTGCTGATGATAGGCTTTGATAATCATCAACCCAGCCATTTCTCCGTGAGCTCCGGCTGCCGGTTGGAGAGAAACTCTATCCATACCTGTAATTTCCGATAACATTTGGTCCATGCGATACATAAGCTCTAATGATCCCTGCACCGTTTCTTCCGGTTGATAAGGATGAATCTTTAGAAACCCGCTCATGCGAGATACGGTTTCGTTCAACTTAGGATTATATTTCATGGTGCAGCTGCCTAAAGGATAAAACCCGGAGTCTACACCGTGATTCCGCTGAGATAACTGGGTAAAGTGACGCACAGCGTCCAATTCGCTGACTTCCGGCAGCTCTGGAGCTTGATCACGCACCAAATCCTCGGGAATCATATCGGATATTTTTCCAACCGGGACATCACATGCAGGAAGGGAATAAGCAATTCGACCCGGCTTACTGATCTCAAATATTAAAGCTTTTTCTTTCATGCTGTTTTCCCTGCCTTTCCTACGAGCAGATCAATTTCTTCTTTCGTCCTCTTTTCAGTAACTGCAATTAACCATCCTTCTGCTAATTCCGGATAATCATTTCCTAAGCAGTAGCCGCCGATGATTTTTTCATCCAACAGCTCCTTATTAAGCTGTTCCAAAGGGATACGGCTCTTCAGGGCGAATTCCTTAAAGAACGGTGCCTCGAAGTAGGGTTGGAAATTCCCGGTCGCGATGAGCCGGTTATAGGCATAGTGAGCTTTGTTGAGACAAAGTTCGGCCACCTCTCTTAAACCTTCCTTCCCTAACAAGGTAAGATAAATCGTCGCCGCCAAAGCATTTAAGGCCTGGTTGGAACAGATATTTGATGTCGCCTTTTCTCTGCGGATATGTTGTTCACGGGTCTGAATGGTAAGCACAAACCCCCTATTTCCATATTTATCCACCGTTTCTCCCACAATCCGTCCCGGCATTTTTCTCATTAATTTTTCGTTGGCGGCAAAGAACCCTAAGTAGGGTCCACCGAAACTGATGGGGTTGCCTAAAGGCTGACCTTCACCTACCACAATATCTGCTCCCAACTCTCCGGGGGACTTCAACAAAGCTAAGGAAATAGGATCGGCAGATACGATAAAAAGGCTCTTATTATTATGGGCTAATTCACCGATTTGCTTCAGTGATTCAATAATGCCAAAAAAGTTAGGGCTTTGCACAACCACCGCGGCGGTATTCGCTGAGATTTTTTCAGCAAGATCTTTCTGATCAATCTGACCATTCTCATACCCAATTTCAACAACTTTGATATCGCGAAATTTTCCATAAGTGTTAAGAACAACCCGACTTTCCGGATGTACTGTCCGTGCTATTAAAATTTCCGATCTCCTAGTAGCCTGGCAAGCCATGATTCCAGCCTCCGCCAGAGCACTGGCTCCATCGTACATGGAAGCATTTGCTACATCCATGCCAGTCAGTTCACAAATCATGGTTTGATATTCAAAGATGGATTGCAAAGTTCCTTGACTGATTTCCGGTTGATAAGGAGTGTATGTAGTATAGAATTCTTGTCTAGAAAGGATATGATCAATCACGGAAGGTACAAAATGGTCATAGGCACCTGCTCCCAGAAAACACGCATAATCATCAAGATTGTAATTTTTCCCCGCTTTATCCGCCATAAGTTTTACTAATTCCATTTCCGAAAGAGAGACGGTAAATTTAATGTTCTCTTTAAACGCATCTCTTGAGGAATATCCTGAAAAAGCTCCTCAGTGGTCTTTAATCCCACCGCGTTTAACATCTCTAGCTGTTGCTCCGGCGTATTTGAGATGTACCTGGACACAATTAGTCCTCCTCCTTACAGAGCTTTTCATAAGCAGCGGCGTCCAACATATCATCTAATTCCGAGGGATCCGTCATTTCAATGGCTACAAACCAGCTCTCATAAGCTTGCTCATTGATTTTTCCCGGTTCGTATAATAATTCTTCGTTTACCTCTACCACATTACCTGAAACCGGGGCATATATATCCGAAGCCGCTTTAACCGATTCTACGACTCCCAATGGATCTCCTTTGCTTAATTCATCTCCTACCTGGGGCAGTTCTACAAAAACGATCTCCCCCAATTCACTTTGAGCAAAATCACTAATACCTACGATAGCTTTATTACCTTCAACTTTAACCCATTCATGAGATTCAGCAAATTTTAATTCATTGATACTCGACATGATAAGCCCTCCTTAATTTATTTATCTTATATTTCCCTTTATTTAGTTACTTTAGTGTTTTTCTTAACAAAAGGTTTTTTGATGACTTTCCCTTTTAATGCCTTATTGCGTACCAAGATCTGGATTTCGGCTCCTTCATTGGCATACTCAGCATCGATTAGGGCTAGTCCAACATTTTTTTTCAAAGTTGGTGAAAAACTTCCCGTAGTAACAAAACCAATTTTTTCCCCTGCGGCTTGGACTTCATAATGACTTCTGGCAATCCCCCGATCTACCATTTCGAAACCAACCAATTTGCGCGGAATCCCCCTTTCTTTTTGCAACTCTAAAGCTTCTTTACCGATAAAGTCATCTTTATCTAATTTGACAAAGTAACCTAAGCCGGCCTCTAAAGGTGTGATATCCTGGTCAATCTCCTGTCCATATAAAGGCAGACAAACTTCAAAACGCAGAGTGTCCCTTGCTCCTAAACCGCAAGGCAGCAGCCCGTCTTCTTTTCCTGCCTCTAGAAGCTTATTCCAAAGAAAAGGTGCATCCTTGGGAGCAAAATAAATCTCAAAGCCATCCTCTCCGGTATATCCCGTCCGGGAGATCAAGGCAGATATGCCGGACAAATCCACATCAGGTAAGAAATGATAATAATTCAACTCGGATAAATCTGTATCCGTCAATTTTTGCAGGATACGTTCAGATTGGGGACCCTGTAGAGCTAATTGGGCACACATTTCGGATATATTATTAATTGCTACATCACCCTCTAAATGTTCCTGCAGCCATTGAAAATCTTTTTCAGTATTTGAAGCGTTGATCACAAGTAAATAATCTTCTTGATGATATTTATACACCAAAAGATCATCTACCACACCACCATCAGGATAACACATAGGAGAGTAAAAAACCTGAAAATTCGACATAGAAGATATATCGTTGGTAATCATTTTTTGAATAAATTTTTCCGCATCGCGACCTTTTACCGTGACCTCCCCCATGTGGGAGACATCAAAGAGTCCGGTCGCAGTTCTTACTGCTTCATGCTCAACAAGAATACCTTGTCCTTGATAATCAACAGGTAAAACCCAGCCACCAAAATCAATCATCTTTCCTTTAAGATCTAGATGTTGTTCATATAATGGTGTTTTCTTCATAATCCCGCTCCTTCAGACAATTTATATAATATTATTCCCCATTATCTAGGTCATCAAACCATGGAAATTTACTTTTTTACCTTTTGTTCTTTCCTTGAAGGTTTAAAATAAAAAACAGGGCAAATGACACTTTGTCAATACCCTGTATATTGACCTGAGATGACCCTTGATAAATATCTAGCCCGAATATTTCTTCAACAATATCATTACCTTTTCTACAAAAAATAATTTTATTTTAGTTAATTTTACATGAAGTATATCTATTTGTAAATATTTTTATCGTCTATTCAAGGCTTTTTTACCAATATCGGTGCGGTAATGCATGCCTTGGAAACTGATTTTTCCCACTTCCCTATAGGTATTCTCAATTGCCTCTGTTACCGACTTGCCTGTTGCCGTAACACCCAGGACACGACCGCCGGATGTCACAATTTCTCCATTTACAAACGCTGTCCCGGCGTGAAAAACCATACTATTGGAAGAGGAAGACTCCAACCCTTCAATCTTCATAGCCTTCTCATAAGGACCCGGATAGCCGCCTGACGCTAATACCACACATACCGCCGACTCCTCATACCAAAGGATTTCCTGTTGGGCTAGTTTCCCTGCCAGAATAGCCTGGATGATATCAACCAAATCTGTTTTTAAGAGCATCATCACCGGCTGCGTTTCCGGATCACCAAAACGTGCATTGTATTCCAATACCTTAGGACCGGTCTCCGTTAACATTAAACCAACGTAAAGTACACCACGATAAGTTCTTCCTTCAGATTTTAATCCTGCTACCGTGGGTTTAATAATGGATTCCAATACAATTTCAGCAATCTCCGGAGTGTATACAGGAGCAGGAGCGTAAGCACCCATGCCCCCGGTATTCGGCCCTTGATCATCATCAAAGGCCCTCTTATGATCCTGGGCAGAGATCATAGGAATCACGTATTCACCGTCTGTAAAAGCTAAAATGCTGACTTCCTCGCCCTCCAAAAACTCCTCAATGACGATCTTGGTTCCTGCTTGTCCAAAAACCTTATTTTCCATTATTTCTTGCACAGCATTGACGGCAGTTTCCTCATCAGAGGCAACAATAACACCCTTTCCTGCTGCTAAACCATCTGCTTTCACCACAATAGGTGCACCTTGTTTGCGAATATAATTAATAGCGGAAGCTGCATCTTCAAAAACCTGGTAGCGAGCTGTGGGGATTTGATATTTTTCCATAATATTTTTTGCTAAAGCCTTACTGCCTTCTATTTCTGCTGCTTCCTGCGAAGGACCAAAGATTTTAAGGCCTGCTACCTGAAACTGATTAACAATCCCTTTGGTTAGAGGGGCCTCAGGCCCGACAACCGTAAGGTCAATTTTTTCCTTTTGGGCAAAAGATAATAGTCCATCAATATCATCTGCTTGAATTGGAATACATTCCGCCAACTGAGAAATACCTGCATTTCCCGGCGCACAGAATATTTTTTCCACCTGGGGACTCTGGTTCAGCTTCCATACCAAAGCATGCTCCCGTCCACCGCCTCCGACAACTAATATTTTCATCCCCTGAAACGCTCCTTCCTCTAGGTTTTCCTGATTAATGTTTAAAATGTCTCATCCCGGTATAAACCATAGCTATGCCGTATTCGTCCGCAGCTCGAATTGATTCCTCATCTTTAAGAGAACCTCCGGGCTGAATTATGGCCATAATGCCTGCTTGGCCCGATAAATCCACGGTATCCCGAAAAGGGAAAAAAGCGTCCGAGGCCAAGACAGCTCCTCGGCACTCTTGTCCTCCTTGGGTAAGGGCAATTTGAGCTGCACCTACCCGATTCATCTGTCCCGCTCCTACGCCCAGGGTCTGTCGATTTTTTGATACCACAATCCCATTAGATTTCACGTGTTTGACCACACGCCAAGAAAAGAGTAATTCGGCTATTTCTTCTTGTGTCGGTTTTCTCTTTGTTACGACCTGAAGATCGGCAAAGTCCACCTTTCCTAGATCCACATCCTGAAGCAGAATACCTCCGTGCACCCTTTTCACATCGAAGCTGTTCTCAGTTTCCGGAGTAAACACCCCTGTTTCCAATAAGCGAATGTTAGCTTTTTTTGTCAAAACCTCCAAAGCTTCCTCACTAAAAGAAGGGGCGATCACGGCTTCTAAGAAGGTTTCTGCCATTTTTTGCGCAGTTTTTAAATCGACTGGACAATTTAATCCTACAATACCACCATAAGCGGACACGGGGTCAGCCTGAAATGCTCTTTCATAAGCCTGGATAAGATTATTACCTAAGGCAGTACCGCAGGGGTTTGTATGTTTAATTATCACCGCTGCCGGATCCGAAAACTCCTTCACCAACTCCAAAGCGGCGTTTAAGTCAACAATGTTGTTAAAAGACAGCTCTTTACCATGGATTTGCCGCGCAGTACCGACGCCTACACCTCGAGCATCAATATCTCGATAAAAGGCCGCTTTTTGGTGTGGGTTTTCTCCATAGCGCAGTTCCTGAATTTTTTCCCCCTGAAGACATAAATGGGAAGGGAAGGATTTGCCATCTCCCTTAACCTGAGCCAAATAAGCTGTGATATGGGTATCATAATCAGCCGTATGAGCAAAAGCTTCCTGAGCCAGGCTCAATCTGGTTTCTTCGCGAATCGTACCCGTTGATCGCAGCTGCTCAATTATTTCCTGATATCGCTGGGGATTAACCACAACCGCCACCCCTTGGTAGTTCTTGGCAGCCGCCCGCACCATAGTGGGGCCCCCAATATCAATATTTTCAATAGCTTCTTCCAGGGTTACATTTTTTCGGGCGATGGTTTCTTTAAAAGGATATAAATTGACCACCACTAAATCAATGGGCACAATATCCAACTCGGCTAGTTGGGCTAAATGCTCCGGGGTTCTTTTCGCTAAAATACCCCCGTGAATGTTAGGATGTAAAGTTTTGACCCGTCCTTCCAGTATTTCCGGAAAACCGGTAACGTCGGTAACATGAGTGGCATCGACACCACCCTGTGTTATGGTTTTAAATGTTCCCCCTGTGGAAACAATTTCATAACCTAAATGCACCAATTCACGTGCCAGTTCCAAGATACCGGTTTTATCAGAAACACTGATTATCGCTCTTTTCTTCACTTTAAACACATCCTTTGCTTTCATGAACTTCTCTTCTTAAAGAAATTTAAGTTCTCGTCACATTATGTACTTTGACTTTTCTGCCCTTGATTTCCACCCGGCCTTCTGCAATCCAACGGATTACTCGGGAATACAATATATGTTCTTGGGCTAAAATGCGATGGGCAAGACTTTCTTCCGTATCATCCTCTTCTACAGGTACAGGGGATTGAGCAATAATCGGACCAGTATCCATGCCTTGATCCACAAAATGAACTGTGCAGCCGGTTATTTTAACACCATAATCTAAAGCTTGTTTTTGTCCATTGATCCCGGGAAAAGAAGGTAACAAAGCCGGGTGAATATTTATCACTCTCTGGGGAAATTGAGCTAAGAACGCATCACCCAAAATGCGCATAAACCCGGCCAAAACCACCATTTCTCCTTGATACTCTCGAACCAATTCCCCTAGGGCTAAATCATAATCTTCACGGCGGGAAAATTTTTGGGGATCAAGAAAAATACCGGGGATACCCTCTTCCTTTGCCTTCCTAAGGGCAGGCGCATCCTCATGATCACTGATGACCACATTAATTTGGGCCGGAAGATTTCCTTTTTTAATTTGCTCGATTATCGCCAGCAAATTGGAACCTCTGCCGGAAACCAACACAGCTAATCTCAGGGCTGCCATTTATTTCCCCTCTCTACGAAGGTGAACTTTACCGTCACCATCTGTAATCTTGCCCATGATAAAAGCACCGTCACAATCAGCTAAAATGCCCACCGACTGGGCCGGGTCACAAATGATACAATAACCTACGCCCATATTAAAGACCCGAAACATTTCCTCTTCCGCCACCTGACCTAATTTTTGAATTAATTGAAAAATCGGTGGTATCTGCCATGAGGAAAGATTTATTTCTGCCTGCACTCCATCAGGAAAAACTCGGGGCAAATTTTCTAAGATACCGCCGCCGGTAATGTGAGCCATCCCCTTGATTTCATGTTTACCAAGGAGAGGCAAGATCTGTTTTACATAAATTTGGGTAGGTTTGAGCATGGCCTCCCCCAAGGTGCAGTCTAGTTCAGGGATAAATTCATCCATTTTTAAGGCAGCAATCTCTAAGAGCACCTTGCGCGCCAAAGAAAATCCATTGGAATGAAGTCCTGAGGAAGGAAGACCAATAATAACATCACCAGAGGCAATCGTGCCACCATTAATTATTTTATCTTTGTTAACCACACCAATAGCAAATCCCGCAATATCATAATCATCCTCATTATAAAAACCCGGCATTTCCGCTGTTTCCCCACCGATGAGAGCACATCCGGCTTGAAGGCAGCCGGCAGCAACCCCTTTAACAATTTCTTCAACTTTAGCCGGAATTAATTCTCCCACTGCTAAATAATCCAAGAAAAAAAGCGGCTCTGCTCCCAGAACTAAAATATCATTGACACACATGGCCACAGCATCGATGCCGATGGTATCGTGGCGTTCCAGCAACATAGCAATTTTTAATTTCGTTCCCACCCCATCGGTACCGGACACCAAAACCGGTTGGTGATATTTATCAACGTCTAAAGCGAATAATCCGGCAAAATTACCTAAGTCTGTTAAAACCTCAGGGCGAAATGTTTTCTTCACATGATATTTCATACGCTGTACAGCTTCATTGCCGGCTGTAATATTGACACCGGCGTCTTGATAGGTTGTTCCCATACTGTGTACCTCCTCACTCCATGGTGTGTTGATCCATGCCTTCCATAATGCCTAAGGGATAATCTCCGGTAAAACACGCGGCGCAAAAACTTTCCTCGGGTAAACCGGTGGCCGCAACCATCCCCTCCAAGCTCAAAAAATGTATACCATCCGCCTCAATAAATTCTCTTATTTCTTCAATAGATTGTTTAACGGCAATCAGTTGATTTCGTTCCGAAGTATCAATGCCATAATAACAGGGGTACTTCACTGTGGGCGAACTTACCAGTAAGTGAACCTCTTTTGCACCTGCTTTCCTAATCATCCGTACAATCTGCTTGCTGGTAGTGCCCCGAACTACAGAATCATCCACCATAACTACTCTTTTGCCCTCAAGAATATCCCGGATTGGGTTTAATTTTAATCGGACTGCCGTTTCCCGCATCTTTTGCATCGGTTTAATAAAAGTTCGTCCAATATAACGGTTTTTCATTAATCCTTCCATATAAGGAATCCCGGAGGCTTCTGAATACCCTAAGGCAGCCGGTACGCCGGAGTCAGGTACGGGAATGACAATGTCGGCCTCGATAGGGTATTCCTTTGCCAATTGTCGTCCCATAGCTCGTCTTACCAATGTGACATTTTTACCATCAAAGTTGGAATCCGGTCGTGCCAAATAAACAAATTCAAAAATACAAAAAGCTTGTTTGGCACAATTCATGGTTTGGATGCTTCTTAAACCATCTTGATCAATAATAACAATTTCCCCCGGGTTCACATCTCGAATAAAGTCAGCGCCTACTATATCAAGGGCACAGGTCTCTGAAGCCAGAACATATGATTTTCCTCTTTTCCCAATACAAAGAGGACGTACTCCATGAGGATCCCGCACACCGATTAATTGATCTTCCGTCATCACCAACAAAGAATAGGCTCCTTTAATATCAATCATCGTTTTCATCAAAGCCTCTTCAATGGAGCTTTGTCCATAGCGGGCAATCAGTTTCACAATTACTTCCGTATCGGAAGAAGTTTGAAAAACAGACCCGTTCAAAGCTAAACGTTGACGGATTACATTAGCATTCGTCAAGCTGCCATTATGTGCTAAAGAAATCAGCCCTTTTAAATAGTTGAAGTCCAAGGGCTGGGTATTCGCCACTAAACCGGAATCGATTTTGGAATAGCGCACATGGCCAATTGCGATATGGCCTTTCATAGGTGCCAGTATACTTTCATTAAAAACCTCGGAGACCAAACCCATGTCTTTATGACTTTTAAACTCGATTCCATTGGATACTGTAATGCCGGCACTTTCTTGTCCCCGATGCTGCAAAGCGTAGAGCCCATAATAGGTCATGGTAGACACATCTACATTTTGCCCGTAAATTCCAAAAAGCCCACATTCCTCTTTTGGTTTATCATCAATACTTAGCAAATCGTTCATACAATGACCCCCTTGGCTTAATTTACGCAAGTTCTTAATTAATAAATATTTTTACATATTAGAACCTTTAAAACAGAACTTAGTTGTCCTTTGCTAGAAATCTTTTATGGTTATAAGCCAGCGCGTTGGAAAATGTAATCAATATAACGGATATGATAATCATAATCAAACAAACGATCCACCTCATCATTAGACAGATAACTCATGATGTCCTGATCCTGTAAAATAAGATATTCAAAATCTGTTTTGGTTTGCCATGCATTCATAGCGTTCCTTTGTACCCATTCATAAGCGGTTTCTCTTAAAAGCCCTTTGTCCACCAAAGCTAGAAGAACTCGTTGAGAAAAGACTAACCCCAGGGTTTTATCGAGATTAGTGCGCATATTATCATGATAAACATTTAAGTTTTCCATCACATTAATAAAAAGATGCAGCATATAATCCAAAAGAATACAGCTATCAGGTATGATCACTCTTTCTACAGAAGAATGGGTAAGATCTCTTTCATGCCACAAGGATATATTTTCCATGGCTGCAAGAGCATTGCCCCGAAGCACTCGGGATAAACCGGTAACGCGCTCCACGGTAATGGGATTTTTCTTATGGGGCATCGCAGAAGACCCTTTTTGTCCTTCTCTGAAAGATTCTTCTACTTCCAGAATATCTGTACGCTGCAAATTCCTAATTTCAGTTGCAAACTTTTCTAATGAGCTTCCAATCAGGGCTAAGGTTGTTAAAAATTCCGCATGGCGATCCCTTTGAATAATCTGTGTTGATACTTGAGCCGGTTTCAATCCCATTTTTCGGCATACATGTTCTTCAATCTGAGGATCAACATTGGCAAAAGTTCCTACCGCACCTGAGATTTTTCCAACTGAGATCACTTCTTTTGCCTTAAGCATGCGTTCAATGCAGCGGTCGGTTTCCATAGTCCAAAGAGCCATTTTTAATCCGAAGGTGACGGGTTCCGCATGAATACCGTGGGTTCGTCCCACTTCCAAGGTGTATTTATATTCTTTTGCCTTGTCTGCCAGTACATTACGCAGTTTACGCAAGCGAGCAATAAGCAGATCTGCCGATTCTTTCATTTGAGCGGAGAGAGCTGTATCCAATATATCGGAAGATGTCATACCCATATGAATATATTTGGAGGCATCCCCCACCTTTTCCCCCACCGCTGATAAAAAAGCGATGACATCATGACGGGTTACTTTTTCAATTTCTTTGATCCTGGCAATATCAAAACCAGCTTTCGTTTTGATTTCATGAAAGGCTTCCTGAGGGATTAATCCTAAGTTTGCCATAGCTTCACAAGCAAAAATCTCCACATCCAGCATCTTTTGAAAGCGGTTTTCCGATTCCCACACTCCACCCATTTCAGGCTGGGTATAACGGTCTATCATCTAATATCCTCCCTCATCAACTTATTGCCGCATACTTGATAAATAAGCTTCCACACCGATTTCCTGCAGACGATCATCTTTCCCTTCCACCTGTTCAGCCAATTCCTTTCTAAAAGCTGCGAATTTTACTTTTAATTCCGGATATTTAAGAGCTAAAATTTGAGCCGCTAAAATACCTGCATTTTTGGCCCCGTTAATGGCAACGGTAGCTACAGGAATCCCCGACGGCATTTGAACAATGGAATATAGGGAATCCACTCCATGAAGGGTAGATGTTTTAATCGGTACGCCAATCACAGGTATTGTGGTAAAAGCAGCAATGACCCCGGGTAAATGGGCTGCTCCCCCGGCACCGGCAATAATTACTTCAATACCATTTTCTTCAGCATTTTCTGCAATAAGGGCTGTCTTATGAGGCACGCGATGAGCAGAAGAAATATGAACTTGACAGGTAATCCCCATTTGTTCTAAAAATTGTACCGCATCCTTCATAATCGGTAGATCCGAATCACTACCCATTATGACTGCTACTTTGATCTCACTCATTTTTATATCCACCTTCCCATTCATTGCTTTCCGACCCTTAAAACAGGTGTTAAAATATAAAATCATTAGCCTGTCACTCGTTTGATTTCTTGATTAAATATATCAATCCCCAACCTTGATGTCAAGAAAAAGCGAACATTAATATCATTTTATTAGATATTATTCGACTTTGTTTTTTCATCTTTTACAGCCAATAAATCAATCTTTTTGGTGTCACAAAAGGAGGTTTCCAAATTTGAGCACCAGACAGAGAACAAATCAAAGAAGAAAAAACCATAAATAATAAACCAATTTGAGAAGACATGATCGGAAAGTCAAATATGCCATGTCCCCAAAAAAAGGCCTGAACTGCCACCAAAAGAGGCATCAAGGGACATTTTTCCTTAAATAATCGCCAAAGTCCGCTCCATACATGATACTGCATCCAAAGCATAATGAAAAATCCTACCAGGCCAAAAATTACAACCCAGGATAGAAGCATATTGTGAGCATGAAGAACGCGCAAATACTGATAGACATTATCATCTGCAAAATAAATTCCCATTATACCCCATCCCACAACAGGTTTCTTCATAAACATGTTAAAACAATTTTCCCAAATCGCCCACCTAAGATCAATAGTAGAGAATAGCATATCACCCCGCGGAAACCATTCGGAAAAACCGAAAAAAGCCCCTACTCCTATAATTAATGCCAAGATTCGCATCAGAACATAAAACATTTTTCCGGCCGCAAAATCATATACAATGAGACCGATCATCAGACCGATTATTGCTCCTCTGGAACCTGTCAGCACCAAAGCCGTGATCAAAAGAAGAATTCCATAGAAAAAAATCTGCGGCTTACCTTTTGGCGTCTTTTCATAAAAATAATAACCTACCAAAATCATCATTGCATACCAGGAAGCAGCTAGATTGGGGTTACCAAAGGTGCCTGTAATGCGAAAAAGAGTATCATCATTTGGAATCACTGTTGTAAAACCAAACAATATCTTCCACCACGTTACCTCACGGGTGATAAAATTAAAATTCTCCAGCAGTCCGATGACAGCAGAAGCCAAGGTCATCAAAAAGATCACATGAAGTAGCCGTTCTACCAATTCTACCGTGCGATAATATTGATGAAGATAAAGACAGGTGCCATAAAAGCCTAAAAAAATAAATCCGGCACCAAAAGAAAGCCACTGGTGATTCACAACACCTACAAGTAAAGACCAACAAAACAAAAGTAAAATGCCTTCCGTCCATGGGGTCCCTCTATTTAGTTTTCCTTTTCGCGCCAATTGCCCAAGGGCAGCCAATTGCGGTAGAAAAACTAATAAGGGGGAAAAAACAATTAAAAATCCGCTTATAACCAAGCAAAATCCCTCAGTCCATTTATATTGATCGACCATTATTTTCCAGTACCCTTTCTTCTAAAACCATTATAAAGTACTTGCAGGAAATATAAAACACTTTTCAGGAAAGAGCCCACTTTCCCATGATTGCAAAAATTTATTTGTGAATTGTGTCAAAACATGTCTTCCCTTCATAACATGTACTAAGACAATCAGCCAACCATTCCATGAGGTTCATTTCTTTTTAACGGATTGTTGGTGGATGATTAGGAAAGGAGGACTCTATAATGGGCAAAAGATTTCGAGAAGAATGTTGCGAGCGGGAAGAACGTTGCGAACGAGAAGAATTCGGACGAGAAAGGTTTTTTTGTCGACATCACAATGAAGGTATGTTCGACAACATAGTTTGCCTGATTATCATTTTAATCGTGCTACAATTTCTTTGCTGCCTGCTTGTAGAAGAAGAATTGGAAGAAGAAGATGAGAAGTGCTGCTGCTAAAAAAATAAATGTCGAGTGCTATTGATTTCTGAAGAAAGGAGGATTATCTATGGGTATCCTAGGTTGTTTTGGAGGAGGTAACGCGTGCAACGGATTTGAAGATATCGTAGATCTGATCATCGTCTTAATCGTGCTGCAATTCCTTTGCACCTGTGTACTCGGACAACAAAATCGCGTCTGCTGCTAAACAGATTTTAATGTTTAAACATGCTGCATCCATTTTCGGATGCAGCATTATATTTCTTGATAAATTTTCTTTATCAAGCACCAAAACAGAAGTATCTACATATGATTTAACGGGAAGGAAGTGAGCATAATGAGCCGCCACCGTAGAAGAAGACGTCGATACAGAGAACGGGAAGAGACAACCAGAAGACGTCAGGGACAGGAGCAAAACCAACGCCGAAATCTCAGTCAAAGTCAAAGAAGTGGACACATCAATTCTTTATCTTCTCTCATTACCAATGTAGATCTAAAAAATCTATCCGGTCAGTTAAAAACCATTGCAGGATATATGGATAAGTTTAATCAAATATCAGAACTATTTCAGCTAGCTGATGTATTTATCAACCCCAAACAAGGAGGGGGAAGAGGTCAGAACTTTAATCTGATGCAAGTGCTTAAAGACAAAGATTCTCTCGACCATCTAGTACACATGATTTCTCCTCATATGAGAGAAAACATGGCAAATTCAAGATCTGAAAAGAAAGTAGACCCCATTCATGTAGAAACTCATGATGGCCAAAAAGATTAAGAAAGCCCTCAGGCTTTCTTAATTATTTTTTGGGAATATTAACATTGTTTTTCTGAGCTAAATGCTTCATAAGGGTCTTTAACCTGGCACGATTATCATTGTTTACTCCGCCTGATTTTTCTATCTCACGAATGATTTCATTGATAATACGCACATTACCCTCCGACAAAGCACCTTGGTAATCATTAATCAAAGACTTCAAATCTGCCAGAGATTTTACTTTGGGCATCGATTTCATGCACATCCCTCCTTTGTCATGCCTGTCATCTTATCTTATGTTTGACAAAGGTCGTTGTGTGTCTTACTTAGAAATAATTTAATAGATTAAACGAAATTTTTTAGGTTCAAAGAACATCTTATATTTAACACCAAAACTTTTATTTTGAATAACCTAATAAGGTAAGATATTTCTTAACCCTCAGGAGGGAAAAAATATGATCATACATGTGGTACAGAACGGGGAGACTCTATGGACTATATCTCGTATCTATCAAGTGAACTATCTGGAAATCGCGAAAATTAATGAGCTTCCTGATCCCAATAAATTAGTACCGGGCTTGGCTCTGTTAATCCCAACAAACCAAGATACTAATTCATTCGTGCCCACAATAACCCATGAGAATATCGAAGTAAATGGTTATTTAGCCAGGATGGAGCCAAATACAGTATTTAATATCGGTGCTGACCTTACTTACTTAAGCCCTTTCAGTTATCAGGTTGAAGAAGATGGCCGTCTGGTACCCTTAAATGATTCCACTGTTTTGGAGGCCGCTAAAACGGTAGGTGCTGTTCCCCTCATGGTCATCACTAATTTTTTTGAAGGCGGGTTCAACTCAGACTTAGCTCATGCTATTTTATCCCGTCCTGATGTCCAAAATCAATTAATTGAAAATATTCTGACCGTAATGAACGAAAAGAATTATTACGGGATTAATATCGATTTCGAATACGTCTACCCCGCAGACAGAGAGCTCTATAATATCTTTCTGACCCGAATTACCGATCAATTAAGACCTAAAGGATATCTGACCTCCAGCGCCTTGGCACCCAAGACCAGTGCTGATCAACCGGGGCTTCTTTATGAAGCCCACGATTATCGTGCTCATGGAGAAATTTTGGATTTTGTTGTGCTGATGACCTATGAATGGGGTTGGTCCGGCGGACCGCCTATGGCCGTATCTCCATTAAATCAGGTAAGAGCAGTGCTCAATTATGCTTTAACGGAAATGCCCTCGGAAAGAATTCTCATGGGTATGCCTTTATATGGGTATGACTGGACTCTACCTTACGTTTCGGGAGGGCCGTGGGCACGAGCCATCAGTCCCCAAGCGGCGATAGAATTGGCTCTTTTTAATTATGCCCCAATTAATTATGACCCTATAGCTCAAGCCCCATATTTTTATTATTCTGACAATCAGCAAAGAAGTCATGTGGTTTGGTTTGAAGATGCTCGTAGCGTGCAGGCAAAATTCAATCTGGTTAAAGAGTTGAATTTACGTGGTGTGAGTTATTGGGAATTAAGCAATTCCTTTCCTCAAAATTGGTTACTCTTGCAAGATAATTTTCAGGTGACAAAATTATGGGAGGTTTGATTTAATACCTTTTTCTTGTGATGATAAAACCATAGACCAAAATTGGCAAGGCACAAAGCCAAGGAATCAGGGAGCCCAACAATTCTCCTGTGCATTGGGTTAATTGTAATGCTTGATCACGGAAGATCATATTAGTAGCCGTATGAGCCAGTACTGTGGCACCAAGATAAATAATGATCGGATGTTTTCCCATCATCGTCGCCAACCAAGTGGAGCCTAAGACTAAAATGGGAATGGAAAGCAAAAGACCAAAAATCACCAACCAGGCTTCACCATGGGCAGCACCTGCCACACCCATCACATTATCAAAAGCCATTGATAAATCAGCGATAATAATGGTCCCTACCGCGCCGCGGAATTTACTTGATGACCGAACGTGAACCTCTTCCGTAGTATCTACTTTTAATAATTTATACGTAATATAAATTAAAATTACGCCCCCAATAGCACTTAAATATTTGACTGAAAGTAGATATACGGCAAAAACAGTAAAAACAATGCGTAAGATAATGGCCCCGCCGGCTCCAAAAATTGCGGCTTTTTTTTGCATTTTACGAGGTAAACCGCGAATGGCCAACCCAATCACAGCAGCATTATCACCACTTAAGACTAAATCAATAATTGTAATGGATAAAATGGCGGTTATCGTTTGCCATAATCTAACACCATCTGTTAAATGCAGCAAAATGTTTTCCAAACTGTCACCTCAATTTTGTATCCATTATTTTTAACATCACCTCATGATATGAGTTGCAAGGGAATCTTATTCCTAGAGAATAAAAAAACCCCGGTGTTCCGGGATTCTTTTTAGCTACAGCTGCAGCCACATGAACCATTACCTTTACTGGTTACCGTTTTGTTGAGATCTGCCATCAAAGCTTCGACATCAATGCCGTGAGCCATAGCCCCTTGTTCAATGTTTTCGAACCGAGCAGCTGAGCATCCTAAGCATCCCATTCCGTGCTTCATAAAGACATCTGCTGTGTCGGGCCATTTAGTTACAACATCCATAATACTCATATCTTGCGTAATAGTAGCCATTTTTCCACCTCCAAAATAAATATAACGCATTAAATTTTAGTATAATCTATAATTGTCATATTTGTAAAGAAGGCGCGTTTGTTGATTACTTTGTTTTTATTAATAAATCGATCTTTTCTTCCACACCTTTTAGGTGAGAAAGTATCGAGTCTTCATTGACCATTAAACGCCAGCGTTGTGCTCTTGATAAATCGCGAAACCCTGACAAACTGAGTTTAATTTCTTTGAGCAGATCGTCTTTTTCCGCAATTTCATCACGCACTGCCTCCGCTTCTTGACTTTGGGTTGCAGCGATCTGCTGTGCAGCTTCCTCTATCTCCTTTATTTGGGTTTCCTGTTGTTGAATCATAGCCTTTTGTTCCGAAATCTTTAATTCTAATGCATTCTTCGACTCAATCTCAGCTAAGCTAAACAGCATGGTTTCCGTTAATTCCTGCAACAATCTAAGATGATTTGGTTGAGCTGCCTCGTGTTGTCGAGCAAATTCTATTTTTAGTTTGTCCACATCAGAATACAGCTTGTCCATTAATTCAAACATTTTTAGAAGACTAGGTTTTTTTGCGATCATAGAACATAACTCATCAGTAATTTTTCCCTTTATTTCCTCATCCATTAATGAACCCTCCCTGTCTTTCAATGCCTAAATCATATCAAATTCATGGAAAAGAATATGACGAAAAAGCTTGTCAAGACCAGGAAATAATTCTCCTTTTAATGAAAGATTTCGCTACAAAATCTCATCATCTTCCTCTATTCTCCTGATAAGGAATGGGATCGGTCAAACCGGCCTCGCGAAAACCTTTTAACCTTAATACACAGCTATCACATACACCACAAGCGTGAGAACCACCTTGATAACAACTGGTAGTTAAATGGAGCGGAGCTCCGTTTTTCTTACCTAAAGCAACAATTTCTCCTTTAGTCAAATACTGAAGGGGATTTTCAATGGTAATACGAAGGTTTTCAACAGCTGCTTTGGTGGCATAATCCGCAATATCTTGAAATTTTTCAATAAACTCTGCCCGACAATCCGGATAGCCGGAATAATCCATCGCATTCACGCCAATATAAATTTTTTCTGCTTTTTCTACCTCCGCCAGGCCTAGGGCATAACTGAGAAAGATTAGATTGCGGGCCGGTACATAAGTTACCGGAATATCTTCTCGTTCTTCTTGACCTTTTGGAACCTGAATATCTGCCGTTAAGGCACTGCCGCCAATCGCTCTCATGTTGGTTTCAATCACGACATGTCGCTTGACCCGGTAAAAAGCAGCAACTTCTTTGGCGCATGATAATTCCCGGCTATGTCTTTGTCCATAAGCAAAGCTTATGGGTATAATTTCCATCCCCAGTTTACTGGCGATACTCATACAAACGGTAGAATCCAATCCACCGGATAATAAAACAACTGCTTTCATTTTAACTTCCTCATTCCTAAAATATTAAATGTTTTTCTCTTTTTCACACAACTTAAAAAGTTCCTCTTCTTCACTGTCTATACGTTTTGAAATGGCGATTAATATTTCCTCCGTCTCTCGAATAAACTGTTTTTATCTTTGCTAATAATCTCGGGATTACGAATATATTTTTCTGATACTCTTGAAATATAACCGCAAGATCCCCATTTCTGTAACAAACCTTTGGGCAATTTCTCTAATCGCAGCGCTTTCTTGATGCTGCACCAGAGTCGGATACAAAAATCATCCTCATATCTCAGATGCATTTGCATAATTCCATTCAAGGTGCCGATTTTAAGGCAACCAAAAGGATATTTCCAGAAGTCAAACTTTCCAAATCATAAATATCTTCCTTTAATTCTTTAATGACCTGCCTGATCTCTTGATGTTGTTTTTTTAGGGTTTGATTAAGCATATAGACACCGCCTCAAATTAAATTTTACTCCCCCATGACCTTAACTTCCGTTTCCAACTCCACCTGGAAACGCTCTTTTACCACATGCTGAATATGAGCAATTAATTTTAAAACATCCTCTGTTGTAGCTTGGCCGGTATTGATAATAAAACCTGCATGTTTCATGGAAACCTGGGCGCCGCCAATCTGAAAACCTTGTAAATTGGCATCCTGAATCAATTTTCCTGTATAATGACCCTCCGGTCTTTTGAAAATACTTCCCGCACTAGGAAATTCCAGAGGTTGTTTATCCGCTCTTTTTTTCGTAAGTTCTTCCATGGTTGTAATAATTTTTTCACGATCCCCCAATTGTAAACGAAACTTGGCCTTTAAAACAATGTCACCGTTTTTTTGAATCAAAGTAGACCGATAAGCCAATTCCAGTTCATTAGCTTTGCGCACAATTAGTTTTCCTTCATTTGTTAATACTTGCACCTCTTCTAATACATCTTTTATTTCTCCTCCGTAAGCACCGGCATTCATGACCACGGCACCACCTACCGTTCCAGGGATACCATAAACAAACTCTAGTCCGGTAAGGCTCTTCCTAGCCGCCTCTTGGGCAAGATCAGCCAATAAAGCACCCGCTTCTGCCTCAACTTTTTCGCCTTCAATACTAATCTTTTTTAAGTTATTTTCCATCAGAACAACAACTTCCCGAATCCCATTCTCGCTAACAAGAATATTACTCCCATGGCCTAAAATTCGATAGGGGATCTTCTCTTTGATCATATATTTTATTAATCTTACAAATTCAGTCATATCCCTAGATACCACCATTAAATCCGCCTTGCCCCCCGTTTTCATGGTGGTATGCTTTCTCATATCTTCATTGACATGAATTTCTGTCATCCTCAAGTTTTCTTGGATAAAGTCAATGATCTTCCGATGATCATTCATGGCATTTTCCTCCAGTGTCATATTATGACGTGCTTTTTCGTCCAACGACGGCTCATCATAACATTTTTTCTTAATCTTATTCATCCTCTCGCCAAATAGACGTCAAGGAATTTGCATTTCAACAAATTCCTCAATCTGTTTCTCATTATCATAGCCCAATAAACCTCGAAAACCACCTTTAGGGTTCAGTTCGGAAAAAGATCGGGGATTTGCCAATCTATCTCCGCAAGGCCATGTTCTCGGAGCCATTTATTAGCCTGGGAAAAAGGTTTACTACCAAAAAAACCCCGATGAGCAGAGAGAGGACTGGGATGTGCGGATTTTAAAACCAAGTGTTTCGGATTTGATAAATATTGAGCCTTGCTTTTAGCGTTATTACCCCATAAAAAAAATACCAGCGGTGCGTCTTTTTGATTTAATAATTTAATGATAGCATCCGTCAGAATTTCCCACCCAATATTTTTATGGGAATTAGCTTTGTGGGCGGCAACGGTTCAACTCGTATTTAGAAGAAGCACTCCCTGCTTTGCCCAAGGTTCCAGATAGCCGTTATTAGGTATAAAACAACCCAAATCTGACTTGAGTTCCTGGAAAATATTAATCAATGAAGGAGGAATCTCTGTTCCTTTTTGTACAGAAAATGCTAATCCATGGGCTTGATTTTCCCCATGATAAGGATCTTGTCCCAGTAATACCACTTTAACATCCTGATATGAGGTTAATTTCAAAGCTTCGTAGATCTTATACATATCAGGATAGATGGTTTTTGTTTTATATTCCTGTGCCAGAAACCGTCTTAATTTTAAATAATAATCTTTCTGAAATTCATCCTTCAACAATTGATCCCAATCATTATGAAATATTACCAATATTGAACACCACCCTTGATTTGAAAGATAGCGGCGACCGCCCCCAAACTTATGCTTATAAAACAACGGTTAAATTAGAAGCATCGGAACGGTCATGCAAGAAAATACCTTCTTTTTTGCATGCGACACGACACAATCCACAGCCATAACATTTTAGAGGGTTAATCTTACATTTTCCATTTAAAGATGAATACTCAATGGCTCCAAATTGACAAAACCTCAGACATTGGCGGCAGCCCACACACTTTAGGGGATCAATCCGGGCCATATATTCCCCTCTGAACATAATATCCATCAAATTTAAGCTAACCTGCATCTTATAAGCGATACAATCATGGTCACAATTGCAGATTGCGCCAATAAACGGTGTTTTAAAAAGTCCAAATTGAATGCACCAAACCTTGTTGATCAAAACTTTGCAACAATTCTTTAGCGGTCTTTTGGGAAAGGATTTCCAAGTGAGTATTTAATTCTGTCCAGCCATGGTTCATATGTGTCGGGTTAACACCCAGGAGCAGACAGTACCTGGCATCATTTTTTCCAGTTGTTACGCTGCGACAAACACAGGGTATGCGGGTAATAGACGGCACAAGATCCACAATTTTTTCAGCATCCTCTAAAGGAACAATCTGACCAAAATGCTGCCTTTTCATCCACCAGGTACCCATTTTACGAATAAAACGATAGGCCATCGGTAACTTCCCTTTAATCCCGTGCAATTTTTCCAAATATCCTTCGTTTGTTCTGATGCCGCGCACAAAATTTTCTACATATGCCTTGCGCCCCTGCTCTTCCATCATTTCCTGAGCATAGTTTTTTGTAATTTCATACCATTTTTTGCCTTCACCGTGTTTAAGACAAAATTCGCACAAACTTTTCCCTCCTCAAAATTTCCGGGTACAGTACTTCTTGCATTAGTTTAACATTTTTCTTATCTGGAGGAAACACCTCTAAAAGATTTTGAGCCGACCTGCTCTAAAGGATCCAGATCGGCTGACACCATTATTAAACAACCCCGAACAACCAGTAAATATCTTTTTTTGCCGGCAAAACCCCACCGGTGGACATCCACGATCAGTTGATCGTTGTTTTTTATTCAATATTAAGGGAAGAGCAAATTATTCCTTGGTATTATCAAAAAACGGGTGCCAGAGAAAATGATTCTGCCTACCGAAGTTAGATTCGATCATTTTTCTTAATGACTGCAGGATGCTCTTTGGTTCCTTTAATTATTTTTCCTTTAGAAATGTGAACCCCTTTATCTAAAATAGCATACTCCAGCTGAGCACCTTCTTCAATAATACATTTTTGCAAAACGAGAGAGTTTTTAATGACAGATCCTTGCTCCGCTTTGGCACCTCGAAAGATAACACTATTTTCAATTTCACCGGCAATAATACAATCATTTGATACCAGTGAATTATGCACAGAAGCTTTTCCCGTGTACTTAGTAGGAGCGCTGTCTTTTGTCTTGGTAATAATTGGGCCTGATTGGTAAAATAATTCTTGCCAAACCCGGAGATTCAGCAGATCCATATGATGATCGAAATAATTGGAAATAGAATTAATTTTTGCCAAATACCCGGAAAAAGGATAGGCAACTACCTTTAAGTTTCTGGAGTTCCTGATCATGCCATCTTGAATCAGATCCCACTTATTTTGTTTGGTACATTCTTCTATTATATCCAAAAGTAATTTGCGGGATAAAAGAAACATTTCCAGACAAATATGTTCATGGCCGGATGCCGGCCCGTTAACGTTTTTTATCTGATGTACACGACGATCTTCAGTAATATCCAATAGTAAACAAGGATCAAATTTTTCTTTTTCTTCAGGAGCTATCTCCTTGCAAACAATGGTAATATCCGCCCCCCGTTCTTCGTGAAAATCACGCACCTTTTGAAAATCAATATTGCAGATCATATTACAACCGGAAATCAAAGCATATTTACGCGTACTAGACTGAATATAACCCAGGCGGCTGGTAAAATGACTTATATCCCACTTATTGGGGCTGAAAATATACTTGGAGAAATCCGGGGAAAGAAAAAATAGTCCTCTCCTTTTTGTATCCAGATTCCATTCCCGTCCATTCTTTAGATGCGCAATAAGAGATCCCATCTTATAATGGGTAAAAATTCCCACGCTCTTAATTCCGGCATTAACCATATTTGACAATGGATAATCAATAATACGATAACGGCCATCAATGGGTACTGCTGCATACGGCCTGTTTTCCGACAATGCACCCAAAATTTGTTCATTCTCAATCACATTAATGATGCCTAGGGCATTTAGCATCTTCTCTACCCCCTTTCTTATCTTTTAGATATCATCGTTACTCCATCCTCATCCACAATGGCCCGTTCAATTTGAACACCCGGGGGGATAGTCACATTTGGTAACACGACAGAATCTTTAACCACGGCTCCTTTTCCTACAGTAACAGAATGGAACAAAACAGAATGATCTACCACACCATGAATCACACAACCTTCATTCACAATGGAAGAACTTATTTTTGCTGAAGATCCAATAAACTGGGGAGGAAGGTTAGGATTCTCGGAATAGACACGCCAATTGGGATCGTTAAGGTCCAAGGCAGGTTTCGGTTCCAACAAGTCCATATGAGCCTGCCAATAACTATCAATGGTACCTACATCACGCCAATAACCCTGGAAACGGTAAGCATAGATTTTTTCCTTTGCTCGCACCATGGCAGGAATCACATTTTTGCCGAAGTCGTGAGCTGAATTGGGATCCAACTCATCCTTTTCCAGACACTCCTGAAGAAAAGGCCGACTAAAAAGATAAACGCCCATAGAAGCCAAATTGCTTTTTGCCTTTGCAGGTTTTTCCTCAAATTCAATAACCCGCCCCTCCTGATCACAAGCCATAACACCAAAGTTAATGGTCTCTTCCCACGGAACTTCTAACACAGCCACAGTTGCATCGGCACCTTTTCCCTTATGATAATCTAACATCAGAGAGTAATCCATTTTATAGACATGATCGCCGGATAAAATCATAAGATAATCAGGATCATAAAGGTCAATAAACTCCTTATTTTGATAGACTGAGTTCGCAGTTCCTTTATACCACTCCCCCCCTTGCTGTTTTATATATGGGGGAAGTACCATTACACCACCTGTCGAGTGATGCAAATCCCAGTGCCAACCGATTCCGATATATGCATTTAGTACCAATGGCTGATACTGAGTTAATACACCGACAGTGTCAATTCCGGAATGGCTACAGTTACTTAGGGTAAAATCTATAATGCGGTATTTGCCACCAAAAGGAACAGCCGGTTTTGCCAAGGTTTTCGTTAGAAAACCTAATCGTGTACCCTGTCCCCCCGCCATAATTAAAGCAATCATCTCTTTTTTCATTTTCATCACTCCTTTACATAATTTTTTGCTAAAATCCTGCCTCCTTTTTGTGCTTGTCTTTAAATAACATTTCTCCATAAATATGGTTTTACCTTCATAAAAAAGGAAGGTAATTTGGTGAAAAAATGCCAAAATACACGATTAAATGCACGGCATCAAGGACCACTACTTCCCTTGGCTCAATTATTTATTAAGAAGCCAATATATGTTATAATTTTATTAAACTAATAATTAATTGGGTAAAATGATAAAAACTAAAACTGAGGTAAGAATATGTCTCTATTTAGTCTTTTCTATCGTGATTTTTCTATCTTTGTTACATTGTTACTAATTATTAACATTGTTTTAGCCATCGTCACGGTATTATTTGAAAGACGCAATCCCATGACCACTCTTGTTTGGTTGATGGTAATTTTTTTCTTTCCTATCATCGGATTTGTCTTCTATCTTTTTCTAGGCCAAGATTTAAAGAAACGCAAACTTTTCACTCTGAAGCATCAGGAGGAAGACAAACTTATCCGGACCAAACACTATCAAAAAACCCTTTTGAGCGGCAATCAATATAAATTTAAAGATGAACGTATTAAGCAATATACAGATATGATTACCCTGCATTTAACAAGTGGTGATGCACCCCTTAGCGATAATAACCGAGTGCAGATTTTTAACAGCGGCCAGGAAAAATTTACCCAGTTGATGGAATCCATTAAACAAGCTAAAAAATTTATCCATATCGAATACTACATTATTAGAAATGATTCCTTGGGGCGTGAGATCATTATCCTTTTAAGCCGCAAAGCAAAAGAAGGGATTGAAGTAAGGCTGTTGTATGACGGTATGGGCGGTATCCGTCTGCCCAAAAATTTTTTTGATCCTTTGCTTCAAGCCGGGGGGAAGGTTGCAGTCTTCTATCCCCCCTTTATCCCCTATATTAACCTTCGGGTCAATTATCGGAACCATAGAAAAATTTGCATTATTGATGGTATCACCGGATACGTGGGGGGATTTAATATTGGCAACGAATATTTAGGCCTGTCGAAAAGATTCGGTTTTTGGCGCGATATGCATTTAAAAATAGAAGGTAGTGCTGTCAATGATTTAGAGCTTCGTTTTCTTATGGACTGGCGCTTTGCTTCCGGTGAAGAAATTATTTTTGACAAAAACTATTTTCCCCATGATAGAGCCCGGGGGGATACTGCGGTTCAAATTGTCTCCAGCGGCCCGGATTCTCGATGGCCCAACGTCCGTAACGGCTATTTAAAGATCATCAACAACGCACGGGATCATGTTTATATTGAAACGCCTTATTTCGTTCCTGATGATGAAATCCTCAGTGCCCTAAAAATTTCTGCTCTCTCCGGAGTAGATATCCGGGTTATCATTCCTGAAAAACCGGACCATCCTTTTGTCCACTGGGCAGCCATGTCCTATATCGGTGAACTTTTAGATTCAGGGGTGCGTTTCTTTGCCTATCATAAAGGATTTATGCACAGCAAAATGTTCACCTCCGATGGCTTTGTTAGCTCTGTTGGGACAGCCAATCTGGATATCAGAAGCTTTCGGGTTAATTTTGAAGTCAACGCTTTTATCTATCACAAAGAAACGGCTCAAAAACTGGACGAAATGTTTATCAACGATATGTATGATGCCACAGAGATTACATTAAAAAAGTTTAATGAACGACCTTTTAGTGCTAGGGTAAAAGATTCCATCTGTCGGCTACTATCTCCCTTGTTGTAACTGTATCCCAGATAGAGTCAAAAATTTTGCAGGAAAAATTTTTTTTATAGCGAAGTTTATTTTTATGTTTGGATATGTGAGAATTATCAAAGATGAATTAAAGATTCGTGAGTATCATCATTTCCGTTCCTATTACTGCGGATTATGCAGAGCTTTAAAAACAAGGTACGGTCCTTGAGTACCCTGCTCCTTAATTATGATGTCACATTTTTATCCTCTTTCTCACTTCCCTGACAGGTGTTCAGGAGAAAACGGCTTCTTTTCGTTGCTTATTCCACCCCACCCAAAAACGCCTGATTCTGGTAAATAATAAGTGGCTGGATTATGGTGCCGACATTAATCTACTCCTGGCTTATCATAATTTACAGGATAATTGGCAGGACGAACATCAACTTTCAGCCGGGGCGGGTTTATTATTATTGTCTGAAAAATATAAAAGAGCCGCTCGACTCCATCCGGTACTTAATCAAATAATCGTCGAAAAAACCAGGGAACTTGCCCGATTGGAAAATGCAGCAAGTTCCAACATCGATGAAACGGCAGACACCTTCGCGAAGATTCTGGAAAACATTTGTCCCGTCATGGACTTTCCTTCGGCCACACAGAAAGCCATTCAATGGTTTTGCTATAATTTGGGGAAATGGATATATCTCATTGATGCTTTAGACGATCTGGAAGAGAACCTAAAAAAGAAGCAATACAACCCTTTCATTGCAGCTTATTATAAATTGGGGGAAGATTTTTCCGTCTTCCATCAACAGGTGCGCAGCCAGGCGGGTTTTGTCCTGCAATATACATTAAGCCAAATATCTCAGTCTTACGAACTATTAGATATTAAAGCGAATCGGGGAATTCTGGATAACATCATCTACCTGGGCATGAATAAACAAACAGAACGTGTTTTGAATCAGAGGAGTTGTAGCAGAAGTGAACAAAAATTATCACGAAATTCTTGGTGTGCGGGAAAATGCTTCCAAAGAAGAAATCCGTAACGCCTACCGGGAGCTGGTAAAAAAATACCATCCGGATAAATATAGGGACAATCCTTTGGCAGATTTAGCAGAAGAGAAATTAAAAGAGATCAACGAAGCCTATGATTATTTGATGAATCACACTTCAGGGCAGCAAAGTACCTCTTCCGGCTATGCAGGACACAACTATCAAAAAAATTCAGCTAATGAAGGATTTATGAGAGTACGCTCTTATATTCAATCAGGGAACTATGATGCTGCTTTCAACCTATTACAAACTATGGATCACAATCACCCTGACTGGTATTATTTAAACGGACTTATTTCTTTACAGCGGGGATGGTATCAGCAGGCCATCCTACAGATTCAAACTGCAATGAGGATGGACCCGTTAAATCGAGAATATGCCGCTACCTGGAATAATATGCGCCAAGCTACCTACCACTATCAGGGGGCTGCCCGACAAAAGGGATATAACGATGCTAACTTATGTCAAATTTGCAGTTGTCTATATTGCAGCGATTGTTGCTGCGAATGTTCCGGAGGAGATTTAATTGAGTGCTGCTGACCAAAACCCGACCATAAGAATCGCCCTTAGCGGGATCTTCGCTGCTTTTTGTCTGATCACTTTGTTTTTGGCAACCATATTACCTACCAACCGCCTGATTTTTTATGGATTAAGCTCAGTGTTTTGCGCTCTAATCATTATTGAACATGATATCAAGGCTGGAATTCTTTTTTATTTTGCTACCATGCTTCTTGCTCTCTTATTAATCCCCAACAAGCTGCGTCTCATACCCTATATCTTCATTTTAGGTCATTATCCGATCTGGAAAACATGGATTGAGAAAATTAACCACCCTCTACAGGAAGTATTTCTTAAACTATTGGTGCTAAATATTTGCACCGGAATCGCTTATTACCTTGTTACATCTTTCCTATTAATCGACCTGGTGATCCCTATAGATTTGCGCCTGATTTTCGTCCTGCTCCAAGTCATTTTTTTTCTTTATGACTACACCTTTACATTAATCATTAGTTTTTATCTAAAAAGAATCAGAAAGATTCTCAATTAATCTCACCTCTGCATAAAAGTAATATAAAACAGAAAAAGTAACTTCAAAGCTTATATGTTCAATTTGAGGTGAAGACATGAATACCCATGAAGTTTATCACCGTATCCTGATCCATTTGGCTAGTCAAATTCGATCCTGCAAAAATTGGCCACGAGAAAAGTTGGTCAAAATTCAACTTACTCAAGAGATTCTTATTTAGATGGACAGAATAGTTGCTTTCCATTATACTGAAAATTGTAAAGCTGTTTGAACCAATTTCATATCGATATATTATTATGGAAACCTATAGATTCAATTTTAGAAAGAGGGGAAAAAAATGCAAGCAAAGGATATTATGTCGAAAAATGTGGTGACAATAAAAAAAGATACCAAAATTGAAGACATTGCTACAATATTAATCGAGAATCATATCTCTGGCGTACCTGTTGTAGATGATGATAACCAGCTGCTTGGCATCGTAACGGAAGGAGATTTGCTACACCAAGAAACTGCCCCCAGACTACCAGGTGTATTTTCACTGCTGGGGGGGTTTATATATTATAATGGCGTAGAACGTTATCGTGATGATTTTAAAAAGCTTTCGGCAACTGTTGCGGAAGAAATCATGACCAAAGATGTGATTACCATCAGGGAGGATATGGATGTTTCTGATATCGCCGCCATTTTTGTTAATAAAAACATCAACCGGGTCCCGGTACTCAGAAATAAAAAAATCATTGGTATCGTCAGCCGGGCGGATATTTTAAGAACTTTCCTCTCCAATGAAGAAAATCAGGAAAAATAATTTGGGTGAATACAAAAAGTGCGTGAAGAATATTTCCTCACGCACTTTTCGTATCAGATTAACCGGCATTTTTCCATTAGTACTCATTTGAAGGTGTATAACTATTTGTCAAAGTCTCCTCTAAATAATTCTTCTTTTTCTTTACGCGACATTTGTTTTATCATGTATTCCCGCTGCATAGCTTCTTGTTTTGTGCCAAATTCCTCATGATATTTTAGAAGAACCGGACCACGCCCACGTGTATACTTAGCTCCTTTACCCCGATTATGATCTATGATTCTTTTTTCTAAATCTGTAGTCCAACCGGTATATAAGCTTCCATCTCGACACTGTATCATATAAACATAGTGCATTGATATGACTCCCATTTATCACGTAATTATGAATACTGCCTTTTATCTTACCATCCAAGAATTTAATAAGCAAGTTGGGTAAGTCAAGTCCAAATTAGTGTAATTTCCTCGGTAACACTTTAATCGGTTCGTGGTCAAGGCTGCTCACTTTCTAAATATCCCAATCATTAAGCGTTTATGCCGCGAAAGCCGGGTTGATCAGTGAGAGGGCCGCATGGTAGGCTGAGGGCCTGGCAGCACCCAAACACAAGGCCAGCTTTTTGGGCACACATGAAAGCTTTTAAATCATTATTTGAACCTGTAGGCATCCGTAACAGGGGCTGCCTGTGGTGCCGGAAGCCATGCGGCCAGAGGCTCACTGTCAGCCTGGACCGTGGAATAAATGCGGCTCTAAGCAAACAAAATGTAACTTTAGAATTTTTTTATGATCTTGATAATAGAGATCCATCTCAAAATATTTTCGCCCTGTCTGCCATTTTTCGCTTTGTTCCATCAACAGGGCACCCATGAGCGAATTACTGACTCCTCATTGGGGAAGATGCGTATGACCCGTTCCCTTCGTCGTATCTCCTGATTAAGACGTTCTACCCCGTTAGTTGTACGTAGTCTTTTACGGTATTTAAGGGCATGATTAAAACGGCGGTAATATCGTCAAAAGCTTCATCCAATAAAAGATGTCGCTTTAGGCGCTTTTGGATTCGTATGTGGCTATGATATGATCCCGGACACTTTTGGCACTTTCCAAGTCAATGGCTTCGTAAAGACGGCGCAGATCTTCCTTCATTTCTACTTGTAGTGCCTTTGGTGTTTGATCTAGCATGTTCCTTGAAAAATGGGTTTGACATCTTTTGCCATGTAGCTCCTTGAAATTGTTTCTGGATGGCATTTACAAGCCTATGATTATCGGAAGTCACTAGGTGTACATCCTTTAGTCCCCGCTCTTTTAATGATTTAAAAAACTCGCTCCAGCTGCTTTCCGATTCGCTATTGGCCTACCTGAAAACCAATAACTTCACGGTTACCTTCTTCGTTAACGCCAATAGAGATGAGTAAGCCTCTAGATTGCACCCTGTTATTAATGCGTGCTTTTGAGATAAAGAGCATCGACTATCATAAATGGATAGTGGCTTTCCAGCGGTCTTGTTCGAAGTCATTAACCATGAGATCCAGTCTTTGACAAAGAGCTGAAACGGTTGATTTAGAAAACTTCGCCACAGAGTTCTTCGGTGATAAGTTTCCACTTTCCGTAGAGACGCCATTAACCACCATTTCCATCATGCCAGCACCAGTGCCTGTTCGCTCCGTTGGTAACGTTCCTAAAGAGTTCGGTGCTGAATTCGCCGTTTCGGTGGCGAGGAATGCGTAAAATTCAATGTTCCAACCCGTGTAACTAGTTCACGCTCATAACTGCCATTGCGATATGCCTTTCGTTGGTCAGTTCTCTCCATATGGTTCAGCACGTAGCTGTTCAGTGGACTGGCCCCGAAGGACCTCATTAAAGATTTTTTCCATCAGTTTTGCTATTGCTGTATCTCGTCCGTTACTCATAAAAAGTCCGTGCAATTCTTCTTCGGTTAGGGTAATATTAAACTGAGCCATGGATTTCATCCTCCTCGGTTTGGTATTTGCTTGTCACTTATATTTTAACCGAGGATATGAGTTTGTGGCTCATTTTCTTTTTACACAATTATAAGGGCTTAATCTATTTATTTAACTTTCTTATGAATACATCACAATGATTTTAATTAAGATTGAATATTTCCCTTTATTAGGTTAAAATTAGGTAAGAGTATCCATTTCTCTTCTTTTTTATAAATAAATGTACTCAATTTTTAAAAAAATCCTGTCGGAGAGAAAAGTTTGCGATACTTATAGAAATTGTATACATTTTGCACTTATGTTTCTGTACAATTTCAAAAATAATTCAGAAAGGAGGGAAACATATGCGTACTTCTAAAATCATGGAAAAAATGCAAGGGAGAGGAGTGATCAAGATAAAAAAACGCGGATCAAAAGTGGGGATACTTACATCATTAATCGTACTCAATCTATTCCTGGCTAGTTTTCTAATTCCCATCGTTGTTTTCGGCGCTGATGAAGATGAGTCTAACCGGGCACCCCAGGCATCTGACGATACCTATGAATATGAATCCGGAAGTGCTCACCTTCTAATAAAAGCCCCCGGAGTATTAGAGAATGACTCGGATCCGGATGGCGATGAGCTGACCGTCGATACCACTCCAGTAGTAAAACCTAAGTATGGTACCGTGAATTTGCGTGCAGACGGTGGTTTTACATATTATCGTGACGGCGGGGGAACCTGCTATAACTGTCCGGACAGCTTTACTTATTTGGTGAGTGATGGCGAACTAACAGCCGAGGCAGAAGTAACCATTTTGATCATCAACGGTGTTGATTTTGCTCCGGTGGCAGGAGATGACTCCTTCGAAACAAATAAAAATCAAGCATTGGAGATTGCGCCGGTAGACTATCAGTCAAACGATTATGATGAGGATGGAGATGAGCTGACCTTTGCTTTGGTCAACCAGCCCGAGAACGGCTCAGCAAGCATGGCTTCAGACGGTACCATCACTTATACTCCGAATACAGATTTTGTGGGCAAAGACAAATTCAAATATTCGGTAAGTGACGGGCATTGCACCGTAGAGGCCACCATTACAATCAACGTGCTAAAAGTGAACAATCCTCCTGTGGCCCAAGACGATGAGTATACTACAGACAAGAATACTCCCATAGACATCACCGACTACATGGATAATGACTCTGATCCCGATGGTGACGTGATTACCCTGGTACAACGCATCAGCGACCCGGAAAACGGCATTGTCACAGACAATGAAGACGGATCCTTCACCTATACCCCTAATCAGGACTTTTTAGGAAGAGACTGCTTCGACTATCAAATTACCGACGGGGAATTAACTGATGTGGCTTCTATCTGCATCACAATTAAGGATTCCGATCCCGGCGAGCCGGGGGACGATAATCAACCTCCTGTGGCCAAAGATGACCGTTACAGTACACAAAAGAATAGAACCCTTACCGTTGACCCGCCTGGGATTTTAGTCAATGACAGTGATCCCGACGGAGATAGTATTATCGTAGATGTTGATACTGTAAGTGAACCTAACCACGGTACATTAACACAAAAAGAGGACGGGTCCTTTATCTACACTCCGGACACCAACTACACAGGAACAGACACCTATACTTATCGAGTATTCGATGGCGAATTATACAGTGAATTTGCCACAGTTACCATTACAATCAGACCTCGCAGCAGTGGTGGCGGTTCCTCTCGAGACAGGGACACTGATCCTCGTGATACCACGCCGACACCGGTTGACCCCGATGAACCAGATGAGGAAGATCCCCCGGTAATCATTCCGGAACCTCAACCAGAACCGGTACCGCCTGTAACACCTGAACCGGATCCGACACCTGCTCCGGCACCCAAACCGACATCTATGCCGGACCCGACACCTGTATCTCAGGCTCCACCGATTCGTGAATTACCCAAAACCGGTGCCAATCCCTTGCCTATGGCCGGATTAGGTACACTATTAGTCGGACTGGGGTTCTACATCAAGAGAACATCAAAAAATGAATCCTAAAAGTAAAAGACTTTTTAACTCTTTTGCTACTTTATGTATTTTGGGAGGGATACTGCTTTTGCTGTATCCTTTCCTTACCTCCATTTACTCCCGCTGGGCACAAAATCAACTGCTGGAAGAAGAGGCTGCGCCACAGGTTGTAGAATATCCTGCTCTGATTGATTCTGATCACAAACCCCGGATAATTAAGGAAAATGAACCGACTCAGCTAGAAAAACAGATGTTTATGAAGTTAGAAATCCCGGCCATTGACCTGTCTGTAGGAGTTGTTCAGGGAACGACGCCAAAAGATCTTCGCATCGGTCCGGGTTGGTACCGGGAATCCGACTTGCCGGGACAAGGTAATACGGCTATCGCCGGCCATTTGAACATTTATGGCTCCTGGTTTCGTAATATTCATAAGCTGGAAGAGGGGTATGCGATTAATTTGACTTTTCAGGGGACAACCTATGTTTATCAAACAGAAAAAGTTTTATCCATCGCCAGCGATGACTGGACTGTGATCCAGCCGGTCGGTTATAACGCTTTAAGCTTAACAACCTGTGACCCTAAGGGACGCGATCATGTCAGAGTACTTGTGCGGGCTCGATTGATCGAATAAAAAACAAGGAAGAAATTAATATATTCTTCCTTGTTTTTATTTACCATGCTAAGACTTTAATCTTCCGGTATCATTTAATTGGTGCAAAACTATCTATTTATGACAGATATTAATAGTTTTCACAGAGTATTTCAAAATGAGCCCGAGGATGGTCACAAACGGGACATACTTCCGGCGCTTCTTCACCTTCATGAATATGGCCACAATTACGGCACTTCCAATAGACTTTACCGTCCTTTTTAAAGACCGTTCCTTCCTCCAAGTTGGCAAGAAGTTTCAGATAACGTTCCTCATGCTCCTTCTCTACTGCTGCTACCCCGTCAAACAATTGGGCCAGTTCTTCAAAGCCTTCTTCCCGAGCATCAGCAGCCATTCTTTTATACATCTCAGTCCATTCGCCGTTCTCACCGGCAGCAGCATCTTTTAGGTTTTCAGCTGTGTTGCCGATCCCTTGAAGTTTCTTAAACCAAATCTTGGCATGCTCTTTTTCATTATCGGCAGTTTCCTGAAAATACCCGGCTATTTGTTCGTAACCTTCTTTTTTGGCTGTAGAAGCATAAAAAGTGTACTTGTTTCGCGCCATAGATTCTCCGGCAAAGGCTTCCCATAAATTCTTTTCCGTTTTTGTTCCTTTCAGATCCTTCATATTAATACCCCCGTATTATTTGTTCTTCCAAAGACCATGGATATTACAATATTCTCTGACTTCAACTACCTGATCCAAATCACAGCAAAACATTGCTTCCGGCTTCTGACCAGGTTTTAATTCTGCCCGTAACACTCGATCCTTCGTTAAAACCTCAATAAATGCAATATAATGCTTTTCTTCCATAGGATGCTCCACACTACCCACTTTAACGAGAATGCCTCCATCAGGATGGGCTTCCACCACAGGAACGTGTTTTTCATTACCGGTATCTTCAGATTTTGCTTCCATTTTTGTTATGGTTTCTCCACAACAAACCAAAGGTGCGCCGTCGGTAAAAACGACTTCGAGCACGTTGGCGCAAGTATTACATTTGTAAAGTTCTCTCAAACTGGTCATTATATGCTCTCCTTAATTCTCTTAATCATTCCATTTAATTGATCATCTGTGGGAACGTAATTAAATTTAGCCTGTTCCATGATCTCAAAACCGGCTCCCTTTAGTACCTCTTCCACTTGCCCGATACTTTGACCACCCCAGCCATAAGAACCAAATGCCATGCCAATTCTATTCTTTGGCGCTAGTCCCTTCATGTAGGTTAGAAACGCGGCAACTGTGGGCATCATATTATTATTCAACGTTGGAGAACCAACACAGATGAATTTCGCCGTAAGTATTTCCGGCATCACTTCGGAGATATGATTAACCTTCAAGCTCATTACCCGGGTTTGCACCCCTTTGGCTTCAAAAGCTCGATAAATGCCGCCGGCCATCTTTTCAGTAGATCCCCACATACTATCATATACAATGACCGCTTTATTTTCCGTCTCGTTGCCGGACCATTTTTGGTATTCTGCCAGAATTGCCGGGATTTGCGAACGCCAAATAATCCCATGACTGGGTGCAATAATCTCAATGTCTAGGGTCGATACAGCTTCCAAAGCCTTTTGAACTTGACTGCCGTAAGGGAGAACAATGTTAGCGTAATATTTAGCAGCTTCCTCCAAAAGAATCCCTAGCTTCAGTTCATCGTCAAAGCGTTCCGGTGAGGCAATATGCTGACCAAAGGCATCATTGGCAAAGAGAATTTTATCCTCTGCCAAATAAGACACCATATTATCAGGCCAATGAACCATAGGGGTTTGTACAAAGGTCAAATTACGACTGCCCAGATTCAGTGTATCCCCCGATTTAACCGTCATGTAATCCCAATCCCCGTTATAATGGGCCTTTAGTCCTTTCTCACCGCTGGTGGAAGTAACCAACTTGGCTTTAGGAAGGAGAGCCATAATCCGCGGCAATGCTCCGGAATGATCCATTTCAACATGATTTGATACTACATAATCAATTTTCTGAGGATCAATCACAGAAGAAATCCGCTCCAGCATTTCATCATATAAATAGTGCTTTACCGTGTCCACTAAAGCAATTTTTTCATCAATGATCAAATAAGCATTGTACGTTGATCCTCGGGGTGTCAAATAGCCATGGAAATTGCGGATTTCCCAGTCAATTCCTCCAACCCAGAATACATTATCTTTCACCTTTACCGCTTTCATTCCACCACCTCAAAAAGTGCCTTCTCCCCGCCGCAATCAGGACAAAACCAATCCTCAGGTAATTCTTCAAAAGGAGTTCCCGGTGCTATTCCCTGATCTGTTCCATATGTAGGATCCCCTTTTGCCGGATCATAGATATAAGGACATACCGCACATTTATATTTTTTCATGATAACTCCTCTTTTCTTGTAGGATTTTATTCTTCTACTTCAAATTGATCTTTCCCTACACCGCAAACCGGACATACCCAATCATCGGGAAGGTCTTCAAAAGCTGTTCCCGGGGCAATACCGGAATCCGGATCTCCTTCTGCAGGATCATAAACATAACCACATACACTACATACATATTTTTTCATACCTTTATCCTCCTTATTTTCTTTTGATTCTACCTTGTTCTTAGGTTCTTCCTTTACTTGCACAGGTGCACTGGGAGGTACGGAACCCCTCTTCACCTGATGATAATAAGCATAAGTCATGGGATCTTCATTACTAAATACTTCCGCTTCAACAACCTTACCGATAAAAATCGTATGGGTTTCCACATCAAGGCTGTTGATGACTTCCGCTTCCATATAACCTAATGAATTTTCCAGCAGTACAGGGGCACCTGTTACACCCTTTTTATAGAAAGCTGAATTATATTTATCAATCTCTCGACCGGATTTAAAACCAAAATGACCAATTACATTTAGGGGAACTGTTTTAGGTAAGATAGAAACAGAAAAAACTTTGCTGGCTTTAATGTACTCATTGGTTAAATTTTTCTTGTTAATACTAATCGCCACCGTAGCAGGGTCAGAGGAAATTTGAAAAACAGTATTGGCAATTTGCCCGTTTACAGCTTCATCTTTTACAGAACCAATGACGTATAATCCATAACTCAATTTATGAAAAATTTTTGTGTCCATACTCACAAAATCTCCTTTCGTCATATTATTATGATTATCTTCACCATATTTCCTAAAAATCCTGCAGGAAATCGTTAATTTTATACAATTTTATAGTAATAGTTATTACTATATCCTTTGTTTATATCGTTTTATTTATAAAATACTCCTCAATTTCATTTATACTGGTAAACTTATTGGGATAAGGCACATCCGGTCTACGAATCAGGATTACTTGCATGTTGAGACGCCCTGCAGCCTTTAACTTTTGATCCGTCCCTCCCTGGGTACCGCTGTCTTTACATATCAAAACCTGAGATTGAGTTTCCTGAAACATGAAAAAGTTCATCTCTTCGGAAAAAGGACCTTTCATGGCGATAATATGATCCGCATTCAAACCTAGTTTCTCCAATTTTATTAGGGAATCCGATTGGGGCAGCACCCGCACTGTGAGCCGTTTTTTATCTTTAATCTGAGCCAGCATCCGGTGGATATTATTGATCCCGGTAGAGATAAATATTCTTCCGGGTAAGTTTTCTGCAATCATACCTGCTTCTTCTAAACTCGCACAAATTATTTTTTGCTCTTGCTTCTCATTGATGATGGGGCGCTCAAAACGCAGATAGCCCACCCCCAAATCCTGACACACAGCAATGGCATTTCGGGAAAGATTCTCCGCATAAGGATGAGAAGCATCCACCACAACATCGATATTATGCACTGAAATGAACTTTTTTAAAGCTTCTTGATCCATCTTTCCATGGACAATCTTTCCGGAAAAGCGTTCCTGAGAGACTTCAAAACCATATTCCGTTGCAGTGCTAATCAACACATCAGTGGTGATCCGATAAAGAGCGCATGCAATATCCAGCGCGTCACCTGTACCTCCCAGAATTAAAATCATATCCGATAACCCCTGGGTGTAATCATCACACCGTTGGCAACATAGGTTCTGCTATTGCCTACAATTATAGTAGAAAACATATCCACTACCTCCGGATTGAAATCTTTAAGGGTAGTCAAAATGATGGATTGATCCTCTCGATAGGCATTGCGCACAATACCAACAGGAGTATCTTCTGTTCGATGTTTTTTGATGACATCCATAGCAATTCCTAAATAGTCCGGTCGTGCCAAACTTCTCGGGTTATAAATGACCAGGGTAAAATCCCCTTCACAGGCCTTTTCTAACCGGGTAATAATCTTATCCCAAGGAGTCATGTAATCACTTAAGCTAATGGTACAAAAATCTTCCACAATAGGTGCACCTAAAAGAGAAGAGCAAGATAATGCCGCAGTTATACCCGGCACCACTTCCCAGGAAATTTGTTCCCGATCCGGATGATCCTTGAGGAGTTCTAAAATAAGTCCTGCCATCCCATACGCACCACCATCCCCGCTGCATACCACACCTACCGTAAATCCTGCAGCTGCTTTTTCCACAGCAATCTTTCCTCTTTCAATCTCTTGACCCATGCCTTTTTTGACAATTTCTTTGCCTTCCGACAGTTCTTTAACCTGCTCAATATATACGGTATATCCTACCAACACCTGGCAGCTTTCAATGGCCTGAAAAGCCCTTTTTGTCATATTACCCGGATCTCCCGGTCCTAAACCGACAATAAATATTTTCCCTTTCATACTGACCTCCAAAAATCGTTTATTATTTATTAATTTGATCTAATATCTTCAAATACACATAGAGTAATCCCGTCAAATGAGGTTTTTGGGGCAACAACTCTGCCCCGGTGGGAAACAAGATAGGCAGCAGGTTCGCAAACACAACCTACCCCGATAGTTTTTTTAACAAAATCAGAACAAGAAAACTGCTCTTGGATAGGGGCAATGTCAGACCGATCTACAATGATCAAAGGTAAGGCATTTTCTGCCGCCCAGGCACAAATTGCCGGTTCATCCTTTTTCACATCTACAGTTGCCACCGCCTTTAATCCCTCCATGGTTAAGTTTTCTTGTTCCAGGAAGTTTTCAATTGCCTCTCTTAATTTTGTTTCCCCAATGTTCTTTCTACACCCAATCCCTAATACTAGTCTCTGGGGAACCAGTTTCGCTACAGGAATATCCTCCGGAAGGAAGTCCAGCTTTTTTTTGTAGCCCACATAGATCATAGCCTCAGGTTTTGTTTTTCCCAGCTGAGAGATCCCCATTTGTTCAATCCTCGGGGCTTCAATCTCGTGAGGACTTTCGTTAACCATCACTACCTTTTTACTGTTTACCAAAGCGGCCGTTACCTTTTTTACCTGCTCCATATTGTCCATCTTTAAATGATGCTTTTGGGCAATCATATCCACTGCTACCAACCCTAAATTATCGGAAGCAGTGGTAATCACACTCTGTCCCCCTGTAATAGGGGCAATAGTCTGGGCTAACTCATTGGCGCCTCCTAGATGACCGGACAAAAGACTGATGGCAAAATGCCCCTGCTCATCCACCACCACCACTGCCGGATCCTTTACTTTGGATTCCACATAGGGGGCAATGCTGCGCACGGCAATCCCACAGGACATGACCATGACAATTTCCCGGTAGTTCTGAAAAATGTGCTCCATAAACTTTTTTAGAGATCCCTGAATAGGTTGAAAAAAATCCTCGGTACAATATTTATCCAGGGTAAAAAGATCCCCTCCTATAGACCGTTGGATCTTTAAGGCGGTTACCTTTCCCCCCAGTGTTACAGCAATAATCGCTCTTTTCACTCTTTTCCGCTCCGATACATATGAGAAAAAGTAGAGTCATACAGTTTGGACAATTCATATTGAGAACCCATAAAATCCCCTACCAGGATCTGGGCGTGCCGATTGATTTTCTCTTCCCCTACTTTTTCAGCAATATCTTTTAATGTTCCTCTGATAATTTTTTCTTCCGGCCAGGTAGCCTTATAGACTACCGCCACCGGTGTACTTTCCTCGTAGCCCTCCAATAATTCTTCCACCACTTGAGAAATAGATTGGACGGAAAGGAAAATAGCCATGGAGGCTCGATGTTTGGCTAGTTCAGAAATTTTACCCCCTTCAGAGGTGCCGGTACGACCTTCTTTCCTGGTAATGATAATGGTTTGGGAAACACCAGGAAGAGTGAATTCCGCCTTCACACGAGAAGCAGCAGCAACAAAAGAACTTACCCCGGGAATAATTTCAAAAGGAATACCTCGCTTGTCCAGCTCATCCATCTGCTCACGAATGGCACCATAAATAGAAGGATCCCCCGTATGGAGACGTACCACTATTTTTTCCTGATCGATGCCTTCCTGAATGGCCTCAATTACCTCAGGAAGACTCATGGAGGCACTGTTATATACAGTAACTCCTTCTTTGCAATAATCAAGAATATTTCCACTTACTAAGGAACCGGTATAAATAACCACATCCGCCTTTTGCAGAAGTTTCATGCCCTTTACTGTGATGAGCTCAATATCTCCCGGTCCTGCCCCGATAAAATATACCATGTTAAGACTCCTTCCTGCTCAGTATAATCGATAAATATTGCTTATCCCTGGCTAAACCTACCTCAATATCTTCATCCACCGTACAATCTGTAAAGCCGCATCTTTGCACCAAGACAGAGTGATCTGCCAACTGATACTCCTGCAAGATGTCTCGCACCTTATCCTTTTGATTATATACTTTCATAAAAACGGTGCTCTTAGTCGCCTCTAAGGCCTTTTCCATCAGCTCTTTGGAGGAGGTTGCCGGAATAATGGAAAGAATCTCATCCCCTTCCACCAAGGATCGGTTAGTTTGTGCCGCAGCAGCACTAAAGGAAGTAATGCCGGGGACGGTTTCTACCTTTACTTCTGTAGATAAATGTTTCAGAATATAATGATAGGTACTATAAATAGAGGGGTCCCCCAAGGTAATAAAAGCAGTATTCAGACCTGCCTGCACATTTCTTTCCACTACTTCAGCAGCCATTTTTCCGGCCTGATCGATAATTTTTTTGTCCGTGACCATGGGAAATTCCATACTAATTATCTTTGCTGCGCTGTTGATATAATCGGCAGCAATTTCATATGCTATGTTTTCTTTGCCACTACGGGATTCCGGTAAGACTAATACATCAATGTCTTTTAATATTTTGGCAGCTTTAATTGTAAGAAGCTCCGGATCCCCCGGTCCCACCCCGATGCCGAAAAATTTTGCCACTTGCTTTTTTCCTCCTTATTTGGGCAATTCCTTTCGAATACCTGCCCCTTTATTTGACTGCACTGATAATATAAATAGGATTTAAGGCTTTCATCATCCAGCCGGAATGCTTCTCACCCCGAGCAATATTGACGCAGATGCATTCGATCTGTTGGAAATGACTTTCCTCCAATAAAGATAAAACCCGGCTGGCACTGTCTAAAAGAATGGTGTTGGCCACGATAATGCCTGATGATTTTAAATGATCCTTTGCATAGGGAATCACCCTATCCAGGGTGTTGCTGGCACCTCCGATAAAAATGCGGTCAAAATCAAGATCCGGTAAATCCTGAGGTGCAGCACCGCACATTACCTCCACGTTATGCAAGGAAAACTTTTCCACATTAGCTTTCGTTAACGCTACAGCCTCTTCGCTCATATCTATGGCAATAACCTTGCCCTCAGGGCACAGCAGGGCAGCCTCCACAGTTACACTGCCGGTACCGCAGCCAATATCCAAAATTTTATTTTGAGGCATCAATTGCAATTTCGCCAAGGTCAGTACCCGAATCTCCCTTTTCGTAATAGGTACCTTACCGCGAAGGAATTCTTCTTCCGGTATCCCCGGTGTGTTATACATCCAAGCCATTTTTTTCAATCACCACCACACATAGATTACTAAAGTGATCTTTAATGATTTCTGCCGGTTTTCCGGAAATAATGCGTTCCTCAGGATAAGAAAGATTTTCCCCTATGGTCATCTCATATTCGCTAAAACCATGCTCAATCAAATATGAGGCAATCACTCCCGGATTATTGTCCCGGTCTGTGAGGAGAAAGATGCCTTCATTTTCAGCTAATTTCTGGTTCAGATCTGTATCTCTACCATGCATACTGCATAAAGCATAGTTTTTCCATGGTTGGGCCATCTTGCAAAAAAGATACTGGAAGGAACTGATCCCGGGAATCACCTCCAACGCATCTTTTCTAAACTTTTTGAGGAAAAAATCCAGGAGACTGAAAAAACCCGGGTCCCCCGAAACAATCACGCATATTTTACGCCGGTTTCGTTCCCTTTCCACAAAAAGGTACAAATCTTCCAAACTGGATTCGAATTCATAGGTTTCTTTTTCTAAGTGCTGAAAACTAGCCAGATTCCTTTTTCCTCCCACGATAAGGTCACAACCCTGAACCGCCTTTAATGCGGCAGGGGTCACGTAATCTAAAGAACCCGGTCCAATTCCGGCAATGCATACCTTATTCATTCCTGATTTCCTCCAAAATACTGTCTGCCTTGCTGCTTTTTGCTAACATTCTTTTCATTGAAAACAAAATAACACCTATTTCTAAATTCCCGTAAATATAGCCCTCACATCGCTGGGCACATTTTTCGGCAATCACAGCATAAATCTCCTGATAACCCAGTCTATCGATGATTGGGATGGCTTCTTCCGTCGTAATGCACGCCATAATTTCCTTTAGATGTTCATTGGGCATCCCCAGCAGAGCCAAATTAGCCGTGAGGATTTCCATTCTGGTATCGCTTACCCGGCTGTGGGTATAAAAAATGCCTCCCGCCGGTTTGATTAATTTTCCCAGATGGCCTGCAATAATTATCTTTTTAAAACCATATTCATCACATTTCTCCAAGGCAAAACCTAAATAATTGCTCATTTTTACTGCTTTTTCTTTCGGTATAGAGAAATGTTCCTGACAAAATCTTTCTCCGTAGCTTCCAGGAACCAGCAGCACCTTATCATGGCCTGCTTCTTTACGGCAACTTAGTTCCAATGCAATGGTATCCTTTAAAGCATCCTCAGACATAGGCTCCACAATGCCCGTGGTACCCAACACCGAGATGCCCCCTTCAATACCTAATCTGGGATTAAAGGTTTTTTTCGCAATTTTCACTCCCTGGGGAATGCTAATTTCCACCTCAACTCCCTGGCCTTCGGGAAGCACTTCACCTACTTCCTTCATAATCATACTCCGGGGCACAGGATTAATCGCAGGCATCCCTACGGGAACCAAAAGACCGGCCTTGGTGACCTTACCGATACCCAATCCTGTTGATAGGGTAATGCCCGGCGTGTCGGTTTTTTTTGCTTTAGCGTAAACTTCAATCTTGTCCGTCACATCGGGATCATCTCCCGCATCCTTTACGATACAGCAGCGCACCCCGTCCTCCTCCCGAGAGATATGCTTAAGTTCCAGGGTAAGAGGCCATCCTTTCGGTGTGTCAATAGATACTTCTTGAAGCTCTTTACCGGAAAAGAGCATGGCAGTAGCTCCTTTGGCCGCCGCCGCTGCGCAGGAACCGGTGGTGTAACCGGTGCGCAGCTGTTTCCCATTCTTATATACTAATCTGCTATTTTCCAAGATCCTTAACTGCCTCCTTCAAGACAGCATTCACTAAAGCAACCCCGATGGTACTACCTCCCTTGCGTCCTTTTGTAATCACCGAGGGAATGTCTGCTGCCCATAATGCTTCTTTTGACTCTTCCGCGCCCACAAAACCCACCGGCACACCAATGACGGCTTCCGGGGACAGACTCTTCTCTTCTACCAACTCCAGGATACGATAAAGGGCAGTGGGTGCATTGCCAATAACAAAGACTTTTTTTCCAGGCAACCGAGCGGCCATATCAATGGCCGCCATGGAACGGGTAATGCCCTTTTCCTGTGCTTCCTGATAGGCCTCTTTGCTGGCCACGAAACACTCAATCTTAATCCCACATTTGTCTGCCATTTTCTTGCTAATCCCAGCCTTAATCATATTAGTATCACTGATGATGGTAGTGCCCCCTCTTTAAAAGCTTGGAGAAGCTTGTCTTCTACTCCTTCCTTAAATTGAAGTAATTCACTGAATTCAAAATCGGCGGTGGTATGTATGACCCGTTTAACCATATCCATTTTTAAACCAGTTCCATTCTTATCTCCCAATTCAGCACTGATCATTTCAAAGCTTTTATTTTCAATAGCCATAGGATCTTTGATATATTGATGGTCCATAAAATTTTCCTCCCTATTTCTTTTATATTTTACCGTAACCCAGCATACCTCCGGCAATATTTGATAAAATTACAAGCAAATTTTTCATTTGCAGGGAAGTAAATATGGGGATACATGCCAAAAACGTTTTTATATTTTCTACCGCAATGCCACTCTATCTTCTGGCCGTTTTTCACTTTCTCACCTTGAATACAATAATTATCGTCTGTTCTTAACACTACGGATTTATGAAATTCATGGGCTTTGATGCTCTCCCCTTGATCAAAGAGTACTGTATCGGTTAAACCTTGCAGCTTAAGGTATCCAAAATTTTGCAACTTTTTCGTCATGATGGCTTCACCGTCAAAAATACCTACAAAGGGAAACACTTCACCAGCATCATTGGTAAAATTTTTATTTAGGTACATATACCCGCCGCATTCCCCAAAAATGGGCATCCCCTGCTCCGCCTTTTCTTTAATATCCTGCATTAGAGCGGTGTTAGCCGAAACCTCGGGAGCAAAAACCTCCGGGTAACCGCCTCCGATATAGACACCACAACAGTCCGGAGGCAATGATTTATCATGGATGGGACTGAAAAATACCAGTTCTGCACCTAAACGACGCAGCATGGATAAATTTTCATGATAATAAAAGCTGAAGGCTTGATCCCATGCCACGGCAATTTTAATATCTGCCTCCTTAATTTTTGGGGGAGCACAGGGAGCTTCAAATTCCCATTGGGAGGTCTCGTTAGCCATCTTCAGCAGCAAATCCAAATCAACATTTTCTTCGATCAAATTTGCTAAGGAATCCACGATTTCTGGTAAATTTTTCGTTTCACTGCTCTGTACCAAACCTAAATGCCTGCTTTTTAATTCAATGCCTGCTGTTTTAGGTAAAAAACCCAGCACTTGGATACCAGCATATTTTTCCATAGCATCCTTAACAATCTGATAATGGTGGAGAGAAGAGGGCTTATTAATAACCACACCTTTGAGATTCACCGGGCCAAATTCCTTTAATCCATAGGCAATTGCTGCTGCACTGGCGGCCATAGCATCAATGGTCATGACCACAATCACCGGGGCCTGTAAAAGTTTTGCCATTCCCGCCGTGCTGCCCTTCATCGGATCCTCTCCGTAGCCGTCATAAAGGCCCATAACCCCTTCCACAATGGACAGATCCGCTCCTTGGCTGTAGGTAGCAAAGAGCTGCCGAATCACAGGCTCCTCCAACATCCAGCCATCTAAGTTGATACTGTTCCTTCCTGTAATCCTGGTATGAAAAGCAGGATCAATATAATCGGGACCGACTTTAAAGGGCTGTACCTTCAAACCCCTACGGCAGAAAGCCGCCATCAGGCCCATAGAAAAAGTAGTTTTACCGCTGCCACTGGAAGGTGCCGCAATCACCAGCCGGGGGATCTTTTGCCTGACTCCTTTATCCATAGACAGAACATACCTCCCTTAAAGCTACCAGCATTTTTTCATTCGACACCCGATCTTTAACCGCCAAGCGAAAATGATAGGGAGATAAATGATGAAAACCATCCGGTGTACGGATTAATATATCTTTTTCTAAAAGCAGCTTTTTTAACTCCCAGGCATCGATTCTTTCCTTATTCATTCGCACCAGATGGTAGTTTACTTGGGATGGATATATCGTTAATCCAGTAATCTCCTGTAAACGATCAAAAAGGAATTTTCTTTCTTCTTGAATCCATTGGCGAGAAGCAGCAATATACTCCTGATCTTGATATACGGTGCATCCCGCTATTACCGCCGCGGCATTCACATTCCAGGGTTCTAATTGTGCTTTGATACCTTGCACCAGGGCAGAATTTCTCGTAATACCAAAACCCAAACGAATCCCGGGCATCCCAAAAAACTTAGTTGCTGCCCGAATGATCAGGACATTGGGGAACCGTGCTAATTCGCTAACCATACTATTTTGAGGATATCCATCGGTAAATTCAATGAAGGCTTCATCAATTAATAAATAACAGTCCTTTTCCTTTAATGCTCCCGCTAAAGCGCAGATTTTTTCTTTTTCCACCATGGTGCCGGTTGGATTATTGGGATTACAAAGCACAACTAATGATTTAGGTTGAATCAAAGTTAAAACATGATCTAAATCCAAATGTTGATAATCCTCATCATAGGCATTTAGATCCACTACCTGTATTCCTTTTTGGCTCGCTGCATGAGCATATTCGGAAAAAGTTGGACTTAGATTTACTAATGCATCAATATCAAAGCCATGATCCCCTTAAAAATTATCTCCACAGCACCATTGCCCGGGATAATCATGTCCGGCTGATCAAAGGATAGATAGTCGGCAAATGATTTCCTCAGAGCCCGATATTGAAGATCGGGATAACGAGTAAAATCATCCATCTGCTCCCAAAGAGCTTCCCGAAAACTTGCGGGAACACCCAAAGGATTAATATTGGAACTAAAATCCAGCACCTCACCTTTACAAGAATAAACGTCTCCGCCATGAAAATTCATCTTATCTACCCCTCAATCATCTAAAATATTAGTGAAAATACTACCATTGTGAGCACTGTTGCCACGTGCATTAATTTTACCGTTCGATTAATGTCTTCTCCTTCCACTGGTCTAACATCGTCTCCAATGGTAGGCTTGTAAATTGTCTGTTGAAAATATGTGTGGGTACCTCCCAACTGAATATCCAAAGCCCCAGCTGTTGCAGCCTCCGGATAACCGCAATTGGGGCTAGTATGATTCAATCTGTCGCGCCGCAGGATTTTGAAACTGCCGTAAACATTGTACCTAAGAATTATTGTAGAAAGGGCGAGAAAAATCCCAGTAATCCGAGCCGGTATCCAATTGGCCAAATCATCCAATTTGGCAGCAGCCCACCCCAGATGAAGATATTTTTCATTTTTGTAACCAATCATTGAATCCATAGTATTAATCGCCTTATAGGCCATCCCTAATGGAGCCCCCCCGACAATCATATAAAAAAGCGGGGCAATAATGCCGTCTGATGTATTTTCCGCCACCGTTTCCACAGTAGCTTTAATCACTTCATCCTCAGTGAGTTCCCTGGTATCCCTGCCCACAATATAAGAGAGATTACTACGCGCTTGAGGCAGATCCTCTCCCACTAGAGCAAGGTAAACTTTCATACTTTCCGTCTGGAGGGATTTTGTTGCTAAACAAGTCCACATAATCAGAATATTCATAAAATAAAACAGGTATGGATGAACCTTTGCGGCTAAAAAAAGTATCCCCCAGGTTAGGGTAAATGGCACCAATACTGTGATCAGTGTGAGAAAAATTCCTCCTATTCTCAGGGCTTGCTCTGTTTTAGCTGTTTTCCTGATCTGTTTTTCTAAAAAGGTAATTAGTTTACCAATGTAAATAACGGGATGGGGAAAACCCCGGGGATCTCCGATAATTAGATCTAAGATATAGGCAACCCATACATTAACCATGCAGCCCCGCCTCGACAATACGATAAATTTGTTCCATATCCAGGCTTTCCCGCACCACATCGGCTAACTTGTCATATTGTTCATCTTTGTACTGCCAATAATCCTGAACCTTATTAGGCAGAGGAGCTAAATTTTTGGTATAACGCACCCGATTCAAGAATTCCCGGGTAAAGGTTGAGCTATCAAAGATACCATGAAAATAGGTACCAAAAACAGTCTTTTCTTTATTGACCGCTCCGTCATATGAGACTGAGCTTCCCTCCGAGGTCACTTTGATCAAGGGTAATGCTCCTTCTAATAATCTGGTTTCGCCCATGTGAATTTCATACCCCTTCACTTGAGTATGAAAGATCTGATCCTCTCCTCCAGAAAGGATAGTAGTTTTTTCGCCTTGGAAGGTCGTCACCGTATCTAATAGATTTAATCCTTCAATTCCGTTCAGAGATGTTTCCACATGATTAGGATCAAGAATCTCTCGGCCTAAAATCTGGTAACCCCCACAGATACCGAAGACAAAACTGCCTTTCTCATGACTTTCTTGAATTTTTTTAGCCATGCCCGAATTTTTCAGCATGTCCATATCAGCCACCGTACTCTTAGTGCCGGGGAGCATGATTACGTCCGGCTGACCCAAATTACCATCCAAATCAACAAACCGCAAATTTACATCTTCATAAAGCTTTAAAACATTAAAATCCGTAAAGTTAGAAATATGGGGCAGCTTAATCACGGCAATATCAATCTCCCCATGGCGATTGCTATGAAACTTGTCCCAATCTGTCACACTGTCCTCATCTTCTAAATTGAGGTGGAAATAGGGTACTACCCCTAAAACCGGCAGGTGGATAATGTCCTCTAACATATCCAAACCCGGCTGCAAAATATCTAAACTTCCCCGAAATTTATTGATAATAACACCCTTCACCAACTTCTTTTCATCTTCATCTAGCAAAAGAAGAGTCCCTGCCAAAGAAGCAAAGACACCACCCCGATCAATATCTCCTGCTAAAAGAACCGGTGCCTGAGCTATTTTAGCCATACCCATATTAACGAGGTCGTCCTGCTTTAAATTGATTTCAGCCGGACTTCCGGCGCCTTCAATCACCACAATATCGCTTTCGTTGGCCAAATCTTCATAAATTTCTTGCACCATGCTTTTTAACTGTGGTTTGAAGTCATAATACTCCTTAGCATTCTTTGTATCATAGACTTTACCGCGAATTACCACCTGGGACCGATGATCCGATGTCGGTTTTAATAAGATTGGGTTCATCACTGCCCGCGGTGCTTTCCCCGCCGCCTCAGCCTGCATCACCTGAGCCCGGCCCATTTCATGACCTTCTGCTGTTATGTAGGAATTATTCGACATATTTTGCGACTTAAAAGGGTTTACCTGATATCCATCCTGGGTAAAAATCCGACATAGGGCGGTACATAAAAGGCTCTTCCCCACTGACGAACCGGTTCCCTGGATCATAATGCTTCTTTTTTTCATATGACACGTCCTTTTTTTATTTAATCCTTTGGTTTATTTTCTTGACAATCCCATATCCCTGTTCAATCTCTATCAAGCTATATGCATCATGCTCAAAAGTGAAGCGCCAATAACTTTCACATGTCATCTTTAATAGGATACACATCATAATGCGTAGGCAGCCTTGGTGGGTAACCACTAGAACATTTTGCCCCTCATAATTTTTTAGAATTTCATTGAGACTTTCTTCCACCCGGCGGTACATGTTTTCAAAAGATTCCCCTGCCGGAGGGGCTGCTTTTTTCCAGTCATTGACCCAAAGATCCCAGTTTTTCTGATCATTAGCTTGAATAGTTTGATAATGTTTTCCTTCCCAAAAACCGAAATTCAATTCCTTCAGACGATCGTCCAAACAGATTTTCTCCTCGGATAAACCACTGACAATCTCAGCCGTTTTACAAGCTCTTTTTAGGGGGCTGGAAATCACCTTATCAAAGGTAACATCCTTTAACAGGGCCGCTACGTTAATCCCCTGCTGCACCCCATGATCACTTAATGTGCAGTCCGTCCACCCATAATAAACACCCTTGGTATTTAGCTCTGTCTCCCCGTGTCTAACCAGATAGAGAAGGGTCATTTCTATCAGCTCCATTCAATCGATTTGCAATCTATTCATGTAGAAGTTTTACTTTATTTTAGGCGCATAGATAATCCGCATACCGCCAAGTAAACCTCATCGACCTGGGAAGCCAAATACTGATTAACACGTCCGGCAATATCACGAAAAATTCTGGCCACTGGATTATCAGGCACGATACCACTTCCTAACTCATTGGTGACCATCACAACGGTGGCAGAGGAAGCCTTAATGGCTGCGATGAGATCCGCGGCTTCTTGCAAAATCATCTTTTCCGCTTTTTCTGCTCCATCCATCGAAATCTCTTCCTGCTGCATTTCCGGCACATCAAAAAGCAGGTTTGTGACCATAATAGTAATACAATCCAGCAAGATCCCTTGATAGGAATGCCCTTTTTCTGAAACTATTTTCCCTAAATTGCGGTAAGACTCAATCGTGTCCCATTCGGCAGGCCGAGACTGGCGATGTTTTTTCACTCTTAAAGCCATTTCTTCATCCGTTATCTTGCTCGTGGCCAGATAGAGCACTGGTCCGGACAAATCCCTCATAAACTGTTCCGCAAAACGGCTCTTGCCACTCCGGGCTCCTCCTGTAACTAAAATTGCTTTTCCCATTATAATTACCCTCTTATCATAAATTTTATCGGTGCTTCCTTATTCGGTTCAGGTATTTTTTATATCAATACACATGCTAATAAATACACTTCTCATGATTAATTAAATCAAAATTTCCTTAAAATTAAAAATCCCGCACAACCTGTGCGGGAAATAAAAACAAAAATAGTATTTCATCCTCTCTCCCGAGGCAGAAAACATTAACCAAGTACATGGCAGGTTTCCTGGCTTATGGATCATCTTACTATCCAGCCTTCTCGGTTACCCAATGGCTTCATAGGAGTTCATACCCATTTCACAGTAGCGGGGGCTGCAACGGTTTCGAACCGTTTTCCCTTTTAACCCATTAACTGGGCACCATATACTACTATTATATTTTGTTTAGTTTTTGTAAAAAATAAACTTTTCTAAAATTAAGTGTAACAAAATCATGAAGATGAGTCAAGCAAAAGTTGCATTCACTCCTGGTCACCTGAAACAAAGCAGTGTCCACCAACTTCATGATGAGGACACTGCTTCTTTATCTAAAATGAATCGAGTCTAGGTTTTAAGCTTCCCACTTGCAATCCCCAGGCACTAAATTGGGGAAATGAGCCCGCACTTTAGCATCTAATTCTGCGGAAAATCTAGCCGGGTTTTCCTGGGAAAGAATCCGATTGGCTTCTGCAAGGGCACGATCCCGTGCATTCAACTGGCCGCTTACTAACCATTGGGATCTCATTTCCCGATCGGCTACCTTAGGATAAAAAGCGACGTCCCGTAAATGTTCCATCGTATGCATGGCCTCAATGTAAGAACCGCCCGGTCCGATTTCTTTGATCAAATCAAGACAGAGTTCTTCTTCACTAAAGATTATGCCCTTCTTCACTTGTTTCAGCATCATCGCAATTTCATTATCCATAACAGCCTTGGCAAAATCAAAAGCCATCAAACCACCCAATAAGCCACCCATATTAAAGAGATCGGCACCTGCCAAAAGGGCTGCGGTTGTGTTCATGCCTGTCTCATAACCGGATTGGGCATCTGTGGTCTGAGCATTAGTGAGACCGATATAACCGCCGGAAGGAACATTATAGAATCGAGCCATCATGGTATGCCCCATTTGGAGGATACCGGTTTCAATCCCACCGGAAGCATATGCCCCTGTACGCAAATCGGCCACGGTACTTAATACGGCATAAATCAAGGGAGCCCCAGGACGAATCATCTGAATCAAGCAAGATAAAGCTAAAAATTCAGCATTCCCCATGGTCAGTGTACCCAATAAACTCATGGGCGAAGTAAGCCCGGCATTGGGTACGATGGTCCCATAGACAGGAAGACCTTTTTCCGTTAAGTAGATTACGGATTCCGTGGATTCCACATCAAAGGTTAGAGGGGAAACAACGGGACAATAATGGTGATTAATAAAAGGTCTTTCCATATAAGCTTCCTTACTGCCGGCAATAGTAAATCCTAGTTCCAGAACCTGTTCCAAATCCCGAATCGTGGGAGTATTGCTGCGCACCGGTTTTTTGCAATTTTTTAAAGCGGGATAAAACCGGGAGATACTGATTTGATCCTTCGGCGCATCATCTGCCAGAACGGAGATGGAAAAAACATCAAAGGCCGGAAGCTCATTGATGAGATGGGCAATGTTTGCAATATCCGTTGATGTACCCCTTCTTTCCAGTCCCGTTTTCGGATCAATTACATTAGGAGCCGAACTAGCCGTCACTACCACCGGTCCATGATCCGGTAAAGTGCGATCAAACTGAGGGTCCTGAGCGGTAAATGTATAAGTAGGCACAAAGGATTGACAGCATTCTTGCACTACTTTTGGGGGGAATTTCACTAAGGCAGATTGCTCATCAACAATGCAGCCGTGCTTTTTGAAAATATTGCGTGCTTTTTCATTATGAACCAACATACCCACGTTTTCTAAAATTTCCAAAGAAGCGTCATGGAGCCTTTGTAATTGTGTAGGGTTAAAAAAATTTGCGTATTCCACTATCATAACCCCTTTCCTTAAATAACTTATTTATTAATTTTATTTCTATTATACACACCGTAATATAGTGTGTATAATAGAAACTCATTTTTGAAACAATGATCTGCCGGATCTGGTCCTCAATGAAGCAGATCCGGCATAATGTCAGTTTTTATTATCTCTCTACCGCCATTCTTTGGGTAAATAGCTTAGTCTATCCCGTCCATAATCGGTAATTTTATATTGCACTATAAGTTCCTTGTTTTTATCAAAATCTACATCTACTTCTTCTAGCATACCCACAGCCCGTAAGGAATCGATATGCAAATTCATCATACCTTTGTTAAATTGCCCGTCAGTGCCATATTCCTCTTTTAAATCCCTGAGTAGATCTTGGTAATTAAAAGAATCTTTTTGGGAAGCATAATGTAAGACCCTAAACCGTAACGGTAATATATCTTTAGCCATCAGTCTCACTCCTTTAGTTTCTCAATTTTAACAGTTCTTTAGGATTGGCTACAACCAAAATGGTTCCGGTTGTAATAATGATAGCCCCGATGATAGCTGTGCTGGTTACTGTGTAGTCCACACCCTGAGCCATCGCTAACAACCAACCAAAAGGAATGCTCCACAATGCATAAGTGACGTTAAAAGCCATAGCACGCCCTACACCTGTCATATTCAACGCGCGATACCAACCCAAATAAGATAGCCCCCCCGACAAACCTGCCACAGCTACCCACATAGCCGGGGAGCCTGCTGCGAGAGCACCGCCAAATATCTTCCAACCGGCAGCCAAGCCTTCGCCGCCAATCATTCCGATGACCGGCAATACAACTAGTAATATAACAATAAATGAAGTCGTTTCCCGGATCCCAATGGCGATATCAGGATCCACCATATCCATACCATAGGTCGAAATTACACCTTCTAAAGCCCAACCAAATGCTGGCAAGAAAGACAAAGCAATACCTAGATAGAAATAGGGATATTGCTCAATTCCCCCTTCTGGAGGTGCATATCCAACGATAAAAGCACCAATCGTACATGCAATGATACCGGTCCAAACCCGAGGAACGATTCTTTCTTTAAGAATGAAAACTCCCAAAATAGCACCTAAGGCAGGATAGGTAGCGGAAATAGCTAAGGCATACGTTGGTGTAGCTAAACTAATTCCCACTAAATAACCGGCCATCCCAATTGGTCCTCCGCATAGGGCTGCTAAACAAACCAATTTGCCCGGCCATGTTTTAAGAGTACGACCATACTCTCTCCAGCGACCGGTAAAAATATTGATTATAGCCAACCATAATCCTGCAAAACCGTCATGCATCGCGGCTCCTGCTAATGAACCAAGTACAACCATCCATAGCCCGTAATCTTCCACAAAAAAAGGTGAAAGTGCTAAGGCAACATAATACAATAAAGTCCCTTGAAGTCCCCATGTGGCTCCAGAAAAAATCCCCCAACCTAGACCTTTTTTCGCATATTTAAGTTGGTGCGCAACTAAAGCCTCTTGAGCTGCTGGATTTGCCATTGTATAACCCCTTTCTAAAAAGCTGTTTTTTTGTTATCTTTAATTTAGATAGAAGCGGCTAGTTCTGCCAAATCTGATTTGTGTTCTTCAATCCATTTCATCATTTTAACCTGGTGGGTGAGATATGCCAAATACTCATACTCATTCAGGTTTTCCTGATCCGCATAATAAGAAGAGAGACACCAGTTAATTAAATAGGCATTAGCTGCTTCAATCATCAGCGGAAGATGCTTTTTCTCTGTTTCATTTAGGGGTTCCAGTCCACCTAATTCCTTCAGTTTATTCTGATAACCCTCTAAATAAATCTTGCATTTGTCTAAGCGCAGATCTCCATCGGTAGATCCATCAGGAAGGTCTTCCCAGGCGCAGCAAGAATAGACAATGGAAAAACAAACATCAAATAAACGCAAATCAATTTTTGCCCAGTCAAAATCAAAAATACCCACTGCTTGACCATCGCGGAATTTAACATTACCCGGATGATAGTCGGAATGAATAGGGTTAAAAATCATCTTGGCTACATCTTCATCAGCAACTCTGATGCGGTCAAGAACTGCTAAAATATCATCAAGGTTTCTTAAATAAAAGGAATGAAACTTATCGTTATAACCGGTTTGAGCAAATTCTTTAAAAGTACCCGGTAAAATTTTAACAAAATCCAAAATCTTTGGTTCCACTCTTTCCCTGCCTCTGGGGTCAAAATTACGGGAAGCATTATGGAAGTTAGCTAAAAGTGCGGCAAAATTAGCAAACTCCTCATCTGTTAGATAAGGATCAATCCAAGTGTATTTATCTTCCCCATCAAGATAATCATAAACAGCAAAGTAGCGATATTCTATTTGCCCATCAAATTCCTCAGGTAATTTAATAAATGTCTTACCATCTTTACTACGAATCAGACCCGCTGCAACATCTAAACCATTAGCTATGGAAAAATCTATTAATGAATGCTCTAACTCCATCTCTTTTTCTTGAATGCCTTTTTTGTACTTTCTGACAAAATAGTTATATTGTTTGCCATCCTTTTCCGTATAAACCCCAAAACTAGTGTTAACATATCCACCAAAAATTTGGTATACATCGGTGACCTTACCCAGGTCATAATACTCCAAAGCGTCAATAATCTGATTTCTGGCCAGTGCTAACTCCAATTTACTTTTAAAATCTGTAGCAACTTCCATTAGTTTTTCACTTTGAGTATAAAGAGTAAACAATTCACTGGTATTAAGGTCTGTTAATTGAAGCATCCGGCTTGTATCCATTTTATCCCTCCTGTTTCATATTTTCTTACTCGCCGAATTAATCCATCCTCCTTTCATAAAAATTTTAAAGCGAAATAGTACGTTGTACGTTTTAACTATTTCTTAACAATTCTTTAATATTAATAATAACATTGCAAATATCATGCCATATCTATTGTTCAAGGAAACTGCCAAATAGCAAGAATCTCATCATTCATGGCAAGATTACCGCAAGTCATTTGTGACTTCTTTGAGTCACGAATTACTTAGAATTTCATTAAAAAGTGTCATTCTTAGCTTTTTCAAAGCTCGAATTCTTTACCTTAGATCAAAAAGAGTATATAATAAGATTATTACTAATCCGCATGAAAATTTAGTTTTCGGTTAGGTAGAGACTGGAGGGAAAAGAATGTCTCAACATCCCAAAAAGCCAATTACAAAATTAGACTACGAAACACTAAAAAAAATACTAGATAATTCTTTTGATGAAATCTATGTCACCAACTCAGAAGGCATCGTCGTATATGTTAATAAAGCCGTAGAAAAGCATTGTGGTGTTAAGGCAGAAGATATTATTGGCAAAAGTTCCCAAGAGATTTCTGCGCGGAATCTTTGGGGTCCACGGGTTAGTCCGATAGCCATTAAAAGAAAAAGAAGCTTTACTTTGGAACAAAAAACTTGCACCGGAAAAACCCTGCTAACCACAGCTAACCCAATTTGGGATGAGGATGGCAATTTGGAATTGGTAATTGAAAATTCCCGAGATATTACGGAAACGGAAGGCGTTAAATTTGAGCTGGAAAATAGCATGCGCATGTTAAACCACTATAAAAACGAAGTAGAAAAGTTAAAAAAGAAAGAATTAAGCCATCCCGGTTTTATTTGTAAAAGTAAAAAAATGACCGATCTTTTAGAACTGGCCAATAGGATTGCGGCAGTTGATTCTACCGTACTTTTGCTAGGGGAATCCGGAACTGGGAAAGGGATAATTGCTAAATACATTCACAGCAAAAGTACCCGTAAAAAGGGCCCTTTTATTCCTATTAATTGCGCATCGATACCTAGTGAATTAATGGAATCGGAATTATTCGGTTATGCCAAGGGTGCTTTTACCGGAGCCAATGAAAAAGGAAAAATCGGTTTAATTAACCTGGCAGATAAGGGAACTTTATTCTTGGATGAGATTGGTGAACTGCCCATGAAAATGCAAGCAAAGCTGCTGCAGGTTCTTCAAGACAATAAGTATTTTAAAGTAGGTGGACGAGAGGTACAGACGGCTAATTGCCGCATTATCGCCGCAACGAATCGTAATCTGAAAGAAATGGTCGAGAAAGAAACCTTTCGGGAAGACCTTTATTATCGCTTAAACATCTTTGAAATCGAAATTCCTCCTTTACGAGAACGTAAAGAGGAAATAACCCACTTTGTTAATTTTTTTCTAGATAAATTTAATAATAAGTATAAGGTATCTCATACCATCTCCAAGTCAGCCTTAGATATACTTGCTGAATATTCCTGGCCGGGTAACGTGCGGGAACTGGAAAATACTATCGAAAGAATAGTGGTGGTCACGCCGGAAACGATCATTGAAGATCACCATTTGCCAAAACATTTTTTTGAAGATACAGCGTCCGGTGAATCCAGCACAACGATTATTAAGCATTTTTCCTTGGATGAAGCCATCAATGAAACGGAAAGAAATATTATTACTAAGGCTTATCAAGAATTAGGCAGTTCTTATGAGGTTGCCCGAGTTTTAAAAACCAGCCAAAGTAAAGCTAGCAGATTGATTCGAAAATATTGCCGCCAAAATAATTCTGCAAACGATGTTTAAGTAAAATAAATACCCTAAAGAATCAGGGAACCGACACCTATCGGTTCCCTGATTTTATTCTTAAATTTATTTCTTTAAAGCATTTCTGGAAGCTTCTTTTTCTTTGGCTTTAATTTCTGCTGTCTCGGCCTCAGCTTCAGCAATAATATCTTTCAATTGTTTCTGAATGTTCTCCGGCAATGGAGTCGGCTTGTAATTCTCAATAATATCATGAGCCATTTCATAGGCTTTCTCTACAATATCCTTACTGCCGGCTGCTTTCCAACCGTCGCGGTTGTGACGGTCTAATAATACTGGTGCAGAAAGTTTACGGAAATTCTGGAATGTATGCTCATGGCTAATGAACTCGCCGCCGGGTCCTACCGACTTAATGACTTCCAACGCCATTTCTTCATCATTCACAGGGATTCCTTTTACACATTGCAGGATCTGCTTCACCATTTCGTTCTGCATCACCAACATGGCATAGTCTATGGTCAAACCACCTTCGAGTAAGCCCAGACCGTATATCATGTTAGCACCTGCTAACGCTGGTAACATCGCGGTCATGCAAAACTCAAAAGCAGATTGAGGATCGGGAACCTTACTATCAGTCTACCCACCGGCTACCCAGACGGGGACTTGATAGAATTGAGCCATTTTGGCGCAAGCTGCACTAAAGAGGGCTAATTCCGGTGTTCCTACACTTGCCTGGGTTGTTCTTAGATCCATCATTGTCGTAGAAGTACCGTATACTAAAGAGCATCCTCGCTTCACCAATTGACCCAGAACAAACATACTCAACATTTCTGCATTATGGGTCACCAGAGTACTGGCTAAATTAACACAAGTGGTACCACCGCAAAGACCCATAGAGTTAATTTTGGCCGGTACACCACATCTAATAGCTTGAATTAAAGTATCAGTGGCACCCTTGGAATGAACAAGAGGACTTACCGGGTCTGTACTCTGAGAGAATAAGGGTCTTTCCCGGAATTTGTCTTCGCCGCCGGAAACCACATAACCCATTTTTGCAACAGCGCGCATGTTTTCCGGACGATTCATACCAATATAAGCATGTTTGGTACAATTGTTATAGAAAGAATCAGCAATATGTACCTGAGCAACGTCGGGATCTACCTCTGAAGGTGCCAAAGCTCTTTCGAAGATGATAATTTCATCTAGGTATTCACATACTTTGGTGACATTATCTACGTCTTCTCTCTTGGCTTTGCGAATTTGCCGTGTATAGGGGTCAATCATCTGCACAGCTTCCCCAAAGTTGACGAATCCTGGTCTGTTGTGTTCATTAATCCAGTCATTTTCCGGATTTCGTCCGCACGCTCTAAAAGTTTTGGGGATAGAACGCAATGCATCTTCCACTAAATAAGCGGGAATTTTTACTATATTGTTCGTTTTGTCGATGGTGCAACCAGCTCCATCAAAAATCTCAATTGCTTCTTCACTTTCTACCTTACAACCGATGTCCCACAATACATCTAATGTCGCCAGGTGAATCTCATAAAGTTCATCTTCAGTGAACATATTCAATCCAATACCTTCCATGCGACGGGAACCGGCGTGGATGCCTCTTACGGCCATATATATCCCCTCCAATTTTTTTTGATTTTTATTATAAGAGTATTTTACTCGTACAAACCGTTTCTATGAGCAGTTAGGTAATTCATGCAGAATTGATCTTGACCCAAGAGTGCTTGGGAGGCATAAACAAAGCCCATCATGGTTTTGTCCAAAGGATCTAGGATGTAGCCATCCATGCCTTTAGTCATGGTTTGAATCATGAATACTTGATTAAGAATCTTACGATTAGGTAATCCATATGAAATGTTACTCAAGCCGCAGATGCCGTGTACGTTAGGATATTTTTGTTTGACAGCATAGATCGTATCTAATACTTCGACCCCGGCCATGTCACCTGTGCTCACTGGTTTGACCAAAGGATCAATATAAATATCATCTTCTGGTACACCGGCTGCTACCATGTCACCAATTAATTTGTCAGCTATTTTTAAACGTTCGGCTGCAGTTTCCGGCATGCCGGAATCATCCATGCAAAGACCAACGATTTTTGCTTTGTATTTCAATACCATGGGTAAAATGGTTTCAAAACGTTCTTTTTCTCCGGTAATGGAATTAATCATGGGTTGCCCGTTTTTGACTAAGGCCAAACCGGCTTCTAAAGCTTTGGCATTGGGGCTGTCCAGACAAAGAGGAGCGGAAACTGCCGATTGCACTGTTTCTACAAGCCAAGCCATAGTTTCTTCTTCATTAAAGACCATGGTGCCACAATTAACATCTACATAGTCTGCACCGGCTTCTACCTGCTTTTTAGCTAAGTCTTGGATGAATGCAGCATCTCTGTTTTCTACAGCCGGTTTAATTGCTTTGCGGCTGGTATTAATCAATTCTCCTACAATTAACATTATATGTTCTCTCCTTTTTTGCCGGAATTACGAAAGCAATTTGGTGCAAAGATCGGTTGCGGAAGCAGCATCAGGAGCAAATCCGTCAGCACCGATTTCATCAGCAAAGTCCTGGGAGATGGGTGCGCCACCAATGATACATTTTACTTTGAGGCCTTCTTCTTTTACCAATTCAATGGTATCCTTCATATGTAACATTGTTGTGGTCAAAAGAGCGGACATAGCGATAATATCGGGGTTATGTTCTTTGGTAGCTTCAACGAATTTTTCCGGCGCAATGTCAATACCTAAGTTAATTACTTTGAATCCACCGCTTTCCAACATCATTGCTACCAGGTTTTTACCGATGTCATGAAGGTCACCTTTGACGGTTCCGATAAGAACAGTACCTTTGTTAGGCATATCTTTATCAGCAATTAAAGGTTTGACAAGTTCAATACCGGCAGCCATGGATTTAGCGGACATAAGAACTTCAGGAACAAACATTTCCCCGTTTTTAAAACGCGCACCTACTACGTTCATACCACCGATTAAACCTTGATTGATAATTTCCAGGGGCTCGGCACCTGAATCAATTAATGCTTGAGTTTGTTCTTTTACCTGTGCTTCTTTACCTGCGATTACACTCTGAGATAAGGATTCAAAATTTGCCATAATCATAATCTCCTTTAATCTTATTTTTTTAACAATTAACTTGTACCATATATTGTCTTTATCGAATTCTTGCCGATCTGATTCAACAATACTATGCCTTAGCATCCCTCCTTCATAAAATCAAAAACAAAAAAGCGATTTACCATTATCCTGCACTACTAGACACGATAAAATACTTAAATTTGCAGAAAAAAATTAAGAATATCTTTGAAGCAAATTTAGAATTGAAATGCGTGATTAACGCAGATATGTCAGGAAAACTATTATAAACCAGAACCATAATATTGGTTCAAATAGGTTGAGGAGTATTTTTCCAGCTTCCATTCAGGTATTTTGCATCCCTTGCAAACACCAAAAAACAATTTATTACGCAGCCATCTGGCCGAACGACTATTTCTGGAATTTCGGATCACAAAACGTTCATTACAGTGGGTAATGATTTCTGCTGTATCCCCGGAAATCTTCATAGATCTGATACCGTGTAAAGTGCCGCTGCGGGAAGGCCATAATTTTATTTTTTCCAGTAACTTAAAAAATTCGACATTTTTTCGATAATATCTTCTTTTTTCTTTCGCTACCGGTTTTAGTGTTTTTTGTTCAGTCATCGTGTTCGCCTCCACTCATCTGAAGCCACTGATTGTTTAAGCTTTTTATGATTATACCGGACTAAGATCAATATATTTAGTTATATTCACTTCTTTCATAATACGATCGATAACCCGACACCTTTTTTGCCAAGCATCCTGGTACGTCTCGCCGCGGTTGATTAGAGTAGCCACCCATTCTTTTTTCTCTGGGTGATAATTGGAAATCCCTTCATCTGCCCCAAAAAAATCAGGGATGATCTTCAGGGGGCCGGCGGTGCTCATAATATGTTCACCACATACCTTGAGGTGCTTTTCAGTTACTTGAATATGCTCATATATCGCTCCCACCTGTTCATCTATGGTTATTTTCTTAAGCTTTCCTTGCGTAATGCTCCGTCCTAAGATTTCAACCAGATTGACGCCAGTGGATTGAAAAACGACGGTTGGTGTTTGACTGGGAATTCTGGCATCGATTTCCAAGACTTTTAATTGTCCTTCATGTAGAATAACTTCTACATCCATAATCCCTTGCAGATTTAAATATCGCGCCAGAGTCAGACCAATATGATTTAATTCTCTTACCAGATGCTCATCTAAAAGTGGCGGAGCCCAAACCCTTTTGCAATCATACCCCTCGTCCATGTCCAATTGGGTAACTGAGTATACTTGGTACTCACCCGCAAAGCCGATCACTTCGATGGAAAAGGAAGGTCCGGTCACATACTCTTGTATTACCCATTGCTCAGGAAACCCCGGTTTTTGCTGCAGAATTTTAAACTCCCTTTCACTATTTATCTTCATCACGCCTGCACTGCCGCTGGAGATAGCCGGTTTCGCGATCCAGGGAGCACTCCCTTCCGGAAATAAACAGGGCATCGGCGTTCCTGTTGTCAAAAATACTTGATTAGAAATGATCTTGGATCTGGATACCTGAAAAGCATAATCGTCATAAACTAGAGGTATCCCTAACTGGGCTGCATATCGGGAAAGCGCATGCAGTGCTTTCAAATTCTCCATCGCCGGCAAGATAAAATCAACTTCTTTTAAAATCTCCAGACATTTATGATCTTCTTGCGAGACATCCCAGTGTAGAAATCGCTCACATAATGCCCGAGCAGGAACATCTCTATCCCTATCGATTAAGAGCACCTGCCAAGATGCTTTTTGAGCTAAATAACAGGCTTCCACTCCCTGCAACTTGCCACCGATAACGGCAATTTTCATAAGGCTGCCTCGCGCGCAAGCCCAGAGCCTATCAGTTTTTGTCTCTTAAAGATCCAATTGCGATATTCTTGTTGAGTAGCCGCTACTAACCCAACCTTCTCCAACTCCCGAGTAATTGTTTTCACAGTTCTATTACCATCCTCAATATCAAGAGAATTATTAGATACACCGGCAAGACCGGCCTTCGGAGGAATAATCGAAGTCACCACATTAGCACCCGCTGCCAGACGTTGTTGAAGTCCTTTAATTCCGTCAACATCGAGAGATGCGGGGATTAGACGCTCCGGAAAGAGCAAACGCATCACAGCAATAATTAATAATTCATGAATGCGATCCGGTGAGTTCCAATGAGACATCGGCGTTTTTTCTTGGGGAACAAAACTCATCACGCGCACTTGTTCCGCGCCGAGTTTTTTCATTGCAAACATAGAATCAGCCACATCGTCGATAGTGTCCCCTATTCCTGTAAGCAATCCTTCCTCAATGATCATGCCTAATTCATGGGCATGCTGTTTGGTCTGCCACCTACGGTCATAATCCTGGTCCAGTCTTAATTTAGCGAATAATTCTCTATTATGGGTTTCTTGATAAAGGGCGTACCAATCAATGCCCGCTTCTTTTAATTTTATTAGCATGTCGGGAAGAACAACCCCGGGCGAGAACATTAAAGGAAGACCACTTACTCTCTTGACCTTCTGGATCATTTCAATTAATTGCTCATATTCGTCAGGGTGAGATTTAAGAATCTCAGGATCCTCTCCCATAGTTAAATCCAGGAGATGAACGCCGGACGCCGCTAATGATGCTGCCGTTTCCATGATTTCTATTTCATTTTTTCGATACCTGGTTAAAGCGTGGTTTTCCCTGCGATACAGGCAAAAAGTGCAATTATTACGACAAAAGGTAGAAAAATAAATAAAACCATACATAAATACTTTTTCACCAAAATACTTATGACGTATTTTCCTGGCAACAGTAAATATCTGATTAATATTTTCGCTTTCCCTTTGAGAAAGGAGAAAAATAATTTCTTCTTTACTTAAAAACTTATCCTGACAAGCTTTATCCAAAATAAACTCTAAGTTTAAATCATATCCATATTTTTTCATCAATTCACCCTCTTGTATGCAAAAATCATGTCCGTATTAGAAATCACTAAATATTCAAGCGAATCCCATCCAAATATGTAACACTCTTGGCGTACCTTTGAATATTTTGCCCACCGTCTCTTACCATAAGCAGCCTTTCCAAACCAAAACCGATGCCTGCCCAGGGGTCATGAATGCCCCATTTTTTATCCAAAGGAAGAGGTCCATAAGCCCCGGAACCTAATTCAATTCCAGATACGACATCAATGGTATCACCATAGACTACGGAACTTTCTTCTTCCAATGCATAGTCGGATATACCTGCGGTTGTCATTATTAATGCGGTCATTTCCTTGATCCAGGGGTCCCGTTGCTCTAATGGTAATCCCAAAATCGTCACATTGAGCATGGTAAATTCATTTAAATGATGGGCACCTTGTGATTCTTTGCGGAAGCAAGAGCCAACCTCAAATATTTTGATCGGCTTGTCCCATATACGTAGCAAGTCTTTCCAGAGGGTATATAAATTTGGCGCCAACATTGGACGCATACATTTTTTCTCATCCACCCAAAAAACTTGGTTAAATAAGGGATGGCTATCATCAACAGACATTTTAGCCAGTGAAGTTTTAGAAATTATGATTGGTGTTACCACCTGCACATATCCATTAGATGTTAAAACCTCAATAAGTTTGCTCTCCAGTTCGGCTAAAGCAGGACGTCGTCGATTATTTTTTAAATCTTCAAGACGTTCCTTCCCCTTTTTTACCAATTTGCGGTCCAGTTCTAAGAAAACACGATCTCTTTCGCTTTTATCTTTGAACAACATATTCTGTTGATCTTCATCCGCATTTAGCTCTTTAAGCCGTTGCTTCTGAATGATCGACCATGAACAACTCAATACATTCCCTCCTATAAGCACGCTTGCAAAATAGGGAAGTATAAAAAAAACCACAAATTTTGGCGAGGAGTCCGGGAGTTTCACCCGGCTACACGAATTTAGAGTCCGCGCGATCTATCCGATCCACCCCCCATGTATTATGGTTTGCCTGTCTTCTATAACTATTTGCAATTTTGGTGCCAATTATTATAAAAACAAAATTAATTACGCAAACATCAACTAAAACCTATCTGTGTAATGATAAAACATCATCGATGCCTTCAAATTTCTTTCGGCGACACCTCTTACTTTGGATCATAAAAAGCCAACCTAAGTCTATATAGACTCTTTTCAGTCAAAATCAACTTGATTGCTGTCTACATCTTTATTATAGCATAATTTGACTGAATTATCGATTTTTTTTGCTCAGATATCTAATTATATCCTATTATATCCTGAGCCTGCGCCTAATTCTATACAATATAGGTTTATATGCTACAGTGTAGAATAAAAAAATACCTGAAACTTAAACGGTGTGCAGAAAAATCTGCACACCGAGAGATTTTAGCGATGATCTTTTTTTACTTACAATATTTTAAAGCTTAGATTGTTTCCTCTGAGTTTTCCCCTGCTTTGAGCAAAGCTTGGACCAATCCATCTATGGAAAATTCCCCGGCAGAAATCTGCACCTCTAAGCCTGAATCCTCGGCTGTTTTTTTCGTTATCGGTCCAATGCAGGCAATTTTTACATCATGAAGTAAAGAAAGGTTTTCCTGTCCTAGGATTTGCATAAAATTCTTCACTGAAGAAGAACTGGCAAAAGTAATAATATCGATTTCTTTTTGATTTAACCATTCCAGAAGGAGATCCCGATTGCCTTCTCCGGGAATGGTGTGATACATATCTATTTTGTCAACCAGGGCACCATGAGTAGTAAGTTCTTCTTGCAAAAGTTTGCGTGCAATATCTCCTGTAGGAAGTAAGACCTTTTCTCCTTTTTGGATTTTTTCTTTCAACCCTAGCGCCAGAGCTTCGGCCTGATATTCCCGGGGAATATAATCGGCAATAATACCTTTATCTTCCAATGCTGCAGCTGTACTGGCACCAACTGCACCAATCTTAATCCCCTGGAGACTGCGAATATCTTTTTTCATCTCTTTTAAGTGGCGGAAAAAAGTTTCCACTCCGTTCACACTGGTAAAAACAATCCAATCATAAATTTCTATCTGAGCAAATTTCTTATCAATGAGAGAGTAGTCTTCTGGTTCCACGATCTTGATGGTGGGGAAGGAAAAAACCTCTCCCCCAAAATCTTCAATTTTTTCCGCCAAGACACTGGTCTGCTTTCTCGTTCTGGTTACCAATATCTTTTTGCCGGAAAGTGGCTTTTTCTGAAACCAGTTTAACCGATCATGTAAACTGACAACTTCTCCGACAACAATGATGGATGGAGGAAGTAATTGAACTTCCCGTACCATCTTTTCAATTGTAGCTAGGGTACCAACGACTTTTTTCTGTTCCGGGGTCGTTCCTTTTGAAATCACGGCCACCGGAGTATTGGAACTTTTGCCGTATTTAATCAAATTATTGCAAATATTGCTTAGATTAGATAAGCCCATTAAAAATATTAATGTGCCTTTCAGCTGGGCCAATACTTCGTAATCAACACTGGAAACATTTTTTTCCGGTCTTTCATGTCCGGTAATAATATGTACAGAAGAAACAAAATCACGATGGGTCACAGGAATCCCTGCGTAAGCCGGGACAGATATGGCTGAGGTAACACCCGGGACAATTTCAAAAGGGATCCCTTCTTGTCGCAATTCTTCAGCTTCTTCTCCACCTCTTCCAAAAAGATAAGGGTCTCCCCCCTTTAACCGGACAACAATTTTTCCTTCTTTGGCTTTCTTGACAATTAGCTTATTAATTTGATCCTGAGGAAGGGCATGACAGCTGCTTGCCTTGCCCACATAAATAAATTCACATTCATCTTTGGCAAAATCCAAAAGCTTCTTATTTGCCAAACGATCATAGATCACCACTTCCGCCTTTTGTAAACATTCTACGGCTTTTAGGGTAATTAATTTATAGTCTCCCGGGCCGGCACCTACCAAATATGCCGTATGGTATTTATTGGTCATAACTTGTTCCTCCTATTTTTTTGGACAATGTTTTTTCACGAATTGCTGCGATTTGTTGCTGTATCTCGGCGGTTTTTCCAGCCTTGATCAACTCCGGAAGATCAGAGTAAACCAACGCTTGAAAATACGCTTTCCTTAATTCAATTTGTCCTATTTCTTTTAGTGCCCAAGCCCGTTCACGTCCCAGCAAGTGGAGAAATTCCTCATATTCTTCTCCGTAACGTTCCTCTAGCTCCCGACGAATCTTTTTGGAAAGCAAAGGGCTTTTCCCATTGGTAGAAAAACAGAGCATCAGATCTCCCCGCTGGATCTGAGACGGCACAATGAAATTTCCGGCAGCAGGTTGATCTGCAATATTAATAAAAATCCTTGCTTCTAAAGCTTCTCGTCTAATCTCCTCACTTATCTTTTGGTTATTGATTGCCACATAGACCAACTGGAAGCCTTGGAGATCACCTTTCTGATACGGCCTCTTTAATAAACAAATTTCCCCTGCGTCTGCCAATTGGGCCAAAGGGGGCAAAATTTCCGGACTGATTAAGGTAATATCCGCTCCGGCCCCATTAAGAGCCATGGTCTTACGTAAAGCCACCGCCCCGCCCCCAACAACAAGGCACTTCATCTTACTTAAATCAACCATCAAAGGATAGTATTTTCCCAAATTATACAGACTCCTCCCCATACAAAGCCTCTAAAATTTCTGTCAGATCCTCTTTATTTTCTAGGGCAGAAAATTGTTTTAACCTAACCATTGGAGGGGAATAAATTTTCTTGACAAATTTTTTTAGAATGGCCGCCATTTTGGCCTCATCCTCGGTATTCTTTAACCGGTCAATTAGCTCGGGCATTTCTTTATTTAAAACTTGTTGATGATAGCTTTCAATTTGTTTAATGGCAGGAAACAAAGGAATACATTGCAACCATTGATAAAATTCATCTACCGCTTTTTCAATCAGAAAACGCGCTTTCTCTCCAGCCTGCCGTCTTTTTTCTTGGTTCTCTGATTGAATTCTTTCTAATACATCCAGATCAACTACGGTGATCCCTTCTAATTCCGCCAATTTGGGGTCGATATCTCGCGGTACCGCTAGATCAAGATAAATACTTTCTTCTTTATAACCCTTAATTTCATCTTTTTTGAGCACCAAATGAGGTGCCGCTGTAGAGCTGATCACAATATCACAGATAGGGAGAAAATCTTCAATTTCATCAAAAAGAATGACTTCAATTTTGTCATAAACTTCTTTAAAAGATTGGGCAACTTCATAGGTGCGATTAGCTACAAGAATACGGGCAAATCCCATATCTTTCAGATAAGTCAATGCCAGGCGATTCATTTTGCCCGCTCCGATTAGCAGCACATTTTTTTGCGCGAAATCAATGAATTTCTTTTCTAAAAATTGAATCGCCAGATAGCTGATAGAAGTAGGATTTTGCGAAATTTTAGTTTCCAGGCGTACTTTTTTGCCATTGGTAATACTATCCCGAAAAAGTCTGTTTAAAACTCGACCGGACATATGTTTCTCCATGGCTCTTTTATGGGCTGCTTTGACCTGTCCTAATATCTGATCCTCCCCTAATACTTGAGAATCTAAACCGGCAGTCACCTGAAAAAGATGGGCAACACAATCCCTATTTCTTTTTACATAAAAATATTGATCCAGGGTTCCCTTTTCCAAGCCATGGAAAAGGCAGAAAAACTCTTTAATTTGTTCTATTGCCTGGGGCATGTCAGAATACACTCCATAAATCTCACTACGATTGCAGGTGGAAAGAATCACCGATTCATCCAAAATCGAACTGAGCTCAGGATAAGCTTTCTCATACTTCTTTTTGGTAAAAGTAAGCTTCTCTCTCACTTCAATGGGCGTATTCTTATAACTTACTCCGACAACGACAATATCCATTTAGTACACTCTTTTCCTCATAGTTTTTGTTGGATAGTTTTACCTAAAGGTAACTATTTAACAGCCAAGGCCCGTTCCAGCAGAACATCCGCCAGTACCGGTTCCGGTCCTATGGGCTTGGCTAATTTAAAGGTTATTCCCGGATAATTAGGCGCTATTTCATCAAGCATTTGAGGAATATCCTCCTTGATATGAATCCCCTCGTACAAAAAGTAGGGGGCAAAAATTATTTCCTTTGCACCGGCTTGAGCCACCTGTTCGACAGCCTGTGGGATCGTCGGCTCGTTATGTTCCATAGAGGCGCCGGCTACTTGGTCAAATGCTCCTTTTGCCTGAACCATTTGGATAATTTGTTTAAATGCTTCCACAGCATCCTGAGATCGACTTCCGTGATTAATAATAATTAATGATTTATTCAAGATTCTTCCCCCTTTTTGTCATAAAAAAACCCTTAGCTGAAAGCTAAGGATGGCACCCGCAAGCCAATCCATAAATTTTTTAATCTGCACCTTTCCCTAGGCAGCATCTGCATCTTACTCTTAGGCAGGTCTTCTGGCTTTCGGTTCATTCTCCTCCCTACCTTCCCACAACGATCCCGTTTGCAGTGGCACTAAAGGGATTTGTCTCCGATTACAGCAGCGGGTCCGCACCGGACTTGCACCGGTTTCCCTATTCTCCTTTTCAGGCACCTAAAAGTTTATTATCAATAAAAGTAATTAAATTATATCATATATTTATTTAAAGGAAATAGTAAATTGTCATCAATACTAAAATACACATCATAATTATATCATATATCCGGACAGATATCGAACAATCAAACAAAAACTGACCAATGTTAGTCATCTTGAACCATGATTCTTGATAATTCCAAAGGTTCAACTCGTTCGTTATTTTTGTAGGCACGCATATTACCACCGGATATTTCATCAATTAAAGCAATATGTTGATCTTCACCCACCCGGCCAAATTCAAATTTGATATCATATAGCTCCATGCCTTTTTGGGCCAGTTCTTCTTTGACAAAATTACCGATCTTTTTGGTCAGGTCTTTTAAGATTTCATATTCTTCTTTGGATAAAATGCCCAGCATATCTAATGCATCTTTTGATATCGGAGGATCGTTTCGTTCATCGTCCTTAAGGGTTACCTCCACCAAAGCATCTAATTCCTGCCCTTCCTTCGCATACATGCCATAACGACGTAAAAAGCTGCCGACCGCCCGATAACGACAAATCACCTCCAGGCCTGCGCCGAAGGGTTTAGCCTTTTTTACGGTCATGGTTGCCTGATCCACATCGGCATCGATAAAATGAGTGGGGATGCCCATTTGATTTAATTTTTCATAAAAGTATTTGGTCAGACGAAGTCCGGCCTTGCCGACTCCTTCAATAGATAATCCAACAGAATTGGCACCCGGGTCAAATACACCATTAACACCGGTAACATCATCCTTAAATTTTAAAAGATAATTTCCATCATCTAAAGCATAAACATCCTTGGTTTTCCCTTGATATATCAGATTCATTATTATATCTCCTTTACAATTTAAAATATGGCCCTTTTTCTTGATCATTTATTTTATCCATTTTAACAAAAAATTTTCAATAATAAAAGAAAAAAGGAAAAATAACAGGTGCTCAATAAGGTAAATTTTCGTAAATTAGGGTATAATTTAAACAGAAACGGAAGGACTTAATGGACAAAGGAGCAGGATTATGAATAAAATATCGATTAAAGACTTATATCGTGAACCGGATCTTTATATGAATCAAACCATTCATATTGATGGTTGGATCAGAACCTTACGGGTGTCTAAGAGTTTTGGTTTTATCGAAATTAATGACGGTTCATTTTTTAACAACCTTCAAATTGTTTTTGATGAAAAATTAGACAACTTTCAGGAAGTTGCCAAACTAACCTTAAGTTCAGCTCTTCATGTTGAGGGTACCTTGGTAACATCCTTAGGTACCAAGCAACCCTTTGAATTAAAAGCAAGCGCTATTAAAATTATTGGATTATCCGATCCTGATTATCCCTTGCAGAAAAAGAGGCATTCCTTTGAATACTTGCGCACTATTGCTCATTTGCGGCCAAGAACCAACACCTTTTCTGCCGTTTTCCGTCTGCGCTCGGTATTATCCTTTGCAATTCATAAATTTTTTCAGGAAAAAGATTTCGTGCACGTGCACACACCAATTATTACCGGTAGCGATTGTGAAGGAGCAGGAGAAATGTTTCGGGTTTCTACTTTGGATTATAACCAGCTGTCTCAAAACCCCCGGGGAGAGATTGACTTTAGCAATGACTTCTTTGGCCGAGAAACCAATCTGACTGTTAGCGGACAACTGGCGGCAGAAACCTATAGCATGGCCTTTAAAAATGTTTATACCTTCGGTCCCACCTTCCGAGCAGAAAATTCCAATACGGCCAGGCATGCTGCAGAATTTTGGATGCTCGAACCGGAAATGGCTTTTGCCGATCTCAAGGATGATATGATTCTGGCGGAAGAGCTTCTGAAATATCTCATCCGCGAGATGCTGGAAAATCTTCCTGAAGAAATGGCCTTCTTTAACAGTTTCATTGATAAGACTTTAGTGAACCGTTTAGAACAGGTTCTTAATCTATTTCGTCCACGTTACTTACACAGAAGCGATCCAATTGCTGCAAAAATCAGGTATCAAATTTGAGTATCCGGTAGAATGGGGCCAGGATTTACATACGGAACAAGAGCGGGCCTTAACAGAGCAAATATTCCAAAAACCGGTTTTTGTCACTGATTATCCTCAAGAGATTAAGGCTTTTTATATGCGACTCAATGATGATGAGAAAACAGTGGCAGCTATGGATTTATTAGTTCCCGGTGTAGGAGAAATTATCGGAGGCAGTCAAAGGGAAGAGCGGTTGGACATCCTGAAAAAGAATGTCTGAACTAGGTTTAAAGCACGAGGATTATTTGGTATCTGGACATCAGAAAGTACGGAGGTACACCCCATGCCGGCTTCGGTCTTGGGTTTGAAAGAGCTATTATGTACCTTACGGGCATGGCCAATATCCGAGATGTAATTTCCTTCCGCGCACCCCGAAAAACGCTGAGTTTTAGCTTAAATTAAAAAAAAGCAGGTTTTCCTGCTTTTTCTTTTTTAAGCATATTTTAAAACCGTTGTTAAAAAAACCCGGGTGTCTTGAATCATATTTTTAATTACCGTATATTCATTTGGTTGATGCGCCAATCCGTTAATCGTAGACCATACAACGGCAGGGATATTTTGCTCTCGAAGTATGGCCGCGCAAGTTCCCCCGCCAATACCCCCGCAATAGGCTTGAATACCCATATCAGCTAGGGCATCCTTGAGGTTTTGTACCACTAAAGCATCCTGGGAAGTAGGTTTAGGAGCATCCACTCTTTGCAAAAACTCATAACGGATACTTGCTTTTTCTCGATAGGCCCAACGAGCAACAATTTTATTCACTTGCTCAATAACTTCAGCCAGTTTAAATTGGGGTAAAACACGCATATCCATGACAAAAACATCTTTCCCCGGGATCATATTAGGGCATTCCACATTGGAGAATTTCTGGGTCAGCTCAAAAGTGGAGTAAGGGGGATCAAAAAGATCGTCATAACCTGCATATAATTCCTTTAGTGTATCTTCCAATTCCACAGCCAGATGGGCGCCCACAGAGCCGGCATTGATTCCTAAATGAGGCATGGAGCCATGAGTTTGTTTCCCTAGCACGGAAAATTTCAGCCAGGCAATGGATTTTTCAGCAATTTCCATAAAAGTTCCATCCGGAGATCCGGCATCCGGCACAATAGCTTCGTCCAAAGGGGAAAATACTTTTCTTTTGATTAGCTCTTTCAAGCCAAAATCACTACCTGTTTCCTCATCGGCGGCAAAAATAAATCCCACATTACATTTAGCTCGTATTCCTTGCTCCTGCATCACAAGACAGGTATGAAGTATCGAAATAATGCCTTGACCGTTATCCTCCACCCCTAGGCCATAAATACGCCCCTCTTTGATTTCCGGTTTAAAGGGGTCTGTATGCCACGCTTTTAAATCACCGGGGGAAACGGTATCGGTATGGGCAACAAACCAAAGAGTTTTATTTTTATTCTCCGTACCAGGAATTTTAGCAATAATATTTATTCGTTTTCCCTCTTTGACGCGCTTATCAGACACTTCGATAACCTCAAAGGGCACCTTGTGTTTTTTTAATACCTCAATAATCCATTGACAACGCTCATATTCACCTGTTCCATTATTTTGGGGATTGACAGCCGGAATAGAGCTCATGGTCACCATATCGGACACAATTTGTACCCGCCGGTTTTCGATTAAGGCTGTTAAGTTTGTTTTATTCATAACGATCTCCTTTCATGGCACAAATGCTACCTTCATATATTAATCCACAGCTATTATGTTTTTCACTAACTTTACAATTTTTTTTGTAAGTGTATAATAATTAACATCTTTTTACTTCTTGTTAGTATAAAATAAACGTAATGAAGGGCAATTTTGCCAGGTTAAAGATTAGAAATTTTAAGGGGGTAAAAGTATAATGGCAGTGTTAACGAATGAACAAAAAGATTTTATTAAAAAGGTCGGGCTCTGTGTTGTTGCAACTGCAGACAAAAACGGTCTACCCAATGCATCTTATAAGGGCACCATTAACGTCCTAGACGACGAACATTTAGTTTTTGCCGATATCTTTTCCGTTAAAACAAGAAAGAACTTGCTGGAAAATAATAAAGTTTGCGTTTTAATGGGCGATCTTCAATCATTAGTGGGCTACCAGTTTGTTGGGGAAGCAGAACTTTTAAATCAAGGGGAATTGTACGATGCCGTCGCCCAGAAAGTCATAGAAAAAAAATTCCCCAAACCGGCATATGTTGTTAAGATTAAAATTAATGAAATCTTTGATGCCGGCGTTAAAAAGTAAAACTCCGATTAAGTTCTATCCACATAACAGAAATCTTAAAAAAACGTATAAACCTATATGACCAAGACTTCTTCCGATAGAAGTCTTGGTTTTCTTTATTAAGTGGAGGAATTCAGCCCTCATTAATCGAACTATACATCAATGTAAAACACTCTGCAAGATTACTTTGCAAGGAAAAGTTGGTGAAGGGTTTGAAGCAACCTATCCTTTGTTTGAAAGAGATCCCCTTATTCGAGGGGCTTAGCACAAGTGAATTTAATCAAATCTGTCCCGGTGTTGTCAATAAATCCATCGAAAAGGGAGAATATTTATTTCGCCAAGGGGATGATGATAATGCCGTTTACCTAGTAAAAAAGGGTCGTCTAAAGATCCTGCAAATTTCGGAAGACGGCAAAGAAACCATTATCACCTTTATCGGTCCCGGGGAAATTGTGGGTGAAACAAACCTGTTTCAAAAGCAACAGCAAATGTTTAGTGCCATGGCTATTGAAGATGTACGATTATGTGGTTTCAGACAAGAAGATTTAGAAAAAGTCATTGAGATGAACCCCCAATTTGCCGTACAAATCATCTGCCACTTATCACAAAAACTAAACAAAGTAATGCAACAAGTGAGTGAATACAAGGGAACTTCCGTAAAAGAAAGATTACTTAAATTACTAACCCACTTAGCCAATGAGCATGGCGTTGTTACAGATAAGGGCGTCTTAATCCGCATGTATGTCACTCAACAGGAACTGGGAAATATGATTGGTGCCTCCCGGGTGATGGTTGCTCAGGTAATAAAAGAATTAAGAGATAAAGGAATCTTAAACCATCAAGGTAAATACTATCTAGTGTCTGCTGATTAATTAGCAAAGCATTGATTTTACTGACTTTAAGGCCATTTTATAGTATAATTAATGCAAGGGTTTGTTAATTTTAAACCATTTTTCTTGCACTTTTTATGAAAATTACTATAGATTGGGTCTAAAAATCATGTACAAACCTACTGATAAGTTGCAGTTTACATTTCTTGATTTTAATCAGCCTATGGGCCTTCGAATGAATCCGAATAATCGATGGATCAAAATGGCAGACTGCATTCTTTGGGATGTGTTTGAAGAGAAATATGCGAAATTGTTTCCAAGCAGCACCGGAAATGTGGCTAAGCCGCTCCGACTTGCACTTGGCGCTCTGATCATACAGACCAAATATCAGTTCTCTGACCGTGAACTGGTTGATCAGCTTGCAGAGAATCCATATTATCAGTATTTCATAGGGCTGCCTGGTTACCAGCAGGAACCTCCAATTGAGGCCAGCGTTCTGGTTCTTTTCCGCAAGCGAATCGACATGGGTATGATCATGGAAGCCAATGAGTATATGCTCTCAGATAATCGCAAGTGATGATGACAATCAGCCGCCTTCCGGCACTTCTGGATCTGTTGAAGTAAAAGAAGGAGCGGCGGAACCTGGAAACGAGGGAACTATGATGCTTGATGCAACCTCGTGCTCCGTCAAACATAAGATACCCACAGGATTATTCCCTTCTGAACGAGGCAAGGGAAAAACTGGAAAACATCATAGACCGTTTTTCAAAAAGCTATGGATTCAAGAAACCTAGAACCTATCGTCGCGAAGCCAGAAAGAACTATCTGGCTCTTGCGAAATGCAAAAAAACGCAGCACCAAGAAGATCCGTAAAACCATACGCAAGCAACTGGGTTATGTTAACAGAGACCTTGGCTATCTGGAACAATACATGTCTGAGGGTTATGCCCCAACATCGAAAGAAATAAGGCTGTTATTGACCATCCGAAAGCTGTATGAACAGCAGGAGTATATGTACAGAAACAGCACGCATTCCATCGCAAACCGAATTGTCAGTATCGCGCAGCCATATCTCCGGCCAATCGTCAGAGGTAAGATCAAGTCGCCAGTGGAATTTGGAGCCAAGTTTGATCTGAGCATTGATTCCGAGGGCTATGGAAGGATCGAAAAAATATCATTTGACGCCTACAATGAAAGCACCTGCCTGCAGGAAGCGGTCGAACGCTTCAAAGAACGTACCGGACACTATCCGGAAAGAGTTCTGGCAGATCAGATATACCGGAACCGCGCAAACAGGGGCTTACTGCAAACTTCATGGAATCCGGTTATCGGGACCCAAACTTAGCAGGCCAACGGCAACAGCAACAGATAAAAAGATAGAGTACAAGGATAATACGGACAGGATTGAAGTAGAAAGATCGTTCAGCTTAAGCAACGCTGTTATGGTATGGGATTGATCAGAACCAAACTGGAAGAAACTACGTTGACCTCCATCGCATTATCTGTATTCCGTGACGAATCTTTTCAAGATTCAGGCACGAATACTTTCTGTGCTATTTTTACTGTTTGAAATTTTAGACGCTAATCCTGCTGAATTAAGCCAAAATGCGGCTTGATCAGCAGACACTATCTAATTAATACCGATTTTTGTATGCAGCACGTTTTAGGAGACGCCGCAAAATAAACAAATTTCCCAGCATTTATTTTAATGGTTGATATCTTTTCAATCTTAGAGCGTTAGTTACCACAGAGACAGAACTGAAGCTCATGGCAGCACCGGCAATCATAGGATTTAATAGTGGACCGCCAAAAATATGGAGTACACCCATAGCAATAGGAATTCCTAAGGTATTGTAACCAAAAGCCCAAAAGAGATTTTGTTTAATATTTCTAATCGTCTTTTTGCTTAAATCGATGGCGATCGGGACATCCATCAAATCACTTTTCATGAGCACAATATCTGCCGATTCCATGGCCACATCTGTACCTGAGCCGATAGCAATACCAATATCTGCTTGCGCTAAGGCAGGAGCATCGTTAATGCCGTCCCCCACCATGGCCACCTTTTTTCCTTCTTTCTGAAGTTTTTTCACTTCATTAGCCTTATCCTGGGGAAGCACTTCAGCCAAAATACGATCAATGCCTACATGTTTTCCGATTGCCTCTGCCGTTCTATAATTGTCGCCGGTGATCATGGCCACCTGGATACCCATTTCGTGGAGCTTTTCGATGGCTTTCTTGCTGTTTTCCTTAACCGTATCCGCAACTGCGATAATACCGGCAATTTTTTCATCAATTGCTATATACATAGGGGTTTTTCCTGCTCCGGCCAGTTCTTGGGCCTTTTTCTCCCAATCACCTAGGGATATTTTTCTTTCTTCCATCAGTTTGCGATTTCCTAATAAAATATTTTTTGCCTTAATAACTACTTCGATGCCTTGACCGGGAATAGCCTGAAAGAAATCAAGTTTCATAAAAGGCAAGCCTTGCTTTGCTGCTCCCTGAACAATCGCTTCTCCTAAAGGATGCTCCGATCCTTTTTCAGCAGAAGCTGCTAATTGTAACAACTCGGTTTCAGTAATCCCCGAGGTTACGATCACATCTGTAATCCGGGGCTTACCTTCGGTTATCGTTCCGGTTTTATCAAAGACCATAGTCTTAATCTGATGAGCCGTTTCTAAGGCTACCCCGCTTTTAATCAGCACACCAAATTCCGCACCTTTACCGGTTCCCACCATAATAGCGGTTGGCGTGGCCAGTCCTAAGGCACAAGGACAGGCAATCACTAAGACGGAAATAAAGATAGTCAAGGCAAATACAGGCGTTTCGCCGGCCAAATACCAAGCTAGTCCGGAAAATAGAGCAAAAGATATGACGATGGGTACAAAATATCCGGAAATTACATCCGCCAGTTTCGCAATAGGCGCCTTCGATCCTTGAGCATCTTCCACAAGTTTGATGATTTGAGCCAAAGCAGTATCCTTACCGACCTTAGTAGCCCGATACCGGATAGTCCCGTTTTTATTGATGCTGGCACCGATAATTTTATCACCGATATTTTTTTCCACCGGAATGCTTTCGCCGGTGAGCATAGATTCATCCACGGAGGTCGTGCCCGAAATCACTTCTCCATCCACGGGCATTTTTTCCCCCGGCTTAACCAGAATGATATCTCCTACTTCCACCTCTTCAATGGCCATTTCAATTTCCTTGCCCTCACGAATTACAATAGCTGTTTTGGGTGTAAGACCCATTAAGCTTTTGATAGCCTCCGATGTTTTACCCTTGGAAACGGATTCTAAATATTTACCCAGGGTAATTAAAGTTAGGATCACCCCTGCCGACTCAAAATATAAGTCATGGGCATAGCTTGTATTTCCCCGGAGTATTTGAAAGGTGGCAAAAATCCCATAGAGAACGGCAGCAGATGTACCGATAGCAATTAGGGAATCCATATTGGGGCTTTTTCTGAACAGGGATCTAAAACCTACGGTATAAAAGCGATTTCCTGCCACTACTACCGGAATCGTTAAACATAGTTGGGCTATAGCAAAGGCTAGAGGATTTGTCATCGGACTTAAAACCCCAGGTAAAGGAAGTCCGATCATATGACCCATGGAGATATACAGCAAAGGGGAGGTGAAAATTGCTGAAATCAGAAACTTTCTCCATAGTAATTTCATTTCTTGTTCTTTTTTTGCTTGATCGATATCTACAGTTCTTTCTTCGTCTAAAACACGATACCCTGCATCTTGGATAGCTTTCTTAATCTCGGATATCCTGATCAGATTAGGGTCATAAAGAAGGCTTAACTTTTCTGTGGCCAAATTAACGCCGGCCTCACTAACCCCCACCATTTTTCCTACTGCCTTCTCTACCCTTCTGGCGCATGCAGCACAAGTCATACCTTCTATTTTAAAAGTTTTGGGCAGAGACTCGGTGTATGCCTTAAAGCCGGCCTGATCCACCGCGTCTTGAATTTCGGCTAAGGAAACCTGATCTTCGTCAAAACTGATGGTTAACTTTTCCGTAGCCAAATTGACATTAGCCTCAATCACACCCTCCAGTTTTTTAGTTGCTCTTTCTACGCTTCTGGCACAGGCCACGCAGGACATGCCTTCCACTTTCAAAGTTTTATCGGTCACATTTTCTCCCTCCTTAACAATTAACATCATTTATCAGAAATTCTCTGTTTTATTTATTAGCTATCCTTGATAAGATGCCCATGATTTCATCGATTTTTTCATGGCTATTGCCCTGTTCAAAAGCTTCTTTCACACAATGAAGCATATGCTGCTCCAAAATCAGTAAATTAGCTTTTTTGAGCAACGATTGGGCGGCCAATATTTGATTGGAAATATCGACACAGTAACGGTCATCCTCAATCATCTTAATAATAGCCTCCATCTGTCCTTTCGCAGTTTGTATTGATTGTAGCGCTTGTTTTTTTTGATTATTCATGAGACACCTCCTATCACCCCCCTACCCATGGGGGGTGTTATGAGAATAAGACAAATTTCCGAATCTGTCAAGCATTCATAACAAAAAAACCCTCCGATGAGGGTCTTAATTTGGCCATGATCGACTACAGCCAACGATTTAGCCAGTATTTTTCAAAAGCGATTTTAGCCCAATAGGCCCCTTTAGTTGGCTGCATAAGGGTAATAAAGGGTCCAGGTTCATGATAATAACGCACTGTGGAATAACGAGCTCGACCGAACCCGGTATTCATAATTCAGGCACCTTTGCCGGTATAGCGAAATTTGGGATTTAAACCCTGGGCTAAGAAGGCAATATTGCGTGCCACCACTTCTCCTTGATAATGAGCAAAAATTCCGGCTTTGGGTGCATAAGCATCAATAACCGGCAGACGAATGGCCGCGGCATCTCCAATTGCATAAACGCCGGAATATTCCGTCTCTAGAGTATGAGGATCTACCTCCACATAACCGCTTAGATCTACCAAGTTTGTGCTGCGCAGCGCTTCCGATGTCCAATGAGGTGCAACACCTAAAAGGAGACGTGCAGGTATTCTCGTACCATGGTCCAGAACCAGCCCATCCTTTTCCACAGCCAAAACCTTCGCTTCGGTGATTAGTTCAATATTTTTCTCATGGAGCATCTTACGAACACTTTCACCTACTTTAGGTTTGGCTAAAGGCTCCGGAGAAATATCCGGAGTCACCAAAGTTAGTTTCACCTTGCTTCGAATTCTGCGTTGACGAAAAAACTGATCCAGCAAAAACATCATTTCATAAGGTGCCGGCGGACATTTATAAGGTAGGCTGGAAATAAAAAATACTATTTCTCCTGCATCAAAATGGAGCAGCTTTTCCTTAATTCTCACGATATCTTCAAATTGAAACGCATTAAGGGCAAATGCGCTAAATCCCGGCATAGTTTCCGGATGATATTCAATGCCTAAAGCGATAATCAAGTAATCATATGGTAAAATCTGTTTTCCGGTAATGATCTGTTGATGGTTTAGATCAATCTCTTTCACTTCCCCATGGATAAAACCGATTTCCTTCTCGCGCAAACAACGGAGAGGGCGCATGATTTCCCGCTCCCTTCGGGCTCCAATCATCAACAAAGGAAAGGAAGGTGCATAATAATGATTTTCCAATCGGTCAATAACCGTAACTTCCATGGCTGACCCCATAATTTTTTTTAAGATGGTTGCTGAAACAATACCGCCTGTCCCACCACCAAGAATTAAAGTGCGTACCATTTTTTCACCTCGGGAATATTGTCTCCCGAAAATGCAAGCTTATGTGCCCATCATGAGACGGATTGGGATTGAACTTTTTTCCCCGCCTCCACAGTTTGATCAGGAGAAAGAATGATTTCTTTTCTCCTTCTCGCAATCCTTGCAGCACCTCAACCAAATCCCCACTCTCAATCCCTGTTTCAATTTCCTTTAACACTGCTTGCTGATTCTCTACGACAAAAACATAGTTCTGATCCTGTCGGTTAAAAACAGCTTTTTTATCAATCAATAAGGCACCTTCTTTACTCCCCGTTAAAATTTTAAGATCCACTTCGTATCCCGGCTTTAAGATACCTTTTACATCACTAAATTCAATTTCCACCCTAACTCTTTTTTGTTCAATACCCAGTTCCGATATTTTACTAAAGGCTCTGGGATGAATCTTCCATACCCGACCTTTTAAATCGCTAATATCAAAATCTTCATTATTAATAAGTACTTCTGCCCCTTCAGTCACCGCCCCGATTTTATCCAATAAAATATCGCTTTCCAGAAAAAGATCCTGGGTACTCCCGATCTCAAAGAGCAAAGTGCCCGGCTGTACAAAACTACCAGGTTTTATTTCCTTAGCCAAAACCAAACCATCAATAGGGGCTTTAATGATCAAGTCCGTGCTTTGTTTTTTTAGCAAATCAATCTGGGCCTGAATCTGGTCAATTTGCCCTTGCATCTCCTTTTGCACATGATCAGAAGCACCTTTTTGCGCCAGAGCTAAATCACTTCGAGCCGCTTCTACACTAGCCTTGGCCTGGGCCAGCATGGCCAGAGAATTTTGATAACTGTCTAAGCTCACGGCACCGCTATCATATAAATCCTTGTTATTCGCTGCCTGTCTCTCGGCTTCTTGATAATAAGCTTCTGCAGAACGTAACAAGGCAGTCAGTTTTTTCACCGTATCCTGATCTGTCGGTTTTATTATTTCCCGGTATCGTGCATTTGCCGATTGCTGTTGAGCCTCCAAAGCCTTAATTTGCAAAAGAACTTCCCGGTTATCCATTTGGGCCAGAACATCCCCGGTCTTTACCGGATCCCCAACCTCTTTCAAAACCTCATTAAAGGATCCTCCGGTCAAAGCATAAACTCCGACCAAGTCCTCTGCTTGAACCATACCCGTCTCCTCCACAAACTGATAAATATCACCCTGTACGACACGGCCTGTTTCTACATTGATCCTTGACTCTTGGAAGAAAAGGAGGTATCCTCCCAGCAGCAGCACCAAACCGATCAATCCTAGCCCTATTAGTTTTTTCTTCATTATGCTCTCACCCTTCTCTCAATTAATCCTAGGAAATGCGGCTTTTCAAAGCATCAATAAAATCCATGCGGTAAATCTTTTCTCTGGCAGCCAGCTGAGCAATGATCACAAAAACAATTGTAGCAATAAGGGTCAAAATAAATATTTTCGGTACTAAAATTAAGGGCAGGCTGATCATATCGGAACTGAATGATTGCACAACCACATGAATCATTCCTATTCCTAAAGGAATCCCCAATAAGATCGCCAGCAATGCCATAAGCAAGTTTTCCATACTCAGCAGTCGAAAAATATCCTTTTTGTCAAATCCCATCACACGCAAAGAGGCAAATTCCCTGTTGCGCTCGGCAATACTAATGGTTGTACCGTTATAAATCACGGCAAAGGCCAAAATACCCCCAAATATTAAATAAAGGTAGACCGAAAGATTCATAGTGTCCAGATATTCCCAAAATAAGTTTTTCATATCTTCTGTCGAATTTACAGAGGCAATATTTTTCACATCCTTGAGATCCTCTTTTGGATTGTAAGCGGACAAAATATTGACACCGGTGATCATATCCTGATCCAATAAGGCTTCCCCCATATAGTCCAGCTCCATATAGGCATTGGTACCTAAATATTGCCGGATGATACCGCTCACCTTCAAGGAAATATCCTCCCGGCCCGGCACAAAATGTTTTACTGTGATTTGATCTCCCTCTTGCACCTGGAGATTTCGGGCTAAGGTTTCCGTAAGAATAATCCCTGAATCTGGTAGCTGCAAAGGATAATCATGCAAATCATAAAAGTTATATATTTTCGTATCCTTAGGGATGCCAATGATGGTTACGGTTTTTTTAAGCCAACCATTGGTTAATTCAAAGGGGTATTCTAGTTTTCCTTCGATTTCATCGGTAGGTATTAGATGATCCAGCTCACGAATTGCTCTTTGATGTAAAGGATGAGTAAACTCCACGGAATAATCCAGCTTTTGGAACTCTTGATACTGCAAGCGAAACATCTCCGGCATCACTTCCGCCAAATACATGGGTACAGTATTAATGGCATAGGACAAGGAAAGTCCCAACATTAAGAGGATAAACCTTCTTTTAGACCTAACAATATTACGAATTACCATTTTCCAGCTAAATGATAAATTATGCCAAATCAAAGGGATCTTTTCTAATAGAATATGTTCCCTGATTTCGGCGCTTCCGGTCGTAAAGAATCTGCCGGCAATATTTTTAACACCGGCCGGGCACCTAAGAAACCGCCGTCACACAAAAAGCCATCGTTAAGAGCAAAGCATTAATCATATAGGAAAACTGGATTTGATTTGATATTATCGGCGAATAAAATAAAAAGCATATACCTGCGATAAAGGTCGGGTCAAAAGAAGACCGCTCCCAATTCCTAAGATGGAACCTAAAATACTGATGATCAAGGCATATTTGGTATAGTGAGATAAAACACTGATATTGCCATAACCGAGGGCTTTTAAGATACCGATAGCCATACGGTCGTTTTTTACAATACGGGATAACATTATAAAGATGATCAAAGCTGCCACGAGAATAACAAGGGGACAGACTGAGCCATTTTTTCAATGCCGTCCACTTCCTGCATTAATACATTGTGACTGAGTTGATCGTCCCTTTTTATAATACGTTTCACACCATAAGAATCCAGCTTGTCTTCCAACTTGTCCACCTGGTCATCGATTTGGTTCTGATCTCTAAGAGTTACTAATAGTTCATTAAAACTATCCCGGAAACCTGTTGCCGAGCGAGCAAATTCTTCATGAACATAGGCTACCCCAAATTGATCAGGAGCCGGTAGAATAGATTGCTCATTCTCCATTAAATAGACATACTCTGCACTGGACACAATGCCGGAAACGGTTAAGGGATATTCCCGTCCGTTCATTGTGGGGTAGATGGTGTCTCCTATCCGGATATTGCGTGCCTGGCAGGCATTGCTCCAAAATCAAAGCGTTATCTAGCCTAAATCCCCCGATTTTCCCTGAACGGGATAAAGGATATTAATCTGCTCCTCATCTGAGATAGATATTAAGCGGATTCGGATCCTTTCATCTCATCCTCCACCTTTAAGGGCACATCCACACTGATTCTGCCTTGAGCCTCTTTAATTCGGGAAGTGTTTTGCCTCATCTACGGCACTTTGAGGCAATCGCACCAGTTGAACATGAATATCGTTAAAATTGGTGATCTCATAATAAGAGAAGATAGCATTTCTAAAATTGACACCCGTTACGTTGAGCAGAATATAGATACACAGAGCAACGGCCACCACTACTGTCACCGAAATAAATTGTCCTTGAGTAGCGTATCAGGCGTAATAAGCGGGTATCCAGTTTTTTCACTACCACTCAATCCTTTCCGGAGGAATGGGATTTTGATTCTCTCTTATTTCTACAATGCGACCGCTGTTCATTTTAATCACGCGATCGGCCATCCCGCCGATCGCCGCATTATGGGTAATAATTACTACGGTTTTATGAAAATCTTTGTTAATTTTTTGCAACAAAGTAAGAATCATAATGCCCGTCTGATAATCCAAGGCACCGGTGGGCTCATCGCAAAGCAGTAGGGTGGGATTTTTAGCCACCGCTCGGGCAATCGCTACACGTTGCTGTTCCCCACCGCTTAATTGAGATGGGAAAAAGTTTTTTCTCTCCCCCAGTCCCACTTCTTCCATGATCATATCAATATCTAAAGCATCATGGCAGAGCTCTGTAGCCAATTCTACATTCTCCCACGCCGTTAAATTTGCCATCAAATTGTAAAACTGAAAGACAAAGCCCACCTGTTCGCGTCGATAAGCTGTTAACTTTCGGTCGTTATACTGGGCAATATCCTCCCCATGCACCAAAATATGCCCTGATGTGGGCAAATCCATCCCACCCATGATATTTAACAAGGTGCTTTTCCCCGAACCACTGGGACCAAGTATCACCATAAATTCCCCGTCAAATAATTGAAAACTAGCCTCAACTAAAGCATTAACTGTGACTTCTCCCATTTGATAAGTTTTATTTAAGTTTTTAAGCTCCATCACAATTTTTCGGGTCATTATCTATCTCCTTTTCCTGTTCAATGAGATGCTTTGTTGCTTAAGAGAGATCTTATTATCTTTATTGTATCAGGCTGGGCCAGTTTTGCCATCCTCTTTATTCTGGAATTAGAAAGTTGATAAAATGTTTCCAATAACTTATATTTTGTGGGAAATAATGTGGTAACAAGAAAAGAAAAAAAGATTATAAAAAACCGGACTCTCATGGAGTCCGGTACCACTAAATTTCTATCCTTAGTCTCTATCAACATCAATTTCCAGAGCATGATCCCCGCGGGCTTCTATTTCTACTTCATCACCGATCTTCAGATCGGTTAATTGTGCATCATCACCATCTATAGTGATCTCTGTATCTTCATCAATTATGAATTTATGTTTTATACCGTTTTCATCCTTAATCTGAATGCGTTTGTTATTGCCGCTGATCACGGTAATGATACCCTCATACTCTGTTTCTTCATCTTCGTCATCCTTGTCGTTATTATCAGATTCAATGACGATGGATGTAGCCGTCTTGCCTTTTACCATTATTTCTACATACCAACCCACTCTCAACTCATCTAGGTCCAGCGTTTCTCCATCATCATCCATTTCAATGTCAGTATCTTCAATTACATGGAAGCGGTAGTTTTTATTGCCTGATTTAATGGTAATAAAGCCTTCGTCATCATCGTTTAAACTAATTTTTACTATTTCCCCTTGATATTCTTTTTTAGCGTCATTATCATCATCTCTGTCAGCAGAAGTGGCTTTTACAGCTGTCACATCACCCTTCTTATTCAGGCTTAATTTCACACGATCATTCACATCTAAATCATCTACATCAACTTTTTTGCCATCGAGAAAGACGGTGACCTGATCAGCGAAATCAAAGGTCTTACTCACTCTCCAACCTTTTACAGTAATCTCATCGTCGTCCACATCGGTAATAACCCCACGAAATTCACTGAGATAAATATCGCTTTCGGTTCCTTCTCCGTCAATTCTCTCCAATAGAATCGCCATTTCTGCCCTGGTAATGGCTTTATTAGGCAGGAAATGGTTTTTGTTATTACCTTTCATAATACCTGCTTCAGAAATCAATACCACAGCATTATAGAGACCTTCCGGAATATCCCTTTTGTCCAGATAGAACAGGTCTTCATCATTATCCAGGTAATCATCCAAATCCAAGGCTCGGCTGATCCATAATGCTACCTGAATTCGTTTAGCTCCCTGTTGAGGACGAAAAGAGAGTATTTCTCCTTCATCCAGAATATCCTCGTCCAAAGCAACCGCTACATAACCTTCTGCCCAATCAGGAATTTGCGCCGCTTCTTTTAGAAAGATATTCAAATCCCCATCCTGCGCTTCATCCTCCAGCCCTTCGGCACGAACAATCATGATGATGGCTTCCAATTGAGTTACCGGTTTATTCGGCTTAAAGGTCGCGTCTTGATAACCCTTGATAAACCCTTTGGAATTCATCTTCATAATTGCATTTTCCGCCCAATGGCCTTTAACATCTTTTAACTTTTGATGCTTTTCCCAGCCCATTTGAGGATTATTTTTCCCCTTATGGTCTTGGTCCGCTTCTACAGCTAGCGCTCCCATACTAAATATAAATAGCATTGTAAGAACGAGCGTAAAGAACTTTTTCATGATACCAACTCCTTTAATTTTTCTCTCTATAGTACTTCGAGTCAGGTAATCTTAATTTGAGGGTCTCTGGCTCAGGAGTTGTGATGTATTCATAAGCCGTACGCTCGTTTAGTCATATATAAAAAGATCGGTGGACAAATATCTTTCCCCCGTATCAGGAAAAATCACGACGATGGTCTTTCCTTTATTCTCAGGTCTTTTAGCAATTTGGATGGCCCCATAGGCGGCAGCACCGGAAGAAATCCCTACTAATAAACCCTCTGTTTTTGCCAAACTGCGGGTTGTTGCATAAGCATCTTCATTTTTCACAGGAATCACTTCGTCGATAATAGATGTGTTGAGAACCTTAGGAATAAATCCGGCACCGATTCCTTGAATTTTATTGTTAGGTCCGGGCTTGCCACCGGAAAGAACAGGAGATGCCTGAGGTTCCACCGCAATAATTTTTACATCAGGATTTTTTTCTTTTAGGATTTCCCCCACACCGGTAATCGTTCCCCCGGAACCGACACCGGCGACAAAAATATCAACCTTGCCGTCAGTATCCTCCCAAATTTCTAGAGCAGTAGTTTTGCGATGAATGTCCGGATTAGCCGGATTTTCAAATTGCTGGGGAATAAAAGCATGGGGAATTTCGGCTGCCAATTCCTCTGCTTTTTTGATCGCTCCCCTCATCCCTTCCGTGCCCGGGGTTAAAACCACTTCTGCTCCCAAGGCTTGCAAAAGACTTCTCCTTTCCCTGCTCATGGTCTCCGGCATGGTAAGAATTAATCGATAACCACGGACAGAAGAAACGAAAGCCAAGGCAACACCTGTGTTTCCGCTGGTAGGTTCAATAATCACCGAATTCTTATGTAAAATGCCCTTTTTCTCTGCATCCATAATCATGCCGTAACCAGTCCGATCTTTAACACTGCCGGCCGGATTAAAATACTCCAGCTTTGCAACTAGCTTTCCCTGAAGATCATTTTTCTGATTAAATTTCTTCAGTTCCAACAAAGGTGTACGCCCAATTAAATCAGTGAGACTTTGCGCAATTTTAGCCATTTTTCTACCTCCAGAAACTAAATTTTATCACTTTAGATCTCAGCTGCTTTTTGTAAAGCTTGATCTAAATCCCAAATCAAATCGTCCACATCCTCAATGCCGATTGATAACCTGATCATATCCGGGCTAAGACCTGCTGAAATTTGCTCCTGTTCCGATAGCTGTCCATGGGTGGTACTGCCGGGATGAATCACCAGGGACTTGGCATCTGCCACATTGGCCAAAAGAGAGAAAATTTTCACATTGTTAATAAATCTTTTGCCTGCCTCTATCCCTCCTTTGATACCAAAGGTAAAAATAGAACCTGATCCTTTCGGCACATATTTTTGTGCCAAAGAATAATATTTACTGGAAGGCAGGCTGGGATAATTCACCCAATTGACCAGAGGGTGTTCATTAAGATACTTTGCGATTTTCATAGCATTGGAAACATGCCTTTCCACCCGCAAGGAAAGGGTTTCCAGTCCTTGGAGCAATAGAAAAGAGTTAAAAGGGCTAATGGATGCACCCATGTCTCTTAATAACTGCACTCTCATTTTTGTGATATAAGCCATAGAACCTAAATCCACCGCATATTTCAATCCATGATAACTGGTATCCGGCTCCGTCATTCCGGGAAATCGTCCACTTTTGATCCAATCGAAATTCCCTGAATCAATCACCACGCCACCCATGGTAGTACCATGACCTCCAATAAATTTGGTGGCCGAATGGATGACAATATCCGCACCAAATTCTATGGGTCTGATAAGATAAGGGGTCCCGAAGGTATTGTCGACGATTAAGGGCAGTCCGTTTTCATGGGCAATCTGTGCCACCTTTTCAATATCCGTGATATTAATCCCGGGATTACCTAAGCTTTCGATATAAAGGGCCTTAGTCTTAGCGTTGATGGCTTGGTGGAAATTTTCCGGATCATCAGGATCAACAAAAATAGTTTTGATGCCCAGTTTAGGCAAAGTAGTTGAAAATAAATTATAAGTCCCTCCATAGAGAGTACTGGCCGAAACAATTTCATCCCCTGTACCTAGAAGATTAAGAATAGCATATGTAATGGCGGCAGAACCCGAGGCTAACGCTAATGCGCCTACACCACCTTCTAAGGCGGCCATTCTTTTTTCAAACACATCCGTCGTAGGATTCATCATTCTGGTATAAATATTTCCTGATTCCTCCAAATTAAATAGTTGCGCCGCGTGCTCGGCGTTCCGGAAGACATAGGATGTGGTTTGATAAATAGGTACCGCTCTGGATCCGGTGGCCGGATCCACCGTTTGACCGGCGTGAACCTGTAAGGTATCAAATTTTAACTTTCTTTCGCTCATATATATCACTCCCTGTCTTATGTTCCCCTGTTAAATGGATGCATCTTTTCTTACCATTATCAACCATATCAAAAGAAATGGCATGAAGACAGTAACGAGGACCAGATTCTTAATTCTTAAGAATTTTAGCCCTCGCAATTTTAATAACAACTTATTTCTTGGTCTGCCAATCTTCCAGCGCCTTTTGTAAGGCATCCGCCGCTAGGTTGGAACAATGTTTTTTCTTAGGGGGTAAGCCACCTAAAGCATCCGCCACCGTATCATTGGTAATTGCTCGGGCTTCCTCAATAGTTTTTCCTTTAGCAAGTTCTGTTAGCATGCTGCCGCTAGCAATAGCTGCTCCACAACCGAAGGTTTTGTATTTAACATCTTCCAAAACATTGTCCTTAACCTTGATGTAAACACGCAGTATGTCACCACAAGATAAATTGCCGACCTCACCCATTCCATCCGCATCAGGAATTTCCCCTACATTGCGCGGATTTTCAAAGTGGTCCATCACGGTTGGATTATACACATATACCACTCCTTTCCGTACTTTTAATATTTTTTCGTGTGATTAACTTCCTAAAGGTGAAAAGCTTCGGAAACGTTCTACCACCCCAGGAAGTACATCTAACACATAGTCAACGTCTTCTTCCGTATTCTCTCGTCCTAAGGTGAATCTGATCGAGCCATGTACCAATTCCTCAGACTGGCCACAAGCAATTAAAACATGAGAGGCCTGTAAGGAAGTAGAACTGCATGCGGAACCGGTAGAAACGGCAATGCCCTTCATATCCAAACTTAGCAGCAGGGATTCTCCTTCAACATAAGCAAAACTAAAGTGCGCATTATGGGGTAATCGTTTTTCACTATGCCCGTTTAAATAGGATTGCGGAATTTTATCTAATACCCCTTTAATTAGTTTATCCCGCAGAGCCTTGACTCGACTATTTTCTGTCTCTAAATCACGAAGGGCAATCTCAGCTGCTTTGCCAAAACCAATGATGCCCAGAGTGTTTTCTGTTCCCGAACGAATTCTTCTTTCTTGTCCCCCGCCATAAATAAGAGGCAGCACCCGGACACCTTTTCTTTTATAAAGAAGTCCGATTCCCTTCGGACCATATATTTTATGAGAAGAAATAGTCAGAAGATCTGCACCTAAATCATCCACATTTACCGGTATTTTACCGGCAGTTTGCACGCAATCTGTATGAAAGAAAATACCGTATTCTCTGGCAATCGCACTAATCTCTTTGATGGGTTGGATAGTCCCGTTTTCATTATTGCCATGCATTACTGAGATCAATACGGTATTTTTTCTAATGGCTTTTCTTACCTCCTCCGGATCCACCATCCCATACTGATCCACCGGTAAAATTGTTAATTCATAACCTTTTTTCTCCAAATTACGACAGCAATCCAACACAGCCGGATGTTCCACCGCCGAGGTAATGATGTGGTTGCCTTTCTTTTCATTTCCATAGACAACTCCCTGGATGGCCAGATTATCAGACTCCGTTCCTCCTCCGGTAAAATAAATCTCCTCAAACTTTGCGCCAATTAAATCGGCAACTTTTTGCCGTGCTTCATCCACATATTTTTTTGCTTCCCGCCCAAGAGAATACAGACTTGACGGATTACCGTATACATTTTCCATCGCAAATTTCATCAATTCGATAACTTCCGGATGAATAGGTGTCGTGGCACTGTGATCCATGTATATTTTTTTCATAGATTTCCCTCCTTAAATATCTTTACCGATCCTAATCCCTTGGAAATTTTTCCGATTATCTAATTTCGTTTAGATCATACGGTGTCGCTTGATACACTGAATAATTAAGCCAGTTATAATAAAGGAGGTTAGCGTGTCCTCGCCAAGTTACGATCGGCTCTTGTGTGGGATCATCTCCGCAAAAATAATTCTTTGGTATGTAAATAGGTAATCCTTGGTTTACATCTCGATGATATTCGGTAGCCAAAGTCATTGGATCATATTCGGCATGACTCATGAGAAAAATCTGACGTCCGTCTTTCGAGGCTACAATAGAAACTCCTGATAGATCCGAGTCAGCTAATAGAATCAATTCCGGTATTTTTTCGATATCTTCCTTGCGCACCTCCGTGTATCGGGAATGAGGTACATAAAAAATATCATCAAAACCCTTTAACAGATTATTATTCTTAACAAGAACCCGTTGGGGAAAAACCCCAAATAATTTTTCTCTTAATAAGTATTTAGGTACACCATAATGATGATAAAGCCCGGCCTGAGCACCCCAGCAAATGTGTAATGTTGAGGTAACATGAGTTTTAGAATAATCCATAATGCGGATTAACTCCTCCCAATAATCTACCTCTGTAAATTCCATTTTTTCCACAGGAGCTCCTGTAATAATCATACCATCAAACTTTAAATTTTTAATATCACTAAATCCGCAATAAAAACTTAGCAGGTGTTCCTGCGGTGTATTTCTTGATTTATATGTTTCCGTGGTAATAAGTTTTATTTTTACCTGCAAAGGCGTGTTCCCTAATAAGCGTATTAATTGAGTTTCTGTCACAATTTTTGTCGGCATCAAATTAACGATAGCAATTTCCAAAGGGCGAATATCCTGACGAGAGGCTTGATCTTCATCCATAAAAAAAATATTTTCTCTGGAAAGAGTATCCCTAGCCGGTAAATCATTGGGGATAATTACAGGCATCTGAATTTCTCCTTATTTTTAATAGCATTGAACCACAAGCCAAAACTCCTGCTTCGTACATTTTCATTTTTCTAATCGGTAGTAAAGTTTCTTAATATATTACCCTCTTTGACATTATTCTATATGTATGGCTTGAAAAATTCAATGAATTGTTAAGAATTCCTTTTAATAAAAAAGCAATCCTTTAATTAGGATTGCTTTTACAACTAGATGCAATTTTAAGCAAACTGTTCCAATGCCTTGTCTAAGGAGCCGTTTTCTACCAATTTCATAGCCCTATTAAACCGATTCTGTCCATATGGCCAATATTCATCGTGGGACTTACCTGTAGCAATTTGCAAAATTGCCCAATAAGTCCAAAGATAATCACAAAGGAAACGATTTATAATTAGTAGCCCATATTCTTTATCGGTAATATCTCTGCCATAATACTCTTTGAGGAGGAATCTTTCCTGTTCCGGACTTAAATCAGCCTCAATTGCCAAAGCACCTAAGTCGAACATAGGTTGATTGTTTCCACCATATTCCCAGTCAATCAAATATAAGTTCTTTTTGTCATCAAGCCAATTTTCACATAGAGGATCGTTATGACAAGGGGCAAGCTCTTGGGGATGCCGTTTAAAGGCCTCACTAATTCTATCTACGTATTCTAACATTTGCTCAGAGCCCTCATACAATTCGGCATTCTTTTCTTTCAAGATTTTTAAATATGCATAAGTCTCTTTGAGGGGATCAAAATCGGCCTTAAAGGGCTGTCCACAGGTATGGTATTTTTTAAATACCTTTGCTGCCGTTGACAAATACTCCTCACTGTTTTTAAAGTCAGGAATATGCAAGGTAATACAATCATCAACGTACTTACAAACCTGATGACCATATTTTTCGTCATAATAATAAATGGGGGCATTAATACCAATATCCGACATTATCTGAGCGTTATATTTTTCGGCCGGCCGATCCAGGTATTCATGAGTTCCAGGTCCGGCAACGCGAACAGCATAGGTGACATCATCAACGGTGACTTTAAAATTAAAGTTTGTTAACCCGCCAGGCAAAATTTCTATGGCGCTTACCTGAGGTTTTTTGCCAGTAAATTGAGGCACCTTGCTAAGTATTTCGAATATTTTTCCCATGTGTTCAAGACTGATAGAAGAATCATAAGTGAGGTTATTGAATTTGCTCTCCACTATTTATCTCGCCCTTTCTCTACATGATGATTATGTTTTTTCCATAATAAATCTGATGTATCTTTGTTAACATATCCGTATCTTCCAGCTTTATTCCTTTACATTAGCCTCCTCTTCTATGCTTTTTTCATAAACATTTAAATTAAGGAAACCTCAATATTTTTTCGCAGTGCTCTGTGTTAAAACAAAGCAAGTTCCATGCCAAAATCATTTTTTTGGCACAGAACAGCCTCCCCTGTGTGCTTCACTTGTTGTTACTAAGTTTTTTTCATTTTTAAGCATAGCTCTTAAACAGAAATCTCTCCTTCTCCGAGTCTAACCAGACTCGAAATCAGTCATTATTAACTTAAAACAATGTCAGCACCAGTTAATTTTCCTAGAACCCTCTTTGTCGGTGATTTATATTTCCTTTTTTGTTATTTATTGTTCGGAAAATTGATGTACGCAAACGATATTGATCAAAATATTAAACTAACAGCGCTGTTTTTAGCAAATATTTTGATAAAATTACCTCTAATTCTGATTGGTAAAAACAATTTAAAATGATATAATAAAATACACATAGCACATTAGTTATTTTAATGTGTTTACAAAAAATCATTAGATAAAGGAGACGAAAAGTTATGGCAAATTTTGAATCGTTATCCCAGAGTGTAATCGCAGGTAAAGAAGCACAGGTAAAAGAACAAACTCAAGCATTAATTGATTCAGTGCTGAGCCCCCGAAATTATCAATCAAGGTTTAATCGGTGGTATGAACGTAGTAGGTGCGCGTTTTAAAACGGGGAAATGTTTGTTCCTGAAGTTCTTATGTCCGCTAAATCCATGGCTGCCGGTATTGAACTTGTCAAACCTTTAATTGCTGATAAAGATATGCCTAACAAAGGTACTGTTCTTATCGGAACCGTCACAGACTTATGACATCGAAAAAACCTGGTAGCAATGATGTTGGAAAGCGGTGGATTCAAAGTAATTAACTTAGTATTGACATTGCGCCGGAAAATTCGTTGAAGCTACTAAAGAACATAACCCCGATATTATCGTTATGTCCGCTCTTTGACTACAACAATGTTACATATGAAGGATACCATTGAATTGCAAAAGAAGAAGGCCTCAAAGTAAATGTATCATTGGTGGCGCACCCATCTCCCCAGACTTTGCTGATGAAATCGGTGCTGACGGATTTGTTTCGATGCTGCTTCCGCAACTGATCTTTGCACCAAATTGCTTTCGTAATTCCGGCAAAAGGAGAGAAATCATATAATGTTAATTGTAGAGAATTGATTAATACTCAGCCGCAAAGCAATTAAACCGGCTGTAGAAAACAGAGATGCTGCATTCATCCAAGACTTAGCTAAAAGCAGGTAGAAGCCGTGCAGACTATGCAGATGTTAATTGTGGCACCATGGTCTCTAATGAAGAAGAAACTATGGCTTCAGCTCTTTAGCAACAGTGCAATCGGCAGTTTCCGCCCCTTCTTGTCTGGACAGCCCCAATGCCAAAGCTTTAGAAGCCGGTTTGGCCTTAGTCAAAAACGGCAACCCATGATTAATTCCATTACCGGAGAAAAGAACGTTTTGAAACCATTTTACCCATGGTATTGAAATACAAAGCAAAATCGTTGGTCTTTGCATGGATGATTCCGGCATGCCGGAAACCGCAGCCGAACGTTTAAAAATACGACAAGTTAATTGGGCGACAGCAGCCGGTGTACCGGAAGATGATATTTATATTGATCCTTTGGTCAAACCGGTGAGCACAGGTATTACGGCCGGGGTCGAAGTATTAGATACGATCTATGCTGTCAAACAAAAATATCCTAACGTACACGGCATCTGCGGCTTGAGTAACATTTCATATGGATTACCTAATCGTAAGATTTTTAATCAAGTATTCATGATTCAAACCAAGGACTAAAAAGGCATGGATGGCTACATCCTCGATCCTTGACAAAACCATGATGGGCTTTGTTTATGCCTCCCAAGCACTCTTGGGTCAGGATCAATTCTGCATGAATTACCTAACTGCTCATAGAAACGGTTTGTACGAGTAAAATTTCGCTCCGATATTAAAAAGATTAAAAGAAACAATTGTTTCTTTTAATCTTTTTTATTTTTATTTAATTTCCTATCAATGAATTAGGCCTCATTTTCCACACGGGCAATGATCCTTGCCATTCCGCCGTTGCCTCCGAAGAAAGGGGTTGGGGTTGATGAGTTTCCAAACTTTTATTGTTAATTCCTGGGCTCGCTCCACCATATTTTTCGCGCCCTTTTCTTCCCAGATCTCCCAAAACATCCGTAAACAAGCGTGAGTCCAAATTTCATCTCGGAAATACTAGTTATGAGAACTCCTCAGGTAATTATTACTAGGTCCTACTTCATCAATCACATCAATACCACAGGTATCCTCATTAATCATGGTGCCTTGCCCTATAGTGCACCATATCAATAAAATCGTTACACATAGTGAGAAAAGCTAAAGAGGCCGTCTTTCCTCCCTCTAAATACCCCACGTCATGTACTAGATTAGCACCGCTCAATCGTGCCATCAATAGATTCATCCCCGCTTCAAAACCGGCTTGAATATCCGGTATTGGTGCATTGACACATCCGGCTTCAGTGAAAATTGGAATCCGGTAATATTGAGAAAGTTGAGTTAAGATCGCGTAATTCATAGCATGTTCCGGTGAACCATAAAGAGTGGTTTGATGTTTCATATCTAAAGGTGTCCCGTTACCACCGATAATTATTGCCGCACCCTTTTGTTTTAGCTGAGCCATAACCAATCCAGCTAATGCCTCTGCATTCATCTGTACAATACAGCCGGCTTTTGTCACCGGGGTCGTTCCTCCAGCCACAACTCCTGAAACATAGGTAACGGGAATACCATGCTCAATGCAAGCGAACATTTTGCCAATACCGTCCTTGGTATGGACGAGAGGCGAAATAGGTTCTGAATAAAGTACTAAAAAGGGATTTTTGCGCAGCTCCTCATAACCACCGACCACGGCAGCTGCCATTTCAATAATGGCTCGAGTGTTCTTTTCATTGTGGGTGGTAAAAACAATTGGCTTTACAGTATTGCGCGTCATTGCCTCAAACTGATGAAGGTCGGAAGCCTGACTGGGCATATCGGAAGCAATTGCGTAACTCATGACAAAATCATAATTAGGTAGGTAATCCATAACCTGGCATGCTTGCTCCACATCTTTTTTTATAGATCGACGTCTGAGGCCGGATTTAAGATCAATTGTAAAGGGTAAATCTGATCCGGAACCAAAGTAAACATGATTCTTTTCAAGATGCATGACTCTTTCTCCCAAACGATTGGCAACGGTGATTTTTCTGGGAGCTAATCTTATTGCTTCCTCAACCAGCCAACTGGGAATTCGTACACGGTTTTTTTCTACGATGCACCCGGCATCCTTTAAAAGCTTCAATGCTTCCGGATGATCCACCTGCATTCCTGTACGTTCCAAAACTTCCAAAGAAGCTAAATGGAGTGTTTCAACTTGATCATCTGTAACCCATTTTAATATTGGTCCTTGTTCTGAATAATTCGCTCTGTGACTTAACATTTGTGCCTCCTACAATCGTTTCTCATCGATTTCATTTATATTTTCCCATAACTGTAATTCTCAGGTTTTTTATGTAAGAATAGTATTACAATGATAGAACCTCCTCCGCGGTTTGTTCCTCATAAGCTGTATTTTGAGCTATAAGATCAGAAATTTTTACCGGTCCATCTTCTTTGGAAAGAAGAATTTCCTCATCTCCTAATTCCGGCTGTAATGCTAAAGCCTTGCGGTAAGCATTAATCCCTTTGGTCAAATTCCCTTTCTCTAAATGAAATTTTCCCACTTGAAACCAAATCGGTCCGGTGGGATCTAGATGTTGAAAAGCCTGTTTCAACAATGCAAAAGCTTCGGATTCCTGACCCGTTTTAAGATAATTCATTCCTTGATCGATCATGCATTCATAAAAATCCGGTTTTAACCTCAATGCCTCTGCAAAACATTTCTGGGCCGCTTGATCATCGTCAAAAAAGCACAACAACAACCACAGGTATAATAATCCTGGGCATTGGCTTGAGCTACGTGATCCGTAATAATGGTCTTAGCATACTGTAATCCGCCAATGGCATCTTCATCATCCAATAAGCTGTCTCTAATTTCTCGCAGTTCTTTGACTTTAATCTTTTTAAAAGGTTCACCAAATAGTGTCGGCATGTTATCAAAACGGACTTTAGGTTTCCAAAAAGGCTGGTCTCGCAACCAAATTTCCGCGTCCTGTATATCATTGAATTCCTCCGACTCAATAAGAACCTTCAGCCCATTTTGCATCTTTCTTTCAATACCAAACACCTTGCATAATTTTTCTACGTCATCATCCCTTGTGGACTCAGCATCTAAATATAATTCAAGTTCATTTGTAATAAAGAATTTTATCTTCTGTTCTTTTAGCTTCATGTATTCTATCTCCTTTTTTGCTCATTTCCTTGTCCTCATAATTTTACCACAAAACTCATCAATCATGCCTTTAAATCTTTTTGCTTTCTTCTGGCCATGCGATGTTTCTCATGACGTTTTTTCCCTTCTTCATAAAGGATTTTCTCCTCTTCAGTACGGGGCTGCAGACCAGGTAGTTTTTGGGGAGCCCCATGTTCATCCAAGGCGACCATCGTAAAATAGGCTGACAGTGCCCTTTGAGGCGGATTGTCCGACCTTAAATCCTCCGTATCCACAGTGACAATCACCTCCATAGATGTGTTGCCAACGTAGGCAATGGTCGCTGTACATGTCACCAATGCCCCGATATAAATGGGTAAATGAAACTGCAATTCATCCACTCTGGCTGTGACAACATTGGTACGAGCATATTTATAAGCCACAGCACCGGCAGCGGAATCCATCAGTTTCATAATTTCCCCTCCATGGATATTGCCGGCATAATTTGCTTGGTTTGGTTCCATGATGATCGATATAGATATTTGGGTCCTGTTTTTAAAATTATTCATTGATTCCTCCCGGCAAAATTCAAGTTGTAATCTCTATTGGTCCAAAATTTATTAGGTTCTATTTTATGAATTCTGCAAATTGAATTTTTAATCCATTAGGATCTAAGATAAAGAAAAACCTAATATGAGGATTGGGTTGCACCGGACCGCCGTGTATTGCTACGCCTTTTTCCTTAACAAATGCCATCATTTTATCTAATGATTCAACTTCAAATCCCAGGGAAATATCCCGGCCGATTTCTGCTTTTTCTGCTTTCTCACTATATAATAACTCAATCTTGGTTTCTCCATTACCCAAAAAAGCTATTTCCATCGGACCGGATTTAAATCTACGATCAAGATTAAGACCTACGATTTCCTGATAAAATATTAAAGATTCTTCTAAATTGTTTACGTGGATGGTGCACCAACTAAATTTCATCAATTTCACTTCCTCGTTTTTTATTTTTTAATTGGTCTCCCTAAAGGTAAACAGATAAATTCTTTCTTCTTATTCTATTATATAAACAATGAGTTTTTTTACAAGAACTAAGGGTTTTACTCAAGGCAAAGCAATAATGCAAATAAAAATAACCACGGACACCACCATGGTTATTTTTACAATTTTTTATTAATCATAGATTAAATTAAATCTGACCTTCTTTCTATTAATTTGAGGCTGAATGTTTAATGCTCCTGAGCCAAGTCTCTTTCAAACATATCGCACTCACTTAATGTGCAGGCATTATTAAGGCAATGGATACAGGTAGAAGCTCCGCAAGTTCTCAAACTTTCATTCATTTCCAGATTAATATTCATGTGATTCCCCCCTTTTATATTGTATGCACTTATTATAGCATTAAGTGAATAGTCTGTCAATTGTAAATTTTCCATCTTATCAGAAAAAATTCTTGTCTTGCGGCAAATCAAATTAATTTTCCCTTTCCTAAAACAAAAAATCGCCACATGCGGTGACGATTATTTTAGTAATAAATAATATTTTTTTCGAACATCTAGCTAATTTTATTTAGATGTAACCTTGGCCTGTCCCTTTTTCAAGCCAAAATAGTATCCCAAAAAACCTGCTCCCAAAGCAGCCTGGAGCGCAAAAAGCAGACTTTCCGTTTCTCCTCCCGGCGGTTCCCAAAAAGGAGCAAACCACGGCTCATAGGTAGGATTAACCTCCGTAATGGCTTCTTCCGCAAGACCATCCGCACCGCCAAATTCAGAGTCCTGCACGATGAATAAAGGGGTTATGGCTAAAATAATAACGATGAGTATTAAAACCCAGGTATACTTCATTTTTTATGCCTCCTTCTTGCTCAGGGAAACCAGATTTAGTAATCCCATTTCATTCTTACTGTAAGTGGCCAGGAAATTAAAGACGACAACAGTCAGCAAACCCTCACTGATGGCCAAAGGAATCTGTGTTACAGCGAAAACCCCTAAGAATTTAGCCAAAGATACGGCAACCCCGCCAACCTCTGCCGGAAAAGCCAATGCCAGCTGGAGGGAGGTTACAACATAAGTCAGCAAATTACCCAAAGCGGCAGCCAAAAATACGGCGATTCCGTTGGATAAACCAATCTTCCGTGAAAAAACAAATACACCGTAGGCAACAAATGGACCGACCACACCCATAGAGAAAGCATTGGCTCCCAAGGTGGTCAGCCCCCCATGAGCCAAAAGAATTGCCTGGAACAACAAAACAATACAGCCAATCACACTCATAGCAAGAGGACCGAAAAGTACCGTGCCTAAACCAACCCCTGTAGGATGAGAACTGCTGCCGGTAACGGAGGGAATCTTCAGTGCAGACAAAACAAAGGCAAAGGCACCAGATACTCCTAACAGCAACTTCAGCTCCGGATTTTTAGAAACTTTTTTGGAAATGGATATGATACCCAACAAGATAAAAGGTAAGGTCAGTCCAGACCAAAAAATTGCCCATTTAGCCGGTAAAAATCCTTCCATAATGTGCATTGCACGGGCTTCCTGAGGAAAGAAACTAAAAATACCTAACATAAGTATAAAAGCTGCAACCAAGTGCAAATACCTTTTCATGAATTTTTCCTCCTTTTTAATGTGTTTATTACTTATTGAAAGCGCTTATTTCAAATTACCTTAGCCTCCTCTCGTAATATAACTTTTATAAAATAAAACCCCCTATTTTATTAGGGGGAATTTACATATAGTAACCTTAGCAAGCCTTGCCCTTCGCTCCTTAGGCAACAGCTTTCCAAAAGGCAGGTCTTCTGGCTCTCGTGTCATCCTCCTCCCACGCCTTCCCATCCAAATTTCATGTAGACAGTGGCAATTTGGGGATTCGTCCTCGATTACAGCGGCGGATCCGCACCGGAATAAAACCGGTTTCCCTATTCTCCCTTACAGGCACCTTATAGATCAATATTGATTTTTTTGTAGATAAAATATTATCTATTTTTACTTTTGTTTGAATGCAAACTTATTGTTTGCAACTAATGACGAAAAAGTAAGTAAAATTTGATATCAAAAACATAACTTGGCTAGCAGCGCAATAGCTGTAGAAGAAAAATGTACCTCGACCGGCGGCAAGCCGGTCGAATTACCAAAAGAGGATAACAAATGGCAAATTTTGAATCATTATCTAAACACCACTTCAGTGTAGAAGTGAGATTTTATTCAAAAAAGGGTATCTCGGCCGGGAAGGCCATCCGGCCGAACTAAGATAAAAAGGAGGTATAAAAAAACAAAACCTCACTTTCCCAAAGAAAAGTGAGGTTAATTGCAATCATAATAACTAGTTCTCCTTTTCCCGCGAAAGGGTTAAACCAAAATGTATTAGGCAGGTTTCCTGACTTTCGGATCCTTGTTCATTTTCCCCTTCCCAGGACTCAGCCCAGTGGCTTATGAAAATGAACTCTCCGTATACAGTGGCGCGACCGTCCAGGATTTTCACCTGGTTCCCTATTATCTTCTAATTTATTGATCAGAAGCACCTAAACACCATCAATATTCACTTATTAGCATTATCATACCCCATTGTAGATAAAATAGCAATACTTTTTCAAGTTAATTTGTATAAACTCCCACTATTTTACCGGTAGATATATAAAGCTCTACCGACGCCTGTATAAATGATTTTAGTAAAATACCTCCCGGCTCCCCGGGGGTACAGGATCGATTACACATGATGTGGACATACGGTGTAGAAAGCGGAAAGATTTCACGTCAGAAGTTTGTCGATGTGTGCTGTACAACTCCTGCTAAAATATGTGGTATTTATCCCCAAAAAGGTGATCTTGCCGTCGGATCTGATGCAGATATTGTTATTTTTGATCCAAATTATCAAGGGATTATCAGTGTTAAAGAGAGTTTACATAATTCTGATTATAATGCTTATGAAGGATTGGAGCAAATTGGTCGAGTAGAAAAAGTATTTCTCAGAGGAAAACTTACTGCCGAAAAAGGAAAATTCATCGGAAAGGTTGGCCTAGGAAAACAAGTTATGGCCAAGCCCTATGGATTATGCTATGAAGGATTTATGCAAAAATGAACACCGTACAGGCACCTCCAGCCCATTTTCGCAGCTCATTTTGAAGAAAAATAATTTTGTTGTCCATATTTACGAAAATCAGTACTCATTCATGGTGCTGTTTTATATCAATTCATGCAATCCCACCTCAATTGGGAAAACAAATTCATTAATTGTTCTTTTTTCCTCGGGATTGGTGTTTCTTCTTTTAGCGCCTTGTTTTTTACTAGTTCATCAAAGACATCCAGCACCCAGGGTTTCCTCAGGTTAGCCTTTTTTAACACTTGGGCATTGCGAAATATTTCTTCCGGTAATCCTTCAGCAATTATTTCTCCCTTGTTCATAACAAAAATATAGTCTGCCCAGGCATAGATTTCATTTAAATCATGGCTCGACAAAACCAATGTCGCGCCCATTTGATTAAAATCATCCAATAACCGCACCATTTCCGCACTGTAATAAGGATCCAACCCGGCAGTAGGTTCATCCAAAAATATGACCTCAGGCTCCATAGCCAAAATACCGGCAATAGCCACTCGCTTTTTTTGGCCATGACTAAGAAAATGAGTAGGCTTATCTTTAAAATCCCAGGTACCAGTCTTTTTTAGAGCTTGCTCCACCTTAGTGCGGATTTTTTCTTCCGGCCATCCCATATTAACCGGGCCAAAGGAAACATCCTGATAGACACTGGCTGAAAAAAGCTGGTTATCAGGATCCTGAAAAACAATCCCTACATTTTTGCGCAATTCTTTCAAACCTTTGGTAGTATATTTGACTTCCGTGCCTTTAAATATGATCTTCCCTTTTTCCGGACGATGAATACCATTAAAGTGTAAAAAAAGGGTAGATTTTCCGGCACCGTTATTCCCAACTACACCATACTTTTTCCCTTTTTTTAATTTCAAGGATAAATTTTTTAAGGCGATCGTGCCATCCATATAAGAAAAATACAGGTTTTCTGCCTCTAAAATATACTCAGACATCATTGACCCCCTAAATGATAGCTAAAATAATCAATCCCAGATCTAGCAAACTAAAAACGGCAATATTCTTCAAAGAAAAATGAAATTGGGGGTTGATCACCCTAAGTTCACTTTCATAACCTCTGGATAACAAACATTCATACAATGCTTTTGTTTTAAAAAACACTTTCTGATATAAATTCCCAAAAAGCACGCCAAAAGAGTGAACTGATCGCTTAAAATTGCAATATCCCCAGCGGGAAGATTGAGCGGTATAAATACTAAAGGCCGTTTCCACAAAAACAAAAATAAAGCGGTACATTAACATCATCAACTCAACAAATATTGCAGGTATTTTCAATTTTTGCAGAACATAAATCAATTCAATCATCGGAACGGTTAAAGCAAGAAAATATAAACAGGTTACAGAACTCAGCGCGCGCATTATTATCGTAATAGCTTGGGTCAGACTGGCCTCTGTGACACCTAGATATAAATGACCTAGTTTCAGATTGGCCAACATTCCCACAGGATTATTGTCGACAACCACAGCAATGGTTATCACCCCTATCAACAAAAAGCTCAATGGGATTAGCATCATCTTTATAACTACTTTCCAAGGAATTTGCGCCTTTAAAGTCAAAAAACCTAACATAATACCTATAATGATTAAATGAATCAACGGTTTTTTCACGATGAAACAAATTCCCAGGGTAATCACGGCAAAAGCAAACTTCTCGCCAGGGTGAATTTCACGCATTTTATTGGTATACACAAATTGGTCCACATAAAACATGATTACCCCTCGCTTATCTACAAATGAAAAATCCCTTAGCCTAAGCCAAGGGAATCCATAATGATCCTTATCTAATAGTTTTCCAGTCTCCTCTGGTGAAAACTTTATTTAAGGCAGGTCTTCTGGCTCTCGTGTCATCCTCCTCCCACACCTTCCCACCCTTAAATTACCAGGTAGTGGCATCACAGGGATTCGTCTTCGATTACAGCGGCGGATCCGCACCGGAATATTCACCGGTTTCCCTATTCTCTTTAACGGCACCTAAAATCCGATATTCATTTAAATGTATTTTACCTCAGCAATCTGTAAAACACAATCACTTTAATCAAAGGAAACGCAAATCCTGCCATGCCCTAAGAAGCTTGAACAAAACCGGTAAAACCTCTTCTCAAAACACTGAAGGGGTTTATTATCACTACGGCAATACTCTAATAATGGATCTTCTCATGATAAATAAAAAAATTATCCTAACCATGTACCGCCTTATACCGAAGGTATCGATGGATAGCTTCTGTCACTGCTTTCCTTGTAGTGCGACCGATCATACCTCCTACAATTGTTGCCGTACCGGCGTATGGAAGACTCTCCCCCTTTCCTGTAGCGGCTATGACTACTGCATCGGTAGATGTACCGGAGGCAGGTTCCCCGGTAAACACATCTTTAATTTTCAGGTCTTGTAAGGCCATGGTTTTAGCCTCTGTGGCCGTGATTACAGCATTGACCATACCGCCTTCCGTCAGATTGCCATCGATCAGTATGATGATGTTAATAGTGCCTAGACCTTGAAAAGTAATGGGTGGAGGGGTGCCTCCCGCTGCCATAGCATTACTGGTTCCTGCAGTAACAATAGCAGTAACAGATATTTCATTATTACTTTCATATTCCACTGCTGCATCTTTCACATGAGCAGCAGTCATCATTCCTACACATTGATCCGGTGAAATGTCAATATCCTCAATACCCTTAACCAAGTCCTTCCTGGGGCTATCACCGTCATAGCCTGATCTTACCTGTTGGTTTATGACAAAGTTAGATGTATGGAATCCCCCGCCTAAGACGGAAGAGTTTAAGGTTAAAAGTTTTCTCTCTGAATAAAGTACTAAGATATCGTTTTTTTCAAATAATCTGATCTCTGGTACGCAAATATCAAACTCAGCCATTCTAATCGTTGCACCCGCCTTTATATACCTTAATCTCCCTATTTGAATCCGGATATATTATGATACTACTTATTTTATTTATCACTCCTCTAAGTTCATTGAAAAAAATATTCAGCCCGGCCCAAATAGAGACCGGGCAAAAAATAAAGGAGTTGTTATGGCTTAAATAATAAACCTCATCTTTCTTAAGAAAAATGAGGCTTTAAACTAATGCAATCAGCTCATACCTTTTTCCGCGAAAGGAGATCAAATTAAATTACATCTTTCGTGCTAGGCAGGTTTCCTGACTTACGTATCAACATTTTGTTTTCCCTTCCCGGAATCACCCAGTGGTTCAAAAACAAAACTCCTCGTTTACAGTGGCGCGACCGTCCAGGACTTTAACCTGGTTCCCTATTACCCCTTGATTGATTTTATCCAAGGGCACCTAATCACGAATATTATTCACTTATTAGTACTATTTTATCACTAAAGCACTGAGAAATCAAGAAACATTTTTCACAATCTTTTTTTCTCCTTAACCACACTTACTATATCCGCAAGAGCGGCAGAGAACACAGCCTCCTTCATGTTCCAGGTCTCCGCCGCATTCCGGGCACAGACTATCTTTGGGGGTATCATTTTTCATATAAAAATTTTCAATTTCGTTGGCCAAATCATTTAAGTTATGACCATTTCCTTCCATAACGGCAATATCCAAGACCTTTTCCAAGGATCGACCGATGGCATCCGGACAGGATAAAACACGAATATTTGCTCCTTTAGATTTGCGACTTAGAGTTGATGGACAGCGAATCCCTTTCATTTGCTCAATCACAGCATCAGGACTGATACCCGATCTTAAAGCCAGGGATACCAAACGACTGGTAGCCTCCGTCTGTGAAGGGCATCCTCCTCCTTTACCCAAGTTGGTAAATACCTCGCAGATCCCATTGGAGTCATAATTTACTGTGATGTATAAATTTCCACATCCGGCCAGGGCTTTTTCTGTAATCCCCCGGGTAATTTCCGGACGACGGCGCGGTGCAATCTTGCCATCGGTAGCTTTTTTCGGTTCCTGTTCGGAGGATACTTCACCTACATTAAGCACCTGCCCTTCCCGAGACCCATCTCGGTAAACGGTCAAGCCTTTGCATCCCAGTTCATAGGCAAGGAAATAGGCTTCTTCAATATCTTTGATCTCTGCGTTTCGGGGAAAGTTAATTGTTTTACTCACAGCATTATCCGTATGCCTTTGAAAGGCAGCCTGCAAGCGGACATGCCAATAAGGAGAAATATCCTGAGTTGTTACAAAGATATCCAGCACGTCACCAGGAACCTCTTTGATTCCCTTCAAAGAACCCTGTTTTTTTACCTTTTCCATTAATTCAGGTGTGTAAAAACCTTTTTCCAGAGCAATGCGTTTGAACTCAGGATGGACCTCCTTCAGTTTATCACCATCCATGCAGATCTTGGTGTAAGCCACGGCAAAAAGAGGCTCAATACCGCTGCTGCATCCGGCAATCATACTGATTGTGCCGGTGGGGGCAATGGTTGTAGTGGTGGCGTTTCTCAAAGGCATATTTTCCTTTTCCCAGCTGCTACCGGGATATTGGGGGAAAGCACCTCGGTTCCGCGCCAAATTTATAGATGCCTTTTTGGCCTCATTATTAACAAACTCCATGATCTGCTCCGCAGCGACTACGGCTTCTTCAGAATTATAAGGAATACCCAGCAAAATAAGGAGATCGGCAAAGCCCATCACACCTAGACCGATTTTCCGAGTCTCTTTGGATCGGGCTTCGATTTCCTTTAAAGGATAGGTGTTGGCGTCAATAACATTATCCAAAAAATGAACGGCTAGATGAACCGTTTCTCTTAGTTTATCGTAGTCAATACCCCGACCTTTATCTTTTACCATCCGGGCTAGATTAATAGAACCCAGATTACAGGATTCATTTGGCAGCAAAGGCTGTTCACCACATGGATTGGTGCTTTCTATTTCTCCGATATGCGGTACAGGGTTGTCTCCGTTGATCCGGTCGAGAAATATAATCCCCGGTTCCCCACTTTCCCATGCTTTTTCAACAATCAGCTTAAATACTTGGGCAGCATCTAAAACACCCATAACTTTTTTGTCAATAGGATCTCTAAGGGGGTAAGTTGATTTATTTTGCACCGCAGCCATAAACTCCTCAGTAATACCTACAGAGAGATTAAAATTAGTCAATTCTGATTTATCTTCTTTGCATTTAATAAATTCTAAAATATCAGGATGATCGACTCTGAGAATACCCATGTTAGCACCCCGTCGTTTTCCTCCCTGTTTGACCGCTTCCGTAGCGGTATTAAAAACCTTCATAAAGCTAATGGGGCCGGAAGCCACTCCACCGGTAGAACGTACCACGGATCCTTTGGGACGGAGACGACTAAAACTAAACCCGGTGCCCCCGCCGCTTTTATGAATTAATGCGGTATTCTTGACCGCTTCGAAAATCCCTTCCATAGTGTCAGGCACCGGTAAAACAAAACAAGCCGACAGCTGACCCAAGGGCAACCCAGCATTCATCAAAGTAGGGGAATTAGGCAAAAAGTCCAGGCTCGTCATCATGTGAAAGAAACGTTCCCGAAGTATATTTACCTCTTCTTCCTGGGCGCCATAAACTAAATCTATCTCTGCAATAGACCGGGCAACACGCTCAAACAACTCTTTGGGACTCTCGATTACCTCTCCTTTTCATCCCGGTTTAAATACCGGCGTTCCAGTATTGCTAACGCATTTTCTGATAAATCTAACATATCCTCTATCTACCTGCCAATCTATTTATTCAATAATCCTACCTGCGACGATTGCTTATCAAAGGATATTGAATATAATGTAATTTTCAATCTATAAATTATCATAGAGTTAACCCGGTGCCAAGACCATTTTCTTATTTGGTGCCATCATCAAATTGTTATTTGTTTACTGATTCATAAGCGTAATATAAACAACACCTGCTTCTTTTTTCCCTTTTAACAGCTCACAATGGCGTAAAACCGTAAACTGTCTTTCGATTTCCTCTAAAGGCAGGGCAAAATGTTTTGCCAATTGATCCCGGGTAACCTGCCCCTGTTCTCGGACAAATTCATAAATACTTTTCTGTAGATCAGTTAATCCTTCTGTTCCTGTTTGTCCTGACATTTGCCGATGTATTCTCGCACTATGTACCGCCGCAATATCACAGGTTTTTGGGGGCTGAACCCCGGCAACGAAACAATCCTCACAAACGATTTTCCCGTGAAGCTTCATCTCGTCACCTGCGGGGATTTCCACCTGGCACTTTTCACATAAAGCCATCCTCATTTCCTCCTATCCTTAAGCTTCATAAAACCTATTGATGAGAATTATTTTTCATCAGGAAAAAGCTTTTTCTTATAATATCCTTCTGCCATATAAAGAGCAGCAGCGGGGTTATGCCCCAGTACCCGATCTTTCACCACCAATACGGTAACAGGGGCTTCTGAATGCTTGATAAAAAGTGTATCATGCCCGACACATAATCCAAGTAGAATATTTAATTCTGTCTTAGCTTTATTCAAAAACACGGCCTGACCGATAGGGTTACACATCGCTTCAAAGGTATTAGGACGTACCATGTCTTTTTCCTCTAAGCCCAAAAAGTCTTTTTTTGAAACAGAGCCATTTTTGCAAATCACAGAGGTCACGGTAAATCCATGGGCTGTTAATATTTTATGAAAAATGGCCATTTCTTTTTTTAATCCGGTGCAAAAAGCCACGCCCAAATGGCTAAAGCCGCATTTATGAGCAAAATCCATGATTTCTTCCACTCGGGTCTTTTTACAGTACCCTTCACTTTCTACAAGGGCTGCCTTCTGGGCAAGTAAAAGTTCTTCCCCAGTATACATTTTTAGACTTTCATTTATAGATTCATCATCCAAGGTTGGGCAGTTTTTAGGCAAACCCTCTCTTTCCCCTTTACTACACCCATGGATTTTACAAACACCACAAGAATACTTCCCGATACTCATTTTATCATTCCTCTCTATCATTATTATTAACCTGTCATACCTGGAAATAAGGGTAAAGAAACAGCTTTCCATTATATTTTATTATACTTTATTTTTGATCTATTTTGCTCAAAATTTAAAAACTCCCCATCTCTCTGACCTTAATCAGTGACAAGGAGTTTTCGTTTAAAAAGCCTTATTTGTACCCTTATTTAAATATCTTCTTTTCTTATCATTGTCCTTTTTTATTATCTTTAATTTGCTTGAACGCCTGCTTCATTTTTGCCTTGCTTCCAAACATACGGTTAATTTTTTCATGCTCGCGCTGGCGAGAATTCATCCCGTCATAGACCATCTCCCGTTGCAGCTTCAAATAACTTGCAAGACGTTGTTCCAGTAGTATTCCCCTATTAATTGCCTCTCTGACAGCGCAACCGGGTTCATTGCTATGGGAACAGTTTTTAAATCTACATCCCAAGGCGAGCTCTTCGATATCCTCAAAAGTTTTCGAAATATCCCCTGAAAAAATCTGTAACTCGCGCATGCCGGGAGTATCAATCGCAATACCGCCGTTTGGAAGTAAAAGCAATTGACGATGGGTGGTAGTGTGTCTGCCCCGACCATCATCTTCGCGAATCTCTTTTGTAGCCATAATATCTTGACCTATCAGCCGATTAATAAGCGTTGATTTACCAACACCCGACGAGCCAATAAAAGCAATGGTTTTTCCAGGCTGGGTATACATCTTAATCGCATCCAGTCCATTGGGGGCTTCGGCGGAACAAACTATCACATCTACGCCCGGCGCCACAGATGTTACCTCGGCTAGCTTTAACCCTACATCTTTACATAAATCTGATTTTGTCAAAACAATAACAGGATTTGCCATGCTCTCCCAGGCAATTGTCAGATACCGCTCTAATCTTCTGAGATTAAAGTCGGCATTGAGGGACATGCAAATAAAGATAATATCGATATTGGCCGCAATAATTTGTTCCTCATACCCGGTGCCTGCCCCTTTGCGGGTTAATCTGCTTATGCGTCTTAATATATGGTGGATGATGGCGTGACCACTGGTGTCGTTTACCCTGTCAACCATCACCCAATCACCCACTGCCGGAAATTCAGCTCTGCCATCTGCTAAATAAGCAAGTTTCCCCGAAACAACGGCACTCAACTCTCCATATGCTGTAATTACCTTGTATTGTTCACGGTGCTGCTCGGAAACGCGCGCTATAAACAAGCCTTTATATTGGGCCGCTTCATCGTTAAAATGATCATTGAGTCCAATTTTTTTTAAATCTATAGCCATTATTTATCCTCCAAAATTGATATAGTATTATCTTGGAGGGCACTGTTCTAAATTTTTACAATTCCCTCCCTTCTTGATGGCAGGCCCACAATATCCAATAAGTTTATATTTAACATAACTATTTTCATTCCTTTCGTTTTTGATTTTTCTTTACCCAATTTTTCTATCTTGATTCCCTTTTCCTATATCGATAATACCATACACATGTCAATTTTCCCATCATCATTTTGATTAACTGACCATCCCAGTCCAGCACCAATCCCCTTGTTCAACCAAAACCAGGCCGCTTCCCTTATTAATAGTTCGGTGAGTGCTCATAAAAAAAGCTGCCCCTTAAAATCTTGGACAGCTCTCTTAATCATTACATTTGCCTTGCATCAAAGATACGTTTACTCTTTTTCTCACTTCTTCCCAAAGAACCATAAGGAACCACCTCAACATCCACTAGAATGCCGATTTTTACCTTAATATTCTTTTGCAAGCGTTCCCCTACATCAACGTGATCATGACCGTTTTCCCCTTCTACCTTTACCGTCATTACATCTCTTCGTTCTTCGCGGCAAAGATGAATCTGATATTCACTACTGCAACCGGGGGTAATGTGTAAGACGTGATCAATTTGGCCGGGATAAATATTAACCCCTTTAATCTTGATCATATCGTCTGTACGTCCCTGAATCCGGCCAATCATGGGATAAGGATTTCCACAAGGACACGTACCGGGCAACAGGCGGGTGATATCATGAGTCCGGTATCTTAACAAAGGCATACCTTCCTTGGTCAAAGTGGTAATGACTAATTCTCCTTCTGCTCCTATCGGTAATTGCTTTTCAGTGACCGGATCAATAATTTCAAACAACAAGTGATCAGACCAATAATGCATTCCCTGATGCGCGGGACAATCAATGCCAATCCCGGGACCGTAGATTTCGGTCAAGCCATAAATATCAAAACTATCAATACCCAGATATTCTTCAATTTTGATCCGCGTTTTATCGCCCCATCGTTCAGAGCCAAAGATACCCATCTTCAAGTGGATTTTATCTCGCAAACCCCTCCGATCGATCTCTTCCGCCAGTAAAAGACCATAGGAAGAAGTACCGCAAAGTACGGTAGTTTTTAAGTCTACCATCATCTCCAATTGTTTCTCCGTATTACCGGGGCCGGTAGGAATGGCCATCGCTCCTAATTTTTCCACACCGGCCTGAAAACCGATGCCTGCCGTCCAAAGTCCATATCCCGGTGTTACCTGCACCCGGTCCCTCTTACCTACGCCTACGGTTTCATAACACCGGGCAAACATTTCCGTCCATGTCTCAACATCCTGTTTGGTATAAGGTATTATTACCGGTTTGCCGGTAGTTCAGAAGAGAGTGGACACGAATTACCTCTTTCCTCATCTACAGCCATCATGCCTAAAGGATAGGCATCCCGCAGACTATTTTTATCTGTAAAAGGTACCCGTTCCAAATCCTCGATGGTGCGGATATCACCCGGTTGAATACCGGCTTCCTGAAGTTTTTTTCTATAATAAGAAGACTTTTCGAAAAGTCGTTCCACCAAAGTTCGTAATTTTTGTTCTTGTTCAAAAATTATATTATGTGTACCGTATCTTTCCAACTGAACTGCCATCAATTTTCCTCCATTCTCAAAATGAACAAATAAAAAACCAGGACAATGCCCGGTTGACGTTACAAACCTCACCTCGTCTCAACCTAGCTCTTCTCATCTATACTCAACTCTGCTCTTTTATTCATTTTTAAAAGAAAGATCCTCTGTCTCAACTGGTTTGATTATACCATAATTAGTTGCATACATCCACAACTTTATTAATTTTCATAGAAAGTGTTATACTGTATACACGAAGAAATAACATTGCAGATTTGCCTAAAAAGAAATACAATATAGTGTAATTAGCTATTTTCCACAAGGAGGGTTCCTATTGATTAAAAAATTCAAGCGAGTGCTCGTAGCCAACCGGGGAGAAATTGCCATTCGGGTTTTCCGGGCTTGCACAGAGTTAGGTATACGATCTGTAGCCATATATTCCAATGAAGATAAATTTTCACTCTTTCGTACCAAAGCTGATGAATCCTATCTCATCGGTGAAAATAAAGGACCTATACAAGCATATTTGGATATAGATGAAATAATCAGTCTAGCCAAAAAAAAGGGTGTGGATGCTATTCATCCCGGCTACGGGTTTCTTTCTGAAAATCCCGAATTCTCCCAGAAATGTGAAGACGCCGGAATTGTTTTTATTGGTCCCACCCATGTAATGATGGACCGATTAGGGGATAAAATCAAATCAAAATTATTAGCTAAAGAGGTCGGTGTGCCTACCATTCCTGGAGTGGAAAAGCCTATTAGTTCAGATGCGGAAGCAAAAGCTTTTGCCGAGCAGTGCGGTTATCCTGTGATGCTCAAGGCCGCAGCCGGAGGTGGCGGCAGAGGCATGCGCATCGTGAATAATGAAGACGAATTGCTGGAATCATTTCGCAGTGCCAAAAATGAAGCCAAATCTGCTTTTGGCATAGACGATATATTTATCGAAAAATATTTGAAGCAACCTAAACATATTGAAGTGCAAATCCTCGGTGATAACTACGGTAACATCGTTCATCTTTATGAGCGTGATTGCTCCATTCAAAGAAGACACCAAAAGGTGATCGAATATGCCCCAGCCTTTTGCTTAGCTCAGGAAAAAAGGGAAGATATTTGTCAAGATGCCCTGAAGATAGCTCGCGCGGTGAATTATCGCAGTGCCGGCACGGTAGAATTTTTGGTGGATGCCTATGGAAATCATTATTTTATTGAAATGAATCCCAGGATTCAGGTGGAACACACGGTGACTGAGATGATTACCGGCTATGATTTGGTACAAAGCCAATTGCTTATTGCCCAAGGCTATCCCTTGGATGCTCCCCAGATTGGCATCCCCGCTCAGAGTGCAATTATGCCTAGAGGTTACGCTATTCAATGCCGGGTCACCACTGAGGACCCCGGGAATAATTTCGCTCCCTCTGTGGGGACCATTGATGCTTATCGCTCCGGATCCGGATTCGGTATTCGTTTAGATGGAGCGGAAGGCTTTACTACGGCAAAAATTAACCCCTATTATGACAGTTTGCTAGTTAAAATTACAGCCAACTCCCGTACTTTTGAGGACACCATTCGTAAAGCTACCCGCTCCTTGAAGGAATTAATGGTGCGGGGCGTAAAAACCAATGTTGGCTTTCTGATTAATGTATTAAATCATGAAAAATTTCATCAAGGTGCCTGTGATACCGGTTTTATTAACAATCATCCCGAGCTTTTTGATATCAAACCTAAAGCAGATAAAGAACTAAGACTATTAAAATTTATCGGTGAAATCGTCGTTAATGAAACGAAAGGAATTAAAGAGGAATTCGATATTCCTATCGTGCCCCAGATAGAAACTCCTACTAATTTAAAAGGAACAAAACAAATATTAGATGAAAAGGGTCCGGAAGGTTTGGTCAAGTGGATTCAAGCACAAGAAAAGCTCCTTCTGACAGATACTACCATGCGCGATGCGCACCAGTCTTTAATGGCCACCAGAGTCAGGACCAAGGACATGACGAAAATTGCCCCTGCTACCGCCCTTTTGGCAAAGGATCTTTTCTCCCTGGAAATGTGGGGCGGAGCTACCTTCGATGTGGCCTATCGCTTTTTGAAAGAATCCCCGTGGCATCGCTTGGAAAAATTAAGGAAAGACATTCCTAATATCCTTTTCCAAATGCTGTTAAGAGGAGCAAATGGAGTTGGCTATAAGAACTATCCTGATAATGTCATTCGTGCTTTTATCAGAGAATCAGCACAAAGCGGCATTGACGTCTTTCGCATTTTTGACTCCCTGAATTGGCTCAAAGGTATTGACGTTGCCATCGATGAAGTATTAAAATGCGGCAAGGTGGCAGAAGCCACTATCTGTTATACCGGTGACATTCTGGATAGTTCCAGAGATAAATACTCGCTCCAATATTATGTGAAAAAAGCTAGGGAAATTGAAAAAATGGGGGCTCATATCCTGGCTATTAAGGATATGTCGGCTCTTCTTAAACCATACGCAGCCAATAAGCTAATAAAAGCCCTCAAAGAGGAAATATCCATACCCATCCATTTCCACACCCATGATACCAGTGGCAACGGGGTCGCCGCTATCTTGTTAGCTGCAGAAGCCGGGGTTGACATTGTAGATACAGCCTTAAACAGCATGTCTGGTCTTACCAGTCAGCCTGCTTTAAATTCTGTTGTCTCCGCCCTAGTCAATACGGAACGAGACACCGGTCTGGATCCCCACGCTCTCCAACAATTGTCAGATTATTGGGAAGCAGTACGCCCCGTCTATAGTAAGTTTGAGTCGGAATTGAAATCCAGTACAGCAGAAATCTATGTGCATGAGATGCCCGGAGGACAATACTCTAACTTTAAATCCCAGGTAAACAGTTTTGGTCTGGGACATCATTTTGCCGCTGTGAAAAAAATGTATAAAACTGTGAATGAAATGTTGGGTGATATTGTTAAAGTAACACCATCATCGAAAATGGTAGGAGATATGGCCATCTTTATGGTAAAAAACCATCTGACACAGGATAACATTTATGAAAAAGGTCGTGATCTATCCTTTCCCGACTCTGTGGTGGACTATTTCCGAGGCATGATGGGCCAACCGGAAGGAGCATTCCCGGAAAAATTACAAAAGCTGGTTCTGAAAGGGGAGAAACCGCTTACCAGCCGTCCAGGAGAAATTCTACCTCCGGAGGATTTTAACGCTATCGCAGAATATCTGGAAGAAAAATTTCACAGTCAACCTTCCAATCAGGAAATCTTATCTTACGCCTTATATCCCAAGGTGTACGAGGACTATCTTCATGAATTGGAGGAATACGGAGACTTAACCAGAATGGGCAGTGATATCTTTTTCCATGGTCTTAGTGAAGGAGAAACTTGTGAAGTAGAAATCGAGGAAGGAAAGAAGCTGATTATCCGTCTTTTGGAAATCGGTAAGCCGGACAATGAAGGATTCGTCACCTTGCACTTTGATATTAACGGCAACAGAAGAGAAATAAAAATCAGGGATAAGGGCTTCAAAACCTTAACCTTGGACGATAATTTCAGCAAAATGGCCGACCCCCAAAACCCCATGGAAATCGGCGCCAGTATTCCCGGTTCTATCCTAAAAATTCTCGTCAAAGAAGGAGATGAGGTGGAAGAACACCAGAGTCTGGTCGTAATTGAAGCCATGAAAATGGAGACCAATATTACTGCTCCGACAAAGGGAAAAATTGATGCCCTGTTGGTAACAGAAGGTCAGCAGGTAGATACCGGAGAATTGTTAATTAAAATGAAATAAAAAATTATGTAAAGAATAGAAACAAACATTAAAGCTAAACAAGCCCGAATCATTTGATTCACCTTGTTTAGCTTTAATCCTATCTCTCACAGTTCTTCCTATTTTAAATAAAACTGTAAGGCCTTATCCACCTCAGAATCTAATAATGATTCCGGAGCTTGGGCCAATATCTCTTTATACCTCCTATTGGCTATCCTGGCAACATCCTCTCCACCTTGGGCCAACCAATCTGCGTAGGAATCCCAGTTGGATATGGTAGGCGTCCAAATGTCTCTAAAGCCCTCAAAGGTGCTTTCATGAGTGAGATAGGTGCCGCCATGCCCTACTTCTTGAATAATATCAACTGCTAGAGCCTGATCCGATGTATCAATTCCTTTGCGGATATGTTTCACCCGACGAACTAATTCTTCATCAATGATGAGCTTTTCATAGGAAGTGGTCATAATGGCGTCCAAAACACCCAAACATTGGACAAAAATATGCGCTCCGCTCATCAGACCCATCATCAAACTCATCATGGTTTCATAACCGGCCTGAGCATCCAATGCTTTGGAGTGGCTAATACCACACATAGTACGGGTCGGCAGGTGATAGTAATCCAATCCCATCTGAATATTGGGCGTGTTAATCATCATGGCTTCCGGGGATCCCGCTGCGTAACTGGCATTTTTCATGTAACCTACGGAGGATGCTGCAGCATAAACAACAGGAGTCCCGGGGTTCACTAATTGGGTTAACACAATCCCTGCCAAAAGTTCTACATTCTGGAGCACTGCTGTACCCAGCAAACTAACAGGTCCGGATACCCCAGCCATAATACATGGTGCCAACAGGATGATTTGCTTACGTTTGGAGTATTCAATTATACTTTCAATGGTATCGGGAGCAAATCCTAAGGGGGTAAGAGAATTAACCAGAACTCCGACACTGGGATGTTCTAAGCTGCCTTCACCCATGGCAATTTCCGCCATCTCCAGCATCTTTCTTGCTTCCGGTCCGGTGACACAAGCCCCAATGATGGGTTTATCTGTATGCTTCAAAATTTCGTACATGATCTGATAGTACTTTTGCGCACCTTCCACATCACTGGGGTCTACAGGAACGCTACCGTTAAGATCAATCACATCGCTGGCTTGACAAAGCTTGACAATATTCGATAAATCCTTTAGTGTAGCCATCCTGCGTCCCTGATCTAAATCCTGGATGTAAACCGGACCGATATTGGGCTGGATAAGGATGTCTTCGCCTACCGTAACTGATTTTTCCTCATCTCGGGCATGCCAGGTAAATTTTTTCGGGCAACTCTCCAAGGCTTTTTCCACCATGGGTGCATCCAAATAAACAATCTCCCCGTTCACTCGGGCACCATGCTCCTGAAAAAGACCTATTGCTTCTTGAGAATGGAAAACAACACCGGTTTCCCGAAGGATTTTCAGGGATGCCTCATGTATTCTCTGATAATCTTCTGCAGTGATCATTTTAAAAGGTTGAAAGGTCAATTCATAAGCCTCCCTTAACAAAAAGTTTACTTCTTTTTAACGGCAAATTCTGCCTCTGCTTCTGCAATAATCTCCTTAAGTTCCTCTTGAACGCTTGCGGATAATTGCTCCGGTTTATGATTTTCCAGAATATGCAGGGATTCTTCATGAGCAACGGCTGTCAAATCTTTACTGCCTTCAGCCTTCCAAGCGTATCTCATATGTCGATCAAAAATTCTGGGATGAGACTGCTCCGTGCGCATATGATTCATCGTATGTTCTTCGCTTAAGAAATTTCCACCGGCACCTACCTGGTCGATAACATCTACAGCTAAAGTTTCATCTGAAATCTCTATCCCCTTAATCACCTTACGCACCATCTTGATGATATCATTATCAATCACCATCTGTTCAAAGCTAAAGCTGATTCCAAGTTCCACCATTCCCACTCCATAAATCAGATTGGCTCCTGCCAAACCGGTTAAGAGAGCAGACATAGTTGCTTCATGAGCTGCCTGAGCATCAGGAATTTTGCTGTCAGCCTACCCACCAGCAACCCAGCTGGGCAGGAGATAATATTGAGCCATAGCAGCTACAGCCGCATTAATCATACCCAATTCCGGTGCACCGACAGGAGCGGTCGTGGTTCTCAAATCCATCATCGTGGTGGAACTGCCGTAAATAACAGGAGTTCCCTTCCGGGTAAGCTGACTGAGAATCACACCTGACAAGACTTCGGCATTATGGGTTACCAAGGTGCCACCCAGGGTCACAGGAGAAGAACCGCCAGCCATCGCCATTGAAAGAACGTTCACCGGTACTCCGTATTCTGCACATTTAATGATGGCTTCCGTGCAATGAGCTGTTAACTGTAACGGACTGGTAGGACATACATTAAGAGATAACATGGGCCGTTCTTTAAACTTCTCCATGCCGCCGGAAACGGCAGCACCCATCTGAAATAGGTATTCTGCTAATCGTGAATTAACCCCTCCGTTAAAGACTGGCTTTGTGGTATTTAGAAAACAAGCTTCCATCTCATGAAGAACATGAGTGGGTGTAAACACATCATGGGCTGCTACCGCACGAAGAATTACATCTACCTCATCAAGGTAATCACACATTAAAGCGGCATTAGCACAATCCTGTTTGATAGACTTGCGATATTCTCCGGTATAGGGGTCAAAGACCATAATTCCTTCACCAAAGTTGGTAAAATGGACCCTTTTTCCTTCCAAAACCACATCCTGTTGGGGATTACGCGCATTTAATACTACTGTGCTGGGTGCAGAATGGATGGCATCTTCCACTACATATGCCGGAAATCTTACTATATGGGTTGCTTTGTCAACCTTTGCCCCACCTGAAGAAAATATTTCTAGGGCTTCTTCACTTTCTACCTTGATCCCGGTTTTACCCAATACCTTAAGTGTTGCTAAATGAATGGCATAGAGTTCATCTTCGGAAAACATTTTTAATCCAAATCCGTGAGTAAAATCGAGTGCTGCTTGTGAATTGGTCCGCATATTTGTCCTCCTCTTCAAATCAATCAATATGAATTAATCTCTTACTCTTCTTCCTGGTAATCAACAGTCATGGTTTTACTTTCAATTGGAAAATCCTTGTGAAGCATTTTCACCAAAGATATTCCCAGGATGATGATGATCACCATCGTAGGGATACTGGTGGCAACAGATGAAAGCTGTACCGCAGAAAGTCCACCCACCATCATAATCGCAATCCCAATCGCAACAATAAAAAAGCACCAAAAAAGCCTTGACCAACGTGGCGAATCCTGAGAGCTTTTCACTTCTTTGCAGGCAATCATGGAAATCATATAGGCATTGGAATCAATGGTTGTAGCTTGAAAAATAACCATTACTAATAAAAAATACGGAAAGAGGATTGCCGGTATAGGTAAAGTTCCTAATATCTCACCAATCATCGCCCCGGCACCGGACTCAGCTAAAATTGTATTAAGACCCATGCCTTGATTAAGTTGCAAATCTGCAGCATAGCCGCCAAAGACCATGAAAAACAAGGAGCAGCCGACGGAAGTTACCACCATCATATTCAAAACAACGCCTTTAATCGTTCTGCCCTTAGAAATCCTGGCAATAAATAAGCCAAAATACATAGCCCATGCAGCCCACCAGGCCCAATAAAACACAGTCCAGTCCTGAGGAAATCCGGAACCGGATATTGGATCTGTATAAAGACTCATACGTAAGAAGTTCGTTACCATAATGCCGATACTGTCAACGTAATAGGAAAGAAGAAAGACAGTCGGACCAACCAACAATACAAAACCTAATAAGGCCATACACAACCAGATAAAGTCCGTATAATGGTGTAAAAAGGAACGAGCCAAATTTCTATCCTTTGGTATAATTAAGTCACCACAACTAAAAATACCGGGAGGAATAAAAAATGGCTCAACTTAATTTTACCTTAGATACAGAAATTTTAAAAGGACTATTTACACTCGAAGGACGAGATCGAGCAATGGCTAAAGTGATGGAAGCAGTTTTAAATCAGGTACTAGATGCTCAATTAACCGAGCAAATCGGTGCGGATCCTTATGAAAGAACCGATGAACGGTGTGCCTACCGTAATGGGCATCGCATGCGGCAGATGAAAACAAGGGTGGGTACGTTAGAGTTACTCATTCCAAGGCTTCGAAATGGCCAGTTTTCTACAGATCTATTTCATCGTTATCAAAGAAGTGAACAGGCTCTCGTACTTGCCATGATGGAGATGGTTATAAATGGTGTGTCTACTAGAAAGGTTGAAAACATTACGGAAGAGCTTTGTGGAACAAGCTTCTCAAAATCGACGGTCTCAAAGCTATGCGAAAGCCTGGATCCAATTGTTGAAGACTTCAGAAATAGGCCACTGGAAAAGCACTATCCTTTTGTCATCGTCGATGCCATCTATGTAAAGGTTCGCGAAAATAAAAGAGTTCGGTCGAAGGGTCTTCTCATTGCCATAGGCGTAAATCATGAGGGCTATCGAGAAGTCATCGGCTTTGCTGCAGCAGATTCCGAATCGGAAACAAGCTGGAATAATTTTTTCCAAAGTCTCAAGGAGAGACGACTAACCAATGTAGACATTGTCGTTTCCGATGCTCATAAAGGTCTTATGAAGGCGATTAAGAGGCAATTCCAGGGAGCTGCATGGCAAAGGTGTCAAACACACTTTTCCAGAAACATTCTGGATAATTGTCCAAAGAGTATACAGCCGGAAATCAAGGAAAGACTTCGCCTTCTGTACGATGCTGCAAATGAGACAATAGCCAGAGAACAACTGTCCACCATGTTTGAAGACTATAACGATAAAGCCTCAAAGGCTATGAAAATCCTTGAAGAAGGATTTGATGACATCATCAGTGTTTTAAATCTTCCCCTCAAATACCGCAAGCGCCTCAGAACGAGCAATAGCATTGAAAGATTGAATCAGGAAATTCGAAGAAGAGAACGGGTCATTCGAATCTTTCCGAATGAAGCATCTCTCATTCGCCTCATAGGTGCTCTCTTGATGGAACATGATGAAAAGTGGTCATCTGGGCGAAAATATCTGGAAATGGATCAGTACTTTCAATCCTTGAAAGAGAAACCACATCATAAAAATGATAAGAATGCAGATGTGGCATAGAAGGAGAAATTTGCTTATACCGCCAGCATTGACATTAGCTTAAAAAATGCTCTTTCGTAAGCCCGAAGGCGAAGAACTCATGACAAGCACCAACAAGGTTGCCTTCGTATATGTCAGTATAGCATTTTTTACAAGGCCTAATGTCAATGCCAAGCCCTACGGGTGGCTGGAAACCCCTCTCTGGCTCAGAATCTATGACAGGCAGATTTAAATACTAATATGGCTTAATTTACCAAATTTCAAATTACACACTTTTTAGGACTTGACTTCAGAAGACCGTTGATCATCCAACATCGACCAGCGAGAAACCCCCGGCCCTTCCACACAGTCAAGGATTATTACGTCCGACTCTCCACCTTGAAAACTGTGCACAGTATTAATACGTACCTGCCTTCCAATGTCCCAGTCCTCTGCAATCTTTTGAATTAGCCGTGCCTGATGCCTGTAGGGAGTAGCAATTCCGACCGACTTAACTCGTTTTTCTTTTATCAATCGGCGGGAAATGGCTGCAGATACAAGGGCATTGTAAATATTATAACGCCCGCCCCCGGATAGGCGGCTGCACCACGGGTTGAAGGAGGAGGTATCAACCAAAACTAATGGTTCTTCATTACTGAATGCATCATAGATGAGTTTTTGCTTCGTGCCCTGATCATTTTCTAATTGTTTGCCATAGAAAAACTCGTTCGGAATATCCGCTATCTTTGGGTTCATACGATACTGGGTTTTTAGAGGAAAGACTCGTTTATCTTCCAGTGCATGATTTACATCGTTAATTTATAAAATATCAAAAATGCTGCGGCCCAGCCATTTTTTCGCTGTATCATTATCAGCCACGCAGATCGGCGGGAGCTGTAAAAAGTCACCAACGATAGTGATAAAAGAAGAAATCTTTCTCGCTGCCCAAAAAACATAAGGCAAAGGCGCCATACTGGATTCATCTACAACTAGTACATCAAAAGGCCGATCAGGAAATTGTTTTGCTGAAAAAGTTTTAGTTAATGTTGTAGCTACCAGCCCGGCATCAGAAAGGATGTTCTTAGAAAGCTCGTCCAAGGCCCTTTCTATTTCCTGCAATCGGGATCTGATAATATGCATGCGCTGTTCATTGGTACTTTTTTGTTCGGTGAGTTCTTCTTTCGTTAGCCCTAATTGTTTCAATTTCTGGGAATATTGTTTCTGCTGGCCATTAAAAGCATCTTCCTTTTTGGACAATTCAGACTGCATCTCAATGCATTTGTCCTCCTGGTCCTGAATAAACATATTCTGATCGTTAATCAGATTCGTTAACCGGTCAATTTCTTGTTTAATTTTTTCCGGATTCAAACGGAGGAACACTCTTTTAATTGCACCGGATTCTTGTGCTTTCTTCAGCTTATCGTTGTTTATTTGGAGATTAGAACTAAGCTGCCTTACATCATCTTTTTCTTCTGCGATCTGCTTTTTAATATAAGAAATACTATTTGTCAGATCTCCCCTTTCCTTGGTTAACTTATTTATTGATGCCTCCAGTTGAAACAATGATTGATATTCTTGGAAAAACTTTTCAATTTTATCCCGTTCCATAAGCAGTTCATTTTTTTCCCGGTTTAACGATTCACCTCTTTTAGCTGCAATTTGGTCTAAAAACACCATTGGAAACTTATCTTTTATTTCCGGCTTATGACATGTTCCGAGGCGGACCAGTTTACCCTCTTGATAATATGGAGTTTCCT
>JAXGQR010000007.1:0-152258 GCA_040766325.1 Dehalobacterium sp. | reverse complement strand
CAACAATCATACTTATCCAAGAAGAATCTTTGTATCCGTTTTTATACAGGATTTCAGTTGCATTAGTATTGTAGGGTGGATCAGCATATAGCCCTGAAATTCTGCCTCTATATTTAACTTTCAAAAACTCCAACGCTTGAAAATTTTCGCTATGTATCAACAAACCATCCAGCTTTTCATCCAAATTATCAATGCTGGCAACAAGACGTTCTTTAAATTCATTACTGAAAAAAGCTGTATCTAAGACAAGGAAAGGATTCTGCTTTAAAAATTCGACAGTGAGGGGTGCAGAGTAACCTACTGTGGCAGCATTTACAAGATCGCCATCGGTGGCTTCTATTTCGTCAATGGCAAATAGGCGCACCCATTCCTCACGCTGAGCATCATTCGCGGCGATTTCGGGATACATGGAGTCCGGAACACGATCAAGCGTAATGCAATAATTCGTCTCAACAACGAATTTCTTTTTCAGATATAATTTCTTTTGAAAATCCTCAATCTGAGCAAGAAAAGTGATAATCTTACGCGCAATTTTGCGAATGACCTTTGCTTTTGTCAGGTATTCTTTCGTTTTTGCTTCATCCTGCTCATCAATATCGTCAAGATAAATAACTTCATTCTTAATGTAGAAGTCAAGCTCGCGGCGCAGGAACTTACCTAAATCCTTGTGTATGAAGTAGTCATATGTATTGCGCGCAGTGTAGCGATTGAGGTGTCGTTCGAGCAATGTCTTATTGTCAGTCAACGTCATAATAGAAGCGAATGGTATATATTCCGGTTGCGTTTGCACAGCTGCAAAAGCCTCTACAATATCTGTTATGTGCCGTGCCTGCGCTGTTTTGCCACTATATTCTGAAGCTTTGTATTCAACGTAAATAAAAAGTTCGCCATCAATCACTTCAAACGGTTTTTCAGTATAAAGCTGAAAGAAGCGTTTTTCTTTTGCTTTATTATTGTCCATCTCAGTTTCTGCTTCGATGAGCTTGAAGTGGACGGTTTCACCATACATTGTTTTGAAAGTATAATCTTTAAAATATTCGCTGGTCTTAACGTAATACTGATCAGCATTTGCCCAATGCAGTTTTACTTCCTCACCTTCGTAAGGAATAGCATACACACCATCCTTATAGCGACGCTGAGATATAAAATCGCCATCGTCGTAATAGCGGGAGAAGAAGTTTGTCAGGTGGTTATAAACATCAGCTTCTACAGCAGTAATGTCATTTCTAGCAGCAAGAGACTTTTTCTTTTCTTCAAGCTCAGCAATAGCAGCTGTTTTTATTGCCTCAGATAGGGGCGCGGCTTTTGTATCTGCAATTTGTTTGTCAATTGCAGCAACCTCGGCAGATATATCTAATTCCGCAAGTTCGCGTAAACCCACTGTAATTTTAGCGGGTAGTTCATCCTCAATGAATCTATTGATTTCATCGCGTTTCATACGCATAATGCGATAAATACCAAAATCGAGATCTGCTTGGTCAAATTGAAACATCTCACGGAGTATATTCATTAATTTCTTTTGATTGTCTGTCATTTCGTAGTACCTTCCTCTCGTTTATCCTCACCAGAGACGAATTCCATTATATCTTCCACATTGACTCGTAGTGCTGAGCATATTTTAAGAAGTACATCCATGCTGACATTCTGGTGCTTAGACAGTTTCGCCACGGAGGACGGGCTGATTTTTGCCAGCACCTGCAAATCCTGTTTATTCATATCGCGGTCTATCAATAATTTCCATAGCTTTTTATAGCTTACAACCAGCATTGTTGCCACCTCACAATTATATTGCACTCATTATAGCAGGAAATCTTCAAGTTTACAACAAATAACATGTGAATTCGAAAATAATTTTCAAATTATGCTTGATTCGCTTGGTTATATATCACTACGGCATCCGCAAAACAGCGGGCGCCGTATTTTTTTGTCTCTTTTCGGATTATGAGACTACGGTGGGTGCACTTTTTACCTTGTTATCTGGAGAACGGTGCACAGAAACCATCCTTTCCCGCTGGAGAAAAAAGATTTTCAAATATGGGGTGTATAAAACAGCGTTTAAATCTCCGTATAGCGAGAAGCAGAAAATTACTATAGCACATAAGGAATATGCAAAACGCTCCATCAAACAACCTGTTTTTATCCGCATAGCGAGAGTCAACAAAAATACAAACCCCAGAAGGAAGTGAAAGAGTGCAATACGACAATCTGCCAAAGGAACTGCGCGACAACGGAAAATTCTGTGTGTGGAAATATGAAGCGCGTAAAGGAAAGACAAAACCGGGTAAGGTGCCATATCAAATCAGCGGCAAGCGGGCGCAATCAAATAATGAACATACCTTTTCAAACTACTCCGACGCTGTCGCAGCAGTAAGTCATTACGACGGTCTGGGGCTTGGTATTTTCCGTGGTTTCAGTGCAGTGGACGTTGATCACTGTGTAAATACAGATGGTACTCTGACCGCTATCGGGCAATCCATCGCAGAAATATTTACAGGCTGCTACATCGAGATTAGCCCCTCTGGAACTGGTCTGCGTGTCATCTTCAAGGCAAGCGGCTTTCAGTACGATAGCGCGAAATATTACATCAACAACGCCAAACTCGGCGTTGAGGTGTATGTGTACGGTGCGACAAATAAATTCGTTACTGTCACCGGGAATGTTTATCAGCAGGGCGATGTCATTGAAGCGGGGGCGCAGCTACAAACGCTCCTCGATACCTTTATGCTTCGTAATATAAAACCAAGGGACGAACAGCCCGCCGTGACAGCCTCCTACCTTTCGGATGACATTGTCATTGAGAAGGCGAAAGCGGCAAAAAACGGTGTAGCATTTGCAAAGCTCTGGGAGGGCGATATCAGCGGATACCCGTCGCAGAGTGAAGCCGACCTTGCTTTCTGCTCCCACCTTGCGTTCTGGTGTGGCAGGGACATAGCACAAATGGACAGGCTGTTCCAGCACTCAGGGCTTTACCGTGACAAGTGGGACAGACCACAGAGTGGCTCGACTTATGGACAAATTACCCTTGAAAAAGCAGTATCTCTCTGTTCTTCCACATATCAGCCAGTCATGCACACCGATGCAAATGAGGACTTCGGTATTCTCGCACCGAGGTTGGCAGAACTGAAGCCGGACAGCAACCGGCGCTACGGCTGGTCGGACAACGGCGCAGGCAGGCTCTTCGCGGATGTCTACAAGTCATGCGCAAGATATGTACCGGAGCGGAAGGTCTGGTACGTCTATGACGGCACCCGCTGGGTCACCGACATGGCGGCTCTCAAGGTGATGGAACTGTGCAAAGATCTCTCGGACGCTCTGATGACATACGCGCTCAGCATTCATGATGAGCATAAGCGAAAAGACTACATCAAATATTGCGCTAAGTGGCAGCTTCGAAGCACAAGGATTACGGTTTTGAGTGATGCACAGAGCGTGTACCCCATTTCGATGGAGGAATTCGATACTGACCGATACCTATTCAACTGTAATAACGGCACACTGGATTTACGCACCATGCAGTTCCGCGACCACACTCCGGAGGATAGGCTCACAAAAATTGCACCTGTGAAATATGACCCAAACGCCGTGTGTCCACGCTTTACCAGCTTCATTGATGAGATTATGAGCGGTGATAAGGAAAAGGCGAAATTCCTGCAAAAGGCCCTCGGCTACGCGGTAAGTGGGGATACCCGCTTCGAGTGCATGTTCTTCCTCTACGGCGAGACAACCAGAAACGGTAAAGGTACCTTGATGGAGAGCATCCTGCGTGTGTTCGGAGATTACGGAAAGGCGGTGCGCCCGGAGACCATCGCGCTCAAGCAGTACAGCAACAGCTCAAATCCCAGCGAGGATGTCGCAAGACTGGCAGGTGTGCGCTTTGCCAACATCTCTGAGCCGAGCCGCGGCTTATTGCTCAATGCCGCGCAGGTAAAAAGCATGACGGGCAACGACACCTTAAATGCGCGTTTTCTGCATGAAAACTCTTTCGATTTTGCTCCGCAGTTTAAGCTGTATATCAACACCAACTATCTGCCTGTCATCAACGACATGACGCTGTTCACCAGCGGGCGTGTACTGATAGTTCCTTTTGACAGGCATTTTGAGGAATGGGAGCAGGATAAGACGTTGAAATCAGAGTTCGGCAAGCCGGAGACGCAGAGCGCCATCCTCAACTGGCTGCTTCAAGGTTACATTATGCTGCGCGAGGAGGGCTTTACCTTGCCACAATCGGTCATCGACGCGACAAACGAGTATTCCCACGACAGCAATAAGATCCAACTTTTCGCGGATGAATGCCTTGAAGAGCGGGGTGATGCCGATGTAAAGACCGCCGAGTTGTACGCTGCCTACCGAGAATGGTGTGCTGTCAATGGTTGCTACCCGGAGAGCAATCGTAACTTCAATCAAGCGCTGCGCTCCTTCGGCACCGTGCTTCGCAAGCGCCCTGCCGGTGGTGGAGACAAGACCACACTGCTCATCGGTTACAGGCTGAAAAAGACGTATTTATGATGCGGCAATATGTGGCAAGAAATTATGATTATTTCCTATAGGAAAACAACTTTAGAAAACAACCATAAAAACCTGCCACAAGTGTCCCCAAGATGTTAAGGAGGTGGTGCCTATGCTTGTGTGGACATGACATTCCGACGAATGCGTCACTGTGACCCACATAAAAAAACCATGGGGTGGGGGTATCAGAATCTCTACAGCTTTTTAAAGCGGACAGCGGCGTGGGGCAACGCGTAAGAAATCGCGGTTTCAAACGGGGTATATGCCCCGAATTCAAACAAAATTTAGGAGGATAACAACTATGTTAACAACTGAAACGTATTCCAGAGCATTCTGGAACAGCATGAGAAGCAAAAATACGGATGGTAGCGTTCTCAAAGAAGGTGCCAATCTTGCTAATGGATCATACTTTTTGCCCGAAGCATCGGCAGAAAAATATGCGGCAGCATTGGCGAAAGAAAACCTGTTCCGTAGAATGGCTACATTCGTGAGAGCGACAACGAGTGGCGGTAAAATCATTACATCGGACACGCCTGTAGATGCGGACTGGGTTGGCGAAGGTGGGGCGGTGCCCGAGGCAGAACTGACAGCAAAAAGAATCGCGCTGGGCGAACATAAACTCGCTTGCATCTCGGTTTTGGACAGCAATTTCGTTCACGACACGGGATTCAACATCTCGGACTATCTGACTCGCGACTTTGCTCGTATCTTCGGCAAAGCGGAGGAGGATGCATTCCTCAACGGTGATGGAATTGGCAAGCCCAAGGGCGTCCTGCACGCCACAGAGGGTGCGGATGTGGGCGTTACAGCGGCTTCTGCAACGGATATCGCCTTTGATGAAATTCACAAGCTATACTTTTCGCTGAAACCGGAATACCGTTCCAATGCAATATGGGTCATGAATGACAAGACGGCGCTGGCCTTACGTGAACTCAAGGACAGCACAAACAACTATCTCTGGCGCGGTGCGGCAGACACACTGCTCGGCAAACCTGTGGTTATCTCGAACCATATGCCCTCTGCGGAGAGCGGTGCAAAACCCGTCGTGTTCGGTGATTTCAAGTATTACTGGGTTGTCCAGCGTCAGCCGCTATCCATCCGGGCACTGCACGAGAAATATTCCTTTGCCGATAAGATCGGATACTTCGGTATGGAAACGCTGGATGGCTGCCTGATTCGCTCTGAGGCAATCAAGGTTCTCCAAATGACAGAATAACAGCAGGGCGCGGCGCTGGGTCTGGTACTCAGGCTCAGTACCGCAAACCATAGCATAGACGGGAGGTGACGCTTATGGACAGAAACCCGAATAGCCGTATTACACGCAAAACCATAGGCGGCACCGTCTATGTTGTGGAATCATTGGTAAGCGATACGGCAAAAGAAACGGTGTATGACAAGATTATGCGGCTAGTTACATCGGATGCAAACTGCCGAATAAAGTTATCCGATAGTTCAGGTTTATGCCCGAAAATCGACTCGACTTCTTCGAAATAGTACGGTAATATACATGCTGCCTACGCTTGAAGACTGTCGGAAACGGAGGATGATTAAATGTATAGACAGTTTACAAGTGGCAAGCACACACAAACCAAGGCTATAGACACAACAAAAGTCACGGCTCTTTACTGCAGATTATCCCGTGACGACGAGCTTGCGGGAGACAGCAATTCGATTGTGAACCAGAAGGCTATTTTAAAGAAGTATGCGGATGACAACGGTTTCCTCAACACAGAATTTTATGTAGATGATGGATACAGTGGAACGAACTTTGAAAGACCGGATTTCCAGCGTATGATAGCCGAAATGGACGAAGGCCGAATCGGCACGATTATTGTAAAAGACATGTCGAGACTGGGGCGAGATTATCTGAAGGTCGGCTATTACACCGAAGTCGCATTCCCCAATGCCGATGTGCGCTTCATTGCCGTCAACAACGGCGTGGACAGCGCAAACCAGCAGGAAAGTGATTTTACTCCTTTTTTGAACATCATAAACGAATGGTATGCCAAGGATACTAGCAAGAAAATACGTGCTGTGTTCAAAGCTAAGGGAGAGTCCGGTAAGCCACTCTGCACCAATCCGCCCTACGGATACATAAAAGACCCGGAGGACAAAATGCGCTGGATAGTGGACGAAAAAGCCGCTGAGGTGGTCAGGGCGATTTTCAAAATGTGTATGGAGGGCTTCGGACCCACGCAGATATCGAAAAGCCTTGAGAAGAATCAAATTGAAACACCGACGGTTCACCTGAACAGTATGGGCATTAAGACTCCCGCCAAGCAGACTGAAACGCCTTATGCATGGTCAGCGCGTACAGTAGCAGACATTCTCGCAAAAGTCGAGTATCTGGGACACACGGTGAACTTCAAGACTCGCAAAAAATCTTACAAGAGCAAGGAAAAGATTTGGAACAATCCCGAAGAATGGATGGTGTTTGAAAACACACATGAAGCCATCATCGACGAACACGTCTGGGAAACCGTCCAGAAAATACGAGACGGTAAACGCAGGCCGTCTCGCATGGGTGAAATGGGTGTATTTTCCGGCATGATGTTCTGTGCGGACTGTGGTGCCAAGTTGTATCAGGTCAGAGCCAATGGCTGGACGCATGACAAGGAATACTTCGTCTGTGCTACATATCGTAAAAAGAAGGGTCTGTGCAGTTCGCACCAAATACGCAATGTGATAATTGAGGAACTGGTACTTGATGATTTGCAGCAGGTCATAACCTTTGTGAAGGAACACGAGCGAGATTTCATCACAGCCGCCACGAAAAGTTCAGAAAGGCGGATTGCTGAAGACCTGCGCATGGCACAGAAGGAATATGAGCAGGGACAGGTGAGAATTTCCACACTGGATAAAATCCTGAGGAAACTGTATGAAGACCGTGTAATGGAGAGAATTTCGGAGGAACGTTACTACAAAATGTCATCGGACTATGAAGCCGAACAGAGAAGCCTCGTGGAGAGAGCCACGGTATTGAAACAGACGCTAGATGCCGCAAAGGAGGAGAATCTGAACATTGACCGTTTCCTCAAAATCGTACGCAAGTACACGGAAATTACAGAGTTAAGTGCTGAAATTATTCGGGACTTCATCGAGAAGATAATCGTGTATAAGGCTGAAAAGGTAGACGGTGTTCGAACCCAGCGAATTCGAATCATTTACAATTGCATCGGAGCAATAGATTTTCAGAAAATGGACGAAAAAACGGCATAGCCGCTATTCACGACTATGCCGAATTTTTCAAGGGTATAAAATCCCTATGTGAGGACAGCTTTATACAGTCCTTTTATTAGCGGTATGGATGCTTATGGTACCAATCATTTTCTTATGAATTTCGGAGGCCATAATCCCTCAACATTCATAGAGTACCGTGATGGTGAGGTTATTTGGGAGCTGAAAGTTAACCAAAATGTATATCAGTTAGAGCGTATAAATCTTTACGATATCGGCGCAAAATACTATGAGCTGGGTGTAAATCCTGGGGAACAATTTGGCCGGCTATTTACCTGGAAAGAAGGAAAAACAAATTAATCATTCCAACAAGTAGGATGTAGATAATCATCTAACTATTATTGCTATTAAATTGAACAGAAAGAACTAACCTCCCGAGGTTGGTTCTTTTTTTTCGGTGCACCAAGTGTGGTAATATATAAAAACCTCCATTATTCAAAAATTTACCTTGACCAAATTGATTTATAGTAATATACTAGTATATAGAATTAGTAAATTACTAATTAATAAAGTTAAAGCATGATTTGCATAGGAGGGAAAAATGAAAATACCAACGACTTTGAAGCATAAACCGGTAATCGTCGCCGAAAACTATGAAAACGTTGATGGGAGAAGTGCCTATCATTCTGACACCAAAGGGCTATCATTAGGGCTTGCTCAATGGAATGATCGGGGCAAGGTGGATATTTCTGCAAAAATTTGGCGTCACACAGGGGATAAGTGGTCGCGCCAGTCGGAAGAAATGCCTCTCCATCGGGTGCTTGATCTGGCAATTTTTCTTTGCCGCGGGAGAATGTATTTTCAGGATGCTTATCGCTATGAGAAACTATATGATCCGGAACAACCGATAATCGACAGAATCGGTTTACAAGGTGATGCCATGACTGTGGCCGTGTGCACAGAAAATGAAAAAATTGATGAAGATATTCAATTATTCAGTCAAGCTCTGAATAATGATGACGAACTCTTGGGGGAGCGTTTCAGTACATTGGCGAGGATTTTAAAAGAAATGGGCTATTAAACCGACCCTGTTCGAGAAGAAGATAAAGGGGAAATGAAGGGATATCTGATGGAACGCAAAAAAGAACTTAAAATGCTATATAAAGAAATGAAGCCACCGATGGGAGTACTGATGATTCATTCAAACCTGCGTCAGAAATGTTACCTTGAAGCAACAGCGAATGTCGCGGCCAAAATCAACCGCTATCGGTTTCAACTGAACCATGGTTCCCATCCTAACCAAACTCTGCAAAGGGATTGGCAGGAGCTTGGTGCAGATAGCTTTACTATTGAAATTTTGGAGCATCTCCCTTATGATAAAGATGAATCTAAAACTGATTATACAGATGATTTAGCATTGCTGGAAATGACCTGGGAAGAAAAGCTGACCCAAAAGGGTTGGGAATTTTATTAAGAATGATTATTCATGAAGGGAAGGTGGACCATTTTGAGCAGGGCTTTCGTCAGCGAAAACGATGGCTGGCGTCGGTGCATTAAATATATGGAGGATTGTATGATGGCGGACGAACAAGGCAATTGTGTGCTGGACCGTTGCCGTCAGTATCCGGAAAAAGACAACAAAAAAATTGATAAGCCTTTCTCTGAGGAAAAGGTGAATTAAATCATTTTTAAACGTCACAGTCTTTAAAGCTTTAAAGACTGATGACGTTTATTTTGTGTAAGCCTCATGTAATTAAGTTTTACCAAGGGTTTTTTTGTATGAATATGTTGGATTTTAGCGAATATCATTGAAAAATTACCAAGAAAGCAGTATACTACAATATTAGAGCAATAGAGAATAAGTGAAATGAGGGAACGACTATGCCAAAACGATTAGATATTGATAAGATTTTGATCATTGGTTCCGGCCCGATCATAATCGGACAAGCTTGTGAATTTGACTACTCAGGGACACAAGCATGCAAAGCCCTCAGGAAATTAGGTTATAAAATTGTCTTGGTAAACTCCAATCCGGCCACGATTATGACCGACCCTGCCATGGCAGATGCCACCTATATTGAACCGCTGAATCTCAAGCGGTTGACGGCTATTATCGAAAAAGAACGGCCGGATGCTTTGTTGCCTAATTTAGGCGGACAATCTGCCCTTAATCTGTGTATGGAACTTTCCAAAGAGGGTATTCTGGATAAGTACGGCGTTAAGGTGCTGGGTGTTCAGGTGGAAGCGATCGAAAGAGGCGAAGACCGTATTGTTTTTAAAGAAACTATGAATCGACTGGGTATTGAAATACCTCGAAGTGAACCTGCCTATTCTGTAGAAGAAGCAGAAAAAATTGCCGATCAACTGGGTTATCCGGTGGTGATCCGCCCTGCCTATACCATGGGGGGAACCGGTGGTGGTCTGGTTTATAACATTGAAGAATTAAGAACTGTGGCCAACCGAGGCATTGCTGCCAGCATGGTGGGACAAATATTGGTCGAAGAATCAGTTCTCGGTTGGGAAGAATTGGAACTGGAAGTAGTGCGTGATGCGAAAAATCAAATGATTACCGTTTGCTTTATTGAAAACATTGATCCCGTCGGTGTGCACACCGGGGATTCTTTTTGTGCCGCACCAATGTTAACCATCAGCAAAGAGCTGCAGGAACGGCTGCAAAAACATGCTTATGATATTGTGGAAGCCATTGAGGTGATTGGGGGTACCAATGTTCAGTTTGCCCATGATCCTAAGACAGACCGGGTCGTGGTCATTGAGATTAATCCTCGGACCTCCCGTTCTTCTGCTCTGGCTTCTAAAGCCACCGGCTTTCCCATCGCTTTTATTTCCGCCCTTTTGGCCGCCGGCTTAACTCTGGATGAGATTCCTTATTGGCGGGATGGGACCCTGGATAAATATACCCCTTCCGGAGATTATGTCGTGGTGAAATTTGCCCGCTGGACCTTTGAAAAATTCAAGGGTGTGGAGGATAAATTAGGCACCCAGATGAAGGCCGTAGGGGAAGTGATGAGTATTGGCAAAAACTACAAAGAGGCTTTGCAAAAGGCGATCCGCTCTTTGGAAATTGGTCGTTACGGACTAGGCTTTGCCAAGGATTTCTACGAACTCTCTTTAGAAGAGCTGTTGAGCCGTTTGGCAGAACCCTCCAGTGAACGTCACTTCCTGATGTATGAGGCCTTACGTAAAGGTGCCGACGTTGAAGAAATCCATCAATTGACCTTTGTTAAGAAATGGTTTATCGAGGAAATGCGGGAGTTAGTTATATTAGAGGAAGAGCTGCTGCGCTACAAAAACAGCTCGATCCCCGATGACTTATTGATCCGAGCTAAGAAGAACGGTTTTGCCGATCGCTATCTTGCTACGATTCTGAATATGCCGGAAAAGGACATCCGTGATCAACGAATGGCTTTGGGGGTTAACCAAGGCTGGCAAGCAGTGCCTGTCAGCGGGGAGGAAAACGCCTATTATTATTATTCTACTTATAATGCCCTGGATCGAACCCAGGTCAGTGACCGGAAAAAAGTGATGATTTTAGGCGGTGGCCCCAATCGTATCGGCCAGGGGATAGAGTTTGATTATTGCTGTGTTCATGCTGCCTTTGCCCTTAGAGATATGGGCTACGAAACTATTATTGTGAACTGTAATCCGGAAACCGTATCTACCGACTATGACACCTCAGATCGATTATATTTTGAACCCCTTACGGTTGAGGATGTCTTAAGTATTTACAGCAAGGAAAACCCGATTGGCGTTATTGTACAATTTGGCGGACAGACCCCCTTGAATATTGCCGGCCAGTTGGCTCAGGAAGGGGTACGCATTTTAGGTACGCCATTAAAATCCATTGATTTGGCGGAAGACCGGGATATGTTTAAAATAGCCATGGAAAAGCTAGGTATCCCCATGCCGGAAGCGGGGATGGCAGGAAACTTGGAAGAAGCCTTGGCTGTAGCCCAAAAGATCGGCTATCCCGTTATGGTACGTCCTTCCTATGTATTAGGCGGACGGGGTATGGAGTGCATTCATAATGATGAAATGCTGCGCCGTTATATCAGTGGAGCGGAGAATCTGTCTGCCAACAATCCGATTTTAATTGATAAATTTTTGGAACATGCCATTGAATCGGAAGCCGATGCTATCTCCAACGGTACCGAGGCTTTTGTGCCTACGGTCATGGAGCATGTAGAGTATGCCGGTATTCACTCCGGGGATTCCGCTTGTGTCATTCCCCCAATCACGATTCCGGAAAAACACTTAAAGACGATTAATGAATATACAGAAAAAATTGCCATCGAATTAAATGTTGTGGGCTTGATGAATATTCAATATGCCATTTACCAGGATCAGGTTTATGTGTTGGAAGCGAATCCCCGAGCCTCCCGTACCGTACCTTTGGTCTCCAAAGTCTGTAACATTTCCATGGTTCCCATTGCCACGGAAATTATGATGGCTGAAGAACGGGGCGAGAAATACGATGTGACCTTATTGGAGGCTAAGAGAATTCCTCACTTCGGTGTTAAGGAAACGGTCTTTCCCTTTAATATGTTCCCGGAAGTGGATCCCTTGCTGGGGCCGGAAATGCGTTCTACCGGCGAGGTTTTAGGTTTGGCGGATTCATTTGGCATGGCCTTTTATAAAGCCCAGGAAGCCACCCAGGGCTCCTTACCCACAGAGGGCACGGTGCTCATCAGTGTGCGTAATGAAGATAAAGAAGAAGTGTTGGAAGCAGCCCGTAAATTTGCCGACCTGGGGTTTGAAATCAGAGCTACGGAAGGAACCCATGGTTTTCTCATCGAAAACGACATTCCTGCCACAATGATTAAAAAACTATATGAAGGTCGTCCTAACATTCTCGATAGCATCACTAATGGGGAAATTCATTTTATTGTTAACACCCCCGCCGGGGAGGTCGGCCAGAAAGATGATTCCTATATGAGAAAGGCTGCCATTAAGTACCATGTGCCTTATATTACTACCAGTGCTGCCGCCAAGGCCAGTGTTGAGGGGATCGAAGCCTATCGGGAGGCTCAGGACTTTACCACTCCTAAGAGTCTCCAGGAATATCATGGGGATATCAAATAGATAAAAGTTCTTCGCGAATATCATTTGGCTGATAAAAGCCTCCGGCAAAGCATTAATTGCACTGCTACTTGCCGAAAGTAGAAAACCGTCCTAATGATGCATCAGGTATCTAAGAGGCGGTTTTCTTTTGGCAATAAAGAGAGTTATTGCTCTTTTTGTGGCATCTAGTTCTGAGATGAATTCTGCGTGAGAGAGGGTTTGATTTTAATTCATGGAGAAGGATTTAACAACGGGGCATGAAGGGCTAAGAATCTTTTTCTTTGCCCTTCCCATGATGGGTGCAAGTCTCCTCCAGGCCTTGTATACCTTTGTGGACAGCGTGATTGTTGGGAATTTTGTGAGCTCCACTGCCTTAGGGGCCGTGGGTATTTCCAGCCCGCTGATGTGGTTTTTGCTGGCGATGGCCACGGGGACCGGAACGGGTACCAGTATTATTATTTCTCAATATTATGGGGCGCGCAAAGAAACGGATATGCGTCGTACTGCGTCTACCGGCATAATTTTCGCCGTTGTTTTAAGCTTGATTCTGACCCTCGTGTGTATTATTACAGGCAAGTGGGTGCTTTGGAATTTTTTGGGCACACCTCAGGTGATGCAGGAATTAAGCTATACTTACTTTGCTGTTTATTCAGTCGGTCTGATCTTTCAATTTCTCTATAATGTGCTTTACGGTATTTTACGAGCCTGTGGTGATTCCAAGGGCGCCATACTTTTCCTTTTCATTGCCGCTGTGCTTAATTTGACATTGGACTTACTCTTTGTCGTTGTTTTTGATTGGGGGGTGGCCGGTGCGGCGTGGGCTACAGTGATTGCTCAAGGAGGATCTGCGATTTCCAGTGCCATATATTTGTACATGGCTATTCCTAAAATGCGCTTTAAGCTACGGGAATTTACGTTTGACGGGGAAAAGCTGAGACTGATCATGCGGCTGGGTATTCCGGTAACCATGCAATCGGCGGTGATGGCCGCGGGGTTTATTCTCCTGCAAAGATTAGTAAACAGCTTTGGCCCTGCCAGTATTGAAGGCTTTGTGGCCATGAATAAAACGGAACAAATCGCCCATATTCCATCGACTGCTTTTCATGCCGCCATGGCAAATTTTGTCGGGCAAAATATGGGGGCGGGAAAAATTACCCGCATCAAGCGCGGCTATCGAGTGACATTATGGATGGCCAATTCCATTTGCCTGGTGCTCACGGTTTTTTTGCTTGTTTTTGATACCACTCTTTTAAGTCTTTTTAATATCACCGGTGATGCGATGCTCCGGGCCCGGGAGCATTTAAATGTGGTAGCACTATTTTTGGTTATTGGTGCCACCAGCCATGTAACCAACGGACTTTTACAGGGCGCCGGTGATGTGAAAATTCCCGCTGTCGCCAGCTTCGCGAATTTAAGTATTCGTCTCTTGTTATCCTATTTTATGGCGGCAACCTTCATTGATTTTCGTGCCATATATTTAAGTTTGCCTCTTGCCTGGATCGTGGGCTGTTTGATTTCTCTGATGCGCTATGGAAGAGGCCACTGGAGGACAAAGGCGATCGTTTCCTCTTAAAAAATTTGGAAACGGCGCATTAGGGTCAAACAATCGTTCATCCCCCAGCTTGACTGCGAGAAATGCTTTTGTGGTGCCATAGGCCACATGGGAAAGAAATGTGGCGAGGGCATCTTTGGGGGGAACAGGAAAAATTGAGGTTGCGCCCAAACGTGAGGTCACTCCATATAAAGAGGCCCATTCTGCGGCGCCTAAACCGCCTCCTTTTATGAGATAATGATCTTTTCCCATGAGGGAGAACCAATAAACACAACTGACACCCAGTCCGGCGGCAATCATCTGGTCGGCGATTTCACCGATCACCTTGCCGTAGGGTGTGGATATCTGAGATTTTTTGAGAAAGATGCCGGCAGCGGTATTTTTTCCGCTACAACTAGTAAAGCCAATTTTTTTAAAGCAGTTTTCCACCATGCGTTTGCTAAGATTACCCCCTAAGCCGCATATAACACCTAAAATAAATCGATCACTGATCTTTTTCATATAGTAATTCACCTTGTCCTTTAATTAGGTTTATTTTCCCCCAGAGTCAGCCATTTATCCGAAAAGTTAGCTGTACAAGGTTTGAAAATTTTATCAGTCGATAAAAAACAATCTCTATTGTGACTTACGGCAGCTAATGTTATTATGTATTTAAGATCCAAAAATTAATCAGCACACTAATTGTTGCCAGCCGTAAACTTATTTAGGCTCCATCAGTATAGATAGAAAAGTGGACCCGGCAGAATTAAACAACCCTTGGGAGGTGCCAAAATGACTATTCATGTGGAAAAACCTTCGTATCTGAAACGTATTAATCGTTTGAAAGAGAGAGTCCTTCATGCTCGACCGGAAATGGATTTGGAAAATGCCCGGATTCTCACGGCAGGTTTTCGCGAGACGGAAGGAGAGCCGCTGGTATTACGCAAAGCCAAAGCTTTTCGCCGGCAATGTCGGGAAAAAACGGTGACTATCTGGGATGATGAATTGATTGTAGGTTGTTCCGGCAGCAAGCTGCGGGGCGGTATTTTGTGTGCCGATACTTGCTGGTCTGTGCTAAACGACGAACTGGATACCATCAGTAATCGGCGCTATGATCCTTTCGATCTCAAGGATGAAGATCGAAAAATTTTTGAAGAGGAAATCCGGCCATATTGGAGAGGACGTTCCAACTATGAAGAATGGCAGGCGCAGATCCCTGAGGATACTCGGGAATTGCGGGATCACGGGGTGATCTATATTGATCGGAAAGCGGTGCGCGGCTTTGGCGAAACTACTGCCGGGTATAAATGGTTGATTCAGCAAGGGATCACCGGAATTGTGCAAAAAATTGATTTTTGTCAAGCTGAGTTAGATCTGACCAGTCCCGGGGATTACGAAAAAGATTATTATTTACAAGCGCTGCGCATTGTGGCGGAAGGAATTATGGATTTGGCTGAGCGCTATGCCCAGGAAGCGGAAAGACTGGCTGCTTTGGAGCAGGATCCTCAGCGTAAAGAGGAGCTGGAAGAGATAGCTGAGGTATGCCGCTGGGTACCGGCCTTTCCTGCACGTACCTTTCGCGAGGCCTTACAGTCCCTATATTTTTATCAAATATGTATTTTTATGGAACAAAATGCCGCCAGCTATAATCCAGGACGCATGGATCAATATCTTTGGCCCTATTATCAGGCAGACCTAAAGGCAGGACGGATTACTCCGGAAGAGGCTCAAGAGCTTCTGGACTGTTTATGGGTCAAATTCAGCGAACCTTGTCTTTTCCAGGATAAGGTCACTGCAGAGTTTGCTGCGGGTTACCCGATGTTTCAAAATGTTTGTGTGGGAGGCGTGGACGAAACAGGACGGGATGCGGTGAACGATCTCTCCTATATGATGCTTCAAGCTACCATGGATGTGCAATTATATCAGCCCTCCCTGTCTGTACGCTATAACTTGGCCAAGAACCCGAATTCTTTTTTGCGTAAAGTGGTAGAGTTAATCAGCTTAGGGACAGGATTTCCCGCTTTTCATAATGATGATATCGGAATTCGCATGATCATGAACAAAGGAGTGCCTTTAAAAGAAGCTTTTGATTGGAATCCCTGTGGTTGTGTAGAAACCAATTTAGAGGGGAGAATGCGCCAATATACAGCTTTGGCAGACATAAACCTGGGAAGCATAGTGGAATTTGCTCTTTTAAATGGCCAAAACAGAAAGAGCGGCCGGACGATTTCCTGCTGTACCGGTGATGCTACCCAGTTTAAAACGTATGAAGATTTTTTGGAAGCGGTGAAATGCCACATCGCTTATGCCGTTCGGGCGGTAGTAAAAGGAAGTCATGTCATCGATGAAATCTGCATGAATCGTCCCTCCCCCGCCCTTTCCCTGACCTTTAAAGAGTGTATTGAAAAATGTCGGGATTACGCCTGGGGGGGCGCTAAATACAATGTGGGTAACGGGATTATTTTAATCGGAGTGGCGGACTTAATCAACAGTGTTGCCGCTGTGCGCCATCTGGTATATGAAACCAATCAGGTAACCATGGAGGAGCTTTTAGCCGCCTTGGATTGTGATTTTGAAGGGAAAGAGGATATCTTAAAGCTATGCCTGAGTGCTCCCAAATATGGAAATGATGACCCCATGGTGGATGATTTGGTAGGCGATCTCTTCACCTTTATTGCTGATGAAATAGAAAAATACAGCAGTAAATTCGGCCAGATGACACCGGGCATTTTGCCTGTCTCCGGAAATACTCCTTTTGGCTTGGAGGTAGGTGCTCTGCCTTCGGGACGTCGTGCCTGGAAACCTTTAGCCGACGGAGTCAGCCCCAGTGGTGGTACTGACATGAACGGACCCAGCGGGGTACTGAAATCAGTGGCCCATATTCCCCATGATCGTTTTGTTCAGGGGACGCTTCTGAATATGAAGGTGGAGCCGGCGATGCTTTCCACAGATAACGGCATTACCCAGATGATGGCCCTGCTTAAGAGTATGTGTAGCCTGGGGGTTTATCATGTTCAGTTTAATGTTATCGATCAGAAAAAACTGATCCAAGCCCAGAAGAACCCAGATGCCTATCGGGGGCTTTTGGTGCGGGTAGCAGGCTATACCGCTTACTTTGTGGAATTGGGGAAAGACGTTCAGGATGATATCATCGGACGCACGGTGCAACAGGGAATCTCAGTGGGATGATGGGATCAAAGAGGACTTGCGTATTAGATTACGGCAAATCATCGTGGTATGGGCGTGGCATGGGGACGTTTCGATTGCCACATTTCATCAATAAGGCTTAGGGCTGCTGGGTTTTGAGCAGTCTTTGGGACGAGATAAGGACTAAATAAGGACTAAAATCCTGCTTTATAGTAATATAAGGCAGGATTTTTTGCGTAAAACTGAGCGACAACCATTTTAAAGGAAGCAGGATTCTCTCCTCTTGATCAAGAATTTTGTCACCAGGACTTTTATCATGATTAAACATCAGGAGGTAAGGCAGATGCGCATCATTCATACGGCAGATTGGCATATTGGGCGTCTCTTTCATGGGGTAAATCTTCTGGAAGACCAGCAATATGTATTGGAAAACTTTATTGCGTTGATCAAGGAGAGCAGGCCGGACGTGATTTTAATTTCCGGAGATGTTTATGACCGGGCATTGCCCCCGGGAGATGCGGTACGTCTTTTCGGTGAGGTGCTGACCAGAATTTCCCGGGACAGCCAAGTGCCGGTGATCATCATTGCCGGTAATCACGATCACCCGGAGCGCCTCAGTTATGCCCAGGGCATTTTAAGCCAACAGCAGGTGTATACGGTAGGTGCGCTGAACGATTTTTTCCGGCCCATTATAATTGAGGATTCTTTTGGACCGGTTTATTTTTGTCCCATTCCCTTTGCGGAACCCTCCTTTGCCCGGGAATACTGTGGGGAGGACAATATCCGAGATCAGGAAGGGGCCATGGCTGCCTTAACTAAAAAGATTACCGCTGCCATCCCTCGGGGGAAAAGAAAGATTGCCCTGGCTCATGCTATGGTGCTGGGTGGGGAGGTATCGGAATCGGAACGGCCTTTGACCGTCGTGGGGGGTGCGGGCGCAGTATCTCTCGATTCCTTCAGGGATTTTGATTATGTGGCCTTAGGACATCTGCATCGCCCTCAGTCTATGGGACAAAGCAGTGTGCGTTATGCCGGTTCGCTTTTGAAATATTCTTTTTCCGAGGTGAATCATAAAAAATCCGTTACCCTGCTAGAAATAGATGGGGAGGGAAAGATGAGCCATCTGGAGGAGATGCCCTTAGGATGTCGCCGGGAGATGCACATCATCAAGGGCCGTCTTCCGGATTTGCTGGAAAGTACCCCGGCGGGTGTAGAGCGGGAAGACTATATCAAGGCGATCCTTATGGACGAAGGTGCTCTTCTGGATCCCATGGGGAAACTGCGAGTCCGTTATCCCAATATTCTGGAACTGGAGCGACCCCAGTTTACTGCTATTTTGGAGCAGGGAAGACCTACTGTGGATCACCGAAAAATGACTGATGGGGATCTCTTTTTTTCTTTTTTCGAACAAGTGGGAGGGGGTACCTTGTCGGAAGAAGGAAAAGATCGGTTGAATCAAGTTCTGGATGATTATAACCGGCGTGAAAGGGGGCTTTAAGATGCGGCCTTTAAGGTTGGAAATCACGGCCTTCGGCCCTTTTGCCGGTCAGGAGATCCTGGATTTTGGGGAACTGGGGGAGCGGTCCTTTTTTTTGATTCATGGACCTACCGGGTCAGGGAAAACCACGGTTTTAGATGCCATGTGTTTTGCCCTCTATGGGGATACCAGCGGGGCGGAGCGCACCGGAGAGCAGATGTGCTGTACCTTTGCCGAAGAGGATCACTTGACCCGGGTAGTTTTTGATTTTTCCTTGGGGGAGAAAAAATACCGGGTTTCTCGTCATCCTCAACAGCAGCGGCGTAAAAAAAGAGGGGAAGGCTTTACCCTGGAGCAGCCGGGAGCAGAACTTCTTGAATTAGATAAAGAAGGGGAAGCGCCGGGAGCAGCAACCCGAGTCTTGGCCGCAGGTTGGAATAAGGTAACGACCCAGGTGGAAAGCATCCTAGGCTTTCGCAGCGATCAATTCCGTCAGGTGGTGATGCTGCCCCAAGGAAAGTTTCGCCAGTTGCTTACGGCAGATTCCCGGGAAAGGGAAGATATTCTCCGGGTTTTGTTTCAGACGGAGCGATACAGTCGTATAGAAGCCTACTTGAAGGAGAAGGCCAAGAGCCTGGAGGAAGAAATCAAGTGCTTGGAACAGGAAAGGACCATGCTCTTGCAGCAGGAAGAGGTGGAATCTTCCCTAGAGTTACAGGAGAAGCTGGAAGACCTGGAAAAACATTTGCACGCCCTCAGCGGAGCAATTGCCCGGAGCGAAACGCTGCTGAAAACTGCCCAAAAAGAGTTGGCTGAAGGGGAAAGTGCTCGGTTAAAGTTGGCTGATTTTCGTAATGCTCAATTAGAATTAGCAGCATTAGAGAAAAATAAAGAGGAAATGCGGCAATTAAAGCAGGAACGGGAGCGGGGCATCCTGGCCCTGAGTATTCAGTCGCAGGAAGATTTGGTGGAAGCCACCCGGAAAAAATACCGAGAGGCACAGGAAGAGTTTATTCAGTGCGTGGAGGGGGAGAAAAAGGCCCGTGTAGCGTTAGAGGCAGCCCAGGTTAAAATGAAGGAAATAAGGGAAAAAGTGCCGGAGCAGAAAAACTTGACGGATCGATTGGCGGTACTCAAGGAACTAATGCCCAAAGTCGCATCTTTGGAGGAAATCGCCCAGGCTCTAGAAGCGTCCCGGGAGCGGGAAAAGGAAACAGCCCGGGAAGAAGCAAAGCTGAAGCATGAATGGGAAGATTTGAAGGGATTAAGGCAAGAAAAACTGCGTATCCTGGAAGAAACGAAAAAAATAGCAGATCGGCTGGAAATTTTAGCCCACCGCCAGGAAGAGGCCAAAAACAAATATGAAAAAAGACAGACTTTAGATTTAGCCCGGAAAAAGGCAGGAGAGCTCAAAGAGGAATATGCTCTGGAAGAGGGGAAAACCAGGGCGCAGGAAGCAAAATATGAATTATTAAAAAATCAGCTGGATGATCTGCGCTCCTTGTGGCAGTCGGGACAAGCCGCCCTTCTGGCGGGAACGTTGGATGAGGGACAGCCCTGTCCTGTTTGCGGGTCTTTGGAGCACCCTGCTCCCGCCCTGAGCATGAGAGAGATTCCCTCAGAAAAAGATCTAAAAAAGATACAAAAGGATACGGAAAAAGAAGAAAAGATCCTCCGGAAACAAAGGGAAAAACAGGATCAAATCAAACTGAGTTGGGCTCAGGCAGAAGAGCAGGTTCGGGATCTGGAAGAATCTTTTGGCGCCGAAAAAGATCTCCCTTTGGATACATTAAAGGAAGATTGGGAAAATTGGGCGGAGCTTTTGCTGGAAGCCCAGACTAAAGTAGCCACTTTACCGAAATTGGAGCAGGAAAGTGACATGCTCCTAAAGGATGAGGAAGAGAAAAAAAGTTTCTACGAAGCGCTTCTTGAAAAATGGTCAGAGGACAAAAGTAAGGTGATCCAAATTCAGGCTTCTTTAAAAGAACGGGAAGCCGGGATCCCAGAAAACCTGCGACAGGAATCTGCTTTGCAGGAAGCAATTGAAAAAACAGATCAGGCGCTCCACGCTTTGGAAAAGCACATGGCTGAAGCGGAAAATCAAGTGCTGCTGGGAGAAAAGAATTTGGCTCAGGCCCAAACCGCATTATATTTGGCAAAACGGAACTGCGATCGGTATGAAGACGAGAGCCGCCGGGTAGAAGAAGCATTGGCACAAAAAATTCGGGAGGCAGGCTTCTCAGATTTCACCCAATATCGGGGTGCCAAAAGAGGGGAGAAGGATCTGAAGGAATATGAGGAAAAACTGCAAAATTTTGAAAGTGCCCTTAAGTCAGCCTTAGACTGGATCGAAAGAGCAGGAAAGGCTGCTTTGGGACTTCAGGAACCGGATCTGGAAGGGTTGACCCAAGCTTTGCAGCAGGCCCAAAACCTTCATGGGAAACTGAACCGGGAAAAAGGCCAGCTGGACATGAACTTGAAAACCGCCCGGAAAAGGGCGGAAGAGATTATTAAGATTGAGGGTCAATTGCAGGTATTAGAGCCTCAGTACCAGGTTCTGGGCCATGTAGCTCAGGTCGCCAATGGCAGGAATCCCTTGGGCATGACCTTCCAACGTTTTGTTCTGGGGGCCTTGTTGGATGATGTGGCTATTGCGGCCAATGAAAGATTAAAGGGCATGAGTCGGGGGCGGTATCTGCTGAGCCGCACCTTAGACCGGGAGAGAGCCAATGCTGCAGGAGGCTTGGAACTGGAAGTGATGGATAACTACACCGGTCTTTCTCGTAAAGCAGTGACCTTGTCCGGGGGGGAATCCTTTCTTGCTTCCCTGGCCTTGGCCCTGGGACTGGCCGAGGTGGTACAATCCTATGCCGGCGGTGTGCATCTGGACACCATCTTTATTGATGAAGGCTTCGGTTCGCTGGATCCGGATGCTCTTGACGATGCCCTGGGCATTTTAATGGATCTCCAAAAAAACGGACGATTGATTGGCATCATTTCCCACATCCCGGAGCTTAAGGAGCGGATTGATGCCCGTTTGGAAATAAAGTCGGGTGTTCGGGGTAGTACGGCCCGATTTGTACTAGCTTAAATTATGGAATTTATCACGCACTAACCGTCCATAAGACCTGATTTATTCGACTAACTATCGGTAGGGGATGAAGAAAACCTCTACTGATAGTTAGTTTCATTTTACCTGATAAAGACGGGCACCAATACCCCTTTAGGTTGTCACCAACCCCGTCCCCGTGACAACTCCGTCCCCGTGACAACTCACCGTGACAACTCCATATTTTTTAGGTAATTCGATCATTGCCCCTTGAAATTTTTTGTGAAAGGCGTTATACTTAATCCAAACACATGTTCTAATAACGGGGTGTTCTACGTGGAGCGGGTTATTTTGCATGCAGATTTGAATAATTTTTATGCGTCTGTAGAGTGTTTACACCGACCGGAGCTTAGGGAAAAGCCGGTGGTGGTGGGAGGAGATCCCACCTTACGGCACGGGATCGTGCTGGCCAAAAATTATCCGGCGAAAAAATTTGGCATTCAAACCGGGGAAGTGCTCTGGCAGGCCCGCCGCAAATGTCAGGATCTAGTGGTGGTGCCGCCTAACTTTAGCTTATATCTGCGTTTTGCCCGTTTGGCTCGGGAGATCTATTTAACCTATACAGATCAGATCGAACCCTTTGGCATTGATGAAGCCTGGCTGGATGTCACCCATAGTGCCAAACTTTACGGCACAGGCAAGGAAATTGCCGATGAAATCCGGGAGCGTATAAAATTTCAGTTGGGCATCACGGCCTCTGTAGGTGTGAGCTACAATAAGATTTTTGCTAAATTAGGCTCGGATATGAAAAAACCGGATGCCACCACGGTGATTTCCCGGGATAATTTCCGCACCGTGGTCTGGCCTCTCCCTGTGGGTGATCTCCTCTATGTGGGGCGATCCACAGAAAAGAAATTAAAACGTTATATGATTCGTACCATTGGGGATTTGGCAAAAAGTGGTGCATATTTTTTGCATTTTCTCCTGGGGAAGTGGGGGGATATTTTATGGTCCTTCGCCAACGGAGAGGATACCTCTCCCGTAGCTCCCTTTGGTTATGAAGGGCTGATTAAATCTATCGGCAACAGTACCACTACACCCCGGGACCTGGTGAATAATGAGGATGTCCGGATGGTCATTTATGTCTTGGCGGAAAGTGTGGCCGCCCGGATGCGGCCCATGGTTTTAGATGCCGTAGGGTGCAGATTCATGTACGAGATACGGATCTGGCTGTCTTTGAACGCCAGGGCCAGCTGGAAAGACCCACAAATCTTTCCGGAGAGATTGCTTTTTTGGCCATGGAGTTATTTATCAAAAATTATTCCTGGGCAAAACCCTTAAGGAGCATTGGCGTCCGGGGCATGGATTTTGTTCCGGAAGGAGAACCGCTGCAGGTCTCTTTGTTTATTAATGAAGAAGAACGCAAACGCTGGGAGGATCTGGAGCGCACCGTGGATGCCCTGCGCAAACGATTTGGCTATTTTAGCATTCAGCGGGGCTTGATGCTGGAGGATCGGAAACTTACTGCCCTTAACCCTAAAGAAGAGCATGTGATTCACCCGGTCGGTTATTTTCGCAAATAAAGTGAAACTTCTATCAGTAGGGGTTTTCCTCATACCCTACTGATAGTAAGTTGAACCAATCAGGAACTTAGCGTCCCTTATCCCCCACTTACAGAAGTGGGGTCTTACGGACGGTTAGTGCGTGATAAAGGTGCCGAGATCCTTTAAGTTGTGCCTTTTAGGCCCAGGATCAGATGGGAATAAATTAAATGGATTATATGGGATTAAGCAAGGAGTTGATCAAATGACACGGAAAGTTTATGTGGATGTTACGGCCCGTTTCGATAAGGAAGGAGGATTGATTCCTCAAAGTGTCATCTGGGAGGACGGACGCTGTTTTGAAATTGACCGGGTGTTGGATGTGCGGCCGGCGGCCAGCCTGAAGGCGGGGGGATGTGGAATCCGTTATACCTGCCGTATTTTGGGACGGGAAACATTTTTGTTTTTGGAAGAGGATCGCTGGTTTGTGGAAGGAAAAAAGAATTAAAAAAAGAAACCTAAAAAAGCAGATTAAACGCAGATGAGAAGGGAGGACCCATGATGTGTGGCCGTTATGCTATTTTTGATGAAGAAGATCAGGTCGAAATGAGAAAAATACTGCAGGAAATTGAGGAGAACTTTGCCGGAACGCCGGAACAGGAGGCAATGAAGACCGGGGAAATCTTTCCTACTAATATCGCCCCTGTTCTTCTGCCGAAGGAAGGCGGGGGAAGCCGGGCGGTTCCTCTGAAATGGGGGTATCCCCGCTGGAATGGCCCGGGGGTAATTATCAATGCCCGTCAGGAAACAGCGGGCACCAAAAACATGTTTCGTGCTTCTCTTGCTGCCCGGCGCTGTGTGATTCCCGCCAGCGGATTTTTTGAATGGAAGGATATGGGCAAAAGAAAAAGGACAAATATTTTTTATATTTGCCCCATCAAGAAATCCTTTATATGGCCGGTTTGTACAATCAGTTTAAAGACGATAAAACCGGCCGTATCTATCAGGCTTTTAGTGATTTTGACCACCGAAGCCAATGCTTCCGTGGTTGAGATTCATAATCGGATGCCGGTGTTGCTTGAAGGCCGAGATTTGCCCCTGTGGCTCTCTTCCCAGGAAGAGGGGGTAGACTTGCTCCAAGGCTCAGGACCTGATTTAAGCATCCGGCTCTACGACTAGGATTTTCCCTATTTCGGCGATATATAAGGTATGAATTAATTCATCTACCAGCGTTTTACGAATTATTGATCACGATGCTTTTTCAGCTTGCGATAGAGCATGGTGCGATGAATCCCTAAACGCTCAGCGGCTTCACTCACTTTGCCGCCGCATTCTTCCAAGATATCTTGAATATAAGCCTCTTCGATTTGGCCTAAATAGTCTTTTAGAGTTCCTTTATAGACACTCTTTTTTTCGGAGGGATATGAGGGGGACTCTTTTTTTAAATGAATATTTTCTCCTTCAATATTTCCTCCCCCCAAGGAATCTTCATCTAAAACCAGGTAGTCGTCTGAAGAAGTAATCACCAGGCGCTCAATCATATTACGCAACTCTCTCACATTTTCTGGCCAACTATAATTAAGAAAAGCTTGAATGGTTTGAGGGGCAAACTTCTTATGATAATCATATTTATAATTCATTTTTTCTAAAAAATTATCTGCCAAAGCAATGAGATCTTCCGGTCGTTCTCGAAGAGAGGGAATATGGATTGGTACGACGTTTAAACGGTAATATAAGTCGCTGCGGAATAATTTTTGATTGATCATTGATTTTAGATCCTTATTGGTAGCGGAAATAATGCGTACATTGGTCTGAATGGGACTGGTTCCTCCCACCCTTTGGATTTCACCGTTTTCCAATACCCTTAAAAGTTTGGGCTGCATTTCCAAAGGCAATTCTGCAATTTCATCAAGAAAAAGAGTGCCATCATGGGCCAGTTCAAATAATCCGGGCTTTCCCTGGGGACTGGCACCGGTAAAAGCGCCACGGACATAGCCGAAAAATTCCGATTCCATTAATTCACGAGGAATGGAGGCACAATTTACAGGAATAAAAGGTTTTTTAGCGCGCAGGCTGTTTTTATGAATATACCTGGCCATGACTTCCTTTCTGGTTCCTGATTCTCCTGCGAGGATAATGTTACTGTCAGTTTTGGCTATGGTGCGGATGGTGGTAATAATCTGACGCATTTGAGGACTCTCAGCGATGGGAATTTCATGGGGATTATCCAGATCGCTTAAATAATTAATCACCGTGTTTAATTGTTCAGTGTTGCCGTGGTTATCTTTTAAGGCCTGTTCCAAACGATTTAATAAACTCCTATCAAGAGCGGTGTTGACCACCATGGTGATGTTTCCTCCAGCATCTCTGAGCGGTGTGCTGGTAACAATTTGCTGAGTGCCAAATTTAGATTTGACTAAATCTGTTACGGTTTTTCCGTTTTTAAAAGCTCTTTCACTGGTTGACATCTCATAAATGCCCAATTCATTAAGATCACGCACATTTCTTCCAACTAAATTACCAATCTTAACGCCTAAAAAAACCAGCAGAATGGTACCATTTTTATCAATAATGGATATTGAATTAATGTTTTCTTTCACAATGTGCTGCATGCCGGTAGGCTCAGATCGTTTATTGTTTTTATGAAGTGCATTATTTGAGGTACTAGCTGATTTCTCATGTTTTCCAGTCACTTACATCCCCCTTTATCCCTTTATGTCCTTTCTAATGCTCGATGGTATTGAGGAATTTTTCCCTGAAGAAATAACTTCTTATTTATTCACAATAATATTGCAATGATCAATTTGATTTGAGGTATTACTTCTATATATTTCTATTTCGAGATAGAACTGCAGATTCCTTCAATATGCTAAAAACAGAGAAAACATACAAAAAAGCTGGCTTAAAGGATAAAACAAGAGTTTTTCAACAATTAGGGATCCTGGATCTTTTTGGTTGCATTTGTGATAAAAGTAGCAAATTCACTACCGCAATGGTAGATATTTTGCAACATTATTTTAAAAAATTAGTTCCAAAGAAGAGAATCCCTCTTTATTAAGATTAAGAAAAAATATTTCTTAATCTTTTTTATTGTGAAATTTAGTACAGCATGATGCTCTGGAAAGTTTGATAGAGTAGGGTTTTTCTGATTTTTCCACCCTATGATAATTAAAAAATTTTGGTTTCCATAAGATTATTTTTATGAGAACCTAAAAAGTGGCAAGGATGTTGCTTTAATAAATGAGTGTCAAACACATTTAAGATCATTTGTGTAAATAAACACATTTCTTAATTGATACAGAATATTACTAATTTTTAAGGAGGACTATTAGTATGGGGATGCAAAATCGAGGATGGATTGTGACTATGAGTGCTACAGGAATTAACTTAATGTGTGGCATGCTGTACAGCTGGAGTGTATTTGCAGCCGCATTAATCAAGGATGCCGGTTTTTCGGTCACTGAGGCATCAATTCCTTTTACTATTTCCATGGCGATGCTGGCATTACTATCAATCCCAGGGGGTCTCTTGCAAGAACGCATCGGCCCTCGCGCTTGCGGCATCCTCTGCGGTATTTTATGTGGTTCCGGTATGATCCTTTCATCTTTTGCGAATTCAATTACCATGTTGGCTATTACCTTTGGTTTTATTGCCGGTTCTGGTTGCGGATTGGCTTATGGGGCTACCACGCCGGCTTCTGTGAAGTGGTTTCCGCCCCAAAAAAGAGGTTTAATCACCGGTATCGTAGTTGCCGGAGTGGGTTTAGCATCTGTATACGTAGCGCCTATGACCAATATGTTGATTAATAATTTTGGCATCAAAAATGCTTTTCTTTATGAAGGAATTTTCTTTGCAGTTGTAATTCTGGTATTGGCCCAGTTTTTAGCCAACCCACCAGCCGGTTATGCTCCTCCGGGGATGCCTGTTGAAGGGAATAAACAGAAGGCGGTACCAAAACAACGGAACTATACCACTTTGGAAATGATTAAAACGCCTCAATTTTGGTTGATTTGGGTAATGTACGCCTGCGGAGCCATTGCCGGTCTGATGGTCATCGGCCATGCGGCAAACATAGCCCGTATCCAGTTGAGTCTGGAAAATGCCTTCATTTTTGTCGTCATCTTAGCCATCTTTAATGCCGGAGGTCGGATTGTAGGAGGCAATCTTTCAGATAAAATCGGACGTAAAAAAACTTTGATGTTGATGTTTGCAGTGCAGGCTGTTAATATGTTGCTCTTTATAAATTATAGTACCTTTGGGCTTATGGCTTTGGGAATCGGTGTGGCAGGTATTGCCTATGGCTCATTACTAGCCGTCTTTCCTCCTTTGATCTTTGAATATTACGGAATGAAAAATGGCGGCGTGAATTATGCTGTTGTATTTTCCTCCTGGGGGGTAGGCGGTGTCTGCGGCCCAATTATGGCCGGCTTTATTGCAGATAAAACCGGATCATATCAGGGAGCCTTTCTTTTGGCGGCAGGCTTGCTGGTGATATCTTTACTGCTGACTTTAGCTCTGAAAGCACCGAAAGAAGCAACCGCAAAAGAAAGTATCATTGAAAAAGAAAATTTCAATGCTCTGGAAGCTCAAAAGTTGGTCAAAGCCTGCCCAGCGGGATTATATATCTTAAACGATGACAAAACCTTGCGCTTCGATTATGCCGGTTGTCTGGAATGCGGCACCTGCCGTGTTTTGTGCAAAGGCACCCTGGTCAAGGAATGGGATTATCCCCAAGGCACCTTTGGGATTGAATATCGATACGGTTGATCAAAGATGTCAAGAGTTAATATTTCAAAGGAGTGATAAATGTGTCTAAAGTTAGAAAACCGGAAGAACTAGTTTCCTTAATTGCCGACGGGGCTACTGTAGCCGTATCCGGCATGGGATTAGCAGGATGGAATGAAGAAATGGCAGCAGCAGTCGAAAAGCATTTCTTAGAAACGGGTCATCCCAAAGATATTACCTTGTTTCAAGCCTGCGCTTTAGGGGACTGGACGCCCAAAAGAGGGCCGACCCATTTTGGCCATGAAGGATTGACCAAAAGGTGGATTGGGGCTCATATCGGTTCTAACCCTAATATGATTAAGCTGGTGGAAGAAAACAAGGTGGAAGCCTTTAATCTGCCCCAAGGGGTATTGGTGCAGCTGTGGCGGGAAATTGCTGCTAAAAGACCTGGTGTGATCACCAAAGTAGGTTTAAAAACTTATGTAGATCCCCGTATTGAAGGGGGAAAATTAAATGAATTGACCCGGAGTAAAGAAGATATTGTCAAAGTCATTGAATTTGAAGGGGAAGAGTACTTATTTTACAAGAGTTTTCCCATCGATGTGGCTTTGATCCGGGGTACGATAGCCGATGAAAACGGAAACTTGACGATGGATAAAGAAGGTCAGTTAAACGGGGCCATTCATTTGGCTCAAGCGGCTAAAAACAGTGGCGGTATTGTCATTGCCCAGGCCGAATATGTGGCTCAGGCAAATACCCTCCATCCCAAAGATGTACGGGTACCGGGGATTCTGGTGGACTATGTGGTAGTGGCTACCTCTCATGAAAATCAGTGGCAAACAGAAGGCCAATACTATAATCCGGCCTTTGCGGGAAATATCAAAGTGCCTTTGGGGGATGTGACACCTCTGCCTTTAAATGAAAGAAAGATTATTGCCCGCCGGGCGGCGATGGAATTAGAAAATAATGTGATTGTAAATTTGGGTGTAGGCATGCCTACAGATGTAGCTAATGTCGCAGCGGAGGAAAATGCCAGCGATTTAATGGTTCTTACCACAGAAGCAGGAGGGATAGGTGGGGTTCCTGCCAGTCTACCTGATTTCGGCCACTCCTTCAATGCAGAGGCATTGATCGAGATGCCGACACAGTTTGACTATTATGATGGTGGCGGATTGGATATTGCTTTTTTGGGATTGGCCCAGACAGACCGGGCGGGCAACGTCAATGTGACGCAATTTGGTCCTAAAATTGCCGGTTGCGGTGGTTTTGTCAATGTCACCCAAAGTTCCAAAAAGGTAGTTTTCACCGGTTCCTTTACGGCCGGAGGTTTAAAAGTCCACGGAGAAGATGGCAAACTGGTCATTGTTCAGGAAGGAAGACATCAAAAATTCCTGGAGCATGTGGAGCATATTTCCTTTAGCGGTAAATATGCCTATGAGATCAATCAGCCGGTGATTTATATAACAGAAAGGGCCGTATTCGCCATTGAAGAGGGTCAGATGACAATGATCGAAATCGCCCCGGGAATTGATATCGAAAAAGATATTTTGCCTTACATGGGCTTTAAACCGAGAGTTTCGCCCAATCTAAAAACCATGCCCGCGGAAATTTTCCAACCTGTTTGGGGTGGATTGAGATCATATATTGAGTCCAAAAAATAGCCTGCATAAAAGAAGACTCTTTATCATTGAAGAACGAGGTGAAATTTATGGTTAATGAGACTGTGCATCTGATTATGGGGCGCCGGAGTATTCGCACTTATAAACCGGATCAAATTGAAGAAGAAAAGCTGCAGATTATTTTGGAAGCGGCAAAATTTGCCCCCAATGCAGGGGCCCGTCAATTATGGCATTTTACAGTGGTGCAGAACCAAGTTTTATTGGATGAAATGGCTCAGGAAATCAAAAAAATTATGCTAAATTCAGATAATGTTAATCAGCAAAAGAAGGCAGCTCAGCCGGATTACCATACCTTTTTTCATGCGCCAACGGTCATCGTTGTATCCGGGGCTGAAAACACGAAGTATATCGAAACAGATTGCGCCGCGGCAACAGAAAACATGATTATCGCGGCTGAGTCCTTAGGGCTTAATTCTTGTTGGATCGGGTCGGCAGAAATGGCTTGTTCTCAGGAGAAATACAAAAAAGCCTTAAAGATTCCTCAAGGATTCAAACCATTATATGCCGTTGCTTTTGGTTACAATGCCGGTTGCAGCAAGGTGGAGCTGGCTCCGCGCAAAGAAAACCTTGTTACTTATATAAGGTAAAACTGCATAATTGTATCTTAATAATTGTATCTTTGTCAAAGGGTTGTAACAGAAAGTCCAGTATTTTGTTGCAGCCCTTTTGTATGAAAGGAAGACGTAAATGGATCAAATCAACGAGGAACAAGGGCAATCTATTAAACTATGGAAGCAGGTCTGGTTTTGGCCTTTAATCGGCATCGTGGTTTTCCAAATGTGCAACCAAATCTCCAACATTGGGTGGAAACCTTTAGTAGCGCCAATTCGTGAAGCTTTATGCCTGAATAACACCCAGGTTGGAATGTTGATTGGCATTGCAGGCATTGCATCTTTGATCGGGGCCTTGCCTGCAGGATGGTTTGCCCATAAATTTGGTGCTAAAAAAGCTTTGGTGATTACCGCCCTTTTTGCTTGTGCCGGCATGCTGCTCTTATCAGCCGCTCAGAATTATACCCAGGCTTTGTATGGCCGGTTGGTATGGCAGTTTTTTTACCGCATGGCAAATATTGCTTGCCTGTCGGCTACTGTTTTGGCCGTACCGGCCTATTTTCGGGGCAGGGCCATGGGCATCAATGGTGCCTTTATCAATATGGGTGCCATGTTGGGAGCACCTCTCGGCACTGTTGTTACCGTAGCTGTAGGTTGGAATAAGGCCTTTATCGGTTATGCGGGGATTTTGTTTATTGGAATTATTTTTGCGCTCCTCCTCTATAAGCCTTATCAGGGAGCAGACCGGACGGTTCTTGAAACCCCCAAGAAAGTAGACAAAAATAAACCTAAAGGCAAAAGTGTCTTTGCCACACCAATTGCCTGGATGATGGTGCTTCTGATGTTCTGTTTTTCTACGGTAGGCTCCATTACCTCCCTGATATCACTTCAATTGGCCGATATTTTTGGCGCCAGCATCATCGTGGCGGCCGGCATTCAAACCTTTGGTCAGGGAGCGGGTATTTTATTTAATCCGGTATTCGGTTGGATCTCGGATCGCTTAGGAAGGTTTCAAGTTCTGATGCTCCTTTCCACCCTGTTTATTATCTGCTATTTGGGCATGATGATCCCTCACTATTATGCCTATTTATTTTTTGCCGGGTGCATCCAGTTTATTGGGATCAGTGCGAGCCGTCAGGTCTACCCGGCCGGCGTTTATCTGACCCAGGGCCAAAGTGTGGGTGCGATCACCGGTATTACCTCCCTGGGCACGGGAATCGCCCAATTTGTTCTGCCTACCGGTTTGGGTTGGCTGCGGGATATTTCAGGTACTTGGATGGCAGGACAATTGGTGGTTGCAGCACTGGCTGTAGCTGCCATGCTTATTTCTTTCTATTTGTTGAAATGGTGTCAAAAAAGAGATGCTAACTAAGAGTCGGAATTCTATCTGCATGTACCCGTTAATCACCTGGTCATACTTGTTGACGTCTTGCAGAATAGCAAAAGTATGGTAAAATATATGAGCGGGGTGATGCGCTTGTCAATTTATCAAGGTTTAGCTAACGTTTATGATCAATTAATGGAAAACATTGATTATCAGGAATGGGCTCAGTATATCAAATTAATCACGGAAAAACACAATAAAGAGATTGAAAGTGTTCTGGATATTGCCTGTGGAACCGGGAACACCAGCATTCCTTTGGCTCAGATGGGTTTAAGGGTAACAGGGGTGGATCTTTCCCTGCCGATGCTGCAGCAGGCCAGAAAAAAATCTGCTGATGCCAAAACGGAAATTATTTTTCTCCAACAGGATATTAAAGAGCTGGAGTTGTCCCGGGAATTTGATTTGGTAACTTGCTTTCAGGACGGCCTCAACTATCTGATCAATGAAGAAGAAATCAAGCGCTGTTTTCAGAGTATCAACAAAACCTTAAGCGATGAGGGTATGTTTATCTTTGATTTGAATGCAGTGAAGAAATACTCCCATAATGCCCAAGGGGAGATTAGTTTTGTGGATACGGAGGAATTTTCTCTGATTTACGAAACCAGGTATTTGGCAGATGAAGAGATATGGGAAATCCAGGTAACCGGATTTGTCAGAGGTGAGGATCATAACTACTCAAAATTTAAAGAAGTACATCAGGAAAAACACCATCATTTAAGAGATGTGGAAAGGATTCTTGGTGCAACGGGATTTAAAGTTTTAGACGTGTTTCACGCTTTTTCTTTTGATCCTCCTTCAGATGCGAGCCGCAGAATCTTTGTGGTAGCACAAAAGACAGAAGGAAGGGTATAAGTGTGCATGTTGTTTTAGTAGAGCCGGAAATACCGGCAAATACCGGGAATATCTCGCGCACCTGTGCGATAACAGGGACTACCCTCCATTTGGTGAAGCCTTTAGGGTTTTCCGTGGATGATAAGCATCTAAAAAGAGCCGGTTTGGATTACTGGAGTTCTCTGGATCTCTATTATTATGATAGTTTTGCGGAACTAAGAGCAAAGTATCCCCATAATCGCTTTTTCTTTGCCACTACCAAAGCGGAAAAAACCTATGCTCAGGTGCAATTTGAGGGAGACGATTTTATTGTCTTCGGTAAGGAAACGGCGGGACTGCCTATGGCTCTGTTAAAGGAAAATTGGGATCATTGTATCCGTATTCCCATGGGTAAACAGCTGCGGTCCTTAAATCTCTCTAATTCTGTGGCCATTATTCTTTACGATGCTTTAAGGCAGCAGGGATTTCCTCAATTATCATAAGTTTTTCCCAATTTTTCCGGAGATATTGTTTTAAAAACAGATTTCAAGTTGACAACCCGGGAATCTTAAGTTAAAATTGTATTTGCTCGGGATGTGGCTCAGTTTGGCTAGAGTGCTGCGTTCGGGACGCAGAGGTCGCAGGTTCAAATCCTGTCATCCCGACCAATATATTTATCAACTAACCACCTAGTGATAGAATAATTCTATTATTAGGTGGTTTTTGTTATTTAGTATCGGTGTTGTTATAGCGTGAAAAACAATATAAAATATGAATATATATTGGCAAAAAATAAATCAAAGGAAATTGGAAGGAGGCGTATCGGGACAATTCATCTTGTGACGAGTGACCGGTAAATTAAAAACGAGGGGGAGATTATGATGAAGAAGATCAAGATGCTGTTTTGCGGGATGCTAATCCTGATCCTTGCTTTCGCCATGATTGGATGTGCTTCTTCCACTAACGAGGGGACAGACACTCCTGAGACCACTGCTCCGCCATCCTCTAATGATCCTGATCCTAATACTAATACAGTTTATATTAAGGACTATAAATACCAGCCTGGGGAAATCACCATTGACACAGGGGAAACAATAACCTGGATCAATGAGGATTCCGTAGGTCACAATGTTGCCGCTGATACCTTTGAGTGTGATATTTTGCAAAAAGGAGAGTCCTTTTCTTATACTTTTAACGAAACAGGAACCTTTGACTATATTTGTACTCCTCATCCTTTTATGAAGGGAAAGGTCATCGTCAATTAACCTCGATGATAATAGCAGATACACGATTAAGCGCATCCGTGGAACAAAAGGTAACTTGTTCCACAGATGTGTTTTTTACCCAATAAGGTGGAAATTTTGGGCGAAAAAATTTGTGTACAAAACAATAAGTTGCGAGAATAGCTAGAGCCATCGTAGTAGATCAACCGTCTCGAAAAAGGATTACCACCAGTATGAACGCAGTAAGCTTTCGGATTAGAAAAAAACACCAGGAACATAAAATTAGGAGATACTGAAATGATCAATAAAAGAAGGCGACAATATGTGGGAATACTTGCGGCAATCATTTTTTATTTTATTATTCACGAAGGAGCACACCTGATTACTGCTTTATTGATGGGTGTTTTTAAAAATTGAAATTCTTGGGGCTTGGAATGCAAATTGATGTTTTTGCAGCGCAGATGACAGATTTACAGATGGGGGTCTTCTGTATTGTCGGTGCGATTTGTACATGGATTGCCGCCATCTTCCTCACGATATTTGCGTCACGAATCTGCTGCCTGAAAAACAAGTTGATAAGAGCAATTTTCTACTATGTCACCATCGCAATGCTTTTTATTGATCCTCTTTATCTCAGTATTCTTTATGGATTTTTCGGTGGCGGAGATATGAACGGAATAAAGCTGTTACTGCCGGAAATCGCAGCAAGAATTGGGTTCGGTGTTCTGCTAGTGATAAATGGATTTCTGTTTGTAAAACGGATTTTGCCGACTTATACTACATCCTTTCGGAAAGAATGAGTTTGCTCATTGGATTGGCTGACCGGGCATGATGTATGGGAGCATTAAAAAAAGGGGACAGCTTTTCGCGGCCATTGCTGGAGTGGGGATTTTGCGCGATCAGGTATATTCACTATTTTTAGAGGAAAAATAAAAAGTAGTAAGTAAAACTGGAGGTATTTTCATCATGGCATCGCGCAAATCAGTGATCACATTTGGCATGGTTGCAATTCCTATTGCCATGTACACAGCCACACAGGACAATGATATCCGTTTTAATCAGTTACACAAGGAAGACAAGAGCCGGATCCGCTACAAAAAAACATGTGCTCATTGCGGTAAGGAGATTAAGGCGGATGATATTGTCAGGGTTTTGAATATGATGATGACAAATATGTTGTGATTACCGACGAAGAAATTGAAAAGATCAAGACGGAAAAAGAAAAGTCCATTCAGATTCTGCATTTTGCTCAATTAAATCAGATTTCCCCTGTATATTATGATAAGACTTATCAGGCTGTCCCTGAGGCAGGAGGGGAAAAGCCTTTTGAGCTCTTAAGAGCTGCTCTGATGGATGAAAAAAAGATTGCCATTGGCAAAACCGTTATGGGTACCAAGGATCGACTAATGGCGATTATCCCTCGGGAGGATGGGATTTTGATTTCCACCATGTTTTATGCTGACGATATTAAAGAGCTACCCAAACAATATGCGCAGCCGCAAGTGTCCGAGCAGGAAATGAGTATGGCGAAAACCTTGATTAATACTATGGACACCCCCTTTGATGCTACCCAGTATAAGGACGAGTATCAGGAAAAACTGCGTGCCCTGATCGAAACTAAAATTTCCGGCCAGGAAGTTGTTGCTCCCAAGGCTGATGGTACCGGCAAAGTGATTGATCTCATGGAGGCACTTAAGGCCAGTGTGGAAAAAGCTGAAAAAAACCGGGAGTTAGCCTAATTCTATGACCGAGCGGCTTAGTGCGTATCATCAAAAAAGAAATTTTAATAAAACCTTAGAACCGGTAGGGACAACAGTTAATTCCCAGGAGGAGCTGAGATTTGTCATCCAACACCATATCGCCCGTAACGATCATTATGATTTGCGCCTGGAATGGCAGGGTGTGCTCTTAAGCTGGGCAGTACCGAAGGGTCCTTCTTACCGTACTTCGGACAAGAGGCTTGCGGTTCAGGTCGAGGATCATCCTCTGGAGTATCGGAATTTTGAAGGAATGATTCCCAAGGGAGAATATGGTGGCGGTGTGGTGATGCTCTGGGATGAGGGTTTTTGGGAACCTCAGGGCAATGTGGAAGAAGGCTTAAGGGAGGGGGTCTTGAAGTTTGTTCTCCGGGGAGGAAGGCTGCGGGGTAAGTGGGCTTTGATTCGCTTGAAACCAAAAGGTGGGGAGACGAAGGATAACTGGCTCTTATTGAAAGAAAAGGATGAATATGCCCAAAATGAGGTCGGGATAGACCAATTCACCACCAGCATCCGCAGTGGACGTACCATGGCGGAAATTGCAACCGGTGCTGATGAAAAAATTACGCGGAACCCTTTTCAAAGAGCTGATGTGCAGCTGGCAAAATTAGTAACTAAGGTTCCTGACGGTACGGATTGGCTCTATGAGATGAAATATGACGGTTATCGGATCATCGCTTTTGTGGAAGGAAACAGCGTCCGGCTGATCACTAGAAATGGCCATGAGTATACCGGGCGGTTTTCCCCTGTGGCCGCGTCCCTGATTAATTTCGCTAATGGCAGGGCCATGGTTCTGGATGGGGAAATGACAGCCACTGATCCGGCGGGCAAGACAGATTTTCAAGGGTTGCAAAACTATCTCAAAAACCCGCGGCACCAAAACCTCATCTATATCGTTTTTGATCTTCTGGCTCTGGATGGTGAGGATCTTCGGGGACGCCCGCTCATCAAGCGCAAAGAAATCCTGGAAGGATTAATGCAGGATGCGCCCCCAAACCTTTATTATAGCCGGCATGTCATTGGCAAGGGCAAGGAGAGTTTTCGTGCCGCCTGTGCGTCGGATATGGAAGGAATTATCGGCAAAAAAACAACTTCTGTGTATAGCGGAACCAGAAACGGTGATTGGATCAAACTAAAATGTGATCAAAGACAGGAATTTGTCATTGGGGGCTATACTCTTACAGATAAAAAACCCGGCGGGGTCAGCGCCCTGCTCTTAGGTTTTTATGAGGGAGAGAATCTCATCTACTGCGGTCGTGTCGGTACAGGCTTTAGTGTGCGCACAGGGGAGATGCTGGCAGAGAAATTTAAAAGCTTAGCAAGGGAAGAGCCGCCCTTTAAAAAGGCACCGAAGATCCGGGCGCAGGAAAGAATAACCTGGTTGGAACCTGAACTGGTCGCAGAAGTTAAATTTACCGAGTGGACGGAAGATCAGCTTTTAAGGCATGCCAGCTTTAAAGGCTTAAGCCGCGATAAGAATCCCCGAGAGATCAAAAGAGTAGCCGATGTGAGAGAATTGGAGCGATCAATGGAGACAACGACGGAGACAGTAATGGAGACAAAGGATCATCGCCTTGTCATCGCAGGAATCAAAATTACCAACCCGAACAAGGTGATATTTGACAAGCCTAAAATCACAAAAGGAGAGGTAGTCCGTTATTACGAAAAGGCAGCAAAGCGGATGTTGCCCTATGTCAGGCACCGGATCCTAAGCATTGTGCGTTGTCCTAAAGGGGTCGGGGAGACCTGCTTCTACAAAAAACATCCCGGACCGGATATTAAAGGCATCGTCACGATACCGATTACCACCGGTAGTGGAGAAGTAGAAGATTATTTCTATCTTGAAAACAAATCGGGGCTGATCTCGGAAGCCCAGATGGGCACCGTGGAGTTTCATACTTGGGGGAGCCGTGTGGGCGAATTGGAAAAGCCCGATATCATGGTCTTCGATCTGGACCCGGATCAAGGCATGGATTTGGGCCGGGTGCGTCAGGGCGTGGCAGACCTAAAAGAAATTTTGACGGAGCTATCCTTGAATTCTTATCTTAAAACCAGCGGCAACAAAGGCTATCATGTGCTGGTTCCGTTAAAACCCTCCGTCTCCTGGGAGGTATTTTATGATTTTGCCAAAGGTGTGGCCCAGGTGATGGAGCAAAAATGGCCGGAGCGTTATACCGGCAATATGAGGAAAGCGAAGCGCATAGACAAAATATTTATCGACTGGATACGTAACGGTAGAGGTGCAACAAGTATTGCCCCCTATTCTTTGCGCGCCAGATTAGGAGCCAAGGTATCCATGCCTATTTTCTGGGAGGAACTTGATGAAGTTACCCCGGATGGTATCGATATCGAAGAGTCTCTGGCTAGAATAAATACAAATGACGACCCCTGGAAAGACTTTTTTCATAATCATCAGTCGTTAAAAAACAATGAGATTCTAAGGCGAAGTTAATGATATGATCACTCAGGTGATATAATAAAAACCGACAAGTAAATTTTACTGTCGGCGTTTATTTTTTGATGCTTTATTGCTTAACAAAGACAACATTTATCGCTTTTACCAGGGCATTGACCTTCTCACCTTCAGAAAAACCGGCATCCTCTAAGCTGTCTCGCGTCATCACGGACGTGAGTCTGGGTGCATCACCAGTTCAGCCACCTACTCACATGGTAACCTGAGCCATGATCTCGTCTGTTTTAATGTTTTCAATTTCCCCGAATAGATTATTTCTTACTCCTGCTTCCAAAAGATCACCTCCGTTAAATATAAGAATAAAGTTAAATTTAAATTTCCTATTTAGTTTTCCTCGGACCACTTCAATTATTCTACACAAAGTGAAATAGAGGGACGGTTAGCTTTGTAAAATCCCTATCCATGCAAGGACTATTGGCATCAGAAATCAGACATTAGGTTTAGTTCCATTAATATACAATTCCGTTAATTGCGCTGCTGCAGAACGTGGTGTTAAACGACCGGTTAAAACGTACCGAAGTGCTAATCCTTCAAGTGTTGAAAAAATTGATTCGGCCAAGATATCAGCAGACAAATCAGAACGAATATTACCATTTGCCTGTTCTTGTTGTATACTTCTACGCATTGCGTCCAAGAAAAATTGTCTTGTTTCTTCTTTTTTAGGAGAGAGGAAGTAGGCAGCACGAGTTAAATCCGGGTCTTCAGCCATAAAAATCAGTATATCTTCCCATCTTTTTTGGATCACTTGATGATAATCGTGGGGTAATATTTCTCGAGGTACGTTTTCTGACCCCGGCAAAATAGCAGCCGCGCGATATTTCCATGTATCGATTAGCTCATTGTAAAGAGCTTCTTTACTTTTAAAGTATATATAAAAAACTCGTTGGGTAAAGCCGGCTCGAGCAACGATATCAGACACTTTAGCCCGATCATATCCTTTATGTGAAAACTCGTAGATGGATGCTTGCAATAATCGTTTTCTGCTTTCTATCGCTTGTTGACTAAATTGATGGCGCAATATGTTCGGCTCCTTTATTTACATGATTAACACAAGCTGCGAATTTATCGTTAGATATTGCGAATTTGTGTTAAGTATAGCGAATCATAATTGAGCATGTCAAACAGTTTAAGTTAAGTTATCTAATATTTGAATATTAAAGTTATAAAATAATTCAAGAAAAATAACATTTAAAGAAGGAGAAAAAGTATCAATGGAGAATAATTTACTCATAGGTAACTCGATAGTTACCTATGAGTAAAATTTTGGATACGGATATCTAGTATTAGCATATCAAGTTAAAAAATTGCATCAAAGTAAACAAAGATGGGTGGTAATTCGTAATGGCGAAGTCTAATATCATTGCAATTATTGGAAACGGAGGAGCCGCGATCTATGCGATTAAAGATTTGAGAGAAAACAACAGTAATGCAGAGATTCATCTATTTTCGGACAATACTTCTCCTGCCTATAATCCTATGCTCACATCCTACTTTGTGGCAGGTCAGATACCGATAGAAAATTGTCATCCTTTTGGTTCTGATTTTAACTTCTATCATAGAAACGATGTTCAATTGCACTTGGGTTCACAGGTGGTAAAACTAGACGCACTTGAGCAAACTCTTGAGACCGCTCAAGGGGAGAAATTCTGCTACGATCAATGTTTAATTGCTACGGGAGCATCCCCGGTTCTGCCTCAGATCCCCGGAATTAACAGTCGGCGAGTTTTTACCTTGCGCTCTATGGAAGATGCACAGAGCTTAAAACAAGCATTAAATAATCATCCTAAAAAGGCAATCGTTATTGGAGCATCTATGGTGGGCATAAAACTAGTTGAGCTTTTCCTGAAAGCAAATGTCAAAGTTTGTTTGGCCGATCGGGCTAATCATGTTTTTCCCTTGGCGGCCAATGAATACTGTGCTCATTTAATTGAAGATTCTTTAAAAGAGCGACATGTAAAACTACGTTTAGGAGCGTGTATTACAGAAATAGAAGAAATCTCCAAAGGGATAAATGCCTATTTCTCCGATCAAGAAGGTCCTGAGGAAGCGGATTTGGCAGTTATCTGTATCGGAACCAAGACTAACACACAATTCCTAGATCCGGATCAAGTGGAGATTGATAGAGGAATACTAGTGAATCAACGTATGCAGACTAATCAGCCCAATCTTTATGCTGCAGGTGATGTGGCTCAAGGTTTAAATTTATTAAATGGTAAAAAGGAAATTATCGGTTTATGGGCCAATGCCTGTTATCAAGGACGCACAGCGGGACGGAATATGGCAGGTAAAACAGATTTTTATGCGGGTGGGATGCCCGGTAATATCAGTCACTTTTTAGAGATGGACTTTGTCAGTATCGGGGATGCCCTGAGTTCTTCTGATGTCAGTCACAGCTATCATCCGCAAGAGAACACCTATTGCGGTTTAACCTGGGACCAGGGCAAGCTTGTGGGCGTTAACCTGCTTAATTGTTTTACTGCTGCCGGCATGCTCAAACAGAAAATGCAAAAAGAACTAAATCAATGGCATACCCTGGCAAACCCCAAAAATAAGGATGGTGATTTGTGGAAAAAATTGTTGGAAATCCAAGTGCCTCAGTTAAGAAAATGAAAAGGAGGGATGGAAACATGAATAATATTGACCAATTGTTGAAGGGAAAGATTCCCGGCAGTGAAACGGGCATAGAAATCAAAAAATCCATTTGCACGATTTGCGATCCCCTGACTCAATGTGGTTTGAATCTCTATGTGAAGGACGGAAAGATTATCAAGGTAGAGGGGACCAAGGAAAATCCCCAAAATGAAGGGACCCTTTGTTCAAAAGGTGCAGCAACCAGGCAATATGTTTACCATCAGGATCGTTTAAAAACACCCTTGAAAAGAGTGGGGCCCAGAGGATCCGGAAAATTCGAGACGATTTCCTGGGGCGAGGCCCTCGATACCATTGCCGAAAGATTAAACCAGTATAAGGAGGATTTTGGCCCGGAGTCCGTCGTTTTTTATGCCGGATATACCAAATGGATGAGAGCTTTTCTCCATAGATTGGCCCATGCCTTTGGATCTCCCAATTATATTACGGAATCAAGCACATGCGCTCAAGCTATGTTTATGGCCCAAAAACTTAATTTTGGTATGGGCGGTGGCCCCGATGTAAAAAATGCTAAATGTCTTTTGGTGTGGAGCTCCAATCCTTTTTATACCAATACCAATAATGCCAGGGGTTTACTCGCGGCAAAAGAAAAGGGTCTCAAAATCATCACTGTGGATCCCCGCTATTCCCCCATGGCGGCCCAGTCTGATATTCATCTCCAGCTCCGGCCGGGTACCGATGGAGCCCTGGCCTTGGCAATGGCTCATGTCATTATTAAGGAAGGTCTTTACGATCAAGAATTTGTTAATAACTACTCCTATGGCTTTGAAGAATATCGGGAATATGTGAAAGACTTCACACCGGAAAAAGGGGAAGAGTTGACAGGGGTACCGGCGGAAAAAATCCGGGCGGCGGCGCGCCTTTATGCCACGACTAAACCGGCTGCCGTTATGCCCAGTGCCTCACCGGTGGTGCATCATACCAATGGAGTGCAAAATTACCGTGCTGTTTTCGCCCTCGTTGGCCTCACCGGCAACTTTGATGTTCGTGGGGGCAACTTTGCCGATCCACCCAGTTATTTGTATATCTCCGCCGGAGTTCCCACCAAGTTTGAGGAATTCTGTCATCCCAAAAAGTGGGATGAGATGGCCCCAAGAGTAGGAGACGATAAATTCCCGGTTTGGTCCCGTTTAGTTGATGAGGGTCAGGGTATGCAGCTGCCATTTCAAATCCGATCGGGAAAGCCATATCCCATTAAAGCCATGTTGTGTTTCGGCATTAATTACCGCATGTGGCCCGACCCGCAATTTATGGTGGAAAGCATGGAGAAACTGGACTTCATTGTCAACGTGGATTTATTTATGACCGGCAGCAGCAAATATGCGGATATTGTGCTTCCCGCATGCAGTTCCGTGGAACGAAGTGAAATGCGCTGCTACCCCCAAAGGTACATTATTTATACTCAGCCGGCCATTGAACCATTATACGAATCCCGGTCTGATGCGGATATTATTTATGATCTGGCTGCCCGCTTAGGCTTAGATGACCCCTTGCTGGCTGCCGGGCATGAAGCCAGTCTCGACTTTATCCTGGAGCCCAGTGGGATTACCGTTGAGGAGTTAAAGAAATATCCCGCCGGAATGCCGGTACCTAACCCCATTAACGTGCCGGAAAAGAAATACAAGCAAAAGGGATTCCCCACTCCCTCCGGGAAAATGGAATTTAAATCTAAAATATTAGAAGAATATGACGGTGCCTTTGGCTTTGAAGCTTTGCCTGTCTACCATCCGCCTAAATACAGTCAGGAAGCCACACCGGAGTTAGCCCTAGAATATCCCTTTATTTTAAATACCGGATCCCGTCTGCCTATGTTTGTCCATACCAGAACCTTCCGCCTGCCCTGGACCAAGAGCTTAAGACCGGAACCGGCCGCGGATATTAATCCTCTGGATGGAAAGAAGCTGGGGATTAGCCAGGGTGATCAAATAAAGATTGCCACACCCAAAGGAGCGATTAGCGTTAAAGCTAATCTGACTAATATCGTATTGCCGGGTGTTGTGCACATGTACCATGCTTATGCGGAAGCGGATGTGAACACTTTAATGGAAGCTGATTACTTAGATCCCCTTTCCGGTTTTCCCGGCTATAAATCATTCCTTTGCAAGATAGAGAAAGTAGAATCCGAATAATCTGCCGGTATTACCGTTTAAATGAAATTTATTAAAGGAGGGTGAAAATAATGGAATATGCCTTTTACCTGGATCTAAAACGCTGCTCAGGATGTCAGGCTTGTACCGTGGCATGCATGGATCAAAATGACCTGGAAATAGAATATGAGCACGATGCCTGGAGGAGGGTTTTTAAGGTTGAAGAAAATAATTATCCAGAAGAACAGGTTATCTTTATTTCTATGGCCTGTATGCACTGCCAAGATGCCCCCTGCCTTATCGCTTGTCCTACCGGTGCGATTTGTCAGGATGGGGAAACAGGCATGGTACTAATGCGGCAGGAGCTTTGTATTGGCTGTCATAGCTGTTCCATGGCCTGTCCCTTTGGAGTGCCGAGATTTGGCAAAAATGGCAAAATGGAAAAATGTGATATGTGCGCTGAGCGGGTAAAGCATGGTTTGGAGCCGGCTTGCGTACATATTTGCCCCACGAAAGCCTTGAAATTTGGTCCGGTAAATGAGTTATCCGGACAGGTAGAGGAAAAGGCGGCAGAAAGATTAAGCCGAGCGGTGCAAAAAGGAATCATGATTAAGTAATTAAATTTAGCAATGATGTAACAAATGACAATCTTTTGCTGCAGCGACAGTCAAAAGCAAAATAAAAAGTAAGGGGGAAGTTATGTTTAAAGATCAGATGACATCTCAAGAGAGAATGGCTGCCTTATTTAAAGGAGAAAAGTTGGATCGTGTGCCTGTGATACCTTTTATGTTCGGCCATATTGCTGTGATTAATGGGATATCTATTGCAGAACTCTTTGAAAATGCAGAAGCCGGTTTTAATGCTCAAACCCGCGCACGGGAGATGTACGGTTATGACGGGGGTAATACCTATGGTTATGCCATGTATGGAGGCTGGGAGTTTGGCGGAGATGTGAAGTTTCCCCGAAAGGAAGGGGAAGCACCTACCGTTACCAGGTATCCGGTACAATCAGAAGAAGATGCCGTAAAACTTGAGGTTCCCAACGACATTCTGAAAGCCGGTTCTATACCAATTGCTTTAGAGTTTGCTAGATTGCAGGAGAAACACGGCATGCCTATAACTTTCCCAGGCAGTTCTCCCTTTGTCATGGCCGGCAACATTATCGGTGTTGAGAGAATGCTGATATGGATGATAGAAAGTCCGGAATTGGTGCGCCGAGTAATCAAGAAATGTGTGGAATTTAATCTAAAGGTAGCGGAACATTGGGTAAAAGAGTTTGGTCCGGAGAGATTATCGGTTTTTGTAGGCACAGCTACAGAAAGTAATAAACTGATTTCACCTAAACATTTTGAAGAATTTGTCCTGCCTGATTTAAAAGAACAGGTTGGCAAGATGGTAGAAATGGGTGTACCAAGTTTCTTTACTCATATTTGCAGTGAACAAACTAAGAATCTGCCATTTTGGGCCCAGGTACCCTATCCTAAGAGATCCATCTTCAGTTTTGGACCTGAAGTTTCTATGAAGACAGCGGCGGAAATGCTGCCCGGTCAAATTATTGCCGGTAATTTTGATCCTGTTGTTATTATGAAAGGTACTCCTGAGCAGTCCTTGGAGGTATGCCGTAAGTCCATCGAGGAAGGCAAGGATCTTCCCGGCGGATATGTCCTCATGTCCGGCTGTGATGTACCGTCCTATTCCCCGCCCATAAATGTTTTTCAAATGATGAAAGCCGCCCGGGAGTTTGGACGTTATTAGAGAGGGCCGTTTTCGTAAGGATTTTATTAAAGTGTATATGAAATCGGGCTAATTATATTTGAGAAAAATCTAAAAAATACTTTTTCTCAAGGAGATGTTAAACATGAGTGACCAAATGCAGTCTGATCAAAGGGTAGTAGCCATGTTTAAAGGAGAAGAATTAGATCGTGTTCCCGTGATTCCCTTTATGTTTGGGCACATTGCGGTGGTAAACGGAATCCCTATTTCTGAAGTCTATGAAAATGGAAAAGCAAGTTTTAAGGCACAAACCCGGGCGGCGGAATTCTACGGATATGATCGGCTGAATATCTATGCTTATGCCATGTACGGAGGCTGGGAATTTGGCGGCGAGATTCGTCTGCCCAGAAAAGAAGGAGAGTCGCCGGTTGTTGCCAAATATGCTGCGGAAACCATGGAGCAAGCGGAAAAACTTCAGGTGCCGGAGAACATACTTGAGGCAGGCTGTATTCCTATTAATCTGGAGTTTTCCAATTACCAGGCAGAAGAAGGAGTTCCTGTTTCTTTTCAAGCTAATGGTCCTTTGACTATGGCTTCCTGTATGGTGGGCGTGGAAAAACTAATGATGTGGATGATTGAGGCGCCGGAAATTGTACATCACCTATCCAGAATTTCTACAGATTTTTCTCTACAATTGTGTGACCAGTGGATCAAAAAATTTGGTGCTGAAAATTTGATGCCCATTGTGGGGTGCGCCACCGAAAGCAATAAGTTGATTTCGCCTAAGCATTTCGAGGAGTTTGTTTTTCCCTACATGAATGAAATGCTAGATAAATTTTCTCAGGCAGGGATAAAAAAATGTTTTTCCCATCTTTGCAGTGAGCAAAAGGCTAATCTGCCATACTTCGGCAAGATGCCCTGGCCTCAAAAGAGTCTTTTCAGCTTTGGGATAGAGACTCCCTTACAATTTGCGGCTCAACATCTCCCGAACCATATTATGGGTGGTCATGTGGATCCTTTGATTATCAGAAGCGGAAATCCCGACCAAGTGTTGGAGGACAGCAGAAAATCCATAGAAGAAGGAAAGGATCTTGCCGGTTTTGCTCTGATGCCTGGTTGTGACATTCCTGCTTATTCACCGCCCATTAATGTTTTTCAGATGGTGAAAGCAGCCAGAGTCAATGGTTGGAATTAACTATAATGTAAAAAAAGACGGATCTTTAAAGTTCCGATCCTAGGTATTGCCCTATAAAATCTTGTTATGGGCCATTTTTTGCAACTGCCGACATAGTTTTCGTCTTCCTTACGTGTATATTTTTTAACAATATGATTAACATCCGTAATCGGACATTAGGTGATTTTATCAAAAGGGGCAAGAGGAACTTTAAAATCCGCAAGTTAGAAAGGGCTGTGTCATAAGCAACATGCTTGTGCTTATGACACAGCCCATAATTTTTATCTTATCACAATTTGCTATCTGTGTTTTTCACATAATTGAGCATGTCAAACAGTTTTCTTAAATGGTGAAACATAAAAAAAATTTATCTAAATATTAATGTTATAAAAATAATTTAATAAAATATCATTTAAAGAAGGGGAAAACCCTAAAGGCGAATAGTTTACCTACAAGTAACTCGAAGGTTACTTATAGGTAAACATTTGGTAAATAATAAGTTCGGTGATAATTCGTTATGGCCAAGTCTAATATCATAGCAACTATTGGTAAGGGAGGAGCTGCGATATAAGCGATTAAAGCTTTAAGAGAAAACAACTGTAATGTAGAGATGTTTTTGGACAATACTTCTCTTGCGTATGATCCCATGCTCACAACCTACTTGTGGTTGGTTAGATACCGAAAGAAAATTGTTATCCTTTTGGTTCTGATTTTAACTTATATCATAGAAACGATGTTTATGTGCACTTGGGTTAAACAGTGGCAAAATTAGACACCCTTGAGCAGACCCTTGAGACAGCTTTGACGAGGCTAGGTGAAAGCATTAATCAATAAAGAAAGGAGTGGATGAAGGATTAAGAAAAACTTTAAGTAAAGGAGGGAAGGAACGAGAGAAGATATAAAAAGGAGAAATACTTTTATTTCTTAAAGTCTAAAGGGTCAAAATAGAAAGGAGTGTTATCATGGAGCCTTCTATAGAGAGTCGAAAAGACAAAAAGCTTAATATTTCTCAAAAAAAATTTTACAGTGAAATTGCAGCGATCATTATCGGTGTAATCATAGCATTTATCCCACCTCCTGCAGGTTTGACAACACTGGCTATGTGGACTTTGGGACTGTTGATGTGGGCAATTATTAACTGGATATTTAACCCTATGCCTAATTTTGTTGTCATGCTTTTAATGTGCTGTGCATGGTTTCTTTTAGGCATCGTACCTTTTGAAACTGCTTTTGGCGCATTTGCCGGCAAAACAATCTGGTTGCTGATCGGCGTTTTTGGTATTGGTGCTGCTGTTACCAAGAGCGGATTACTTGGACGAATCGCATTACTGGCGATGAGAGTATTCCCGCCTAATTTTAAGGGTCAAGTTATGGCATTAATGGCGTCAGGGACATTGATTGCCCCATTAATTCCCAGTACAATGGCGAAGGTTACTATTGCTGGTCCCATGGCTGCAGGAATTGGCCAGAAATTAGGGTTTAAGCCAGGATCCAAGGGGATGGGCGGTCTATTTTCTGCTATGTATAGCGGCTTCTCTCTGACAGGACCAATTTTTATCAGTGCATCCTTTTTTGGTTATATGATTCACGCTTTGTTGCCAACGGATGTACAGGCGCAGTTTACATGGACATATTGGTTCATGGTCATGATTCCGTGGGCGATCGTATTTTTGATAGGCTGCTTTTTTTCAATAATTAAGCTCTATAAGCCTGATGAAGAGACACCTCTTCCTAAAGATAGTGTCAAAAAACAGCTTGAAGAACTTGGACCTATGTCGCGAGATGAAAAAGTTACATTAACAATATTAGCGCTGTGTGTGATTTTTTGGGTGTTGGAATCGATTACCAAGATTCCTGCAGCTATTCCGGCTATAGTCGGTTGTGCTCTCCTCATCGCCTTTAAAGTCATATCGCCGCAGGATTATAATACAAAAATAAATTGGGGTTTGATTACATTTGCCGGAGGAGTTATGGGTTTGGCTACCGTACTTTCCACTGTAGGGATTCCAGCATGGATCGGGGAAACTTTTGGACCTTATATGGAAAGAGTTACGGGCAACCCATATCTTTTTGTTTTTACGGCAGCAATTGCCATGTTTGTTATCCGTCTGATTATTGTTGATCATATGACTGCATTTACCCTTTTTATAGTTATCCTGACGCCCTTCTGCCTTAACGCAGGTATCAGCCCGTGGATTGCAGGGATTACGGCCTATGTTTCTGTTATGCCATGGGTAGTATATTATCAAAATATTCAGTTCATTGCTGCTTTTGAATCAGCGGGAGGAGAAGAATTGATTGGTTACAAGCAAACGATTAAATATTGTTTTGCTTACACAGTTGTCACAATTATTGGCTTGCTGGTTAGCGTACCTTATTGGCAATTGCTGGGGTTGATTAACTAACCTTAATTCATCTTAAAAAATAATCTATGGTTAGAAAACTCGTTACGATCGGTGTTATCCATGTTATACACAATAAGACGTTAATACACTAATACGATATCTATAAAGCTTTTACCTTAAGGGTTATATTCCAAAAGCCAAATTTTGAAAGGAGTGTTTGCAGCATGAGTTTACAAAAACTGTTTGTTGATATTCATGATGTGGGTTTTGCAGATAAAACATATGTAAGAAGGCCACAAATTATTTATCAACAAAGAAGAAATTTTAAAAATGGTTTCTGATAGCAGATTCAAAAGCGTCGATCTTGAACTGGCTTTCCCTGGCGATAGCTGTCGTATTGCCAGTGCCGGTGATGTGATTCAGCCTATGGTCAAAGTTGATCATGAAAGTGCAACATTTCCCGGTTTATTAGGTGATATGGTTCGGGTGGGCACAGGAAAATCTCTGTTTCTGCGCGGTGTTGTTGTCACCGAAACCTACGAAATGATGAAAGTCAATGGTCATTTGATCGATATGTCAGGTCCTGCTGCCGAACATACGGCTTTCTCTCAAATGATTCACGTAGTATTGATTGCCCAACCGGCAGAAGGTGTGGACAAATATACTTATATGGATGCACAGAAGCAGGCTTCACTGAAGATTGCCAAGGCTCTTGCCACTTCCGCCATCAACTGCGTGCCTGACGAAATTAAAGACTATCATCTTACCAAGGGCGACTTCGAGGATCAGGAGGGGAAATTACTGCCCCGCATCGCTTATGTCATGTATAATTGTAATTTGGAACGTATTCAAACCGATCGTCTCTATGGCAGCGATGCTATGGAAGCATTTCCTACGATATTGGACCCCAATGAAATCCTCGATGGTGCGTTAATTAACTTTAATCATGATCAGATCGTCAACTCCTCACCAACTTACTTTTATCAGAATCAGCCTATTATCGAAGAACTTTACAGTCGTCATGGCAAAGATCTGAATTTTGTCGGAATTATTGTGGCAACTGTCCATTTCGCTATGGAAAACAAATTTAGAAACGCTATTTTTACCACCAGGCTGGCAAAAGATATTCTCGATACCGATATTTTACTGATCACCAAAGAAAGCGGCGGACATCCTCAGATTGATTGTGCAACGGTATGTGATCTTTGCGAGGAAGCAGGAGTGCAGGTGGCTATGATTCAGACGGAAGCTTTAGCGACCAGTATGGGCAGCGAAGAGGGATTGCTTTTTAATACACCTAATGCCAAGGTTATTATTTCTGCCGGCTGTTTGCAGCCTTTAGATCTACCTAAAATAGATCGGGTCATTGGAAAATGCATCGATTATGTCCCTTTTAAAGATACTCCTCTTGACGGGCCGGTAAAAACGAATAACTGGATGGTCCGAGGCGGGCTTAATCAGATTGGCGCTTCCATGTATACATCCTTTAAGTTTTAAAAAAATTGTAGAAAAGGAGGATACACATCATGGCTGACAAATTTAAAGTCGTTCATTATATCAACCAATTCTTTGGCCAGTACGGTGGTGAAGATACTGCTGACATGGGAATAGAAGTCAAAGAAGGGGCTGTTGGACCAGGGAAAATTTTTGAGTCTTGCTTAGGCGATCAATTTGAAATAGTGGCAACAATCATCTGCGGTGACAACTACATCGCAGAACAACTTGAGCAGGTAACTGAGCAAGTTGTAGATGAAATTGCCAAGTTCAAGCCAGATTTGGTTGTAGCCGGGCCGGCTTTTAATGCAGGGCGCTACGGAGTTGCCTGCGGTTCTGTATGCGTAACCAGTCAAAATAAGTTAGGTGTTCCGGCTATTACCGCCATGTATCCGGAAAATCCCGGTGTGGAAATATATAAGAGGTATTTGTTTATCGTGGAAACAGGAATGAATGCTCGCACGATGAAATCAGATCTGGAGAATATCGCGAAGCTGGCGACCAAATTAGTGAATCATGAGGAAATCGGAAGTCCGGAAGCTGAGGGCTACATCAGGCGCAACATTATGCGCTGTGTCCGGGCAGAGTATAACGGGGCAAAACGACTGGTTGATATTGCACTTGATCGGTTTTACGGCCGTCCTTATCAAACAGAAGTACCGGTTAATGCAGATATGGATATTAAATTTGCTGAACCCATTAAGAATTTATCCAAAGCAACCATTGCCATGATTACCGACGGCGGCCTTTATCCAACAGGCAATCCGGATAAAATGCCTGCCTTTAATGCAGATCGTTTTGCTTCCTATTCCTTAAAGGAACAGAACGATCTCAAAGGCGGAGACTGGATCGTCAATCATCCCGGATATGACGGTAAATACGTTGTAGATGATCCAGATCGTCTTATTCCCCTGGATGCAATGCGCAAATTGGAGGAACAGGGTTATATAGGGAAAATATATGATGAATTTATGTCTACGACCGGTCTGGGCGGATCTACTGAAAACGGCAAAAAAATTGCGAAAGAGATCATTGCCCACCTGAAAAATTCGGGAGTTGATGCCATTGTTCTCACATCAACCTGAGGTACCAGTACTCGTTGCGGTGCAACAATAGCAAAAGAACTGGAAACCAGCGGCTATCCGGTAGTTCAGATCACAAATATGGGTGTTGTGGCAATATCCGTCGGTATTAAGCGTCTGTGTTTCTCTCCAAGCATCATTCATCCCCTTGGAGATCCTTCCCTTCCGTTGGAACAGGAAAAAGAATTTCGATTAGATTTAACGCGTGAAGCATTGGATAAGTTGAAACTTGAAAGCTAAATGTAGTAGGTCATAGTCATTGGTGGTCGAGATGGATTTCTCCAACTCTTTAAGTGGTGATTTGGCAATTGAAACCTAATCACCACTTATTTTTTCCTGGTAGGGCGCAACATTATATGAATTACCCAGGGATAAAGGAGTCAGAGGAATGGGGAAGAAGCCCGATACTAGGTCCGGGAATACGGGGGTCAGATGAAAAAGGAGAATGGGATTATGGAAAACCAGGAACAATTATACTATCGTCCTCCATTGGAAGCAAACAGCTTATTGGTGGAAGTGACGAAAGGATGTACCCATGGAAAATGTACTTTTTGCCAAAACCAGTTGGTGAAATTTTCCACGGTACCAATGGAGAGCATAGAAAAGGAAATCATGGATTTAAGCGAATTGAGATTAGAGAGAAAGTCAGTGTTTTTGGTGGGGGCAAATGCTCTTATACTAAAAACGGCATTTTTGAAACGAATTTTTGGCATGATCCATCAATACCTGCCTGAAATTCAAAAAATAAGTATGTATGCCCGGGCAGACGATGTAAACAGAAAAACCAAAGGAAGAGTTACTGGAATTAAGAAGCTTAGGCTTAGGTGATCTCTATATTGGCGTAGAATCGGGTAGCGCCAGAATTCTGAAAAATTGTCATAAAGGTGAAACGATAGAGGATATGCTGAGCGCGTTTCATACACTTGATCATGTGGGCATTCCTTACTCCCTTAGTTCCATATTAGGACTGGGTGGAAAAGCATTCTGGCAGGAGCATGCTATAAAAACTGCCGAGTTGTATAACAAAATTCATCCTAAGACAATCAGAGTAATGACATTAACAGCATGGCCAGGAACTGTACTTTACAAAGAAATTGAAAATGGTTCCTTTGTAGAATTAACGCCGGGGAAATTTTATTGGAAGAACAATTATTCTTAAGAAACTTACATGTGGGGAATTGTCTTTTTGTTGGTACTCATTTATCAAACAATGTCCCCCTTGTGGGTTTGTTAACACAACATAAGGAACACCTACTTAATATTTTGGACACAGTGATTAATTGTGTTGACATTTACAACATACAAAAAGAAGAGTTGGAACATATGTAGATAAAAGAGGGTGTCGCTTATTGTTTAAAGGTGTGAGCGGCATGAAGAATGCCAGGAAATTTATCAAAGAAAAAAAAGAAGAGTTTAATACAATCAATAATGATGATATTAACCATGAAGGTTAGTACGTGGGATCTTAATCCCGGTACTATTTCATGGTTTTTTTAGAGTAAGGATACTATTTTGAGGAAAAATTGAATTTAATTAATCTAATGAACTGAGGAGGAAAAGATTGTGCAAAGGGAAAAGGAAAAAATGCTCGCCGGAGCTCTTTATGATGCAAGTGATCAAGTTTTAGTTAAAGAAAGGGAATACGCCCAAAACCTAATTTTTGAGTTTAATCATACCAGGCCCAGTGAAAAAGAAAAAAGACAAGAAATTTTAAAAAAATTGATTGTTGCCAAAGGTACCTTTGATATTGAAACGCCGTTTAATTGTGATTATGGTTATAACATTGAGGTCGGTGATAATTTTTATGCGAACTTTGGGTGTGTGATCTTGGACGTGAACAAAGTAATGATCGGAGATAATGTACTTTTAGCGCCTAAGGTGCAAATATACACTGCTGCCCACCCTACTAACCCAGGGGAAAGATTGACGGGCAAAGAATATGCGAAATCAATCATGATTGGAAATAATGTGTGGGTTGGCGGTGGAGCAATCATTTGCCCGGGGGTGAAAATCGGAAATAACGTGACCATAGGAGCGGGCAGTGTCGTTACGAAGGATATCCCCGATAATGTCATTGCTGTGGGTAACCCCTGCAGAGTAATTAGGCCTATTGCGGGTATCTCTGATCAATAATATCTTCCCCGGCTTGAAGGAAAAGCCGGTTGTGTGCAGAACTCCTTCATAAGGGTAGGAAAACCGAAATTTTGGAGTGATGCCCATGGAAACGAATTACCGTATCGCCTACGATAAGGGTTGGCAGGATTTAAAAAAGATGGTACCTGAAGAAATTACTGCGCGGCGCTCTGCATCATATTGCAAAAAAACCCGCCAGTTTAGCCTGACCTTTTTTAATGCGGAATATATTTTGGATTGCGACCATGAAACCATTATACGGAAATCTGACGGACAAGCCCCTGAAATTATGGCCTCCATTATCATCCTTAATTATCTGACCTTTTCGGAAATATCTCCTAAACCGGATCACAGATGGGTTTCCCTGAAAGAAATCCCCCACGGAGGGGCACTTTTTTATCCAGCCTTCCAAAAAAATTCACTTGAGCTTCTCATCAACACCTTTGGCGAGGCGCCAGAGAAATTATTAAACGCCGGGGCAGCATTAGGAGGTGTGCGCGAATCCATGGGCAGCGTAGCGATGAGATTTCAGGCATTTCCCGAAATCCCTTTATGTGTCGTACTATGGGAAGGGGATGAGGAAGTCCGGGCTAATGCCACGATGCTTTTCGACCCTTCTATTGCCCATCTGCTGCACATTGAAAGCCTGATTGGACTGGGTATGTACCTGGCAGAAAAATTAAAAAAACTGGCCACGTCCCATCTGGTTTCTTAACCCACCCGATATTTAATGAATAGGGAGGTGCAACATGGAAGGAATGAAACAGGAGCATCATGATCATACCCAGATGCCGCACAAAGGAGCAGCGGAACATGAATCCCCTGATCAACACCAAAAAGATCAGGATCAGGGTGTGTTAAAGCCCCATCATGAACATATTTCCCCGGAGCTTCATGAATCTCATGAATCTCATGAATCTCATGAATCCCACAGTGATCATGATCACGCTGCCATGGTGGACGATTTTAAAGTCAGATTTTTTGTCTCCTTGGTGTTTATGGTGCCTATTCTTTTTTTGTCTCCCATGATTCAAATGTTTTTGGGTATGGATTTTACTTTTGCCGGGGATCATTATATTTTGTTTTTACTGTCCACGATTCTTTTTGGGTACGGCGGCAAGCCCTTTTTGATCGGATCAGTTGCGGAATTAAAAGAAAAGACGCCCGGGATGATGACCTTAATCTCTTTGGCCATCATTGTCGCTTATTTATATAGTTCCATATCTGTCCTCATTTTTAATGGTATGGAGTTCTTTTGGGAATTAGCTACTTTGATTGTGATTATGTTACTGGGTCATTGGATTGAAATGAAATCCGTCCAGGGCGCTTCCCGCTCCTTGGCAGAATTAGTGAAACTTATGCCCGAAGAAGCGCATTTGATAAGGAAAGATGGCGCGCTAAGTGATGTTCCTCTTGCAGAGCTTAAAAGCGGCGATCAGATTTTAGTAAAACCCGGGGAAAAAATCCCGGTGGACGGACTGGTTTTTGACGGTATTTCATCGGTAAACGAGTCGATGATTACCGGAGAATCTGTTCCCGTGGAAAAAGCTCCGGGAGATAAGGTGATCGGAGGCTCGATCAACGGGGAAGGGATCCTAAAATTTTCTGTGAATAAAGTGGGGCAGGAAACTTTTTTGTCCCAGGTGATTCAACTGGTGCAGGAGGCACAAAAATCCAAGTCAAAAACCCAGGGCTTAGCGGATAAAGCCGCCGGATGGCTATTTTATATCGCTGTTTCTGCAGGCACGATTACTTTTTTCGCCTGGCTGGCTTTCAGCGGTGATATGGGCTATGCCATGGAAAGAGCGGTTACCGTGATTATTATCTCCTGCCCCCATGCTTTGGGCTTAGCCATCCCCCTGGTTACAGCAGTGTCTGCCGGTATTGGAGCGCAAAAGGGATTGTTAATCAGAAATCGGGTCGCTTTTGAAAATGCCCGCAGGATCAATACCGTTGTCTTTGACAAAACCGGGACCTTAACGGAAGGGGAATTCGGCATTACTGATATTCGTGCCGAATCCCTTACCCCAGATGAACTCTTGGAAATTGTTTATGCCTTGGAATATCACTCGGAACACCCCATTGCCCAAGGGATTGTCAAGGAAGGGAAAAAACGGCACCTAAAGCGAAAAGAAGTTGTTCATTATCAAAATATTACCGGCCTGGGTCTACAGGGAAATATTGACGGCCAAAAAATGATGATTGTCGGCCCAGCTTATTTAAGAGCGGAGCAAATTCCCTTTAATGAAGATGATTACGATCAATTAGCCAAGCAAGGGAAAACGGTTATTTTTGTTTTAGCAGAAAGAGAGCTCCTGGGAATGATTGCTTTGTCGGATATAATTAAAGAGGATGCAAAAGAAGCCGTACAGAGACTTAAGGAGATGAATATTGATTCTTATATGCTGACCGGTGACAATCTACGCGTGGCAGCTTTTGTGGGAGAACAATTAAATATTTCCCAGGTTTATGCAGAGGTTTTGCCCCATGAAAAGGCAGAAAAAATCGGAGAAATTCAACAAACAAAAGGGCGAGTTGCCATGACCGGAGACGGGGTCAATGACGCACCGGCTTTAGCAAAGTCCGATTTAGGTATTGCCATTGGAGCCGGAACCGATGTGGCCATCGAAACGGCAGATATTATTTTGGTTAAGAGTAACCCCCTGGATGTTGTGCACCTGATAAAACTTTCCCGGGCTACTTACCGCAAAATGATTCAAAATTTGATTTGGGCCACCGGCTATAACGCGATTGCCTTACCTCTTGCAGCCGGCGTGCTGATCAATCAGGGCATTATCATCAGTCCTGCTCTGGGAGCCGTCTTGATGTCCCTAAGTACAATAGTTGTAGCAATTAATGCGCGCATCCTGAAAATTGAGTAAACAGCAGCGTTAGGATGATTTTCTCAAAATGTAAAAGAGGTGGAATATGAAAAACAAGGCATGGATGGTTACCTTAATTGTATTTTGCGCCGGGGTAACATTTTCCATAGGCAACTTTAAAGTGGCTCCGGCGATGGTTGATATTATTGAAGAAATGGATGCAAATATTGCTCTGGGTGGCTGGCTTATGTCCATGTCAGGCTTGGCCGGAATAATCCTGGCCTTACCGGCCGGGGCAATTATGATCAAGACAGGACCGAAAAAACTGGGCATGTATACCTTAGCCTTTGCTCTTATTGGTAATATCATCGGTGCTGTGGCGCCGAACTTCACGATTTTATTGTTAAGCCGGTTAATTGAAGGTATCGGGTACGGTTTTATCGGGATCATCGCTCCGGCGATAATTGCTGCCTGGTTTCCCCCGAGAAAACTGGGCTTACCTATGTCCATCTGGTCTATTTGGGTACCGCTGGGTATTTTTTGTGTATTTAATTTAAGTAATTTGATTTTGCCCACCTTTGGCTGGCGGGGTGTTTGGTGGCTGGCAGCATCATTATTTGCCGCGATGATGGTGTTATTTGGTTGGGGTGTACAGCTACCGGAAGAAGAGCGCGGGGAAAATGCGGAGGAAAAGAAAGCGCGGTCCTCCATGATGGAGGGGTTAAAATCCTTTCCTTCCTGGTTGATCGCCATATGCTTCGTAAGCTTTGCCTTTGGCACCAACTCTTTGATTACCTTTGCACCTACTTTTCTGGTGGAAAAATTACATATGGATGGTGCCACCGCCAATTCCGTGTCAGTATTTTACCCTGGGCAATATTATTGGAGGACTTTTGATGGGTATTGTACTGACCAAATTTAGAAATCGCGCCTACCTTTTGTTAATCAGTATGGTGAGTACGGCAATCCTGATGAGCTTTATCTTTTCCCTATCCACACCGGGAATGGTTACTCCCTATATGATTATTTTTGGTTTGGTGGCGGCCATGTTTCCCGCCATAGCTTTTACCGTTGCTCCGGAAACAGCCCCATCACCTGAGACCATCGGCATCGCTATCGGGATATTAATTTTAGGACAGAACGTATCCAACTTTATTACACCTGCCATAATAGGAACAGTGATTGAAAGTAGCGGAGGAAATTGGGTGCGGGGACATTACCCTTAATCATAGCCGGAATCCTGGGTGTTATTGCCGCCCTATTATTTCTTAAGGAAAGTAAGCAAAAAGAGAAATCTGAGATTAAGGTGTCAAGATGACAAACAAGGTGGGCAGACTTGACATAAATGTGATAATGCCGGCAATGCCGATAAAACCATAAACTATTTTTTTCATCAAATGAGCATCAATATTTTTCATCACCATACCGCCCAGAAAAATACCGATAAGCAAGGCCATGATGCCGCCGGCGATTAAAGGAACCATCGAAAGAGTAATCTGGTGCTTGAGGATACGTATGATCACCCCATAGAGGGTACAGACCATAAAGTAGGCCTGAATGGTACCCAGATACTCTTCTTTTGTCTTGGTTACAGCCAAAAAATAGACCACGATAAAAGGACCACCGATGGCAAAAAAAGCATCGACGATTCCGTTAAGGGCGGTACAAATCAGGGCCGTAGGCACATTTGCCTGCAGGGTGAATTTATCTGAGAAAAAAATAAAGTAGCCGGCCATACCTAAAAAAGTTATCCCTAAAGCAGGTTTCAAAAAATCAGCCTGGATATGAATCACCAATGATAAGGCGGCAAAGAAAACGGGAAAATAACATAAAAGAGGCAAGAGCAGTAGTTTTAGGTTAACATATTTGCGATAACGAAAAAAAAGCATCATCGTGGTAACTGGTGCTAAACATTGGGCTAAAGCGGCAGAGTGCACTACGGAAAAGGCGAGGGGTAAAAAGATCATCAGCACAATACCGAAACCAAAGCCGGTAAGACTATGGATAAAAGCGGCCAATAATGAGGGGATGACCACCCAGAGCAGATTAATAACAGAATACTCCATACAGCACAATTCTCCTAAATTTTAACGAAGATCTAATATATAGATATATGTATTTTTCAAGCAATGTTACTTGAGAGGGCTTTCAATATATTTTAGATTATATACCATATATCTAAAGATTAATAGCACTATCTAAAAGCTTGGGTCTAATCTGTGGGTCAGCTCCGTGGAGATGGCATATAAGGCATTTTTTAAGTTCATTTCATTCTTATAGGAGATTTCTTCTTTTCGAGGAATGGGATCATAGGGATTGGCGGGATCGCTCCACTTATCAGGAATTATGTGCGCGCTGTATTTTTGCCACTTTTCGATCCAGTCTTGGGGTATCAGGTCCAACTTTTTTTCATTATGGATCATTTCAAGCCAAATTAGGGCCCAGACGCGGGGTACCACTTGAAGAATATTGTAACCGCCTCCTCCCAGGGCGACCCATTTTCCCTGGCAGTACTTATGGGCTAATGCATGGGCCATCTTGGGTATCAGGTGATAAGATTTCATGGTTAACATAAGATGCGTGAGGGGATCCTGGTAATGGGCATCGGCGCCATTTTGTGAAATAATAATATCCGGCTTAAAATATTCCATGACCTTGGTAAAGGATTCCTGATAGCATTTAATAAAGGAAGCATCTTCTGTGAAGGGCTCCAGGGGGATATTGACCGTAAAGGCATAGCCTGCGCCGGATCCTCGTTCGTGGACGGCTCCCGTACCGGGAAATAAATATTTTCCTGTTTCGTGTAAGGACAAGGTACAAACTCTGGGTTCGTCATAAAAAGCCCATTGCACCCCATCTCCATGATGGGCATCTGTATCTATATATAATACTTTTTTACCGTAATGGTTCAAAATATGTTTAATGCCGATGACAATATCATTATAAATGCAAAAACCGGATCCTTTTCCGGCCAGAGCATGATGTAAGCCCCCCATCAGGTTTAAGGCGTGTCTTGCTTTGCCTTGCATGACCTGATCGATGGCGTCTAAGGTCGCCCCTACCACCATGAGACCTGCGCGGTGCATGTTTTTAAAGAGGGGCATGTCTTCAGTACCGATGCCATAATTTTGGATCAATTCTTCGTCTAGGGAGGTGCTGGTATTGTTATCGGCCAAACCTTCCATGGTTTTGACGAATGCCACGTAATCTTTGCGATGACACAAAAGAAGATCTTCTTCCCGGGCGGGCTTGGGCGTTAAGAGGCACCGGTCATCAAGGGCGTTCATAGATTGCAAAAGCTCAAGGGTTATTTTTGTCCGCAGGGGATTAAAGGGATGATGCGGGCTAAATTGATAAAGCAGACAATCCTTTGAATACAAAAAAACGGCCTCTTTCTTTACAGGGTTTGGGGCCATAAGACATCAAAACCTTCCTCTTTTAATTCCTTGACCACAGCATCGGTATTCATGACCTGAACCCTGATCACCAAGCGATCATGTTTTTCATCTTCGGCGGGATATAAGAGAATACTGATGATATTAAGGCGTCTTTTTTGAAAAATATAGGTGATCGGGCAGAGAATACCGGGTCGGTTGGGGATCCTTAACTCGATGCGGGAGCTTGGCTTGTGGGAACCGGTGATGCGCACGAAAGTATTCAAAATATCTGTTCCGGTAATGATGCCGACTAGTTTTTTATTAAGGACAATAGGCAAACAGCCAATTTTAAATTCATATAATAATGCGGCTGCTTCTTCAATAAAATCAAGAGGGGTACCTGTAATCAAATTGGTACTCATGACGGTTGCCACCGGATTTTGCAGTTGATTCTTGTCCTCAATATGAAAGACATCAACACCTGCATCTCTGAGATCGCGGTCAGAAATAATTCCGATAAGATGATAGGATTCATCTACTACCGGCAGGTGCCGCAGATTGTGGGTTTTCATGATGCGCACCGCATCATAGATGGTGGTATCGGCCAAGACCGTTTTTAAATCTGTTTTCATAATTTCCTCAACGATCATCTTTTTACCCCCCTAATAGCGATATTTATATTTAAAGCGCAAGCGATCAAATTTTTTGATCGCTTCCAAGTCAATACGGCTGCCAATACGGGCCATGAGACAGTTGGCGGGATGAGAGGTAATCTCCTCATCATCTGTGGCATACCATTCCAGCCCTCCTGCCGACATGGTCTTCTCCATTAGTTCCCGATATTGCCAAACATTTAATCCGGTGCCTTTTAAATCCCAATGCCAATAATACTCTGTGGTCATGACAATATAATCATTCATATGATCATCCATCATGGCAACCTCAAGAATTTTTTTGCTTAAGGAGAGATTTCTGTATTCCGGAGCAACCTCGATGGCGCCTAGCTCCAACAAATTATCCATGTTTTCTTCGGACCATCTTTCCAAGGATCAGGAAATAAAAGGTGGCATAACCGACAATGGTCTCCTGATCTCGTACGATAATGATCCTGCCCTCGGGTAATTGAGCGATTTCTAAAATTGCGGCAAATTGTTCTTGTGGTTTGCGAAAAGCTGTTAATCCGGAGTGAAAAGTATACTTTTTTAATTTTTCATAGTCCACAGGTCCTTCAATGACCAAATTTCCCAACTTGGTGCATAGATTAAGGGAAGAATATGTTTTGATGTGATTCATATCATAACCCCATTTAACTTTTCGTTATCAGAATATTCTATTATATAAAAATAAAAGAATATAATATAATAGTATGAAAATACCTTTTAAAATATAATAATCGTATTTTAGAAAAAGGTAAAGGGGTAATTATGATGAATAATGAGCTTCTAAGGGTTGTGCCGGGCAATTATAATTTGGAGGATTATGAGCAAGCGTGCCAAAATTTCACTTGGCAAGGCGTCGAGAAGAATTTTTCTTGGGACCAAACAGGGAAGATAAATATCGCTTACGAAGCCATTGACCGTCATGCTGAATCTGAACATAAGAATAAAACTGCTTTAATCTATAGGGATCATAACCGTGAAGAAAGATACACTTTTGCGGAGATGAAAAGGTTGTCCAATAAGTACGGCAATCTTTTAAAAAACCGCGCCCAGGTGGCAAAAGGTGATCGGGTCTTTATCTTTATGCCGCGCATGCCGGAACTGTATTTTGCTTTGTTAGGAGCCATCAAAATCGGGGCGATTGTAGGTCCCCTCTTTGAAGCCTTTATGGAAGGGGCGGTGCGTGATCGTTTGGAGGACAGTGGTGCGAAAGTTTTAATCACCACGCCGGAATTAGCCCATCGGGTTCCGTTGGGTCAATTACCGGAATTAAAGCATATTGTCCTTATCGGTGAGAAGGCCAAGGAAGAGGGGCCCTTGATTGACTGCGCCCAGCATATTGACAGCATGAGCGAAGAACTGGATTTGGAGTGGATGGAACGGTGGGACGGGATGCTGTTACATTATACTTCCGGCTCCACCGGGAAACCCAAGGGCGTCTTACACGTACATAATGCCATGATCCAGCATTATCAGACGACGAAATGGGTCTTGGATCTGCAAGAAACGGATACTTTCTGGTGTACTGCCGATCCGGGCTGGGTGACAGGGACCACCTACGGTATTTTTGGACCGTGGCTGACAGGGACGACTAATATTGTTATCGGGGGCCGGTTTAATCCGGAAAAATGGTACGAAACCATAGAAAAATATCAAATAACTGTCTGGTATAGTGCACCGACGGCTTTTCGCATGTTGATGAATGCGGGCAATGAGCTGGTCAAAGAATTCGACTTATCTTCTCTGAGACATATCTTAAGTGTGGGCGAGCCTTTAAACCCGGAAGTGATAAAATGGGGCATGAAAGTCTTTGGCAAAAGGATCCACGATACCTGGTTTATGACAGAAACAGGGACGCAAATGATTTGTAACTACCCATCCATGGACATTAAACCCGGTTCTATGGGAAAACCTATTCCCGGGATTACCGCCGCCATCGTCGATGACCGGGGCAAGATCTTGGGCCCCAATCAAATGGGGAATCTAGCCATTAAAAAAGGGTGGCCCTCAATGATGCACACCATCTGGAACAACCCGGGAAAATTTGCATCTTATTTTATGCCGGGAGATTGGTATGTTTCAGGAGATTCTTCTTATGTGGATGAAGATGGCTATTTTTGGTTTCAAGGCAGAATCGATGATGTGATTATGAGCGCTGGAGAAAGAGTCGGCCCCTTTGAAGTGGAAAGCGCCCTATTAGAGCATCCCGCCGTCGCCGAGGCCGGGGTGATCGGCAAACCCGATCCTCTACGCGGGGAAATTATCAAAGCTTTTATTGCCTTAGCCGAGGGCTTCACAGCAAGTAAGGAATTAGAAGAAGAGATTAAATTGTTCGTGAAAAAAAGTTTGTCTGCTCATGCAGCTCCCCGAGAAATCCAATTTATTGATAAACTGCCCAAGACGAGAAGCGGGAAAATAATGCGACGGGTACTGAAGGCCTGGGAGCTAAAGCTGCCTACAGGGGATTTGAGCACCATGGAGGACTGATCAAGGGATAATAGCCTCATGGGCGCGAGAAAAATTGGCTCAAAAGAATAGCATAACCAACTTTAAGAGACATTTAAAGATCAATATTTTGCCCTTGAGGCAGGGTATTGATCTTTTTTAGCGAAGTTATATTTGAACTCTTTTATTGTGTCATATTTTAAAGTGTAAAAAGATTTATTGAGGTCGTCCGTCCACATCATTATAATAAATCTAAATATTAATGATAAAAAAATATGGGGGAAAAAGATGAATAGTAAGTCGATTTATCAAAGCGCTTTAGGTTCACATGAACTGGCAGCCTGGCAAAATGTTGAAGCTCAGATTGAGGCTGACAATAAAAGAAATTTGGAGTCAAAACTAGTTAGAAAATCCATTAATTATCTCGCCACAATCAAAAATCCTGCAGAGCGTGAAGCCATGGATCTTCTGCGTGCTCTCTACCTGGAAGAAGACGGCCCGGATACCAAGATTCAGGGGGCAGAGGAAGAAAAAGTCGATCATGATCCCAGGGCGGAAAAACTAAAAAAGATGATTTTACGAAATATGCTGGTGGCGGTGCGCGCCGATAAAAAGTTAAAAAATAAACTGGCTTTTTCCAAAATCATGCTGGATAAAGAGCGCAAACTGATTTTGCACAAATATCCCCGAGTTTTGAATCTCAGGGGGGAACCGACCAATAGCTTGGTGCAGGAGATCCAGGAAATAGAACAGCAGCGCCGGGAACTTAAAAATATGAATCCTGATGCCTATTTTGCTCTTCATGCCCTGGAATATCGAAATCATATCCGAGAAGTGCAAAAGGGGAATTTGGTGCAGACCGCCCATGTGCAGATATGTAAAGAAAGAATGCTCGCCAATATGAACGAGGGGCAAGCAACTTTTATCCACGGGCATCTGGGGGGCGGTAAGACTGAGTTGGCCATTGTCACCGCCCGGGAATATATGATTCATAAACATGCTGTCCAGGAAACGGACAAGTTTTTTGTCAAGTGGTTGCAAAACAATCAAAATAAATCTAAGGAAGAAAAAATCAATAAATACGGTAATGTCTATCACCGGCTGGTGCAGCTTTATAACCAAGCTTTTGAAAACGGAGATCCGGAAGCCGTAGAAAAGTTTGCTCCCTTGTTTATCTCCGGATCCAGAAACACCACGATTCAGGATTTGTTTATTGAGAAAAGCTTAAAATTAACCCAATATAACAATAAACCTGTTCTGGAGCTTATGGATGATATTAATCGAGAATATCAGGTCTGGAAAGAGAAAAATTCCCCGGCTTTAAAGAAAATGCCGGGGCAAAAACGCCAGAAAGCAGAACAATTGGCCGCACGGAAGATCCTGGAACTGTATAAATTGAAAAATCAGGCTTTCGGTACAGAAATCGAAAAAATCGAAAAAGAAATCTGCCGCGGGGCCAAAGAGGGTAAGCCGGTCATTATTGACGAGATCAATACGATCCCCAATGCTGTTTTAATCTCCTTAAATGACGTGATCCAAAGCCAACCGGGTCAGACCACCTATATTCCCGGCGGTGATCGCATTGTTATTGCCGATGGTTTTTCCATTATCGGGACAGGAAACCTCAGCAGTAATTTTGTTGGATACAGCGGCACTCATGAATTTAATGAGGCTTTCGCCTCTCGCTTGGATATTTTTGAATATGATTATTTACCCCAATCTGATGAGGGTAACTGGGATAATCAGACAGACCCGGTAGAAAATGAACTTTTCCATATTATGATTGCTGTTTTGGCAGATACATCCGGGGCTTTAAAACTGCCGGAAATTGATAAATCCATCGATAAGCTGTTTAAATTAGCCCAGCTGGCGCGTACGACCCAGGACGTTTTCTCCGGCAAATGGAAAGACAGTCAAGCTTTTAACACACCTTCCGGTGATACTCTGGAGCCGCGCTTGGAGCGATCCGTTTTGTCCATCCGCAACGTGCTGCGTGTCTTAAAGCAATGGAATGCCGGTCAGGAACAAGACTTGGATAAAGCCTTGTGGGAGGGGTTTTTGTCCGGTATTACCAATGCCGATGATCAAAGCTATATTTTCTCCCAGGCTTTACGTTTTGGCTTTTTCCAAAAGAGCGAAGGATGGAATGTGCAGGTGAAACCTGTGGGCTCGGCCTTAACCGGGTTTGATGAAATCAGAGCACGAAAATATCAATATCGCAGTAAACCGGAGGAAATTAAAACACCTCGGGAAATGGTGCAGATCTTATATGGAGCCGCACCTCCCCGGCAAATTTATCCTGAGGTAACCTTTGATGAACTGTCCGGGGAAAAAATTGCTTTGGACAAGTATGCCGATTTGGCAGGTAAGATGGATCAACTGCATTTAACGGCACAAGTTTTGGAAAAAATAGACCGGGAGATCAGCTGACCTCTTAAAAAAGCCTGATCTCGGCACCAAAAGGCAGGCAAAGGAAGAAGAAAATGAATCAAATAAATAAACCTCAGAGGGAACAAGAGCAAATTAAAAAGGAAGAAATTAAGCAGGAACTACTTAAAAAAGAGCGGGTGCGCCAAGCCTTGTCCCAGGTACGCGAGATGATCCGCCGGGAAAGCCGTGATTTGGTGACCTTCGCCGGCGATGCGTCTATTTTTTATCAAGCATCGGCGGAGGCCAAGTATTTTTCTTACGATCCAACAGAGAATAGGATTGAAGTTCCAGCCCTGTGGTTTATCGAAAAGGGTTATTCTGTTGAGGAAATAAAGTTTGCCTTTTATCACGAACTGGGCCATTTCATTGATATGCGCAAGAATCCTTTGGCTTATTTAAAGCATTTTGACCGCTTGGAGCAAGAAGCAATCAAGGTCGGTGCTTTGATGCGGCACATCCTGGGAGAAAAAAGTCAGGGTGAACCTCTACCGGACCAAGCAATAATCAATGATTATGCCTATCAGAAATTATATACTTTGTACAATATTTTTGACGATATTTACGTTAACGAGCTGGTCCGTAAGCGCAGCCCTTATTATGCCACCGCTGAAGGCTACGGCCATGTGGCCGGTTTATATTATAAACTTGGCTTTAAAGAGGAGAACTTGAAGCTCCATCCCAAACACCAGCAGTTAATCTATTACCTGTTTATATCTGAACTTAAAAAAGGTTCCGCTGACGCCATCCCGGTGCATCCTCAGGTTTTGACCCTGATCAATAAGAAATTCCTGGGGCGGGATTTAAAAGAGGTTGTTAAAGAAAGTTTAACACCCCAGGTCGGCAAATTAATCGACCCTGAAAAGCGTTACCAGATTGTGCGCCATATTATCCAGCCGATGTATTTGGATTTATTATATGAAGAACTGCGTACCCGGCCTTTTCAGGCGATGATCCCGGCACCGGGTACACCTCGAGGTAAAACCTATTTGCGCGACCGGTCCAAGGGTCAGGATCCCCGGCTTGACGCAGCACCCGATGAAAACAAGGCTCAAAAAGAAGAGTTTAATCCCTTTCACGGCAGTCCGAGGACGGATCCTGAAGCAGAGGTCATCTCGCAAAAACAGATAAAAAATATCTTGGAGGAATTTGCCAAACAAGATAAGTATAACACCATGAGCCCTGAAGAAAGAAATGCCCATAACCGCCGGCACATGCAGACTGAGTTTGATCAAAAACATGGGATTGCCTCCCTGGAACGAACAGATTATGAGGGGATCAGAGCCAGTATCACTGATTATCGTAACAACATGAGGATATTTTGGAAAGAATTAGTAGAAAGGTCCATTGAATACGACAATATTATCTTGGACAAAAAAAGTCGGGGCAGATTGAATGTGGACAGCTTTGTCGCAGAATACCCCAATATCATTGAAAATCAGCTGAAAGGTACCCGCTATCATCCTTTGATTTTTGATGAACTGGAGTTTAAGCCCAGTGCCATTGAAAAACCGGAAACCATTCAAGTCTCCTTTTTAATTGATTGTTCCCGATCCATGGAAGAAAACAAAATTATCGCTGCCAAGCAAGCGGCCTGTTTAACCATGTTGTCGATCAAAGATTTTAATGTTTACCTTGATGAAACCCGCAATCAAATCAATAACAAGCTAAAGGTTTATTCGGAAGTCTATTTATTTGGCACGAAATTTCAAAAGGTTAAGGAGTTTGAAAAAAACAAGCGCTTTCAAAAAAATGAAGCGGACATCATCAATTCCGTGACGGCAATTAAAGGTAATATGGGGGGCACCAACGATGCTCTGGCCTTGGCGGATATCTTAAATTCTTTAAGCAGGCAGGATCATCTGATGCTGAAGAATCAAAAATTAAAAAAATTTATTTTCGAAATCACAGACGGAGAACCGGATAATCCTCCCGAAACGGCGGCGCGCATCCGGCAATTAATCGAAAAAGGCATTTACGTGTTTGGTTTTCAAATCGGCAAAGTTAGTGAAACGGAAAGTCATCTTTTCCATGAGATTTGGAATAACAGCATCCCCGGCCTGCACCTGGGCATAGACATTGGCCATGATTTAAAGAGTTTACCCGGTAAGTTAACCATGACCTTAAAAAATGCCTTAAAGGACATGGGCGTTAGGAGTTGATCGTATGGATGATCAAGGATTAAAAGAGACGATAATCAATTTCGAGGACCTAATGAGGGAGGTGGAAATGCTTTTTGGGCAGTTAAATGATACCGGTTATCTGCCTCCTGATTTTGAAGAAAAAATGAGGGCGGTGGAGGAGGAACAAGACCGGATTCTAAGGCAATTATTGCCTGTTTTTGAGGCACGTTATCCCCGTCTGATTAAAGGATTATGGGAAGTGGATCAGGAAATCCGGGGCTTTGAAGACTATATCCGCGACTTGCTATTACTCCCTACCGGGCAGGTTCTCCTGGCCGGTAGTGAAGCAGGTGTGAAAATTCTCCTCCCCCCTTCTGTAGATAAACCTCAGTGGAGGGTGCAGCAAACCATTACCGGATTTGATAATTATGTCCATGCCGCCCTCCTGGTGCCTGGGGGTGATGTGGTGGTGGGGGGCGTTGCCGGCGAATTAAAAGTGCTGGGTCCTGACCCCCAGCAACAAGGTCGTTGGGTTATCAAACAAAATATTTCGGGCATCGACCACTACGTAGAAAACTTGCTCCTCTTGCCTAATGGCGATGTTTTGGTCGGGGGCATCCGAGGCCAGGTAGAAATTATCCGTTACGAGGCTTCAAGCAATGAATGGCGCATTCAGCAAACCCTGGAGCTCGTTGCCAAAGTATCTCTCTTACTGCCGGAAGGTAAGATCTTCCTGGCCGGTTACAAAGGAGAAATAAAAATTCTCACGCACCATCCCGATCTTAATGATCAGTGGCAGGTGCAAGAAACCATTAGCGGGAAGATCGGAGATATTACCGCTGCTTTGCTCCTACCTGAGGGTCAGGTGCTCCTGGGAGGAAGCAGCGGAACCATAATCATCCTGGGTCGTAAAACCGGTGCTTCTTACGAGATTCTTCAGGAAATCACCGGTTTTGACCGTTATATTTCCCGTTTTTTGCTCTTATCCCATGATGAGGTGTTGATAGGAGGAAGTGCCGGTGCGATACAGATCTTGAGCCGTAGAGACGACGAAGAAAATACCTGGAAACTGGGTCAAAAGATCCGGGGCTTTCACCAGTACGTTTCTGCTCGGCTCCTCTTAACCAAAAGGGAGATTCTCCTGGGGGGAAATAAGGGAGAGCTAAAAACCATCACCTTAAAAGATGTCACCCTGGATCAATTAAAAGAAAAAATTCCTGAGATCATGAAATCCTAAAAATATAAAACAGATGCATTGCTTGTAAAATTTTCGAAAGAGGGTGGAATCACTTTTCTTGGTAGAGCAGCTTCTAAACGGCCTGAATTTTGCCGATAATTAACTGTCACAAGAATAGATGGTTACAGCAATATGGCAAACCTCCGTTATATACGATCAATCTTAAGAAGAACAGTACTGTTCATGCTGTGCTTCATTTGTAGGCAGCCCTTGAATAGGTTTTTCCTTTTCCAGTGATAAAATTTTTGCCGGGCAATTATTGACACAGGTGCCACACTTTATGCAATTAATATTATCAAATTGGTTGTGCGGGGCAAATTCCAAATAAGGCGTCAATTGGAAAGGGCATACCCGGGAGCATTTGCCACATTGGCGGCATTTCTCCTGGTCGGAAATGGCAATCTTTTTTTCTGTTTTTTTGGCCACACCAAGAGATTTACCCAGGGCATGGGATCCTTTTTGCATGGTACCCATAGGACAAAATTGACACCAGGTGCGGGGAGTAACCAAGAGCGCCAGGGTGCCTCCGATTATTAATACCACTAAGTAGGTTCCTACCATGACGAAGCCTAATTTGTCCAGGAAATCATAATTGCCCCAGAAGGAAAAGGCTTGCAGGAGCTTACGGGTAAAATTAAACATAAAAAAGATGAAAAATCCGCCGATAAACCATTTAGATTTCAATACATGAGGTATTTGCCGGTTGCGGCTTAAGGGCAGGAGCAGATTATCAAATAAGCTGCCGTGAGGGCAAACATTGCCGCACCAATACCTCCCGTTAAAAAAGGCACTGACAAGGAGACTCGCCATAATTAGAAAAACAAAAAGGCCTAATTTTGGTTCCCAGAGTCCGCCGACGGCCACCAACAAGGTAAAAATCCAGGCAGACCGGCGCAGGTTGGTGAAGCTGCGGTTGGTTTTGATGTAATAATTTGATTTGCTCATTTAATACCCTCCTCAAGTGCTGGTAAAGAAAATTTTGCACAGCTTAGAAATTTCCATACATACCCCAAGGGGGTATATGTATAGTATAAATCATAATCTTTTATCTGTAAAGAAAATATTATGAGTTTTTTATTGCTTCTGTTAGGAGATTATACTATAATAGAAACATAGATGAACGTCTATGTGAGGTGCTGAAATATTAGGCAGGTTTAAAATTATCTAGTCATAAAGGTGGTTACAATGGACGAAAAGATCGAAATGATCAAGGCCTTAGGCGATAAAAGCAGGCTATTAATTTTAGATATGCTCTCATGTGGCGAGTTATGTGCTTGTAAAATTATGGATGGTTTAAATTTAACCCAACCCACGGTGTCCCATCATATGAAAATTTTACAACAGTGTGAACTTGTAAAAGGACGCAAAGAAGGAAAATGGATGTTTTATACCATTAACAAGAAAAAGATCGATGAGTTGCAACAATTCCTTACAACCTTGACTTCGCCCAAAGATAATTGTATCTGCCAGGGGATAAATAAGGATCAAAAATGGGGGGACGATGAAAATGAGCAATGCGGATAAAAGGGATATAAGAAATGTAGTTCGTGAAAGCTATGGCAAAATAGCTGTTGACACGGGGAGTGATCAGGGCTGTTGCAGCACAGGGTGTTGCGGCAGCAGTACGATAAACTTGGAAAGTTCCGTTCAAACAATATCCAATAAGATCGGGTATTCTGACGAGGAAATAAAAAAGGCGCCGGAAGGGGCCAACATGGGATTAGGTTGTGGAAATCCTCAACTAATTGCAAATATCAAAGAAGGTGAAGTCGTAATTGACCTGGGATCCGGCGGGGGCTTTGATTGTTTCTTGGCCGCAGAAAAGGTAGGGCCCAAGGGATACGTAATCGGGATAGATATGACGCCGGAAATGGTAAGTAAGGCGCGATCCATATCTAGGCAGCAGATGTATCGGAATGTTGATTTCCGCTTAGGCGAAATTGAAAATCTTCCTGTGGCCGATAACAGTGCCGACGTCATTATTTCCAATTGTGTTATCAACTTATCCCCTAATAAACAAAGGGTATATAATGAGGCCTATAGAGTGTTAAAAAAAGGCGGCAGATTAGCCATTTCCGATGTCGTTCTAATTAAAGATCTCACAGAGGAAATGAAGCAAGATGAAAAACTTTATTGTGGCTGAGTTTCCGGAGCTTCTTCAGTTGAAGAACTAAAAATGTACTTAGAGCAAGCCGGATTTAGTGATATAAATATTGAAACTCAAGAGGTGTCTGAAGAGTATGCCGAAAAATGGGCCCATGGTTTAAAGGTGGGCGAATATATTATGTCTGCTTCCATCAAGGCGGTAAAATTGTCATAATATTATGCACGTACAAGTAGAACTAAATTTCACCGGGGAATTTAGTTCTCTTTTCTTTTGGACCGCCAGAAAATCAAAAATCTACAGGACTTTCCCTAATGAGTTTGCCTGATGATTTAGTGAGACAATAATCAAAAAAAATCAATCTATAGATATGTCTAAGTTAAAAGTTTTCCGTACTTAATTCAAAACCCTCCAGGCTTACGATATCATCGATTTCAATGAGCAAATAATTCCGTCCCTCTTTCTTCACTCGCTTTATGTTTTTTAGGTCTTGAGGGTTTACGGCAATGCTTACGGTGTTATTTTCGATTTTAATTGACTTACCTGTAAATTTAGGGACGATGTTGGAGGCTTTAAACTCATAGTTTTCCGTACCTGTGATGTCCATGAAAGCAGTTTCCAAATGCTCTGTATTTTCAATCCCGCTGGCTAGAAGAATCTTTTCCATATCCTTTAAGCCTACTTTGGCGGTTTCAGAGTTTTCTTCTTCATATATCGTTAAAATATCATTCAGACTTTCATAAATACTTGCGATCTTTTCCACTTCAATCTCTTGACCCGTAACTTCCTGAACGATTTCAAAAAAATGTTCCTTTTCCGTTCGAGCAGTAGCGGGAAAATCGCAGTCCAAAACCTGCTCTAAAAACTCCACATTCAGGCTATTTGCCTTATGGGAGTAATAAACCAGGTTATTAACATCTGCTGACTGCTCATTCCAGGAGGGAAACATAAATCCATCGAAGGGAGCATTTAAGTTAATAATCACATCCATGGGCAGGGCAGCCTTAAATACTTTGCCTTCAAAATCAAATTTAAGGGCAGTTTGAGGGTCTGTTACAGGATTAACACTGCCCATAAAGAATTTAAAGGAAAATACCATGTCATCCATACCGGATTCATCTTCTCCTTTTTCCTTTTTCATTGGTTTATAAACCTCACCGCGTAAAAAGGAAATCATAAAATCCTTTTTGTAATCACAGTTGTCAATGATTTTCGCAGCGAGATTTTCCGCTTGTTCCATAAAATTACTTGTTTGAAGAGTATCTATAAATTCTTTTTGAGTTGAGTTTTCCCCTAATGCATTATTGGAAAATTCAAGTTCAAATACCTTGGCGTCAAGTGGTCCGGTGAGTAGCTTTTTAAAGTTTTTGAGATAAAGCTCCTGTTTCTGCGTATCCATCATGCCAAAATACTCTTTTTCTGTTCCGATGACCTGTCTGCTGTCCCCTTTCACGTAAATACTAACAACATCCTCGAGTTTTAATCTGGTATTATCTAATTTAAATTCTTTACGAATACTTGCGACATCTTTTTTATTCATTAAATGATCCTCCTCTTTAGATGTTCCTACTAAAACAGCAGATTCTATTATATATGGTCAATAAAACAAATGCTAATAATAATTCTGCACAGGAAGGATGGAGATATTGTTTACTTGTTTGTTTAAAAAGTTCAAAGGTTTATCATTTGTGATACAATAAAAAACCATAGAAGCGAGGATGAATCATGACCAAACATCAAATCTATACCATGAGTTTTGCAAAAGTCTATCCCCTTTATGTGGCGAAGGCGGAGAAAAAGGGACGCACAAAAACAGAAGTCGATGAAATCATTTTTTGGCTCACAGGATATAGCCGGGAGGAGTTAGAAGCGCTACTGGAAAAGCAGGTAGACTTTGCGACCTTCTTTGCGGAAGCTCCCTTACTGAATCCGGCGCGATCTTTGATCACAGGTGTCGTGTGCGGTGTGCGCGTGGAAAACATCAAAGAACCAACGATGCGGGAAATTCGCTATTTGGATAAGCTAATCGATGAGTTAGCAAAGGGCAAAGCGATGGATAAGATTTTACGTAAAGGACTTTTGCGGTGAGGACAGGTATTGCCGCCGCATTATTAAGTGCTGTATTTATGGGTTTCTTAAACAGTCGCAAGAAAGATATTGATGAATCTGAAGCATAAGAAGAAATTACATGGGGGCGAGGGAGGTGGGCAGGCGGTTTTCTTCGATGTCCACTTCCACATAAAGAGCTTCTCCAATAACCATGGTTTTCACGAGGATTTTAAATTGTTTTTGTTCCACGGTTATGATACGCCCATGGAGGATGCCCGGCAATAATGATGGTTCCAAAGATTTAACAGCAAGGCCGATCATTTTTTCATATTGTTTAATGATTTCTTTATTGAGCGCCAGCTTAATTCTTTCTGCTTCCTGCGGGGTATATTCCTCCGTTAATAAATTGATTTTGGGGCTTATTTTGGTCACCACCAGATCTTTTGATTGGGAAAGGGTTGATTTTACTTCCGTCAGCTCGCGGGTGGTTGTCTCCAACTGCAGAGCCAGCTCATTGTTTTGAAAATATAGATCATCAACTGTATGACCAATGGCGAGCACAGTTAAGGCAGCACCAAGCAAGACTCCGATGATCAAAGATGCGATCAGGGAAGCTTTGTTAAATAACAGGGCAATCATAAGTTGTGCCCTACTAAATAAGTAATTAGCAAATATCCTGAATGTGCTCCGGCAAAAGCACTGATGATATAGAATAATTGTTTGATTAAAGCCCGGAATTGTCCTTCCAAAATGCCCAACTGAAGAATTTCGATGGTGGAAAAGGTGCCTCCGATAGCGGCCACAATGGCCCAAATTTTGATTTCCCGGGAAATTCTTAATAATATTTCGATGGGGGGATAACGAGTGATTACGGCGGCAAGGGAGCCGATTAAGGAGGCACCGATTAATACGCCCAGGGCGGTAAAGTAGATTAAAAGTAATTTTTGATAGAATAAATTCATCTTGTCTCCTGCTCCTTCCCTTGAAGCGTGTCTCCGGAAAATATCTTTATTTCTTCTGTAATCTAATATTCTCTTGAGGCGTCTTTTATGCAGAAACTCCCTTTCCCTTCTAAAATCATTTGCCGTTGAAGGGACGCGGTCCTTATTGTAGAATAGAGGCGGAAGACTTTATAAATAGTTAAAAGGAAAAACGAAGGAATCTTTGATCATGGAAAAAATTTTAACCTTAAGTAAAAAAGGCACATCCCGCCTGGTTGAAAAAAAATCCGTTTTTATCGGCCAGGCCGCACCGGTAGAGCATGAGCAGGCAGCTGTGGATTTTATCAATGAGGTGCGCCAATCAATGTCGGATGCCCGGCATCACACCTTTGCCTATCAAATCGGCAGCAACAATGAAATTCAGCGGGCCCATGATGGGGGCGAACCCTCGGGAACGGCGGGGCGGCCCATGTTGGAAATCATTAAGCAGGAAAATCTCCAGGATACCGTAGTGGTGGTGACCCGATATTTTGGGGGTACGCTCTTAGGTACCGGAGGGTTAATCCGGGCTTATAGCAAAGCGGCCCATGAAGCGCTTTTGGACGGGGTGATTATGGCTAAGGTCGATGGGCAAAAAGTCACCTTTACCATGGATTATCATCTTTGGGGGAAAGTGCAGAATTTCCTGGAGAGGGAAAATATTTTTGTGGAAAATATTGATTATTTAGAACAGGTAAAGCTCACCTGCATTCTGGTTTTTGACGGGATGGATACGGTGATCAAAAAAATCCGGGATCTTTGTCATGGCACGGTGGAGGTCACATTAGGTGAACGCAACTATTTTGCCGGGATCTGAGCATGAAATCATCTGCCTTGGGTAAGATATCAAGGAGAGTGTTTGGTGTGGACACAAAAATAAAACCATCAAGAAAAAGCAAGGTCAAAAAAACTCCGGCACATGTTGAAAAAATGAAACTGGAGATAGCCGAGGAGCTTGGCCTCATGGATAAGGTGCGGCGAGAGGGTTGGGCCGGGTTAAGTGCGGCAGAGACAGGTAAAATCGGCGGCTTGATGACGAAAAAATTAAAGGATATGAAAAAGAATTAGTCCAGGAATAAAAAAGTGCAAACTTCAAGCGAAAAAAAGACCACGAAGGAGTGTCGGCTCTCTCCTTGGTGGTCTTTTTACTCCTTTAATAACTAGGGGATCAGTATGAAAATCGTGAGCCTGGAAAAGAACAAAATCTAAGCGGTAGGTTTTCCAAATGGGCGCGGCAGGGGAGGATGTTCAGGCTCAACCAGAGTAAAGAGCTTAAAGCCAAGATCTGCTATTGTGTCCGGATATTCTTCCTTGAGCCGAGCAGCGGCTTTTTTTATGCGCTCAATACCAATATCGCAGATGGTTTGATAGCCCTTTTTGAAGGCGGAACCGGTTTCTTTACAATTTTCAGGTAGTTGCACCATGATATATCTTCTTTGCGTATTTTCTTGACAATTCAATCTCATAATCGCTTCGGCAGTGGCAGCCGATCCGGAGAAGAAATCTAAAATAATATCGGAATCCTTAGTACTTAGTTTTGTTAGCAAGGTCATGAGAGCTAATGGTTTGGTATGATCAAATATTTTTTTGCCAATAGTTAAAGCAACATCTTTTGTGGCATTATCATTGGAATAGATATTATCTGTCATTTCTAAGGTTGATAGGCACTTCGTACGATCAATATAGGCAATATAGTAGCCCTGATCATTCTCCTCAATGGTCGCTTTTTGATAAGTTTTGGTATAAAGCCTCTTACCGTTTTTACTGCGTTTGACAACAATAAAGCCATGATGATAGCCAAAGTCAAACTTTGCTTTGCTCCAACGCCAGGCCCAGTCGGCCGCATCATAGATTCCCCCTTGGCGTTCATGGTATAATTCTACTGATGCACCGGGATAAAATATTTCTCCCTCAATTTCAATGGGATAATCTAAGTTCTTGCTATATTGAAGACTGTCATAGTCAAGGGTTTGATTTAACTTATAATATCCCCGCTCCTCAAAAAACTCATCTTGATGTTTAAAGGCCCGGTCATTATGAACCAGGGGAAATAGCAGGGGTTCAGGAGTTTTGGCATACATAAGAAGATAGTCATGGTTTTTGGCGATTATTTCCGATGATTTCCCACCACGCTTAGTAATCCGGGGAAACTCCGCCATAAAATTTTCTTCGCCAAAAACATCATCACATAATAATTTTAAATTATGACATTCATGATCATCAATACTGATATAAATGACGCCATCATCGCGAGTAGGTCCCGCGCAAGTAAAAGACGTGAGTACATAAACATCAACCATGCAGAATGAGATGATGCACCTCGCTTTGTTAAGTCAAAAATCCGCCGGGCCTGATCCGCATTGATGCTAAGTTTTTCCGTAAGTTCTTCTAAAGTAAAATGGAATTTGTCATTATAGACAAATCCATCTGTTCCCGTATTATAGGGCGGGTCGATGTAGATCATTTTGACCTTGCCGGAATAGCACTTCACCAGATGCTTTAAGCCCTCAAGGTTATCTCCCTTGAGGTAGATATGCTTACTTTTCGCGTGCTCCGGTTTTGAGTTATGTTCCTCATCGGGCACGATAACTGTTGTGGTATCAATGGAAGCCAGCAATCGGGCATAGTTTTTGCCCAGAAACTTCAGCTCATAACCTTCCTCGGTAAGAGGAATCTTATCACTTAAAAACTCCTTAAACCGTTCCAGATCAAAGGAACCGTCTGCTTGAAAGCACGAGGGAAAATACTCTTTTAGTACCGCTATTTCTCGGGGAGATCTTCTGTCAGGGGCATTGATCATATCCTTAATCATTTTAGTTTGCTCCTTGCCTTCCGAATTTTTTCTGCGGAAGAAACTCTAAAATCACATTTTTTTAAATTTGGTATTAAGGAATATTATATGATGAAAGATCATTTTAAAACAGATGCCGGTCTAATTTTTATTATATAAAAGGATATTTGCATTAATTGTCGAAAAAAGTACAGTTTAAAGAGATGTTGTTTTTGAGGAAGGTTTTTTTGTAAAGGGAAATGTGAGGATTATAAGGATACTATGGATAAAAACATAATCAAAGAGAGAGGGAAAAGCTTCGTTCACCTCCACAATCATACAGAATACAGTTTATTAGACGGGGCCGGCCGCATTAAGAAAATGGTCACAAGAGCCAAGGAATTGGGGATGCCGGCGGTGGCCATTACAGATCACGGTGTGATGTACGGGGTGATTGATTTTTATAAAGAAGCGGTAAAACAGGGTATTAAACCGATTATTGGCTGTGAGGTTTATCAGGCGCAGCGCACCCGCTTTGACCGGGAACCCCGTCGGGATGAGGCACCTTTCCATTTGGTGCTCCTGGCCGAAACCCAGGAAGGTTATGAAAATCTCTCCCGCCTTGTTTCCTTAGGTTTCCTGGAGGGATTACTATAAGCCCCGGGTTGATTTGGAGCTGCTTCGTAAGTTTAGTAAGGGGATCGTGCCCTTAGTGCTTGTCTCGCGGGGGCAATTCCCCAATGTTTAATGGAGAACCGTTATGAAGAAGCCCGAGTGCCGCGACCTATCAAGAAATCTTTGGCCCGGGGAACTTTTACCTGGAGCTTCAACAACATGGCATCGAGGAACAAACAAAGGTAAATCATGGGCTTCTGCGTTTATCTCGGGAACTAAATCTGCCCCTGGTGGCGACCAATGACATTCATTATGTCCAAAAAGAGAAGATGCGGTGGCCCAGGACGTTCTCCTCTGCATTCAAACCGGAAAAACCCGTGAGGAAGAAAACCGCATGCGCTTTTCCACCCAAAGAATTCTACCTCTAGTCTTATGAGGAAATGAACCTGCTTTTTGGGGAATATCCCCAGGCCTTAGAAAACACCCTGCATATTGCTGAACGCTGTCAGGTGGATTTTCACTTTAATCCAGTATACCTCCCGGATTACAGAAGTGCCGGCAGGTGGTTTACCTTGAATAGTTATCTCCACCATCTATGTATCCGGGGCGCCCATGAGAAATACCCGGGTTTCCCCCCGGAGGTAGAAAAAAGGCTCCTCTATGAACTGGACGTCATTGCTCAGATGGATTATCCCGGCTATTTTCTCATCGTTTGGGATTTGGTAAATTTCGCCCGGGAGCACCGGATCATGGTCGGGCCGGGACGGGGATCGGCGGCCGGCAGTATTGTGGCCTATTGCCTGGGTATCACCAGTATCGATCCTTTGAAATACGATTTACTTTTTGAACGTTTTTTAAATCCGGAGCGGGTAAGCATGCCGGATATTGATATCGATTTTTGCTTTGAACGCCGCGGTGAGGTCATTGATTACCTGGTGGAAAAATACGGTTCCGACCGGGTGGCTCAGATCATTACCTTTGGTACCATGGCTGCAAAAGCGGCGGTGCGCGATGTCGGGCGCGTCCTTGACATCCCCTATGCCCAGGTGGATCGGGTCGCCAAGCTGATTCCCAACGATTTGGGGATGACCATCGATAAGGCCCTGGAAGTGAACCTGGACCTCAAAAATTATTATGAAGAGGATAGTCAGCTCCGGGAAATGATTGATTTAGCCCGGGAACTGGAAGGGTTCCCCCGGCACGCTTCTACCCACGCCGCCGGGGTGGTGATCTCCAAGCATCATTTGATAGATCACCTGCCCATCCAAAAAACTACCGACGGGGCAGTGACCACCCAGTTTGCGAAGGAAACAGTGGAAGAAATCGGCCTTTTAAAGATGGATATTTTGGGGTTACGCACCCTCACTGTGATCCAGGATACCTTGGAAAATATTAAGCGGAATCAAAACATGGAGCTGGATATTGACACCATTTCCCTCACAGATCAAAAAACTTATGAGCTTTTGGCCCAGGGAGAAAGTTCCGGTGTCTTTCAATTGGAAAGTTCCGGGATGAAAAGCATTCTGAAAAACCTGAAACCGGAACGGTTTGAAGACATTATTGCCCTGGTGGCTCTGTATCGTCCCGGTCCTTTAGGGAGCGGGATGGTGGAAGATTTTATTGACCGCAAGCACGGCCAAAAAGAAACCCAATATCTGCATCCTTCCCTGCAGCCGATTTTAGAAGAAACCTACGGGGTGATTTTGTACCAAGAGCAGGTGATGAAAATTGCCAGCGTCATGGCCGGATTTTCCTTAGGTCAAGCGGATCTCCTGCGGCGGGCTATGGGTAAGAAAAAACCGGAGGTCATTGCGGGACAGCGCAAAAACTTTCTGGACGGAGCCCGCAAAAAGGGGATTGAGGAAGGGATCGCCAGCCAAGTTTTTGATCTCATGGAGTATTTTGCCGGCTATGGTTTTAATAAGAGTCACTCGGCCGCCTATGCCTTAGTTTCTTACCAGACGGCCTATTTAAAGGCACATTTTCCCGTGGAGTATATGGCGGCTTTGCTTACCAGCATCATGGATAATATGGATCGAGTGCCTGTATATTTAGAGGAATGTAGACGTATGGGCATTGATATTTTGCCCCCGGATATCAACGAAAGCTTAATTAATTTTACCGTCGTGGACAATAAAATCCGCTTTGGTCTGGCCGCCGTGAAAAATGTGGGACGCTCCGCCATTGAAAACACCATTCTTGCCCGGAAGGCAGGGAAATTTCTCTCCCTGGCAGATTTTTGTGAAAGAGTAGCTCTGAACAAACGGGTTCTGGAGAGTTTAATCTCCTGCGGTGCCTTTGATTCTTTAGGCCATAAACGATCTCAGTTACTGGCGGGCATGGAAATGTGCTTGGAGTATGGGCATAAGAGAATGGAAGAAAAGGCCTCCGGTCAGCTTTCCCTCTTTGATTTGGGATTGGTCGAGGATAAATCAACGAGTGATTTTAAGTTTCCTGATCTGCCTGAGTTTCCCACGCGGGAATTATTGGCCATGGAAAAGGAAATGATCGGATTTTATGTGAGCGGCCATCCCTTAGATGATTATGCCCACGCTTTAAAGGAAGAATCGGTGGTTTCCATCGATTCCCTGGAGCAAATTGGCGACGGTATTCCGGTAAAGGTGGGCGGCATCGTAAGTGCCCTGCGCCCTCTGATGACCAAAAGGGGCGAAATGATGGCTTTCTTTACCATCGAGGATTTTACAGGCAATTTATCCTGTATCGCTTTTCCCAAGACTTATCATCGCTTTCAGGATTTGCTTCAGTTGGATCAAGTACTTATTATTGAAGGAAAAACAAATAGTCAAGAAGATGAATTAAAGGTATTTTGTGATACCCTTTATCCTCCGGGGGAAGGCAAAAAAAAGAAAGGCAAGCTCTATATCAAATTAAAAAAAGAAGAAATCGACACCAATCTCAGCGGCATTCAAAAAATCCTCCAGAGTTATCCGGGCGATATCCCAGTCTATTTATATAATGAAGGTACCCAAAAATACCTGGCGGTGCAGAGAAATTATTGGGTGGCTCCCTCCGAGGAGCTGCGGGATGTTTTAGCCGGCCGTTATGGAGGGGAAAATATAATTTTCACTAATTAGCTTCAGGATTTTTAGCCGTTCATGCAGGAGATCCATTTTAAAGATGGAATAAAGAGTGCATTAGGATTAATTATCAGGAAAAAATGATAAGAGAATAATTTGTCGCAGCAGATACAATTTAAGGAGTGGGAATCATGCGTATTGCGGTCTATGCCGGTACCTTTGATCCGGTGACCAACGGACATTTAGATATAATCCACCGATCCGTACGTTTATTTGACAAGGTAATCGTTGCCGTAGCCAAAGATAATTATAAAAATACCCTTTTTACTCTGGAGGAACGGGTCGATTTAATCCGATCTGTTCTTGATGATGATCTTGTGGAGTTGGAATTATTTGAAGGATTATTAATTGAATATTGCAAGAAAATGGGTGCAGTTACCATTATTCGTGGCTTGCGCGCCGTGTCTGATTTTGAATATGAAATGCAGATGGCATTAATGAATAAAAAACTTTATCCGGAGATTGAGACCATGTTTCTAATGACGGACCAAAAATATTCCTTTCTCAGCTCCAAAATTGTCAAACAAGTTGCCCAGTTCGGCGGGTGTATCAATGGTTTGGTGCCGGAAGAAGTAATCCTGGCTTTAGCCCAAAAATATGGCATGAAGGTCCCGGATCGGGATTGCTAGTACACTTATGAGTAAACTTTGTTAAATGATCACCCGGGTTTTAAGAAGTAGAAGGAGGCGATTTTATGGAACCTGAAAAGGCCTTAAACAGCGATTATGTAGTTATCAAGGCCCAGGAAAATGGGGTCACCATTATTGGCTTAACGCGAGGTAAGGATACCCGGTTTCATCATACGGAAAAACTGGATCAGGGAGAAGTTGTCATTGCCCAGTTTACCGAGCATACCTCGGCGATTAAAATTCGCGGCAAAGCAGAAATTTTGACGAAGCATGGAATTATTCAGTCCGGCGAGTAACAAATTTTTTCGTATCAATTACGATAATAGGTATAAAATCGGTGAAAAAAGGAGGCGAAGAAAGTGTGGACAGTAGTCTATATTGCTTCTAATCGAACAACAGCCGAAATGATCAAAGATTATCTTAGTAATGAAGGCGTGCTGGTGATGTTACGCCCCATCGGCATTCCTCATTTAGGCGAATCCGGTTCTGTAGAAGTTTTAGTACCGGAAAGTGAGGTTGAGGAAGCTCAGGAAGTCTTAAGAGACGCCATTGGGAGTTAGTGCTACCAACATCTGTCTCTTATAGGAGCATGTATGGTGGGCATACTAGCTTCAAAGGAGTGTCAATATGAAAAAGGTGGCAGTATTAACCAGCGGCGGCGATGCACCGGGCATGAACGCCGCCCTGCGGGCTGTTGTACGTACATCTATTTATCACGGCATGGAAGTAATGGGCGTAAGAAGAGGTTATTCCGGTCTTCTTAATCGTGACTTTGTCGACTTGGGGATTAGTTCTGTCGCCGATATTATTCAACGGGGCGGCACGATTCTACATACGGCGCGCTGTGATGAATTTTTTACTTCTGAGGGACGGGCTTCAGGCCTCGCCCATCTCAAAGAAGCCCAGGTGAATGGTTTAATTGTTATCGGAGGAGACGGCACTTTCCGTGGGGCCCTTGAATTGGAAAAGTTGGGGATGCCGGTGATCGGGATTCCCTGCACCATTGACAATGATATTCCATGTACAGATCGTACCATCGGTTTTGATACTGCCGTGAATACGGTGGTGGATGCCATCAATAAAATCCGGGATACCGCAACCTCTCATGAGCGTGCTTTTGTCATTGAAGTCATGGGCCGGCGTTCCGGTTTTATTGCTTTAGCGGCAGGACTGGCGGGGGGAGCAGAATCAATTTTAATTCCGGAAAAGCCCTTTGACATTCATGATATTGTCGCCACCCTCAAGCGAGGTCAGGACCGGGGTAAAAAGCATAATATCATTATTGTCGCGGAGGGTGTCGCCAACGCTTATAAAATCAGCGCAGAAATTCATGACATTGCGCAATTGGATACCCGGGTCATTGTTTTAGGCCATGTCCAAAGAGGGGGCACACCTTCGGCCGGAGATCGGATTCTGGCCAGCAAAATGGGCGCCTCGGCAGTACAGCTTCTCTTAAAGGGCATGCGTAAAAGGATGATTGCCATGGAAGGGAATCAAATTTTTGATTTGGATTTGGAATGGGCACTCCAGCAACCTCATGAGATCAATATGGAAGACTATGTTTTATCCGGTATTTTAGCAATTTAAGATACAAAAATAAAAAATATTCGATCCGATTAAATTTTCGAGAGGTGATCCCAGTTATCATTTGGGTGCTCATACTAGCGTCAGAGGGGAGTGATTCAGCTGATACATACAAAAATTGTCTGTACCATCGGACCTGCCAGTGATTCTGTAGAAATTCTGGAAAAGTTAATGGAAGCGGGCATGAATGTGGCGCGACTGAACTTTAGCCACGGCAGCCACGAAGAACATGGCAAGCGTATTATGAATATCCGCCAGGCTGCCCAAAATACCGGCAGCAATGTGGCGATACTACTGGATACTAAAGGACCGGAAATTCGCTTGGGTAGTTTCAAAGAAAGTCATGTCCCGGTAGAAGAGGGGCAGGAAATTATTTTAACAACCCGTCCTATTACCGGGGCAGATAATATTTTCCCCGTCACCTATCAAGGTTTACCCCAGGATGTGATGCCCGGGAACACGATTTTAATAGATGATGGCTTGATCGGCTTAGAAGTGAAAGCAACCACGGAGGAAGATGTTGTTTGCTATGTCAAAAACCCGGGAGATCTTTTACCGAACAAGGGGATTAATGTACCTGGGGTGGATGTTAATCTTCCCGGTCTCATGGAGAAGGATGTCGAGGATATCCTCTTTGGTATTGAGCAGGAGATTGATTTTATCGCAGCATCCTTTGTCCGTAAAGGGCAGGATATTTTGGATATCCGGCGCCTGTTGGAGGAAAAGGCATCGGACATTGATATCATCGCCAAAATTGAAAGTCGCTCCGGGGTAAAAAATCTCGATGAAATCTTAAAGGTTTCCGACGGTATTATGGTCGCCCGGGGTGATCTGGGCGTGGAGATTCCTCCGGAAGAGGTACCCCTGATTCAAAAACTAATTATTGATAAATGTAATGAAGAGGGAAAACCGGTGATTACAGCGACCCAAATGCTGGATTCGATGATGCGTAATCCCCGACCTACCCGTGCCGAAGCAAGTGACGTAGCTAATGCGATTTTAGACGGTACGGATGCGGTGATGCTTTCCGGTGAAACAGCCTCCGGTAAGTATCCGGTGGAGGCGGTGCGCACGATGACCCGGATTGCCTCGAAAACGGAAACTGCTCTTAAATATGCCCATCAAACCTGGGGAGAACAGAAAACCGTCACCATTACTGATGCCATTAGTCAGGCTTCCTTCAGTATTGCCCATGGCTTAAAGGCGGCGGCCATTATCACGCCTACTTCTTCCGGGTCAACCGCAAGAATGGTATCAAAGTACCGACCTAAGACACCGATTATTGCTACGACCCCTGCGCCCCGCGTGAAGAAAAAGCTGGCTTTGGTCTGGGGTGTGCAGGGTGTACTGACACCTATGACCACAGGAACAGATGAGATGGTTCGAGTGGCCGTTTCCACCGCTTTGAAAGAAAAATTGATTAATAACGGAGATTTAGTCGTGGTCACGGCGGGAGTACCGGCGGGAACTCCGGGTACCACCAATTTGATCAAGGTTCATGTGGTCAATCAAGTCACCGCCAGCGGCACCGGCATCGGCCAAATGGTGGCCACCGGCATTGCCCGGGTGGTGCAAAATGAAGAGGAGGCCAGAGCTCGCCTGAAAGAAGGGGACATTCTGGTCACATCCCACACGGATCGGGATTATATGGATGTGCTCGGCAAGGCCGGGGCCGTGATTACCGAAGAAGGGGGCTTAACCTCCCATGCCGCCATTGTCGCCATCAATTTAGGCATTGCGGCGGTGGTGGGGGTGGAGAATGCTACCACCCGTATCCCCGACGGGACCATTGTTACTGTAGACAGTGCCCGGGGTCAGATTTATTTAGGTGTGACCCAGGTTCTTTAAGAAAAAGCCGTATCGGCTTTTTTTTTGCCGGTTAATCCGGCCTTGTTTCGTGTATTTTGTATTCATGAAGCAAACGAATTGTTTAATAAAATAATGTGGGATATAATGACTTCTATATGAGTAAATGACCAGTATATCGAGGAGGTTTTCGTTTGAGTAACAAGGTTCCGGACAGGAAGAAAACAAAAAATAACGGGATAAAAATTACCGATACCAGCTTTCGAGATGCCCATCAGTCTTTGTTAGCCACCCGTATGAAGGTGGACGATATGTTGCCCATCGCACAAAAAATGGATGAAATTGGTTTTCATTCCATGGAAGTATGGGGAGGTGCCACCTTTGACACCTGTATGCGTTTTCTCAATGAAGATCCCTGGGAAAGATTGCGGAAAATTCGCCAACATGTTAAAAAAACGAAACTGCAGATGCTTTTAAGAGGGCAAAACCTAGTCGGGTATCGTCATTATGCTGACGATGTGGTGGAAGCCTTTGTCAAAAAGGCCCTCTTTAACGGCATTGATATTATCCGTATTTTTGATGCCTTAAACGATGTGCGTAACATGGCTAAAGCCATGGAGGTAACGAAAAAAGAAGGGGGCCATATTCAGGCGACGATTTCTTACACCATCAGCCCTTTTCATAATTTGGACTACTATGTAAAACAAGGCCAGACCTTAAAGGAGATGGGCGCCGATTCTATTTGTATCAAAGATATGGCGGGGATGATAACCCCCTACGCCGCCTTTGATTTGGTTAAGGCCTTAAAAGAAAAGGTCCGGCTGCCGGTGCAGCTCCATTGCCATTATACCAGCGGTATGGCTTCCATGGCTTATTTTAAAGCGGTGGAAGCAGGAGTGGATGTGCTGGATTGTGCCATTTCTCCTTTTGCCCTGTCCACTTCCCAACCGGCCATTGAAACGATGGTGGCCAGCCTGGATGATACACCTTATGCCACCGGCCTGGATCTGGATCAACTTTCGGAAGTAGCGGAATATTTTAAAGAAGTGCGGGGCAAATACAAACAATTTGATGTGGCCAACGGCCGAGTAGACGTGAATGTGTTAAGATATCAAATCCCCGGGGGGATGATCTCGAACTTTATCTCCCAGCTGCAGCAGCAAAATGCTTTGGATAAACTACCCCTGGTCTTTGAGGAAGTTCCCAGAGTACGGGCCGACTTTGGCTATCCCCCCTTGGTGACACCATCCAGTCAGATTGTGGGTGCTCAGGCGGTGCTGAACGTGCTCGTGGGCGAAAGATACAAAATGGTTACCAATGAAACAAAAAGCTATATGAAGGGTCTCTACGGACAGCCGCCCGCGGCGGTAAATGAAGAGGTGCAAAAAAAGGTCATCGGCGCGGAAAAGCCCATTACGGGACGGCCGGCGGATATTCTCGAGCCGCAAATGGAAGAAGCCCGGAAAGAAATTGGTTTTTATGCGGAAACAGAAGAAGATGTGCTCTCCTATGTATTATTCCCCCAAGTGGCAAAAACCTTCCTGGAGGAACGGTTAGCGGGAAAAACCAAGGTGGACTATACCCTGGTGGGTAGCGACGAAAACGTGAATAGCTACCCGGTGTAAAACTGAAACGCGGGTGGGTGAAACGCGCATGGTGGAAACGCGGGGACGGTTCTTTTGTTGCATTAGATAATTAAATCTCAGGCACCCGGTGGTCATTTAAGGTGCTACAATAAACCTTAGGCATTGCCTGAGGTTTTTTACTTTTTCCGGGAACTATTTTTAATACATCGTCGTCAATACTTTGATAGCGTATTGTTTTCTGTGCGATAAACTTACCGGAAACTGGATTTGTTTTCTGGCAGGAAAGAGGTACGGCAAAATTGAATAAGTTGGGTAGACATGGTGGACCAACTGAAAGAAATTTTGGGGCAGTAAGTTTTGGGATAAAAGAGCGTAGATCTTAATGAAAATGAAAATGAAAAGGAAGAGAAAATCTTGAAAAAAATCATAAATTTTCTATTATTCCTGCTTTTGGTAACGGTGTTTTTACCCGGGCAGAGCGGTTGGGCAGCTGATGAAAAAAGGTCGCTGACAAAATCGGATCCCTGGGTTTATACCATTACCCATCGCACGACGGTGCATAATCCGGATGCGGAAAGCATTTATAATATTCAGGTCATTATTCCCTTGATGCATGACAAGCAACCGGAATTTCAGGATTTTATGGGGGAAGAGCTGAGTCCCTGGCCGGTAAAAATCATCGAGAACGAAAAAGGGGCCCGGTTAGGGGTATATCATATTGCCTTCCTGAAGCCGGGGGAAACAAAAGTTTTGGAACAGCGTTTTGCCGTACGTAACTACGGTATCAACTATAATTTGGATAATGCTGAGATTGGTACTAATTACAGCCGGGAAAAATTTGATGCTCAATATTTAGCGCCGGAAAATAAGATCGAAGCGGCAAACTCCCAGGTCATTCAGTATGCCCAAAATGTGGTCAAAGAGGAAACCCACCCTTACCAGATGGCCCGGATGCTTTTTTCCGATATTAATCTCTTTATGACCTATCAAAATGAACCTGCAGAAAGTGTCAATCAAGGTGCCGTCAATGCTTTGCGTACCGGGATCGGCAATTGTGAAGATTATACCGCCCTCTTTATTGCTTCCTGCCGCGCCTTAGGTATTCCCGCGCGAGCTCAGACCGGTTATTTATATCTGCCCAAGGAGCATAGCGGGCCGCCTTTTATTAAAGATGACGGCAGTCTGGATATTACCCGCATGCGCCATACGTGGCCGGAGATCTTCTTACCCAAGCAAGGTTGGGTGGTTGTAGATCCTACCCATACCTTGACGATCAACTACGGTCATCGCTATGAGAAAGTAGTGGATTGGAGCAAATTTGGGAAAATTGCCACCGACTCCCGCCATATTTTCTTTTCTTATGGGCGTAGTGACGATAATTATATCGAAATCAGGTATAGCGGCCCTAAACCTCAGATCGATTTTTCCGAGAATCTCGTTTTCGGGTACCATATTTTTCCCTTCCGGGATGCCACAACCCATTGGGCCAAGGATAGTATCGGTTATTTAGCTCAATTTACACCCCCGATTATCGGAGGCTATGGGATGGGTTTATTCGGACCCAATGATTCCGTGACCAGAGTGCAGTTGGCAGCCATGTTAAACAGAGCCTTATCCTTGGATTATCATGTCGCTAAGCCTCAGTTTTCCGATATCAAACCGGGCTACTGGGGTTATGCGGATATTGCCGCAGTCAAGGGGGCCGGGATTACCGGTGGATTTCCCGACGGTACCTTCCGTCCGGAAAAATCTGTGACCCGCGCAGAGTTAGCCGTAATGATTGGTCGGGCCTTTGATTTACCGCGCTCGGCGTCCGGTGTTTCTTTTCGGGATTTAGGTCAGAGCGGGTTTTCCTGGGCCGATGCCGATATCATCCGTATGGCTGAAAGCGGTATTATTGCCGGTTATCCGGGAAATTTGTTTCGACCGGAAAAACCTGTTACTCGGGCGGAGGTTGCGGTGATCTTGTCTCGGGCAATGGAAGGCGGATTCCGCTTAACAAAGTAATTTTTGTCTGGTGCGATAAGAAGCATAAAGAAAGGGTAAAAACAAAGAGTGGGAAATAAAGTTATAGATTCAAGTCTCATCTATATACCTGTATTGGAAACCATCGGTTATAAGAACCGATGGTTTTTACATAAATTAGAGAAATATCAAGATAAAACCTGCCAATGTATATTATGGAGCAATTTTGCGTATAATCTATTAATGATGAGGAAGATCCGGGAAAGGAGGGCTGTTAATATGAGTATTAATAAAAAAGTTGAAAAGGAATTTTTCACTTTAAAAGAGGTTGCAGAGGCCATTGGGGCCAGTTATGGCACAGTAAAAAGGGATATTGATCATGGCAATCTTCCTGCCTATCGGGTAGGACGCAAATATTTTATCGGAAAAGAAGATATGGTTAACTATCGTAACGACGTTCAAGTACGCCGTAATGTAAATGGTTATACCATTCAGGAGTTGATGGAAAAAATACCATTAAGCTACGCTTTCATTGTTGAATTGATCAAGTCCAAAAAACTGGAAGCAGTCAAGGTTGGCAGGCAATATATTATACCCTATGAAACCTTTGAAAACTTTATGGAAAAAAAGAAAATAGAAAGCTAAGTAGGAAGGTCCTCCAGATTATTGGGGGATCTTTTTGTATCCAAAAGTTAATTTTAAGGAAATTGATGAATATGAGTGAATTCTCTTAGAGATAATTGAAATTAGGGATCAAAGACTGTTATAATAGATAGGATTAGGATTAAAGGAAGATATTTGAAATTTAGGAGGTATAAATATGTCTTTGGTAGATAAGAGCTGTCGTGAATTTGTTACCGCTTTGTCGGATAAAACCTCTGTTCCCGGAGGAGGCGGAGCAGCTGCTTTAGGAGGCGCTATCGGGATCGCCCTGTCCACCATGGTAGGGAATTTTACCGTGGGTAAAAAGAAATACGCTGAGGTTGAAGGCGAAGTCAAGGAACTAATTGAAAAAGGTCTGAAGGTTCAGGAAGACTTACTGGATTTAATCGCCAAGGATGCGGAAGCTTTTGAACCCTTATCCCGGGCTTATGGTTTGCCCAGCGGCACCGATGAGGAAAAAAAGATCAAGGCAGAGGTTTTGGAAAGAGAATCAAAAAATGCCACCGCCGTTCCCCTGGAAATCATGAGAAAATCTTATGCAGGGATCAAGATTCATGAACGTATGGGTCAAATTGGCAGCCGGATGCTTATCTCCGATGTGGGCTGTGGGGTGGCCTTTTTACGCAGTGCCTTACTGGCCGGTAAATTAAATGTGATGATTAATTTAAATACCATTAAAGACGAAGAATTTATTGAAAAAACCAAGGCGGAAGTGGATCATCTCACAAATGACGGCATCAAAGTAGCCGATGAGGTTTTTCAGTTAGTATTAAATGACATTACGAAATAAATAATAAATTTGAAGAAGAAAAGGAGAGTCAACATGGCTGAAAGATTAATGGGAAAAGACGTTGCCGCCGCCATTAAAGAAGATTTAAAGGCTCAGGTGACGGAAATAAAAGCTCAGGGGATAGAACCCAAATTAGGTATTATCCGTGTCGGAGCACGACCGGACGATTTGTTTTATGAAGGGGGAGCGAAAAAGACCGCCGAATCCGTGGGCATCGCGACCCAGGTATTTGAATATCCGGAAAACATAGGCCAGGAAGAATTTGAAAAGGCCGTGCAAGATGTTAATGAACGCAAGGACGTGCATGGAATTTTAATGTTCAGCCCCTTGCCCAAGCATCTCCATGAAGCGAAGATTCGGGCGCTGATTTCACCGGAAAAGGACGTGGACAGCTTAACTCTGGGCAGTGCCGCCAAGGTTTTTGTCGGTGATAAAAACGGCTTCCCGCCCTGCACACCTCAGGCGGTGATGGAAATGCTGCACCATTTTGAAATTCCTCTTCAGGGGAAAAGAGTCGTCGTTCTGGGCCGATCCTTGGTTGTGGGGAAACCCTTGGCGATGCTTTTATTAGGAGACAACGCCACTGTAACCATCTGCCATTCCAAAACTCAGGATTTACCCGGCGTGTGCCGCGAAGCAGAAGTCCTCATTGCTGCTGTGGGACGAGCCAAGATGGTTAATGCCGATTATGTAAAAGCGGGACAGGTCGTAATTGATGTGGGGATTAACGAAGATCCGGGCAACCCGGGGAAATACTGCGGCGACGTGGATTTTGAAGCTGTGGAAGGGATTGTTGACAAGATTACACCTGTGCCCGGCGGCGTAGGCTCTGTAACGACAGCAGTATTATGTAAACATACAGTGTTGGCTTGTAAAATGCAGAATCAACTATAAAAAAAGCTGGCCCTCCGGGCCAGACTTTTTTCTCGATGCCTTTCCTGGATCAATTCATGAAAAGAAACTGGATCGTGGTTACATGTCGATGTATGATTAAACTTAGGGGGGAAGATATTTGAGTAGTTACAAAAGAAATAATCTGCTGACCCTCGTCACTACCATTGTATTCTTCTTTGGGGCATTGATGTATTTATGGAATAAGATGTTTTTGTATGCAGGGCTACTCCTGCTCTTGGGCTTGATTTGGCTGTTTATTTACCGTAAAAGTCAAAGACCGTATGTGGTGATTGAAAAGGATAAAATGATCCTCGCCCAGAAAATGATGGCGGAGCCTCGAGCATATGATTTGGCGAAGCTATCTTTGGCCGAAGAGGGCAAGGGGTATCTAAAGCTCATCTATCGTGATCAGGGCGCGGAAGAAGAAGTCACCGTCGTTTTAGTCGGATTGGGGGCATCGGGAGGCGCCGCATTATCCAGGGAGTTAAGTGCTCTTCTAAAAAATGATCAAAAGTAGAAAAAAATGATCAAGAGTAGCATATGTAAACCTCGTTTAAGGGGAACAATTTTTTGACCGGTATCGTCTATGAGATGAAAGGAGGGGACAGTAATGACATGCGAAAAAATTCAGGATAAACTCTCCCCTTATCTGGATCAGATTTTAAGCCAAGATGAAATAGAAGACATTGAAAAACATTTAAAAACCTGTCCTGATTGTCGCCAAGAATTATTAGAATTACAAAAAACCGGCACCTTAATAAGGACCTTACCGGAGATCCCTCTTCCCGCTGATTTTCAGCAAAATTTTCATCAGCAGCTCACAGCCCTCAGTAAAAAAGAAAAGGCGGGAAACGCAAGGAGAAATATTTGGGGACACCGGTGGGCCCCCTGGGCCATGGTGGCTATTTTAATGTTGGCCTTTTACCCCATCATTTCCTCCATGACGACGCATCCCCGGATTTCTCCCGCGCCCATGGATGAGGCGGGCACCATTGCTTCAGGTATCAATGAAACCCAAAACTCGGTACTGATGCAGGATCTTGCAGATGCTTCAAGAGCTTTTGATGATGCGGGAAATTCGAGAGCTTCAGGAGCTTCAGGGGATTTAGCAGCTTCAAAAGCTTTAGAACAAGAAATTTCCCAGGAAGAGCTACGGTCCCAGGAAAGTTTGGAGAGCAAAGAGGTCCCTGAAGCAGGTATTTTGGACGATCTGCAGGAAAATGAATCGGTGCGCCCGGAACAAAGAGCAGAAAAACCAACTCCCGCGAATAAAGATAATACCCTTAAGACCACGCCCCGGGTAGATAAAAATGGGGCAGGAAATAAGAGCAGACAAGATGCGCCTCAGGTAGATACGGCAAAGGAACATTCCGGAAACACAGCACAAGTTCCGGCACAAGTTTCGGCACAAGTTGTGGAACAAGTTCCAGCACAAGTTGTGGAACCAGATGCTCTCCCGGATCAAATTTTCATGAGAAGAGCAGTTCCCGAAGAGGATCCTCCCGCATCCCAAGCCGAGTCCTATCCCGTTGATGCATCCCCGGAAGAGATGAATATGTTGATGATGATGCCCATCAGCCTGGATCTGGAGATGGCGTATCAGGTGCGCCGGGATCAATATCAAACCTTTATTGACCGTCTGGAAAAATTACCTGCCACTAATCCCCATGTTCTGGAAGTGACTCAAGAGGTGACCGCCCCGGAGGAAGCAAAAAGATATTTTATCCTGGTGGCGGAAGGTAAAACGGATCAGGTGCTTGCCCTGATCGGGGAAACTGAAGCAAGTATTTCTGATGTAACAGAAACCAATCCAGCAGAAACCATTCCCCTGACCCTTATTATCAGAGAAAATCAGGAGGATTAAATACATGCCTCTTCTGACGGTACTTTATAATCATTTAACTCGTTGTCTCCTGAGCAGTGATTGGCTGCAGCAATTTACCATAGAAAAAAAAGAAATCGAGAAATTATTTGCCGATACGATTTTTCAGGAAAAGCTTGAGAGTGTGGCCAAGAGCAATTGTTATTCCTGTCAGGCTGTGCTGGATCTTACTCAAAACGCTCTTAACGATATTGCCGGGCAGGAGTCCCCCAAGGACTGGCTGCCCTTTCTTTGTCAATATGCCATAAGCAAATCTTTTCCCCTTACTGTTGCACAACCGATAACCGGGCGCCTCAAAGCTGCCGGTGATTTTTATTTGAAAATGCTCCGGGAAGTAGGTACCTTTTGTCGGAACTGGACCAGAGAAACCTCCTGGTCCGCAAAATATCCCTTAAACTTTTTGACCGAAAAAGAGATTAATCAATTGGAATATGGGGAGGAATATCTGAGATTTCTCACCGCTTTTCAAGAGGACTATGTTTATGAAATGATGGAACTGGTCCAAGAAGTGCGTGGCTTTAATACCCTGGATCATAGTTTAGGCGTGCATTATCTGGCCCTTGATATTGGCCGGCAACTGGCCAATTTAGGCCAAAACATTGACCTGGGTCGTGTTTCCGGCGCCGCCGCCGTTCATGATATCGGAAAATTCGGCTGCCATGATGAAGAAATCAAGCGTATTCCCTATCTCCATTATTATTATACCGGAGAGTGGTTTAAAAGACATCAAATTACCTACATTCGTCAGATCGCCATGAATCATTCAACCTGGGATCTGGAATTAGAGAATTTATCTTTGGAATCTTTGATTTTAATTTATGCTGATTTTCGGGTCAAACAACGGGACGATCAAATGCGCATCTATCCACTGGATGAATCTTATCACGTGATTCTCAGTAAGTTAGACCAGGTGGATGAACAGAAAAGGCAAAGATACGACAAGGTTTTTGCCAAACTTAAGGATTTTGAAGATTATCTGAAGTTTATCGGTGTTCAGGTGGATCCTGAAACCAGGGTAAAAAAACCTGCTCCCCAGCGGGAGGTTAATTATGCCCTGCTTCAGGGGGATGAAATTGTGCAAAACCTGAAATATCTTGCGATTCAATATAATATCACCATGATGTATCAATTGCGGGACGAGCATGCCTCCAATACCCTACTGGAAATGGCCCGCAGTGAAGATGACTCCTATAATCTGCGCACCTTTCTTAAAACCTTCGACGAGTATTCGACTTATCTGACCCAAAAACAAAAATTAAATGCCATAGAATACCTTTATGATCAATTGATTCACCCGGAAGATGATATCCGCCGTTATTCGGCAAAATTAATCGGGACCTTAATGGCCACTTTTGATGAGGTCTTTAGTAAGGAAATACCCCCAGGGGTTTGTTTGCCTGAGCCTGATTTGGGTAGCGAGGATTTGCTGGAACAATATCTCCATTTGTTTTTGCAGCCGGATCATAAAATTATCCCCCTCCATCGCAGCTGGATTTCCCAAAGTGTGGCCCCGATGATTGAAGCTTTATTTCACTCTGCCCTGACCGGCAAAAAAGAAAACTATCGCAAAATTATCCTGGGCTATTTTCAAGAACCCCTGGAGAAAAACAGATCCTATGAAATATTTTTAATTGAGGGGGCCCAACACCTCCCTGTCTTGGACGATGGGGAGGGGCTTAGGTGTCTCTATCGTTATTTGATGGAGCAACTCAAAAATCCTGAGGATCAAATCCGTATCTGCGCCTGGGAAACAACGGATCATTTTCTTTCCGTCTTGCCGGCGGATTCTACCCTGGCGCGAGAGATGAAAAAAATGATGGCATCGGCTGCTGATCATCTGCCCCTGCCCGCAGAAAATTATCTGCGGTGGCAGGTAGTGCAAAAATTAAACCTGCCCCCGGAAATTGTAGCCCAGTATCGGCAGAACTATCTTTTGGACGAACCTCATATTCCCGATCTATTTTTAAGCAATCTAAAAACGGCCGTGAGCGGTGTGATCAAAAGAAATCAGGTGCGGGTTTTATTAGATTATTGCCTGGAACACCGGGAGATTGAAGTTGTCCATACCTCGATGCATTTTTGCAACCTGCTTAAGACCAGTAATGTGGAAGCGGTTCGTAATCAAGCAGGAGACGCCCTGATACGTATTTTTCCCCTCCTTTCCTGGGAAGAACGCAACGATGTGGTGGTCGAGCTTTTAGGTGCTCTGGAGGTGCGGGGCTATCAATTCACCGAAATCCCCTATTATCTGGGACGGTTATTAATTAATCTTTCTCCCGAGGAGCTGGATGAGATTATCTCCGATTTGGAAGAGCTGGTGCAGCAGCCTAACCCTCGCTTGATTAATTTGATTTTCCGTACCGTCGGCTCCTGTATTGAGTATTATCCTCAGTATCGGTTAAATTTTGCGGAAAGTTCTCAGCTCTTCTATGAACGCTTGAAAAGAATGATGTGTCTCATCCTGGGAGGCTTAGGAAATTATCATATCCGTATTAAACAAATGGCTTTTACGGTGCTGGGCCGGGTTTTGGCTTCGACGGAACTAAGCGGGGGGGAAAAAGGAAAAATCCTGCAGTTAATCGGCAAAAAACTGTTGAATTTATTATTAAATGATCCTACCAAGCCCCTGGTTTTTTTAACAAACGCGGCCGGGCTTAATCACATCTACCGTTATGTCAGTGACCGTATTTTTGCCCCGGATGAGTACTCTGTACCCATTACCCCAAAGGTCGCTTTCTTCCCCGGATCTTTTGATCCCTACTCTCTCAGTCATAAAGAAATTACCCGTAACATTCGCGATCTGGGCTTTGAAGTTTATCTTCAGATGGATGAGTTTTCCTGGTCTAAGCATACGCTCCCTTATCATCTGCGTCGTAATATTGTGGAAATGTCTTTAGGTAACGAACTGGGTTGTTATCTCTTTCCTGAAGATGCCCAGATCAATATTGCCCACAAGGGGGATCTTAAACGCCTCAAGGCTCATTTTCCCGGACGGGAAGTTTATCTCGTGGTGGGAAGCGATGTGATTTTGCATGCTTCGGCTTACCAAATGGCAGAGGGTGCGGATTCCATCTACGAGATGCCCCATATTATTTTGGTGCGCCAAAGGGAAAAAATCCGGACCGGGGTCGAAGAAAATCTCCTGGAGAAGCAACTGCAGAAGATAAAAGGGGAGATCCTTTATCTGGACTTACCGCCTCAATATGATGAAATCAGCTCCACGCAAATTCGCAGTTATGTTGATGAAAACAGGGATATCAGCAGTCTGGTAGACCCTTTGGCGGAACAATATATCTACGAATTCGGTTTTTATCGTCGGGAGCCTAAGTTTAGAACTCTGATGGCCGATATTTCCCTTAAGGTAGAGGTGGTAAAAGAATTAACCCCAGGTCTTTTTCAAGAATTAGCGACCTTTCAGCCTCAGATTAATCAGGATGAGCAGGGTTTATCCCTCCTTTCATCTCGGATGGAGCGGGAGGGGGCTCGGCTGATTTTGATTAGGGACCATAACAGTCGGCACCTTTTGGGTTTTTCTCTTTTTCATAGTATCAGAGTGCAGGATCTTTATCAGGAATTTAACAACAGCAGTATCTGCCAATATATCAGAGACCACGGGGTAGGAAGCATGGTTCTGATCTGCGGCATTTATTTAGGTAAAAACCCTGAGGATGAGGGTCTGGCGCGGGAAATTCTAAACGAGACCCTGGCCTATTGCCTGGCCCGGGAATTCCATTTTGCTATTTACAGAAACATTTGGGACAACCATGTTTATTTTGATGAAATCCTCACCCGGCACGGCTTTGTGCAATTAAATTATCAACCGGAGCAGCCTGTTTTTGTGGTCAATATGAACGATCCTTGTACTTTGATGTTGAACATGGAGCCGATGATTAAGGAACCTCTACGCAGTAGTCCCACTGTGATCAGAAGGATTGCTGCGACGCGCCGGAAACTGCAGTCCGTGATTACCCAACTTTATCCGGGAAATTTAATCTTAACCCTGGACGAAAAGCGTATTCACGAGGTTTTGGTGGAAAAAATCTGTCAAGAAAACGGAGTCTCCACCATCCCTGCCCAACCGCGTCAGTTAGGGCCGGCCATGTGCGTTCCTTTCGGTAATATTTTAAACCGTTATCTCGTGCCTAATACGGTGACAAAACCTCTTTATACGGAAAAGTATTTCAAGCCCAATATGAAGGATAACATTATTGCTCATTTGCCCTATTACCTCAGCCTGGAAAATCAGATCAAGATACTTCATTCCTTTAATCGGCCGGTAATATTGGTGGACGATTTGCTCCATAAGGGGTATCGCATCAAGGCCATTGACGATAAGCTGCATCAGGGCAAAATTCAGGTGCAAAAAGTATTTACCGGCATTCTCTCGGGACGGGGGAAGGAATTAATGGAAATGCAGCAGCGCCAGGTGGAAGGAGCGTATTTTGTGCCGCGCATTAAAGTCTGGTTTAATGAAGATATTTTGTATCCCTTTATCGGCGGGGATACCCTCTGGCGGGGCAGTTTTTTGGAACGGAATTTGATCCCTTCGGTGAACTATATTTTGCCCTATGCTTTTCCTCAGTATATTGTGGACGCTTCTAAAGAGGCCATTCTTGCTTTGTCCCGTACTTGTATCGAAAACGCCATGGATATGTTACAAGCCTTAGAAATGGATTATGCAGCGCAAAACGGCAGGACCCTGACGCTGGAACGTTTAGGTGATGTGTTTATTATTCCCCGCTATCCGGATCAGGGGCGGAGCATGTTTTACGATTTAAAACAAAGACCATCCCATTATTTGCAAAATGATTTAGAGCGCTTAATTCGGATCAAGGAATTTGGGGAGGAATCAGGTGGATGAATTATTACCGGATCCATGAGAAAATTGCCCTCTCTTTGATGAGGATAGCAGGGCTAGAAAAAATCGGGGCAGAAGAAGCGCGCAAAGTAGCTCTCAGGGAGGAGCTGATCTTCTTTTTGGGGGCAGGCAGCCCGGAAAAATTTCGTCGCAGCTTTGCGGCGACAGACCTTTCTTTGATCACACTCCGGGAAGAAAACCTGCAACTTTTGGGGGAGGCACCGCAGGTTCCGGAAGAGGAGACCTACCCCTTGTGGTTTAGAGAAAAAATAAAATCCGGTCGGGTAAAATGGGTTAACATCTCTTTTCCTACCTGGCGTCAAGCGCTAAAGGAGGATCTCCCCACGACCTGGAAGGTGCATGTTGCCGGTCTCGGCGATGTGGGGGGGATCTTGGTCACAGGTCTTCGTCTTTTGGGGGGCGGGGTGATTTCCGAAATCGGTATTTATGATCGAAACCCCAACAAAATGAAACGGTGGGAGTTTGAAGGAAATCAAATTTTATCCCCCCGGGAGGAAAAATCATTTCCCCGGATCAGGCAGCTGACCTTTGAGGAACTGTTTCACTGTGATCTCTTTGTTTTTTGTATTTCTGCAGGTGTGCCGCCCGTAGGCGCGGAAAGTGGGGATGTACGCTTAGCTCAATTGGAGGGGAACGGTCCCTTGGTTGAAGCCTATGCCCGAGTCGCCCGGGAACAAAATTTTCAGGGTATTTTTGCTGTAGTATCGGATCCGGTGGATCAGCTCTGTCAATTAGCCTTAAGGGCCGGTAGTCAAGACGAGCAGGGGAAAAGAGATTACCGGGGACTGGCCCCGGAACAAATTCGCGGTTATGGCTTAGGGGTGATGCAGGCCCGAGCGGCGTACTATGCCGCCCAAAATCCTTTGACCCGGGATTATCAAAAGTTTGGGCGGGCTTATGGTCCCCATGGCTGGGGACTGGTTATTGCCAATCGTGTCCCTGGTTATGATGCGAAGTTATCCCGGGATTTAACAGAAAAAACCCTCCGGGCCAACCTGGAGGTACGAAGCTGCGGCTATAAGCCTTATGTAGCTCCGGCTTTATCCTCGGGAGCATTGTCTTTGCTCGCCACCATGGAGGGACAATGGCATTACAGTGCCACCTTTATCGGAGGGGTCTTTATGGGAGCACGCAACCGTCTCGGGTTGGCCGGGACCGAACTGGAGCGTTTGCCCCTGCCTCCCGCCTTAGTCGCGCGTCTGGAGGACACCTATCGTTATTTAAGTGCAACGGAATAATCTTAATGATGACTTTGAATCTGCGGGGAGGGAAGATCATGGAAGGAAAAATTTTAGTCGTAGATGATGATCCCCATATTGTGGATTTGATTCGCTTATATTTAGAAAAGGAAGGCTTTACCCTTCAGGCCGCTTATCAGGGTGAGGCCGCTTTGGAGCGGTTTTATTCCTGGACGCCGGACCTGGTGCTTTTGGATATTATGATGCCCAAGATGGACGGATGGGAGGTTTGTAAAGCCATACGTAAGGTAAGCGACATTCCGGTGATCATGCTTTCCGCGCGCGGTGAGACCTTTGACAAGGTTTTAGGCCTGGAAATCGGGGCTGATGACTATATGGTCAAGCCCTTTGACCCTAAAGAATTGGTGGCACGGGTTAAGGCGGTGCTCCGGCGTGTCGGCAATATCAATCACAAACCGGACATGGTGGTTTTTCCTGGTTTGGCCATTGACAAAAATACCTATCAGATTACATATCAAGGCCAAAGGCTGGAAATTCCCCCCAAGGAGCTGGAGCTTTTTTATTTTCTCGCCGCCCACGCCAATCAGGTTTTTACCCGGGATCAGCTATTGGAAAAGGTCTGGGGCTATGACTTTTCCGGGGATTCCCGCACGGTGGATGTGCATATTAAGCGTTTGCGGGAAAAATTTCACCATCCCGGGGAAGCGTGGGAACTGAAAACCGTGTGGGGTGTCGGCTATAAATTTGAGGTAAAAAAATGAAACGAACCTTGTTTAGAAAAATATTTTTCACCTACAGTATCACCCTGGTGCTGAGTTTTGGCCTCTTAGCTCTTCTTTTATCCCAACTTTTTAACCAATATTTTATTGAGACGAAAAAAGAGCTGCTTTTGGAGCAAGGACAAAAAATCAGCGAGCGCATCGTGCAATCCCTTTATACCGGCCGCATTGATCAGGAACGTTTGCGTAATGATCTGGAAGTCTTGGATCAATTTTTGAACGCCCGGATTTGGCTTGTCAATGAAAACGGCTTGATTACCGGGGTTTCTGCGGCAGCAGATGAGGGCTTTCTAGGTGCCGGAATCGAAGAGAGCCACCTGAGGCAATTGTGGGCGGGTCAGGTGCTCTATGAAAAGGGTACCTTCGGGGGAAAGTTCCGCCAGGCGGCACTTACTGTTGGTTATCCCATTTATTTTCAACGGGCATTTCGGGGCGGCATTCTGATTCATGCCTCCCTTCCTGAGGTGCAGCAGACCTTTGCCGATGTTTACCGCATTACCATGGGGGCGATTGTTTTGGCCATGCTCCTGGCTTATGGTGTTCTTTATGTGCAGGTGAGAAAAATTTCCCGCCCCTTAAGGGAGATCAGTGCCGCGGCCAAGATTATCGCCGGAGGAGAGTTTCAAAAAAGGCTGAATATCCACACCGGGGACGAGATTGAGGAATTGGCCCATAGCTTTGACCATATGGCACAATCTTTGGAACAAATTGAAGACAACCGCCGTAATTTCATTGCCGATATTTCTCATGATCTACGCTCGCCGATGACCCTGGTGCGGGGCTTTATTGAAGGTATTTTGGACGGTACGATACCGCCTGAGCAGCACCGGCGCTATCTGGAGATTGTTTTGGCGGAGACGAAAGGCATTGTTAAGCTAACCAATGAGCTGCTGGAATTAAACCAAATCCAGCAGGGCAGCGTCCAGCCGGACCTTCAGACCTTTGAGCTGCACGAGGTGCTGCGTCGCAAACTCCTCACCTTTGAGCAGCCCATTCAGGAAAAACAATTACAGGTGACCTTGGTGTTGTTTCAGGAAAGTGTGCCGGTTATGGCCGATCCAAAATTCTTGGATCGGATCCTGGCCAATCTTTTGGATAATGCGGTTAAATTTACCCCCCAGGGAGAAAAGATCATCATCAAAACTTCGGAGCACAAAGACCGGGTTCATGTGGAAATCATCAATACGGGTATTGCTATGGATGAAAAAGAATTGGAGAAAATTTGGACCCGCTTTCATAAAAGGGATCTTTCCCGGGGCGAAGATAAAAGAGGCTACGGTTTGGGTCTCGCTATTGTCCGCGAAATGATTACGCTCCTGGATGAAAGAATCTGGGCGGAAAGTGATGCCCGTCAGGTAAAAATCACCTTTACCCTGAAAAAATCCTAAATGTTAACTGTTTGTTCATAATTTGTTCAAAGGTTCGTGTTATATTGAGCAAAAGGAAACAGGAGGGATTGCCATGGATGAAGACAAATATTATCAAGATGGAGAAATCATTGAAGATCAGGACAAATGCTATCAGGAAGTAATTGCACAAAAATCCTCGCGTATCAGAATAAAAACGGCGTTGGTTTTGGTCTTAATCGCCCTATTTGTGGGCACGGCCTTTGGTTTGGGCGTCGATATGCTCTTAGCCTCCGGTAGCGAGGGGACAAATGCGCCCCTGGGGGCACAAACGCCGGCGCTTAATGAAGTTTCGACTACCTCCGGGGACAACGCTCTAAGAACACTGACCGCCTCTCCCGTGGTGCCTATCGCTCAGAAGGTGTCCCCCTCTATTGTCGCTATTGAAATAACTGCCAGCCAGACCGATATTTTTGGACGCAGTTACCAAAGTACCGGCACCGGTTCCGGGATCATCATTGATAACCAGGGTCATATTGTCACCAATAATCATGTGGTGGAAGGGGCCCGGAACTTAATGGTGACCTTACATGACGGAACCAGTCTCAAGGCCGAATTAATCGGTCGGGATGCCACTACCGACCTTGCGTTGATCAAAGTAAATCAATCAGGACTACCTGTTGCCGAATTAGGAGATTCCGATACCTTAGCCGTGGGGGAATTGGCGGTGGCCATCGGCAGTCCTATGAGTAAGGATTTTGCCGGATCCGTGACGGCAGGGATTATCAGTGGCGTTAATCGGCAGTTGGCTATCGGGGATAAAACAATGAATCTGATCCAGACGGATGCCGCCATTAATCCGGGTAACAGCGGCGGTGCTTTGGTTAATGAAAAAGGTCAGGTAATCGGCATCAATACGGTGAAATTTGCCCGCTCTGCCGTTGAAGGAATGGGGTTTGCCATTCCCATCAATGAAGCCAAACCGATTATCGCCGAGTTAAAGGAACACAAAAAAATTATTCGTCCCTATCTGGGGATCCAAGGGATGACTGTAACGGAGGCAGACAGTCAAAGGTTCGGTTTAGCCCAAGGGGTCTATGTGGGTGAAGTTGTGCCCGGCAGCGGAGCTGATCAAGCGGGCATTAAAAAAGGTGAGGTGATCACCAAGCTAGACGGCCAAAAGATTACCACCATTGAGCAATTAGTGGATCTGATCAGCAAAAAGAAGGTCGGGGATAAGGTTAGTGTGGAAGTAACGGATATTAATGACAAAATAAGAACCCTGACGGTTGTTTTAAAGGAAAGTTCGGGAAATTAACAATAGACAATAGTTTGTAATAAAAAATCCGCTAAATTAGCGGATTTTTTATGGCCTAAAGGGAGTTTAAGAATTCTCTCGATCACTTCCCGAGGTTTGCACCTCGTGAAAGGATTGCTCCATACTCAACGGAGAGGATTCTTTTTGGCTTTTGCTACGAGAGGAGAGAGCAGATTTCATCTTACTTTCACTGCGTTTTGATTTTTTGGCCATTTGATATCACCTCACTGATATTATTTCTTTTTATCTTGATTTCATGACATGTAAGAAATGGAATAATATCGGAGATTTAACAAAAATCTTTAATACCCTTGAATTTCCTATAAAGATAGATTATAGTAGTGAAATAAAAAACATTCAAGTTTTCAGACAAATAGACAAAAAAGGGATAAAAAACCAAGTTAAAAAGACATAAAGGAACAATGATGTTTTAGGTGATCGCATGGAAAAAGCTTTTATTATCAGCAATAATCCCGCTGTTTGGCGTAATTTTCCGAAAACCCGAAAAGTAGAGGGCTCTTTGCAGGAGGTATTTCTTGCCGCCAGAAACCTTATTCACCGGGGCAGCAAGCTCCTGAATCATCCCATGTCCGGAAATATCAAGCTTAATGAAGCCCCTTTTAAATCTTTGATCCTTACGGGGCGTGAGGGCTCTGTGGATTTGCCATCATTAAGAATGATTGAGACGGCAATGGAAATACTAAATGAAAGGACGGCTTTAGAAAAAAATTGGAGTGACCGGATCAGAGAGGATTTTGCCTTGGTTGATTGCACCTTGTTAAAATCAGCCCTTGATGCTTTGCCCCAGGACATGATTTTAATCAAATAATGCCCAGCGCAAATTATGTTACTTGGATCTGATCCCTGGTCATGAGTTAAAATATTACATAGGAGGTTAAGACTGTGCGTTTAGAATTGGGAAATATTTTTATTACCGATGTCCAATTCGGTGATCAGACCGAGGTCACCAATCATACTCTTTTTGTCAATAAGGATGAACTAATCACAGTTGCCAAAGATGATGAACGTATTAGTTCGGTAGAGGTGGATTTGGCCAAGCCGGGAGAGAAAACCAGGATTATCCCGGTAAAAGATGTGATTGAACCCCGGGTAAAAATCGCAGGCCAAGGGGGTATCCTGCCGGGATTTATCAGCTCTGTGGACACAGTGGGCGCAGGCAAGACCCATGTTTTAAAAGGAGCCGCTGTGGTGACCACAGGACGAATTGTCGGTTTTCAGGAGGGCATTATTGATATGTCCGGCATCGGTGCCCAGTACACGCCCTTTTCCACCACCCAAAACATCGTGGTAAAGGTAGAACCTGTGGCCGGTTTAAGCCAGCACGAACATGAACTGGTGGTCAGAATGGCGGGATTCCGTGCCGCAGCTTATCTGGGGGAAGCGGGACGCGAGGCCACGCCGGATGAAGTCCAAGTTTTTGAAACGAAACCTTTAGTGGAACAAGTTAAGGAGTACCCTGATCTGCCTAAGGTGGTGTATGTTTATATGCTCCAGAGTCAAGGGTTACTCCATGATACATATCTTTATGGAGTAGATGTGAAACAAATCCTCCCCACCTTTATCTATCCGACGGAGGTGATGGACGGGGCTATTGTGAGCGGTAACTGTGTCTCTGCCTGCGACAAGAATCCCACCTATGTCCATCAAAACAGCCCCATTATCCATGAACTCTATGAACGCCACGGCAAGGATCTTAATTTTATCGGTGTTGTGGTGACCAATGAAAATGTTACCTTGGCGGATAAAGAACGCTCGTCAAATTACACCGCCAAGCTGGTGGAATTTCTTGGTGCCGATGCCGCCATTGTCTCGGAAGAGGGTTTTGGTAACCCTGATGCCGACCTGGTGATGAACTGTGCCAAGCTGGAAAAGAAGGGGATTAAGACGGTGCTGATTGCCGATGAATATGCAGGGCAAGACGGAGCATCTCAATCCTTAGCCGATGCCACGCCCTTGGGCAATGCTTTTGTATCCACAGGTAACGCCAATCAGGTAGTGACTCTGCCTCCTATGGAAAAGGTGCTTGGCTATCCGGAAGTGGCAGATATGATCGCCGGAGGTGCCGCCGGCAGCTTAAAGGAGGACGGAAGCATTACAGCGGAAATCCAGGTGATTACGGGAGCTACCAATGAATTGGGCTTTGGTAAATTGACCGCCCGCGGATTCTAATAAAAAATCCACCAATGAGAAGGAGGAAAAAGATGAGCAAGATCAAGGTTGTCCATTATCTAAACCAATTCTTCGGACAGATTGGCGGTGAAGAAAAGGCCGATGTTCCTCCGGAACTTCGGGAAGGTGCCGTAGGTCCCGGTTTGGCTTTAAATGCTGCTATGGGGGACGAAGGGGAGATTGTTGCCACCGTAATTTGCGGTGATTCATATTTTAATGAAAACATCGATCAGGTTAGCGCCGATGTTCTGGCCATGATCAGAGAGTATCGCCCAGATGTGGTCATTGCCGGACCGGCCTTTAATGCCGGGCGTTACGGAGTGGCCTGCGGCGCAGTTGCCAAAGTAGTTTCGGAAGAGTTGAATATTCCCGTGGTTACCGGTATGTACCCGGAAAACCCCGGGGTAGATCTCTATAAAAAATATACCTATATTGTCGAAACGGGAAATTCGGCGGCAGGCATGAGAAAAGCGGTCGCCCCCATGGCAAAACTAGCCTTAAAGCTGGGTAAAGGCGAGGTTGTAGGGGGACCCGCGGAAGAAGGCTATATTCCCCGGGGGATCAGGGTCAACCTTTTTGCCCAGGAGCGGGGTGCCAAAAGAGCCGTGGAGATGCTGGTGCAAAAGCTTCAAGGCGCAAGCTTTGAAACAGAGTATCCTATGCCGGTGTTTGATCGGGTCGCTCCCGGGGCACCGATTAAAGATCTGACTCAGGCGACGATCGCTTTGGTTACCACCGGAGGAATTGTCCCTAAAGGTAATCCGGATCGCATTGAGTCCTCCAGCGCGTCAAAATACGGGAAATACAGTCTGGCAGGTATTGACGATTTGAACCGGGACAACAGCGAAACGGCTCATGGCGGCTATGATCCGGTCTGTGCTAATATTGATGGGGATCGGGTGCTGCCGGTAGATGTGTTGAAAGAAATTGAAGCCCAAGGAAAAATCGGCAAGCTTCATGAATATTGGTACAGCACCGTGGGCAACGGGACCTCGGTGGCCAATTCCAAGGAATTTGCCGCCGCTATTGCCCAGGATTTGCAAGAAGCCGGCGTAGATGGCGTTATTCTGACCTCCACCTGAGGCACTTGTACACGTTGCGGAGCAACGATGGTAAAAGAAATCGAAAGCACAGGCCTGCCGGTGGTGCACATGTGTACCGTGGTACCGATTTCTCTCACGGTAGGAGCTAACCGTATCGTACCTACGGTAGCTATTCCTCATCCTTTAGGCAATCCTCAGTTAGAACCGGAGGATGAAAAGTCCCTGAGAAGAAAACTGGTGGAAAAAGCCCTTAATGCTTTAACGGTAGCAGTAGACGAGCAGACTGTGTTTGATTAATAATATGTGGGCATGTATTCTCCCTTGGTTATTTAAGGGTCTATAAGCTGCAGCTTTGGACACCTAAATGACCAAGGGATTTTTTTCTTTCAGGTCATTTTATGGGAACTAATAATTTTTTTGAAGGATTATCAGCGATGAAATGAGAATTAAATGAACATAGGGAGCGATATTGCAATATTATTAAAACCATATTTGAGGGGCTGAGAACAATGTCATCAACTTTTGCCTAAGTTAAAGGTAAATATACCTTCTCGACAAAATAGTGATGCTCATAAAATTAAAGGAGGTGGCTTGATATGAAAAAAAACAATAATTCCGACGTGGACTCACTTTTTGAGGAGAATAACAAACTTAAGAAAGAAAACCAATTGCTAAAACAGATTATTGATAATAGTCATCAAATGGTATTTGCCGTTAATGAATCTGACCGCTTAATTCTTTATAATCGAGAGGCGGAACGTGTAGAAGGAATAAAAAAGAAAGATGCTTTAGGTAAAATTGAAAGGGACGTTTATCCCAACTATCGATGGGCAGATGATGTTACTGTTAAAATTAGAAAAACAAAAAAACCAATCCTGGAGGAGTTTTATGAATATGATTTACCTAGTGGGCGAAAAGCTAATATGATTTACAGCTCGTACCCATTTTTTCATGAAGGGAAAATTGACTCGGTCTATACAATTGGACAGAGTTTGGATCAGATAAGCCATTTCTTAAAAATGACATTAGAAAAACATAAACAGCTGAAAAATGGCAAAGAAGAAGACACCTGTAGGAAATCTAATTATTATCTGGAAGATATTATCGGTACAAGCAAGCAAATTAGTGAAGCAGTTTCTTTTGCTAGAAAAATAGCAAGTCACAATTCATCAGTCTTAATTGTTGGGGAAACAGGTACCGGGAAAGAACTTTTTGCCCATGGAATCCACAATGCAAGTTTATTTTCTGAAGGGCCTTTTGTGCCGATAAATTGCGCCGCAATTCCGGAAAGCTTACTCGAAAGTATACTTTTTGGTACAGTTAAAGGCGCGTTTACAGGAGCTATGGATCTTCCCGGATTATTTGAGCAAGCGGAAAACGGGACAATTTTTTTGGATGAAATAAACTCGATGCATAAGGACCTCCAGGCCAAGCTTCTGAGAGTGATTCAAGATAAAAAAGTCCGACGGCTCGGGAGTAAGGTTCAAATTCCAACAAATTGCAGAATTATCAGTGCCTCAGGTATGGATCAAAATGCCATCATTAACGAGGGTGTGATGCGTACTGATCTTTTTTTTAGATTGGCAACAATTATTGTCAATATTCCTCCATTACGAGCAAGAGAGGGAGATTGCAAAGTCCTTTCTATGCGTTTTATTAATAAGTTTAATAAAAGTTTTGGATCAGCTATTTGTAAAATTTCAGATGAATTGCTTTCCTTATTTGATAATTACTCCTGGCCGGGAAATGTCCGGGAATTAGAAAATTTAATTGAATGTGGGATGCACTTTGTCGCTCCCACTGAAGAAATTTTACAATTGAATCATTTCCCAGATTACATTAAAGAAAAACTTTTGGGCGGCAAAGAAAAAGAAATGGAAGATTTGAAAACCTACGATTCTTTGCATAGTATCTTGTTAGAAGTAGAGAAAAGAGTTGTTAGAGAATGCCTTGAAAGAAACAAAGGAAATGTTACAAGAGCTGCCAGAGATCTCGGGATTTCAAGACAAAGCCTGCATTATAAAATCAAAAATCTGCTCAATTGAGTTATCTAAAACTATTATTTAATACTTTTTGTCAGATAAAAGAGATAAAAATCAAAAGAAATGCTCACATTTTAATGAATGATAGATAAATTTGTCGGAAAAAGTGTAAAGCAGATTTTCTCTAAAAAATTGCTTTACACTTTAATTTATTAGAAAAACCGATCTAAGTGAAAATTAGCTTTACAGTACCAGAAAATGTTTTTCTAGACTTAAAAGCTATTAATGCCTAAACCCCTTACTTATCAATGCACCAAAGATTAAATAATAACTTGGCAAGGTTCTTGCTCTATATATTGTCATAAAACAAATTTAGGAGGGGTTATAATGGCAGGTTTTATTCTTACAGATCCAAATTTCAGTGATGGCACTAATAAGGATGTTATTGAAACAATCATGGACCAATTCAGAGGTCGAGAAGGGGTAAAGTTAATTGGATATGAACCGGATCCAGATTTCGATCGGTTGCCGGCAGAGGTACTTGGTCGTCCGGAGGCGGTGAAAGAAGCTTTGCTTGATGCGGCAGGTAAAGCTTACGAACTTATTAAATCAGGAGACAATCTAAGACTTGCGTTTTCGGTGATGGCGATGTGACTGCCCGGTTCCAGATCTTTCTGTAAGGGCGATATAACAATTATTGAAAAGGAGTTAATTCTATGTTAATTAAGAAATCTCTTGAAGAATTCAATCAAATCCTGGTTCCGATGCTCCTGCACCTGGCGGCGGCAGTGTCGCCGCACTCTCCGGCTCTCTGGCAGGAGAACTCATCTCGATGGTCTGCAGTCTGAGTATAGGCAGAAAAGCTCAGAGCCATACCAGGAGCTGCTGACAAGCACGCAAAGTAAGGTAAAGGAACTATCTGCGGCGTTGTTAGTCCGAGTTGATACTGACACAGAAGCCTTTCAGCGTTATGGCAGCTTTTAAGCTCCCCAAAGGCAATGATGAGGAAATTGAACTTAGAAAAAGCGCAATCCAGGCCGGATACAAAGAAGCAGTGAAATCTCCTATGGGTACTGCTGAACAATGTCTTGAGGTTTTGCAATTGGCAGAAAAGCTGAAAGGAAAGTTTAATGAAAACGCAATGAGTGATTTCGGCGTAGCAGCTTTAATGGCCTGGGCCGGTCTCGAAGGTGCCATCATGAATGTACGAATCAACCTGCCCTCCATAAAAGACGAAAATTATGTGAGCTCCAAGGAGGATGAGGTTAACTTCATGTTGCAAGAGGGTAATAAAATTAAAGACGAGATTTATAAGTACGTATCTGAAAACCTAGCTTGATAACGAATGTATCCCGAATTTACAAGTGCCCGCCATAACTTTTTGGATAAATTTAAAACCCATCAGCCATGATTTTAAATGGCTGATGGACATTTTTTAAGCCTCAGCTTTAAAATTGGGTTATAAAATAAAGAACCATGTGCATCTAGTTTTTTCCAATATCAATTCTTTAATTATGAACATAAGGGATCAGACCTTTTCTGTAAAAGTAATAAGCTAGTCAGGTTCAGGTAAAGTCAATTTAAGTAAAAGGAGCGAGAAAGATGCTAAAAAAAATTTTACTGGCTATTGATGGATCAGACCATGGGATGAAGGCTGTTGATTACGCTTTAAGACTTGCGCAAATTGAAGGTGGAGAAGTAGAAATTATTTATGTGATTGCTAACTTGGATAAAAGAATTAATGTTACCGGCCATATGGATCCGGATTTGGGCTTTCATTTACAAGAAAAAACTGAAGAAGCTTTAAATGAGGAAGGAAAAATGATTTTGGATCAAGGAAAGGCGAAATTTCAGGATACTGATATTTCATGCACAACTAAGCTCTTGACGGGCAATCCTGCTGTAGTTATTTTACATGAAGCAGAAAAGCAAAATGCTGATGTGATAGTGATGGGGAGCCGGGGATTAAGTGGTATTACCCGTTTTGTGATGGGCAGTGTGAGCAGCAAGGTAGTAAACCATGCACATTGTTCAGTTTTTATCGTAAGATAATTTTCTCGCATAAAACAGCCCCTAACCACACCGTTTTTATATGGTGTGATTAGGGGCTGTTTTATTTAATGTGCTCCCGGTGCGCGCATGCTCTAACGGGTGAAAGTCGGCCTCGTCCATATGCTTCGTCCTGGTCACCTCTTAAGTTTAATTTCATTAGCAAGGCAAAAATAAGAATGATTATCCCGCCCAGGAGCTGTAATGCTGTGATGAATTCCCCTAAAATGAAAACTGACGCCAATACTGCCACCAATGGATCAATATAACTTAAAATTGCTACTTGTTGACCTTTTAAATAGGCCAAGGAAGAAAAATACATATAATAAATAATACCGGTATGTATAATACCTATAATTAACAAATTGATGATGCCCATGTTTTCAAGCTCCATGATGTGGAAACCACCGGTATAATAAACGTATGGCAATAATACGATAACAGCAGAAACGAATTGGAGCCATGTTCTGGTGATACCGTCGATTTCTCCTGTGGCTTTATTGAATAAGATTACCGTGGCATATAAAGTTGCTGCGCCAAGGCCAAATAAGATACCCGTCATATCGCTACTGCCACCACCGCTTACGCCAATAATCAGGACCAGTCCTAAAGTAGATGATAAGAAACAGACAATCTGCTTAGTATTTAGTTTTTCTTTGAACAGTATGGAGCTAGCAATAATTACAAGAGTAGGGGCAAAATAATAGCTTAGAGTTGATAAGGCAACACTGGTGTAATTGTAAGCTTGAAAAAGCAAAATCCAATTAAATCCCATTGCCACTCCGGAGAGAAACAATTTCCACAATTTATGCTTAAGTTTAATGATTTCCGCAATTTTTCCGCTTGCCAGCAAAAATATAAACAGTACGGCAAATGCAATGACGCCTCTCCATAAAGCTATTTCGGCAGGAATTAATGAAATGTTCTTGACGAATACTCCTATGGACCCAAAGGTGATCATGCTAAAGACAATCTGCAACCTTGCCACAGCCTGTTTCCTGTTGCCATGTTCTGACATTTCCGTTCCTCCGTTTTAACCTTTATTTATCATATTTAAAAAGTGGACATTATCAATAGGAAAAGAAGGGGCAATGGTAAATTGGAGGGATATTTAGGAGGGATGATTGGAACAGAGGGTGAATCTTTTTGTGCGGTATTTGCTTGTAAAAAACTCCCGGAAATTTCCGGGAGTTTTTGGTGCCGAAGGTCGGGGTCGAACCGACACGGTATCGCTACCACTGGATTTTGAGTCCAGCACGTCTGCCAATTCCATCACTTCGGCATATGAGGTTGTTTGGTGCTGCATTACGTTTTGCTCAAGATTGTGTGGCTTGTTCTGCAATTCAGCAATGCTTATTATACCTGCTTCGCCGATATTTTGCAAGGGTTTCGTCAATATTTTTTAAAATTAACCGCAAAAAATACATCTATCATTGGGGATCAGCGGATACAGAGGGCTGATAATTTAATAATACCATTTATTCTTTTTTCTGAAAAACAGGAGATAGAGGATTTCTAAAAGCCCCACGGTATTGACAATGAGCAGCACCACAAACCAAGGCAATTGTCGGTTACGGGCTGCATGCCAGAGGGCAAGACCTTTCCAGATGAGGGACCAGACCAACAACAAAGCAAGTAATACTGGATTGGCATCAAAAAAGGCTATCAATTCATTCATAAAAATAATCCTCCTTATCGATCTAATAAAGACATCCCGGCATCTTGTCCCGGGGAAGAATTAATGCGGCAAATGTTAAATACGCATAAAAAAGTAAACAATCATAATGATTTCGGCTCCGAGCTTGACTAGGGTGCCTCCCAAAACCCCCATAATTGTCCCAAAACCTGTACGGACAGCCTGGACCATTTTGATACCTCGAAATAATTCTACGACCACCGCACCGAGAAAGGGACCGATGATGATCCCAACAGGCCCTAAAACAATCACGCCTAAAATGGTGCCGATGATGGAACCCCAGACGGCTTGTTTGCTCCCCCCGTAGCGTTTTGTCCCGGCAGCGGAAGCAATATAGTCCACCAAAAAAATAATGATCAAAACCAATCCCTGGAGGACAAAAAAAGTTAGGTCTAAGGCGGCAAAACCGGTCATGAATCCATAGATCAGCATCCCGAGGAAAATAAGGATGGCACCGGGCAAAATCGGTAAAAGCGTGCCCAGGAAACCGGCAACAAAAAAGATAATCGCTATCACTAAAGGAAGATTCACATAAAAACCCCCAACGAGTTATCGTTGCAATAAATATATATCTATTATGGCATATTTTCCATAAAAACGAAACAATAAACATTTACCAAAAATATTTACCCCATCCCCTTTATTAGCTGTTTGTGTCAATTTTTGCCCGCCTTGACAAAAATAAAAGGGTTTTTCCCCGTTTCAAAGAATAAGTAAGGTAATTAATGCACAAGCCATATAATCAAATCATTGATGAGGTTTGTTTTTATGAAGATCCCAAAAGGTTATAAAGAGCATCGCTCCAAAGAAAACAGTCATAAAGAACATCGACAACGGGTAAAAAACAGATTCATCGTTGAAGGTCTCGATGCCTTTGACGACCATCAGGTGTTGGAGTTGCTGCTATTTTTCTCCATTCCGCAAAAAGACACCAACGAGCTGGCGCACCGGCTGATTAATAAGTATGGCTCTCTTTCCGGGGTCTTTGAAGCAGATCCTGCTGATTTGGCCGCCAATAAAGGAATAGGAGAACATAGTGCAGTTTTATTGTCCCTGATTCCTTCCCTGACCAGAAGATATATGAAAGATCGCTGGGGGGAACGTCCTTTGATTAACAGCACCAAGAAAGCCGGCGCTTTTGCGACCTCATTGTGCGCGGGAAAAAACTATGAGGTCTTTTACGTGATTTGTTTAGATGCCCAGTGCCGGGTTATCTTTCCCGCCTTGGTTCACGAGGGTACGATTAATCAAGCTCCGGTCTATCCGCGACTGATTGTGGAAACAGCCCTGCGTCATCAAGCCCATAGTGTGATCTTGGTTCATAATCATCCGGGAGGCTCCAGCAATCCTTCCAAACAAGATATTGAGGTGACCAAGAATATTGTCGGGGCTTTAAAAGCCATTTCCATTCAGGTTGTGGATCATATTATTGCCGCAGGAGAAAATTTCACCAGCTTTGCCGAAAAAGGCATGATTTAAAAAAGCCATTTAAAAAAGCAAAAGGACAACCATTTTAGTGGTCATCCTTTTTTACAATACCCGGGGTCTGATTTTTTCCTGATCGCCAAATGAGTTGAGAACCTCAATCAAGTGGTATCAGACCCAAGATCATCCGAGAGCATGTTTCTAATTCATGAGATTGCTGCAGCTACCATGTCTTGCCCTTAATTCTTACCTGGATTACTTAAGGTCAATTCATAGTCAGGAATATTGTCTCCCATGATTTTCACCCGCCCTTTTCCCCGGGTATCTGATAGATATTATCTCCTGTGATGAAAATTTTATTTCAGGAAATTTGTGGGACAAAAAAAAGCCGCACTCTCAGTGCGGTTCAAAAAATAATAACTATTACAAATAGTAAGGGGACTGTTCAATGGAGAACAAAGTTGGTTGTTCAACGCACTTAAATTGTACCATTGGTAACAATTAAAAGGCAATAGCCAGGAACAATTGGGTCAATAATTTCTACTTTACCGCAATAAATTGCACCTTTTTTTCCAACTAATTTTTCCCCTTTAAGTAACCTTGGGCTGTTAATAACTCGGCATTTAACAGGGACCCTCCGGCCGCGCCCCGCAAAGTATTATGGGAAAGGCAGACGAATTTGTAATCAAACAAAGTATCTTCCCTTAAACGGCCGATGGAAATACCCATACCATTTTCAAAATCCCGGTCTAATTTCGTTTGAGGTCGATTGTCTTCCTCAAAATAAGTCAAAAAGGGCTGCGGGGCACTGGGCAGATTTAATGTCTGGGGTAAGCCCCGATAATTCTTCCATATTTCCAGAATAGTTTCCCGGGAAGGCTTTTGCTCAAAGGAAATAAAGACGGTGGCCAGATGACCCTCGGAAACAGGCACGCGGATACACTGGGAGGTGATCACCATCTCTTGATAATCTTTAATTTCATTGCCTTCAATGTGCCCCCAGATTTTCAGGGGTTCTTTCTCACTTTTATCTTCTTCCCCGCCAATATAGGGGATGATGTTGTCACACATTTCCGGCCAATCGGCAAAGGTTTTTCCCGCACCGCTAATCGCCTGATAGGTGCTGGCCAGTATCTTGGTCGGCTTAAAGGGCATTAAAGGATGGATGGCGGGCACGTAGCTTTGGATAGAACAATTTGGTTTAACCACAATAAAGCCATTTTTTGTGCCCAGTCTTTTTTTCTGTTGATCGATAATTTCCAGGTGTTCAGGATTGATTTCCGGGATCACCATGGGCACATCGGGGGTATGCCGATGGGCGGAATTGTTCGATACGACAGGAATCTCCGCTTGGGCATATTGTTCTTCAATTTTTTTAATCTCTTCTTTGGGCATATCCACGGCACAGAAGACAAAGTCAACATCCCGGCTGATTTCGTCAATCTGGTTGATGTTTTTTACCACCAGATCCTGAACCGATGCGGGAATCTCTCCGCTCATTTTCCATTTGCCCTGAACTGCTTCCTGATAGCTTTTACCGGCCGAATTTGCACTGGCCCCGATAACCGAAATTTTAAAATATGGATGATTCTGCAGTAAGGTTACAAGCCGTTGTCCCACGAAACCGGTACCGCCTAATATTCCTACATTTAATCTTTTATCCACAAGAATACCTCCATACAAAATAATAACAAAAGTTTTAATAGAGTTTCAAACATTCAAAACATTATATCTTATGTTCCAATAAAAGTAAAGTACCGGAGAAATGTTAAATCTCTTAAGGCTGATAATTTATCTGATAGAAAAGATTGATTCCCCAGGCATTATTCGATAGAATAAACCTAGAAATAGGAAATTGGTGATGAACAGGGGCAAGAAAAACAAAAAATGAAAAATTAATTAAATTTCACGTCGAAGCATGAAACAAATCATGCTTAAATTACGTCTATGGTTTTAGTGAAATGTGCAGATTAAATGGGAATTAGGTTTGCTGAAAGTGGGTGAGAGTTTAAACTAAGCAAACAAGCTGCATAACGGAGGACAAGCAAAAGGAGTTGATGTCTTGGAACATAATTGGTCCCTACGAAAAATTTCATTCATCTTGTTGACAATATGTTTTGTAACAGCATTATTAGGGTATAGTGCTTTTGCCGCCGAGCAGCAGGTTAAGATTACGGTGGACGGTGTGGCTAAAACATCAGACGTACTTCCCTTTATTGACAGCCAAAACCGTACGATTGTACCTTTACGCTTTATTGGAGAAGAACTGGGCTACACCTTTACCTGGAATGAAGGTACCAAGCAGGTGATTTTTACCGGGGGCTCCAACTTGGTCGCCCTGACCATCGGCAGCAACGAAGCCCTGGTCAATGGCCAAAAGGTGCAGATGGACACCGTTGCCGTAGTGAAAAACGGCAGAACCATGGTGCCGATCCGTTTTGTGCTGGAGAGTTTGGGTGTTAAGGTGGATTATAACCCGTCTACCAAAACTGTAAATCTCAATACCAAAGACAGTACGGGAAATATTGCCGCGCGGGCAACAGTGGTAGTAATTAACTCGGACATCGTTAATATCAGAAGCGGACCCGGCACAGAATATGATGTGATTAAAAAAGTTAAAAAAGGCGATGCCTTTCAAGTCCTGGGGAATAAAAACAATTGGTATCAAATTGCCCTGGACGAATCTAAAGATGGTTGGGTGGCCGACTGGTTGGTGACCATTCGGGGCAACAGTGATCTTGCCTCCAGAAGCCCGGAACCGGAAGAAAGCAGGACCCCGGTAACTGTGGAGCCGGAAAAGCCTGTGCAGCTCATACATATTGAAGATGTGGAAGTAGATGTGGAGCGGGGCGAGGTTTTTATTACGGTCAAAGGCGATGACAAACTTAAATATACCACTTTTACCTTGAATAACCCTAAACGTTTGGTCATCGATTTTGCCGATGCCCTTTTGGATAATGGCAGTGAGGAAAAAGAACAACAATTTGAGGTGGTAAGCGATCGGGTCAATTCCGTGCGGGTGGCGCAATTTGCCGCCGACACGGTGCGCGTGGTGGTCGATGTTACCGGACCGGCAGGACTCACCATAGTTACCGACAAGGATCGCACCAAAACCTTCCAAATTTCCGAACCCACCATTGTCGGCAAAACTGTGGTCCTGGATGCAGGCCACGGGAGTATCCAACCGGGTGGATGGTCGGATCCTGGAGCCGTTGGTCCTTCCAAACTCTATGAGCGGGATGTGGTCTTATCAATTACCGAAAAGGTGCGGGATATTTTAGAAAGTAAAGGTGTTAACGTGCTGATGACCCGTACCGGAGATACCAATCTTACCTTGGGCGGACGGGCAGAAGTGGCCAATAAGAACGGAGCAGATATCTTTGTTTCCATTCATGCCAACGCCAATACCAACAGCTCAATTAACGGCACCAGCACCTACTATTATGCAGGAGTGGCGGGACAAGCCGAGGTGCGTAAAAGGCTGGCCCAATCGGTGCAGGATGCTTTACTGGATGCAGCCAAGAGAAAGGATCTGGGGGTACGCCAGGCGTCCTTCGCCGTGTTGAAATATACCAAAGTACCTTCCATCTTAGTGGAAACGGCCTTTATTTCCAACCCCACGGAAGAGAAATTACTTGCGGACGATGATTTTCAACAAACTCTTGCCGAGGGGATTGCCGAAGGCATCGAAAATTTCTTTTTGAATCAATTTTAAATTTTTCTTTTGCGGAAAGGGAGTTGGAAAATAAATTTCCACTCCTTTTCTTTTCCGAGGAGAAATTTTCCCCCAAATTTCGGCATACTAAGTTGTGAACCGAATTGGCAAGGTGCATATTACCGGTGAAAATTTCGGTAAATTATTTTGATGATCTAGGAGGTATCAATGATGAAGAAATTAAGTATCGCCGGGGTGATTTGCCTGCTCCTCATGGTCCTGGTATCCGGATGCGGCAAGACACCGGAAAAGCCCCAAGAAGGAGAGGGAGATAAAACCCAGCTAACGGTGCGCTTGTATTATGGCGACGCCCAAAATGAAAAAATGGTTTATGAAGAACGGGAAATAAGTTTTATCGAGGAAGAGGAAAAATATCGGGTAGTTTTGGAGGAATTAATCCAAGGCCCCCAGAATCAAGAAATGACGGCAAATATCAATAAAGATGCACAGGTTTTGAGCGTAAAGCGGGAAGGTTCTGACTTGACCCTGGATTTGAGCCGGGAATTTAATACCTTTGCCGGGAGTATGGCCGAGCTAATGGCTGTAGGCTCTGTGGTTAATACGATGACCCAGTTTGAGGAGATTACAAGAGTCCAAATTCTCATCGCCGGGGAGGAATTGATTGGGCCCAGCGGAGAACCCCGAGGCTTTATGACGACTTTCCCCACAGAACCTAATGGGCAAGCAGAAAATGCTGAGACGGAGGCAACCCTGTATTTTAGCAATCCCAATGCCGATAAGGTGGTAGGAGAGAGACGAACCGTAGCCGGATCTCCACAGCAGGATCAGGAAGAGTTTATAAGAAATGCGCTGGATGCGCTGATCCTCGGCCCTGAAGGGGAAAATGTTTATCAAACCATTCCGGAAGGTGTCAAAATTCAAGCCCTGTCCATCGAGGAGGGTTTGCTTAAGGTTGATTTCTCTGAAGAAATGCATACCAACCACTGGGGGGGTGCGGCCGGAGAATCCATGACCATTAACTCCATTGTCAATACCGTAACGGAGTATGATTTTATTGATCGGGTGCTCATCACCGTAGATCAAAGTCCCCTGGCTATTGAACATATTATTTTAGACGAACCGGCAGAAAGAAACGAAGAGATCATTGCAAAATAAAGGATGTGGATCTATGCATCATTTTTTCGCCTATATGTCCCGGATGAAATTTATTCAGCGCTGGGGGCTTATGCGTAATACCCGCCCCGAAAATATTCAGGAGCATAGTCTGGAAGTGACCATGATTGCCCATGCTTTGGCTTTAATCAGAAATCGCTTCTTTGAGGGGCAGATAAGTCCCGAAAGGGTGATGGCCTTGGCGGTGTATCACGAAGCCTCGGAGGTCATCACCGGTGATTTGGCGACGCCCATTAAATATTTTAATCCGGAAATTGAGCATGCCTATCGCAAGATTGAACATGTCGCCAAGGAAAAGCTCATGGGGATGCTGCCCCGGGATTTAAAAGAGGATTATGAGACCTTGTTGTTTATTGGAGAGGAAGATCAGGAAAACTGGCGCCTTGTTAAGGCCGCAGATAAGATTTCCGCTTATCTGAAATGCGTGGAAGAACTAAAAAGCGGCAATCAAGAGTTTTCAAAAGCGCTGAAAATGATCAAGCAAGATTTAGATCGCCTGGATCTGCCCGAGGTCGCTTATTTTCTGGAGCATTTCCTGCCCAGTTACCAACTGACCTTAGATGAGTTGAATTGACCGGACGCTGTTTCTGCTTTTTTAGTTGTGATCCTGAGCTTTATATGTCATAATTAACGCAAGTGCACATTAGAAATGGAGGAGTGAGGGTATAATGGAGACAAGAGAAATCATGGAGACCAAGGTCGTAGAACTACCCTGCGAGCTCAATCGAGACAACCTTTTTAAACGTTTACACATTAAACCCGACAGTTCTTATATTGATCGGGTGGATGAGCTGATTGCCGAGGCCCTGGAGATTGGAAAGCCCAAAGCGGCCTACAAACTGGCTTACGTAGATGCTAAAGGTGATGACTTTGTGGTTATCGAAGGCATTCAATTTACCAGCAGAATCTTACGTGTTAATATGGAAGAGGCCTTTAAAGCAGTTCCTTTTGTGATCACTTGTGGCAGGGAACTGGAAACCTGGGCCAAAAATAATACCGATAGCTTCGAAATGTATATTGTCGACGGTATTATGGAAGCTGTCTTACGTGCCGCTCTGGAAAGGTTTTATCCATTAATCGATGAAGAGTTTAGTTTAGGCCATGCGGTGAATATGAATCCCGGCTCCCTCAGCGAATGGCCCCTCAGTGAGCAACAACCCTTATTTAAGCTTTTGGGGGATGTGCAGGCGTTAATCGGTGTGGAATTACACGAAAGTCATCTGATGAGCCCCATCAAATCTGAGTCCGGTATGCGCTTTTCCAAGGAAGGAAGTTTTTATAATTGTCAGCTTTGCCCCAGAAAAACATGTCCCGGGCGCAAGGCTCCTTATGATAAAAATCTTTATCAGGAAAAATACGCGAAAAAGGACTAATCAAAGGACAAGAAAAGGACCAAAAAGTGCTAAAATAATTTTCAGGAATGCATGTTAGCTTCTGAGCATGAGGCTAGACTTACTTGCATTCCTGAGATTTTCCTTGACAATTCTTTCTGACTGATTTAATATATTGTTGATTGTGAATTGAGAGTTATGAATTGTGCATTAAAGTTGTTATCGACAAGAATATATGGGGCTATAGCTCAGTTGGTTAGAGTGCTTGCTTGACATGCAAGAGGTCACAGGTTCGAATCCCGTTAGCCCCACCAATTTAATTTAAAAAAAAAAGGTCTGGTAATTATACCAGGCTCTTTTTTGCGTTAAATCCCCTAAAACACCCATAGAAGGCTTCAGAATTTTTCAATGAACAACACAAAACCTTACGTGTCTTTTTTACTAAAAACATATATTTTATTTTTACCATGCTCTTTAGCCATGTAGAGTGCGCTGTCGCAGGCTTTTATAAGATTATCTATTGAATTCACATCTTCTGGCATTGAGGCAATTCCAATTGAAAGTGACACAGGGGTATTGAATTCGTTTTCGCTGTTGCAACGATACATAATTTTTCCGGCAATTTTCTCAGCTTCTTTTTTACCGCAGCCATGGAGAAGCACAACCATTTCATCGCCGCCGTATCGGTAGGCTGAGTCAGAATACCTGATGCTGGCTTTAATAACAGTGCCACAAAATTTCAATACATCGTCACCTAATTGATGCCCATATTGATCGTTGTACTCTTTGAAGTTATCCACATCGATAAAAAGCATGGAATAGAAGTCTCCGGAATCAATTTGCTTGATATCCTTATCAAAGGCATAGCGATTAAACAGCCCGGTCAGCGAATCCATCCGTATTTTCGATTCTAATCTTTTGTTGATTGACTTTTCCTTTTTATAAAACGAAAAAAATCCAAAGAAAACAAAAGAATTTATCAAACCAAATAAACTGCCCATTAACAGCGAGTGAATCATATAATTCCCGGTAACAGACATGAGGTAGTGATGCATAATAAGTCCGTATAGCGTTGCAAATATGCCCATAACAAAGGCTGCCAGTGATATTGTTATTTTTCCCATGCCCAAGATTTTATGCCAAGCGCGGCGACCCGGCTCAAATGATCCGCGCTTTGTACCACGGCTGTCGTCGTTCGAGTCAACTCGCTTCGTTCGCACATTGATCAATTTGATTTTCCTCCTATCTGAATGCGCTAAGAAGTGGCGAAATTTGTTAGATGCATAAAAAACTCACACTAATTTTCATAATACTATGTTACAGTGAAATAAGCAATACGCAGTCAGGACACCGCTTCATTAATTGTCTGAAAAGGGCTCGAAAAGTGGGCGGCGGAAACCTGCTCGGATATCAGAGAAAGTAGGTTTTTATAGGCAGGGGTTATTAGATATGATTTCGATTTCATAACATTTTCATCTATGATATAATTGTGTATATATAACCAAGTTGGTTTTGATGTTTTAGTTGTATATTTTTCCGATAGAATTGGCAGAATTGGCAGAATTGCAGATGAAACTCCATTAGTTATTAGTTTTTTTAATAGTCATAATGTTAGCGTCAGGTCAGTTGCGGAAGGTGAGATTAAAAGCAAAACTTATAACGATAAATTAACTACTTATTTAAGGTATTGGCAAAATGAAGAGAAAAGTATAAAATTATCTAAAAGGATTAGTGAATTATACCAAGGCTCTTATGCCTTGGTATTGTTTTAGGAGCATGAATTTCCCTATCTATATAGTGAAGTCCTGACCCTTTGTTGCCCTGAGGATGATATGTTAAAATGGGGTGTCATTTTGACCGGTCTTTTAGTAAAATTATTTATCAAGGATTATCAAAACGTCTCAGATGCGAAAGTGCGGGAACGGTACGGTACCTTTGCCAGTATCGTGGGTATTTTATCCAACGTTTTGCTTTTTGCCGTAAAGATCATTGTGGGCACCGTCTTTAACAGCATTGCCATCGTTGCCGATGCCATCAATAATCTGGCCGACTCCGGGTCTTCTTTGGTCTCCCTCTTAGGCTTTAAAATTTCCGGCAAACCGCCGGATGCGGAACATCCTTACGGTCACGCCCGTATGGAATATATCGCCGGGGTGATTGTTTCCTTTCTCATCATGTTGATCGGTTTTGAGCTGATTAGAACCTCTGTGGAAAAAATCATCAATCCCCAAACCGTTCAGTTTAGCCTGATTACCATCGCAGCTTTGTCCGCCTCGATTATCATCAAGCTCTGGCAATTTTTGTTTTATCGTAAAATCGGCCGGATTATTGATTCCCATACCCTAAGCGCTACCTCTTACGACAGCTTAAGCGATACCATATCTACTTCGGCGATTTTACTCTCCCTGGTGATCACCCGGATATCGGGGGTCAATCTGGACGGTTATATGGGCGTTTTGGTCGCCGTGTTTATTGTGTTTACCGGGTATCAGCTGATCAAAGCCACCATCAGCCCCCTTTTGGGCATGGCACCGTCTCAAGAATTAGTCCGGGAAATTCAAGAAAAAATCTTAAGCTATGAGGGCATTATCGGGATGCATGATCTGATGGTGCATAACTACGGTGCCGGCAAATGCTATGCCTACGTTGACTGTGAGGTGGATGCAGAGGATGATATCATGGATAGTCACGACCTCATCGATAAAATTGAACGGGATTTTATGGACGAGATGGGGATTCATCTGGTGATTCATCTGGATCCGGTGCTGGTCAATGATGAAAAAACGGACCGGGTTCGGGAACAGGTGGAAGAAATCTTATTGGAAATTTCACCCCAATTAAACATGCATGATTTTCGCGTCGTCTGGGATGCTTCCCACACCAAACTCATCTTTGATGTGGAAGTACCCTTTGATTTTCCTTTGGACCATGAAGATCTAAAAAAAGAGATTTCCGTCAAAATCCGCAGTAAAAATCGCCAATACCATGCGCTGATCACTGTTGACCATCATTATTTGTCTAACTCTCTTGATCAGGAATAGGGGGAACGTCATGAAAATATTAGTAACGGGGGGGGCCGGATATATCGGGAGCCATACCGGTGTCGAATTGCTGCAGGCCGGCCATGAAATTGTCGTCATTGATAACCTTTCCAACTCCGACCGCTCTGTCTTAGGGAGGATAAAAACCATTACCGGTGCTGATTTTTCCTTTTATGAAGGTGATGTGCAGGATGAAGAGCTGCTGGAAGAAATCTTTCAGACCCATAAAATCGACGGGGTGATTCATTTCGCCGGATTCAAGGCGGTAGGGGAGTCTGTTCAGGTGCCTTTGAAATATTACCATAATAATATTTTATCTACCCTAATTTTGTGTAAAACCATGGCCCGCCATCAGTGCAAATCAATTGTCTTTAGTTCTTCGGCTACCGTATATGGAGCCCCGGCCCGTCTGCCCATTGATGAAGATTTTCCCTTGGCCACCACCAATCCCTATGGCAGCTCCAAGCTGATGAACGAAATCATCCTCGGGGATTTATTTCAGGCGGACCGGGACTGGCGCATTGTGCTTTTGCGCTACTTTAATCCGGTGGGTGCCCATCAAAGCGGTCTGATCGGAGAAAATCCTCAAGGAATTCCTAATAATCTCATGCCTTATATCGTACGGGTAGCCCGGGGGGAATTGCCCTATTTAAATGTTTTTGGCGCAGATTACAAGACTAAGGATGGCACCGGTGTGCGGGATTATATCCATGTGGTGGATCTCAGCAAAGGACATCTTAAAGCCCTGGAAAAGTTGACTCGGCAATCAGGGCTCTTTACATATAATTTGGGCACAGGAAAAGGAACCAGCGTATTGGAAATGATCACAGCCTTTGAAAAGAGCACCGGCCAAAAGGTGCCCTATCGTATAACCGGGCGGCGCCCGGGGGATATTGACGCCTGTTTTGCCAATCCGGGTAAGGCACAAAGAGAGCTGGGCTGGAAGGCCGAGCATAGTATTGAAGAAATGTGCCGAGATGCCTGGCGCTTTTCCGTTGGACAAGGTTAGGCGGTTCGTAGTAAAATTATGTATTAAAGGAAATTCCCCTCCCCATGTTGAATATAATAAGTTGATCCTAAAACTCGTCTCCTGGACGCGGTTTGGGAAGGGTCAAATTGGGGAAGACTATCCAGATAGGGTTAAACCATAGACAGATAAACAATAAACGATAGACTGATAAACAATTAACAATAAACCAATGAATAAGAGACAGATGTACCATAGATATTGATGATGAGTTATTGATGATTTATCGATGATGACAAACCCAGGAATTTTTTAATTTTTGTAAAGGAGTATTATGACAATGGAGTGGATTAAAGATACGATCAACGGGGTAATCACCAAGAAGCTGACCAAGCATATGGATGATAAGGGCTATTTTATGGAGACCTTTCGCCTGGATGAGTTAGCGGAGGGTCTCAATCCTGTCATGAGCTATCTTGCGTACCTGGAGCCGGGCTGCACACGTATCCCCCATGAACATCAGGAAAAAACCGATGTGCTGGCCTTTCCCGGTCCGGGGAATTTCTTAATCAGAATCTGGGACAAGCGCCAAGGCAGCAGTACCTACGGGCATTTGATGGAGTTTTATGCAGGACAGGATAATCCTATGAGCGTTGTGATCCCACCGGGATTGATCCATGGTTACAAGAATGTATCCCGGATGGAGCGGGGCCTAGTCATTAACTATCCGGATCGTTTGTATAAGGGCTGGGATAAGAAAGGCGAAGTAGATGAGATTATACATGAGAGTGCAGGGGATCTGAACTGCACCATGGATTAAGAAAAGGTGATCATCCTTGCAGACTTTAACGATCTATCATGAAATCAGCAGTGATCTGAAGCAGGTGGAAAAAGAATTACGCAAATATGTGGTCTCACAGGATGCCGTCTTGACCCAGGCTTCCGGTCATCTGTTGGAAGCAGGGGGGAAAAGGATCAGGCCTGCCTTTACGCTTCTTGCGGGGCGGTTTTATCATTATGATTTGGCCAAGCTTTTACCGGCGGCCGTGGCTTTGGAGCTCATCCATATGGCAAGTCTGGTTCATGACGATGTGGTGGATGCCTCAATGACCAGGCGGGGTCATCCCACGGTAAAGGCCAAATGGGGTAATCGCATCTCCCTCCATGCGGGGGATTATCTTTCCTCTACCGCCATCAAGCTGGTTGCATCTAGTTATCAGGATCAACGGGTTGTTAAGATCCTTTCCCGGGTAACTGTGGAAATGTGCCGGGGGGAAATTCAGCAGATTTCCGCCTCTTTTGATGCAGAACAAAATTTTCGTGATTATTTATACCGGATCAAGCGCAAAACTGCCTTGCTCATTTCGGCCAGCTGCCAGCTGGGCGCCATTGCTACGGAAGCGCCGGAAAAAATCGTGCGTGCCTTAAGCAGGTATGGATATCATGTAGGTATGGCTTTTCAAATTACCGATGATATTTTGGATATGACCTCCGATGAAAAAGTACTGGGAAAACCCATCGGAGGGGATCTTAAGCAGGGGATCATTACCCTGCCGGTGATTTATGCCCTGAAGCATAGTAAAGAAAGGGACCGCCTCAGAGAGCTGGTCACCAAAAAAGTCAAATCGGACGAGGAAATTCAGGAAATTATTAATTTGATTCGGGATTCCGGAGCGATTGAATATTCTTTTGATATTGCCACAAAATACCTCAATAAAGCGAAAAAAGAATTAAGCTATTTACCGGATGTGAAGACGAAGAAGACTTTTACCAAGATCGCAAATTTTATCGGGGAGAGAAAATTTTAACTATGAGAGAAATTGTAATCGGTACCAGGGACAGCGCCTTGGCGCTCTGGCAGACCAGGTGGGTGGAAGGAGAGCTGAAGAAACATTGGCCGGATTATTCCTTTCGCGTAGTTGATATTAAGACCAAGGGCGATAAAATCCTGGATGTGGCTCTGGCCAAAATCGGTGACAAAGGCTTGTTCACCAAAGAACTGGAAGTTTGGATGCTGGAGAAAAAAATCGATATTGCCGTGCACAGCATGAAGGATGTACCGACGAAGCTGCCGGAGGGCTTGATCATTGGGGCCATGGGTCCCCGGGAAGATCCGGGTGATGTTTTGGTTTCCCATAAAGGATACAAACTGGCAGATTTGCCCCCGGGGGCCAAGATTGGTACCAGCAGTCTCAGAAGAAGGGCCCAGTTACTTAGATATCGGCCTGATTTTAATCTTTATGATATCAGGGGTAATCTCAATACCCGGATCAGTAAAATGGAAAAAGAAGATTTTGACGGTATTATCCTGGCGGCAGCAGGGGTTAAACGCTTGGGCTGGACGGATAAAATCACAGATTACCTGGATTTTGATGTTTGCTTACCCTCTGTGGGACAAGGCTCCATCGGCGTGGAATGCCGGGAGGATGATGAAGAAGTATTAAAAATTATCCAGGTGGTCAATGACCCGGACGCTTTTGATGCCATCACGGGAGAACGGGCCTTTTTAAGGAAGCTGGAAGGGGGCTGTCAAATCCCCATCGGGGCTTTGGGGGAAATCAAAGGGGAATCGATGACCTTGCACGGCCTGGTGGCAAGTTTGGACGGATCGACCATCCTAAGAGATGCGATCACCGGATCGCGGCGCGCTGGAGATCAGCTGGGACGCACCCTGGCCGATAGGCTTATTGCGGCCGGAGCGGAAAAAATTCTTGCCGATGTACGCCGGGCAATAGAATAAGCACCGGCTAAGACAGAGAAGAGAATCAAGAGAAGACCTGATCAAGAGAAGACCTGACTAAGAGAAGACCTGATCAAGAGAAGACTGATAAAATAATGATCGGGTAAGAAAGGAATAAAGAAAAGCCATGACATATCCTGCAATGAGAATGAGAAGATTAAGAGGTTCTGCCGCTCTACGCAGCATGGTGCGGGAAAACCATTTATCTTTAGATGATTTAATTTATCCCTTATTTGCCATCTACGGGGAAAATGTAAAAAACCCGGTGCCCTCCATGCCCGGAGTATATCAAATGTCCGTGGATAATTTGGTCAAGGAATGTGGAGAAATTCTCCAACTAGGCGTCAAGGTGGTGCTCCTTTTTGGCATTCCGGAGCACAAGGACGAGGTTGGTTCCGGGGCTTACGACCCTGACGGTATTGTGCAGCAAGCAATTAAGGCCATCAAAAAAGCTTACCCGGAGCTTTATATTATTACCGATGTATGCCTTTGTGAATATACCAGCCACGGTCATTGCGGTATGATTCAGGAAGATAAGATTCTCAATGACCCCAGCCTGCAATATCTGGCCAAAACCGCCTTATCCCATGCGGTGGCAGGTGCGGATATGGTGGCACCCTCCGATATGATGGACGGCCGGGTGGAGGCGATCCGCCAAAAACTGGATCAGCACGGGTTTGGCCATATTCCCATTATGTCTTATTCTGCCAAGTTTGCCTCTGCTTTTTATGGGCCTTTTCGTGATGTGGCGGAATCCGCACCGGCCTTTGGCGATCGCAGAACGTATCAGATGGATCCCGGTAACAGCAATGAAGCGCTCAGAGAAACCTTCCTTGATATCGAAGAAGGGGCGGACATTGTCATGGTAAAACCGGGACTGGCTTATTTGGATTTGGTGCGCCGGGTGAAAGATCAATTTCATTATCCCACGGCGGTCTATAATGTGAGCGGTGAATATTCTATGGTCAAGGCGGCGGCGGCAAACAAGTGGATTGACGAAAAGGCTGTAGTTATGGAGCTGCTCCTCAGTATGAAGAGAGCCGGGGCGGATCTGATTATTACCTATCATGCCAAAGACGTGGCCCAATGGATGGGGGAAGAATAAAGTGATCGTTTCCTGGAATACCACCAATCAATGTAATATGTACTGCGGTCACTGCTATCGCAACGCAGGGGTAAAAAAAGAAGAAGAATTGAGCACAGAGGAAGGTAAAGCCCTGCTGGATGAGATTAAAAAGGCCGGCTTTAAGATTATGATTTTCTCCGGGGGGGAACCCCTCATGCGCCCGGATATTTTTGAGTTGGTAGAGCATGCGGTGTCTATCGGCCTCAGAACGGTCTTTGGCACCAACGGCACCCTCATCACTGGGGACACGGCCCGCAGGCTGAAAAGTTTAGGTGTTATGGGTATGGGGATATCCTTGGACAGCATGGATCCGGAGAAACATGATCGGCTGCGCCAAATGAAAGGCGCCTGGCAGGGAGCGGTAGAAGGGATGAAAAACTGCCGGGAAGCCGGACTCCCTTTTCAAATTCATACCACCGTGATGGACTGGAACCAGGACGAGGTTCTGGATATCACGGATTTTGCCGTTAAGATGGGCGCTGTGGCCCACCATCAGTTCTTTTTGGTCCCAACTGGACGGGGCCGGGACATTGAAGAAGAAGCCCTGAAAGTGGAACAGTATGAGGCGCTGCTCAGCAAAATCATGAAAAAGCAAAAAGAAGTGGACATTGAATTAAAGCCTACCTGTGCGCCCCAATTTATGCGCATCGCCAAGCTGGACGGCATGGATCTGCGCTTTAGCCGGGGCTGCCTGGCCGGTACCCATTACTGCATTATCAGCCCCACGGGATTGGTTCAGCCCTGTGCTTATATGGATCAATACATCGGCAATGTCCGGGAGGAACCCTTTAGTAAAATTTGGGCGGAAAACAAAATATTTCAGGAACTGCGCACCATGGAATACAAGGACGGGTGCGGCTCCTGTGCCTTTAAGGTCAAGTGCGGCGGCTGCCGAGCACGGGCCGCCATCTACCATGAAGGAGATTTTATGGCGGAGGATCCCTGGTGTCTCTATCGGGGGTAGGAGATATAGAAACTAAAACAGAGGTAAAGGGCATCAAAATGGATGCTGTCTCAATTTATCTACTGCGCAAAACATGAATCTGGAAAGAAAGGGGAGATACAGATGCATCAAGGATATGAAAAATCAAAGCAGCTTTTTGCCCAGGCCCAGGAATATATTCCCGGCGGTGTGAACAGCCCCGTGCGGGCTTTTCGTTCCGTAGGCGGTGATCCGGTGTTTATTCGCCGAGGTGAAGGCTCAAAAATCTATGATGTGGACGGCAATGTCTATATCGATTACGTCCAATCGTATGGTCCCTTGATTTTGGGGCATCGTCATCCCAAGGTGGTCGAAGCCTTGGAATCCTGCCTAAATATCGGTACCAGCTTTGGGGCGCCCACGGAACTGGAAATCAAGATGGCTCAAAAGGTCACGGAAATCATGCCCTCTATGGAAATGGTACGGATGGTCAACTCCGGCACCGAAGCCACGATGAGTGCTCTGCGCCTGGCCCGGGGTTTTACCAAACGGGACAAGATTGTAAAATTTGAAGGCTGTTACCACGGTCATGCGGATTTTCTGTTAATCAAAGCCGGTTCCGGCGCTATGACCATGGGTGTGCCGGACAGTTTGGGGGTGCCGGGAAGTGTGGCGGGAAACACCATCGTGGCCCCCTATAACGATATCGAAGCATTGCGCAAAATCTTCCAGGAACAGGGGGAAGAGATCGCTGCCGTGATCATTGAGCCGGTGGTGGGGAATATGGGTTGTGTACCGCCTCAGGACGGGTATCTCCAGGATTTGCGCACCTTAACCCGTGAGTACGGCACCTTGTTGATCTTTGACGAGGTGATGACCGGTTTTCGGGTTGCCTACGGCGGAGCGCAAAGCCTTTATCAGGTAACCCCGGATCTTACCACCTTGGGCAAGGTGATCGGCGGGGGACTGCCTGTAGGTGCCTTTGGCGGCAGGAAGGAGATTATGGAGCTGATTGCTCCCTTGGGACCTGTCTACCAGGCCGGCACTTTGTCCGGTAATCCTTTGGCTATGACCGCAGGAATGGTTAATTTGGAAATATTAGGGGCACCTGGTATCTATGAGGAGCTGGAAAGAAAATCAGCTAAGCTGGCTCAGGGGTTGGCTCAAGGGGCAGAAGAAGCAGGGGTATCCTGCTGCTTTAACCGGGTCGGTGCTATGTTCTCCTGCTTCTTTACAGGAGAGCAGGTGGTTGATTTTGCTTCGGCGGCAACCTCTGACACGAAAAAATTCACCGCCTGGTTTTGGAAAATGTTAGAGGAGGGTGCCTATTTTGCTCCTTCCCAGTTTGAGGCAGGCTTTATGTCTTTGGCGCACACAGATGAGGATATTGAGCGCACCATCGCCGCTGCCCGCCTTGCTTTTCAGGCGGCAGCTCGTGCTTAAATAAAGCTTAAATAAAATTTAATTAAAAAAGAGTAAAAGAGATCATTTAATTTAAGAATATTTATTGTCTGCAGGGAGATAATAGAAGTACACACTCACTTCTCCATTTAACCTCCTTGAACAACAAACCCGGCGGGAAAAACCTTGCCGGGTTTGTAAGTTTTTAGATTATTTTTTTGAAATAATTTTCTGGAGATTATCACACCGTAGTACCGTTTCTATATCCGGGGTACATGGGGCTCGTGATCTTGCAGCAGGTAAATTTTTACATCTTTTTTGCCGAAATTAATCGCTTCTTCATGGGTATTCATAAAGATATCGATCCGCTTCCCTTTGATCGCTCCGCCGATGTCTTCGGCAGTAAAAATACCCAATCCTTCGACAAAGACCTTGCTGCCCAAAGGAATTACTGCCGGGTCTACGGCAATGGTATGATGGGCCTGGGCTATGACGCCGCTTTTGGTAATGCCGTCAATCTTATTGCAGCATTCCATACAGGCATCATATGCTGTGGCGGTGACCGTCATGGTGGCGCCAATTTGGACACCGGCCAAGGAAAAATAGGCCATCACAGCTTGATCATAATGATGCTCCCCAAGGTGCTCTGGAGCATGTGCTCCTGCGGCGTAAACAGGCAGTCAATTGCAAAAGCATAATGCAGCGCTCATAATTAAAGCCAGGATGAACTTTTGCACAATGATTCAACCCTCCTTTACGCCACTATCATATGTCATTTTTTATTTTTTACGCTGGTAAAATCAGTTATTTTCCTGATTTGTTTTTAGGGTTTTTAAAAGATTCTCTTTGGCTTTGGTGATGTGTTCCACAGTTAATTTTTCGGCTAGAGCCGCATCATGCTTGGATAAAGCGTCTAATAATTCCCGGTGCTCCTGGATGGCAACTTCCGCCCGACCGGTGGCATGAAAGGAAATGTTGCGGTAGCGCTGGATCATATGATGTAGATCTGTCAGGGTATGCTGCAGCGTGCGGCTGTTACTATACTGATAGATTTTTTCATGAAACTGGGAATCTAAATTGTTAATAGGATCAATAGAATTTTTTAGGTGATAAAACTCCTGCAAATCCACAATTTCCGTCAGTTCCTTGATTTGCTCCTCGGTAATACGTTGGGCGGCCCGATTCGATGCCAACCCCTCCAAGCGCATACGGATATCATAAATATCAGCCAAATCCTCGATGTTGATCCCTGTAACTACAGCGTATTTATTAGGTGTGATCTTCACCAGACCTTTTTGCTCCAGCATGCGGATTGCTTCCCGCACCGGGGTCCGGCTTACTCCCAGATCCGCCGCCACCTTCATTTCAATGATATGATCCCCGTCTTTTAGGGTGCCGTTCAAGATTCGTTTTTCTAACTCTTCAAATACCCGGTCACCTAATGAAGGGGCATGGTGGGCATCTGTTTGTTTTTGTGTCATTTTTTTCTCCTAATCCTTTATTACCCCCAGGTTTCTCTTAAAGTCCAAACTGTGGATCATACTCTTGAATCACCGCCAGCAGTTCCTCATCGGAAATACTGGTCGTGCGGCCTGTTTGGTACTCCTGATCTACCCAGCTTTTTACATGCTGCACCAAGGGGTCATTTTTTGCTAAAGATCTCTCCTCGGGTAAATTATAATGGTCGTTGATCCAAAAAGCAATCCCTGCCAAGCCCGAAGTACTGCTTACAGCCACAGCGGGCGTGCGCTTTAAGAGCAGCGTGGTATCGAAAATGTTATAAATTTCTTCATCCTTTAACAATCCGTCCGCATGAATCCCTGCCCGGGTGATATTAAAGTTTTTCCCCACAAAAGGAGTCATCGGAGGGATGTGATAACCCAGCTTTTTTTCATAATATTCGGCAATTTCCGTGATTACAGTGGGATCCATACCGTTAAAAGAGCCCCGGAGAGATGCGTATTCAAAAACCATGGCTTCCAAGGGGACATTTCCCGTTCGTTCACCGATGCCCAGCAGGGAACAATTGACGGCACAGCAGCCGTAAAGCCAGGCCATGGTGGCGTTGACCACTGCTTTGTAAAAGTCGTTATGTCCGTGCCATTCCAACATTTCTGAGGGAACATCGGAATAATGCTGCAAACCGTAAATTAAACCGGACACGCTGCGGGGCATGGCGACCCCGGGCAGGGGAATGCCGTAGCCCATGGTATCACAAACCCGGATTTTGATGGGAATGCCGGATTCTTTTGATAAGGACATTAGTTCGTTGACAAAGGGGACCACAAAACCATAGTAGTCGGCGCGGGTAATATCCTCCAGATGGCAGCGGGGACGCACTCCCACGTCCAAAGCCTGCTTGACCACGGCTAAGTAGGCATCCATGGCTTGCTTGCGGGTTTTGCCCAGCTTGTTAAAAATATGGTAATCGGAGCAGCTGACCAAAATACCCGTTTCTTTAATGCCCATTTCTTTTACTAAACGGAAATCTTCTTTGGTGGCTCGGATCCAGGAGGTGATTTCCGGAAAATCATAGCCCAGATCCATGCATTTGCGCACTGCTTCCTGGTCTTTGGCACTATAGATAAAAAACTCTGTCTGGCGGATAATACCTTTTGGTCCGCTTAAACGATGAAGCATTTGATACAAATCAACAATCTGCTCTACCGTGTAGGGTGCACGAGATTGCTGACCATCCCGAAAAGTAGTATCTGTAATCCAGATTTCTTCGGGCATGCCCATGGGAACAGTGCGGTGGTTAAAGGGGATTTTTGGTACCTCGGTGTAAGGATAAATATCTCGATATAGATTGGGTTCGTCCACGTCCTGTAGCTTATACTTATAGGGGTCTTGCTCCAGCAGATTGCTGCGTTTGTTCGGCTCGATCATGGTGCTCCCTCCTGACCTTTGTTAATGATAATTTAATAATGAGGTATTTAGATATTTAGATAACTAGACAACTAGACAATTCGATAATTAGGCAATCAGATAATCACGCAATTAAACAACTGGCTAACTAAGACTTTTTACTTGAATCTTAGAAGCTCTTTAGGCTAAATAAAATGTATACAATAATACAAGTATATATCAGTATATACTATGGGAGGGAGATCGTCAAGATTATCCTTCTTTTTTTTATTATGGCGAAAACATCATTAAAAATTTTTATAATATGCAAATTTTGCAGGAAAAAATTTCTTTATGTCGAATAGGGCTTATGGTACTAAAGTGGATTATTTTACATATATTATTAAATTGGGCTTTTTCTGGTGACCATTTTTAAAGGAGACTTGTTTCATGCTTAATAGTAAGCGTTCGATTATTATTGTGACTGTAGATGTCATATTGTTTCATGCCAGTTTGTTTTGCGCTTTATTCATTCGTTTCGACGGCCAGATTCCCGTTAATTATCTTAATACCTACGGGCTAATTGCCCTACCTTCTGCCATTATTATGATGGTATTATTTTTTGCCTTTGGGCTTTATCGCCGGGCGTGGGAATATGCCAGTATTGGAGAACTTTTGGCCCTGATTCGCGGGGTGACACTGGGGAGTATCTTAAATGTGCTTTTAGCCTATGTAGCCTTTGGTCATTCATTTCCCTTACCCCCATCTGTGTTTTTATTAGATTTTATTTTGCGCATCACCTTTATCGGGGGATCCCGTCTTACCTGGAGATTATTTCGTGATTACCACCTGGGTTCCAAGAAAAACAGTACGGAAAAAAGGGTTTTGATCTGCGGCGCAGGGGATGCGGGCGTATTGGTGGCCAAGGAACTCAAGAGTCATTATAACGGCGGCGTATTAATCGTAGGTTTTGTCGATGACGATGACAGAAAACAAAAGATGCTTATTCAGGACATCGAAGTCTTGGGAAAAAGTGCAGACATTACCCGATTGGTAAAAAAGCATCAGGTCGAGGAAGTTATCATTGCCATGCCCTCAGCAGAAGGGTATATCAAAAAAGAAATTGTAAATATTTGCAAGAAAGCAAAAGTGAACGTGAAAATATTGCCCGGTGTCTATGATATCATTGACGGGAGAATTAAGGTTAGCCAAATCAGGGAGGTCGAAGTAGAGGATTTATTGGGGCGGGAGCCGGTACAAACCAATATGGAGGATATCACCGCCTACCTGAAGGATCAGGTGGTATTAATCACCGGCGGCGGCGGCTCTATCGGTTCCGAGCTTTGCCGCCAGGTAGCCCAATACCAACCGAAAACCTTATTGGTTTTTGATTCCTGTGAGAATAACGTGTACGAAATTGATATGGAGCTGAAAAAAAGCTATCCCAAATTACATCTGGTACCTTTAGTCAAGAATGTCAGGGATAGACAAGCCTTAATCAGCACCTTTTTGAAGTATCGACCCAAAATTGTTTTTCATGCCGCCGCGCACAAACACGTGCCCATGATGGAATATAATCCGGAAGATGCCATCAAAAATAATGTTCTGGGCACCTATAATGTGGCTCAGGTAGCAGACATGTTTAAAGTGAAAAAGTTTGTCTTTATTTCTACAGACAAGGCCGTGAATCCCACCAGTATTATGGGGGCCACCAAGAGGCTGGGGGAAATGGTGATTCAATACCTGGACACCATCAGCAACACCAATTATGTGGCGGTGCGTTTTGGGAATGTTTTAGGCAGCAAAGGTTCTGTGATTCCCCTGTTCAAAAAACAAATTGCCGCTGGTGGTCCGGTAACGGTAACCCACGAGGAAATGGTGCGCTATTTTATGACCATTCCCGAAGCAGTACAATTAGTGATTCAAGCGGGATCAATGGCCAAAGGCGGGGAAATTTTCATTTTGGATATGGGCGAGCCGGTCAAGATTATGGATTTAGCCCATAGTTTAATAGAACTTTCCGGGTTTACACCGGGTAAGGATATCGAAATTAAGGTCACAGGCACCCGCCCCGGGGAAAAACTCTACGAAGAGCTTCTGACCGCGGAGGAGGGCACAACAGCCACTGCCCATAAAAGAATCTTTGTGGCCAAAAGAGGCGAGATCCACTCTGAGCAAATTGAAAAGAGTATCATTGGCCGAATTATCCAAGGGAAGCTGCCGGAGAATGAACAGGAAACATTGGTGATGATTCAGGAATTTTTACCCCAATTCCGCAATCAAAAAGAAGCCCACCAGCAGCTGGCGGGCTTGTCAGAGGGACGGGGCTTGTCAGAGGGACGGGCTTGTCAGAGGGACGGGGTTGTTGACAACCCAATTGTTCTATTCGCTGAAGGGAAGCGAGGAAGCGCGGGGACGCAAAGGAAGCGTGAATGATCTTGTTGCTGCATTAAATATATGGTAAGTCTGTAAATCTGTATGACTGTATGACTATATAAGATCACGTAAGACTGGGGACGTTTCGATTGTCTTGATTTTAGAAAAAGACAGCCGAAACGTCCCTGTTTTCTCCGTGGGTTTTCAAAAAAACTCCCATCCCTTATATTTTTACTTTTTAAAAAGCGAACCGAGGATGCCACTTACGTCGTCCATAATATCTCCATCTTTGTCTGCATCTAAGATATTTGCAACCATGCCCATCAATCCCCCGTTACCTGATTTTTCCATGGTACCGGTTAATTGTGATAAAAGGCTTGAAATCCCAGACGTATCCAGGTTCTGTTCTTTCTTTTGTTGACCGAGGGCTCCAAGTAAAAGAGGGGCTAATTGAGATAGTAAACCTGATACTTGATTTGTATCAAGGCCTACTTGCTTTGCTAATTGACTTTGCACGGTTTGATTTTTATTAGCCAAAACATGATTCAAGATTTTTTGTCCATCCTGAGAATCTACATTTTTTAAATATCCCATGATATCGTCAATTTTGTCATCTTGGTGTTGATCTAAAGCTCCGGCCAGAGACTCTGCACCTTGTGGTGTACTTGCATTATTACTGAGGGCTTTAATCAGCGTCGGTAACCCTATCTGGGTAACTTGTTTCACTTGGTCCGGATTGGCACCAACCTTATTGCCTAATTCACTTAGTGCCTCTTTGTTGTTTAATTGCCCCAAAACTAAACTTAGAATGTCCATACTCAACCTCCTCGCTTTTTAATGGCCATTAGGATAATAATTCTGCAATTATTGTAATATAAGCACTTGTTATAAACAAAATATAACATACTTAGTAGAAAAATCATACTTATTTGTTATGTTTCTTCAGGTCAAGAGAAAATTGTCACGGGGACGGGGTTGTTGACAACTCACAGACTTGCCAGAGGGACAGACTTGCCAGAGGGACGGGGTTGTTGACACCCCCACGGAAGCAATGCCGTTCTATTGCTGCCTCAAAATTGGATATGACCATAAGACCAATAATAAGGAACAATCCCGTGACAAATTTTCATGAAAACTAAACATTAAAATTAAAAGTAAAATTGAACATGACAACGAGTGACAACAATTGTGAAAAGACTACAAAATCTGCAGGATCTAGGGCAGCAAAATCGAATAGATAAGAATAGATAAGAATAGATAAGGTGGAGAGAGGGGAATAAGGTTGTCAAACATTTTGTTAAAAGGTTGTCAACAACCCCGTCCCCGTGACAACCCCGTCCCCGTGACAACCCGTCCCCGTGACAACCCGATAAAGGAGGTTTGATTATGAACGAGAGTTATCAGGAATATATCCAAAGTCTGTTAGCGGACAAGGATTCATTACCAAAGGGTAAGCAGTTTGTGGAAGAGGGCATCGCAATAGGAAAGAAGATCAAAGCCGGCAAAAATAAATTTCTTGAGGATAATGGCTTTGAAAGCGAGCTTGATTTTCGAAAAGATAAAGCATCAAAAGGTGAAGCCATCTGGAGTGTGATCATGGGTCTGGCCACAGTTGAAGATCAGCTGGCGGCATTAAACTATTTATACGAATTTCAAAAACGCACCGGCGTAAATATTGATGTTGTGCAGCATATTCCTAATATGCTCACCGGTTTGCCCAAAGAATTTCGGGAGAAAGCACCAAAAGGGACAAGCTTTATTTTGGAAAATCCGGAAGACTGGCAGTGGCTGGTGGATCAGGCGCCTTTTTTGCCCATGTTCGGCGATGATCACATCGGATCTCCCAATGCCTTATATAACACGGTTAATGCGATTAAAAACGGGTCGGCCTTTAGCGGTGTTTTCGCACAGTTCGCATGGGATTTCCCTTATTATAATGATGAAGTGGCCGGCATTATTGATAACTTAAAAGCGATAGGTGTCGTGGCAGCGAAATATGACGAAAAATTTGTAGTTGACTCCTATTTAGATGACGGTATTCCGGGCTATTTTCAAGATTATTGTTCTTATGTGGGCTATGCTATGCTGGAAAAATATATTGTCACCGATCTGTGCGGGGCCCGTTTTGGCGTTGGCTTCGGTCAATTAATTGATGACGCCCCCACAAAAAGCGCTCTGCATCTTGCCATCAATGACCTGTTGAAAACGGATGATCAAGTGGGCGTGAGCTACGTCTACGGTAATGCCATGGATCACTGGGATCATGACCTGGAAGGAAATTACGGGATCAGCGCCCAGGAAATGCTGCTGCAGCTGGCTGTAGAGCGAAAATTCAAAACAGGTTCCCGGCTTTTACCGGTGCCCATTACCGAAAAAGTTGCGGTGCCTACTCCTGAGGCGATCGCCAACACTCAGGCTGTGGGGCATCGCTTGGAGGAAAAGCTGGACAGCTGGATGGAACTGATAAGTTTTGCGCCCATTGAAGAAAAACGGGATTTGCTCAAGGAGCAAGGACAAAAATTTTTTAATAATATTATTAAGGGTTTCGAGGACGCCGGCGTAGACGTCAAAGACCCTCTTCACATGATGCTGGCCTTGAAGCGGATGAATGCTCCCAAGTTGGAGCAGATGTTCCATCCTAGTGTATGGGAATCCCCTGATGGGGAGTTTACAGCTTATGTGCCGACTACTTTGTCCCAACATTGTTTGGACGAGAAAGATCTTATTCTCAATCAATTGCTTGCTGAAGGCTACGGTGGCAAATTAAAAGGCAAGAAGGTGGCTGTCGTCTCCGCTGATGGGCATTTTTATGGGGCCTTTGTGGTTGACAAAATCCTTACCGCTTTGGAAGCAGAATCAATTTATGGGGGTATCGAAATCGACCCGATGGATGCTCTTGATTTGGCCGATGAGGAAAATATCGAGTATCTTTGTGTTAGTGCCCATAACGGTCAATCCCTGGACTATGCGAAGCAGATTATGGATTTTGCCCGGGAGCGGAATAAAAATTATCGGGTGTTTATTGGCGGTAAACTAAATGCGATCCTGCCCGGCAATGCGGAACCGACAGACGTCACGGATTTGATTAACGAAATGGGAGTTTTGGCCTGCAATACAATTAAAGAAATGGTCGACGGAATCCTAAAAGATGGTTAAAATGCATCAAATGTTGGCAAAGGGTTTAGCGGTCGTTAAAGGATGATGAAAAATGGCACTAGTTTTAGGTATTGATACCGGCGGCACTTACACCGATGGGGTGCTGGTGGATAATGTCAGCGCACAGATTTTAAAGAAAGCAAAAACTCCCACCACCAAAGAAGATTTGACCCTGGGCATCCGCAACTGCATCAATGCACTTTGCCTGGATCAATGTGCTCCCATAGATATTGTTGCCCTCTCTACAACCCTTGCCACCAACGCCATTGTAGAAGGCCGGGGTTGCAAAGTGGGCCTGATCCTGATTGGTCGTGAGCCCAAGGAAAAACTACCAACAACAAATTATTTTCTCCTATCGGGAAGAACCGATATTAAAGGGAGGTTATTGTCCTCCCTAAAAGAGGAAGAAATAAGGGCAGCAGCAAAACACTTTCAAGGGAAGGTGGGGGCTATTGCCATCTCCGGGTATGCCAGTATCAGAAACCCCCAATATGAGCTGTATGTTAAGAAGAAAATTCAGGAGATCTTGTCCCTCCCGGTGGTATGTGCTCATGAACTGACCACAAGCCTGGGTTTTTATGACCGCACGGTGACGGCAGTTTTAAATGCTAAGATTATCCCGATAATTTGTGAGTTGCTGGACGCCACAAATACCATTTTAAAAGAAAATCATATTGATGCTCCGGTATTGATTGTCAAAGGTGACGGCAGTTTAATGAGTGCAGCCGTGGCTCGGGAAAAACCCATTGATACGTTGTTGTCAGGGCCTGCGGCCAGCATTATCGGCGGGAGCTTTCTCACCCAGGTTCGAGATGCGGTCATTATGGATATGGGGGGTACGACCACAGATGTGGCCCACATGGATCAGGGATTTGTGCGCATTAGTCAAGAAGGTGCTCGGGTAGGGGGATGGCTTACCCGCGTTCAAGCGGCTCGGATCGATACTTTTGGCATCGGTGGTGACAGTTATCTCCAATTAACGTCGGACGGCCGGATCAAAGTAGGTCCCCGGCGCGTGATCCCCCTGGCCATGCTGGGTTATTATTACCCGGAAATAACGGAAGAGTTGAATACCCTGCCCTGCTCCGAGACGGGGGAAGTTCTCTCTTTTCTTAGGGAGACATTCACCGGTTCTTTAAGCCGGTTAGAGCAAGAAATGATGAAGATTTTAAAAATAAGACCAAGGAGCAGGTATTACTTAGCCCAAAGGTTGGGGCAAGATCCGGGCGCTTTAGATCTCGACGACCTTGTGGATCTGGGTCTTATCGCCCGATCCTCAGTAACCCCCACCGATATTCTTCATGTTAAAGGGAGCTATACTCCCTGGAACCGGAAAACTGCCCGGGCGGGGGTTAAAAATCTTGCCGCAAGAATGGGGCGGACCCTTGAGGAAGTGGTAGAAATAGCAGAGGCGGCTGTGGCTCATGAGCTTGCCTCGGCGTGTCGGGCGAGTATGCCCGGTGACTCTTTATATCTGGATAAACCGATTGTGGCCATCGGTGCTCCGGCACAGGCGTGGTTTGACCGCGCCGCACATCAACTGCAGGCAAAACTAATCATCCCGGAGCATGCAGATGTAGCAAGTGCCGTCGGTGCCGCCGTAGGAAAAATCGTTGAAACTGTTAAAATAATCATTAGACCCGGAAACGAAGGACGCGGTTTTATTATGTATGCTCCCTGGGAACGAAAATATTTTGATAATCTTGAGGATGCTGTAAATGAAGCTTTGGCATCAGGTAAAAATAAAGCTGCCGCCCAAGCCGAAAAATCGGGCACAGATAAATATGAACTGATTATTAAACAGGACCATATCTATTCCGATAATTACCTGATGACGGAAAAGATCTATATCGAAACACGCATCGAGATCATAGCCACAGGAAGCCCCACCTGCTATTGCCCGAGTGTCAGAGGGACGGGGTTGGAGTGTCAGAGGGACGGGGTTGTCGACAACTTGTGACAACAACTTGTGACAACAACTTCGAAAAGTCTCTAAAAACTGCAGGAACTGGGGCAGCAAAATCGAATAAATATGGAAAAGAGGGTGAGAAAAGGTTGTCAACAACCCCGTCCCCCTGACAACCCCGTGACAATCCGATAAAAAAGGAGGCAAAATGAATGAAAAAAGCGTTTTCGGTCATCCTGTGTTTGTTACTAATGTGCTCATTAACTGCAGGTGCTTTTGCGGCTGATAATCAGGCTGCTACGAAGAATCGTGCAAAAATTCACGCCAATGCTGCTGCTGAATTAGAGAATTTAGGGTTCATCGAGGAAGGAAGCTTTTAACGCGGCATCATTAAAAGTCCCGCCTACCATTGGTGATTTACAAAATCTAGCCGACTTTATTAATCAGCCGCTACTTTCATCTGGTACTGACCTCAGTGCCAAACTTATCCCCAATGATTTTTATGATTATATTTTAACAGTCTTGGGCTACGAGAAGGAACTGATTATAACCAGCATCTAGCCTCCGCATTTGCCGATTCATTGGGTTTGCCGGTGTATTCGGCGGATGATTTTGACACCAGTGCTTTTTATGCCGTGATTAGCCAGGCATTAAAAACTCCGACTAAAGATGGGGAAGATAAGCTTTTTGACAGGCTTATCAAAAATGGTGTTTTTGATAACTACAATGCCGGGCGCAAAACTCCGCGCCAGCTGATTTATGATGGAGAAACATATCCGGTTTTTGCTTTTGACAAGGCGATTTACAATCAGGTTTTTGTGGAAGCACCGATAGACACTGACAAAGACGGTCAGCGCGATTTAATTGCTGTTTGGATAAAACGTCCTCAAGAAACGGAGCAAGGGATGAAAACTGCGGCAATTTATGAATTCCGACCATATTCCGCCGGTACTACCGATGCTTATGATTATGATGAATATAACAACCATATAAAAGATGCAGTTTTGGAAAAGGCCGACCAGTCCACAAAAACAACTGCCAAGGATTTTCGCTACAAGACGAGTAACGATAAATTACCCAAAGAGCGTAAGCCGAAAAGTGTGGGACAAGCTGAAAACCTGAGCGCTTTTCCGGTAAATGTTAGCGGGTATGATTACTGGCTGGTCAGAGGCTATGCGGTCGTGTTTGCTGCAGGACCAGGCACCCGTTATTCCGATGGGCTTTCCACCTGCGGATCCGAGGAAGAAATCCTCTCCGCCAAGGCTGTTGTTGACTGGCTGTGCGGCCGTGCTAAGGCTTATACCGACAAAACAAGCAATATTGAGGTGAAAGCATCGTGGTGCAACGGTAATGTGGCGATGACCGGACGTTCATATGCCGGGACCGTGCCATTTGCTGTCGCGACAACCGGTGTTCAGGGATTGAAAACCATCGTGCCTATTGCCGGTATTGCCAGCTGGTATGATTATTACCGTGCTAATGGAATCCTTCCAAGCGCCTTGTATTACCCAGGAGATGACTGCGACCTTTGGCCGAATATTGCATGAGCCGTAAGCTGGATGCAGATGATTATGCCCAGGTACAAGAGGTTTTTGAAGCTTTTCTGGAGGAGATGGATCGAGAAACAGCTAAGTTTTCCAGGGGATTGTGAATGTATTTGGGATGAGCGCAACTATACCAATAATGCCAATAAGATCAAAGCGAGTGCGCTGATTTTCCATGGTCTTAATGACTTTAATGTCAAAACAAAGCAGTTTGATATGATGTACAAAGCATTTCAACAAAGCGGCAGGGACGTTAAACTGGTCCGCATCAAGGTGCGCAATGACACCTGATCGACTTGATAATTTTGATTACTACGGACTTCTCAACCGCTGGTTTGCTTACTGGCTCAATGATGTAAAAAATGATGTTCTTGCTGTTCCCAATGTACAGATTCAGAGCAATACTGATTTAAATTGAAATCTTATGATACCTGGCCTGAAGTAAATAAAACCGTTAATTTTTTTGCCGATGAGCATAAACGTCTTCAATTGAACCCAGGTCAAGGTGCATCAGTGTTTACCAGTGATTTGACCGGAGCATTTGATACTGCAATTGCTTGGAATGAATATGCCACCGATGAACTCTATTCCTGGCAAGATGCTATTGTCGGGATGGTAGGCAATGATGCTTTACGTGCCCAGTTTATCACCGAGCCTCTGGAAGTTGATATGGAGATAAATGGTACTATCAATGTAAATATTGAGGCAAAGGCAGATTATCCAACGGGTATCCTCAGTGCAAATGCTGGTTGACTACGCCCCCGATGGAATGGAGGCTCCGGAACTGAAGAAATATTCGGAAAACGTACCCACCATAGTTGTCCAAAAAGAAGGTCTGTATCAGGGTGGCGGTTTGAAGCCGATGGATTTAATTCAGTTTCAGATGACTCCTGTGAACCATAAGATCATTTCCGCGGCTGGATGGATATTCAAAACCGGAAGTCCATTTATAATGTAGATACTATTACTCCCGGTGAGTATTACCAGTTTACCATTGATTTACAGCCAATGAATTATACCGTAAAAGCGGGGCATCAATTAGCCTTGATCATCTATTCTATAGATGCCATTCACTTACTGGCCGGCACAGGTCACTAATTTTACCATTAATCATGCCGGCACATCGGTAGAGATTCCGATGGCAGAATAAGCTGGTCTTGTCACGGGGATTGTCATAGGGACGGGGTTGTTGACAACTTGGAATTGTCAGAGGCTTGTCGGCAACCATTTCTTTAATTGTCGAGGACGGGGTTGTCGACAACTAATTCTCTTTGAAAAACCTAAGTTAGGTGTATTTTTATGCCAAGAAAAGCCCGGGAGAAAAGTGAAAGCGGAATATACCACATTATGATGCGAGGAATAAACCGCCAAAAGGTTTTCAAGGATGATGAGGATTGCCTAAGATTTATTCAGACACTGCAGAAATATAAAGAACAAAGTGATTACGCGATCTATGCCTACTGCTTGATGGGAAACCATGTGCACATTTTATTAAAAACCGGCACGGAGCCACTAGAACAGATTATGCGCCGGGTGTGCGGCAGCTATGTTTATTGGTACAATGATAAATATCAAAGAATAGGAAACCTGTTTCAAGATAGATTTAAAAGTGAGCCGGTGGATGGGGATGCTTATTTTTTGGTTGTTTTGAGATACATTCATCAAAATCCGGTAAAAGCCGGTTTGGTCAAGAATATCGAGCAGTATAAATGGAGCAGTTATAAAGAATATTTAGACAAAGCAATATTGATAGATAAGGATTTTCCCCTTGGTATGTTTAATGATGATGATCAAGGAAAAGGCGTTAAAGAGCTTGATTCAATTTCATCAAGAAGCGAACAACGATATCTGCCTGGATCTGGAGGACAAGAAAAAGTTCACAGACACGGAAGCCAGAGAAATCATTAAAGAAGTCTGTGAACTGCGAAATGCTTGTGATCTTCAAAAGCTTGATATACATAGAAGAGATGCAAATTTAAAAGAGCTTAAAGAAGTGTATAATTTATCGGTGCGACAGATCGAACGACTTACAGGTATCAATAGAGGAACTGTGCAAAAAGCCTAGTGCGGCGGCGGAGTTGGAGTTGTCACCAACCCCTGTCCCCCCGACAAACGTCCCCCCGACAAACTCCTCGACAACTCGCAATTATCGCTCCTGCGAAACGTTATTCGACATTATATGATTCATTTCCCAAAGGAAATAAGATTTCTGATAGCGAATATAGCCAAATATCAAGAAATTAAGGCAAGGGGAGACTGACAATGTTTGCGGAAAAAACACGAATCGGTGTCGATAGACCTTTCGATGAGAGCTTGGCCAGGAATATTGAGTTTGATTCAAGGTACGATGAAGAACTGGGGAAGAGGGAAGAACAACTTGGTTTTTTGCTTAGCCTTAGTGACGCCTTGCGTTCCCTGTCTGACCCGGTTGAGATCCATGACGTTGTTACCCACAAGGTAATGGCATATTTTGGTGCTGACCGCTGCCACTATTGTGAGATCGAGAATGATCATTTCATCATTCGTAGAGATGCTTTTAGTGGAGATCTATCCTCCGTTGTGGGGACATACCCTCTTAGCAATAACCCCATCTACAAAAACCTCTTCAGGACCGGTGAACCCATTATTATTCCGAATGTGAAAACTGTGAAGTTAATGGATGAGAACCTCCGGCAGTTCTACATGGAGAGGCAGATTATCTCTTTTATAAATATCCCGGTGATCAAGGATAGTAAAGCCGTGGGCATGCTTTGTATTACCCAATCCAGGCCCCGTAAATGGACTGAATCCCAAGTAGCCTTGGCGCAAGATATTGCTCAGCGCGTATGGGAGGCGGTGGAGCGGGCCCGAACAGAAGAAGAATTAAGAATCGCCCGTAGCTACCTGGAAGAAAAGGTTGCAGCAAGAACTAAGGAGCTTTATCTAGAAAGACAGAGATTGTATGAAGTTTTGGATAACTTGCCCATTGCGATAAGTGTGCTCGAATCTGACTATACCGTATCCTTTGCTAATCGCAATTATCGGGAACGATATGGAAACCCGGAGGGCCGCCCTTGTTATGAATTTGTTTTTGATTTTGACCGGCCCTGTGAAAAATGCGAATCTCTACTACCCCTTAAAACCGGGCAGCCACACCACTGGACATCGATAACTACTGATAACAGGATATTTGAAGTCCATAATTTCCCCTTCAAGGACGATAATGGTACGATAAAAGTTCTGGAAATGAATATGGAAATTGCCGGGAAGAAAAAGTTGGAGGCGGAAATGGCTCGTCTGGACCGCCTCCACCTGATCGGTAGAATGGCCGCCAGCATTGCCCATGAGATCCGCAACCCCATGACTGCGGTGCGGGGTTTATTGCAGGTCCTGGGCGAAAAGCCTGCATATCATGAAGATCAGGAATTTTTTGACATAATGATCACAGAGCTGGACCGAGTCAATGAAATCATCTCTGAGTTTTTGGGTTTGGCACGGGACAGGGTCGTTAACCTAACACCTCATAGTTTGGATCGGATAGTGCAGTCCCTTTACCCGATGATGATGTCCAATGCTAACCTGGGGGAAGTAGAAATCGTTCTGGAACTGAGCAATCCGCCCCAAGTGCTGATGGATAAAAATGAAATTAGGCAGTTGATTTTAAATATGTTCACTAACGCGATTGAAGCTATGCCTAACCACGGAAAAATAACCATTGGAACGATCAGGAAAGATAACGAGGCGGTCCTATTCATCAAGGATGAGGGTACCGGTTTGCCTCCAGAGATCATTAATAACCTGGGTACACCTTTTGTTTCGACCAAAGAAAACGGCCTCGGCCTGGGGCTGGCCGTATGCTACAGTATTGCCGCCCGCCATCATGCCAGAATCGACTTTGAGACCGGCCCCAAGGGGACTGTCTTTTATATTTCCTTTCCCTACCAGTTGCCAGAGGGACGGGGTTGGTGACAACTTTTCAAATGAAATGTCGGATTGCCAGGGGACGGGGTTGGTGACAACTTTTTAAAAAGTTGTCACCAACCCCGTCCCCCTGGCAACTTCAAATTGTGGGAGGAAATAGACTCTTGATGGCGAAGTTAGCTTACCGGTAGATATCATAGCAAGAGGTAGGGATGGAAATTGAATATGGAAAAACCACAGATCGGCATCGAAAGATATACCGGTGGCGCGGGATCATTTTTTAAGCGGATCTGGGACGACAGTTTTGACCAAATGTGTTATGCCAAAATGATTTTTGACAAGGATGGCACCCCCATTGACTATATCATCCTTGATATTAATACTTCGATGGAAAGGGAATTAGGTCTGACCAGGGATCAGGTGATTGGCCAAAGGTACACCGATCTGGTCCCCCGGTACGACGAAAGCTGGATGAGAAAGTGCGGTGTTGTGGTGCGCTCCGGCAAAGCGCTATCTGTGGAGTATAGCCCTAAACAGGATCTTCGGTGCGCCGTTCAGATAATTGCCCTGGACCGGGAAAACGAGTTCATCACCATCTCCAGGAAGATTACGGATGATAAAAGGACCGAGGAAGCTGATCGCACCGAGCAGAAGAGCGTGGAAAAGGCCCTGCAGGAGAGCGAAGAGTGGCAGGGTTTATTACTGAGTATCAGCGATGCCGTACGTACCCTGGCCGATCCCGTTGAAATCCAAAGTGCCTTTGTCCATATGACCATGGAATATTTTGGCGCTGACCGGTGCTATTACTACGAGATCGAGAATGATCGCGGCATCATACGCTGTGATGCTTCTCGAGGCGACTTCCCCCCTCTATTGAGAGAGTATTCCTTTGGCGACAAACCCATCCATAAGAGTCTTGTGGAGGCCGGTGAACCTATAATTGTGCCTGACGTGAAAACAACGGCCTTGATCGATGAAAACCTGCGGCAGATCCGCATCGAAATGCTGATAATTTCTTATCTCCAAATCCCGGTGATTAAGAAGAAGAAGGCTGTGGGCATGTTTTGTATTACGCAATCCAGCCCCCGTAACTGGACTGAATCCCAAGTGGCGCTGGCTCAAGATATCGCCCACCGCATGTGGTCGGCGCTGGAACGGGCCCAGGCGGAAGAGGAGGTCAGAAAGACTCGCGACTACCTGGAAGAGATGGTTGCAGCAAGAACAGCGGAGCTTTATTTGGAACGGCAAAAGTTGTTTAATGTTCTGGACAACTTACCGGCGGCCATATGCCTGCTGGCATCTGACTATTCCATACCCTTTGCCAATCGCACCTTCTGGGAAAGATACCACAGGCCGGACGGCCGTCCTTGCTATAAGCTTATTTATGACCGCGACCAACCCTGTACGCGCTGTGAGTCTTTTCGGCCCCTCAAAACGGGACAGCCTCATGATTGGATCAGGACAACTGAAGATAACAGGATATTAAAATGCTTAAATTTCCCTTTTACGGGAGTTGACGAAGAGCGCATGGTTTTGGAAGTGATAGTAGATATTACCGAGAAGAGAAAGATGGAAACGGAGATGGCACGATTGGGCCGCCTCACCCTGGTAGGTAAAATGGCCGCCGGCATTGCCCATGAGATCCGCAACCCGATGACTGCGGTACGGGGTTTTTTGCAGATTCTGGGTGCACGGCCTGAATATGCTGACGATCAGGAGTTTTTTGATATCATGATCGATGAACTGGACCGGGCCAATGATATCATCTCTGAATTTTTGGGTCTGGCCCGGGACAAGGTCGTTAACCTCAAACCTTGCAGTCTGGATGTGGTAGTGCAGACTCTTTACCCCATGTTGAAGTCCAAAGCTAACCTGAGGGAGGTAGAAATCCTTCTGGATCTAAAGGACCCGCCTCAAGTGTTGCTCGACGAAAATGAGATCCGGCAGTTGATTTTAAATATGTTCACCAACGCGATTGACGCGATGCCTTCTCGCGGAACGGTTACCATCGGAACGGTCCGGAAAGGGGAGGAGGCGATCCTCTTCGTTAAGGATGAGGGCAGCGGTCTGGCTCCCGAAGTCATTGATAACCTGGGCACGCCCTTTGTCACCACCAAAGAATACGGCACCGGCCTGGGACTGGCCGCCTGCTACAGTATTGCTGCCCGCCACCAGGCCCGGATCGAATATGAGACCGGCCCAAAGGGGACTGTCTTTTATGTCCACTTTCCTCCGATATCCAGGTAATTGCCTGTTGCCAGTGTTGCCAGGGGACGATTGCCAGGGGGACGGGGTTGGTGACAACTTTTTAAAGTTGTCACCAACCCCGTCCCCCTGGCAATCGCGTCCCCCTGGCAATCGTCCCCCCGGCAATCCCTGGCTTTTTCTTTCTCCACCTTTGCCCCCCTTGTCTCTCCTTATCCAATTTGTCCCAAAAGCCCACCTTGCAACTCCTCCCACCTCTCAGTATAATGAAATTAACCTGCAGGGGAACAAATGTTCCAAGAAAGATTTAATAAAAGGAGGGATTTTTGTGGCAGTAGTGGCAACACCGATCACCAGCAAATTGAGGCTGCGCTTTCAGACCGGAGTGGATGGGGAAGGCAACCCGGTGTACAAAAACAAAACCATCAACAACGTCAAGGTTGACGCCCAGGATCAGGATGTTTTTGACACCGCCCTGGTTTTGAGCGAGCTTCTGGCCGACACCCTGGCCGCAGTCTTTCGCATTGACGACACCGACCTGGCTGACGGCGTGTAAAAAGTCTGTAAAAGCTGTAAAAGGTAAAAATTTTTAGGAGAGGAGTTGTGATTATAGATGGCTGAAGCAAAAAAGACCTTACGTTTGTCCTTTGGTACAGAAACCGGCACCACAGTGTCCTTCAGTTTTGATAACCCCAAAGAGGGGTTGACCGAGGGCGAGATCACAGCCGCCATGGATGATATTATCGCTAAAAATATCTTTCTCAGTACCGGCGGCGACCTGGTGGAAAAGAAAGACGCCAAAATCATCGATACTGTGACCACGGATATGTATGATCCGGCCTAAGCCAGCACCATGTAAGGGCTGCTAGGCATTGCTAAAGGATGTCATTTTGAGGGCTCTTACCCGGGCCCTTAGAATGACATTTTAAAAACCCCACTTATGAGGAGAAACCAAAAAGAGGGGACAAGCATATATTAATAAAAAAGGGTTGAAAAAACATGAAAGACGAAACGAAAATCAGCCGCGTCAAAACCGTGACCCCCAAGATCGACCTCAAGGTGCGAAAAGAGCCACATGACCAAAGTAGTCTCTTGGGCATCGCCCCGGCGGGGATAGAGCTTGCCGTACTGGGGGAGCGCCAAAAATGGTTTAAGGTTATTTTTAGCGACACCATTGGCTGGGTTTTTAAAGAATATGTCAACATCAAGGCGCTGGAAAAATATAAGGTTTTTATCGATCCCGGCCACGGAGGAAAAGATCCGGGGGCCATGGGGCCTAGAGGTACCCGGGAGAAGGATTTGACCTTGACCCTTAGCCAATATCTAAAAGAGGAATTGGAGATGACGGGAAAATTCCACGTGCAACTTAGCCGGGCCGAGGATCGGTTTGTCGATCTTAAAGATCGGGGCCGGGCAGCCCTGAAGTGGGGCGCGGATATCTTTATTTCCCAGCATCTCAATGCTGCCGAAAACCGTGCGGCCAGAGGGGTAGAGGTTTTCTACAGCGCCGCTTTACCCAAGACGAAGGACAAGGCGGCGGAGCTGGCCCGGGAGGTGGCCCGGGTCTTAAAAACCAAAAATCGCGGGGCCAAGGTGCAAAAGCTCACCGTGCTCAAGGTCACCCAGGAGGGCGGTATTCCCTTGGTCTTTCTGGTAGAAAACGGCTTTATCAGCAATGCCCCGGAGGAAGGGTTATTAAGACAAGATAAGATGCTACGCGAAATTGCCAAAGTACAGTCACAAGTAATTAGCAACTGGCAGCTAATTTAGGAGGAGGGAGCATGGAGGAATTGATTACACTCATCAGCAATGTGGGCTTTCCCATTGCCATTTCGGCGTATCTACTCATTCGCATCGAGAAGAAACTGGATTCTCTAAGCGAGAGTATTAATGGCTTGGCCAAAGTGATCGAATTCTTGAGAGAAAGGATGTAGATTCCTTCCTTGGAAAAATTCTCTTGACAGCGGAACAAATATTCGATAGAATTAAATTACCGAACACACGTTCAAAAGGAGGGGATCGATATCAAGGCTTCGGAAAAAAAGGACAACTCACAAAACCAAATGACAGATCAAAGCATGGATCTGGGGGAGGATCTGATAAATACCTCAACTGCATGCAAAATGCTCGGGGTCACCGCCAAGACCCTGCGCCGCTGGTGTCGCGATGGTTTTCTCCCGCATTATACTACGGTAGGGGGACACAAACGATTCTCATTAAGAGAAATTCGCAAATTTCTCGAAGAAAACTACCATCAAGGGTAGTTTCTTTTTTGCCCGAAATTTTGGAAGGAGGAAGATACATATGGCTCGTTCTCGTAATATTAAACCGGGATTTTTTCTTAATGACGCTTTGTCCGAGGTCCCACCCTTGGGGCGCATTCTTTTTGCCGGTCTGTGGACCATTGCCGATCGGGAAGGCCGCCTGGAGGATCGGCCCAAAAAAATCAAGGCGGAGATTTTGCCCTATGATGATTGTGATGTAGACGAGCTCTTACAAGAACTGCATCATCAGGGCCTGATCCAAAGATATCAGGTAGAGGGAAAATCCTATATCTGGGTAATTAATTTTAAGAAGCATCAAAATCCCCACAAAAATGAAGTGGCAAGCGTAATCCCTCCTCCTGCGGAAATATCGGGTAATTTCGCGACAAGTCCAGAAAAGGCAGAAACGACTCCGGCTGATTCCTTTAACCTGATTGCTGATTCCCTTAACCTGATGCCGGATTCCTTTAAACCGGATTCCGGTACTCCTCGGGAAAAGGAGACAGCGGCGCCGGCTTCGGCAGCGGCGGTGGAAAAGGAATTTGGTCGCCCTATGAGTCCATTGGAGTTGGACCAAATCCGCGCTTGGGAGGAGCAACACGGAGAAGAAATCCTCCAGGAAGCCCTAAAGATTGCCGTGCTAAAAGGCGTATGCCGCCTAAATTTCATCGACGCAATTCTTCGGGAGTGGGAGAAGGCGCATCTTTGCACCCTTTTTGAGGTGCAGGAGTACGAAAAGCGGCGCAAACAAAGGGCTAAAGGGCGCACCCCGCCGCTGGTTTCCCAGGCCACAAAAGATAAGTATGCCGGGCTTTATGTGCTCTAGGGAAACCCTAAAACCACTGTTGTGCACGTGCCCTTCTGCGGTATAATTAGGGCAAGGTCTATTGGTTGCCCCCAAAATTTTAAATTGTCAGGAGCGGATTAATTTATGACCAGTGAAAAAACGAAAAAAACGCCGCCCTCCATTGATGCCTGGCTCCAAGAAGCCAAAGCCGACGGTCATGCGGGAAAAGAAGGGATGTTTTTGGTTCATAACGGCATTGTGCGCCAAACGCCCAAGGCCCAGGTGCGGGAAGGGATTGATGACGGTTCTCGCGTTATAGGCATGGAATTTTCCTATGATCCGGTCAAGGTGGAGCAGGTGATTGAGGAGACTTATCAAATGCCGGGGATCTTTTGTGTCAAGGTGTGGCTCAACGAAGGACGGCTGGAGGTGGGGGATGATATCATGTATGTCTTGATTGGCGGTGATATCAGGCCTCATGTCATTGATGCCTTGCAGTTTTTGGTGGGAAAAATTAAAAAGGAATGTGTTACGGAAAGAGAAATAAAATAGATAATTTATTTGTCAAATAATGAAGAATTAATAAGAATTAACAAGAGAATAACCAAAAATTATGGTATAATGAAGAATATGCTATTTTACATTATAAAATCTTCGGTATAAACTGTTGTGTGTGAAAAGATTTATCTAATGTTAGCGGAATATGGTTTCAGGGCAAGTATGGGACATAAAGCAAGTTAGGTAGGTAAAACAGGCAGAATTACGCCCTTTTCGGCTTTAGTTAGGTTGGTTGCTAACTATTGGGGCCAAAAGGGCTTTTTTGTGAGTTTACGGCAAAAGGATGATGCAGCCGATTTAGATACATAAATTAAGAACAAAGATAATCTGATGCACCTAAATATTCATAATCGAGGGGGAAGTTTTTACGGAAGACAATACTAGATGAATCACCCCAGATCTACACAAGCTTTACGAAGCCGTTGACCTGGAAAGTGCTAAAAGTGTCCGAGATCACATCATTACAACATACCAAACCAAAGCGCCCAAAGGGATATCCTTCGTGTTGCCGAGGGAATTTACACACTAATTTGGACTTGACTCAAGCCGTGAGTATGGTCGATGGATACCGACCACAATATGTAGCATAAAAATGAAAGAAAATAAAAAATTTATGCAAGATGTAGTAAGACATTAAATTAATCGACGTGATTATGTGTAAGGGATAAGCAAAACACAAGATGTAGCAGAAGAGATGTCAAGAATTAAGTTTGGTATGCAACATGTAGATGGGATAAGCCACTTGGTTCTAAATATGCATACTTAGTATAATCTAAATGATGAAGTGAGTGATTTTGTGAAAAAGAAAAATGATATTGCAATTCGCTCAAGTGCAGCAGAATATCTGACATATGTCGCAGCTGTTGGAGATAATGATGACAGCATGGAAATGCGCTACGAAGATGAAAATATATGGCTAACGCAAAAAATGATGGCGGCTCTTTACGATGTAGACGTTCGAACTATCAATGAGCATATTAAAAAAATTTATTCAGATGGCGAGCTTGCCGAGGTGGCAACTATCCGGAAATTCCGGATAGTTCAAACCGAAGGTTCACGAGAAGTTAATCGTGAAATTATTCATTACAATCTGCAGATGATTATTGCAATCGGTTTTAAGGTTAACAACGACCGTGCTGTACGTTTCCGTAAATGGGCTGGACAAATCGTTAAAGACTATACCATTCAGGGTTGGACGATGGATAAGGAACGCCTGAAAAAAGGACATATGTTTACAGATGAATATTTTGAACGTCAGCTGCAAAATATCCGCGAGATACGCCTTTCTGAACGTAAATTTTATCAGAAAATCACAGATCTTTATGCTACTGCATTCGACTATGATAAAAATGCCAAGACTACCAAACAGTTTTTTCAGACTGTGCAGAACAAGATGCACTGGGCAGTTCACAGACATACTGCAGCAGAACTTATTGTGGAGCGGGCAGATGCCAATAAAGAGCACATGGGATTGACAACATGGGAATCTGCACCGGATGGAAAGATCATAAAATCAGATGTATCGATTGCAAAGAACTATCTAAATGATAAAGAGATGTCGTATCTGGAAAGGATTGTTTCTTTATACCTTGATTATGCAGAGTTGCAGGCCGAGCGGCAGATTCCTATGAGTATGGAAGATTGGGCGAAACGACTTGATGGCTTTTTAGAATTTAATGGCAATGAACTGCTGATTGGTGCAGGCAAGGTTAGTGCTGAGCGGGCAAAGCTCCATGCAGAAACTGAGTTTGAAAAGTACCGTATTGTGCAGGATAGACTGTTTATGTCTGATTACGATAGGTTTTTATTGGAATTAGAAGAACAGACGAATAAAAGGAATCAATAAATCATTCGACGTGATTATGTGTAAGGGATAAGAAAGCAGGAAATAAATCTATTTATACAGAATGATAAGGAAAAAACCCGATTTGTTCCTATCTCGAAAAGATAGGAACAGCCGCAAAACAAGTAAAATCAAGGTTTAAGGGCTTTTGTTCCTATGTAACTAAGAAAACGCAAACTTTTTTATTGAAAACACAATATATAGCATAGGATGAAAACAACCTATGCAAGATATGACAAAAATGTCAAAAAACCCCAAATTTCTGCGAAGCCGTGAGTATGGTCTATGGCTTTAGACCACAATATTTAGCATAAGAGATGTCAAGAATTAAGTTTGTTGTGCAACATGTAGATGGGATAAGCCACTTGGTTCTAAATATGCATACTCTGATCACGAACTTCAAGAGGAAGCAACTATTAGGAAATTCCGAATAGTTCAAACTGAAGGTTCACCATTTTTTATCCCTACCTGATAATCGGGCGAGCCAAGAGTATGGTCTACAGCTTTAAACCACAATATGTAGCATAAAAATGAAGGAGAGATTTTATTGAACATGTAAAGAGTACTCAAAGGAAACTTGAGAAGGGTAATGATTAAACCCATTGAATTAGATGTAACCGGGAATTCAACTGTTATGGAATTCTTGTTGTTAAGCAGCGATGTGCTATTTATGGATACCCGACCACAATATATAGCATAAAAGCAGTGAAAAATAAATTCTCTATGCAGGATGTAGAAGAGTAGATTCAATAACACTACAGAGAAAGGTGACAACTATGAAAGTTAAAAATAGGAAAATAGATGTACAAGGAAGAGAAGTTGTCATCAATATCGTAAATAACGAAGATTATATTTCCATCACAGATATTGCCAAATATAAAGACGAGAAAAAAACAGGTTACATAATACAAAATTGGCTGAGAAATAGGAATACTATTGAATTTTTAGGTATATGGGAGAAGCTTAATAACCCCAATTTTAATGTAGTCGAATTCGAGTACATTAAAAGCCAAGCAGGATTAAATAGCTTTGTTCTTACATCTGGAAACTGGATTGATGCAACAAATGCTATCGGGATAGTGGCTAAGGCTGGCAGATATGGCGGTACATATGCCCATAAAGATATCGCCTTTGAATTTGCCTCATGGGTATCTGTAGAATTTAAACTATACCTTATTAAGGAGTTTCAAAGGCTAAAAGAACAAGAACAGGGGCAGTTGGAGTGGAATATTAGAAGGAGCCTAACAAAAATAAACTATCGGATCCATACAGATGCAGTAAAGACGAATTTGGTGCCA
>JAXGQR010000006.1:0-173537 GCA_040766325.1 Dehalobacterium sp. | reverse complement strand
CTGGATCAGTTCATCTTTTATTTGTTGATATTTGACAATCTCCTGATCCATTTGATACATGGCATAATATTGCTGCCCAAAGTTAAAGCACACATAAACAACTAGACCCACGAGCAAGACAAACCTTTTTTTGATGCGAAATTTTGGTTTTTTCTTCGCCTTTTGCACCTTGTTCATTATGGATAATGGTTCATCCACATCCGCAGCAAATCCATTTCTTTTTACATTAATTTTCACAGTTTTATTCCCCTTCGTCTTGATCAATATCAAAAATCCCCAGACTATCCCCAGGTAAAATAATCACGACTTCATAACCCTTGCTTTTAGCACGGTTATATAAAGTTGCCACTGTACTCGCGCTTAAGGACAATCTCTTGGCGATTTCCTCACTGGTTTTGCCCATCTCCTTCATGGCTACTACTTGTCGCTCCCGGAAACTTAATTTTTCTACACCACGGATTTCGATCTTCACAAAAGCTATCCCTCACCCGCATCTTGTCCTCAAACTAATCACAGATTTCACACAAGTTATCCACTGCTTATCCACAGTTGTGGACAAATTTGCTACAAATTAACTACAAAAGTTATTCTACACATTATTTTTTATTCCTGCCTCTGGGGATAATATTTTTTTTGATAATGAGTCTACTCTTCCTGGGAATAACTTTCAGTAAGAGTAATAATATTTCTCCTGATCGTCTGAGTCCCTTCCTGACTTTATGAAAAACTAGGAGGAGAAGTCCGATGGGCCATAAGAGAATTTTTTTTAGGATTTTCAAAGGCAGGAGCAAAATGCGCACCATTTTTTTGAGCGTTTTTTCTATCCAATGCAAAAAGGCCAGAAATAATTTCGAAAAACCGCTGCTCAACTTTTTATAATAAAAGAGAACTCCGGTGACAATACCGAGAAATAAATAAACCCGTAATTCTCCCCAGTTTAACAACAGCAAAAGAAAAAAAACCACTCCTGTAATCAAAAGCCACCAAAGCAGATCCAAAATCATGCGGTAGCGGGCAGAAGAAAACCATTTAATTCTGAATCCGCAAAAAATATCCCATAATACCCCCATCAAAAAACCAATTCCAATAGCTCCTAAAAAGCAAAAAAACTGACTGAGAAAAAAATCCATAGGACCCTCCCGGCTTATTTAAGCAGTCGTTTAATAATTCCTTTACTCTTGCCTTTCAGGGATTGATAGCCTTCCGCGTCAAGGTATTGAATCGACTTGATCAGACCCAGAACGGAGAGATCTCCGGTCTCTAAATCGAGATTATTAATATGCAAATTCTCTCCTTTCAAGATCAAAGGCCCTCCATTGGTTGCCAAGACAATTTCCGAGTCATCGAAGGTTTCTACCTTGGTCACACCTTTTAGCTTAAAATCTTCTTTATTAATTAAAGAGAATTGATGTTCTTTACCCATAGACATTTTTGCATCTCCTTTCTTAGGCATACCTACCAAATAAGTATGAAAAAAAAGGTCCTGATATGACAAACGGATGAATAAAAGGTTTCCCTTTTATTCATCCGGAAAGATGGAATCGGCTTCTTTAAGTCTTAAGGCGGCAAGGCAATTATCCATTTTCGTCATGATTTGACGCGCCTCTTCGTTATCACCCTTATAGGCGGCTGTGCTTGCTTCTGTGACAGCCTGCTCCGCCGCGATGATTTTATGGATATAATCTAAATAATTGCTCTTATTTTGATATTGGCTGCGTACCATATCCTGATATTTTAATTTCCCTGTGGTCAATAATAATCGATAGTGCTCACAAAGGATTTCAACTTCATGAATCTGCCGCTCCTGGATTTTAGTCAGGATGGGATTTCCCTCAGGATTTTTTTCAATTCGATTGGCTATGACAGCATGGGATTCTGTGGGTTGAATCTCATTGGTCACAATGCCATAAGCCGTATCCAAAGCAATCTTCTTGGTATACAAATAGCCCTCCCGAAACATTTTACTGTTTTCCTTATATCTTTGCATCTGGATATAATAAGGTACGAAAACAATAGGAATTAAAATCATCCAGGCAGACAGCACCGGTTTGTCCATAACCTGAGCAGACATCTCGCGGGCGAATTTCTTTTCATAGTCTAGAATATTTTGATAATTTGCAGCGGATAGCTGACCTTCTGGCATTTTCATGTTTAACCCCTTTCAAAACAGACTGTTCTTTAAAAAAACTCTCCCAGGCACCTGGGAGAGTTTTTTTTTTCATACCGGGAGGATATTTCATGGTGTTATACATCCGAGGCACAATCTCATAAATCTGTTCGACAAATACATAGAACCATTCTCCGGCATGAATATCTTCATCGATGATCTGCTGATGCATTTCATTGAAACCAAGCACGTGAGAAAGGAATGGCATGGCCACTGTAACAAACAGATACATCAAGATTAGGCCGCCAATTAGCAGGATCCACTTCGAGAATGAATTGCTTTTTCTTTTATTAGATATAGACTCTGCTAAGGATATCATGGCTCACCTCCCTTGTCAAAGATATTCTTTCCCAAAACATGAGGAAGTTATCTTATCCTGCTAACAACGCTTCCATAACACCGGGGAAGAGATAATTATAGGTGATCCAAATCACAGTAAGGGTAAGAATCAAGTTCCAGGTTTGACCAATAACATAAAGGACAATAGGCTTTCCACCCTTTAAGTATTTGGCAAGCTCACGGAAGTTGGTGGATAAACCGATGCTGGCAAAGGCCAAAGCAAAGAACCATTTCTGGAGAGTGCTGATAGTGGAAATCAAACCATTATCAATAACCACCGTAGCAGTATCGTTACCTACAATAGCATAAATAACGGAAAACAAAACAGATGCGCCTAAGAAACCAAGGATAAATTTGGGGAAACGCAGCCAAATTTCTCTCAGGGCGCCTCTGGCTGACAATTCAATAGTTGATTCTTCTTTACTTAGTTTATCAATTTTTAACGTCCAGAAAGCTGCGACGCAAAAGGCCATAACTCCGATTAAAATATTTTGAATCATTTTAACCGTAGCTGCCACATCACGGGCAACAGGGCCGAGGAGTTCACCAGCTGCGACCACAGCACCAGTGGCGTCAACAGTTCCACCGATCCAGGCACCACCGATCACCTGGTTGAAACCTACTGCCTTAATAAATAATGGCATCGCGATCATCATGATGGCGGTAAAGAGCATGGAAATCCCAATGGCCAGAGCTAGTTCCTCTTTCTTGGCTCGACAGGCAGCAGCCGAGGCAATAGCAGCGGAAACACCGCTCACGGACATATCCGAGGAAATAACCATATTTAAGGTACGGGATTCGATTTTCAGAACTTTCTGCCCAAAGGCATAGGTTCCGATCAAAACCCACGGTGTTACACCCCAGGTGCAAATGATGCCGGGGGGTCCGATGAGCAAAATCTTATTCACGAGAATCGTGGCCCCCAACAAGACCAGACCTGTTTTAATATAATATTCCGTGTGACATGCAGGCATCATCCATTTAGGTGTGCCTACGGTATTACTGATTAAAAGTCCAAGAAGAATGGCCCAGATCACATAATTGAAGCCCCAGGCATCGGAAAATTCATGTTTGCCCAGGAAGTACGCAAGAACAGCGACAATAAACACGGCTGGAAAAGCCATGAAGAATTGTTTTGCAGAACCGTCCATAAAGTATTTGCCCACACCGAAAAGCAGACCTAAGAACACCATTAAAACAATTAATGTGATAAAATAATTGTAAGGTTTCGTTTCTGCAGCGGATTTGGCTTTAGATTCAGTGGATTTGGCATCCTGCCAGGCGGCAATTTTATCCTTTGCTTCCTGATTTAGTGCTTCATCCTGAAAACCTGCTGCGGCAGCAGCTTCTTCTGCCTGCAGGGCAGCTTCTTTTGCTTCTACCGTTGCTGCTTGAGCTGCTTCATATTCGGGAGCCGCAGCAGTTCTTTTGGCTTCAGCGGCACTTTCACTTAAGTAAAATGCTTTAAGCGGATTACTCGCATCCCAACCGCTGGGGGTTTTGGAATATTTACTGATGAGTTTAGCAACAGGGGAGTTGCTTCCTTTCAAACCGGCTTTAGCACTGTTTGCATCATACCAGGCAACTGTACGAAAGGGGGCCCGTTCTGCCTCAGCCTGCATAATAGCATTACTTTCAGCAATGGTTTGTTCCATATCGGCAGGAGCACCTGCAAAAAAGAGGATCAAACCCAAAATCAACAAAAATGCACCCAACCAACAAGCCCAATAATCTTCATGTTTTAATAAAAATGAATAACTTCGTTTTTCACTTGCCAATTTCAAAACCTCCTTTTATCCGAATTGATTTCCCATAATCATTTGACTTCCTGCGGCCAGTTTAATCAATCAGTAGCCGCCGTTTCACATTTTAGACACCTCCTTTCATATTAGTTTATTGTAAAATACTTATCCATTAGATAAGCACTTTATATAACAACTTCTACATAATAAATAAAAACCCTTTTTAAATTCCTTATAACTTTTAGTCCTTATCTAATAAATTTTTGTCCTTATAATGTTTATTACAAAAATACTTATTTATGTCATAAGTATTAGTAATATGTTGTATTTTCGACAAAACAAGCGTATAGTCCTCTAGCAGCTTTTGTAATAGTTTATTAGATTAGTACTTCATATAAAAAAATTAATTAATATATCTTTTGAGGGCGAAATGTTTATGTCTAATTCCAACAAAAAACTGCCGTCGTCAGTACCTCGGCAAATAAACGGAAGTACTGACGACAGCAGTTAGTTATTTATGAATCATAATGCTATTCTATTTCCATACCTTTTTCAATTCTACATCCTTAAACCAATACTGAACAATCTCTTCGGCACTTTTTCCTTGTTCCGCCAAGGCTCGCGCCCCCCATTGGCTCATGCCCACACCGTGGCCATATCCTTTGCCATGCACAACCAGCTTTCCATTTTCGATATCAAACTTATCAATTAACGTGGATCTCATTTGATCGTTGCCTAGAGCCAGACGCAAAGCGGGAGCACTAAGGGTCACATCGTTGATTTTGACCTTCATTGCTCGCCCTGAGGGACCGCGCTCCAAAATCGTCGCTGATTGAATCGGTCCGGGATCATTGCCGGCCGTTTCTTTAACCTTATTACGCACAGTACTCAGTTCAAAGTTTGCTGTCCATGATTTATTCTCCGGTTCAGTGATGGTCTCTCCAGGATCTTTGACACTGGTAATATAAGGCACTTCTTCTTTACGGTATTCTAATCCTTCAACGGCAGAAGCAGCGGTTTTTCCTCCTCCATCGGCAAAAAACCATCCGTTAATATAAGCCCCCTGATGCGTGAGAACCTCTCCGCGCGTATCCCGAACCGCCTTACGCACCCGGTTATTAATCCGGGATGGATCATAAGCTTGAAATTCTTCCACACTGGTAGAAGCATCTGTGCCGTGAGCCTTTACACCTCCGTCCTGAATCTTTTTCAAGGTGAAAGTTCGAGCCAAAATGGCCTGTGCAGCAAGACAGTTCTCGGGCCATTCAGGATCCATCTCCGCCGCAACCACACCCTCTAAATACTTTTCCAGCTTAATTTTTTCTGTTTGACCCGTTTCATTGATATATAAGGTTATGGTAGGTTCGGTTTGATACGATGGAGAATCACCCTCGCCCCTTTCACCCTGAGGCTTTTGCTCCGGAGCGGAACAACTTAACAAAGTTAGCCCCAAAAAAATGCTTACTGAAATTAATAAAACCCGCTCAGCTGTTTTTTGCATCCTGATTCCTCCCGGTTTTCTAGATTGTATCTTGCGTTTTTATCCTTTCCGAGAGGAATTCAATTTATCCCAGATCTAATTGTCACTAATTACCACAAGGGTATCTGGTAAATCTCTTCTTGCCCCTCACCAATCATGGTGAATTTTGACATCCTGCAATACCTTGTATAGTTCCTTTGCCTGGTCCGCGCGCACCGTATCCGCAATTGCCAAAATTTCCACCTTTAACATGCGAGAGCCAAAACCCACTTCCACAATATCTCCGACCTTGACCTCTGTACCCGCTTTCGCCGGTCGGCCATTCACAGATACCTTGCCTCCGTCGCAGACCTCTTTTGCCACTGTACGCCTTTTTATTAAGCGAGATACCTTTAAAAATTTGTCTAATCTCATATTTTTCTCCTTTGAAGATAAAAGTCAGGTCCCTAGAGGACCCGACTCTTCGAAATTAACTATTTTGATACCGCTTCTTTTAAGCCTTTACCTGCTTTAAAGGTGGGAACCTTTGCCGCAGCAATGTTGATGGTTTCGCCCGTTTGGGGGTTGCGCCCCACTCGAGCAGCTCGTTCTTTAACCTCGAAAGTGCCAAACCCAACCAATTGCACTTTTTCATTATTTGCCAATGCTTCCTCAATACTTGATAATACGGCGTTGATCAATCTTTCTGCATCTTTTTTGGTTACATCTGTTTTTTCAGATACGCTGGTTATTAAATCGGTTTTATTCAATACAATCCCTCCTACTAAAAGTTGATAATATAGATAACAGTTCGTGATAACCTAGGATATTCCTGCCTTATCCCGTTTTTTTCTTATTATTTGTCGGTTTTTTTTGCTTGATTCCAAAATTGATCCATTTTTTCTAAAGATAAATCCTGTAGTGAAAGATTCTGAGCTTTGGCCTGCTCTTCGATATACGTAAAACGTTGAATAAATTTCCGATTGGCGTCCTGTAGTGCTTCCTCTGCATCAACATCTAAAAATCGGGCTATATTGACCACCGCAAAGAGAAGATCTCCTAATTCTTCTTTGATGCCGATGCCTATTTCTTCCGCCTCCCGCAACTCTCCTAACTCCTCCGACACCTTATCCCAGGCGCCCTGAATATTAGGCCAGTCAAAACCTACGCGAGCCGCCTTCTGCTGAAGTTTTTCCGACCGGTATAAAGCAGGGAAATTTTTGGGCACATCCAACAAAGGCCGCGGTTTATCATGTTCCTCATCTTTGATTTCTTCCCATTTTGTTAGTACCTGCTCTGATGTTTTTAAATCTGTCTGGCCGAAAACATGAGGATGTCGTCGAATCATTTTCTTAACGATCCCCTCAATCACGTCATTGATATTAAAATAGCCCTTCTCCTCTGCCATCCTGGCATGAAAGGTAATCTGTAATAGTAAGTCTCCCAATTCTTCACATAATTTATTCATATCTTTCTCATCAATGGCATCCAATACCTCATAGGTTTCTTCAACAAGATATTTTTTGATAGATTCGTGGGTTTGTTCCCGATCCCATGGACAGCCTTCCTCGCCTCGCAACTTCATCATGATCTCTACTAAGTCGGAAAAAGACACATCCTCTCTCTTTACATCCGTCAAATTAATCCCTTCCTAACTTCATTCTGATTCGCTATCGTGGTTGAGCCTATTTTAGCAAGATTCCCCACCTGATGCAAGTTTAATGGCCAAAAGTAGGGCGAAACGTTTAAATACTTCCGGAAACATGCTGCTTGTGTTAGAATATGCTATAATGCGCACAGCAAAATATTATGATGGAATGTCATAACATAAGTGAGGCAATGCTATGAAAAAGGTCATCGCCTTTTTGGGGAAAGGCAAAAATAATCTAAGCTATTATCATAGCGTAATTAACGGGGCCGCGGTTTTTATCTTTTCATATTTACTATTAGAATTGGTATTATGGATTACCCTTTATAATAACGTTGAGGATCGGAGATTGCTCAGTCAAACGGTGTTTATTTTTCCAATTTGATTTTGTTGGCTGCCGTTTCATTGTATTTATGGATTTGTAAAAATTATAGCCGGAATATTGAAAGTTTAATGCCGGATATAAATAGATATCAACATATCTACTATTCATTTCAAGATGAGATTCTTCTAGATCATATCCTTATGCAGCTCTTAAAAGGGAGGTATTCTTCCCTTGATTATGAGGAATTTTTCGGAAATAATACATTTTTAAATTTCGACAAAGAATATCGCATTATTATCTTTGTGCCGGAAAAGGAGTATGACCATGTCCAAGAGGCGTTTAAGATATGCGGTCTATCTTTTAAAGATATTTGTCAGGAAAACATCATCGTCCATATGTTAGAAACAGACAATATCATGGTAGGAATCTGTTTTCCCAAAGACAGAGATACCTTTGATAAAGACAAATCTTGGATTGAAATGTCCCGTTATATGAACTATGCACAAGTTAAAGTGGCAGAAAAGTTGGATATTCATTTATATGCAGCGTCCAGCGGCAGGCACTTGGGGTTGGCCGGATTGAAAAAAGGATTTTCCGAAGCCTTGGAGGCCTATCAATACCAAAAAATGTATGATGATGAAAATAGTTTAGTTTTTTACAATAATATTAAGTTTGAGAATAAAGAATACTATAGCAATCAACAGGATACTTGGCACGAGCTGGAAAGAAAATTTCTCTACTGTATCAATATCGAGGATTTTGAGAACAGTGCCAAAATCATGGAAAAAATAATCGAGCTTATCGGAAATAGTCACCATCAAGATTTCCCGATGATAAAATATAAGGTATTTGGATTGATCAATTCCTTATATATCAATATCCTGGAACGAAAAGACGTTGGCGATGAATTAATAAATATTAATGCGGTTTACCATATTTCCCATTGTAAATCCATCGCGGAGCTGCAAAGCAAAGCCAGAATCATCTATAAAGCTTTGGAAGCAAAACTTATTAATGATGATATTGGTATTACAACTAATAATCGTATTCGGGGAATCGTAAATTATCTTCAAAACAATTACCATAATCCCGATTTGAGTATTCTTGGTGTGGCCGATGAATTTAAGATGTCACCTGCTTACCTTTCCCGCCTTTTTAAGAAAGAAATGGGGATCGGTCCGGCGATATATTTACAAAAAATCCGCATTGAGGCTGTAAAAGAACTATTGTTAAACTCCGATATGACGATAAAGGAAATTTCGGAAGCTGTAGGTTATCAGTATACCCTTACCTTAAATCGGGCCTTCAAGAAACTTGAAGGAATCACCCCGACTCAATATATTGCCAAGTATAAAAAATAAAATATCCGGAATAAAGCGGAGGGTAAAAACCTTCCGCTTTTTTGTTGTGTGCTTAAATAGTAGAGGATACCCTTATCTCAGAGTTTATCGGGGAAAGGACAAAAATTGATTATCATGTCAATTTTAATCTCAGTCTATCAATCCTTGATCTAAATAAAAAATGATACTTTAATCAAATATTGATTATTTATTTGTTTGTCAAAAAAGAGCTATGATTAAGCTGAAGTTAAGAGTCTAAAAAGGCTCAATAACAGGAAGGTGAGGAAATATGTCTAGTAAAAACTATGTGGAAATGGAAACACAAATCATGAAACATTATCCCCGTTGTACAGCTCAATCGGTATTGGATTTGCATCATGAAGTTTTAAGCATCTCCGCGAAAACGGAAGAACTTGCTCAGTTAACGAAGGAATGTTTTCTTTACAACCAAATTCGAGAAATTGTCGAAGGGTATTATGATTTAAGTACCTTAGTTGAAGTATATCAGATTTTTGGCGGCTATATTAATACTACCTTTGGTATTTATACAGAAAAAGAAGGGGCAAGGGAAACCTGGTTATTCCGCAAATATAAACGGGGCAAAGAAGTGGAAACCCTTTTATTTGAACATAAATTATTGCTCCATGCCCGTAAGAACGGGTATAGTTTGGGAGCTATTCCTATTAAGGCAAAGGATGGCAAAACATTTCACGTCCGAAAACAGATCATGCCTGAAGGAGAGGAAGATTTTTGTTTTGCGATTTTTAACTATATTGATGGAACCAATAAATATGATTGGATTCCCAACTGGGCGGATGAGGGAATCGCTGATACAACAATATTGAGTGCGGCTCGAGCCATGGCCCAATTCCATAATGCAACCAAGGATTTTGACCCGGAAGGAAGACATGGAGATAACATTATGGATAATGAGGATATCACCGTGAATGATATTATCAAAAAATTTCCCCAAACCCTGAAACGCTATCGAAGAAGCTATGCCGAGGCGGGTTATGAGAATGCCTATACGGAGTACTTTGATGCAAATTATAATTTTATGACACGTATGTGCCATGCCTCCGTAATTCCCGATGAGGCTTATGCCAAAATGATTTCCGTGCCCTGTCATTGTGATTTTCACCCCGGAAACTTCAAATATACAGAAGATGGCACTGTGTGCGGTAGTTTTGATTATGATATGGCAAAAATTGATGCCCGCTTGTTTGAAATTGGTTTAGCCATGCACTACTGCTTCGCTTCTTGGAAATCGGAAACCAACGGCACCATCAAACTGGAGCGTGTGGAAAAGTTTATCCATACTTATAATCATGAACTGACGAATTTAGGCGGTTTACCACCTATGAATGAGACGGAGAAAAAATATCTTTATGAAGCAATTGTCCAAGGTCCTCTCTATGTTATTGGGTGGTGCGCTTCTGCCTGCGTCTACAATCCTAGATTAAATCCCTATGAATATTTGTTCTATACCCAGCATTTTATTGCCTGCCTGGGTTGGCTGGAAGAACATCAGGTTGAGATCCGGGAATTATCTGAAAGATTATAGGATGAGAAAGGAAGGATAATGATGAATTTAACCGGTCAAGTAAAAGTGTTGTCCCAGGATGAGATGGGTATGGTCCATGAAAAAGCATTGGAATTATTGAAAAAACGGGGCATTGTCTTCGAATCCGATGATACCATTGAAACTTTTCGTCACCACGGTGCCCGAATAGAGGATCATACTGTTTTTTTGGAAAAAGAATTGGTGGAAAAATGTCTCGCTCAATGCCCTAATACTTTTCGCTTAGAAGCATTGAATCCCCAAAAAAGCGTAACCGTGGGCGAGGGTTTATTGATTCACCCGGCTGGTGGGGAGGTTTTTGTTTCCGATCACAAGGGGAATCGGCACACTCCCACATTAAAGGATTTTGCCGATCTGCAAAAAGCATATCAAGCTTGTGACAATATTGATATCGCCGGCTTTCAGCCCTTAAGCCCCATGGATGTGAAGGAAAGAGTCAAAGGTTTGTATTGCCTCCTTAGTTCCATGCAAAACAGCGATAAACCAATCTTAAGCCCTATGGAACTTGATACTATTGCTCAGAAAGAAGAGTGCCTTAAGCTATTTGAAATAGCTTTCGGACAAAAAGGATACCTAGACAATCACTATGTTACTTGGCATGCCGTATGTTCTAACTCACCTTTCTTTTATTCCAACTTTGCCTGTGAAGGAATAAAGGTTTACGCTGAACATAATCAGCCGATAATTATCGTGTCTGCTCCGATGACCGGGATTACCTCCCCGATTTATTTATACTCTACAGTCATTTTGACGGTGGCAGAATCCCTGGCAGGCCTTGTTTACGCTCAATTGGTGAAGCCCGGCGTTCCTGTTGTTGCTTCGGCATCTTTAACCTATGGTAATCTGCGCTATGCTACATGGGAATGTGCCAGTCCTGATACAGCATTGATGCTGGGCGCAATCATCCAAATGTTTAAAGATTTCTATCATTTGCCGGCCCGAGCCCAAACCGGTGTTACTAGTTCTAAGATCATCGACTATCAAGCAGGTATGGAAACCATGCAGAGCTTTTTATTCTCAGCCCTGGCCGGGGTAAACCTTACCAGTCAATCAGTTGGTACTTTGGCAAATTTGTTAGCCTCGTCATTGGAAAAAACCGTACTGGACGATGAAATGATCGGTCGAGTTCGTTATATTATTGATGGTATGAATACTAATCTGGAATCAATTGGTATGGATGAGTTACTAAACGTTAAACCTTGCCAGGATTTCCTTACCAGTGAATCCACAATCATGCACCTGCGGGATGGTTGGCAGCCCCACGTATCCGATTGGCGCTCCTTTGATGCCTGGGAGCAAGACGGGATGCAAAATGTGGTGGAAGTTGCCCATAAAAAGGTAGAACAGATCTTGGCAAATGCCCGGAAACTCTTCTTGATGCCGAGCAAGAAAAAGCAATGAAAGATTTCATTGCAAAAATTGAGAGCAAAATTTAAAAGCTGCGGGGGACATTGTCAGGGGACGCATTGTCGGGGACTGGTGGACAACATTTGAAATGTTGTCACCAACCCCGTCCCCTGACAATGTCCGGCTTAATTATTGTTCCATTTGCTTAGCTAAAAAAACCGCTGCTGTTTCCGCCAATTTCACTTCCATTTCGCCCATGGTGGTACCCGCTTCTTTAGAACAAATTATCACGGTGCCAATGGGATCTCCTTGTGAAATAATTGGGGCTATGACTTGGGCAGAAAACTTGCAGCCTTCCTCCTCATTATCACTTTCAATAATGGCACAATCTTTACCTTGAGTGCTATCCCCGGTATTATTAAAAAGGACAGAATTTCTATCTTCCATAACCCGTTCTACGGCAGTTCCTATAGGCTTATCAAGAAATTCTTTTTTAGAAGCTCCGCTCACGGCAATAATGGTATCCCGATCCGATATACACGCAATGTGACCAATGGCTTCAAAAAGGGAGTCGGCATACTCTTTGGCAAAATTTCCTAATTCACCAATAGGGGAATACTTCTTTAGAATAACTTCACCGTCTCGATCAACAAAAATTTCTAAGGGATCGCCTTCTCTAATCCTTAAAGTTCTACGAATTTCTTTCGGGATCACTACTCGGCCTAAATCATCTATGCGGCGTACGATACCAGTTGCTTTCATGAAATTCATTTCCCTCCTTTTGCTCGACTAAATCGCTGTTCCTTTTGTTTCAGACTTAGTATATAACTTTTTCTTCTCGATTATTCATTTTTTACATAGGATGGAAAAGAGACAAGGAAATAAAATCTCCCTTGTCTCTCCATCATTATTCTTTAGAAATATAATTTTTAATATCGGCTTTCTGCTCTTCTTGATCTAAATAATCCTTAAAGGCCGTGTTTTTTTCTGTTTGTAAAAGCTGAGTTCGGATATCTTCTTTCACATCCTCCAGGCCTTTCTTTTCCTCCAGCTTGATGATATGATATCCAAACTGAGAAAGTATCGGTTCTTTACTGTAATCCCCAACCTTTGCCAGTTGGAAGGATCCGACGACAAATTCTGGAACCAAACCCTGCTCTTTTTCCGTAAATTCCATATCTAGGACGCCACCTTGCGCAGCGGTACCGGGATCATCTGAATATTTTTGCGCCAGAGCGGCAAAATCGGCTCCTTGATCCAATTCTTTGATCACTGACAAGGCTTTCTCCTTGGCAGTTGCCATTTCTTCCTCCGTAGCTTTGTCTTTTTCGGCGGTAATTAAAATATGTGAAACCTTTATTCTATCCCAAGGTGTCGCATCTTTTTCATAAAGCTCTTTTACCTCTTGATCTGAAACGGTAATTTTTTCGGTAATTTTCTCAAATAATTTTTGTCCGGAAAACTGATATTCAATCCGCTCTTTAAATTCATCCTCCGTAATTTTCATGGTAGTAAGCCATTCCTGATATTCTGCTTCCGTCTCAAAAGTACTCTTCAGTTCTTCCAGATAATCGTTAACTTCTTCTTCGGAGACTTCAATGCCTTCCTTGGCAGCAGACTGCATTACCAATTTTTCATAAATAAGACCCTCCACAGCATCTTCCTTTAATGCTGCTAGATTCTCTGCTCCTTCTTCTCCTTCAAAAGAAGTTCCCATCTGTTCCGCATACACCTTTAATTGGCTTACATAACGGTCTAATTGCTCCCGAGAAATTTCCTCCCCATTAACCACAGCTGCCGGTTTCTCCCCCCCACAGCCGGCCAATAATAATGCAATTAAAAACACTGCTAGATACAAAAACCGTTGGCGCAAATAAAACACCTCCTAAATTGATAGCTAATTATATCACGATGCTCTTTTGATTTAAACCTACTTGATATCTAATAAATTTTTTAAAATGTTTAGGAGCATGGACTGCACTTTTTCCTGAGGAAGCTCCCGGGATTGCAGGTGAATTTCCAATTCTTCAGAGACACTGAAGGATATACGGCGGCCAAATTTTCGGGCAATTTCCCCTAACTCATTTCCTGATACCTGATGATCCGGGGAAAACCGAATCGTGACCTTATTTTTCAGCTGATTAATCGCCGTGATTTTTAGTTTTTGCGCCAGCACCTTTAGTTTACTAAGGTAAAATAAATTGCGTACCGGAACATCCATAACACCAAAACGATCCTCTACTTCATATTCCAGATCATCAACTTCCCCAAGCTCTTCTGCGTTGGCCAACTTTTTATAAAGTTCGATTTTTAAATCCACTTCAGCTACATACTGATCCGGAATAAAAGCATTGATATTTAATTCTAAAAGGGGGGTGATTTTCTCCGACACGATTTCAATATTGTTGCGCTGTTTGGCAACCTCTTCAGCCAAAAGCTTACAATAAAGATCAAAACCCACTGCCATAATATGGCCATGCTGCTCCGGTCCTAAGATATTACCTGCCCCGCGAATCTCCAGATCCCGCATGGCAATTTTAAATCCGGCACCCAGTTCTGTAAAATCACGAATCGCCTTTAATCTTTTTTTGGCAATCCCACTTAATAGCTTATCTTTGCGATAAGTAAAATATGCATAGGCCTGCTTGGGAGAACGGCCGACCCGACCCCGCAGCTGATAAAGTTGAGCAAGGCCTAAGCGATCTGCCTCATTGACAATTAAGGTATTGACGTTAGGGATATCCAGCCCTGATTCGATAATGGTGGTACACACCAGGACATGATACCTCCCTTCGACAAATTCCTGCATCACACCTTCCAGCTCATGTTCCTTCATTTGCCCATGGCCGACAATGACCTTTGCTTCCGGAACTAAAGCTTGAATTTGATCGGCGATGCTATATATGTTTTCAACCCGGTTATGAACAAAATAAACCTGTCCTCCACGCTGCATTTCACGGGAGATGGCCTCTTTGATCACCCGCTCCTGATATTCCATCACATAGGTCAAAACCGGCTGCCGATCTTCCGGCGGTGTTTCAATTAAACTCATATCTCGAGCACCCACTAAGGACATATGCAGGGTACGGGGGATAGGAGTTGCCGTCATGGTCAACACATCAACGTTCTTTTTTAAAGTTTTAATTTTCTCTTTATGGACTACACCAAAACGTTGCTCCTCATCAATAATTAATAGTCCCAGATCTTTAAAACGGACATCTTTGGATAAAAGACGATGGGTGCCGATAACGATATCTACACTCCCTTGAGCCAGATTTTTAATTGTTGCTTTGATATCGGCAGGCGTTTTAAAACGGCTCAGGACCCCAATGGTTACAGGTAATCCATCAAACCGCTCTTCAAAGGTTCTTTGATGCTGCTGTGCTAAAATTGTCGTGGGTACTAAAACGGCTACCTGCTTGCCATCCATCACTGCTTTGAATGCGGCTCTTAGGGCAACTTCAGTTTTCCCATAACCTACATCCCCACACAACAATCGATCCATAGGTTTTGTCTTTTCCATATCACTTTTTATGTCTTGTGCAGCTTTTAGCTGATCCTCAGTTTCCGGAAAAGGAAAAGCATCCTCAAACTCTTTTTGCCAAGGGGTATCCGGTGAAAAAGCATAACCCTGAACCGCCTCCCGTGCTGCATACAAATCCAATAGCTCCTTAGCAATATCTTGAACGGAAGAACGAACCTTGGCCTTCACTCGATTCCATTCTGTGCCCCCTAGCTTATAAACCTTCGGTGCCTCTCCTTCATTGCCTACATATTTTTGGATTAAATCCACCTGATCCGTAGGCAAATATAGCTTATCGGCACCGGAATATTGGAGCAGCAAATAATCTCTCTGGGTCTCCCCTATTTCCAACCGCTCCACACCCATATAACGTCCAATTCCGTGATTGAGATGAACTACGTAGTCCCCCACCTTTAAATCTAGGAAGGAATCAATTTTCTCTCCCTGGCGCACGGGACGACGAGTTTTCGCGCGCAGGTTTTGTTCCAAAAGATCCGTCTCGCCTAAGACCAGCAGTTTCAGGTCAGGACTGTCAAAACCCCGAGACAGAGCCCCATCCACAATCTCAATACCGGGTAAATCCATTTCCTTGATCAATTCCCGCAGCTTTTCTTTTCTCACCTGGGAACCGGCGCTGAAAACGATGCGGTATTTTTCCTGCTGATAATATTTCAGATCCTCTGCCAAACGCGACAGTTGTCCCCGATAATTGGGGAGATCACGGGTTATAATTTCATATTGAAAATTGATGGGTAATCCGGCTGTCTCCGGTAGAAGTGCCATCAAAAGATAAGCATGAGTTTGAATCTTTCGGGAAAGTTCTTCATAATTAATAAAATTTTGGGCAAAAGAAGGGAGTATTTTCCCTTCTTCTAATAAATCGTAATACCAAGAATTGAATTCCTTGGTCGAGCGTTCTACAGCTTCTCGTACTAGATCCGGCTCATGAATCAGAATCAGACCCTCCAAAGGAAGATAATCGGACAAAGTCCCGGCCGCAGGATAAAAATAAGGCAAAAATTGCTCCATTCCCTGGTTCCATATGCCCTGCTCCAGCTGTTCAATCAAAGGGGCAAAATGGTCCCGGAAGTTCCTTTTAGCAGCTCCCGTAAAGGATGGAAGAGTTGCGGCAAGTTCTTGAGAGACTTTGGCCCCTACATTGATCAATAAATCCTCATGGGCCGGGAATTCATGGGCAGGAGGAATCAGGATCTCCTTTAATTCCTCCAGGGAACGCTGGTTATCCGGGTGAAAATGACGCAGAGATTCAATTTCATCATCGAAAAACTCTACACGGCAAGGTAGGTTTTCCGTCACGGGGAAAATGTCAATGATCCCACCTCGCACACTAAAGGTGCCCGGGATCTCCACTAAATCCTCCTTGGTGTATCCCATGCGCACAAGGCTTTGTGCCAGCTCCCGTATATCAAGTTCCTGGTGCACAGACAAAGTCAAGAAATAGTCTGCGATAATTTTGGCAGGGACTAATTTCTTGCCCAAGGATTCCGCACTGGTCACGACAATGATCGGTTCCTTACGCAAAAGCTTAGTCAAAACGGTAATCCTTTGAACGATGATCTCCACATTCCGTGCATATACTTCATAAGGAAGCAGATCAAGATGGGGAAAGTAATGTACCGAATTTACCGGTAAGAGTGAGGTTAGATCATGACAGACGGTTTTAGCGCTCTCAGCAGTAGGTGTAATAATCAATATGGGCGATCCGGTATCTTCTGCCAGGGCAGCAGCCCATAAGGACCGTGGTAGATCGGTTAGGCCTACTATTAATTGCCCTGCCTCAGGCTGTATCATTTTAAGCACCTGATCATAGGGAGGCTGCTTTTTCCAAACCTTTGTAATTTCTGATAATCTAATCATGAACCAAAAACCCCTTACTCAAAAAAATGAAGTGACAAAATCCCATAGAAAATTACACACGTTCCTAGGACCGCGCGTAATTTTAGTTTATTCTTGCAGTTCTTCCCAGTATATCCAGTCAAGCTTATTCCGTCAAGGAAAGTCTCTGGCATTAATTTTCTGATGATACTCTATTATAGCGATTCATAACATAATCAAGGCCTTCTTTCAGCCAGTCCTCAGCAGCTTGTGCCCCCTTTTCTATGGCGCTTTTTACCAAGTCCCAGTCCTGATCAGGGAAGGGCATTAAAACATATTTTTCTGCCGGTTCTCGTTCCGGTCTGCCAATGCCTATTTTAATCCGGGCAATCTGTCCTCCGGATAAATGTTTGATTATCGAATTCATCCCATTATGGCCTCCGCCGCTGCCACCGGGTCGAATACGTATGCGCCCCGGTGGTAAATCCATATCATCATAAATGATCAGTAAATCTCTTAAATCGATTTTAAAAAAATCTACAACGTCTCTTACAGCACGACCACTAAGATTCATAAAGGTCATAGGTTTCATTAAGAGTACCTTTTGCCCGTTGATGCGGCTTTCACCCATAAGAGAAAAATGACCTTGTTTTCGAAATTCAATATTCAGATTTTCCGCTAATAAATCCACGGTCATAAAACCTACATTATGTCTTGTGGCTTCATATTGAGATCCGGGATTACCTAACCCCACAATAATCTTCATCTTATCCGCTCCCTTTTACCTATGTCAGGCAACAATAAAGTCTTCACGATATTTTGCATATCCCTTGCTTCCAAAGCATAATATTCTATCAGGGTTTATCCATTTATGCAAAAAGGAGGTGCTTCCATGGAAAAACCGAGTAAAAAAGCCCTCTCCCTTCCTGTATTAAGCGTACATGAAGGAGAGCATCTGGGTCAAGTAAAAAGCTTAATTATTGATCCGGTCAGCAAAGTTGTTGCTGCATTTGTCATTACGAAAAAACGCTGGTTGAAGGAAGAAAAAATTATTCCCTTTTACCGTGTCAATCACATTGGGGATCACGCCATTGTCATCGATAAAGCCGGGACCGTAGAAAAAGCTACGAATCTACCCCAAATCGCCAAATTAATGAAAAACCCTATCCCGATTATCAATGTCAAAGTAGTCACTACTGCGGGGAAATCACTAGGTCATGTGGAGGAATTTTGGTTTGATGAGACGGGTAAAATCACCAAATACGAAATTGGCAGCAAACTTACGGAAGGATTATGGAAAGGAAGAATCCTTCTCTCCGGAGAAGAGGTGGTGACTATCGGTAAAGATGTGATGATGGTAGCCGATGGGGCTGAAAGTCGTCTCCTGCCAGGTGACAATCATCTCCAAAAAACCATGAGCGATCTTAAAACCGCTACGGGGAAAATATGGGGTAGCACTGTGGAAACCTCTCAAAAATTAGGGCAGGCCATTGCCAGTTCCATTAATAAATTGGCTGAAGAGGAAAAGAAAGGCAATGAAGAGTCGGCAGAACTGCCCTCGAAAGAACTTGAGCAACAAGAACCTAGTGATGAAACGGAGATTTCGGAGGAAAAACATGTCACCCCTGAATCGCAAGAGGAAAGCTTAAACCCTCTGAATGATGAAACCGGGGAGCAGCAAGAAGATGCTCCGCAAGATCCGGGCGCTGTGCAAGAAAAGGAATAAACCCCTGCTTAAAGGCAGGGGTCTTTCTTTCATACTTTAATCAAACAAGCGGCTGACAGAGAGATCCTCGTGAATACGCATAATAGCCTCTCCTAAAAGGGGAGCTACCGAGAGAATCTTAATCTTTGAGCACTGAGCAGCTTTCGCGGTATCAAAAGGAATTGTATTGGTAATTACAACCTCTTTAATTACTGAATTCTCCAATCGCTCAAGAGCAGGACCGGAGAGTACCGCATGGGTACAGCAAGCATGAACCTCTTTAGCACCTCGATCTATCAAAGCCTGGGCACCTAAGGTAATAGTCCCGGCCGTATCAATGATATCATCTGCCATCACCACGGTCTTCCCTTTTATATCGCCGATAATATTCATGATTTCTGCCACATTGGGCTGAGGACGCCTTTTATCAATAATGGCAATTTCTGTCCCCAAGCGGTTTGCCAAATCTCGCGCCCGGGTTACCCCTCCTAAATCAGGCGAAACAACCACCAAGTTTTCAAAACGCTTCTTCTGATAGTAGTCGGCTATAATAGGTACCCCGGGGAGATGATCTACCGGAATATCGAAAAAACCTTGAATAGCATTGGCATGAAGATCCATAGCAACCACGCGGCGTGCACCGGCAGCCGTCAATAAATTGGCGACCAGCTTGGCCGAAATTGGCTCTCTGGCTCGGGTTTTTCTTTCCTGTCGGGCATATCCATAATAGGGTACGACTGCTGTAATTCTCCGTGCCGAGGCCCTGCGGACCGCATCAATCATAATCAAAAGTTCCATCAAATGTTCGTTGACCGGGGCACAAGTTGGTTGGATGATAAAAACATCAGCCCCCCGCACACTTTCACCAATGTCCACAGTCACTTCGCCATCTCTAAAGCGAATAACTTTCGCCGCTCCCACACTTAATCCCAAATATTCTGCTATTTCCTGTGCCAGTTCCGGATTGGCATTGGCGGAAAAAAGCTTTATTTGATTACCGCTCATAATAAATTTTACGACCTCCTAGTTATAACTATCATCCATGCTAATCTATTCGCTCTTTAACCATGATATCCTGTTATTTTCGACAATTAATTATTAATTTTAAAATTTGTTTTCCTGTCTTTACTCTTGCTCATTTTCCCAATCATTGCGTTTTTTGATCGCCCAACCGGCAAAATTGACTTGTCTGCCCCGAGCGATAGCCAAATCACCCGCCAGCACTTCCTTCGTAATGGTCGATCCGGCACCTACATAAGCACCTTCTCCCAATTTTACCGGGGCCACCAGATTGGAATTGCTGCCAATAAAAACCCCTTCTTCAATAATGGTTTGAAATTTTTTCTTTCCGTCATAATTGCAGGTAATGGTTCCACAGCCAATATTCACTTTACCCCCCACTTGGGCATCTCCCACATAAGATAAATGGGGAATTTTGCTCTGATCACCGATGCGGGATTTCTTGATTTCCACGAAATCACCCACCTTCACCTGATTACCCAACTCCGCTCCCGGTCGCAAATAAGCAAATGGGCCAATATTGCACAAATCCCCCACCTGAGCTTCCACCATCACGGCACGGTTCACCTTACATCCATTCCCAATAACAGAGTCTGTGATATCGGTATCAGGACCAATGATGCAGTCAGATCCAATCACTGTTTTCCCTCTTAAAAAGGTGCCCGGCTCCAGTACAGTATCTTGACCAATGATCACATCCTGGTCAATATAAGTTGCATCCGGATCTATAATGGTAACGCCCTCCTCCATCAAGGAAGAGATTTTGCGCATACGCAGGTTTTTATCTGCCAGACTAAGCTGAGAACGATTGTTAATCCCTTGGGTTTCCTCAAAATCGTCGGCAATAAAAGCATTGACCACAAGACCCTGTGCACCTAATAATGACACCATATCCGTTAAATAATACTCACCTTGCGCGTTTTCGGGCTTGATGTCATGAATAAACTCCCGCAAAACTTTTAGATCAAAACAATAAATACCGGTATTAATTTCATTAAGTGCAAGTTCCTCCGCAAGAGCATCCTTGTGTTCCACAATCTTTAATAAGGTATCATCCTCTTTGCGCACAATACGTCCATATCCTGTTGGATCAGGGAGAAGAGCTGACAGAACAGAGCAGGCACTCTTGGTTTTAAGATGATAATTCCATAGTTTCTGTAAAGTTACCCCTTTAATTAAAGGGGTATCCCCACAAACGACCAACACATGGCCTTCTTCATCCTTAATATTGGGCAACGCCGTCATCACAGCGTGTCCCGTACCTAACTGCTCTTCCTGTAAAGCATAAAGATACCCTTCACCCAAAGCATCTTGTACCATTCTTGCTTCATTGCCAACCACCACAATACTTTCTTTAATTCCTACTGACTCCACGGCCTGAAGTACATACTGCACCATATATTTTCCGCCTAATTTATGTAAAACTTTAGGTAGACGGGACTTCATGCGTGTTCCTTTGCCTGCTGCTAATATAATCCCATATCCCATTGACAAAAATACCACCTCTGAAAATTTCGATTCATAACGGTATTATATAAAAAAGTAATGAGGCACACAAGTGCCCCACTACTTTCATCAGTTTAATATTTTATCTTTTATACTGCTTCTTGTTCTGTAAGCACTTGATGATATTTTTCCAATACCTTAGACTGAATGATATCACGTGCTTGCTGGGATATTGGATGAGCAATATCTCGAAATTCACCTGCCGGTGTCTTGCGACTGGGCATAGCCACAAATAGACCATTCTGTCCATCCACAACTTTGACATCATGAATGACAAAAGCATCATCAATGGTCACCGAAACAATCGCTTTCATTTTCCCCTCCGAGAGTGTTTTTCTAATGCGTACATCCGTTACGTCCATGTCTCTCACCGTCCTTTCTATGATGCAAAAACTAATTGATTACTTCTTTATTCTATGTTTACCAGTAAAACCCTTCATCATCTTACTAAATTCCCAAAACTTCCTTTATTTATACATTCTTTTTCAAAATAATTGTTTTTTCTCAAAAAAAGGTTCAATTACCACATCATTAGTTTCTGTATCAATAGAAATTAACTCCAGCAAAGCAGTATAATTCTTAATTAGCTTTTGCTCCGGATTCCCCGTAGCCATAACCACCCCGATGCCGACAACTTCCGCATTGAATTCTTTCAATAAATTAACCATACCTTGAGCCGTACCGCCACCCTTCATGAAATCATCAATAATGAGTACTTTGGCGCGATCAGGTAAGGCTTTCCTTGCCAGGGACATGGTTTGAATTCTTTTTGTTGATCCGGAAAGATAATTAATGTTTACAGAGGATCCTTCCGTCACCCGACCTGAATTACGGATAATAACCAGAGGGATATTAAAGGATCTGGCCGTCATGGCCGCCACAGGAATTCCCTTGGTTTCCATGGTGACAATGTAATCAGGTGTGGTATGCTGAAACTTCGTATAAAAAATTTCTCCGATTCTGCTGATAATGCGGGGATCAAAAATCACATCATTCATATAAAGAAATCCTCCGGGAATCACTCTTTCCCGATCGCTTAATCTATCTGCCAACTCTTTTAGGAATTCCCGGCTGTCCTTTTCGTTTTGCAGTGGTTTATAAAAAATCCCCCCGGCAGCACCGGCCAAAGAACATAACTCGCCCAGTGAATATGAGATCATCATTTCTTTGATCAATGCTAAGTCCTCACTGATCGTTGATTTAGCAGCTCCGGTCAAAGCCGCTAAGTCGGTCAAGGAGTAAAGGGTATTGGGATTCTTTGTTAAAACAGAAGATAATACCACCAAACGATCTGTTTTTTTTAATTTTTCCATTACTCTGTTTCCGCCCCCGAATTCAATCCTAATTCCGAATATTATTTGTAAATGATTCTTAAATATTCATGTTACACATTTCTGCATTCAACAGAAAAACCCTGCCACCATTTCATTCATTCCTTGGCAGGAACACCATCTTTTCCTAAAACACTTCTGGCTAAAGTCAAATCACTGGGTTTATCCACATCAATACCCACTTCCGGATAAGGAGAGATAACCGCTGCCCCCTTAATACCCATAATACAGGAAACTAAGGATTCCGCTTCTTCCAGGGTCGCCGTGTGCAAAAGAAATTTAATTAAGAATTTCCACCCCACCAGCTGGGCTAAAGCCAAAGGCGATTTCCGCTTGCTAACAAAAGCGCGGGCTTTATCGGCAGCAATGGGCACGATTTTAGGACTAAACAAAAATATATTGCCTCCGGTAAAAATCCCCTCTTTAAACTTGATGTATGTTCTTTTTATTCCGGGATAAACACGCTCATTAGCTTCCTTGGGCACGATGGGATAATAAACATCCGCCTGTCTTTTCGAGCATCTTTTTAAAAAGTCGTTAAGGGCTGCACCGGTTAAAAGGGGAATATCCCCTGTAGCGACAAGTACATTCCCTTCCGGCTGCAAAGCCTCTAAAGCATTCAACAGGCTGTCAATGAGACTTTCTCCTCCTGGCACCACCGTGACCCTATCTATCTCACCAAAAGGAGGCTCATCTCTTCCGGGGGGCCAACGACAACGATCTTATTAATATGAGGAGACTTTATAAGCACATCAAAAACATAGGAAACCATGGGGTTTCCCCGAATATCAATCATAGCTTTACAAGATTCTGCGCCGGATAATTTCAGTTTATCTTCCTTGGAACTGCCCGCCAGTATAATCCCATCAACTGTAACCAAACGATTTCACTCCTTCTGTTCGGCCCATTGCTTACTGCTTTTCAAAGCAAGCAACATACTTTCTCTGGCATTTTTTATATGGGCAGAGGCTAAATTTTGGGCTAAGTCCACATTTCTTTCCGAGATCGCCTGCACCATTTTTCGATGTTCTTCCACCGTGATCTTAATTCGTCCCGGAGAAGCCAAAGAGGTGGCTCGATACCTTTGGATCTGCTCTCGTAAATTATTAATAATGGGAATTAAACGTTCATTACGACTTGCCTTATAAATAATATCATGAAAGTCACTATCCGTATGCACGATATCTTTAAGATCAGAATGATCCGCTGATGCTTCAAAAGATGCCAACATCTCTTTGAGGGAATTTAATTCATCCTCTGTAATGCGTTGTGCAGCTAAGCCTGCCGCCAATGATTCCATAGAAGCTCTAATTTCAAATACGTCGGAGATATCCTTCAAGGAAATCCCAGCTACATAAGCACCTTTTCTCGGCACAATCTCCAGAAACCCTTCCAGTTCCAATTTTCTGATGGCTTCCCGCACCGGTGTACGGCTAACCCCCATTTCTTCCGCCAATTGCACTTCCATCAACCGTTCACCCGGCCTGAAATATCCGGAAATAATAGCTTCGCGGATGGTTTCAAAGACGATATCACGCAGAGGCTTATAACTCTCTAAATTAACCGGTAATAATTTACGCCTCATTTCCAACCCCCATTGCCTTTCATATTGTATGGGCCACAAGTACAGTTCCCCATTGATGCCCGATCTTCCTGCTTACCTCATAGGCTTTTTCTTTGGTCTCGGCAATCCCAAATACAGTCGGTCCACTGCCGGACATCAGGGGAAAAAGGCCGGCGTCTGCCAAAGCCTTTTTAATTTCCCCAACCTGAGGATATTTTTTTAAGGTTACTTCTTCCAGAACATTCACCATTTGGTGCACAATTGCATGCCACTCCCCTTCTTTAATCGCCCGAATCATTCTTTCTGTGTCCGGATGACGGGAAATATCCTGCAATCTCAATGCCTGGTAGACCTCCTTGGTGGATACCCCAAATCCGGGCTTGACAAGGACCATCCAAACTTCAGGCAAGGCCGGAAGGGGTGTGAGAATTTCTCCGATTCCCTCGGCCAAAGCAGTTCCGCCTCTGACACAATAAGCGACATCTGCCCCAATAGATTTCCCGATATGTGCCAGGTCCATGGTGGAAAGTTTCAGGTCATAGAGGAGATTTACTGCCTTCAGTACTGCAGCCGCATTACTGCTACCTCCCGCTAAACCGGCCTCTACAGGGATATTTTTTTCTAAATGGATCCTTACCCCTCCTGATAAACGAAAACATTGTGCCATGACTTTCCAGGCCCGTGCGGCCAGGTTGTTTTCATCTAATGGAATCTGGGTTGAATTAGAAGTTATTGTAATGCCTTGGTTTTCCTTGATCACCTGCACCTGGTCTGCTAAGCTGATAGACTGCATCACCATACGCACATCATGATAGCCATTTCCTCTTTTTCCGATTACATCCAGAGACAGGTTAATCTTGGCCGGAGCCTTAAGTCTAACTGATTCCACGGTTTTTCCCCCATCTATACCACATATCCATCAAGTTTAATCAATTCCTTAATTATGCTGTAAATCTCAAAAAGTGCACCTTAGGCTGCACTTTAAAAGTAAATCTTTAATATTGTGATCACCTTATTATACCCTATATATAAATAAATTTCTTATCATCAAAGGCTCCACGCATAAAAATTTGATGATAAGAAATCGACCCAGGCCATTTTCCCCAAATAGCCGGTCCCCCTGCAGCTGACTATAATTAAGAGGAGCGATGCTTGACTATTCCTAATCAGACAAAATACCGGCCTTCAAACACCATCTCCGCCGGACCCGTCATAAAGACATGGTTGTTATCGGACCAATTAATCTCCAGGTCTCCTCCCTTTAAATGCACTAGCACCTGGCGCTGGGTTTTATTATTCAGGACACCTGCTACCACAACGGCACAGGCTCCGGTGCCACAAGCCATGGTTTCGGCAGCACCCCGTTCCCACACCCTCATTTTAACCTCTTGCCGGTTGCTAACCTCTACAAACTCCACATTCGTTTTGGCGGGAAAGGCCGGATGTTTTTCTAATAAGGGTCCCAGAGTTGTTACCGGTGCTAAGGCAATATCCGGAACAAAAACAATACAGTGGGGATTACCCATGGAAACGGCCGTAATCTCTACCTCGGTCCCATCCACATTTAACTTTTGAGATAGCACCTTTTCTCCCGACATCAGTACCGGAACCGCCTCCGGAAGCAACCGGGGTTCCCCCATATCCACCTTGATCCCTTGAACCTGATTCGACTCATCCAAAATAACTTCCGGGCGAATAATACCGGCCAAGGTTTCGACGCTAATGAAGGGAGATTGGACTATTTTGTGCTCATAAACCAGCTTCGCCAAGCAACGAATCCCATTACCGCACATTTCTGCTTCACTACCGTCACTATTGATAATGCGCATTTTAACGTCTGCCTGCTCTGAAGGAAGAATTAAAATCATCCCGTCGGCTCCAATACCAAATTGCCGATGGCATACGTGCCGCGCCAGGGCGTTAAGATCCCCGGGAAGCTTATCCTTCATCAGGTTGACCATCACAAAATCATTACCTAATCCATGCATTTTGACAAAATTCATGGGATTTATCTCCTCCGGTCAGAGCTAAAAAACTATCTAATAAAGCATTCTAACATAAATGTACTCCGTGATTCAAGATAACGAAAAGCAGTTTAGGCAAACAATAAAGAGGAGGAATCTTCCATCGTATAAGCGAATTCTTCTTTAAATTTGCTGACGAAATGCATTTTTAATTGTCGTACGTCTACTTTTTTCTTTAACTGATGATACATAGAGGTAACACCTTGCCCGTTATCGTCTTTTAATTGGAGCATACGCAGCAAGGAAAGACGAGGATTTACATTCAGAACCATGCTAAAACGTGTTACCTTATGTCGGTCCTCCAAATCTATAGAGCCAATTTTACATCCATCAACGGTGATAATTCCTCCCGGTAAAACCTGGGCTTTAATACCATATTGATGAAGCAAATGAATCGCGACATTTGCCATTTTTTCCATCAGTTTATCCATGGTCATTCCCTGACGTAATAAATGCATAACCGGATAGATAATCAACTGCCCAGGTCCTCGATAAGTCATTTCACCTTCCCAATCTACCTGAGAAACCGGTATATCTTCACGCCGTGCCATCGCATATGGAACCTTAATATCCTTTGTATTCCCTTGATTCCCAACAATGATGACGTGAGGATGATCGACAAAAATTAAAGAATCATTTATATCATTGGCTAAGCGTTGCAGCCAAAAACGATGATTCAGCTTGTAAAAATCTCCGAATTCCTTTTTGCTTAAATTTACAATTTGCAAACTTCTGTTCATTTATTTTCTGCCTCCGCGTTCTAGTGAATTTTAGCACAAAAGCAAAATAGTTTTTCATTGATACCGACAACAGAACATATGCCTATTGGGTAAATTCCTTATATTGCTTTATGTTAATTTAATTATATTTTCATTATATCAGAAAAGACGCACAACTCAATGGTTAGAAAAAGCTTGAAAAAATATTAGAGCTGTTCGACAAGAAAGTCCACAATTAGAGTTAAAATTTTGTTAAATATTGATTTATTTCCCACTGACTAATTCTAGTGCGAAATTCATCCCATTCTAAATTTTTTGCTTCCACGAAACGATCCATGGCATGGCTGCCCATGGCTTCTGCAATGACGCTGTCATTTTGCAGTTCTTGTACGGCCTCTTTTAAACTTTCCGGCAGATTAACAATGGAAAGAGCATCCTTTTCTTTTTGGTTCATTTCATAGATATTCTGATTAACAGACGGGGGAGGGGTAATCTTATTTTTGATGCCGTCCAACCCTGCTTTAAGCATTACGGCGATGGCCAAATATGGATTGCAGGAGGGATCGGGGTTCCTCATTTCCACCCGGGTAGAGATGCCTCGCTTCGCCGGAATTCTAATCAAAGGGCTTCTGTTTTGTCCTGACCACGCCACATAAACCGGGGCTTCATAACCCGGAACCAGTCTTTTGTAGGAATTCACTGTAGGATTGGTCACTGCAGCCATACCCCGAGCATGCTTCATTAAGCCGCCAATATAATAATAGGCTTCCTGAGATAGTTCTAAATTCCCCTGAGGATCATAAAAAGCATTTTCGCCGTTTTTAAATAGAGACTGATTGACATGCATTCCGGAGCCATTAATCCCAAAAATGGGTTTGGCCATAAAGGTAGCATGAAGACCATGACGTTGGGCAATGGTACGCACAACAAATTTAAATGTCTGAATATTGTCCGCAGCGGTTAATGCATCTGCATATTTAAAATCAATTTCATGCTGCCCCGGTGCCACTTCATGATGAGAAGCTTCAATTTCAAAATTCATTTCTTCTAAATTAAGAACCATGTCCCGGCGGGCATTCTCCCCTAAATCTACAGGAGTCAAATCAAAATATCCTGCATTATCATGGGTGATCAGGGTCGGACAACCTTTTTCATCTGTTTGAAAAAGGAAAAACTCACATTCCGGACCCACATTCATGGTATAGCCTAAATCTGCCGCCTCTTTCAGCACCTTTTGTAAAATCACCCGTGGATCACCCTCAAAGGGTGTACCATCTGATTTATGCACATCACAAATAAACCTTCCTACTGCCCCCTCTTCTGAACGCCACGGAAAGGTAACCCAGCTATCCATGTCCGGCCTTAGATACATATCCGATTCTTCAATGCGCACAAAGCCGTCAATTGAGGAACCGTCAAACATCATTTCACCATCTAATGCTTTTTCCAATTGTTTGACAGTAATAGCCACATTTTTCAAAACGCCAAAAATATCGGAAAATTGTAATCGAATAAACTTTACATCCTGCTCTTTAACCATGCGTAAAATATCTTCTCTGCTATACTTAGCCATAATTTCAACCTCCCTTTTTCATTATCCATTAGAAATTGAAAAGTAAAAAAGTCCTCGCCAAAATTACTTGCACGAGGACTCCGTTGCCCGCATCAATCGTTACCATGAATCTTTTTCATCAATATAATTATATCAAATATGGTTCTAAAAGCAACCCTGGTCTAAAAAACATTTCTACGCCCCGGCTAGCACTTATCTTTTCGCCGCGAGTTTCCCCAGCCAGCGCTTAATCTCATCTGTTAAAAAACTGGGCTCCAGCCGCCATGCCCAATTCCCTTCGGCAGTACCGGGGATATTCATGCGATGCTCTTTTCCCAGGCGCAGCACATCCTGCATGGGAACGATCACCCAAGCAGCTTCGCTTTGGTAGATTTTTTCCATAATATCGGGCACAGAGCAGTCTTCTCCTTGATCCTGACACCATCCCGCCAAGGTATCATTATCATGGGTACCGGTGTAATAAACAATATTTTGGTAGACTTTATCTTTTATTTCTCTCTGAAAACTCTCCGATCCTCCATCTAACCTTAGTGAATTTTCCTCTGCCTCCCGGTCTTTGGGCTCCACCATCTCTCTATGGGAAAACTGATATACCCACATGCCGGGAAAGCCGCAGAGGTGTTTGAGATTATGCACCTCCGGAGTAATAACACCCAAATCTTCGACAATAAAGGGTAGGTCGCCTAAGTCCCGGCGCAAAACTTCAAAAAATTCCACCCCCGGTCCTTTATACCAATGCCCGGATACAGCAGTTTTTTCTCCTCTCGGTACCGCCCAGTATCCTTCGAACCCTCGAAAATGATCTAAGCGGAGATAATCGTAGAGGTTAATACTATGCCTGATCCGTTCTCTCCACCAAACATAATCCTCCTCGGCCATTTTATCCCAGCGATAAACCGGGTTACCCCATAGTTGCCCCTCATGGGAAAAATAATCGGGAGGAACGCCGGCCATCTTCAGGGGCTGTCCTGCTTCATCCAAGGCGAAAAGTTGACGGTTAACCCAGGTATCGGCACTGTCATGGGCAACATAGATTGGTAGATCACCTAAGATAGAAATTCCTTTTCTCCGGCAATAACTTTTTAGTTCCTCCCATTGAGTAAAGAAGGTATATTGGAGAAAACGATAATAATCTATATCTCGAGTTAGTTTTTTTCGATAATAAGACAAAGCTTCCGCCTGCCGCTCCCTTATTTCCGACTTCCATAGATACCAAGGCTCACCTTTAAAAAGCTTTTTCAATGCGGCATAAAGACAATAGTCCTCTAGCCAAAATCTATGTTGCTGTTGAAATCTCTCATAGTTTTCCGGCAGCAGATAAGTTGAGGACAAACTTCTTATCCTCTTGCGACGCTGCGTAGCTTTAAAGCGCCGCCACGCCTTGCGAAAAAGCCTCCTTTTACTGTCCTTAGCTTCGGAAAAATTTACCCGAAAAGGATTGCCCGGGGTTTCGTTAATTTTTTCCAGTTCTTCCGCCACTTCTTCTGGTTTCAATAATCCTTCTTCTATCAGATGACCGGTATCAATTAAAAATTCATTTCCCGCAAAAGCGGAAAAACATTGATAAGGAGAATGACCGGAGCCGGGGGGGTGCAGGGGCAACACCTGCCAAATAGTGTGACCGGCTGCGCTCAGGAAATCCGCAAAACGGTAAGATTCCTGGCCAAAATCCCCCATCCTCCAGGGAGAAGGCAAAGAGGTAATATGCAGTAAAACACCGCATCCTACCGGTAGCATCAATTCCTCCGACCGTTCTTGGGGCAATTCTTTACTATAAATCACCCTGCCGGAAAGAGGGGGAATGACAAAGATTTCTTCATTTTGATCCAGATTTTTTCCCGATAAAAGATCTAAAACCAGGAGTTGCGTCTCCTCCTTAACCCTTTCCCTTAGATTAAACTTTATGGTTCGTTCCTCAAAGAGGTGGCGGTTCACAAGAACAAAAACCTTTTCCCCCTCTCCCTGCAAGGAATACCCATAAACATCCTCTCCTTGATAAAGGGAGCTAAAATTACCTTCCCGAAAGACTCGATATTCCCGTCGCATGCGGATTAAGCGCCGGTACCAAGACAAAAGTTCCTCATCCTCCCGGCCCCAAGGATAGGGTCCCCGATTATATGGATCGGCATAACCCTCCATGCCCGCTTCATCTCCATAATAAATACAAGGAACTCCCGGAAAAGTCATCTGAAGTAATGATATAACCTTCAACCTTTTAATGCCCAGAGCTTTCTTGGCCGGGGGCAAGCGGTACAATTCCTTTTCTCTAGGCGACAGTTCTTCTTCCTCGGGGGATTCCCCCAAGATAGTTAAGGCCCTTCTACGGTCATGACTACCGATGATATTCATGGCGGCCAAAAAATTTTCCCGAGGATAATTCTCGTAAAGATTCATGACTCGATCATGAACCTGAGAAGCTTCAATCCTTCCTAAAAGATAAGACAGAAAGATACTGCGCAGAGGATAGTTCATGACACCATCCAATTCCTCTCCGCCAAAATACTCACGCAGCTTGCCATAACTCACCTTATTAGAGGCATCCTCCCATACTTCTCCGATCAACACGGCTTCCGGATCCGTCGCTTTCACCACCTGACGGAGTTTTTTGACAAATTCATCGGGCAACTCGTCCACAACATCAAGGCGCCAGCCTTTTACACCCATTTTTAGCCAATGGCGCACCACCGAATCCTGCCCTCCAAAAATAAACTCCTGATAGGAAGGTTCCATCTCATTCACATTTGGTAAATCCTCTACCCCCCACCAGCAATCATAGGTTCTATCTTCTCCAATAGAATACCAGGAGGCATAGGGAGAATCAGACGACTGAAATGCCCCCCGCCCATTGAAGTAACCGTATTTGTCAAAGTAGATGCTATTGGCCCCGGTGTGGCTAAAGACACCATCCAAAATAATGGCAATGCCTCTTTTCTTAGCCTCCTCGACCAAACGGCGAAAGATTTTTTCATCACCAAACATACCGTCAATTTTCATATAATCTGCCGTATCATACTTATGATTGCTTGACGCTTCAAAAATGGGATTAAAATAGATGATGCTCACACCCAGGCTTTCCAAATAATCTAACTTTTCTAAAACCCCGGTCAAATTCCCCCCAAAAAAGGTCCACCTGGTAATCCGTCCCTGCTCGTCCCTGAGATAAAAAGGGGTATCCTGCCAATCTAGATGGAATAGAGCCTGTTTTAGGGCAATACTCTCCCGGATGTCACTTATTGCACCATCATCCGTTCCTTTGTGAAAGCGGTCAACAAAAATCTGATACATCACCCCTTCTTTATACCATGCGGGCACTTGTTGCGGTTTAAAAACGGTAATCTGATAGGTGGGGGATTCGATTTTACTTAAAACACCCTCACCCCCCAACTTTTCCTGATTATTTCCGTAGTAATATACCTGATCCCCACGATGGAGGCGGAAGGAATACCAAAGTAAACCCGGTTTTTCCGGAACCTGATAACGAGCTGTGTAGAACCGGCTATGTTCATTTATTCCTCCAGAGTCCTCTTGCCCTACCATGGAAATTTCTTGATAATGATCATCGTGCCGCCAAATACGCAAAATACACTGATCCGGCGGTTCCTGAGAAATAATTTTTATTCTCAATACCACCTCTGATCCGACGGGAACGGCGCCAAAAGGATGACGATAAAAGGATCTGTGGGAGTCATGATAGACCTCAAAATCTAACATTATTTACCAACCTTTTCTTTTATTAAAGTTAGCTCTTAAGCATTAATTCTTTATAAAGCTCACGATACTTTTGGGCAGATTGTTCCCAACTGAAATCAGTTTCCATGGCTCGCTGTACCATCTCCTGCCAAGCTACTTGATCCTCATGATACAGTTGCACCGCTTTTTGTACCGTATAGAGCAGCTCATGAGCATTGTACGGACCAAAGACAAAACCATTGCCGGTATTTTTCTCACTATCGTAAGGCTGCACACTATCCTTTAGCCCTCCCGTTTCCCGCACGATAGGAATGGTACCATAACGCATGGCGGTCATTTGAGACAAACCACAAGGCTCAAAGCGAGACGGCATCAGGAGAATATCGGACCCGGCATAAATTTTATGAGCAAATTCCTCATGAAATACTAATTTTACCCCCAACTTTTCAGGGTAACGGAGCGCAAAATTTCGAAACATCTCTTCACTTTTATAATCGCCGGTCCCCAGCACCACCATCTGAATATCCAGCTCCATCAGTTCCTCCATAATATGGCCGACCAAATCCAAGCCCTTTTGTTCCACTAACCGGGATATGATCGCCAGCATCGGCACCTGATCGTTAATAGGCAGATTAAATAGCATTTGGACATGGAGTTTGTTTTCCTTTTTCCACTGGGCCTCGGGAGCATGACAAATTAAAGCCGGATCGCGGCAGGGATCAAATTTTTGGTAATCGATCCCGTTAAGAATACCGCAAAGATCATCTTTTCTTTGTCTGAGAAATAAGTCTAACCCCTCCCCATAATAAGGATCCAAGATTTCCTCGCTATAAGTAGGGCTGACGGTAGTGATAAGATCTGAATACATTAAGGCACCTTTCAGGTAATTTACCGCCTCATGAAATTCAAGATTACGAGCCCCGTTGGAATCAGGATCAAGGGACAGCACATCCGGCAAAAGATCTTTTGAAAAGATCCCCTGGTGCTGTAAATTATGAATGGTAAAAAGCGTTTTCATGCCATAATAAAAAGGATTGTTGCCATAATATTCTTTTAACATCATTGGGATTAATGCGGTATGCCAATCATTGCAATGGATAATATCCGGACGAAAATCCTCCATTCGTGTCAAGCTCTCCAGAACTGCTTTATTAAAAAAAGCGAATCTTTCTCCATCATCATCGTATCCATAAATCCCGGCTCTCTTAAAATAGTATTCATTATCGATGAAATAATAATGTACTCCTTCATAAATTAGTTCCCATAATCCGCAATATTGTCTGCGCCAGGCTAAATCAACATAAAAACTAATCACATAATTCATTTCCCTCAAAAAAGATTGCGGGATAGAGCTATATTTAGGCATTATAACGCGTAAAGATCCGTTGTCTTTATTAATAACCCTGGGCAAGGAACCGCCCACATCTCCCAATCCTCCAGTTTTTACAAAAGGATCTGCTTCCGCAACAGCAAAAAGCACTTTCATATCTCGCTCCCCTTCCTCTATTAATCTTAAGAATATCTAGGGAAAACCGTTACATCTATAAAGCGCTGTTTATTGGTTTTGATAAGGCACCTGCCAAATTTCATCTGCGTATTCCTTTACCGCACGGTCACTTGAAAAAATTCCGCCCTTCCCGATGTTTACCAAACAGGACCTTGCCCAAGACAGCTTATGTTGATACCAAGTATTAAGCTTTTGCCAGGTATCCGTATAAGAACGAAAGTCCTTTAAGACAAAATACTGGTCGTTATCCCGCAACAAGGATTCATAAATACCGGCAAATTCATGTCCTTCCACTAAACTCCCATCCACTAATTGATCAACAACTTTTTTCAAACGGGAAAAATTCTGATACTCAGCCCAAGATTGATAGCCTCCCCATTGATAGTAATTCAAAACCTCATTAGCTCTTAAACCAAAAATCGCAATGTTCTCATTTCCCACGGCCTGCCTGATTTCCACATTAGCACCGTCTAAGGTACCTAAGGTAATCGCCCCATTTAACATAAATTTCATGTTACCCGTTCCTGAAGCTTCCTGGCTGGCAGTAGAAATCTGTTCACTGATATCCGCTGCGGGATAAATCATTTCTGCCAGACTTACATTGAAGTTCTCCAAAAAAATAACTTTCATTTTATCTTCCATCGTGGGATCTGTATTGATTCTATGGGCGACAGTTGTAATTAACTTGACGATGCTTTTCGCGTATTGGTAACCGGGGCAACTTTACCGCCAAAAATAAAGGTGGTGGGGTAAATGTCAGGTTAAGATCCTCCTTCCAGCGATTATACAGGTCCATGATTTTAAAAATATTTAAAAGCTGACGTTTATAAGCATGGATTCTCTTCACCTGGATATCAAAGATTGAAGTGGGATCTACCGGGATATTCATTCTCTCCTTGATAAAATTTGCTAAACGACATTTGTTCTGGTATTTCACCCGGGATAATTTCTCCAGAAAAACCGCATCCCCTTGAAAAGGCAGCAATTTTTCTAAAGATGTACTGTTTAGGATCCACTCTTCCCCTATCGTCTCACTAATTAACTTGGACAGATCCGGATTGGCCTCCAGCAAAAATCTCCGGTGACTGACTCCGTTAGTTTTATTGTTAAATTTATAAGGATAGATGGTATAAAATTCTTTCAGCACCTGAGATTTAAGAATCATCGTATGCAGTGCTGCCACTCCATTAACAGAATTACTACCAATTACCGCCAAATGGGCCATGTGAATTTGGCCGTTGCGAATAATGGCCGTATGTTCAATCAGATCTCTTTTCCCCGGGTACCTGCGCATCATTTCTTCCCGATATCTGCGGTCAATTTCTTCAATAATCATATAAATGCGTGGGCATTGATACTTCATGATATCCACCGGCCATTTTTCCATGGCTTCAGGAAGAATCGTGTGGTTAGTAAATGAAATGGTATTAACTGTAATGTTCCAGGATTCCTCCCAGCCTAAGCCCTCTTCATCGATTAAAATACGCATTAACTCCGGAACACAGAGAGCTGGATGAGTGTCATTAATATGCACGGCAACTTTCCGAGGGAAATCGGCAAAAGATTTGTTCCTCTTTTTAAAGTAACGCACGATGGTGCTTAACCCGGCAGCAGTAAAAAAATATTCTTGTCTCAAACGCAATTCCTGCCCGGCATGACTGCTGTCTTCAGGATAAAGGATATAGGAAATAGCCTCCACCTCAGAACGGTAGGCCACAGCCTTGCTGTAGTCCCCTTGATTAAAACTGACTAAGTCTAGATCATCCTTGGCCGGCTCCGCACTCCACAACCGCAGATTATTAACCTGATTCAAAGCACCAAAACCCATCATGGGAACGTCATAGGGCACCGCCAAAACCTGTTCATAACCTTCATGAAAAAAGGTCAATCTACCCTTGATGTTTTCTGTTCTCACATAGCCTTTAAATTTCACCACTACGGTGTTATCTGACTTTCTCATTTCCCAGGGATAGCCATTTTTCAGCCAATTGTCGGGAAGTTCCACCTGAAAACCATTGACTATTTTTTGTTGAAAGAGTCCATATTTATAACGGATACCATTGCCATGGCCCGGTATGCCTAAAAAGGCCATGGAATCTAAATAACAAGCGGAAAGCCTTCCTAAGCCTCCGTTACCGAGCGCTGCGTCACTTTCTTCACCAATCAATTCCTCTAAGTCAATGCCCAGTTCTTCCAGTCCTTCCCGAACCACGTCCTTGATTCCTAAATTAATCAAATAATAGGATAAAAGTTTACCAATCAAAAATTCCAAAGAAAAATAATAGACCTGTTTTCCATTATGATGCTCAGAAGCATTTTTTGCCCCTGCCTGACTAATGCTGATTTTCTCTTTGATTAATGCCACCAAAGCGCGATATTTTTCCCAAGGAGTTCCTGTTTCCGGCCTTGCCCCCTGAATCTCAATAAACTTTTCTATGTATGCCTTTTTAAAATCTTCTTTAAGCCACATCATCTCTTTCCTCCCCCAAAATATCCTCAAAATATTAATCAGCAAACTCAGGAATCAACTTGATGATTATGCCGCCTAAAGGAGGCAGCTTCACTTCGATGGAATAAGGCTGCCCATGATAGGGGATTTCTTCTCCACACACAGGTTCGGGATTTATCTGGTCTGAACCGCCAAAAGACGCTGCATCTGTATTAAAGAGCTCTTGGTAAAGACCTAAAACCGGCACACCCAGCCTGTAAACAGGGTAATAATCCGGGCGAAAATTAAGTGCCACCAGCAAAAAGTTACCTTTTTGATCCCGCCGCATAAAGACAAGCACACTTTGTTGGTAATTGTGCACATCCAGCCAACGAAATCCTTCCCAGGAATAATCCAGTTCCCACAGACTTGTTTCCTGCAAATACAAATGGTTGAGTTCTTTGACAAAGTAATGTAGCTTATGATGCATTTCATAATCGGTTAAAAACCACTCCAGGGACTCCCCCTCCCGCCATTCAATAAACTGACCGTATTCTCCCCCCATAAAAAGCAGTTTTTTACCCGGGTGACAAATTTGGTAACAAAGGAGCAGGCGCAGCCCGGCAAATTTACGCCAATAGTCGCCCGGCATCTTATTTAAAAGCGACCTTTTCCCGTGCACCACCTCATCATGGGAAAAAGGCAAAATAAATTCTTCGGAAAAGGCATAAAGCAATGAGAATGTAAGCAATTGATGATAATCACAGCGCCGGTCAAAATAGGTCTCCATATACTTTAAGGTGTCGTTCATCCAACCCATATTCCACTTAAAATTAAAACCCAAACCTCCTTCATGGGAAGGTTTGGTCACCATCGGCCAATCTGTGGACTCTTCGGCGATCATTAAGGCGCCGGGAAAATAATGAAAAATCACCTGATTCAGCTTACGCAGAAAATCAACGGCCTCCAGATTCTCCCTACCCCCATAAATATTAGGGGTCCAGTTATGCTCCCCTTTTCCAAAATTTAATAGGAGCATGCTGGTCACTCCATCCACCCGCAATCCGTCGACATGGTATTCTTGAAACCAAAATACCGCATTACCAATAAGAAAACTCCAAACTTCCGTGCGGGAAAAGTCAAATTTATAAGTGCCCCACTGATCATGTTCTTCCCCTTCGAAAAGATTTTCCCCGTCAAAACACCCCAATCCATGGGCATCTTTGCAGAAATGGCCCGGCACCCAATCCATAATCACGCCCAAACCGGCTTGGTGACAACAGTCAATGAAATACTTCAAATCGTGGGGGGTACCGTAACGGCTGGTGGCGGCATAGTAGCCGGTAACCTGATAGCCCCAGGAGCAATCCAAAGGATGTTCCATCAGAGGCAATAGTTCAATATGGGTATAACCCATCTCCTTAACGTAAGGCACCAATTGATGCGCCAATTCCCGATAATTTAAAAAAGAGCCATTTTGATGCCGACGCCAGGAACCTAGGTGTACCTCATATATATTTATGGGCTGTTCCCTGATAAATTCCCCGTTTATTTTTTCCATCCAATCCTTATCTCCCCATAAATATCCGGCAAGATCATAAACAACAGAAGCCGTATGCGGCCGGACCTCACAATGAAAGGCCCAAGGATCGGACTTTAACAATGTCGTCCCGTCAGCCGTGAATATTTCATATTTATAGATTTCTCCTGTCGTTAAATAAGGGACAAAGAGAGTCCAAACCCCGGTTTCCCCTTGTTTTTCCATGGTATGAACAGACCCTTGCCAACCGTTAAAATTTCCTATCACACACACCCGAAGCGCGCGCGGAGCCCAAATAGCAAAGTGCACACCCCAAATTCCATTAATCCGCACTCGATGGCTGCCGAATTTTTGATAGCAATGGTAATAGGTCCCTTCGTTAAATAAGAACATTTCCTTCAGCGATAAGAATTGTCCCTGTTCCATATCAACACCATCCCGTTTTCCATTAATATCCTGTACGGTAATATTATAACATTGTTTTCCCCGGGATAAAAGCCTGGTTTCTATCTGAAACAGCTCATCTTGAACGTAAAATTCAAAAAGAAAACCATCCAATTTTCTTGGATAGTTTTAGCAGCAAAGTAATTGGGCATCAATGAGCATCTTACTTCATCTGAAGCCAAGTAGATCAATTATTAAGTTTTAGGTAAATCTGCCAGCTTATTTTTTAATAAGGTGATCAGGTGCACCGGACTGGGATCGATGCCATAGAGTAATGCCAAATAAGCACTGGTATAGTCCCCCAAATAAGTAAGAGCGAACATCCGGGCCAGAGGATTTTTTCCGTCACCCCAAACTTCGCTAATCCCGCCTACTCTTTCTCCGATAATCTCCTTGGTGATATCAAATCTTTTTTGTACCCGAGGATGATCATCTTCTGTACGCAAAAATACCAATTCCACCTCTTGGAGGAGTTTTTCCGGCATTTCCGTGCCCACAATTTCATTATGATTTAACTCAGGTAGCACATTAAAATAGGCCATGGCTTTACTATTTTCGTTAATCTGGCCTTTCCAGCGCATGGCTACCGTTTCTGTTGTCCCCGCCACGCCCCAAATTACCGGAATCTTTTGATAGAAGCGGTATGCCATTTTTTTTGCCGGATTATTTTCAGTCATAACCTCCGCACCAATTTTCCGTCCTAAATCCACCAAGCCTTCAATGGTTTCATCAATTTCAGCTGTGATATCGGTCAGCAGAGATAACTTTTCCAGGATAATCAAAAGGGGCAGAAACAGATACCCGGTGGCCGCTCGGGGCTGTAATCCACTTGGTATGGTAAGCAGAGGAATCCCGTCTTTTTTTGCCCTCTGGGCCAATTGTCCGCCACTGGTTAATGCAATGAGGGATGCTCCTTTCAATTTAGCCTCTTCATAAGCATTTAAGGTCTCCTCCGTATTACCGGAGTAACTCACCGCAAACACCAATGTATGTTCATTAACAAAATAAGGCACATGATAATCCCGATTCACCAAGATGGGTAAAGCACATTTCCTGTACCCGCAAACCCGCAGAAAGTCTCCTCCAATGGCAGAGCCTCCTAAGCCGATGACCACAATATTTTTAAAGTCGGCCGTATAGGGAATCTCCACTTTGCGCGCTCGCTCTACAGCATCCTGACATTGCTCGGCCAAACCGGACAAGGCTTCCAGCATATTTTCCGGATCGCCTTTTTTTAGTTGATCCAAATCATCTAAATTAAGCATATCTTGCATTATCAGATCTCCCTCCATCATCAATAGACATATTTGCAGCTGAAGCTTTGATGTTTTCGCTGCCGCCAAATGAGTTCACTGTTAATCATAGCAAACTCCAGGCTATTTATTTGTCGAATGTGGTAATCGGATCGATAATATTTAAAGTCAAGCATCTTAAGCTCCGCTTAGTATGCACCAAATGAGTAATTCTTACTATGAGAGAACAAATTTCTCGATGGCTTGAGCCACTCCATCCTCCCGATTAGAAGCGGTAACGTAATCAGCTTCTTTTTTTAATTCCTCCCGACCATTCTCCATGGCGACGGCCAGGCCGGCAGAACCTAGCAAAGGTAAATCGTTAAAATTATCCCCAAAAGCCATAATCTCTTCTTTTTTGATATTTAACATTTGGCTTAAAACCTGAATGCCGTCTCCTTTGGTAGCTTGAGGATGAGTAAACTCTAAAAAGTGGGGCGTGGATTTGGTAATATAAACCTGATCCCCGAATTCTTCTTCTAACTCACCCCAAAGACGCACCAACTCCTCTTCTGCACCGATGTAAAGTACCTTGGTAGGGGACTTTTCCAAAAAGCTCTGTAAGTGATCCACTTTGGTATAAGGTACCCGTACTACACGGCAATAATCCCGTACCGCTTCCGTCTCCCGATGAACATAGATTTCATCATCCACATAAACATTGATGCTAAAATTCCTTTTATCCCCGATGGTAATAACTTCCTTGGCTAGATCCACATCGAGAGGACGATGGCTGATCACTTCTTTGGTGCGGGACGTCTTAACTAAAGCCCCCTCGTAGGTAATCAAAGGAAGATCAAGACCTAATTCCTCGGCAAAGGGCAGAGCGGAACGGTACATCCGTCCGGTGGCAAAGGTGAATAGTACACCCTTTTTTTCCGCGCATTTTATCGCTTCCTTGGTTCGTTTTGAAATACGACAGTTTTCATTTAATAAAGTTCCATCTAAGTCAGATGCTATCAACTTAATCGTCATCATTCTTCTCCTTCTTTTTATTAAAGAAATGGACCACATTAGTGGCAACTTTCCGGTTCATACCCTCCACCAGGGATAATTCTTCCGGGGAGGCTTGGGCAATTTTTTCCACTGAGCCGTAGGCTTTCAGCAATGCTTTTCTCCGGGCCGGTCCGATCCCGGGAATATCATCCAGGACAGATTTAACCTGCTCCTGGGAGCGCAACTTGCGATGATAGGTAATGGCAAAGCGATGGGCTTCATTACGCACGCGCTGCACTAAATAATAAGCCGGACTGTTTGCTGCCAAAACAATGGGCGTGCTTTCTTCCGGCCGGTAAAGATGTTCGAATTCCTCAGCCAATCCAAAAACAGGCAAGGATAAAGCAAATTGATCCAAAATTTCTTTCACGGCAGAAAGTTGCCCCTTGCCTCCGTCGATAATCATCAAATCAGGGAAATGGGCAAATTTGGCCTCCTGAGCCGCAAGACCTGCTTCCCTGATTGACCTTCGTTCAGCCAAGCCTCGTTGAATGCGGCGGCTTAAAACCTCCTGCAGAGAGGCAAAATCATTAGGGCCTTGCACCGTTTTCACCTTAAAACGGCGATACTCAGCCGGGCAGGGCTCTCCCCCGACAAAAACGATCATCGAGCCTACGGAGTTGGTCCCCTGGGTATTGGAGATATCATAACACTCAATGCGGTGGGGTGTCTGGGGCAGGTTTAGTTCCTGGCGCAGCTGCTCCAGGGCTGCTCCCGCTTCTTCTTTGCGCCGATTCTTTAGAGAGTGGTGTTGATCCAGTTTAATCCGGGCATTTTTAATCACCAGATCTAAGAGTCGTTTCTTATCTCCCCGCTGGGCTTGATGAATGCGCACCTTCAAACCTCGTTTCTTGGTCAGCCATTCTTCCAGCAATGCCTGATCGGCAAGAGTACCTTGCACCACGATTTCCCCGGGGATTTCTTCGGCATGTGCGTAATATTGCTGTAAAAAGGCGCCCAATAAGAACGCCTCCTGATCATGATCCACATTGGTGAGAAAAAAATGTTCCCGTCCCATAACCTTGCCTCCGCGGACAAAAAAGACTACTGCAGCCGCTAGGTCCTTGTCGGTGGCCAAACCCACCACATCCCGATCTTCGGAGCTTTGATTCTCTATCTTTTGTTTTTCCACTACCTGGCGCACCGCTTGAATTTGATCTCGATACCTGGCCGCCTCTTCAAAATTGAGCTCTTCTGCCGCTTGTTTCATTTTATTTTCCAAATCCTTAATTACTTCCCCACGCCGCCCTTCTAAAAAGAGGATCACTTGATCCACCATTTCCCGATACTTTTCCTCGGTGATTTTTCCGGCGCAAGGAGATGCACATTTACTGATGTGAGCATTTAAACAAGCCCTGGTTTTGGTATCCACATTTTCTTTGCGACAGGAACGAAGAGGAAAAATATCCTTAATAATCTTTAATGTTTCATGCATGGCTGTGCTGTTGGTGTAGGGACCGAAATATTTCCCTTGATCCGGTTTTATGGAACGCACCACCAAAGCCCGGGGGAAGGTCTCATTTAAGGTAATTTTGATGTAGGGGTAATGTTTATCATCTCTCAGACGGATATTATATTTAGGTCGGTGCTGCTTAATTAAATTGCATTCCAAAATCAGCGCTTCCACCGGGGAATCCACTACGATTGTTTCAAAGTCATAAATGTTTTTGATTAAAGAACGCTCTTTAAGAGTATGATGCTTGCTTTTTTGAAAATAAGAGCGCACACGCTGTCTCAGGGATGTCGCCTTGCCCACATAGATAATCTTCCCCTGATCATCCTTCATCAGATAAACCCCGGGTTTATCCGGTAATACTGTTAATTGGGCAGTTATGTCCATGTCGATCACGCTCCAGTATTTTCCTGATAAATTGTCCCGTATAAGATTCTTTTGTCGCAGCTACTTCCTCAGGAGTTCCCACGGCCACAACGCGGCCTCCCCGGTCGCCTCCCTCCGGCCCTAAATCAATGAGATAATCCGCCGTTTTAATTACATCTAAATTGTGTTCAATCACCAAAACCGAATCTCCCGCATCCACCAAACGGTTCAACACCTCCAAAAGGCGATGAATATCGGCCACATGCAAGCCGGTAGTGGGCTCATCTAAGATATAAAAGGTACGGCCGTTGCTGCGACGGCTTAACTCCGTAGCCAGCTTCACCCGTTGGGCTTCGCCTCCGGAAAGGGTTGTCGCCGGCTGGCCCATTCTGATATAGCCCAGACCCACGTCTTGGAGAGTTTTTACCTTGCGATAAATTTTAGGGATATTTTGAAAGAAATCCGTGGCTTCATCTACCGTCATATCCAACACATCGGCAATATTTTTCCCTTTGTAGCGCACCTCCAGGGTTTCTCGATTATAACGCTTCCCTTTACAGACCTCACAAGGGACATAAACATCGGGCAGAAAATGCATTTCAATTTTTAGAATCCCATCACCCTGACAAGCCTCACAGCGGCCCCCTTTAACATTAAAGCTAAACCGTCCTGGCTGATAACCCCGCATCTTCGCTTCTGGGGTCTGGGAAAAAAGCTCCCGAATCCCATCAAAAACACCGGTGTAAGTGGCAGGATTGGAGCGCGGTGTACGGCCGATAGGAGATTGGTCGATGTTAATTACCTTTTCCAGGTGTTCCAAACCACGAATTTTCTGATGAGCTCCCGGCAAATCCCGGGCTCTGTTCAAACGATGAGCCAAATCTTTATGCAAAATCTCATTGATTAAGGTGCTTTTCCCCGATCCGGAAACCCCGGTTACGCCAACAAAAACACCTAAAGGAATGGAGACATTAATATCTTTCAAATTATGCTCCTTAGCTCCGATAATCTCCAACCACTTGCCATTGGGGGTACGGCGTACCAGAGGTAGAGGAATACTTTTTTCCCCACGCAAATACTGGCCAGTAATAGAATTCTTGACCGCCATGATTTCCGGCAAGGTACCGGCCGCCATCACTTGCCCCCCATGGACACCAGCGCCCGGACCGATATCCAGGATATAATCCGCTTCCCGCATAGTTTCTTCATCATGCTCCACCACCAGAACAGAATTGCCTAAATCACGCAATCTCTTCAAAGCTTCAATTAATCGGGCGTTATCCCTTTGATGAAGCCCAATACTTGGTTCATCCAGAATATATAAAACGCCCATCAGGCTGGAACCAATCTGGGTAGAAAGCCGGATGCGCTGTGCTTCCCCGCCGGATAAGGTTGCGGCCATTCTGTTTAAGGACAGATAATCCAAGCCCACATTGATGAGAAAACTCAAGCGCTCCTGAATCTCTTTTAAAATCTGGCGCGCGATTAAAACTTCTCTGGATGTGAGAACTAAATTTTGAAAGAATTCTTTAGTCTCCAAGATAGAATCCTCGGTGATCTGATAGATGTTTTTTCCGCCCACCAGTACGGCCAAACTTTCGGGGCGCAAACGAGCACCATGACATTTCTGACAAGGTTTTTGAGACATATATCTTTCTAATTCATCCCGAATATAACCAGAACGGGTATCTCGATAGCGCCGTTCAAAATTATTGACTACTCCCTCCCAGGACACATGATACATTTGCCTGCCCCGTTCAGGATGGTCGTAGCAGACCTTGATTTTTTCTCCCTTGGTGCCAAAAAGGATATAATTTAAAGCTTCATCAGCTAAATCCTTAACAGGCGTATCCAGGCTGAAATCAAAGTGTTGGGCCAAAGCTTCAATTACCCGATAATACCAACCTTGAGTTTTAACGCCCCAACGGGCAATGGCCCCTTCCCGAATAGAAAGGTTGCGATCGGGAATAATCAGATCCACGTCGATATTAAGGGTATGCCCCAAACCGTCGCACGCGGGACACGCCCCATAAGGATTATTAAAAGAGAACATACGAGGGGTAATTTCTTCAAGACTGATGCCACAATCAGCACAGGCAAAATGCTGACTGAAAAGCACCTCCTTCTGTCCTAAAACATCTGCCGTTACCAACCCATCCCCCAGATCTAATGCGATCTCCAGAGAATCGGCTAATCTATTTTCGATACCTGGTTTAATTTTTATGCGATCAACAACGACTTCAATAGTGTGTTTTTTATTCTTTTCCAGCTTAATCTCTTCTTCCAGGTCATAAACTTCCCCGTCGACGCGCACCCGAACATATCCCGCTTTTCTTGCTTCTTCAAATACCTTGACATGCTCTCCCTTTCTACCCCGCACCAGAGGAGCCAAGATCTGCAGCTTCGTTCCCTCTTCATAGGCCAGAAGCACATCCACCATCTGATCCACCGTTTGCTGGGTAATGGCCTTGCCGCATTGGGGGCAATGAGGATGTCCGATGCGGGCAAAAAGAAGACGCATATAATCATAAATCTCTGTTACTGTGCCCACGGTAGAACGGGGATTCCGGCCGGTGGTTTTCTGATCGATGGAAATAGCCGGGGAGAGACCCTCGATGTAATCCACATCCGGTTTGTCCATCTGGCCTAAAAATTGACGCGCATAAGAAGAAAGAGACTCCACATACCGTCTCTGACCCTCGGCATAAATAGTATCAAAAGCCAAGGAGGATTTCCCCGAACCACTTAGGCCGGTTATTACTACCAGTTTGTCTCGGGGTATCTCCACATCAATATTTTTTAAATTATGCTCCCTTGCTCCCTTAACAATAATTTTATCTTTAGCCATAAATACTCCTTCTAAGTTTTACATGTCTAACAGTTAATGTTATCGGCTAGCTTCTCGTCTGAGCCCGCACCTCAATGATAATATCCCGCAACTCGGCAGCACGCTCGAACTCCAAATGCCGTGCGGCTTCCCGCATCTCTTTTTCTAAGGAACGGATCATCTTTTCTGCTTCCTTTTTCGTCAGCTTTTCTAACTTACCCTCCACCTGATATGTGGCTTCAGGTTCTGCGGCCATGGTAATACCTAGGGAGTCATGAACCGCCTTTTGTACTGTTTGAGGTACAATATGATGTACTTGATTATAATTGATCTGCAGGAGCCGCCTGCGATTAGTTTCGGAAATCGCTTTCTCCATAGATTCCGTCCTTTGATCGCCATACATAATAACCCGGCCTTCCGCATTGCGCGCCGCCCGACCAATTGTCTGAATCAAAGAACGCTCAGATCGTAAAAATCCTTCTTTATCTGCATCGAGGATCGCCACCAGGGAAACCTCCGGCAGATCCAAACCTTCCCGCAGCAGATTAATCCCTACCAAAACATCAAAGACACCGAGACGTAATTCCCGGATAATTTCCATCCGTTCCAAGGTTTTCACATCGGAATGTAAATAGCGCACCTTGATATCCAACTCTTTCAGATAATCAGTTAGATCCTCCGCCATACGTTTCGTTAATGTGGTCACCAAAACCCGTTGATTTTTTTCTACCCGCTTTCTAATTTCTCCAATCAGATCATCAATCTGACCTTTTACCGGCCTGACTTCAATTTCCGGGTCTAAAAGACCGGTGGGACGGATAATCTGTTCCACAATTCTTTTACTATGCTCCAGCTCATAAGGGCCGGGTGTGGCCGATACAAAGACGGCCTGGGGAATCTTTTTTTCGAACTCAGAAAACATTAAGGGACGGTTATCCAGGGCGGAGGGCAAGCGAAACCCATATTGCACCAGGTTCGTTTTCCGGGACTTGTCCCCTTCGTACATCCCTCTGATCTGCGGCAGGGTCACATGAGACTCATCTATAACTAATAAAAAATCTTCCGGGAAATAATCGATTAAAGTGTAGGGGGGTTCCCCCGGCGCGCGTCCGCTTAAATGGCGGGAATAGTTTTCAATCCCCTGACAATAACCCATTTCCTGCATCATTTCCAGATCAAAGTTGGTGCGTTGCTCCAGCCTTTGGGCCTCCAGCAGTTTATTCTGCGCCCGCAGAATCTTCAATTGCTCAACTAACTCCTCTTCAATGGTTTTAATGGCCTTTTTCATCTTTTCCTCTTCCGTTACATAGTGACTGGCAGGGAAGATAGCAACATGACGCAGCCGACCTAATATTTCTCCTGTCAGGGTATCAATTTCCACAATGCGTTCAATTTCATCGCCAAACATCTCCACCCGCAAAGCTCTTTCACTGGAAGAGACGGGATAGATCTCGATCACATCTCCCCGTACCCGGAAAGTACCCCGATGAAAATCCATATCATTACGTGCATATTGGATATCCACTAATTTGCGTACAATACGATCCCGTTCCTGGCTCTGTCCCACCCTTAAGCTCAGGGTCATCTGCTGATAATCCTCCGGAGACCCCAAGCCATAAATAGCGGAAACACTGGCGACAATTATCACGTCGCGCCGCTCGTAGAGAGATGCGGTAGCCGAGTGGCGCAGTTTTTCTATTTCGTCATTAATGGAAGCATCCTTTTCAATATAGGTATCTGTATGGGCGATATACGCCTCCGGTTGATAATAATCATAATAACTAACAAAGTACTCCACCGCATTATCGGGAAAAAACTCCTTGAACTCCCCACATAATTGAGCGGCCAGGGTTTTATTATGAGCAATAACCAAGGTAGGTTTTTTGACTCTTTCAATCACATTGGCCATGGTAAAGGTTTTCCCCGAACCGGTAACCCCTAAAAGAACTTGATTCTTTTCTCCGGATAAAATACCCTCCACCAGGCGTTCAATGGCCTGAGGCTGGTCTCCGGTGGGCTGATAAGATGATTTTAACTTAAAGTCACTCATTTTTCTCACTCACTTTACAACTTAACAATATACTTCTATTATACCATACCCGATATAGATAAAAATGTGCTGTTCCAGTCCCAATAGAAGAAAAAGAAGGATAGAACGAATCTACACCTCCTTTTTTGCCATCTGACTTAAGATTTTATTAAATATTTGTGTCCCCGTATGCTCTACAGCTTCAAAATCCATGGCCTTAATATAAAAACCCTCCAATTGATCATGAAGCTTTTTGGCCTGGGCAAGTTTACCGATGGCCTCATTCAGATACTGTTTAAATTCACCATATGGCAAGGGGACGTATGGCAAGGGGACGTTTCGTTCGCCACGTTATGATGATGAAGAACCGGGAGGACTGTCTGCTCGGCTCCCGCCAAACCTACCGTAACAATGTCTTTTGATCGTTTTAATCGGTACGATAAAGAAAAAATAATTATGTTGCGGTTTTCCTAAATTTTAAAAAAAGACTGTTATCTTCGGACTTTGATGTCTAGAATTTTATGCAATGCCATGTTTATATCTCCTCCCGAAATTTGAACCAAAATACAACTCCATCATTACTATTCTCAGCACCATAAGAAAATTCGTGTAATTCTAAAATTGTACGTGAAATCGAAAGACCAAGACCTGTACCTTTTGGATTACTCCGTGATAGATCAGCTTTTTTAAAAGGAAGCCATATTTCGTTTATTTTATCTTCAGGTACATGACTTCCGCTATTATGGATTTCAAATGCATCGTCAAGTATCCTAATGCTAATGGAGCCACCTTCAGGTGTGTTATCAAGGGCATTAATAAAGAAATTATCAATAACGCGCAGCATTAATGAATAATCTGCCTTGACGACTGCATCACCTTCCAGACAAACCGTTATAGATTTTTCATGACATATTTGCCTGTAACGATTAATAATCTCGTTACTTGCCTTACCAAGGGATATATCCTCAAACCTTATTTGAAGGGAATCTGATTCTAATCTCGTCATCTCAAGCATGCCTCGGATTATTTTATCCATACGGCCAACATTAGCTTGGATATGGCTTGCATAATACTCCCTTTTCTCTGTATGGATATTTTCTTGTAAATTTTGGGCATACCCTGAAATAATACTTAAAGGTGTTTTTAAATCATGGGCCAGGTCATGAGTCATTTCTTGGCGCTGTTTTTCAAGCTCTTCTCTCTCCTGATAAGTTTTATAGGTTTGTTTTGAAAGGATTGAAGCTACGATGATAAATGCTATTAAGCAGGAAATCCAAACAAAGGCTAAGGTAGCGGAGCACCGCCCCCATATATTAATGTCCCGGGTAATCACTGTCCAAAAGTCACTGTAATAGTTTTCCTCATCTATGACTTTGATCGTATTCTGATAAGGTAGCGCTAAGTAATACCGATAGGTTAAGAAATCTGTTCTTTCGCTGGAAGGACCTATTAATTTCGTTGATTCTTTTAACTTTTCCTGATCTATAACCATATGGCGCAGCTCAATTTGTTTTTCACTGTTGCGATTGCCGTTAGTCGGCGTCTGGATGTTACCATGTTCAAAATATGGCAAATTTCTCGTGTTTTCATAGTTTGAAGTATAGACAATATCATCTGTGTGCACCCCTCTGCTTGAAACTACATTTCCCTCTTCATCAAAGGTATCGGCATACATTGGATTGACAGTTATTTTATCCGGAATAATCATTTCATTATCGACCCAAAACCCTTTCAAATCAGCGAAATACCTATGAAAATCCCCTGTCTTTTTAGGCTTAGGATTTGCATTTAGATAATTTTCCAACGCTGTTACTTCCTCTTCACTAAACCACTCCTTGGGATTTAAATATCCATATCCTGTATAATGCGTGCTTCCTACTTTGTGTTCTGTATAGCTGCATAACCAGTAGTCATTATTTGTATTAAAAAGCAGCTTATAATCACCTGTAAAAACAGCCATTTCTGTTCCTAGAGCGGTAAACAAAGTTGACTTTTTTATCAACTCCTTTTTTATTTTGACGATATCCGTGACTTGATTATTGCTGTCGATATAATCTTTTATGGCAGATTCAACATTATTATTGAGATGTAAAGCATGTGCCCCGAGCTCCATTCCTGCTGCTTTCTTTTCCTGGGATATTAAAAAACACTAAAACTGGTCATCAGTACCAGATATGTGGCAAGAAATGCCCAGATGATACGGGTATAAATTATCCTCTTTGCTGTATTTTTTCAATTATCTATCCTCCAGTTTATAGCCTTTTTTAAACACAGTTTTAATCTGCGTGGAACCATCCCCCAAGGCCTTGCGCAGCTTTTTCACATGGTTGTCTACTACCCTGTCGTTCCCATCAAAATCATATCCCCAAAGCCGAATTAGCAGACTCTCCCTACTTACTGCCTTTCCCAGATTTTCCATAAGTATTTTTAAAATCGCAAATTCCATGGGGGCTAATGTTACTTCTCTCTCATTGACATAAACTGTATAACGATAGGGATCTAATTTTATGCAGCCCGCCATCATTACTTCATTTCTCACCATTCCTTTGGAGCGTTTTAATAAGGCTCTAACCTTTGCATAAAGCTCTGCCAAGGAAAAGGGCTTAGTTATATAGTCATCACATCCAAGATGATATCCATACAATCTGTCATTTTCATTATGTCTTGCCGTAATAAAAATAATAGGTACATCGCTTGTTTTTCTAAGCTCCCTGCAAATTACAAACCCATCAACCCCAGGCAGCATAATATCCAAAAGTACCAAATCATACTTTTCTTCAAGGCATTTTTCCTGGCCTTCACTCCCTGTCTCACCATAATCAATACTAAAAGTCCCATTACTTTTCTCTGTAAAATAATCTGTGATGATTTCTCTTATTTCAGCATCATCTTCAACCAAAAGAAGTTTAAAAACCATTTTTCCACCCCCAAATATAGGTTAACATATAAATATATCTTTTTTGTATCTTTATCCTTGTTAAATAACTTTCAATTAAGGAAATAGTCCACGTATTTGGATTATCCTGAAGAAACAATTAAATCCAGATTGTATTTTCTCTCTTCAGAAGCGTGGTTCTTGGAGGGAACAATCGGGGGGAAAATATCTCGCCTTGACAGGACTTTTAATGGCGTGACAAAGAAGGGGGTGAAAGGAACTATTGATTGACGTCACAGCAAATAAACAGTAATATGACTCTGGGGGATGATTTATGGCAAGACAAGGAAGAATTAAAAGCAGTACGGGCATCTATCATGCCATGTTAAGAGGCATTGATAAAAGGGAAATTTTTTTGGACGATGAAGATCGAGCAAAATTTTTATTTTATCTTTCCCGAGCTAAAGAGAAAAGCAATTATGATCTTTATGGTTACTGTCTCATGAATAATCATGTTCATTTGTTAATGAAAGAAGGGTCAGAAGAAATCGGTACCACGATCAAAAGAATAGCTGTCAGCTATGTACAATGGCATAATTTAAAATATTCCAGAACCGGTCACTTGTTTCAAAACAGGTATAAAAGTGAACCCGTGGAAGATGAGGGATATTTATTAACAGTCTTGCGTTATATTCATCAAAATCCAATAAAAGCAGGGTTGGTTCAGGATATTTCCCATTACAGATGGAGTAGTTATCAAAATTATGTTAATAAGTCTGATTTAGACTTGGTAAACCCAATATTTATCAAACAATTTTTTAAGAACCAGGTGGAATTTATAGAATTTATGAAGATGCTGAATAATGACCAACCTATGGAATATGAAGTTAAGTTAAAATATTCGGATGAAGATTTAAAGCATCTGATCGTGAACACTTATGCTGAACCGGAAATGATTAATAGTTTGCCCAAGAAAGAAAGGGATAAAATTATAAAAGACATCAAACAGTTTACTGGTGCAAGTAATCGTCAGCTTAGCAGGGTTTTAGGCATAGGCAGAGGTATCATTGAACGAGTTTAACAAATACCAAGTTGATAGTGGCAAGCGAAACGTCCCCACGCCACGCGCGAATAGAAGAAAAAGAAGGATAGAACGAATCTACACCTCCTTTTTTGCCATCTGACTTAAGATTTTATTAAATATTTGTGTCCCCGTATGCTCTACAGCTTCAAAATCCATGGCCTTAATATAAAAACCCTCCAATTGATCATGAAGCTTTTTGGCCTGGGCAAGTTTACCGATGGCCTCATGCAGATACTGTTTAAATTCACCATCTAGCTGCTCAGTCTTTTCCTTTTGTTGCCCCACCTCCTCCAAATCCAAAGCATCCATCATATTAATCACCGTATCACCGGCTCGTTCAGGTTCCACCAGGTGGGGATTGCTACCGTCGAATACAGCAATGCCCAACTGAGGAATTACTACCATGTCCAAAGTGTCCGGGTCGAGAGCGCAATGATAAAAATCCGCCTGATAGCCTCTTTCCACGGCCCCTTCGGCAATTTTTCTAATCAAGGTGGATTTTCCCGTCCCCGGTAAGCCTTTTAGAATATAACGTTTTTTGCAATCTTCCGTAATACTGTTGATAAAGTTAACCAAACCCCTGGGGGTAATGGCAGATGCGAACATATGGCGCACAAAGGGTGCGTGAACGCTGAATATTTCCTGCATTAACAGTTCCGTTTTTTGATTAACTTTATTAAAATCCATGGCCGCCTTATTAATGTCTTTCCATGCTTTATAAACCTTTTGTGCCTGGTTTAACTGCCTATAGGCGTCTTGGAAGCTGGCGCTGATCTCATCAACTAATTTTTTTATGACATTTTTATGGGATTTTAAATATTTTTCATCCCAATGATCGCCTAAATTTACTAATTGCTCCACCACTCCCGGATATTTGGGATCTACCATATGAGGAGAGGTGCCGTCGATAATAGCAATTTTAAAATCCGGAATGATGACCCCATCTAAAGAGTCATTATCGGAAGAGCATTGCCAAAACTCCACCGCAAACCCTCGTTCCACCATCTCCAAGCCTACTTTCCGGATGAGAGTAGATTTCCCCGTGCCCGGTCCTCCTTTTAGAATAAAGATTCTCTCCATATTCTTAAGACCATCATGATAAAAAGAATAAAAACCCCGTGGGGTGTTGCCCCCGGGAAAAACATATTTAATTTTCCCTTTTTTCATAAAACTGTCTCCTCTCTTTCCTGTAGGTGCCCTTAACATTTACAAGTCTATATTATGGTATGAACCATTAGTAAATCGAGTGCTTGACCAAGATGACAAAGGAAAACTTCTTTGTAAACTCATTTTGTAAGCTTTTCACATTTGATGGTATAATATTAAGAAAATGACTCATCTTTCTTCATTTTTCACTTCTTATTATTAGGCAGAGTTTATTTTAAATATGCAGGAGGAAATATTTATGAGCGCGAAAATTCTCTTTTCATCAGTAAAATTTGATAAATATGAGCTGGAGGACACCCTACCGGCCAAATTTCACCGGCTCATCGCTAAAATGGAGTTGCAAGAAGTGGTTAAAGACAAATGGACCGTGATCAAAATGCATCTGGGCAGAAAGATCGGTTATTCTACGATTCATCCCATATTTGTTAAAACCCTCATAGATTGTCTAAAAGAGTATGGGGCTAAAGTTTTTATTACCGATCAAATTGTATCCGGAGGACAGGATCGAGGTTATACAGAGGAATATTTAGGTGCGCCCATCACCCCTGCTTGCGGCATCATGGATCAATACTTTTATGAACACAAGGTTGATTTTAAAACCTTAAAGGATATTGATGTCGCCGGTCACATCCAGGATGCAGAGGTAATGATTGATCTATCCCACGTGAAAGGACACGGGGCCTGTGGGTATGGGGGAGCCTGCAAAAACATTGCTATGGGCTGTGTTACGGATCGCACCCGGCAACAGATCCACCATTTATCCGGCGGCTTAAGCTGGCAGGAGGATCTTTGCACCCATTGCGAAGCTTGTGTACAAAGTTGCAATTATCACGCCAATAAATTTACTAAAGAGAACAAATATCGGATTAATTTTCATGATTGCACCTTTTGCCAGCATTGTGTAAAGATATGCCCCACCAATGCTATCACCGTAGAAAATGAACAATATGGAGATTTTCAAACCGGCATGGCCATCTGTACAGAAGTCGTCTTGAAAACCTTTGCACCGGGCCATGTTTTCTACATTAATTTTTTGACCAACATCACCGCCTTGTGCGACTGTTGGGGTTTTACCACCCCTTCAATGATCCCGGATATTGGTATCATGGCATCTCAGGATATTGTCGCCATTGAAAAAGCCAGCCTTGATGCCATAAAAACCGAGGATCTGATCCCCGCCGGTATTCCTCAAGGTCTCAAATTGGGCACCACTGGTCATCTTTTCCAACGTCTGCATGGCAAAAACCCCTTTATCCAACTAGACGAATTGGAAAAAAGGGGTCTTGGTACACAAGATTATTTCATCGAAGAAATAAAATAAGCTCAGATTAAGTTAGGTCATAGGAATTTTCTTTAGATCGAACGACATCTTTTTTAATAAACAAAACTGCCACCACAAAGGCAATTAAAGAAACGACCAGGGTAAAGGAATAAGTCATTTCCACCCCTCCATGCTCCCCTAAGAGACCGGAAAGCCCGGTCTGGGAAATCATGCCCAAAGAACCGACGAACTCCAATAGTCCTAAATCAAAGCCGCTGTATCCGGGAGAAGCGCTGTCTGCGACACTGGCAATTAACATCGGAAACATAAATCCTGTACCAATGCCTCCGGAAACAGCAGCCAAGGCAAGGGTACCAAAGCTTCCTCCTGTTATAAATAAAAGGGCGGCGATGGAAAGCATGGTACAAGCCCCCATAAACAAGGGCTTTCTCCCTACACTATGGGATAATCTTCCGGAAAGAGCGAAGGAGATAGTTCGACAACCCCAAAATAGAGCAAAAATTAAACCAATGCCTAAATATGAGACCTGGAAATATCCTGCTACCATGGATAACATACCCGAAATGGTATAGAGAAAACCGGCATAAGCAAAAAAGAGATAACAGAAGGGCCAAATAATTTTAAATTCCTGCCAAAATGCTCGTGCTCCGGAGGCTACTTCTCCATGAGACCCTTCCCCTATAGGAGTTACTTCAGTGATACCCCATAATCCAATAACCAAAGCCAGGACAGAAAGTACCGGGTAAGCAGGAAAAACGGCCGTCAAAGGGAAATGTTCCATAATCAAACCACCGATCAGAGAACCGGACATCGCTCCCATCCCATAGCAGAAAGTAAACCGTCCTGATTCCCGCCCTCTGTTTAAAGGCGTGGTGTTATCCGCTAAGATCGCCTCCAACACAACCCACAAAATCCCTCTGCTCATTCCTTCCAAGGTGCGGAAGACTAAGAAAAAATGAGGAGTTTGGGCAAAGGAGTATCCTAAGGAAGCACCAAAGCAGAGGAGGACACTAAATAAGAGGATCTTTTTTCTGCCCCAGAGATCGGACAAGCGCCCGGAAAGGATCGTCATGATGCCATAAGCCACAGAATAGCCGGTCATGAAAAAACCGATTAAGCTATAAGAGGCTCCTAACTCTTTGCCCACCAGGGGAATGGCCGGGGCGACCATCCCTTCCCCGATAGAGAGCAACAATATTAAGATCCCGATGGAACGCAGGGATCTGGTTTTTTGATCCGCCCAATACATAAAAGTCTCCTTCCTTATCCATCTAATAAGTACACGAGTGCCTGTCCATATTCGCTGAAGACCACGGGATTTCCCGTGGTCTTTTTAGATAATTTATTCTATCCCATCATTCAGATAAATACAAGAAGTACTTCCCCTTATTGATTAATTTGGGCTTGTAAAACCTCAATTCCTTTCTTTAATTGGGCGTCGGCTTCAGGATCCACATTGTAAATTACGGCAGGATCTGTACCGTCCGGAAGAAATGACTCCACGTCCGGCTCAATGCCCTTTTGATGAATGTCATTCTTATGGGGAGTCAAATATTGGGCAGTAGTCAATTTTATGGCTGCCCCATCGCCGATTTCAAAAACACTTTGCACGATCCCCTTCCCAAAGCTGGTCTCTCCTACCAAAGTACCCGCCTGAACATCTTTAACGGCACCGGCTAAAATTTCCGCCGCGCTGGCACTCCCATTATTGATGAGCACGACCAAAGGCAAATCCAGCAGGGGACCTTGTGAAATAAATTCCTCTGTACGGGATTTATCTACCAGCCAAACCACCGGCTCACCCTCAGGCACAAAAAGACTTCCCGCTTCTACAGCCGCATTTAGAGACCCTCCCGGGTTATTGCGTAAATCCAGGATCAATCCCCGGCAATCGTTTTCCGACCTTAAGGTTTCAATGGTTTCCCGGAGTTCGTTTCCCGTCATATCATTGAACATGGAAATACTGACATAAGCCAGCCCAGGATACTCCTCCAGCATCATTCCTTCCACGGAAGGTATCTCAATGATCTCCCGCGTAAGGAAAACCTGGCTCAGGGTCTCCTCCTTAGGTCCTTTGATGCCAAGGGTTACCTGTGTTCCCGCTTCTCCCTTCATCAAAGCAACTGCAGTATTGATGTCCATTTCCGTGGCATCTTGCCCGTTAATTTCCCAGATTTCATCTCCGGGTTTAATCCCTGCTTCGGCCGCCGGAGTGCCTTTGATGGGTGCCATAACCGTTATTTTTTTGGTCTCTGGGGAAATGCCCACATAAATGCCTAAACCGCCGTAAGTCCCTTTCATACTGGTTTGAAGAGATTCATACTCCTCCGGTGCTAAGTAGACAGAATAAGGATCATCCAGGGATTCCACCATGCCTTTCATGGCACCATCCACCAATTCAACGGCAGCTACAGGCTCTAAAGCCCTTGTCTTAAGTAAGGATACGGTCTTAACACCGTTTCCTAAGTGCCAGAAATTCATCGTCACCAATAGTAGTAAAAGGCCGGCAGTCAGGGCACATCCTGTTGCCAGGCCAGCTATAAATCCTCGTTTTTTAGACACTAATACATCCTCCTCAAATCGGTTCAACCTTCCCAAGGATTAACCTTATAGAATATCTAAGATCATGATATGAACTAGGGGGCTTAATTATTAATGAAAAAATTAACAATCTTAATCATCATACCTTTATCTGATTATAACGCAACAAAAGGCACTTTGGTAGTGCCTTTTGGGTCTACATTAAGGGTAACATTAATTCTATTTTAGGTAGTTCCAAGGATTAATAGGATTACCATTTTTGCGTACCTCAAAGTGTAAATGAGGTCCGGTGCTCCATCCGGTGCTTCCTACCTTGCCTACTGTATCACCTTTTTTCACATCCTCATCTACGGAAACCGAGATGCGGGATTGATGGGCATACATAGAAGAGATCCCCCCTCCATGATCAATCACCACGGCGTTGCCATAGGCCCCCAACCAGCCGGCATAAATAACGGTGCCCTTAGCTACCGCCTTAATACTGGTACCGGAGGGTGCGCCAATATCAATCCCTGTATGCATCCTTTTTGTTTTTAATACAGGGTGAATCCGATAACCATAGTCCGAGGTAATCCTGGTATACCCAGGGGTGGGCCAGGAAAATACCCCGTTAAACTTAGATCCAGATTTTGCCATCCGCTCCTGCTGAATTTTATTAATCTGAGCGGCCAATTGGTTAGAATTACGCTCCATCTCATTGAGGGCTTTTTCTATCTGCTTTTTATCTTCTTCAATCCGAGCAATCCATTGTCTTTTTTCCTGCTGTCGTGAGGCCAGATCCTGCTCTTTTCTTTTTGTAGATCGTTGAATGCGAACAATTTCATTTCTTTCCTTTTCCAATTGGGCTTTCTTGGCCTCGACCTCTTTGATCTGGGCCTCCACCCGATTTAAGATTTCCACATCCTGCTCCACCAGTTTCTCCATCAAATCGAACCGCGTTAATAAATCACTGAAACTGGTCGCATCAAAGGCCACTTCCAAATAGGATACCTGACCATTCAAATAAACCTCTTTCACCAGCTGACTAAAAAGATCCATGCGTTCGGCCAATTCCTCTTCCGATTTTCTTAATTCTTCGGTAGATTGGGCCACCTTTTTCTCCGCATCTTTTAGTTGCTCGGTCAGAGTATTTAATTCAGACTGAATAAGGTCCATTTCATCTTCCAATTGATTCAGTTGACCGACATAATTTTTTCTTTGACTTTCCTTTTCCTTTAGGGTTTCCTTTTGCTCTGAGATTTGCTGCTTCAAGTTCTGCTGTTTCTTCTTAAAACTCGTCAATTGATCTCCATAAGCAGGCAATAAACCTGTTGTCAGGATAAAACCCGTTACCACGATACCTGCAACAATCCTGCGACCCCGCAACCAAAGCACATTTTTACCCCCTTATATTAAACTTTTAAGAATTTGCGTAAAGAGATGACACTTCCTATGGCACCTAGGGAAACCCCGACCAGGATCATCCCTAAGCTAATTTTCAATAATAAATCAGGTGCACTGATTAACTTAATAAAGGCCAATGTAACACTAATGTTATCAAGCAGCGAGGAGTAAACCCAATATAATAGTGTAACGGCGATCAAAGATCCGATTAATCCCAGGAAAACTCCTTCTAAAAAGAATGGCCAACGGATAAACCAGTCTGTGGCTCCTACATACTTCATAATCGTAATTTCTTTTCTACGGGCATAAACAGTTAAGCGGATGGTAATCGCCACCAAAACCACGGCGGCCAGTCCTAGGAGCAAGATAACACCTCCTCCTAAAAGGCGTATCCAATTAATTAAGGAGACAAGTTTTTCCACAAAACCCTGACCGTAACGCACTTTTTGAAAATAGTCGGTATTTTCCAAAGACTGAGCCACCGGAACCACATCTTCTGCAGTCTTAGTTTTAACGACTAAGTAATTAGGTAAAGGGTTATATTCTAAATGATCTAATAATTCTCGGCGCTCGCCAAACTCCTTTTTCAGGGCGTTTAAAGCCTCCTCACTGCTAATTAAGGTGACCTCGCTTACCCCAGGATAGGATTCAATTTGCTTTTTAATCTCCGAGATTTCTTCCTCGGTGGCATCATCTTGAAAAAAAGCCGAAATTTCAATACTTGATTCAATATGATAAGCCATGTTATTAATATTTAATACTAAGAGTAAAAACACTCCGCACACAAACAAGGAAATGGCCACGGTTGCAATAGAGGCAACACTCATCCAGCCATTTCTTTTTAAAGATAGCATCGCTTCTTTAAAGAAGTAGCCTATCGTTCTTAGTTTCATGATAACCACCCTCCATGTCGTCACGAATCAAGATGCCGCGTTCTAAAACAAGCACCCTCTTTTTCATTTTGTTTACAATTTCTTTTGCGTGGGTAGCTACCAGAATAGTTGTCCCCGTTTGACTGATTTTTTCAAATAACTCCATTAATCCCCAGGAGGTTTCCGGATCAAGATTCCCTGTGGGCTCATCGGCAATGAGCACTACCGGTTTATTAACAATCGCTCGTGCCACAGCAACTCTTTGTTGTTCCCCGCCGGACAATTCTGTAGGCAGGGCATCTGTTTTATGGCTTAAACCGACTAATTCAAGTACCTCAGGAACCCGTTGACAAATCCTGTCCTTAGAACATTCCGTGACCCTTAAGGCAAAAGCAACGTTATCGTAGACACTTAAATTAGGTAACAATCTAAAATCCTGAAAAACAACGCCAATGCTTCTTCTTAAGCGGGCAATTTCTTTGCGATTCAAACGCAGGATACTCCGCCCACCAATGTAAATTTGTCCTGAGGAAGGCAATTCCTCTCTGAATAACAAACGCATCAAAGTTGATTTACCGGCACCGCTGGGTCCGATGATAAAGACAAATTCTCCCTTGTCGATATTAAGATCAATATTTGTCAGGGCAGGAACATTATTATTGTATGTTTTGCTCACTCCTGCCATTTGAATAATCAATGAATTTTCACCCCTGATATACCGTTTTTTGTTATAAATAGGGTTGTCCCATTATTTGTCTTAATTTTTGTTTATATGACAATCACGTATTTTATTTCGACACAAAGCAGCAAAATCCTTTTTAAATATAAAAAACCTTCTGTTTAATAAACAGAAGGTTCAAAGAAACATGGTTCCCGCCATCAGGAGAAGTTATGCTTAATCCGGGATTTGCGCCAGACAATGGCCGCCAACACGGTAATTAATAAATCCCGCCCCACATGATAAAGAGTGATTCTTTCAGGGTCACCAAAGCCAAAACAACCACAACCATAAGGTAAAAGATGGTTAAAATTGAGTACCATCTGGCTGAAAAATAGCAAGGAGAGACCAAAAAGAAAACCGGCGGCATATTTTGTTTGAAAATTCAGCAACAAAGCTAAGGCTGCTAATATTTCCAGCCAGGGTAAGAAAATGGCAATCAAAAATGCAACCCATTCCGGGATCGGATAGTACGCTAAAATCGTTCTTTGAAAGAACATGGGGTAAAAAATCTTGCTGCCACCGGCATATAAATAGATGATAGCCAGGAAGAAGCGAAAAATCATTGTCCTTCACCTGTTTCCAGAAAAAATTCCTCATATGCCCCCACTGTCTCCATAGCTCCGCTAATCCCGGTGACCAATTCACCGTTCTGATAATATAAGATGGTAGGGGTCCCGGGAAGGTCGAAGGTGGTCCGAGCATAATCATTTTTTGCCAAATCCAATTTTACCATATTTATCTTAAGGTTTTTAACAGCTTCGGCAAGAAAAGGCTCTGATGCAATGCAGTCGGTACAGGTGGGTGAATAAAAATAAACATAGAATGCTACGCCGGACTGAATTTTTTCCAGTAACTCTTCCTGGGTGAGCTCAGGTATCTTCATTTCCTGAGCAGTACGCATCTGCATAAAGTAAATCCCCAGTGACATACAGATACCCAAAATGAATATAATTAAAAAAATTCTCTTCATTTGAATCGTTTACTCCGATTTTTCACTATTTATCTGCATCCCTTTCGCTTTTATCTACATCTAAAAGAGCGCCTTTCATTTTGGAATAGATTATCTTTAAATGATCCATCATCACTGCCGCCGCCTGATCCCCTTCCCCCTGAGCAACTAAATTGGCCACCTGGCGGGCAGTAGAAATGGATTTTTCTTTTCCTTTTTCAGAAACAACGACAAAATTGCAACAATAATTATGACCCATCTTCATGATGACATTTAACATCTCTCGAATAGCTTGATTTCCTGTGGATTCTGCCAGAACTTGATGAAATTCTAAATCCGCTTCATAAAAATCCTTGGCGTCCTTACTGGCTGCCATGCGATCAATCGCCTGGTGCATATATCGGATATCGGTTTTATCCGCTCGTTCTGCCGCCAAACGGACAATGTTAATTTCCAACATTTGTCTGGCTTCCATAATATCAAAAACAGGCATGCCTCCAAAGTCACTCTCTAAAAGATAATCTTGAGCATTGGTATTTCCCCCTTGGCATAAAAAGGTACCTTTTCCCTGGATAACCTCTAAGTTACCTTTGACCACCAAAGCTCTGATTGCTTCTCGTACAGAGGACCGTCCCACACCAAACATTTTGCATAATTCTCGCTCAGAAGGTAACTTATCCCCTGGCTTCAAGTTGCCGGTTTCCATATGTTTCAGAATTTGATCGACAATCATCAGGGGCGTAGTACTCCGTTGAATCGTCTCAAATACCAATTCCCTCACCACTTAATTTTTGGATTTTACCCACCTAGATAAGCTTTGACAATACTTTCATTTTCCCGCAAATTACGGCTATTGTCTTCCATCACGATGGCTCCGGTGTCAATAACATAACCATAGTGCGCCAGCTTCAGAGCCATTTTTGCGTTCTGCTCCACCAAGAGAATTGTTGTCCCTTCTTCATTTAAACTTTTAATAATCTGCCCGATTTCTTGCACGATAACAGGGGCCAATCCCATGGAAGGCTCATCCAAAAGGAGCAGCTTCGGTTCCGTCATCAATGCACGACCAATGGCCAACATCTGCTGTTCGCCCCCGGAAAGGGTACCTCCATCCTGTTTCCATCTTTCCTTGAGACGGGGAAAACGCTCAAAAACCCGATCCATTCTGCGTTTTCTTTCCTTGTCGTCCTTGAGGGTAAAGGAACCTAACTCCAAGTTTTCCTTGACCGTTAAATCCTTAAAAATATGTCTGCCCTCGGGAACGTGAATTAAACCCATTTCCACGATTTTATGAGGAGCTTCCGAGGTAATATCCCGGCCCATAAACTGGATCTTACCTGCGGAGGCATAAATCAGTGCGGAAATGGTTTTTAGTGTCGTGCTTTTGCCCGCACCGTTAGAACCCAGAAGGGTTACAATTTGGCCTTTTTCAACGGTGATATTAATTCCTCTTAACGCATGAATCTTGCCGTAATATGTTTCTACCCCTTCAAGGGAAAGAACGATTTCACTCATATTGCTTCATCATCCTCCTTCCCGAGATATGCCTCAATTACCAGAGGATTCTTTTGAATATCTTCTGCAACACCTTCGGCAATTTTCTTGCCATAATCAATAACAACAATTTTTTCTGAAATCTTCATAATGAGCTCCATATTATGCTCGATTAAAAAAATGGTAATATCTCTTTGGTCCCTTATTTTGCGAATTAAGTCCATCAATTGTTGTTTTTCATCATGGTTTAAGCCTGCCGCAGGTTCATCCAAAAGTAGTAGCTTGGGCTGGGTCGCTAAAGCCCGGGCCCATTCTACTCTACGTTGATCCCCGTAAGGCAAATTCTTGGCACATCGATCTTTTTTGTCCAAAATCCCTACAAAATCAAGACATTCTTCTGAGAATTCCTTAATTCTCTTCTCTTCTGATCGCTGGAAAGGCGAGCGCGCAATCGCCCGACCAATTCCCGATATGCTGCGACAATGCATTCCGGACATAACATTTTCCATAACTGTCATATTTTTGAATAAGCGTAAATTTTGAAAGGTGCGGGCCATACCCATACCGGTAATGATATGAGGTTTTTTGTGACGGATACTTTCCCCCAAAAAAGTAATCTCCCCTGAAGTCGGCTTATAAAAGCCGGTCAAACAATTAAAGGCTGATGTTTTTCCCGCTCCATTGGGGCCAATTAAGCTGGTAATAGAATGCTCCTCGACCTCAAAACTAAGGTTATTAACCGCCATGACACCGCCAAAATTTAAGGTTAAGTTCTTTACCTCAAGAATGTTCATATGCACCTCGTCCTTTTCTCTTTGATGGTTTCTTAAGGGTTACAGTTGCTAACTCTTACGTTCCGGCCACAAGCCCTGGGGTCGGAAAATCATGACGAACACCAAGACAATCCCAAAGAAGAGCATTCTCGTTTCTCCAATGGAACGAAAGACCTCTGGAAACAGCACCAGGAAAAAAGCACCCAGCAAAGCACCCTGAATTTTCCCCATACCGCCTAATACAACCGCCAGAAGGACATTGGCCGATTGGGTAAAGAGAAAGGATTCCGGTGAAACCGCCGTCATTTTGATAGCATAGAAAGATCCGGCCACCCCGGCAAAAAGAGATCCTACGATATAAGCAAGTAGCTTAAACCTTACCGTGTTAATGCCCATTGCTTCCGCCGCATCCTCATCTTCCCTGATATACTCCAGGGCCCGGCCAAATCTGGATCGATGAAGGCGCTGAGCAATGATGATGGCCACGATGACCAGAATAAAGAAGGTATAATAAAAATGTATATTAAGAAAAAGCTTCATGCCAAAAAACTCAGGCCGGGGAATCCCCACTAATCCGCTGGCTCCGCCTGTAATATCTAAATTACGCGCCAATAAACGTGTGATTTCTCCAAACCCTAAGGTGACAATGGCCAAATAGTCGCTTCTTAACTTTAAGGTCGGTCCGCCAATGATACAGGCGACAATGATGGAAATCACCATCGCAGCAGGAATCGTCAGCCAGAAGCTGATTCCCATCTTCATTAAAATCCCGGTGGTGTACGCACCGAAAGCAAAAAAGGCCGCATTGCCCAGATTCAGGAGACCGCAATATCCAACGGTAATATTTAAACCAAGGCACAAGATCATATAGAAAAAGGCGTTGGTCATGACCTCCATCACATAAATATTGGAAACCAAGGGTAACACCACCACCAGCAGGCACAAAATTGCCAGTACGGCAAATTTGATCTTGACATTATCCATAGCTTCAAATATTTGATCCATGATACGCCCCAGGGGATTTTTGGAACGAGGCGCCGCACAGGTTCCGGAGTCAATTTGTTTTATTGAAGCAACGTTTTCTTTTTTTGTATTCATTCCATTACATCCTCTCAATCTCGGTTTTTCCTAGAATCCCATTGGGTTTAAAGATCAAAAGCAAGATTAACAGTACAAAAGCAAAAACGTCTTTCCACTCGGAACCGATAAAAGGAACCTGAGTACCTGCTGCCTCCAGCATCCCAAGAATCATGCCACCGGCCATGGCACCAGGGATACTGCCAATGCCGCCAATCACTGCCGCTGTAAAAGCCTTAATCCCTACGACAAATCCCATGAAAAAATGAATACTGCCATAATAGACACCGGCCATGGTACCTCCGGCAGCAGCCAAGGAGGACCCAATGAAAAAAGTCAGTGCTACAATCTGATTTACGTTAATACCCATTAAACGGCAAGCATCCCGGTCTAAGGATATAGCTCTCATGGCCTTGCCATACATGGTATTCCCAATAAACCAAGCTAATAGAGACATCAAAATGACCGTGGATAATACTAAGATAATTTGCGTATAAGTAATATAGGCGGATCCAATGTTAATCCCGTTATAACCCAAACCGGTGGTGAAAGCTTTATATTCACCGCCGGTGATAACCATGACCGCATTATATAAGACCAAAGATACACCCACGGCTGTAATTAACAAAGATAATCGTGGAGCCGATAACATGGGGCGATAGGCAATCCTCTGAATCACAACGCCTAAAAGCCCTACTAGAAGCATACTAATTAACATGGCCGTTAGTATGCCAAGCCAGCCGTTGCCTAAAGCACCGCTTACTGCTCCTAAGATGGCAAAACTGACAAAGGCACCTGTCATATAAATATCACCATGGGCAAAGTTCAGCAGTTTAATAATTCCATAAACCATCGAATAGCCAAGTGCTACCAAACTGTAGAAAGAGCCTAAAATCAATCCGTTGACAAGCTGCTGGATAATAATATCCTGTACGCCCATAGATTTCATCCTCTCCTGGAAAATTTGAATAAAAGAAACATCCGGCCCCCGACGGGGCCGGGAGAAATATCTGTTTCTAAGATTTTATTCTACCAAAGTATACTTGCCGTCCTTTACCTCCACAACCATAAAATTACTACGGGCTAAGGTATGATCTTCTCCGAAAGTGGTCGTGCCGGCGACACCTTCATAATCTTTAGTTGCACTTAAAGCCGCTACTATAGCGTCAAACTCAATTTCCCCGGCGCGGTTCATGGCATCTGCCAGAATGCCGATGCCATCATAGGCCAAAGCTGCATAGGGTCCGGGATCCGCATTATACTTTTCTTTGTATTTGGCGCTGAATTCAGCCGCTGCGGGAAGATATTCGGCGATAGGACTAGATAGCACTTGCACGCCTTCCGTAGCTGCACCGCCGATTTCAATCAGCTGCGGTGAACACGATCCATCACCGGCCATAATCTTGCCCTGATAACCGCTTTGGCGTAATTGTTTAATCAATAAACCTCCATCTGCAAAGTATGCGGTCCAGAATACTAATTCCGGATTCTTCGCCTTAATACGAGTTACTAAAGCGGAAGTATCTTGTTCTCCTTTATTCATTACCTCGGTGGCGACGATTTCTTTGCCTTCGGCCGTCCATTTTTCTTCAGCAATTTTGGCTAAGTCGGCCGAATATGCATCTCCCTGATGGACAACAGCAACCTTTGTGATACCGTCTCTATTCCACATTTCAATCGCTTTTTCAATCTGGTGATAAGCAGTTCCATTGGTTTGGAAGGAGTTACCAGGATTTTCTTCCGTCAACTTGCTAGAGTTGGCAGCCGTGATCACAAAGGGAATCTTGGCATCATTATAAAGTGCTAAGGTAGGAACAGTAGCTCCGGAACAATATCCACCCACCACCGCTACCACGCCTTGAGAAATTAATTTATTGGCGGCAGAAGCAGCTTGTTGAGGGTCACAGGCATCGTCCGCCGTAACGGTTTTAATTTTTTTACCGCCAATCCCTCCAGCAGCATTAACATGATCAACTGCTAAATTAAAAGAATTCTCCATATCTTTTCCGTAGGTTGCTTCAGAACCTGTTGTCGGTACCATTATGCCTACTAAAATTTCTCCATCAGTTGGTGTTTCTCCGGATGCGCTGCCTTCATCCTGTTCACCCTGTCCGCAGCCAAAGGCTGCTAAAGCCAACATTACCATTACAGCCACTAATAACAAACTTTTTTTGGACATCTTTTTACCCCTTTCTTAATCTTAGCATTTGCTTCTTTGTCTCTTCTCTTCTTCAAAAGCTTTTGCGACCTGACATTCACCTCCTCTTAGAAATTAAAAGCAGGAAAGATCCTGATGTCAAAACAAACGCAATTCCATGCATCAAAGGGAAGTTTTATTTTTCTTCTAAAAACAAGAATGTCTCTGCTTCGCCGATTGTAAAATATCTCATTGGGAACCAGAGACAAAAAAAGCTTGAGGCCAAAGATAATCATACAAAAAGTATGACCTGTTAATCATAAGGTCTGACCAGCTGATATGAAAATTCAGATTTTTTCTAACTATTCTACACTATTTAGTATATTCCTTCTTTTTTATTTGAGAAATAATAAAAAAATAAAAAAAGTCTTTTAAAGATAAACAAATCTTTAAAAGACCTCATATTTTTTATGTCATGACCACAGATTATTCCTTAATCAAGGTTTTATTTCTATTTTCTATTTATGATTTCCCGGGCGGACTTTACAATTTTTGTTGTATTTAAGCCATATTTATTTAATAGATCCAGGGGTTTTCCCGACTCGCCAAAGGTATCCTCAATACCCACCTTTTTTAGCGGTACCGGATACTCCTCGCTTAACAGATTTGCTACCGCCGAGCCTAGTCCGCCAATCACACTATGTTCCTCTGCCGTAACCACCGCGCCTGTTTTTTGGGCGCAGGCAAGAATCAACTCTCGGTCAATAGGCTTGATCGTATGAATATTAACAACCTGGACGGAGATCCCCTCTTTTTCCAGCTCTAGTGCCGCTTCCAGACAATAATTCACCATCACGCCGGTACCGATAAGGGTGACATCTGTTCCTTCCTGAAAGACCACCCCTTTACCCCAGTGAAACTGATAATCATCATCATTGATAATCGGGATGCTTAATCGTCCCAGGCGGATATAAACCGGACCGTCATATTCTGCGGCAGCCATAATGGCCCCTTCCGCTTCTACACCGTCTGCAGGGACAATTACCGTCATATTGGGGATGACACTCATGAGAGCAATATCCTCAATCGATTGATGAGAAGCTCCATCCTCTCCTACAGTTAGCCCGGCATGGGTCGCCGCAATTTTAACGTTTAATCTCGGATAGGCGATGGTATTCCTTACTTGCTCAAAAGCCCGTCCTGTGGCAAACATAGCAAAGGTGCTGACAAAAGGAATTTTACCTGCTGCAGCCAATCCCGCTGCCGTGCCCATTAAATTTTGCTCCGCAATGCCCACATTAAAAAACCTCTCCGGATAAACCTTGGCAAACTCCACAGTTTTCGTAGACTTAGACAGATCCGCATCTAAGACGATAATTTGTTTATTTTGAGCGCCTAATTTTACTAAAGCTTTGCCATAAGCTTCTCTGGTGGCAATTTTTGTCGTCATCTTATTTTGACCCCCCTTGGTCCAATTCTGCCAGAGCCTGTTCCGCTTCCGCCGCCTTGGGAGCTACGCCATGCCAGTCACACTCGTCCTCCATAAAGGAAACCCCTTTTCCTTTTATGGTTTCGGCAATAATCATGCTTGGTTTCCCTTTTATTCTGCGGGCATAATCCAGAGCGGCAATAATTTGATCCATATTATGACCGTCAATCACCTGCACCTCCCAGCCAAAGGCACGCCATTTTTCATCTAAAGGCTCCGGCGACATTACCTCATGAAGGCGCCCATCAATTTGCAGGCCATTATGGTCTAAGAAGACAGTAAGATTATCTAATTTATAATGAGCGGCAAACATGGCGGCTTCCCAAATCTGACCTTCCTCACACTCACCGTCTCCAATCATAGCATAAACACGGTAAGATGCTTGATCTATTTTACCGGCCAGAGCCATGCCGTTGGCCGCCGATAAGCCTTGTCCCAAAGAACCGGTAGACATTTCTACCCCGGGGACTTTTCTCATATCAGGATGGCCTTGAAGATTGCTGTTGATTTTCCTTAAAGTAGCTAATTCTTCCTTAGGAAAAAACCCCTTTTCGGCAAGAGTAGCATAAAGAACAGGTGCTGCATGTCCTTTAGAGAGGACAAAACGATCTCGTTTTGGATCGTGGGGCTGATCCGGGTTGATCGTCATTTCATGAAAATAAAGAACGGAAAGTATATCTGCTGCCGACAGGGAGCCCCCGGGATGCCCTGATCCTGCTTCCCTTAACATGTTAATAATACTTTTCCTGATTTCTCTGGCCTTCCCCTCCAACATGGCGGTTGAGACATTTTTTCCTCCATCCATTTGTTGTATACACCTCCGTAAAGTCGTTAAGTCATGGTTTTTCTTCCGGCAATGATTTAAATCCTTCCCCCAATACCTCATGTATCTGAGAAACAATCACAAAAGCCTTAGGATCTACTTGATAGACTATGTTTTTTAGGGTACTTACTTCTCTTTGGGTTACCACACAAAGAAGTACTTCTCGTTCTTTTTGTGTATAAACACCTTTACTTTGAAAAGAGGTTACACCTCGATCCATCTGATTTAATATTTCTTTACTAATCCGCCGATAATCTTCAGAGATAATCAGGGCGGCTCTAGTATAGGACACCCCTTCCTGAACTACATCAATGATTTTGCCCGTAACAAAACTGAGGCCAAGGCGTACAAAGCCAATTCGATACTAAAGACAACCCCTGCCAGCAGAATCACCAGAGCATCCACGATCAATACGGCATAGCCTAAACTGATTTTGGCATACTTGTGGATCAAAGCAGCGGCCAAATCCGTACCTCCTGTAGTTCCCCCCGAGCGAAAAACAATGCCTGAACCCACACCGCAGAGCACCCCGCCATAAAGGGACGCCAGGATGGCATCCTGAGTCCAGGGTTGGGGAATAAAAACGGTTATTAAATCCACAAATAATGAGATGATTACGGTGCCATAGATAGATTTTGCTCCGAACTTCATGCCAAGCTCTTTGATGCACAGAAGCAAAAGGGGAATATTAATCACAAACATGGTCAGGCCTACAGGAAACTGAAAAAGATAATAAAGAATGGTGGCTAGACCGCTTAGACCGCCGGCGGCAATTTGATTTGGAATTAGAAAAATTACCAATCCCAGGGCCGTAATTAAACTACCTGCAGTAACGCCAAAAAAATCTTTAATTATCCGTTTTTTCATCATTCCACCACACGAAAATTAGTCTCGTCTTCGAAATTTTTGGAGATAGGCCGCAATAAAATCATCCAATTCTCCGTCCATCACGGCCTCGATATTACCCACTTCCAGCCCGGTACGGTGGTCTTTAATCAAGCGGTAAGGATGAAAAACATAAGAGCGGATTTGACTGCCCCAGCCGATTTCCTGCTGATCGCCTCTTAACTCCAGCAATTCTTTTTCCTGATCTTGCAGTTTGCGTTGTAATAACTGGGCACGCAGTAAGCGCATGGCCTTATCCCGATTCGCATGCTGAGATCGTTCATCCTGACATTGAACGACAATGCCTGTAGGCAGATGGGTAATGCGCACCGCAGAGTCTGTCTTATTTAGATGCTGGCCACCCTTGCCGCTGGAACGATAGGTATCCACCCGCAGGTCATCAGGATCAATTTCCACCTCATCATCATACTCTACCTGAGGTAAGACATCGACAGATGCAAAAGAAGTGTGCCTTCTGCCGTTGGTATCAAAGGGAGAAATCCGCACCAGGCGATGCACCCCCTTCTCTGATTTTAGATAACCGTAGGCATTAATGCCCGCGATCCCAAGGGTGACGCTTTTGACACCGGCTTCATCTCCCGCTAAATAATCCATAACCTCTACTTTATAGCCTGCTCTTTCACAGTAACGAGTATACATGCGCATTAACATGGATACCCAATCCTGGGCTTCCGTGCCACCTGCTCCCGCATGGAGCGCAATTATCGCATCATGGCTGTCATAGGGGCCTGATAAGAGCACTTCCAACTCCAGGGAGGATAATGCTTTGACCAACCCCTTCAGTTGTCCTACAATCTCTCCTTCCACGGATTTATCATTTTCCTCCATGCCAAGTTCCCAAAGCACCTGAATATCCTCAAACCGAACTGCTAATTGATTAAAGACACTTATGCGGTCCTTTAAGTAATTGACCCGTTGCAGTACTTTTTGGGCTTTGTCCTGCTCATCCCAGAAGTCCACGCCTGTGGTCATTTCCTCCAACGCTCTTACTTCTTTCTCTTTTTGAGGGATGTCAAAGGGAAACCCTCAATTTCTCCAAACGGTTGCCCGCCTCTTCTATGTCTTTTTTTAATTCTTCCAGCACGAACACCACTCCTTTCATTAGGGATTTTTTAGCTCCCACAACACTTCTTATATTTCTTTCCACTACCACAAGGACAAGGCTCGTTGCGTCCTACCTGATGTTCCTTACGAATCGGCTTTTTTACCGGCTCTATGCCATCATCGCTGCGATTTTCCGTGACATGCTCCCGCTCTTTCGGGGCTTCCATCACATCGACCCGCATCAGATAACGGACCACTTCCGACTGAATATCATCAATCATAATTTGGAACATATCATAGGCCTCGAATTTGTATTCCACTAAAGGATTCTTCTGCCCATATGCCCGCAGACCGATGCCCTGACGCAGTTGATCCATAGCATCTAAATGATCCATCCATTTGCTATCCACGACTTTAAGAATGACTAAACGTTCCAATTCACGCATCGTCTCAGAAGAAAGGGCAGCTTCCCTTTTTTCATAATAATCAAGGGCCTGCTCCTCCAGCATGGCCAGAATTTCATCTTTGCTGAGCATTTTTAAGTCATCTTCGGATAATTGATGCTGGGGCAAAAAAAGCTCTATCCCACCTAACAATCCTTTTAAATCCCATTCCTCAGGATAATTGCTTCCTCCACTGAAAGATGATACGGTGCGTCCCACCACATCATGAATCATCCCTAAAATGGTCTCCTTGAGATTTTCCCCGGTGAGAACTTGGCGCCGTTGTTGATAAATCACTTCTCGTTGCTGATTCATCACATCATCATATTCCAGCACATTCTTTCTGAGATCAAAGTTTTTCGCTTCCACACGCTTTTGGGCCGTTTCAATAGACTTGGAAATAAGGGGATGGTCAATGGGCATGGTATCATCCATTCCTATTTTATCCATCATCCCGGTCACATTATCGGCCCCAAAAAGGCGCATTAAATCGTCCTCCATGGAAATAAAAAACTTGCTGGAGCCCGGATCTCCTTGACGCCCGGAACGGCCGCGTAGCTGATTATCAATACGTCTACTTTCATGTCGTTCCGTGCCGATAATATGCAGTCCGCCCAGAGCAACCACTTGATGTCCTTCATGCTCCGTTTGTTCTTTATAGCGGCAGATAAGCTCCTCGAGATCTTGATCCGTTTTGTCGTCACCTGATTTTTTAATTTCCGCTTGCGCCAAAAATTCCGGATTTCCACCTAAAATAATATCTGTTCCTCGCCCGGCCATGTTGGTGGCTATAGTTACAGCATTGAGGCGGCCGGCTTGGGCCACGATTTCTGCTTCCATTTCGTGGTATTTTGCATTCAAAACCTGATGGGGGATGCCCCGTTTTTTTAAAGCGACGCTAAATTGCTCAGAAGTTTCAATGGAGATCGTGCCCACCAAAACTGGCTGCCCTTTTGTATGATGGGTAGCGATTTCTTCTACTACTGCGTCCATTTTGCCCTTTTTCGTGCGATAGACCACATCGGGAAAATCCTTACGCACCATCGGTCGATTGGTAGGTACCTCCACTACATCCATCCCATAGATTTTACGAAATTCTTCTTCTTCTGTCCGGGCAGTCCCTGTCATTCCCGCCAGCTTATTATACATGCGAAAATAATTCTGGAAGGTGATGGTTGCTAAGGTCTGAGATTCCCGCTCAATTTTCACACCTTCCTTGGCCTCGATGGCCTGATGCAATCCTTCGCTATACCGCCGTCCAAACATCAAACGACCGGTAAACTCATCCACAATAATAACTTCTCCATCTTTTACCACATAGTCCCGATCCCTTTTAAACAAGGTATGAGCTTTTAAGGCTTGATTGATATGATGACTGATTTCGATATTATTGTCATCATAAAGGTTTTCCACCCCCAGCAATTGTTCCACCCTGGCTACCCCTTGCTCTGTCAGGACTGCGGTGCGGGCCTTCTCATCGATGGTATAATCCTCTTCGTTTTTTAAACGGGGGATCACCTTGGCTACCGTCATATATAATTGGGTCGGCTTATCGGCTTGACCGGAGATAATCAAAGGCGTACGAGCTTCATCAATGAGAATGCTGTCCACCTCGTCCACAATGGCAAAATTCAATTCCCTTTGCACCATATCTTCGGCACGAATCGCCATATTGTCTCTTAAATAATCAAAGCCGAATTCATTATTGGTACCATAAGTTACATCGGCACCATATGCCGCCTTTTTTTCACTACTATCCATCCCATGTACAACCAGACCTACTGTTAAACCTAAAAAGCGATAGATTTGCCCCATCCACTCAGAGTCACGAGTGGCGAGATAATCATTCACCGTGATTACATGTACTCCTTTACCAGTCAAGGCATTTAAATAAACAGGTAAGGTGGCAACTAAGGTTTTCCCTTCCCCTGTTTTCATTTCTGCAATGCGACCATCATGAAGCACCATACCACCAATGAGCTGGACATCGAAGTGACGCATACCTAAAACCCGGCGGGAGGCCTCCCGGGTTACGGCAAAAGCTTCCGGTAAAATTTCTTTAAGGGTTGCCCCGTCCTGAAGCCGCTTTTTAAATTCTCCGGTTTTTCCCTGCAACTCCGCTGGGGAGAGTTTTTCCATCTCCTTTTCCAAATCATTGATTTTTTCCACAACTTTACTATATTTCTTAATGTCCTTAGCATTATCGTCAAAGAGGTTCTTAATAAATTTTATCATACCTATCCACCTCACCTAACCAAAATCTCCCTAGAAGGGAGCAACTATATGATAAATGACAAATAAGGAACCATTAGGTTCCTTAATATCAATGGCATCAATATATTTTATCATCTTAAGTGTTGATGTTCAAGGTATGGTTCATAGTTTCATACTGCGCACCGAAATCACTTTTGTCGGTGGCATAGGTTGCTGCATGGTTTTAAATACCAGCCAAAAAATGCCTATAGCAATAAAAACATCTCCAATACTGAATGCTTTTCCGATGGGCCAAGGATTTATCATCACATCCGCTAACCAGGGTAATATTGTAGTGCTGTCTAAAATACGGTAGGTGGGCAGCTCATTGTTCTTAAGCATCGATACATAGGCCGGATCTAATCCCTCCAATTTCACCGGCATGGCCCCACCATTAACCATGATCACTAGAAAATTCAGTATAAAGCCCAGGGATAAAAGAACAACTCCCGGCAGATGCCTGTTTAACCAAAGAAAAAGAAAGAGCAAAAGGTAGGAAAAACCATGGAGTACCAAGGAATAATCAAAAACAAATCTAAGACCTCTTCCCCCAAGGTATTCCATGCCAAATTGGATGATAAAAGCAGCAAACACGAGCCAAATATGATTAAGCTTGAGATGTGCTAAATTTAAAATTTTCCCCTTGGCCACCCATCCGGCAATCAGGGCTAAAAATATGGCTTCATAGAGCATTCCTTCACCTCTTAATTATTTAATCACTATAGAAGAGTTTATTCTCAGGATTGCATGTTTTTTATCGCCCGCTTCAAGGCAGCCACAACCTTTTGATCAAACTGGGTTCCTTGACATCTTTCCAGCTCTTGTAACGCAACGGCGATCTCCACTCCTTGGCGATAAGGGCGATTGGTCGTCATTGCATCAAAGGCATCTGCAACTGCGATAATACGTGCACCCAAGGGTATCTGCTCCCCTCTTAAGCCTTCAGGATAACCCTCACCATCGATGCGTTCGTGATGATATTTACATATCTCAGGATTTTTGAGAAAGGGAATATTTTTCACAATATCATAGCCGAGTGAGGAATGGGTTTTCATTTTATTGTATTCAATTTCCGTTAAACGTCCCGGCTTGTTTAATATCCCCTCCGAAATGCCAATTTTGCCAATATCATGGAGCAAGGCAATATCCTTAAGATTTTCTATATATTCATCATCCAATCCCAACTCATGACAAATCATCAAGGCATATTTGGTCACTCGTTCCGAATGACCCGCTGTATAATGGTCTTTGGCATCAATAATCTTGGCCATGCTTTTGATGGAGTTTAAATACATATTACGCATATCCATATACAGCTTAAAGGTATGACGCGCCAACAATAAAGGCAGGAAAAAAAACAAAATACCTAAAGCGCCTACATGGGGATAAATATAAGCCAACATATAACCAATGGGCGCCAGGACCGCAAAATTAGGTACCGCCCAGCGCATATTCATGATCCAAATTGTCCCTAAGGACTTCCCCCGCAAAAGAGAAAACAAAATTGCCAAGAGAGTAGCATTGACGAAATAAAAAACGAGGGCGGCCGAAAGAGTAGCGATAAAATGCCAATGATCCTTATCCCCCAAAAAACTTAAAGCATTTTGATAAGCCCATCCACTAATGGTAACCGTGACAATAAACAGGGATAAATTAAAAATGAATTTATCCAGAGAACGCTCCCGGGATTTAATATCTAAAATCAAGGAACCGATATATCCCAGAGAGGTGATGATGATCGCTCCCGGAATGCCAAAGATCATAATTGCTGCCAGATCAATGGCAAAAGTTACAGAAATCATCCCGACAAATGGCATGGTCACCGCCATATATTCTGAAAAAACGCCTAACAAAAAGAACAGGATGAACCCTAAAAGATCTTCCTGGGCAACATGAAACCGGGGAACATACAAATAAACAAAGAATATCCCGGCCAGAGCGACCAAAGCGATATAATTTTTCACTTTTAAGGGCAATTTATTCATTTCCTTACTCCAATAATTATGGGCCGAATGCCTAATTACACTTTTACCATCTCATTTTGGCGCCACCGGCCAAAACTAATGTAGACAAGGTAATTAAAATTTTGAATAATGTTACCTTCACTGCTCATATCCCTCCCCTGCGGATTGATCCGAACTTCCGCTAATCATACGGTCTCTTCCGCTTCGCTCAGGGACGAAAAATATGAATTTACTTCTAAAAAGGCATCGGCCCAAATCTATTCTATCTCGTACTAGAAAAACAAGTTATTTTTCGATTGATGGCACTTAAAACTGCCTTACAGACTGCTTCTTGATCATTATTCTTAATCAAAGAGGTCCCGATGAGAGTCTCCCCCACGCCCCCGGAAGCAAGATATACTGAAACAAGAATGAGATTATTTTCACCTAATTTTACCTGGGTAATTTCATCGATGGAAGATTGTATCTTATCACTGTCAAGGTACTCCATTAAGGCCTGTAAGGTAGCTTCTGCGATAGTACGTAAACGACGACTAGGAGAATTAACCGCCTGCACCTTACCTGCAAATAGACGATCTTTCAAAGACAACTGCACCGTAACTTCGAAAAATTCTTTTGTTATAGAAGTGGTAATTTTATTCAGACATAGTCGATTGTTGGCTGCACCTTGCTCTAAGGAATTCTCAGGAATTTGCACGACACTGACAATCTTATGATCCAAGGTAATACCACAATTAACTAACATGACCGTCTCCACATCCCGTACAATTTGCTTGGGACTTCTTGCTTGATTTGATATGATATGAATCTCCTCAAATGCTCCCTCTCGATTCAATTTAATCCGAGATCCCAGCACATCCTTGATCTTATTTAGAAGATTTTCATACATCTGCTCATTTGCATGCAAAGTATCAATCTCCGCCAACACGCTTCCCCCCAGTCCACATAACTTCAAGCCCATTGAAACAAATTTGCAGACACCTCATATTCAATTCGACCAAATATGTGAATTCCCTTTTTTAAATTATTTTTCCTCAAAAATACGTATGCTCATCCAAACCGCACTATGGGGAAAAAAGAAAAGGCCGAGCAATGGCTCAGCCTTTTCTTTCGCATTCGCTTTATTAAAAATCCGGTTCGATCAAACCATAGTTGCCATCTTTTCTGCGATAAACCACATTTATCTCTTCTGTTTCGTCATTAGTAAAAACGTAGAAACTGTGTCCTAACAAGTTCATCTGCAAAATTGCTTCTTCCGTTGGCATAGGTTTGATGAGGAATCTTTTATTGCGCACCACTCTTGGTTCATTCGGTTCGGGTTCGTAGGTAACTTGCATATCCCGGATAGTTTTATTCTTAGTTTTTTTGTTAATCCGTGTTTTATATTTTTCAATTTGTTTTTCCAATTTTTCTTCAACCAGATCTATGGAGCTATACATATCGGAGGTTTCTTCCTCACCTCTAATAATTAAACCATTCAGTGGGATGGTGACTTCTACACGGTGGCGATCCTTTTCCACTAATAATGTCACATAAACCTCGTCTAAATTCTCAATATACTTGCTTAACTTTCCTAATCGTTTCTCAGCATAGTCGCGGAGAGCCTGAGTGACCTCAGTATTACGGCCTTTAAGAATGATTTTCATAGCTTCATCTCCTTCACCGTTATTATACTATTAATATTCCCCCAATTTATAAAAAACCCTGCAACAAGTTTGAAGTTTACCCATGTTTTTTCTAATTATTTTCTAAAAAACTAAGGGACCCCCAAGCTATCTTGATGTACAGTTAGCTTATTCAAGGTAAAGTAGGTTATATTAAAATTTTACTGAGGAAGCTTTGGGTGCGTTCATTTTGCGGATTATTAAAGATTTCTTCCGGTTTTCCTTCTTCAACAATTATTCCTTCATCCATAAATAGAACCCGGTCACCGACCTCTTTAGCAAAGCCCATTTCATGGGTCACCACAACCATGGTCATCCCCTCCAAGGCCAGATCTTTCATCACCGCTAATACTTCTCCCACCATTTCCGGATCTAATGCCGAGGTGGGCTCATCAAAAAGCATCACCTTCGGTTTCATGGCCAAAGCCCGGGCAATGGCAACGCGCTGCATTTGTCCGCCGGAAAGTTGATCGGGATAAACATAAGCTTTATCGCTTAGTCCCACTTTATCTAATAAGGCCAGACTTAGTTTGTCCGCATCCTGCTTAGACATTTTACGCACCTTCATCGGTGCCAAAGTTACGTTTTGTAACACCGTCATATGGGGAAAAAGATTAAAGCGCTGGAAAACCATCCCTACATCTTCCCGCAGCCGATTAATATTGGTTTTTTTATCAGTTACGGAAACTCCGTTGATGATAATTTCGCCGGAACTTGGGACTTCCAAAAGGTTTAAGCAGCGCAGGAAAGTGCTTTTCCCCGAGCCGCTGGGTCCAATGACAACCACCACCTCCTGATCCTTAATCTCCGTCGAAATATTACGTAGAACTTTTAATGAACCGAAATTCTTTGATAAGTTTTTAGTGACTATCACCAGTATGCAACCTCCTTTCGGCATAGGCCACCAACTGCGAGATGCTCATGGTCATAATCAAATAAAGAACCGCAACGGTCAAATAGGTCTCCAACACGCGCGGCTGTCGGCCCACAATTAATTTCCCTGTATTCATTAATTCTTGAAAACCAATGATGCTTACTAAGGAGGAATCCTTTAGCAAGGCGATAAATTCATTGCCCAGAGGAGGGATGCTGATTTTGAAGGCCTGGGCAAAATAACATAGCGCATACTTTGTGCACGGCTCATACCCAGACTGCGAGCTGCCTCCATTTGGCCTTTGTCAATGGACTGAATTCCCGCACGAAAGATTTCCGCCACATAAGCTCCGCTGTTCACACTTAAAGCAGCCACGGCATTGACCCAAAGATTAGGTACATAGCCAAAAACGATGGGTAAAGCGTATTGCACAATCATAATCTGGACCAAAAGAGGCGTACCGCGAAAAAAATCAGTGTAAGCTACTGCAAACCATTTGAAGGGTTTAAAGCCGGATAAACGTAATAAAGCGATTACCAGCCCAATGGCTGTTCCGATTAAAACCGACATGGTGGTAAGTTTAATGGTTAAAACAGCACCTTTCGTCACCAGCTGGGGCAGGATATCCCATACAAAATCCCATTGCCATTCGTAGTTCATGATGACCTCCTTCTGTGCACCATTCAATTCATTTAAACCAAGAAGGCTGTAACAAATTGTGCTAATATCTTTGTTACAGCCCTCAACTTTCCCTTAGAGAAACTATTATTTTAAAAATTATTTTTTAAAATATTTATTATAGACTTCATCATACTTGCCATTTTCCTGGATTGCTTTCAATCCGGCATTAATTTGGTCTAAGAGTTCTGTATTGCCCTTTTTCACTTTTATCCCGTAATATTCTTTTTCAAAATCATCTGTGACGGTTTTAAAATCCATCTCAGGATTATTCACCAGGTAATTCAAAAGTACCGGTTCGTCTGCTACTACGGCATCTATGGTCCCGTTACCTAAATTCATCATCGCATCGGGAACTGTCGGATACTTAATGATCATTTCATCGGGAATACCTATGTTTTCACATACGTAGTGCCCGGTAGTGTTAATCTGAACGCCCACCTTAAGATCTTTGATATCATCCAAGCCCTGAACCGGTGAATCCGAGCGCACGGCAATTATCTGTGTGGCTTCAAAATAAGGTTCGGAAAAATCGGATTCTAATTTGCGTTCTTCGGTGATGGTCACGGCAGAAATAACTACGTCAAGTTGACCGCTGTTTAAAGCGAGATCCAATCCATCCCATTCTACATGGGATAACTCTACTTCGTAACCCATTTCTTCCCCGATCGCTGTCATCAAGTCGGCATCAAAACCGGTAATATTGCCGGCATCATCCTTATATTCAAATGGTGCAAACGTTGCTTCCATGCCAACTTTAAGGGGTGTTTTTTCTGCTCCCGGATCTTTCGCCTCTTCGCCTGACCCACAACCGGCCACCAGGAACATTACTGCCAACATCATCACTGCAGTGATTATCGAGCCCAGCTTCTTTTTCATCAACAATCCTCCCATATTATTATATTTCTTACGCATAACGAAGCATGTCCTAAACCTGGATTTTCTTATCGAGTTTTAGAACTGCTCATGCCAAACGAAACCTATTTTATTATATAGTTCTCCTTTCCAGGTTTCAAGGGGTATATTCTGCTTTGTGAAAATTCTTTCTATTGTCGAAACTTGCTTTCTCCAAAGTTCTTTGTGGATGCAAATTCTGTGGATAATGTGGATAACTCTGTTAATAACCAGCTAAAATTAGTTTTTATCCTGTGCATTTCCTTGTGGAAGATAATAAATCTGTCGGAAAAACCAATTTAAAAACGTTTTCCCGCGGCACAGGTCACCACAAAAACTTTTTTTGCTCCCCCTTTTTTTAAAATTCGTGCACATGCTTTTACAGTAGTACCGGTGGTATAAATGTCATCTACTAAAAGTACCGTCTTTCCGATTAAATTCCCGGATGCCACCACCTGGAAGGCTTCATGTAAATTTTTTCGACGTTCCTCTCTGCTTAGCCCTGTTTGAGATGGGGTATCCCGAACACGTTGCAAAGTATTTAGGTCTACCGCTATTTTCATCCTACGACCGATTTCCCGTGCTAATAACTCACTTTGATTATAACCTCTGATCTTTTGCCGATTAGGATGCAGGGGTACAGGAATAATCAAGCTAATATTATGAAAGGGCAGTTTTTGATTAACTTTTTCCTCCATTAGTGCTCCCAATGGCTTGTCCCATTTCACAGCACCACGATATTTAAAATCGTGCAAAACTTGACGAATGGCACCATGATAGGGGAAAACAGCAAGAGCAGCATCAAAATATGGGGCATGCTCCCGAAAACAATGATCGCAATACCTTTCCTTCAGGGGAATAAAAGTGGGACAAAGGGCACAAGAATGATATAAACTATTCTCCTCCGATATTATCCCGCGGCAATTATCGCATAAACCGGTGTTATTCAGCTTTGCCTCTGCACCACAGGATATACATCGACAATGAGGAAAGATTAAATTCATCAAAGCTTGCCACCAATCCCCAATATATTTCCTCAAAACACATCCCTTTCTCTTTCATCCTCAAAAGTCCCTTGGACAGGGAATTTCCGGTAGTTTAAGACAAGCTCCTCCCAGCAGACGAGCAACGTACTTTATAGCTATTTTCTCCTGATAATGGTAATTACTTCTCTATCTTAAGAGGTTTTCCTCTTTTTTCCCCCTAAATTCCCGCCATGATGAAAATAATCCTGATTTAACCATGCGAGAAGCTTACTGCGTACTTCCTGAGGAGATGCTCCCGCCCCAATCGGGAGGATATATACATGCTTTCCCTGCCACAAAAGAATGGCGGCGATTTTTTTCCCTAGTATGGTAGGAAGTAAACAAAAGGGTGCCTTTTACGAAAAGCATTGAGCATCAACAAAGTATCATCCTGGGATTGATCATCGATCACAATAAGATTAAAATCCCATTCATGCCAACTTTTTAACCGCAGGATATCCCACATGATTTTTTCCGCGCATTTTCCACAGTTATGCATGAGCAAAATTAAAATCCGCTTCTTGCCCCCTGGGATTTGTTTCCTCCCCCTGAAAACACGACCAAGAAAAATGAGGCAATAGACCGTAAAGAGCAACAGCAGCAGATATATTTCCCACATATCCTTACCCATCCTTTAAAACAAAAGCGCTTCCCTGCCATATCTTATGAATACTTTTCTCACCTTGACACATACTAATTTAAGGAAAATCCAGAAGTGCAGGGGGTGAAACTCTATGGATTCAGAAGTAGATAAATGCCACCTTTGCGGCAAGTCATTGCGGGATTATGACCTTTGGGAAAATGATACTCCGGTCCCTTTAGGAAAGGGCCAGGAGTTGTGCTCTTCATGTTATCAAGATAGAATAGATCAAGAAACGGAATAGCTGAAATCTTTTTGCGAAAAAAAATCGTGACCGGTACTTAGTTCCAGTCACGATTTATATTTAAAAAGTTTGATATTATCACATGCCAAAGGTTTCACGCACCGTCTTTTGCATCTCTTTCATTTGTTCGTCGGAATTGGCTTCAACATAAATGCGGAATAAAGGTTCTGTCCCTGAAGGTCGAATTAAAGTCCATGAACCATCAGCGATAACTATTTTTGTGCCGTCAATTTGATTTAATTGCACCACTTCCTGCCCATTAAAGGTGGTGGGCTTAAATTCCTGCAGTTCTTTGTTGATACGCTCCTTTTCCTGTCCATCAACCTGAATATCCAATCGTTCATTGGCCACATAACCAAACTCATCCATTATTTGCTTAATAATACCCATAAGGGTTTTGCCGTGAATCGCGCGAATTTCTGCCATTAATAAGCAAGCTAAAATGCCGTCCTTTTCCGGAATGTGTCCATGAATTGATAAGCCACCGCTTTCTTCCCCACCTAAAACACTGCCTCGAAGGCGCATAGCCTCCCCAATGTATTTAAATCCAACAGGGGTTTCTTCTGCCTGATACCCATACTTTTCTGCCATACGATCCAGCATATGTGTGGTCGCTACGGAACGGGCCACCGGTCCCCGTAACTTGCGCACGTCTAGAAGATGATAATAAAGCATCGGTAAGACCCGGTTGGCATTAATGTATTCTCCATTGGAATCAATAATTCCAAAGCGATCCGCATCACCGTCCAAAGCCAGCCCCAAATCTGCTCCTTCCGCCACTACGCGTGATTTCAATTTAGTCAATACCTTAGCTGAAGGTTCCGGCATACTGCCCCCAAAAAGGGGCTCCCGGTAATTATTGATTGTCAGCACCCGACATCCGGCTTCTTCAAAAATCTGATCCAGATAACCAATTCCGGCACCAAACATGGGATCTACAACGATCTTAAGATCTGCCTTGGAAATCACATCCAGATTAATCAGCTGTTTAATATGTTTTATATACTCCGGCATCGGATCAAATTCCCGGTATAAACCTTCCTCCTGTGACATTTTGATGGTTGCTTCATTTATTCGGCCGATACTCAAAGTATAATTTAATTCCGTTTCTATTTTATCCGTAATATCCGGAAGCGCCGGACCGGCATAATCGGGAATAAACTTAATACCATTATATTCCGGAGGATTATGGCTGGCTGTAATCATGATCGCTCCGGCGGCATTGTGAGTTGTGATGGCATAAGCCGTAACCGGGGTCGGGGTTGCTTTATTAACTAAAAGTGATTTAATGCCGTTACCGGCCAGTACTCTTACCGCCTCTAGGGCAAAATGTTCCGATAAAAAACGATTATCATAACCAATGATAACGCCATTTTCTTTTAAAGGGTGGTCTTGAAGAAAAGATGCAATTGCTTGAACAACAAATTTTACATTTTCAAATGTAAAATCCTTGGCCATAATTCCGCGCCAACCATCAGTGCCAAACTTAATATTTCTCATTGTGCCCTCCTCTTTTTTCGGAGTAAACTCTGTGTTATTTTATCAAGAATAGATAAAATTTACAACCATTTTACCGATAACGCCCAAAGCTCGGTAAGGTTTTGATACTAAGAACTCGTCTATAATAGGCGTAAATGATGATGCTTATTCTTTCTCGCCGGCTTCAGTTTAAGATTATTCTTTTCCACTGCAGTAGCCGGGACAAAGGTGATATCTTGGTTACAATAGGGACATTTCCATACACCTCGGGAATTGGCTGAATAGGAAGACTGACTGCAGTTCGGACATAACTTGTACGGCAAATAATCAACCCCTTTTAAAACTTTTTCTCAACCTTGAGCTCTCTTTGTCTGTCCCATAACTGATCAATTGATCGGCATCCTTCAACTGTTGCCCACAGTATTGGTATCAGCAAAAGGAGAAAAATTCCCGTAGGTTTCCTATGAAGTATCAGCAAGTAGCCGAGATAAGGGATATCTGCCGTCACCAGCCCAAGGACATTTTCGGCCGGTGATCTGTAAATATCCTGCATCTTATTATAATCCCCTTTTGTTATATAAAATACTTTTCCATTTTCTCGCACCACGTCCATCACCCGATGGGTAATATAGCGATTTTCATTACCGGTATCGCGAAAGGTAATAATCGCACCTTTTGAAATCGCTGCCGGATCTACCTTTTTTACGACAATAATGGATCCGGTATCAAAAACAGGCTTCATGCTACCGGACATGACAATCATCAACTGATAATTGCCAAAATGGGGCGTGTCCCAACTGTATCTTTCCTGAAGAATCACCAGACAAAGTAACAAGGCAAAGAATCCCAACAAGATTAAGAATACGACGCTTTGAGCCCATGTTAAGGCTTTTTTTATCCCCATAAGCGATCCCCTGCTTGTCTTCATTGATCTTATAGCAAACAGTATAACAAAACCTAATTCAGAAATCAGGAAATCTATGTCGAGAGAGGCTCTTTTCTTTCTTCTTAAATGATTGTTCTTTAGACAAAAAAACAGGTAATCAGAGATCACCTGTTTAGAGATAAGTACTATTTATATTGATATTCACGTCAATAGGGGATTCTCCTCTTGAAAACTCATGCTCCTTGTTGGCGATAATAGAGTTTTTTGAAAATTTTCGCCTTAATCCCATGATTTTTCGCCTGGTCCAATAAATAATCGGGATAAGGATAAATGTAAAATCGTGGATGTTCTACCTCCGGCAAACGGCTATATTGAAAGAACCGTGCCCCCTGCAGGTTTTCCCGAAGAATTTTCTGCCAATATTTTTCCCCTTGCTCTAAGGATTGTACAGCCATGGACAAGCCCTCATAAATTAAATCGCTTTTTACCAAACGTCCCTGGGGACTTATGGCAAATTGCACCATCAGATCCAATGCTTTTTCCCCACCTAAAGAGCCTAATAACCAATAGGTTCCTCGAACCAGTAAAGGTCGATGATGCCAAAGCAAAAAAGGAGCAACCTGAGATACTACCTGAGGATCATCTAAAAAATAAAGACATTCCAGTGCTCTCAGCTGCCATTCCTCCCCAGCCTCATGGATATAATTAATCAATGGCTGAACCATCTGTGGGTCTTTCATCCTGCCTAAAGCAATAAAAATCCGAGAACGGATCAAGTAATCCTCATGATGCAAAAAAGGTATCAGCTCAAGACTGCTGCCCGAGACGTCCCGTCCTGATTCTTCGATTTTATGAAGCAGAGCAAGAGCCTCTTTTAACTCGGCCCCGATTAGCTGTTCTGCTGTTGCCATGTTTCTCACCCCCTGGTAAAACTGTCCTTAAATTAATTATCGTCTTCTCTCCGCCTCAAAAATTAAGAAAACCGGTTTCGCCTCGGAATACTCTAATACGCTACTTTCCTCAAGGATAAAAAATGCGGCTCTGGCCGCATTTTTACTTGAGCTTTTACTATTTTACTTTGACCACCCAATTAGCAATCCAGCCTTCTCTTCCATCCTTCAAGATTACCTTATACCACTTATCTTCTTCATAAATTACCGTGGCCTCATCACCATTAAGTAATGTCACAACTTTACTATAAGAAGTATCCGGACCTGTCCGCACATTAGCTGAACCACCACTTACCACCACTGTTTTCTTCCCGGTATTAGGCGGGGTCTCATTCTTGGGAGCCGTGGGGGTAGAAGTCTTTTCGGTGTTACTGTTAGCTACCTGTTGAACAGCGGACTTACTATTTTGAGCAGAAAATTCTTCTACCTGTTTTTGGAGCGATGCCACCTGTGACTCCATATCCGTAAGCTTCTTCTCCATTTCTGCCACTGTTTCATTAACGACCTTTTCCACATAGCTTTGGGCCACTAAGGGATCTCCGGCAGTACCAGGTATCGTTCCCGAAGCCTGTACAATTTGACCCAAAACAAATCCCACAGATAAAAATACCATCGCTGCTACAACCAGCAATGCAATACGCCCTTTTGTCATGCTCTTAATCCTCCCTTCACCCCAAATTATTTAACTGCCAATGGAGTGTGTTTCTCCTTTATTATTACCTTGTAGCCGACGGGAAACAGATTTTCCTGTAATAATACCGATCCGATCGGCTCCAACCAAAATTAGCACGGATATGCCAATGAGAATCAAAACACTCTGTGCCGTGGTCAACATGGTTAATAAAACAGCACTGCTTCCTAATAAAAAGGTAATGGCATAAATTACTACAACAGTTTGTTTATGGGATAATCCCATATCGAGGAGTCGATGATGTAAATGACCTTTATCAGCCTCAAAAATAGGCTTTTTGTTAGTAAATCGACGAATAATAGCAAAAAATGTGTCCAGGATTGGTATCCCCAAAATAATTACCGGTATCAACAAGGAAATTACCGTAGCTCCTTTGGATAAACCCATAACAGCCAAAGCACCCAGGATGTAGCCCAAAAACAGGGAACCGCAGTCTCCCATAAATAGCTTTGCCGGATTAAAATTGTAACGTAAGAAACCTAAGGCTGCCGCCGCCAAAAATAAAGCTAGATAAACCGTCGCAAATTGGCCCTGCGTCCAGGCCACTACAGCTAAGGTTACCGCCGCAATGACAGATACCCCTGCGGCCAGACCGTCTAACCCGTCGATGAGATTCACGGCATTACTCATGCCGATTACCCAGATAACAGTGACAGGAATACTAAAGAGGCCTAAAGAAATTATCCCTCCATTAAACGGGTTGGTAATAAAATCAACTTGAACGCCAAAGGAAACCAGTACCAGGGCAGCGATAATTTGTCCTAAAAGCTTTACCTTAGGAGAAATACCCCTAAGATCATCTACTAATCCTAAAATCATCACCATGGTACCACTGATTAATAAGCCCCATACTTGTTGGTTCAGTTCCTGCATCAGAAGAGAAGCAATCATAAAACCGGCAAATATCGCCACGCCTCCAATGCGGGTAATAATTCTGGTATGCACCTTTCGTTCATTAGGTTTATCCACGGCTCCAATACGAATCCCAATCTTCATCACAACAGGTGTCAACAAAAAGGATACCAGGAAAGCAATAAGTAAACACAAGACCAATTTTGGCATTTTTCCCTCTCCCTAATCTACACAATCATAAAATATGCATCAGACCTAGTTTAATACGAGTAACTCTAAAAGACAAGATTGATTTTGCAAAATATACCGGATAACTTAACTTTTTTGGATCGCAAACATTATTTCCCCTTCACAGGCAATTTCACCATCTACGGTTGCCCGTCCCTTGGCTTTCCCCATGGAACCCCGGAAGTTTAATACCTCTACTTCCAAGCGCAGCACATCCCCAGGGATAACCTGACGGCGAAAACGCAGCTTATCAATGCCGACAAAGAAAGCAATTTTTCCGGCAAACTCAGGCTTACGCAGCACCATCACTGCCCCTAGTTGGGCTAAAGCCTCCACAATCAAGACCCCCGGCATGACCGGATAACCGGGGAAATGCCCCTGAAAAAAAGGTTCGTTCACAGTGACATTTTTTTGTCCTATAATGCGTCGCTCTTCCTCAATTTCTAATATTTTGTCCACCAGCAAGAAAGGATAACGATGGGGTAGTATCTTTTGAATTTCTTTAATATCCAGCATATTTCACCTCAATTAAATTTTATTTTCTTTCTCCTGCTTTTCCTTTGAATTTTTTCAGCAACGTGTCCAGCATGACCTTCACATCATCAACCTTAAACAGGATCACAGCAATAAAGTAAGTAAAAACCCCAAGGGTAATAGCGCTCAGCACCAGAAGAGCCAGATTTCTCCCCATATTTATATCCAGCTTTGCCTCTAGAAAAACCGCTGCGCCCCAAGTTACCAAAGCCATTACACCGGAAGCAAGACAAATCTTACCTAGAGAGACAATAAGAGTTTTTCCTTTTAAGTAAGGAAGATGTGTTTTTAGACCAAAATAAAGGAACAAAGTGTTGGCTCCAGTGGCCAAAGAATGAGCCAACGCCAAACCGGAATGAGCCATATATTTCATCAGAACCACACTGAGCATAATATTCACCATCACGGAAAAAAATCCTGCATAAACCGGTCTTTTTACATCACCGATGGCATAATAAGCTCGCGTCAGCACCATATTAGCGGAAGCGGGAAAAAGTCCCACACAATAATACAATAAGGCGGAAGCAGTAGCCAGAGTTGCCTGATGGTCAAAAGCACCCCGTTCAAAGAGCAATTGCACAATAGGAACCCGAAGCACCATTAAGCCTGCAGCAGCAGGGATGGCAATTAAGCTCACCATACCCAGTCCGCGAAAGAGAGTATCCGTTAAAGCCTTTTTCTCACCTTTAATGGCAAATGCGGACATGGTTGGATAGACAGCAGCCACCACCGCGGCGACAAAAATCCCCTGGGGCAGATTCATCAGCTTCATAGCGTAATTCAAGGCTGAGATACTGCCTTCCGCAAGCCATGAGGCAAAAATGCGATTGAGGGCCAGATTGATCTGATTTACCGCTACCCCCAGAATGATTGGCACGAGGGTAACGACCAAATTGCGTACTGCAGGGTGCTTTAAATCCCAGACCAAATGATATCTAAACTTTACCCTTCTTAACACGGGAATCTGTATGACCAAAAAACCGAAAAAGCTGATTAAGGTCCCCACGGCCAGTCCCGTAATCCCATAGCGGGAGGAAAACAGGAGTACGGAGAGAATTATAATGATGTTGGAAAAGCCCGGAGCAAAAGCAGGTGCCGCAAATTTATAAGAAGCATTGAGAATTCCCGAAATAACCATGCCCACACCCATAAAAATCACGGAAGGGAACATAATACGGGTCAAATAGGTGGCTAAGGAGGCTAGTTCAGTAACTGCGCCGGGGGCTGTAATTTTGACCAGGATGCCCGCTCCGGCAATCCCTATAACGGTTACAACTGCCAATACTACAGCGGTTAAATTCAAAATGGTACTTGCTACATGCCAGGTCTCGTTATAATTTTCATCCACTAGATACTTTGTCAACACCGGTACCACAGCACTGACTAAAGCAAATCCTAAAATCGCCTGTAAAAAATAGGGGATAGTATAGGCAATGAGATAAGCATCCGTCATAAAGCTGGCGCCAAAACCATAGGCAATGACCATTTCCCGGACAAACCCTAAAAGCTTAGTGGCTAAATTCATAATAAGAACCACACTTACCGCTTTACCGATACTGTTTTTCATACTTTACTTCCTTTTTTCGAATTGGAACGGTTAACTATTTCTGCTGCCCATTGAGCCGGTTTTTGTGCTTCTAAACGGCACCATCTTGCCTTTTGTAGCAAACTTTCTCTAATTAGACTGTAATCAGCCAGAATTTGTTCCGCTTTTTTCAGTAAAATCTTATGAGACATCGCTTCTACCGAACAAGCCGGTTCTGTTCCCATTAAGTTAGCATATCGTCCTACCTTAGGATCATATTCAATGGCCAAAAAGGGGACCCCTTGAGCCCCTGACATAATTAAGGCATGGAGCCGCATACCAACCACCAAGTCCATTTTTCCTACAACATGCATCATTTCCATAGGAGTTAAATTATCCTTAATCAGGTAATTTTCCTGCTGCATCAGCTTTGCCGCATCACGACAGACAGAAATATCCTCTGGAAAATGAAAGGGTAAAAAAACCACCTTAAAGCCCTGTTCTGCTAAATAATCAGCGAATTTTGCACATTCCTTCAGGTCTAAGCCCGGCCATTGGCGCAGACTAATCCCCACCATTCTTCTATCATCTTCATTGAGCAGGGGGATTTTATTCATGATGGGTATGTCTTCCCCTCGTTCCAACCCCATAACAGGATCCACCGTAACGTACATTGGTGGCCGGGTTACGCCCATAGCAGATAAATCTGCTCGGGACGCTTCATCCCTTACAGAAATCAGATCCATCTTGTTCAAGACCTGCCCGACCAGTTTTCGCGCCCAGGAGCTTTGCACCGGTCCAATACCTTGGGCATAAATCATGGTGGGTTTTTTCCACCAGAGGGCAATGGTAATAATGCCCAGATAATAGAGAATACTTTTCTTCCCTGTTACATCCTGAAGCAAGCTCCCTCCGCCGCTAATAAATAAATCACATTCCTTGATGGCGCCGATGATTTGAGATAGACGCCAGCGATTAACAGCTTTAACCTTGAGCTGTTTTTCTGTTCTGGGAGGATCGTAGGAAAGTACGGTAATCTCCACATCCGGTATTTCTTTTTTTAAGGCTTGGACAATGGCAATCAGCACAGCCTCGTCTCCAATATTATTAAAGCCATAATAGCCTGACAAAACAACTTTTTTCATTTAATGTCAACCTTTTTCTTCTTATTCTTTCGCCATTTCTTTCGCCATTATATTTTCCCTAACGCTCTGCCCCTTGATCCGTGGCTGCAATAAGGGCTTGAATCCGAGCCATCAACTTTTGTCCTGCATTCCAAAGAATGATTAACAACAACCCGATGCCAATCCCCAGCCAAATACCATTAAAAGTGCGTATTAGAGAAATAATTATCGGCGTATGAATATGAGCAAAGGTATTTACCAGGGAAACCTGCCCAATCATGGCCACCGCTAAAATCGGCAGATACTTATCCCGATAGCCCAAATAGATCAATAAAACCATGAGAGGATGACCGATGAGAAATTCTTTCGTGCGCGGCCTGACAGCCAACAAATCATCCAAGGCTGAACGGAAGGTCAATTCCCAAGCCGAGACAGCACCACTGTCATTGCCGGTCCGCATCACGTACACCAGCAGCACAATACCTAAAACACCTAAAAGAACTACATGCTTCACAGCTATGGTGGAGTTTAAAGCCTTTCCCACCTTGATGAGAGGATGACCCCAACCTTTAAAGAAATAGAAAATCAAGACAATGAGAAAAAGCGGTACCACATGAGCCAGCTTCACCCCCATAAATTGATCCAGGGTATACATAAAGGTTTTATCCCCTAAAAGACCAACCATGAGCAAAGCACCAATCATGGATATCAAAACCATCTTTATAAAATTGAGAATTGTTTTCCCAATACAGGAAGGTTTTTCCTCCAGACAAATAGTCACAGCCAAAATAGGAAATATTATAACAGCCATTAAAGCCATCCCCTTTCTGGCCATACCGATCTCACCGATGAACAATAACCCCAGAAAGCCCATAAAACCTAAGGCACCCAAAGCCAAGCCAAATTTCCTCAACTTTAATTGCTCCAGTATGAGTATCCCGCCGGCAGTAACGCCCAGTCCGATCAAGGCTAGATACAATCGGGAAAAAGGCAATGAACCAAAGGCTTTCGGGCTGCCAAACTTATAACCTTCACCTTCGATGGAGGATTTTAATTCTATCAAATAAGAGCTCTGATCTTTGATACTCAAATCAGGAATTAACCGCACTAAAAGCACCCGAATATCCCGATCCGTAACGGCTAAGGCGTAGCGCTCCACAGCACGACTTTGAGTCATCGTCAACATCTCCGCCTCACCGATGGAATGCATGCGCAGGATATTCTTATCAAGATATTGACCTACGGTACTGATGCCTTTCTGTGGGAAAAATTCAATCATGCCCAGAGGGACATTGCGGCCTGCAATGCGATCAGCAAGAGCCTTTAATGCTTCCTTCTGCCGATGCGCCGGTAAACCGATTCCGGGTATATCTTTATCATTAAAAAATACTGCGGAAATAGGCGCATCTTGAAACTGCTCAAAGACCACTTCCAGACTTGCCTCCGACACATTGCGCCAGGAACGAATTTGCGGAATAATATGTAAACCCATGGCACGTACCAAAGATAACGCTTTTTCTTCAAATCCAACCCCGGTTAAGACAATATCATTGCCCGAAAGAGATGTGCCTAGTACCGGCACAGAACCTTGGGGTGCCTGCAGATAGCAGCTGAGAAGCTGAGGGTTTTGATCGGCCAACTTTAAGGAGAGATTTTTTTGCACCCGCGCCATAACCTCTTCATCTGCAAAGATCAAATAGGTCCAATCCTCTTGAATCTGCTCATCCTGGCCGGTCTCCATACTCTTTAACCCTTGATTGGCACCGGTTCTTAGATCCCACTGCATTTCAATCCCAGTTTTTAAAAGCAAATCTCCTTTAGCCCTTAGATCATTGACGGTAGTCTCTTTAAAAAGCACTCCTGTAATTTCTTCTTGAAATTTTTCTAAGACCATTTCCTCAGAAATATTTTCTTTTTTTGCCAGTTCTACGACCTGTTTCCAGTCTAAAACAGCTGCGATTTCCTTGTTATCCTGCTCTATTCCTATACGCGCCCCGGCTACATATCCGGCCATCAACATCCCCACTATAATTGCACCTGTTAATATCCATCTCCAGCCTTTATCCATCACCCTACGCTCGCCCTCCATAAAGCTCTTCTGTATTCAAATAACGCCTTTATTCTATCACAAAATTAGTGAATTAAAAACATGGGAAAGATTGATTGGGACAAAATAAAAAAGCTGCCCCTGAAAATTAGCTAATCTTGCATGGGGCAGCTCCTCTTCTGTCGCTTGCTTAGAGATTAACGGTTACGGAAATAGTCCGGCTGTCACTATATCCGGATCTTTCCACATAACCATTAATGACAATCTCTGATCCTAAGATTCTCAGCATCTTTAAACTGACTCCTTCAGCACCTGTATCCAAAGCGCGGATGACCTCATTAATGATACTGTCTGTAGAAATATAACCTTGCTCACTAATGGTGGCTTTGTTTTTACTGATAAGGGAAATTTCAGGGAATCCAGGTAAGGTCTCCCGTGGGGTTCCGTCAATTTCTACTCCCTTAACAACCAAAGTACCTTTTTGCGTATAGCGACCGTCAATTTCAATTCCTGTAAAGAAGATGAGATCATCAATTTCTGTAAGATCAAATTCAAAGGAATCCGTCCCCTTAGCTAAGGTAACATTTCCTTCCTGATCTTTTAGTACCAGGGTAATTTCTTCCACGGTAATGCGCGGATAGACGTCTCCACCGCCACCGCCGCCACCACCGATGATCTTGTCATCATCCGGGTCTGAATCTTTACCGCCGATTTCCTTACCGTCTACATTAACATTGGCCACATCTTCCGCTAACTCCACTTCTTGAGGCGCCTGTTCGATAGTGACATGGGAGCTCTCAATGCGTGCCGTATCAATTGATCCTTCTCCGGTAACAGTGGCAGGGGATTGTACGGTGAGCAGGGTAACAGAGGTGTCCGTTCCTAAGATCACCTGTGTATTATCGGCCTCCTCTTGAATGGTCAAACTCTCAACGGTTCCTTCTTTTAAGTTAAGGATGGCATTAGATCCGGAGATTTCCACATCATTAAAGGAGCCGATCAGAATTACTTCTGCATCTCCTGGAATAGTCACCGTGAAAAAGCCGTCTTCGGTAAGCTCTTGTGTTTCCAAGATCCCGTCCGATTCCATAATCACTTCGTCAACTGTACTGGTGCCTTGGGCAAGGATACGTACATTGGCCCCCTCAGGCAAATCCACAATCACAGTTTGTCCATTAAAATTATACATGATCACGCTATCTGTCCCGCCGCCGCGAATAATGGTTTTTCCTTCCACGGTAACATTATTCAAATAAACCGTACCCTGGCCAATTCCTTCGGCCAGATAGAGGTTTCCTTTAATAAGCACATTTTCCAGGGTGACGTCTGCTGCAGTAATAGTGACATTACCTTCTACCACTGTGGTTTCTGTTTTTGAACCGTAAGTTGCGGGCTCATTAAAATATGAGCCGATGATCCGATCCAATGAAACTACCGTCTCAGCACGTGTGATGGATTTGGTAGGCTGAAAGGTTCCGTCAGGATAGCCGCCCATGTAACCTGCTTGGGCGATTGCCCCTACCAAACCTTTGCTCCAAGACGGGATTTGCTTCCCATCAGCAAATTTTTCCGTTTCCTTTTCATTATTCTCCAGTGCCATAATCCGAGAAAAAACTATGGCCGCTTCCTGGCGGCTGATGGGGCTGTTAGGTTGAAAGGTGCCATTAGGATAACCGGTCATATATCCGGTTTTTACAGCTTTTGCCACCTCGCCATAAAACCAGTTGCCCTGCTGCACATCAGAAAAATTGATTCCTTCCACTTCGGTACAACCCAAAGCTTGATTTATAATGGTAATAAATTCCGCCCGGGTAATGTCACGATTGGGTTGAAAAGTGCTATCGGGATAGCCGCCAATCACATCTCTCTGATGCCATTCCACGATGTAATCTTCCGCCCAATGGCCGGATACATCCGTTAATGTTGTTTCTGCTGCCATTGCCACAGTGCCAAAAACAAAAAACAAGCACAGTATCACCGCAATCGGCAAACATTTCTTTCTCACATTCAATTTTGCTTCCTCCTTAAATAGAAAAATATATGGAAAAATTGTCGTAATATTGACTTCTATGTATCATAAAGAATCCCTGCCTATGATCTTAAAAAAAATTCATTTATCGCCAAAAATTAACCGCCACTTATGACGCTCCTGCAATAAGTGGCGGGCTAGTAAATCTAATTTAATGCATTAATCCACGTTTTTGGAAAGTCGGTGCAGTAAAACAATCGCCTCTGCCCGGCTGGTATGAGCTTCAGGAACAAAAAGCCCCTCGCTTTTACCCACCATGATCCCGGCATGGACCACTTGAGCACAGCTCGCCCGCGCCCATGGAGCAATCGCACTTTGATCCTGATATTTTTGCAGTACATTGTCCTCGACAGGTGATGTTTTTCCCGCTGCTTTTATACCGCGAGCAATCATTACGGCTATTTCCTGGCGGGTAATATTACTGTTGGGGGCAAAACGATCTGCTCCTACCCCCAGGACAATCCCATGATGAGCCGCGGTTATGATGTCTTGATAATGGGGATGATTTGCTGTTACATCCTGAAACCTTTGAGTGCCGCTTTCAGAGGTTAAGCCTAAGGTTCTCACAACATAGGCGGCAAATTCTGCCCGGGTTATTTCTCGATTGGGATAAAACTTTCCCTCCTCCGGTAAGTTAACTACCTTTTTTTCCATCATAGCCAAGATATCACTTTCCGCCCAATGTCCTTTAAAATCCGTAGATTTCTGCCCTTGCTGGGGCTTGTGATCGGCAACAACGATCATAAATAAGCCCGGAGTCTTTATATTAAATTGAATGGTTTTGTTTTTCTGATCAATTATTCCCCCTAGATCAATCCATTTACTCCTGGTTTTATCAAAGAGAAACATGGAAAGCTTATTTTCGTCCGCGACATTGGTAATCGCTTCAGCGGGGTATTTTAGCCGAACAGTCAAGGGGGAAGCAAAATCCCGGATCTCATATTGCGGCACACCGGCCACAAGAATCTCCCCGGATATTTCCCAGGATGAAGTACCTAAGCGGGACAGACCCAATTGTTGATAGTACCATTGATCAAAGTTCTCGGTAACCTTGATACCGCTGCCTCTTTCGATGATAATGCGTGCGCTTAATGGCTCCCTGGACTTAAGAGCAGTCTGCCATTCCCCGGTTTTAAAAATTTCCGGTGCAATGTCCAGGGTCATATGGAGGGTTTCCAAGGTGATATAAATGCCCTTGTTCTCCATATATGATAAGGCCTCGTCTGTAATCTCCAGTTCCTTGACACTGCGCTCTGAATGCATCATTTTAAAGACGGCACGATTACCCTGTAGGTGGTTCTCAATATATTCCCGATTTAGCCTTAAGGTTTCCTTATTCTGCGCGCCCAACGCAGTCATACCCAGAGATAACACCATTACTCCTATGATTATTGCTACCAGCCATTTTCCGTAATTTTTCATGAATTTCCCCCCATACCGGTAGATGCCGGTTTTTCCCCATATTGGTTAAATTATATCATTCGAGCCCCTTATTTTCAATTAATACACAGTGATACATAGATGCGGTTCTCTTATTTCGAACACAAGGGGTCCGAACACAAAGCGAACACAAAGGGTGAACACAAACACAAAGGGTCAGTCCCTCCGCAAACACAAAGGGTCAGTCCCTCCGTGTTGGTGCTTGCCCCTCAACACAAAGGGTCAGTCCCTCCGTGTTGGTGCTTGCCCCTCTGTGGCAAAAAAGAGCAGACAATTAATGACTGCTCTTATGTTAAGCAATTTTTAAGATTTTTTAATTTTCATGGACAATGCCCTTTAAAAAGATTTCTGTAACTTCTTCCGCCAATTTTTCCAGGTCAGATTTGTCTTCTTCATAAATGAATTTGCAGCTTATGGTATGCACAGCACCATAAAAAAGCCATGCCGTCTTTCTGGCTTCCAAAGAGCGTAAAGAACCTTCCTCTATCCCTTTAGAGATAATTTCCTGAATCACCCTGATTTCTTGTTCATAGAACCGGGCAAATTCCTCCCGCACCAGAGGACCAAATTGCATATATTCCTGCATCATCACTTGAGCCATATCCCGATGCTCACTGAAAAAAATCATGTGTAGGTAAGCTACTGCCCTTAACTTCTCCGCACATCCCTCTACATATTTGATGTGCTCCATGAGCTGACTATGGTAGAATTTGTTACCAAGTTTGACCATTTCAATGAAAAGCTGTTCCTTACTGGGGAAATATTCATAAAGCGTTCCTTTTCCTACATCAGCTTTTCGCGCAATCTCCTCCATCTTGGCCCGATGAAAGCCTTTTTGGGCAATAACCTGAACTGCTGCCTGGATAATGCGTAATCTTTTATCATGGGGTTCCATATCAATAAGCACCTGACCTCTCCTCCCCTTTACATGCTGCGGGAAGGAGAAGAAGTAGCAAAAATTCCGTAGGTAAATTTCGCCTTGGCTAGATTATAATTGTATAAAGCATTCAATAAACCTAAATCAGCTTGCTGAATTGCCCCGTCGGCGCTCAATACATCATATCCGGTAACCATGCCCACATCATAACGGAGCTTGGTTAAACGAAAAGCCTCTTTGGCCTGTTCCAGGCTTTTTGTAAACACCTGATAGTTTTCCTCTGCCGTTTTGAGATCGAGATAAGCATTTTTAATATTCATCTCCAGAGCAGCCTGCTCTTGATCCAGATTAACCTGGGCTTCCTTTATTTTGAATTTTGCATCTCGATAAACAAAGGTATTGGGCGTATAATACGTTTGGTGATGGTCCCAATTTACCTTATTCATCTGATAGCTTTCCCGGGCTGCCACATAGGACAAATCTTTATTTTTCATTTCCGCAAAAACCGCTGCCGAATCAATGGTTCCTACCGGAGTGAAATTAAATTGATCCGTTAAGACGATCGGAGTATCCAAATCCAATCTTAAGGTTTTATTAAATGCCATGCGGGCTTTTTCCACATTAGCTTTGCTTTGATTGACCTCGGCCTGGGCAGCTTTTAATTGTGCTTCTGCAGATATCACCTCAATTTTGGCCACGGCTCCTGCTTTAAACTTAGCCTGGGCTACTTTTAATTGTTCCTGGGCCCGGTTCAAGGCAGATTGGGACACCGTCAACATTCTTTCAGCCTGAAGCAAGCCGTAATAAGCGGATTCTACACCAAACTTGATGTTATTTTCCGTATAGGTTTTCTTGGTTTCTGCGATATTTTTAGCCGCTAACGCGTTCGCCGGTACAACATCAATGATCATGGATTGATTTTGGTCCCTGCGTTCCGGATTAGGCAAGGCACTACTATTGAGCATCTTATTCTTGGCAAACTCCGCTTGTTCAAATGATAATTGGGCTTTTTCAACATCGATGGCTGCTAATTCCACCTGGTGATTATCCTGCATTGCCACTTCAATAGCCTGCTCTAAACTTAGTTTCCTGACTTCCGGGGCGGTCTTTTCTTCTGATACCGCCTCGTCCCCCAGGGCAATCCATGTCGTGGACACAGCTAAGATTAGGCCAAGCACCATACTCCGCACCCATTTCTTTTTCATATTACACAACCTCTCCTTCGCCAATTTGTTGTTTTTGAGTCTTTCTGCCTAATTTTCTTTTAATCCAGTTACTAGCATCATCAATCAAAGAATACATCACCGGCACAAAAACCAAGGTGAATATGGTGGAGGTGGTTAACCCACCGACAACAACTGTCGCCATGGGGGCCTGGTATTCTGCTCCCTCTCCGATCCCTAAGGCTAACGGCACCATGGCTATGGCTGTGGTCAAAGCCGTCATCATCACAGGGCGCAGGCGAATGGGACCGGCTTTTTTAATCGCTTCCGTCATCTCAAGGCCGCGCCGACGCAATACATTAATATAATCCACCAAGACAATCCCATTGTTAACCACAATCCCCACCAGCATTATCATACCGATAAATACGACCACGCTAATGCTTCTCCCGGTAAGGAATAATCCAATAATCGCACCAACCAACATGGTAGGCACGGTAAACATAATCACAAAGGGATACATCAAAGACTCAAATTGGGCGGCCATCACCATGTAGGTAAGAATCATACCTAATATTAAGGCCAAAAACAAACTGCTAAAGGACTCTACCATTTCAGCGTTTTCTCCGCCAATTTCTGTACTATAACCTTGGGGTAAAGTAAAATCATGCAGTTTCTCTTCGATTTCCTGGGTAATGCTCCCTAAATCCCGCCCACTGATTTGACTGGTGATGGTGGCAACCCTGCTGCGATTTTCCCGATCAATCTGGGTGGGTCCAAGATCCGTTTTGGTGGTAATCAAATTCGCTAGAGGGACACGGATACCTGTGGGTGTGACGATCTTAACATTGTGGAGATCCTGAATGTTTTGTCGGTATTCCTCGGGGAGAATTACGCGAATATTATATTCTTCTCCCCCGCTACGATATTGGGTCGCTACATTCCCGTCAAAAGCAGTACGTACCGCCGAAGCTACTTGAGCTACGCTAATCCCATACCCCACAGCCCGGTCTCGGTTAACCTCAATTTGCAGTTCCGGCCGTCCAATAGTCATACTGGACTCCACTTCCCGTGTTCCCGGTACGGAGCTTACTAATTGCCGTATCTCCTCAGCCATCTCTTTTAAGACATCCAGATCGTCTCCCTTTAAGGTAATGGAGATAGGGGCACCGGACATCGCACCCATGCTCATGCCATCACTTACTGTCACCGAAATCTCTGCACCGGGGATGTCCTTGACTCGTTCCCGGATAGCATCGGCAACCTGATCGGTGCTCCGTTGCCGCTCATCTAAAGAAACCAGTTGAACCTGTAAGCGGGCTACTTCTGAGGCCGATGTGCCCATCATGTCCGCTCCGCCGACACTGACAAATACCGTCTCAATCTCCGGAATCTCTGCCAATTCCGCTTCCATGGCTGCGGTCATGCGATCTGTTTCTCCCAAAACGGTGCCCTTATCCAGTTCCATAGTGATAGATAATTCACCGGTATCGGATTTAGGCAAAAACTCCGTACCGATAAAAGGAATCAATGCCAGGCTGGCGACCATAATGGCGCCAACGCTTATAACTACTGTTTTGCGATGTTTTAAAGACCAAGCCAGTAATTTGCCATATCCGGCTTCGACCTTTTTAAAGGGGCCGGTTTTTGTTTTCTTAGTTGTTGCGGAGTCGAGTAATGGATCTTGATGTTCACGAACCACTAAAAATTTCGAACAAAGCATGGGTACTAAGGTTACCGCCACCAAGAGCGCCACCCCCTGGGAGGAAACCACCGTTAAAGCCAGTTCCCGAAAGAGCCTGGAAGACAAACCTTCTACGAAAACCATGGGCAAAAACACCACGGCAACGGTAAGGGTAGATGCCACCACCGGCATCCCCACCTCACTGGCACCTTGCACAGCAGCTTCTTTCATCGAGTAGCCGTTTTGGCGGTAGCGATAGATGCTCTCCAACACGACAATGGAACAGTCGATCAAATGCCCCAATCCTAAGGCTAACCCTCCCAAGGACATCATATTCAGTGTCATGCCCCCGGCATATAATAAGGAAAAGATCCCGATGATGGAGATCGGTAATGATAGACCGATAATGATGGTACTGCGGATACTACGCAAAAATAAATAAACAATGATAACAGCCAACAATCCACCCTCAATGGCATGGGATGATAAGGTATTAATTGATTGGCGGATAAAGGTTGCCTGGTCAAAGACAGTTACAGCTTGTATGTTTCCCGGAATCTCCTGGGTCAAGGAAACCATTTCCTTTTGTACCAGGTCGGACACCTGAACCGTATTCGCCTCACTCTGTTTCTGGACACTAATGGATACACTGGGTACTCCATTCATACGACTGATTTGAGTCTGCTCAGCAAAGCCATCCTTTACTTGAGCAATATCGGCCAGAGTAATGGATTTTCCCCCGGCAAGTCCGATACGCAGATGTTTAATATCATCCAGGGTTTTAAATTGACCCATGGTACGCACAAAGAGCTCTTTATTGCCTTCTGTCACCTTACCACTGGCTACATTCATATTCTCGGCGCGTAAGGCCTGAGTGATTTGATCTAGGCCTACACCGTAAGCGTCCATTTTCACCGGATCGGTTAAAATTTGAATCTCCCTGGTATATCCGCCTGTTACAGCCACGGAGGCCACACCAGACAGTCTTTCCAGGCGGGGTTTAATCACATTTTCCCCGATGTCTTTTAATTCTTTCAGGTCTTTACCACCGGACAAGCCCAATTGGATCACCGGCATCATCGAAGGATCCGCCTTCATTACCATCGGATTGTCCACATCATCAGGCAGCATGCCTTTGATCAAATCAACCTTTTCCCGCATCTGCAGGGTAGCGAAATTAATATCGGTGCCGTAATTAAACTCGATGATCACGATGGACTGACCGGCAGAGGACGTGGAGATATCGTTTTTTACATGCTCCACCGTACTCAACACATCTTCCAGGGGCTCAGTGACCGTGGACTCTACTTCTCCCGGACCTGCCCCTGAGTATTGCGCTACAACCACAGCATAGGGCAGATCCATTTTGGGATAGAGATCTATGGATAATCTTGATAAGGAAACAATACCCACCAACACAATAGCCAAGATCAACATCGCAATGGTAACTGGACGTCTAACAGAAGTTTCGATAATCTTCATGGATTAAAGTCCTCCCGATGTTGTTACCAGGGAGCCATTTTGCAGTTTGTTTTGCCCGCTTAAAACAATTTGGTCCCCTTCTGCTAAGCCGGAATGTACCTGGATTTGATTGTCATCTTCCAACCCGGTAGTAATTTCTGTTTCCACAGCTCTCTGGTCTTCAATTTTATAGACATATTGGTGTCCATCTCTTTCCGTTACAGCTTGTTTTGGTATCAACAGTACACCCTTTTGCGTCTCCAGGACCAGCTTCATTTCGGCAAACATCCCCGGCTTTAATATATGTTGATCATTGGAGATACTAACCTTAATCGGAAAAGTGTTGCTCTGAATATCGGCCGTGGGGTTGATGGTGTCAATGGTCCCGGTAAAGGGTTCACTACTTACGGCCGTAACATAGGTACTTACCTTTTGACCTTCTTTCAATTTATTGATATACCCTTCAATTACATTTGCTTCCACTAGGATGGGATTTATGTTCACAATCGTCATCACGGGCGCCATGGTTGCCATCTCCCCAACCTCAACCATCCGAGCGGAAACAATACCATTTGTCGGTGCAGTAACTACAGCATTGGCAATTTGGGTTTCTATCAATTGTATCGCTGCTTTTGCGCTATCGGTACTGCCCGTAGCAACCATAGTTTGAGCTCTTTCCAATTCCTGCTGGGAAACAGCACCCTGTTCATATAGAATCTTCGTGCGTTCCAAATTAGCAACGGCATTATCATAATTTGCCTGAGCCGAGGCCAAAGCAGCTTTGGCCTGATTCAATTGGGCCTGAAGCTCCGTTGTCTCTAGTCGGAGGATCACATCTCCTTTTCTTACCTGATCCCCCACCTGAAAATTCACTTGAGCAACCTTACCGGACATTTTAGGCACAATATTGACTTCCAAATTAGCGGAAAGTTTGCCACTTACCGTTGCCATGCTGGAAATATCACCGGTAACAACCTCTCCTGTTTCTACCAGTACGGCTCTTTCTTCCTCCAGCTGTTCTGTTCCCGTTTCCTGGGCCCCACATCCTAAAAAAGCCATGGTGCTCAGACATATAAATAGTGCTGCAAACATTTTAAATCTCTTTCTTGCCAACGCCGTTACCCTCGCTTTCCACATTTTTTCTCGGGAAATTTTAACCTATAATGTATAACCGACCAGCGGGTCGGTTATACATGACTATTTTATTGCATACCTTATTTCATGTCAATAATGAAATTATGAATTCACCTACGATCACAAATATTTAGGCGCGGACAACAATATTTTCTTGCTTGTGATATACTAAATTAGTATACTGTTTTAGTAATTATTATTTCTCTTACTCCCTTGGTAATTTTTTGATCTAATTGGAGGTATAAATGGATACAACAGAAAAACTGGGGTTGGACCAGCCCCTAAAACTATTGATACGTTTTTCTATTCCGGCGACAGTAGGCATGTTAGTCCAAGCTATGTATAATGTAATTTCCCGAATCTTTATCGGTAATAGTGTCGGTTCTTTGGGTATTGCCGGCATTACCGTTGCTTTTCCCGCGATGATGGTTCAAATGGCTTTTGGTTTTATGATCGGCATGGGTGCCACTACCCTGGTTTCAATCCGTTTAGGACAAAATAAAAAGGATGAGGCGGAAAAGATTATCGGTACCACTGTGCTTTTGTTGATTCTGATTTCTTTGGTCATTACCGTGGTAGGTCTCCATTTCATAGATCCCATGCTGAGACTATTTGGTGCTAGTGAACAGGTGCTGCCTTACGCCAAAGAATATTTAAGCATCGTGCTTTTAGGAACCGTGATAGGATTAATGGGCTTTGGAATGAATAATTTCCTCAGAGCCGAAGGCAAGCCCAAAAAAGCGATGGTGACAATGCTCATGGGATCAGTTTCCAATATTATTCTTTCTCCCATCTTTATTTCTGTTTTGGGCTGGGGCATGAAAGGTGCAGGTATCGCAACAATTATTTCTCAAGGTATTTCTGCTATCTGGATTGTTACTCATTTTGCTCTAGGCAAGGGTGAACTAAAAATTCGGAAAGAATATCTAAGAATTGATCCTAAACTCAGTTTTTCCATTATGTATTTTGGACTCTCCCCCTTTGCCATGCAGCTGGCTCATAGTCTGCTCAATGCGGTGATGAACACCAGCCTGCGCACTTATGGTGGGGATATGGCAATTTCCGGCATGGGCATCGTTCTCGCCCTCGTGTCCCTGATCATGATGCCCATTATGGGTATTAATACCGGGGCCCAACCTTTGATCGGCTATAATTATGGGGCGAGAAAATATGCTCGGGTCAAAGAATTACTTAAATATTCAATTATCGCAGCCACGGCTATTGCAATTCTGGGCTTCATTATTACCAGGTTATTCCCGACCCAGCTTATTGCTATCTTCAACAGCACCGACCAAGAGCTGATTGAGTTTGGCAGCAAAGCCATAGTGTACTTTTTGATTTTTCTACCTATTATTGGTTTCCAAATTATCAGTGCCGGCTTCTTTCAAGCCATCGGTAGGCCGGTGACGGCGATGGTTTTAAGCCTCTCCAGACAGCTATTAGTTTTCATCCCCATGTTGCTGATTCTACCCAGATATTTTGGCCTGGACGGAGTGATTGCTTCGGGACCAGTGGCGGACCTTGTCTCCACCATAATCACGGGAATATGGCTTACCATTGCCCTGAAGGATCTTAATAGAAAAATACAATCCGATATGGACCCCAAAGATACGGTGGAAATGATCCATGAAAAGCAATTAGCACCGGAAAAATAAAAACGAGGCATTTTCCTAACACGCGGGGACAGTTCCTTTGTGTTCCCGTGTTTCCTGTGTTCCCCAGTCTGACGTCCCCTTCCACTATTATATAGCTCGTATCACACCAAAACTAACGCCAGTTAGCCGCTCTATTTGCCTAATAGACAAACCCTTGGCCTTACACTTTTTGATAACTTCATTACGTTCTCCTTTTTCAAAAAGCGCCACCTCCGTAGGACTTTGGACACCGGAAATGCTCCTAATAAAATTTTTGGCCTCAGTATCGTTTAGCCTGACATCTTGATCATAGTCTAGGCACTTATCCTGGTTATCCACTAAATTAAAGTCCCTAAACCTTTTTAACGCATTTACTCTGTCGGTCGAGAACATATTGAGTGCAAATTCTACATCACAAATTCGTGGCACTCCTATATATTCATCATAGCTGCTCCATGGGTAATCGGCAATATTCTTTACAATATCCGCCTTATATGGGTTTTGGTGAATGTAGCGAAGCACTGTTAGAAAATAACTATCCGTTTCAACTACTTCACTTTTATAGCGGGCCTGAAACAAATGGCCTCGGCGCTTATACTTCCAATTATACCAGTGAACGTAACTGGCCCCAATTCTTCTAAATACTATCCCAAGTTCTTCCCTGGTTTCCTTTAATAATAAATGAATATGATTGCTCATTAAACAATAAGCATATATTTCATAACCGCTTTTTCCTTTGGTATCTGTTATTGTCCAAAGAAACTTTTGATAATCTTCATCATCTTCAAATATGATTTGACGATTAATGCCCCTCAACGTCACGTGATAAATTCCGGTACTGCTTTTTTCTCGCGCTACCCTTGCCATATACACACCCCTTACAATATCATATCAAGGCAAGTCCAAATCATCAACACAAAGAAGAAGGAGAACACAAAAGGACTGTCCCCGCGTGTCGGCGGCGTGGGGCGCACCATAAAAAAACCCCCATGCGGTTAAGCATGAGGGTTTTAATTTTACCATTTTGCAAGTGAACTTGCGAATGACTTATCGTTGTGCCCTTCGTCTATTATAATTAAAGTTCGATATCGATATTGGTTACAACGATGAACAGATCAACAACATCAGCGTCTTCTTCATCCATGATTGCGATCACGAGGTCACCTTTGCTGATTCCTCTTACTGCAGATACATAGAAGGGATCGTCGCCATCATCATAGTAATCGGTGTAGTCATAGATGATAGTATCTTCATCACCGTAGAACCACTCATCATTCATCTTGATGGCATTGCCGGCTCTGTCTACATCTTGTACTTCATAGATGCTATACTCTGCATCGATATTCTCAGGATCAAATACTAGATCATCTGCATCTACCGAGAACTTGTTGCTGGAGATGGAGTAATCGTAAATGGCGTCTACTACAGGAACATTATTTTTCACTTCATAGTTCTGGCTATCGCCCTTCACATCGATTTCTACCCAGTTATCCCCAGATCTTCTGTAGTTGCTCAGAATTAAGGCATAATCAACAGCGGTAGAGGAGGTAACATCATCATTCACGTAGATGTACTCTACTCTGGTACCAGTGTATTGAACGTAAGCTGCTACAGTTCCAGCATCCATTGCCCAATCAACCAGGTCATCATTGTCGATTACTTCAGGATCATCAACAATGAATCTACCGGCATTAAAGACCACAGTGTTGTCATTTAAGGTGAGCCATTTGCCATTAAATCTGATTCTGCCGTTATCATCGTTACCGTCAGTGATAGAACCGATATACTCAGCGTTATCCTCATCAACGTAGTCGTCATCGGAGATGTATGGTTCAACAACATCATCGCCATCTAATTGAGCCAATACGGTCAAGCCGTCAATATCATTGTCTTCATTGACAGTGAATTTAATGAATTCTTCAACGTCAAGATCATCACCATAAATCTCAACTTCATCAGTGTCAACATCATAGGTGGTTTCCTTACCGTCGGCCTTCAACACTTTGATGGAGTTAACTTGATTACCATCTCTGGTTACACGATAACCCAGATCGGTGATTACGCCGTAGATTCTGGTTTTGCTTTCGCCAGCTTCACCGGTAATGATAATGCATACCTGATTAGCTTTGTTCAAGAAATAGGTAATAGTTTCTTCATCGAAATCTTCCAGGTTTTTCTCGGTAATTTGTTTGTCAAAATCTTCACCCTCATCATCAGAGAGTAAATTATAGTCTGCTACATCATAGGAAGTGCCGTCAATTCTTACAGAAGTAACATTGTCGCCGCTTACTTTATAAGAATTTAATTTACCGGTTTTATTAATGGATCCGGCAACTTCGATGTAGTAGTCATAACCATAAAGGTCAGCGGTAACATAAATGACATCGTTTTCTGCTAAGGCAGAGGCTTCAACAAAAGCGCCGCCTTTTTCAATCAATACGTCGTCATCTTCGAAGTCAATGTCTTCGGCTTCATCATTGTCGCCATAGTTGCCCGGGTCTTTCAAGGTTAATTCGCCGTCATCATATTCTTCAACGATGCCAGGAGTTTTGTCACTTCTTTTGGCAACTTTATAAACTTCTTTATCTTCATTGATAAAAGCACGATAGTAGCCGTCAGCATCATACTCGTCATCGCCAGCATATTCATCGCCTACAAAATAATCAGCTCTGTCATATCTGGTGCCGTCAATTTTGAACTCTTCTTTGCTTTCGTTATACTCCCAATCATCACCATCAGCAGTTACATGAGTGGAGCGAACTTCAACGTAAAGAACTTCTTCATCATCACTGTTGTAAAGAATGTCAACGATTTTGTTAACTAAGCCGTTCGGCAAGGAAGCGTCGGAAGCCATCCAGTTTTCATTCAGGTCTACCCAACCATTTAAATCGTCTTCATCTTCGTCGGTACCTTCTACCTTGATGCTCCAGGTACCGCGATCATTCTCAGCATCGGTAACCAGATAGTCACTGTTTACAGCGGTATCAAAGGCTTTGTCAAGCAGGGTAATTTCATCGCCTCTGCGGTTTTCTTGTTCTTCAAAATCCTGGGTATCATTATCCCATTTCACAATGGTGGAATCCAGGGTTTCGTCAGCCATAACAGCTACATCGGCACGAGTGGCAGGTGCATTAGCATTAAAGGATACGTTACTGGTAATGCCTAAAGCACCGGCTTTGGCGATGTAATCTACCGGCCAGGGACCAGGCAGGTTGTCATTATAGCCCAGGATGCGGACTAAAACGGTGATTACTTCAGCATAAGTAATTTGGTTGTTAGGACGGAAGGTGCCATCCGGATAACCTTTAACCCAGTTCTGGGAACTTGCTAAGTTAATATAACCGGTATACCATTGGCTAGCAGCAACATCGCTGAAACCGGAGGCGGTTCCTTGAAGCATATCGGCGCTGGCGCCCATGCCCCCTGCGATGCAGGCAATTTTAGCAAATTCGGCTCTGGTTATGTTATTGGCAGGTTTAAATGTGCCATCGGGATAACCATCAATTATTTTCAGTGCAACTAATTTGGCAATACTTGCTTGTGTGTCTTTGCTTAGATCAGCGGTATCGCTGAAGGATGCTGCGAAGGATGCAGTTCCGAAGCTAAGCAGCATTGCAAACACAAGCAAAACTGTTAGTAACTTCTTATTCAAGTGTAAATCCCCCTTTTTCTTTTTTGGTTTCTCCTTACTGCAAAAACAAAAGCTTACTATCCAGTTGTTTCTGTAACCACTCCCTTCATTAAAATTTTCTAAACGTCTAAAGGCTAGCCCCTTTAGAAACTTGGTAACCATTTGTCTTCATAAGGTATTTTACCTTACTATAACTATATACAATGGTAGTTCATCTTTTCTTGCAACTTTTTTTAAAATATTTTTGTTTTTTTATTTTTGCTCCGGCTAACCCTTGATGATAGTGATGCTCAGGGTAATTTTTTATCTTATTATTGTGAATGAAAACTTATTTTATTATATCGGGAAAAGAATAATGTTACAAGGACGAATTTTCCATGGGGCTGCTTTAGAGTAATAAAGAAATACCTTCCCACATTATTTCGAACCTATAGGTTAAAAGCTGTCCGTTAAAAAAACAACCTTTACGGTTGCTCTAAATCTTTAGGGTAATTTCTTTTTCTTTTCCGATTTTTTCTTTATTTCCAGCTCACTCTTGGATTTCATCACCAACAGCACAAATTTGGGCAAAGAAAGCATTCTCTTAAAGCGCCATGGCTCCTTAATCAAGCGGGCCAGCCATTCCAATTTCATTTTTTGCATCCATAGGGGAGCTCTTTTTACCCGGCCGGAGACCACATCAAAACTCCCCCCGACCCCTATGGCAATCTTCACCGGCAACTGTTCCCGATGAGCCCGAATCCAAAATTCCTGGTGGGGAGCCCCTAAGGCAACAAAAATCAGATCAGGCTCTGCTTGTCTGATCTGAGCCAAGACCGCTTCTTCTTCTTTTTCTTTAAAATAGCCATGATGGGTGCCGACTATGTTAATATTAGGGTGTTTTTCCCTTAAGGCTTGGGACGCTTCCTCTGCCACCCCAGGCGCTCCACCTAATAAAAAGATGCGCCAACCGTTATGATGGGCTTGTTTACATATCTCCAACATTAAATCAATGCCGGTGACCCGTTCTTTCACCGGCTCCCCCAGATACCCGGCAGCCCATACAATACCGGCCCCATCAGGGGTGACTAGATTTGCTCCGTTAATTAGTTCCTTCAGATCTTCGTTAAATTGTGCCTGATAAATGATCTCTGCATTCAAGGTGATCACATGGTGAAAGTTCCCTGATTGAATGTATGAGTCCACAAGGCACAGGGCTTCCATCATATCCACCTTATCCACGCGGACGCCCAGTATCTCCAATGAAGCCATTATTCCAGCCCCTTTTGTGTTTCTTCCTGTTCATCTTCACTTTCGTTTTCGCTGAATATTGCACCTGATTGAAGCTTGTCTACCAACTGCCTAGTCCCATTGGGATAATGAATGAAGTAGCTGATACCATTAATATATTCACCTTCACCCGGTAACATGCTAGTTTTTAACCGGGTCGTATCAAAACTTTTATAAGTATTGGCTAAAGAGAGCATTTCGCGCAGGGTGAAATCAGTTTCCACATTGTCTTGGAAAACACCAACCAATTGGGGAATCTTCCACAGGGTGCTGATACTGGTCATACGATCCGCTAACACAGAAATAAACTTAAGCTGTCTTTCCACGCGGCCAATATCACCCATGGCATCACTGCGAAACCGTACATAGGCCAAGGCTTGTTCTCCGTCTAATTTTTGTTCGCCTTTTTTCAGGTTAATGTTTTCTGCCGGATAATACATTCTCTTTTCTACATCTATTTCTATGCCGCCTAAAGCGTCAATGAGATTGACAAAGCCCTTAAAATCCATATCCACGTAGTGATCTATTTCGATATCTAAAAATTCCTCCACGGTGTCTTTGGTCATTTCAATGCCCCCATAAGCATAGGCATGATTAATTTTCGTTTTTAAGTTTTTGCCGACAATATTGACATAGGTATCTCGGGGGATACTTAACAAGCCGACCGTTTTCTCTTCCCGATCCAGAAAGGCCAAGATAATTGTATCGGTACGGCCCACCTCATTTTGACGCCGGTCTCCTCCTACCACTAAAACAATTTCTTTCCCTTTAGTTTCTTCTTCAGGTGCAATTGCCGGAGGGGATTCTTCCCCCCCAGGTGTTTCGACTCGTGCTTCCGTAATCTCTAATGGATACAGATATGATAATTGGAAACCGCTCCAGAGAAAAAATGCCATACAGAAGAGCATTGCTAAAAAAAACTTGACATTTTTCTCCGCAGTTTTTGAAGGTTCATAAATTTTATATGTCTCATCGCTACCCCAAATTTCTTGATCTAACTTTTCCACTTGTAGCCTCCCCATCTGTCCTTCCTCGAAATGTATTTTGTCTTATTTTATTATCGCTTGTTTCGTTGCCCCATACCAGGTGACCTGGGCTCCCAAAGATTCCCCGATAAAACGTAGGGGCACAAAGGTTCTTCCGGCAACAACCTGCCCCGCTACATCCAACTCCAGCCGGTTTTCTCCAATTTGAGCGGTTTTTGCACCGATGGTCAGGATCACCTTTCCTTTCGGAGATTGATAGACAACGTTTTTGGTCTTATTATCCCAGGTAAAATCAACGCCATATGCTTCCCCAACAAAACGCAGGGGCAAAAGAATACGCCCTGAGATGATAAAAGGCGCCGCCTCTAAAGTATGTTCCACCTGATCAACAAAGCCTTTAACCGAGCCCACCGTTAATGCAACTACAGGACGGGGGGTTTTTATTTCGTTGATCCGTACACTTAAACTTTCTAATTTTAAGTTTAGTGATGCGATGCGCTTCTCAAGAGGAGAAAACTCCCTTGCGGCATATTGATCTACCCACCCCTTTGTCACCAAAGGATCTTCTGATGAACCGGGGGCAAAAAAGTTGGCGGACACCCGAGGTCCAAAATAAAACCCTAGTAAAAACATGGCGAGGAAAAAAAACATTAATCGTCGGATAATGATCATATGCATGCTCCTTGTCAAACACAGCCCTGAAATTTAGTCACATCTATCATAAATTCTACACATAAAAGAATAATCCTGTTATTTTGTCGAAAAAATTATGTTGGAGGAAATAATAAAAAGGACGCCTCCTCTCAAGGGAGAGAGTCCTTTTAGTCGGGTTTTTTTGTGCACATCTTGCTTTTTTATTTCTTTATTCTTTTTTAAAGCTTCCTGTTTTTTGCAGTACATGCAACTGTGATAAAGCTTTCCCTGTACCGGTAGCCACACAAGAAACAGGATCATCAGCGACATATACGGGCAGCCCTGTTTCCCGGGCAAGCAATACATCCAAACCATCCAGCAAGGCTCCTCCACCAGTCATGACAATGCCCTTATTAATGATATCGGCTGATAATTCCGGAGGTGTTTTTTCCAGCACTTCTTTCACTGCCATTACCACCGCGTCTATGGTTTCGGCAATGGCTTCATAACTTTCCCGGGAAGAAATCACAATCGTTTTCGGTAGACCGGAGATTAAATCCCGCCCGCGTACCTCCATGATTTTATTTTCCTGGAGACCTTGAGGATAGGCTGTGCCGACACCTATTTTCAATTCTTCCGCCGTGCGTTCGCCAATCATCAGATTATGCTCCCGGCGAATAAAACGCACAATGGCCTCATCAAATCTATCGCCACCAACGCGCAGGGATTGGCTGCAGACAATGCCGCCTAAAGAAAGAACGGCAATATCCGTGGTCCCGCCGCCAATATCAATAATCATGTTCCCGCTCGCTTCAGAAATATCCAAGCCGGCACCTAAAGCTGCCGCCAATGGCTCTTCGATCAAATAGGCTTGCCGGGCTCCGGCAGAAATGGCGGCCTGCCGTACGGCCCTTTCTTCAACTCCCGTTACTCCTGAAGGGATACAGATCATCACCCGAGGTTTAAAAAGCCATTTTCTGCCGCAGGCTTTAGTGATAAAATACCTGAGCATTTTTTCTGTCGTATCATAATCGGCAATAACGCCCTCCCTGAGAGGCCGCACGGCGACAATATTCCCCGGCGTGCGGCCTAACATGCGTCTTGCTTCTTCGCCCACGGCAAAAATATGGCCCGATTCTCTATCCATAGCTACTACCGAAGGTTCGTTCATGACAATGCCCCGACCCTTCACATATACTAAAATGGTTGCCGTCCCTAAATCAATTCCCAAATCATTTCCAAAATTAAAACGACTAAACATGTTTTTTCTTCCTTTCATGCCATTTCTTAGCTTGTCCCATTTTATTCATGCAAAAACGAAGGCCACGCCTTCGATTTTAACCATTATCATCTTATCTGAACATTACTATTATAAACCAAAGAGTGCAGTTTGTGCAAAATATTCTTTTTTTACAAAGAAAATCCTCTATTTTTGGTTTATTTCTTTTCTTTATTATTTTGTTTTTTTCTCGAGCTGTATTTTTTTTTTGTTGCTTCACCTCCCCGTAGATGCCGTTCTGCTTTATTGGTATCCAAAATTTCCCTGACGCGAGCTGCGATCATTTCGTTTATTAAAGGTAACCGCTCAGTCACATCTTTGTGAACGGTACTTTTACTGACACCGAATACAGACGCAGTTTGCCTCACCGTCGCTGATGACTCTAAAATATATTGGCTAATTTCCAGCACCCGCTTTTGAATGTAGTCCTGCATAAACTAGCCTCCCCTACCGTCTTTTTTAAATATATATTGGCGATAAGACAAAAAAAGAACCAAAAAGCCGTCAGGCTTCTTAGTTCTTTACCTCTAAGTTAAAGCGAATATGCTTCTTCTTAATTTTATTTTAGTTTTTCCCTGGGATCTATTGCGGCCCCGGACTGATGAATTTCAAAATGCACATGAGGTTGCATGGTCCCTTCATATTTAATCTGGGGCAAGACCAACCCAATTATCTCACCCCTTGCCACTTGGTAACCGGCTTCATCTTTTATGGGCTTTATCCCTTTGTAGATCGTTTTCAAATCCGGTCCATGCCGGATCACTAGTTCATAACCCCACCAGGGATTTTCTGAAATCCTCTCTACGGTACCCGGCAAAGCTGCCTGCACCTCAGATCCATGGGGCAGGGCGATATCAATACCACTATGAAATCGATAATCTTGAAAAGTTTCCGCATAGCCAAAGCCGTATTCCCCGATAACCTCTCCCGGACCCGGCCAATCCATTAACATATCCGACCATGCCTGGGTCTGCTCTTCCTCATGCTCTTTTCCAGCGGAGGGTTTTATCTCGGGAACCTTTTCTTCCAGTGCTAAGGCAGGTATTGTCTCTTTCTCCCGATGAGGATCCAGGATAATCTGATTCTTTTCTAAAGATTTTTCTACTATGTTTACGCTTGTTTCATTATTATCTTGATCCTCCTGATTTTCCTGATAGGTAGCCTCATAGAAAATTCCCCCCAGGGACAAAATCACAAAGATCCCAAGGGCAATCCCAGTGATGACAGTTTTTATCTTTATTTTTTTCATATCAAACATAAAAAATCACCTCTCCTCCACTATTTAACCATTTATTGGTTAAATTATACGTGCAAAAGAGGATCTCGCCAATTTAATATATTTTATCCAAGGTAATGCCCTGATAATAATGGTGTAAGATTTCTTGTGCCGTAGCTCCTTTTTTTGCCATCCCATGGGCACCATACTGACACAGGCCCACCCCATGGCCGTACCCGATGGTGCGAAAAACAATTTTATCTTCGTGCACAGTCCATGTGAAGTTGGTAGAATTTAAGGCAAATTTACTGCGTATCTCACTTCCGGTGAAGGTGTGGCCTAAAACATTGATACTTTTAACACGTCCGGACGCAGTTTTTTCCCGCAGGCCCAGAGACGCTGCTGAAAAATTATTGCCTTGTGCCTCTAAATTCAGTTTTTTTAAAAACTCATTGATAGGTACGGTGGTTGCTCCTTGATACCTGGGGGATTCCTGATCCAGTGCACAGGATACGGAGGTTAAATAAGGTACATCATTAGTCCATATTTCAGCCCCATTTTCGGTCCTCCCCCCGCAAGTAGAATGATATACCGGATCAATCAATTTCCCCTCAAATTTTGCTACCAGGCCATGGGTTTCCCCCAGGACACGTCTGAGCTTTCTTTCGTATTCCCGATATTTTAACCAACCCCATTTCGCTTTCATTTCTTGAGATGATAACCAGCCTTGGCAATGACTGGGATTGATACAAACATCACTTTGCGGGTGGAAGGGATTGGGGGCGCTCTGAGAGGCCTCCTGTTTTTGCAAAGCGTAGGTTCTCGCTGCAACGGCTTGAGCTTTAAGTGCCTCTTCCTCAAAGCACGCAGGCATCTCAGCCGCTAAAACGCCTACTAAATATTCTTCCAAAGGCATGTGCACAGTTTTATTTTCTCCCGTGAGATAAACACGAATCAAGGGTCCTCCCATGTTTTCGGATTCCCAAGGACCAAAAAATTTTAGCAGCAAAAATGTCCCCAAGGCAAAGAGAAAGAGCAAAAAGAGTGAAAACCTTTTCATTCCTCATCTCCCGATAAAAACCTTATAAATATCCTTATGAAAAAAAAACGGTAATATGCCTAAAAGCCAATGGCTTTTTGTCATATTACCATTCTTGCCACCTAACTACTCCCGGGTGATATTGGCCCCTAATGATTGCATTTTGCTGATCAAATTTTCATATCCCCGGTCGATATGATGAATACAGCCGATGGTTGTTTTTCCTTCTGCCATCAAGCCGGCAATCACTAGGGCGGCACCGGCTCGCAGATCTGTTGCTTTGACATCGGCACCGGTTAAATTATTGACCCCTTTAACCACGGCACTATGTCCTTCAATTTTTATATTTGCCGACATACGATTTAATTCGGCTACATGCATGAAACGATTTTCAAACACAGTTTCTGTAACAACACTGGTTCCCTTAGAACAAGTCATCAAAGCCATAAACTGCGCCTGCATATCCGTTGGGAAACCGGGATAAGGTAAGGTTTTAATATCAACAGGAATCACCTCTGGGACACCGATGACCCTGAGTCCGTCCCCTTCTTCCAGCACCTGGGCCCCTGTTTCCTTTAATTTCGCCACAACTGATTTTAAATGATCCTCAATGACATTGTTAATGAGTACGTTGCCTCCCGTGGCCGCAGCAGCAACCATAAAGCTACCTGCTTCTACCCGATCGGGAATCACGGTATGGTGAACACCATTAAGATGTTTTACTCCGTCAATACGAATCACCTTGGTTCCGGCACCTTTAACATTTGCCCCCATAGCATTTAGAAAATTCGCTAAATCCACAATCTCCGGTTCTTCAGCCGCATTCTCGATTGTGGTTGTTCCTTGGGCCAATGTCGCTGCCATCATAATGTTTTCTGTAGCACCGACACTGGGGAAATCCAAATAAATGCGATTTCCGATTAATCTTTTAGCCCTGGCTTCAATATAACCATGGCCAATGGTTATATCGGCCCCAAGGGCTTCAAAGCCCTTTAAATGAAGATCAATGGGACGACTGCCAATAGCACATCCCCCCGGCAGTGACATGCGGGCTCGTCCCAGACGAGCCAGCAACGGCCCCATAACTAAAAATGAGGCACGCATACGGCGTACACAATCATGGGGCGCATTATAATCCAATATTTCCGCTGCATCCACCATCAACTTATGATCCCGCAAACTTGTATCCACGCCTAAAGAACTTAATACCTCACAAATATTATAGACATCCGCTAGGTCAGGGATGTCATGCAGCTGACACTTTTCCTCGGACAGGATGGCACCGGCAATCACCGGCAAAACTGCATTTTTCGCGCCACTAATTTGAACCGTTCCTTTTAATGGGATGCCCCCTTCGGTTACTATTCTCTCCAAATTCCCGTTCCCTCCTGCTTGCATTTCACTACGTCTAGCACAAATTATACGCAAAAAATATTCCCTTGGTGGTTTTTACTAATAATCCGCATAGATCAGCGGAGAACCCAAATACAGATATGTTCGATCCGCCCACTCATCATAAAACATGGCTACCTGCAAATTAACATCCTGATCAATTACCTGTAATGATTCTCCCAGGTTTGGTACATAACCGGTTTTACTCAGATAATTATCTTCCTGAGCTTCCCCATTTATACTGCCACCCAAGGTGGAAAAAATTTCATTGATCTTGTTATGATAGACTTGGGGAGACAATTGTCCCGGATAATAACTAATCAACAATTGATTTATTTTAGGCTTCTGATCAAACAACTGAAATGACCTATTAATTTTCTCATGCATCTCGTCCAAAAAACCAGTACCACGACGATCCACCATACTTATAATTAAATACGTTTCTTCTAAGTTTTTTGTGTCCGTCAATGATTGAAAAACAACTTCAGCTTCATAATTTTTTGCAATTTTCCCCTTAAGCTTAAAGCTGCGAAAGCTGTCGCCGGAAGCATCTTCTGTAGTTATCGGATCCATTAAGCCCATAATTTCCTGGATTTTAGCACCATATGATGCCAGTTCTTCCGGGGTAGAAAATGCATCCTGCACCTTGCCCCATCCCTGAAGTTTCGCTTCCGCAAAAGTTGCGTTAAGTTGTTCCAAAGACGATTCCATAGAAGCATAGGTTATATTCGCAGTTGGTTTTGTGCTAAAGTAATAATAATTGATAGAATAGCCAAATGCAATCATCCCGATTAAAATCACAAAATATTTTTTCTGCTTAATCTTCATAACGTTCCTCTTTCCTCAATCGTATTTCTCACTATCCTTACCATTGAAGAAAAAGAATATACCAAAAAATCCCCTAATCTTCCCCTCAAAGAAGGGGATAGACAGGGGATTATTCATCTTTTTTATATGTCGTTATTTTGCCGCTTTAATTCTGCTCTGCGCTCGTTTTAGGGCTAATTCTGCTCGTATCACATCAAGGTCAGCCGGTCTTTCCGTTAAACGACGCAGGGCTCTTTCTTTGGCCTCTTCGGCGCGGGCAAGATCGATTTGATCACCTAATTCCGCCGTATCAGCCAGGATAACCGCCTTATTATCCTTTACTTCCAGAAAACCGCCGTTGACGGCCATTTTGATGGATTTGCCATCTTGAGTAAATCTTACAACACCAATATCCAAAGCAGTAATTAAAGGAGCATGATTGGGCAAAACCCCTAAATAGCCTGTTGTAGCCGGCACGACCAAGGATTCCACCTCTTGGGAACAAACCTTTTTTTCTGGAGTGACAACATCAAGTTGAATGGACTTCTCCGCCATTTTTAACCACGTCCTTCAAGCCGTTTGGCATTTTCCACCACATCTTCAATGGTTCCCATCATCAAGAAGGCCTGTTCAGGCAAGTCATCATGTTTCCCGTCAATGATTTCCTTGAAACCTTTGATCGTATCTTTTAAAGGAACATATTTTCCCGGTGTTGATGTAAAAGCTTCTGCTACGTGGAAAGGCTGAGATAAGAATCTCTGAATCTTACGTGCCCGAGCTACAATAATCTTATCTTCTTCCGCTAACTCATCCATACCCAAAATAGCGATAATATCCTGTAACTCCGTATACCGTTGGAGCACCCCTTGCACTGCTCGGGCCACCTGATAATGCTCCTCCCCTAAAATTCTGGGATCTAAAATGCGTGAAGTGGAGTCCAAGGGATCAACTGCCGGATAAATGCCCAGCTCAACAATTTGTCGTGATAGTACCGTTGTTGCATCCAGGTGGGCAAAAGCCGTAGCCGGAGCAGGGTCGGTGAGATCGTCCGCCGGTACATAGATGGCTTGTACGGAAGTAATGGAACCTTTTTTGGTCGAGGTAATCCTTTCCTGAAGATTACCCATTTCTGTTGCAAGGGTGGGCTGATAACCCACAGCCGAAGGCATACGTCCCAAAAGTGCCGATACCTCGGAGCCTGCCTGGGTAAAGCGGAAAATATTATCAACAAAGAGCAGTACGTCCTGACCTTCACCATCCCTAAAGGATTCGGCAATGGTTAACCCCGTGAGTCCCACGCGCAAGCGGGCTCCGGGGGGTTCATTCATTTGTCCAAATACCAGAGCGGTTTTGTCAATAACCCCGGATTCTTTCATTTCATTCCAGAGATCGTTTCCTTCCCGGGTACGTTCTCCCACTCCGGCAAAAACGGAGAAACCTCCGTGTTCGTAGGCAATATTACGAATTAACTCCATAATTAAAACTGTTTTCCCTACACCGGCACCACCAAAAAGACCCACCTTACCTCCTTTGGCATAAGGGGCCAGAAGATCTACCACTTTAATTCCTGTTTCCAAGATCTCCGTGGAAGGTTCCAATTCTTCAAAGGTAGGTGCTGCCCGGTGAATGGGCAAGGTTTCCGTAGACTCAACAGGACCCATCCCATCAATAGGATCTCCAATCACGCTCAGCATGCGGCCTAAGGTTGCCCTGCCCACGGGAATAGAAATGGGATGGCCTTCATCATTGGCCTCCACTCCTCTTTGCAGTCCATCTGTTGAGGAAAGGGCGACACAGCGCACCGTGTCATTTCCCAAGTGCTGCATAGTCTCCAAGGTGATATTGAGTCGATCGCCCTCTTTAATCGTTATCGCATTATATATATCCGGAAGCTGGCCGGCAGGAAATTCGATATCTACTACCGGGCCAATGATTTGCCTGACTTTTCCGATTGCCACTATCTTAAACCTCCCTTACATATCACTTGATCACGGGTTGATTATTGCAGTGCCGCCGCACCGCTAACAATTTCTGAAATTTCCGTTGTAATAGCCGCTTGACGGGCACGGTTCAGATTCAAGGTTAGTTTTGCAATAATCTCCTCAGTATTATCTGTGGCTGAACTCATGGCAGTCATTCTAGCCCCGTGCTCACTTGCTTTTGATTCCAATAAAGCCCGGTATACAATGGTTTCCACATAAGAGGGGAGCAGACGCTCCATAACTTCTCCCTCTGAAGGTTCATAGATATATTCAACCTCATCTAAGTTGCCATTTCCCTCCGGTTGGATAGGCAGGAGCTTCAAAGACATGGGTTTCATGGACATTGCCGACTTAAACTCCGTAAACATGAGATAAATCTCGTCAAAAACGCCCTCATGATACAAAGCCATTATACGCTTTGCCAATTCTTTACCCTGAATAAAGGTGGGGTTATCGCCGATATTAGTGTACTCCTCAGTAATTTCCACACCCCGTCTTCTAAAATAATCCCGTCCTTTGCTGCCTACCGCAATCAATGCTGATTCTTGGTCTTGCTCGGCTATAAAATGTTCTGTCATGCGAATCACATTGTTATTAAATCCTCCGCACAGACCTCGGTCTCCGGTAATAACTACCAGACCAATTCTTTTCGTTTCCCGCTCTTCCATGAAAGGATGGGTATATCCTTGAGAACTGCCGGCAAGATGACCTAAAACTTCTCTTATTTTCTGGGCATAGGGGCGGGCAGCCACCACATTCGCCTGGGCTTTTCTTAACTTGGAGGCGGATACCATTTTCATAGCCTTGGTAATCTGCTGCATATTCTTGATGGCGCGAATCCGCCGCCTGATTTCCCGTGCATTCGCCATACTGTTTCACCACCTTATACAGTTTGTTGGCGTAAACGACAAACATTTACTTGGGATTTACACAAAGGTCTTTTTAAATTCTTCAATAGCCGTTCTTAATTTTTCTATGGTTTCATCGGATAATTTCTTTTCCTGCTCGATGGTTGTAAGAATCTCCCCGCGATTAGCTTTGAGATAGGATAAAAACCCTTTTTCAAAATCCGAGATCCGGTCGACAGATATATCATCACAGAAACCGTTAGCCGCAGCGTAGATTACAACCACCTGATCCTCCACGGCCATCGGGGCATATTGATCTTGCTTGAGAATTTCTACCATTCTTTCCCCCCGGGACAATGTAGCCATGGTCACCTTGTCCAGGTCGGAACCAAACTGAGCAAAAGCTGCTAATTCCCGATACTGAGCTAAATCCATACGTAAACGGCCTGCTACCTGTTTCATCGCCTTGACCTGGGCAGATCCCCCTACCCGGGATACAGAAATCCCCACGTTAATCGCGGGACGTACCCCGGCATGAAAAAGGTCTGTTTCCAGGAAGATCTGTCCATCGGTAATAGAAATTACGTTAGTAGGAATATAGGCGGACACATCGCCTGCCTGGGTTTCAATAATCGGCAAAGCGGTCATTGACCCGCCTCCTAATTCATCGTTTAATTTAGCAGACCGCTCTAGGAGCCGGGAATGGAGATAAAAAACATCCCCGGGAAAAGCTTCACGTCCGGGAGGCCTTTTAAGCAGCAAAGAAAGTTCACGATAGGCAGCCGCTTGTTTAGTAAGATCATCATAGACAATCAGGACATGGCCGCCGTTGTACATAAAATGTTCGCCCATACTAGCTCCGGCATAAGGGGCAATATAAAGAAGGGGGGCAGGTTCACTGGCAGCCGCGGAAACTACGATCGTATACTCCATCGCTCCGTGTTGTTCCAGCCGGTTAACCACGCTGGCCACTGTAGATGCTTTCTGCCCAATGGCAACATAAATGCAAATAACGCCTTTGCCTTTTTGGTTGATGATGGTGTCAATAGCCACAGCCGTTTTACCCGTTTGTCTGTCTCCAATAATTAACTCACGTTGACCCCGGCCAATGGGCACCAAGGCATCGATGGCCTTTAACCCCGTTTGCAGTGGTTCATAGACAGAACGACGGGACACAACCCCAGGTGCCGGAGATTCCACCGCACGATAAGTGTCTGTTTGAATGGGGCCCTTCCCGTCTAATGGCTCACCCAGGGGATTCACAACCCGCCCAATCAAAGCATCTCCAACGGGAACTTCCATGATTCTTCCCGTACGTCTTACTTCATCCCCTTCACGAATGTCCGTAAAGGGACCAAGAATAACACATCCGATATTATCTTCTTCCAAGTTTTGCACCATGCCGGAAACACCATTGGAAAACCTCACCAACTCCCCGGCCATGGCATTTTCCATGCCATAGATGCGGCAAATACCGTCTCCCACGGTAATCACGGTTCCTGTTTCAGAAACATCAACATCAGCTTGATAGTTTTCTATTTGTTGCTTAAGAATCGAACTTATTTCCTCAGGTCTGATGCTCATTTATTGCCTCACCCCTATCTTCCCAACAGAATTTTGTTGGAGGTGTTCTTTTAACAAACTTAATTTTTTTATAATACTGCCGTCGTATACCGTGTCCCCGATGCGCACAGAAATGCCTCCGAGCAAAGATGGCTCCACCTGCACCTGAGCCTTTACGTTGCGGCCTGAAATTTGGGACAGTTTTTCTTCCAGTTTTTGTACCTGCGCTTTTGTAAGAGGAGCAGCTGCCCGCACCTGAGCCTGCACAATCATATTTTTCTCAGCCACCAATTCATTGAACACATCGAGGATTGCGACGAGATAATTTTCCCGTGATTTATCCAGGACCAAATAAATAAAGTTAGCTACCATGGGGTTTACCCCATCAATGATTTTTGAGACGACCTCTTTTTTGCCGTTCAAGGGTACAAAGCGACCATAGATGAGATTTTTTAGATCCTCATTGTTTTCAATAAGCTGGATCACTCTTTCTAAATCTCGGGCATATGCTTCTATTTGGTTTTGTTCCTGGGCAATAGCAAAAATGGCCTGGGCATATCTTCGTGCGATAGTTTTATTAATCATTGTATACCGCCTACCCCTTGGATGTATTGGTCAATCAGCTTTTTTTGCTCATCCGCGGTAATTGTTTTGCCAATAATTTGTCCTGCAGCCAAAACAGCTAACTCCGCCACTTCATTCCGAATCTCAGCCAGTGCCTGCTCTTTTTCGCGCTGAATCTCTTCATGTGCTCTATCAATAAGGCTTTGGGCCGATTTATTTGCCTCGGCGATAATACTGTTTTTGGTATCTTCTCCTACCTTGGCGGCATTATTAACAATATCCTGGGCTTCTTTCCTGGCACCAGCCAGTGCTTCCTGCATTTCTTTTTGTGAAGCTTCTGCCTTAACACGCATCTCTTCCGCTTGATTAATATTATTCCTGATTTCGTTTTCTCTTGATTCCATTGTCTTGAGAAGAGGGTTATACAGGAATTTATATAAAATGGCTAGCAAAAGAATAAAGTTTATGATAGCCCAAATTAAATCATGGAGATCAATGTGCAATTGGAGTACCTCCCCTCTGCTTACAGCCCAATCCGGGGAGAAAACATCCCCCCGGAAGGCTTAAGACTGTTTAAGCTATTTTACCGATTAACATAAATGCGATTAACAGACCATAAATGGATAATGCTTCCATAAAAGCCAAAGCCAAAATCATCGATATACGGATATCACCGGCAGCCTCAGGCTGACGTGCCATACCTTCCAAGGCTCCTTTTGCGGCCATACCCTGTCCGATTCCAGGGCCTAAGGTGCTGATTCCGATAGCAAGACCTGCTGCAATTGCAATGTAACCTTCCATTCAATTTCCCCCCTTTCTGAAATTGGCTAAACAAAGTAACTAAACACAGGTATCAGTGATTATCTGCAGTCGCTCCCCCCAAATAAACGGCTGTCAGCAGGGTAAAAACAAAAGCCTGAATCAATCCCATCATAACTCCTAACAACTGCATAATTATAGGAACCGCGAAGGGAACCATGTCAAAAAGCTGGGCTGTCACCATCTCCTCCCCAAAAATATTGCCGTAAAGACGTAAGGAGAGAGAAAGAGGTCTGACCAGTTCCTCGATGATCATCAGTGGGAATAAGAATGCCACCGGCTTAAAAAAATGCTTAAAATACCCCAGGCCGTGTTCTTTGAGGCCAAAAATGTGCGTACAAAAAAACACAACAATAGCAAGCCCCGCGGTTACACTGATGGTAGAAGTAGGTGCGCTTAAGCCGGGCAAATGCCCTGCCATGGGTAAGAGTCCGCTGTAGTTAGAAAATAAAATGAACAAAAACAAAGTGACTAAGAGGGGGAAAAATTGCTTTAATTGTCGTGGTCCCATAATCCCGCTAAAGAAATTGCGCAAAATTTCAATGATTGATTCCATGACGTTTTGGGCACCTGTGGGAATCTTTTTCATCTTGCGCGTAGCAAAATAACTAAGGATCAAAAGAACCAGCATAATCCCCCACATGGTGGTCACGTAGCTGCTTACCCTAAAACCAAAGATGTCAAATAAGACTGTTCCGTGGCCTTCCAATTATTTCACCTCCTTTTTATCAGAGAATATTTGATGGATAAAACCTTTCCGATCAAAGTCAGGCCCAAAGCCGTGCCGAGTAAAGCATATACATCTCGATGAAGCAAAAAAGTTGCCATCGCCAAAAAGTCCACAAAAAGACGAATTAAATAACGCCCTAGTATTTTATTGTTTTTTGCAATAGGGGAATTGCTTGCTTCCACCTTCTTCAAGGCAGACCAAACCAGCCAATGATTGAAAGATCCAACCAGGGACCCAAATATTAAACCCGCTAACATCGGTACTAATATTTCCTGCCACATTTCACTCTTCCTTTTTACCCGCCGGATTCTTTTCCATCCCAGACAGTTGATCTAACAGGAATTTAAACGATAAAAAAATAGCAATAAGCACTCCGCCTAACATAAACCAAGGAGAAGTATCTAATTTGTTATCCAACCAATCTCCGATTAAAATGCCTAATATATAAATCCGCAGAGCTGTCGTGACACCAAAGGTAGTCGCTACCTGTAGGTATCTGACATACTTCCCCTTGTTATTTTGCGACGACAATGATCCTGCCACCTATTATTATTTTTATATCTTAAAATTATCAAGAAAACTTCATTAACATAGATAATTTACCCAAAAAATATAAATTACCTTTAAAAACGTTAATTGATTTTATTTATATTAAATATAATGATATACTTTGTTGGTTTTTAAGACAAGTTCAATATAGTATGATATGTTGACTTTCTTGTCCTGCCTGCTCTTATAAAACAGTGCCACTTTCCCCCGGGTTCGGATGAAGATTTAAAATGAACTGCACAATGCGCCGGGCAGATTTCCCGTCACCATAGGGGTTGACGGCATTGGCCATCTCCCGGTATGAAGCTTCATGATCCAGAAGTTTCATGGTCTCCTGATAAATGGTTTCCTGATTGGTTCCTACTAATTTAACTGTTCCTGCCTCCAGGGCTTCAGGTCTCTCGGTGGTATTTCTTAATACTAAAACAGGCTTCCCTAGGGAGGGGGCCTCTTCCTGCATGCCTCCGGAATCGGTTAGCACCAAATAGCTTTTAGCCATTAGATGGGCAAAAGGCTGATAATCCATAGGCTCTACCAAATGAATCCCCGGTGTTTTCCCCAAAATTTGCTCGGCTAAACCCCGTACAGCGGGATTTTTATGTACGGGAAAGATTACTTCTGTATCCGACCGCAGAGCTTTGATCCTCTGCACAGCAGAAAAGATTTCTTTCATAGGGTTGCCCCAATTCTCCCGCCGATGGCAGGTGAGCAAGATAATTTTTTTGGTCCAATCTACGTTTTCCATGCCAAAACCGGTAAACTGATAGGGCTTTTGTACCGTTTCGAGCAAGGCATCGATGACTGTATTTCCGGTAATCACAATTCTATCTTCCGGTACATTTTCTTTTAACAAGTTTTCCTTGGCCTTGCTCGTAGGGGCAAAATGATAGTCTGCCAAACTTCCGGTCATTTTACGGTTCATTTCCTCCGGAAAAGGAGAAAGCTTATCACCGGTCCTTAATCCTGCTTCTACATGGCCGATCTGGATCTGCTGATAAAAGGCTGCTAAAGCTGCGACAAAAGTCGTGGTGGTATCTCCATGTACCAAAACTAAATTCGGTTTTTCCTGCGTGAAAATATCTTTTAATCCTAAGAGTACCCCAGATGTGATATCGTATAAGGTTTGTCCATGACGCATCAGATTCAAATCATAGTCCGGTTGAATATGAAAAAGTGTTAGCACCTGATCCAGCATTTCACGATGTTGAGCGGTTACTACCACTTTGGCGTCAATTTTTTGGGGAAATTTCTGCAATTCCTGTACTACCGGAGCCATTTTAATGGCCTCCGGCCGCGTTCCAAAAACAGATAAAACTTTTAGCATTATTTTATATATCCTTTTCTAATTAACTTTTCAATATGCTCTTCTACGACCCGATTAATATCGACCTGATATTTTTCTTCGATAACAAACATCATGGAAACAGCCGTTTGCGCTACATCCAATAATTCATCGGTAATCATTTTGATTACATCACCCTCGTCAACGGTGATTTCTTCGCCGTTTAAGCCGCGAAATTTTCCGATAGCTTGGGCGAGCTCTCCCGTTTCCTCCATAAGCTTCAGGGCTGTCGATTCCATGGTGGGGGAAAGATTATTCAGTTTCGGCAAGCTGATGGTTTTCGTTTCCATGCTGAACCTCCATTTTAATCAATTCCAGGCCTACCTCCTGAGCAAGTTGACGCGCAAAGGGATCCGGGTAATCCCCCTCAAAGATCACCTTTTTTACCCCACTGGTGGCCATGGCTTTTATACAGGTGGTGCAGGGCTGAGTGGTCACATAAACGGTAGCTCCGTTGAGAGCCACCCCGTGACGCGCGGCAAAGTTGCACACGTTAGCCTCAGCATGCTGGGCGCGGCAGATTTCCTGACGCTGACCGGAAGGGATTTTAAATTCATTTCTGATGCAGCCCACCTCATCACAATGAGGTGCTCCCGGCAAAGCCCCATTATATCCGGTACCTAAAATCCGATTATCCTTACTTACCGCTACAGCACCCACAGATCGTCTCAGACAAGTGGATCTGGAAGCCACCAAATGAGCAATCTCCATAAAATATTGTTCCCAGCTTTTTCTCATGATATATTCCTTTAACACTTTAGTCCTTTAATATTTCGTGCCAAAAAGCCGATCTCCTGCATCACCCAGACCGGGGATAATATATCCCTTTTCATTAAGGTGGGAATCCACCGCTGCCGTATAGATATCCACATCAGGATGTTTTTCGTGTACTACGGAAATCCCTTCCGGCGCTGCAATCAGGCACATAAACTTAATATTAGTGATGCCCCGATCCTTTAAAAAGCCGATGGCTGCAGCGGCCGATCCTCCTGTAGCCAGCATCGGATCTACAATTATAACTTCTCTTTCATTAATATCATTGGGCAGTTTGCAATAATACTCTACAGGACGCAGGGTTTCTTCATCCCGATACAAGCCAATATGGCCCACGCGGGCGGCAGGGATTAATTGCAAAATCCCCCCTACCATCCCTAATCCTGCTCGTAATATCGGCACAATCGCCACCTTTTTCCCGTAGATGATCTGAGACCGAGCCGTGGCAATAGGTGTCTCAATATCAATTGCTTGCGTGGGGAAATCCCGGGTCACTTCATAGGTCATGAGCATGGTGATTTCTTCCACAAGTTCTCTAAATGACTTAATTCCTGTATTTTTATCCCGCAAGATGCTCAGCTTATGCTGCACCAATGGATGATTAAAAACCTGAACCTTCGCCATTTTAATCCCCCTTTCAAAACGTCGAAACAAGGGGACGGTTCTTTTGTTCCTCTTGTTTCGTTATTTCGCTTATTTATTTATGTTTTTGCCCCTATCCTTAAGTTAAAGATTTCCGTATAAAGGGCATTCTGCCGTTAATGTTTGCACCATATCTGCCGCAGCAGCCAGTTGATCCGGATCTTGATGATAAGAAAGGGCTTTATGGATTATATGAGCAATGGTTTTTATCGCTTCTTCTCTCATGCCCCGAGTGGTAATAGCCGGTGTGCCAATGCGCAGACCACTGGTAACCATAGGTCCCATAGGATCATAAGGAATAGAATTTTTGTTCACCGTAATACCGATTTCATCAAGAATATGCTCTCCTTCTTTACCGGTCAGTCCCTTATTCCTTAAATCCACCAGCAACAAATGATTGTCCGTACCTCCGGAGACAATTCTAAAGTTATATTTGATCAGTTCCTCGGCCAGCACCTTGGCATTGGTCAATACCTGACGCTGATAATCCAAAAGTCAGGTTCCAAAGCTTCTTTAAAAGCCACTGCCTTGGCGGCAATGACATGCATTAAAGGACCACCTTGAATTCCAGGAAAAACAGCTTTATCGATGGCAGCTGCATATTCTTGGCGGCACAGAATCATGCCACCGCGAGGCCCACGTAAGGTCTTATGGGTAGCCGTAGTGACAAAGTCTGCATGGGGCACAGGACTGGGATGAAGACCAACGGCCACTAAGCCGGCAATATGAGCCATATCGACCATGAATTTCGCCCCTACTTCCCGGGCAATTTCCCAAACGGGCAAAATCGATGATTCTGGGATATGCGCTGGCGCCGGCTACGATGAGTTTCGTTTGCTTCCAAAGCAATTTTACGTACCTGGTCATAGTCAATCCGTTCGGTCTCCTCATCAACACCATAAGCAACAAACTTATAGTATTTCCCTGAAAGGTTAACAGGACTACCATGGGTTAGATGGCCCCCGTGTGCCAAATTCATTCCTAACACCACATCTCCGGGATTCAAAATGGCAAAATAAACAGCCGTATTGGCTTGAGCTCCGGAATGAGGCTGTACATTAACATGGTCGGCCCCGAATAACTCTTTGGCCCTGTCCCGAGCCAGATTTTCTGCCATATCAACATATTCGCATCCACCATAATATCTTTTACCAGGATAGCCTTCAGCGTATTTGTTGGTTAAGACAGAGCCCAAGGTAGCCATCACGGCTTCACTAACAAAATTTTCAGATGCGATCATTTCGATTTTATTACGTTGCCGGTTAAGCTCTAATTGTAAAACTCGTGCAATTTCCGGATCAGTTTTTTCGACATATTTTATGTTATTCATTTTTCTATTTCGTCCTTTCGTTTAACCAAGAAATAATTCTTGGTTATTTAGGTCTTTTCTTTTTTTTGAGACAATGAGCCATCCATTTCGCTCATTAAATTACTCTTGGATCATGTATTTTTTTTCAATTTCTGCAATTTTTTCAAGGCGACAGCTGTGTCGGCCTCCGGTAAATTCTGCTGCCAACCAGACTTTCACAATTTCTAAGGCCAACCCTCGTCCAATAACCCGTTCCCCCATGGTAAGAATATTGGCATTATTATGCTCACGAGAAGCTCGTGCGGAGAAAGTATCATGACAAAGTGCCGCTCTTATCCCGGGTACCTTATTAGCGGCAATCCCAATACCTATTCCCGTCCCACAAATGAGGATACCCCGATCAAATAATCCCTCAGCTACCTTCTCTGCCGTTTCTCGGGCGACATCCGGGTAATCAACGGAATCCTCACTAAAAGTGCCAAAATCATTAAATTCAATGTTTTGCTCGTGCAAATATTCCTTGATGCAATTTTTTAGCTTTACACCACCGTGGTCACTGCCCAAGGCGATTTTCATCCTTCCCACCTCATTGTTATTAATTATCAACTCATCATAATTCAACAAAATTACGTTTTTTCCTCCATTAACAAAGAATTTTTTCCAATATTCTTGAAATAATGTCTTCTAATTGAAGGCTACACCGGCGATAGTAATCTAGATCATACCCATAGGGGTCATCAATATTCAAATCCCCCAGAGCGTCAAAAGCAAATTCCTTTAAGGTAAAGGTTTTCCCTTCCCCTTCAGGATATACATACAAAATCTGTTGTTTTTGAAGCAGAGTCATGGTAAAGATATAATCCGACTCCTTTAACATCTCCAGAGTAACTCTCCGGGAACGATGGCCGGACAAATCTAAGTTTTTCTCTTTTAAAACTTCAACTGCCTTCGGCGAAGCCGGACTTCCGTCATAGGCAGCGGTCCCTGCAGATGCAATAATAATTTTTTTATCCAGTTGTCTTTCCCTAATTTTAGCTCTGGCAAGCTCTTCTGCCATACTGCTCCGACAGGTATTTCCCGTGCATATAAAAAGAATTTTTGTTGGCTTGTCCATTTTTTTCCCCCTTTAAAGCAATCTCCCTGCACGACACATCTTGACTCAGCTAAAAAATCAGTTTAACACCCACCGCTACTAAAATGATGCCGCCCATAACCTCTGCTTTTTCCCCCAATCGACTACCCAAACCTCGTCCGAGGTGAAAGCCAATGGCTGTCATCACACCGGCCACCACACCCAATACGAGAACAGTTTGAAAAATTTGAACTTTTAAAGTACCTAAGCTAAAACCAACACTTAAAGCATCAATACTCACACTGGCGGCAAGCATCATCAAGCCCCAAAAAGAGTCCACAGATCTGTTTTTCCTTGCTTTATGTTCCATCTCCTGCCTGCCTCGGGAAAAGGAAATTATCCGCTGCCGATTTTTATAGGCTTCCCACAGCATGTTTAAACCAATAAAGATCAAAACCAAGGCGCCGATGATCCCTGCAACATTGCCCACTAAGCTACCTAAGATCTGACCAATGCCCAAACCGATTAAAGGCATAAAAATATGAAACAAGCATATCACCAAGGAGACGATGATGATTTTCTTTCTGTCGATACCGATTACGCCGATCCCGATGGCCAGGGCAAAGGCATCTGTCCCCAAGGCTAGTGCGATTAAAAAAAGCGTCCATAAACTCAAAATCTTGTCCTCCGAAAAATAATCAAAATTTTAAAATATCCCTGTTACTATGTGGATATCCGGTAGTTACCCGATATTTTAGCACAGGGAAAGAAAAACTAGCAGCAGCAACCCTAAGGCCGTACCGAGCAATGCATAATATGGGTGTTTATATTTGGCCTCAGGTACCAATTCAACAAAAACAATATACAACATAGCCCCTGCCGCCGCCGCCAATAAGGAGGAAATAAAATCCCTAGAAAAAGCAACTAAAAACATGCCAAATAAGGTACCTAAAGGAGTAAAAAAGCCGGCAAAAAGGGTTATGAAAAAAATGTTTTTTACCCTGACACCACCCATTTTTAAAGGCAGTGCAATGGCCATCCCCTCCGGAACATTATGTAAGGCAATGGCTAAGGCAATCAGCAAACCCAACTCCTCTGTCGCCTCATAACCCACGGCAATGGCCATCCCTTCCGGAAAATCATGAAGGGCAATCCCCAATGCAATAAGGTACCCCATATGAATAAAATGAACCCGGTCCCGGGTTTGAGGCAAACGATAGGTTGTTCGTGACAAGACGGCATCTAAAAGCTTCATCAACAAAATCCCGCTACCCAGCCCCAGAAAGACCTTAATCGGTGTGCCATATTTCCAGGCAGAGGGAAGCAAATCCATGATGGAGATACCAAACATAATTCCCGCCGCCAATCCTAAGATTGAAGCAAAAAAGCGCTCTCCCGGATTACGCAGCCCGCTGACAAAAAGCCCCCCGAGGCATGTGGCTAATCCGGCCAGCCCACTGTAAATAATAATTTTATCCAAATTTAACCCTCGCCCAAACATTGAACTTGTATTTATCCAATTTTATTCTTTTATTTTGATTTTATAACCTGATTACCCGCCGCTTTGCGCATCCGGTTCATCACCGCCGCTCCCAAGCCCTGATCCGAAAAAGCTTCAATTAAAACGAGATCAACGCCGTAAAGATCCGCATGACGTAAAGCAGAGAAAAGACGATGGGCAACAAGGGATAGATCTTTCCTTGATCCTAAGACTTCCAAATAATCAGGTTTTACCTGGTGCTCCAGCTGCCCGGCGGTTTCTTCCGCTACTAAAAGGGCAATTCTTTTGCCTTCTTGGGAGAACCTTTGATAATTAGTCATAATAAGGGGGGCAATCTCCTGCTCCGATCCCTCCACGATAATTACATCCGCCTCCGGTGCATAGTGGGTATATTTCATGCCCGGTGAACGGGGAGTTTCCCCGCTTTGGAGATCCTGACCATCATATACTGCACCGATGACCCTTTGAATCTCTTCCAAGGTAACGCCGCCCGGTCTTAAAATCACCGGCGGATGCACCGTCAGGTCCAAAACCGTAGACTCTACACCCAATTGGGCTTCCCCTCCATCGAGAATCAGAGGTATCTTCCCCATCAGATCAGCCCAAACGTGTTCTCCTTCCGTGGGACTGGGCTTACCGGAAAGATTAGCACTGGGGGCTGCAATAGGCACACCTGCTTCCTGAATCAGCCCTAAGGCAATGGGATGTTGGGGCATACGGAGGGCCACTGTATCAAGTCCTCCTGTAAAATTAGCAGGGATTATAGGACTTTTAGTAAAAATTAAGGTTAAGGGGCCCGGCCAAAATCGTTCCATTAAAGCTTGAGCCCCAGGAGAGATTTCTGCTGTTAAGGATATTGCTTGGTCCGGATGGGCAACATGAACAATTAAAGGATTGTCTCCGGGACGTCCTTTAGCTGCAAATATTTTATCCACCGCTCCCGGATCCAATGCATTGGCACCCAAACCATAGACAGTTTCCGTGGGAAAAGCCACCACCTCTCCCTGCTTTAAAAGCAGGGCCCCTTTTTTTAAGGCATCCCTGTCGATATGATCCGGATTCAGTTTGATATATTCTGTTTTCATCCCTATCACCTCTTTTTTATGAGTATAGAACGATACCAAAAAATCCGGCAATAATTATGACCGCGATGAGAGACAACTTCGTGTACTTTAAAACAAAAAATGACCCTAAAGCAATCAATAGGGTACTAATATCAATTAAGGACGTCCGCGCCACTAAAAAAGCAGCACTACCCACTAAGGCCACGGTCATGGGACGGATCCCTTTAAAAACGCGGCGCACTACATCCAACTCCTTAAATTTCTCGTAAGAACGAGCAATAAAGAGCACAATGACAAAGGAAGGTAGTATCACACCCAGAGTCGCTGTCAGGGCACCGCCCAATCCCGCGGTTTTAAAGCCCACAAAGGTAGCTAAATTAATCGCGATAGGACCGGGGGTCATTTGGGAAATGGTTATCACATCAATCATCTCCGACATGGACAGCCAATGATGAACACTAATTACTTCATTTTCCATCAGAGGTATCATGGCATAACCGCCGCCGAAAGAAAACAAGCCGATTTTAAAAAAGGTTATAAATAATTCCATGATTTCCATGGTTTTTCATCCTTATTATTTCTCTATTTGTAGAATACAGCTCCAAATACCCCCGCGCCTAAAATGGCTAAAATAGGATGCAGGCCAAATCCAATCAATCCCAACAAACCGAAGATTAACACAAAAATCCCCGCCTTTTCTCTCACCGCACCCTTCACCATCTTCATGGCCGCCAAAACCAAAAGCATGGTTACAGCCGGGGCTGCTCCATAAAAAAAACCGGCCACATAAGGGTTATCATTAAAATTTAATAAAAATATGGCAATGAAAATAATAATCATGAAGGAAGGAAGAGCCGCTCCCAAGGAACCAAAAACTGCTCCGGGAATACCGGCGATTTGATAGCATGATGAAACGGCCACATTGATGGAGAGAACTCCGGGAGCACTTTGAGCGATAGCCAGCATGTCTAAAAAGTCTTCAGATTCCATCCATTTTTTCTTTTCCACAATCTCTTTTTCTATTAAAGGCACCATCACATAGCCGCCACCAATGGTAAAGGCACCGATCTTAAAAAAAGTTAAAAAAATATCCCACCACAAGCGTTTACCCGGAGTGGGCTGATAAGCTATTTTTTCTTCCGGCATTTTTTCACCCCCTGCAGGAAGCTGCAACTACCCGATCTCTCCCTCCGTAATCACGAGTTACAGAAATCTTAATCAAACCCTGGCTCTCACAAAGAAAAGACACATCCCCACCTTGGTTCCAACCGATTTCCAACAAAATCAGGCCTCCCGGCTTTAGAATCTCCTGGGCTTGGGGCAGGAGCCTGCGGTAACAGCTTAAACCGTCCTCTCCTCCGGCCAGTGCCAGGAAAGGTTCCTTTTGCACATCTAAAGGCAAGGTTTTAAGCTCTGCATCGGGGATATAAGGTGGGTTGGACACCACCAGATCGAATTCAATTTTTTGATCCTTGACCAAAGTTAATAAGGGTTCTAACAAATCACCGTTTAAAAAGGTAATTTTCTCCGCCACCTTATGGCGCTCGGCATTCCTTTGGGCCACCTGAAGTGCTTTTGGTGCAATATCAATAGCAAAAAAGCGTCCTCTATTTAAAAAATGCGCGAGACTGACAATGATGGCTCCGCTTCCTGTACCCACATCTACAACCCGGGGATCAGGGATGTCTTTTAAGCGTTCCAAAGCCAATTCCACCAAAATTTCCGTATCCCATCGGGGAATCAAAACCTGATCATTTACTTCAAAATCTAAGGACATAAAGTTTTGCACACCTGTCAGGTATTGAAGAGGCTCAAAATTTTGACGTCGCAAAATCAGTTTTTGATATGCCTCCCCCTGAAAAGAGGTGACTTTTTCCTGTAAACGGGTTAATAAAAAAGAGAAAGGAACACCCAGCACGTATGATAGCAGTATCTCTGCCTCCCGCCGGGAATTTTCCCAGCCCGCCTTATGGAGCATTTGGTCTCCCCACGCGAGAAGCTCCGCAATTTTCAAAGTATGAATTTCTTTCACGCATCTACCTGCTTTAGTTTTTCGGCTTGATCGGTGGTACTTAAAGCCTCAATAATTTCATCCAAATCCCCTTGGAGAATCCAGTCTAGCTTATGCAGGGTAAGTCCAATCCGATGGTCTGTGACCCGACCCTGAGGATAATTATAGGTGCGAATTCTTTCGGAACGATCCCCGGAACCAACCATGGTTTTTCTGGTGCTGGCCATCTCACCCTGCTGTTCTTCCTGAAATAGTTCTAATAATCGGGCACGCAAAACCCGCATTCCTTTTTCCTTATTCTTAATCTGGGACTTTTCATCCTGGCAGGAGACCACCAGCCCTGTGGGCAGATGAGTAATCCGCACTGCCGACTGAGTTGTATTAACCGATTGCCCACCCGGTCCGCTGGAGCAAAAAACATCCACGCGAATATCGTTGGGGTTAATATCCACTTCTACCTCTTCTGCTTCCGGTAAAACGGCCACTGTAGCGGCAGAGGTATGGACCCGTCCGCTTGTTTCCGTATCGGGTACCCGCTGCACCCGGTGCACGCCGCTTTCATATTTGAGCTTACTGTACGCACCTTTACCTTCAATTAAAAAAATGACTTCCTTAAACCCGCCTAGATCCGTATAATGTGCTTCCAGGATTTCTAAACGCCAATGGTTTTTTTCTGCATAGCGGGAATACATTTTAAATAAATCCCCGGCAAAGAGCCCCGCTTCATCCCCACCGGTTCCGGCACGCACTTCTACGATGACATTCTTTTCGTCATTGGGGTCTTTGGGTAAGAGTAGCACCTTGAGCTTTTGTTCCAATTCTTCGATCTGTTCTTCCAGCTCCTCTTCCTCTAATTCCGCCATCTCACGAAAATCATCCTCGATTTTTTCATTAAGCATTTCCCGCACTTCTTCCAAACTGGATTTTGCTTTTTTATATTCTTTAAAGACAGTCACCACATCTTCTAAATCAGCATGAGCTTTAACAAGATTTCTCCATTCTGATTGATCTGCAATTACTTCCGGGTCACTGATGGATTTTGTCAATTGTTCATATTTATCTTCCAATACCTGAAGCTTATCAAGCATATTTTCACCTCTTGATGAGTCAATTTCATTCAAAATTATTATACCTAAACAAAATGGTGCAGGCAAGTTTACAAAAAAGAAAGAGCAGAGCAATCTGCTGGCTCTGCTATTATTTCATACCATATTTTTTCTTGAATTTATCAACACGGCCGCCTTCTTCCACCAGCAATCTCTTGCTACCAGTGTAGAAAGGATGACATTGAGAGCAAACTTCTACCTTAATGCCATTCTTTGTTGAGCCGGTAGTAAACTTATTTCCACACGCACAAACAACGTCCACCATCTGAAATTTCGGATGAATACCTTCTTTCATGCCTGTCACCTCTTTTCTTACAAACTTAACCCGCGAAAACTGTTAACGTGCCATATTATAGCATGATACCTTTGATTTGTAAAGAAAAAAGAAACGATCCTGGAAAAAGAAATGGTCAGTCCACAGCGCGAGAATAGTTTCCGATCGCGAGCTCCGGAATTTCCTTTTTTAAGTGCTTAATCATCTGCCCTATACCCATGGGTTGATATTTTTTTACGGGCAGAAGCTTTAAAAATTGTTCGGGATCAATATTTAAGTTGCGAAATTGCACTTTTTTCACCCCGGTGGCTTTAATCAAAGAGATCAGTTTGGCCACTTCCTCGTAATCATCGGTAAAACCGGGGAAGGTCAGTAAATTCAAAGAAGTATACACCCCTGCGTGAAGGGCTGCCCTTAAAGAGGCGGAAACCTGCTCCAAGTCGTAATCACCAGGACGATGATAAGCACGATAAACTTCCGGAGACGGGCTGATCATACTCACCCGCATGGCATCAAGACCGGCTGTAATAATTTTTTTGATGTTGGCCTCGTGTCCGGCATTGGTATTGATATTGATTGTTCCCCGATCCGTGACCGCTCTAATGCGTTTAATGCTTTCACTGATCAACTCCCCCTGGAGGGAGGGCTCACCCTCACATCCCTGACCAAAGCTGATGATAGCATTTTTCCCCTTTCTGAGATGATCAAGACCGATTTCTTCAATCTCGGAGGATGTAGGCACAAAATTTAACCTGCGTTGCGGCGCGGGACAGCACTCTGAAGGTTGGGAGGAAATACATCCGATACAAGCAGCGTTACATCGAGGCGAAACGGGGATTCCTCCTTCCCACCGGCCATAAAAGATGTTTTGCGCCGTAAAACACCCATATTCCAAGGAACATGTCCCTAATTGCTTGAGCAAGCGATTATGCGGAAATTTTCTTTGTTTTTGACGGATCCGGGCTGCTAAATCTTTGGTATTGTAGTGCTTGGGATGCCAAAGCTCATGTTCGTCGGTTTGAAGCGCCGCCACGACAAGGCGGCCCTGCCGGATCCCCACCCCGGTATATCCTAAAAGAGGTAAAGTTTTTTCTTTCCAGGGATTAGCAAAAGCCGGTAGTAAGGTACGGGTAAAGCCTTGGGGCAAAAGAGCTCCCACCGCCCAAATCTTTTCTTTTTTTCTACGATAAGGATTATATCTTAACTGAGTAAATGCTCCGTTTTGATCCACACCTACAGGAACCCTGCCGGGCAGGGCAAAAAGCGTAGCTCCCTCGGGCAAAGGGATTAATTCCTTGCTGCCCGGGATAACGAGAGTATCTCCCGCAAGACCCGCCATTTTTAGACCGGGAAAATCCAATAATTCACCGTTAGCACGGGCAAAAAGCAAATCCGGCACCCTTAATCAGCTCCTTAATTAGTAAAGGCGATAGTTTTCTATCGCCTTTACTTTAAGTTAAATCACAGCTTTCTGTCAAGGTTAACTTATTCTGTTGATGAGATTCTTCGCGGCAGAGTAACAGTTAGTTACGAATGAAACGCATCGGATCTACCGTTTTATCTCCCACATGGATTTCCAAATGCACATGAGGACCGGTGGATCTTCCCGTGCTGCCTACTTTCGCAATAATTTGCCCTTGTTTAACTTTTTGGCCTTTTTTTACCAGTATCTTTGAAGCATGCCCATAAACACTCTTGACCTCATCTCCGTGATCGATGGTGACAGCATTACCGTAGATAGGACGCCATCCTGCAAAGGTTACCACGCCGGATTTAATAGCTTTAATTGGGGATCCGGTCTCGGCGGCAATATCCGTTCCATGGTGATTGCCGCTTCTGCGCGGTCCATAAGGGGAAGTGATTACCCCTAACACCGGCAGGATAAAGCCGCTAAGAGAACGAGAGGCGATTTTAACATGATTTTTTTCTCCAGCCAGCCTGAGAGGCTCCAGGGTTTCCTGATTGCTGTCGGGGATGCGAATCACCTGACCGATCTTTAAACGTGTCGGATCAGATAATTGATTGTAATTGATCAGTACATCCACATCAATATTGTTTCTTTGAGCAATACTCCATAAAGTATCTCCTGCCCGCAGCACATAATTCGTATCCGGTTCCCGGGGGATATAAACAACCTTTCCCGGATTCAAACGTGCTCCAGAATCCATGTTGTTCATAGCTGCGACCAATTCTATATCCCATCCGTAGTTGCGGCAAATGCTGTTCAAGGTTTCACCTGCGCGCACAAAGTGTGGGATTCGATATTCATAATTATTTTCTTCTTCATCGGCCAAAACATATAAGGGAGCAAATACCGCCAAAAGCACCGCTGCCACAAGAGGCACCAGGGCGTTTTTTGTGGCTTTACGCATAAAAAACAGCTCCTTCCTAAAACCACTCGCCCTATATGCTTGACAAATAAAAGAAAAAATATACATTTAAACTATTTATCCGGGAAAAGCTGCGGCAGAGCTCTTAATAAGTCCTTATTGGTTTTCGTTTTATCCATGGCATCAATTAACATTTCTGTCACTTCCACACTATTCATCGAAGCCGAGATACGCCGAAAATGCCACATTAATTCCAGCTCTTCTTTAGACAGCAACAGATCCTCCCGACGCGTGCCGGATCTTTTTACATCAATAGCGGGAAAAAGTCTCCTTTCCGCCAATCTACGATCTAATACCAACTCCATATTTCCGGTACCTTTAAATTCTTCAAAAATTACATCGTCCATACGGCTTCCTGTTTCTATCAAGGCTGTTGCCAGGATGGTTAAACTGCCTCCTTCTTCTACTTTCCGTGCCGCACCAAAAAACCTTTTCGGCTTGTGGAGAGATATAGGATCCAGCCCCCCGGAAAGGGTTCTGCCGCTGGGGGGGACAACTAAATTATTGGCACGAGACAGACGGGTCAGGCTATCCAAAAGAATAACCACATCTTTCTTATGCTCAACCAATCTTTTCGCCCGTTCTAAAACCATATCTGCAACCTTGACATGATTATCCGGCAGTTCATCAAAGGTGGAACTGACAACTTCCGCCTTGACGAAACGGGAAATATCCGTTACTTCTTCAGGACGCTCATCGATTAATAAAATGATTAAATATACTTCCGGGTAATTATGGCTGATGCTGTTGGCAATTTTTTTGATAAGAGTAGTTTTACCGGCTTTGGGGGGAGCAAGAATCAATCCTCTTTGTCCTTTACCAATGGGAGCAATCAAGTCAATGATGCGTGTTGAAAGATCTTCTTCCTTGGTTTCCAAGGTTAACCTTTCCTTGGGGTAGATAGGGGTCAGTCCTTCAAAATGGGATCTTTCCGAAGATAATTCCGGATCTAAATCGTTGATGGATTCTACGCGGAGGAGGGCATAATATTTTTCATTATCCTTAGGTTTTCTGATTTGTCCTGCCACCAGGTCTCCAGTCCTGAGGTCAAAACGACGAATCTGGGAAGGAGAGACATACATATCATCTCCACTGGGTAAATACCCTGTGGGCCGTAAGAAACCAAAACCGTCCGGCAAACGTTCCAGAACCCCTTTGGCATACAATAAACCATCTTTCTCCGTTTGCACTTTCATAATTTCTAAAATAAGCTGTTTTTTTAATAATTGATAATAACGAGGGATTTCCAATTCCCGGCCGATTTTATATAATTCGGCCATGGTTTTGGCTTCCAAATCCGCAACAGACATAGATACCTCCTAAATTTTTTATATACTGATGGTATTAGACATAAAAAGTCTCATAACCATAACCGGATACATAGTTTGACTAAAGTTTGGTGTCGGATGATGGATGATAATTACGATGAAGGCTTAGAGATTAAAGGTGAAAAGAAAGGAGCCTGAGACGATGTGTTTTTTCAGTAAAAAAGTCTTCCAGCGAAGCTGAAAGACTCCTACTTGTTAATAATATACCACCAAAAAATATTTTTAGTCAACATGAACAAGAAATATTTAACTTATCAGCTAAAGGCTTCTTAGAAAAAATATGGGTGGCTTCAATAAATCGCACGGTTCCGGTTTTTGAGCGCATTACCAGGGAAGATGTTGTAGCTCCGGTGGAATTATAGGAAACCCCTTTAAGCAAACTGCCGTTGGTAATCCCTGTTGCACAAAAAATAACGTCATCCCCCTTGACCAGATCATCCATGGTAAGTTTGCGATTGACGTCACCGATGCCCATGGATAATGCCCGCTGGAACTCCGCGTTATTATTGGGTATTAAACGTCCTTGCACTTCTCCACCTAAGCATTTCAAAGCTGACGCTGCCAGGACACCTTCCGGGGCACCGCCGATGCCCATCATCACGTCAACACCGGAGCCCTTAACCCCAGCCGCTACCGCGGGGGAAACATCTCCGTCGCTAATTAGCATAATACGCGCCCCGCACTCACGGACCTCCTTAATTAATCTTGCTATGACGCTCCCGCTCCAAAATCACCACGGTCAGATCATTGACGGATTTCTTCAGAGCAGAAGCCACAGACTGCAGATTCTCCCGCACCGGTGCATCAAGATCGATTTTACCCGCGGCCTCAGGGCCGACGGCTATTTTATCCATATACATATCGGGAGCATGAAGAAGACAATTGGCTTCTGCAACTGCCAACACGGCAATGGCTCCGTTCATACCCTTAGCTATTAAGTTGGTTCCTTCCAAAGGATCCACGGCAACATCAAGGACGGGCAGTTCGCAATGGCCTAATTTTTCGCCAATATAAAGCATCGGAGCTTCATCCATCTCTCCTTCTCCGATCACTACGGTACCGTTCATGGCAATGGTATCAAAAACTGCCCGCATGGCTTGAACAGCCGCATCATCGGCAGCGATTTTATCTCCCTTGCCCATCCAGCGACCTGATGCCAAAGCAGCGGCTTCCGTAACACGCACAAATTCTAATGTAAGTTCTCTTTCCACGTTTCCTCTCCCCAAAAAATTATTTTAGATATTTTTTACTTTTTCCCAATCTTTTAAAAATTTTTTAATGCCGATATCTGTTAAAGGATGTTTAACCATTTGCATTAATACCTTAAAAGGAATTGTCGCAATATCTGCACCTAAAAGAGCAGCCTGTGAAACATGCAAAGGATGTCTAATGCTGGCGGCAATAACCTGTGTTGCCAGCTGATAATTGCCATAAAGGGAAACAATTTCCTCGACCAAACCCATGCCATCATGATCAATATCATCTAATCGACCCACAAAAGGACTAACAAAAGCAGCCCCGGCCCGGGAGGCGAGCAGAGCTTGATTGGCCGAAAAAACCAAGGTCATGTTCACCTGAATCTGCTCCTTGGCTAATATCTTCGTAGCCTTTAATCCTTCAGCCGTCATAGGAATTTTGATGACAATGTTTGGATGAATGGTAGCTAAGGTTTGGGCTTCCTTGACCATCTCATCACTGTTCAAGGAAATAACTTCCGCACTAATAGGACCGTCCACCAGTTCCGCAATCTCCCGCACCACCTGTTCAAAATTACGTCCTTCTTTTGCAATGAGGGAAGGATTGGTAGTCACACCGGAAATAACCCCCAAATCATTGGCTTGTCTAATTTCTTCAATGTTCGCACTATCCAAAAACAAAAGCATAATTTTCGACACCTCCTGAAAACTTAAAGAGCAGGATGACCTGCTCTTCTGCCTTTTTAAAGACTTCCCGGATACCTATACTCCTATGCATTGGACGAACACCTACTCTTTAAACTGTTGTCCTTTACGTCTCAAGGTTTGAGGTACATTCCTGATCGTGATTTCCTGCTCGGATAATTCAATTTTCCCTAATCTCCTTAAAGATACCAGATCCTCTTTGTTTTCGGCAAAAACAATTCCTTTATTGCCACATTCATTACAAACTATCTCTAATCGATTTGGTAAAAGATCCACATCGATATCCTTATTCCCACACTTACACCTTAAGGATCCTTCCTCTGAAAGACGATTCATGTATTCCAAAACTTGGATCATAATTTCCCGGTTATCAGAAAATACGCCCCAGTTAAACTCCTCTTCCAAATTGGTAATAGTACGTTCCAGATTATTCAAAGCAGCGACCACCTGATCTTTAGGGCCGATAAATCCCATTTCCAAACCTGTTTCCAAACAAATTAAGGGAGAGACCTTCTGGGAAAACAATTCATTGTATTTAAAAACATGGGTATGTTCTGACTCACACATACTACACTCAATTTTCAAAACAAAATTACGGTATTTTGATGTGGATATGATAACCGTATTTTCTGCGCATTCACAATCAAAACAGAGCTTTTGTCTGTCTTTAAAAGCAAATAAAGAGATGCCGTGCAAATGAAGTTTCCCACAATTCGGGCAGCGCAACGCTAAAACTGTTCCGGTGTAAATAATCATCATTGCATTCCCCCTATGCGTCATCCGGCAATGGACGCATTTCTAATCAATACCTCTACTATTCGCCAAGTTTATGCAAATTCCTGCAACTTTTTCACATTGGTGTGCATCAATACCATAATCAGGAATCATTTTCTACTAATTTTTTCCCTTCAGGGTCTTTTGGATTAAATCTCTTAATTCCTTGATATCGAAAGGTTTCGTTATGTGATTCTTGATCCCCAATTTTTTCGTCTCCATGACAATATCCTGTTCTCCATAGGCTGTCATCAAGATAATCGGATTTTTAAAACCCAGATCTCTTAATTGTTTTATCGTTTCCAGTCCGTTCATACGCGGCATTTTCATATCCATTAATATCAAGTCAGGAAAGGAATTTTTGACAATTTCGATGGCCTCCATACCACTGGCCGCCGTTAAGATCTCCCGATATCTGCTCTTCAGGGCTTCAAAAAGCAATTTACGAACGCCTAATTGATCATCTACAACAAGGATAGAAGCGTTCACAACCTCTTTCTCTCCCATAAAAAAACCCCCTAAAGACTTTTCTTTCCATAAAGTAATATTCAAGAATGAAAAGTAATTTCCTGCCTTTAGGGGGATGTTTTTAATAAGTTATTTTATTATTGCGGCCCGGCAGAAATTTCCCGGATGGAGATTTCTTTTTGATCTCTGAAATAAATGCGCGTGATCCTGCCTGCGGCAGTGGTGCGTCTTATAGGAATTTGCACCGTTGCTCCCAGGGGAATCCCTTTGCCTGTAATATCAACCATGGATAACTGCATCCCGATTCTGCCCACGACGGGCAATCGTGCCGTATCGTAAATCACATAATTGGGAGCGATCAATCCTAGTATCTGGGATGCTATTTTGGCTGTTGATTTTACCAAATCATAAAACTTAGCCGGACGAGTATGCGGCAAAACACCGAAACCATCGGCATAGCCTACAGGTATAATACCGATTTCCCGGTTTTTTTTCGTGATATAATCCCTCCCGTAACCTACAGAATCCCCGGGGGCTAATTTTTTCACGGAGACAATTTTCCCTTTCATCTGAAAAGGATCAAGTAAGTCTAATGATCTGCCGACATGAGGAGAGGGATATTGTCCATAAAGCAGCGTTCCCGGTCGCACCATATCCAGATGTGATTCCGGCACATCTAAAAGCGCGGCGCTATTGGCGATATGCGCGAGCACCTGATGGGGCATCTCCTGTTTGATTTCATCAACTGCCCGCAAGAACCGGGCCAATTGTTTTTTGGTGAAACTTTTGTCTTTCATCATGGCCGTGGCAAAATGAGAATAGACCCCAGCCAGTTTTAATTGAGGTGTTTGTTTGATTTTTTGTAAGAATTGAGAAAGTTCCTCTCCTTGAACCCCGGTTCTGCCCATCCCGGTTTCTATCTTTAGATGAAAGCAACCACGGATCTTCTTTTTAGCTGCCGCTAAAGCCAGGGCATTCAATGCATCCAGATCGTCAATGGTGGGCACTAAACCATGATCCAGGGCCAACTCCGCCTGACATGGTAAAAGAGGGGCAAAAACCAAAATTGGTGTTGTTATCCCCCCTTGTGTTAGTTCCAAGGCTTCTTCTATGGTGGTCACAGCAAACATATCCGTGCCGGCTTCAGCCAAAGCCCTTGCTACCTCCAAGGCCCCATGACCATAAGCATCAGCTTTCACCACCGACATTATTTTCACAGAGGGGGACACCAGTTGCCGAATCTGATGATAATTATGGATAATGGCATCTAAGTCAATCTCAATCCAGCGCACAAAATGATGCATCAGGACCTCTCCTTGCTTATTTCTTCTTTTTTTTCAGAGCAATCATTTTCCGCACGCCTTTATAATAAAGAGGTTCTAAAGTCTGATACAGCCGATATAAGAAGGGTCGATAAACGAGATCATATTCGCCCATAAATTCCGTATATGTTCCGTTAAAGCCTTTTTTAAAGCGATAAAGACCATAAATAGGGTTGTCCTCCGTGAGATTTCCCGGTACCCCTCTAAAATCATAAAGGGTGCATCCTTGACGTTTCGACCACTTGATCATTTCCCACTGGATTAAATAATTAGGCATGGTATTGCGGGCGGTATTACTGGAGGCACCATAAAGATACCATGCTTTGTCACCGATTTTTAACAATAAGGTTCCGGCAATAATCTGACCGTCCAATTTAGCTAAAAAGAGACGGGTATATCCAGGAGGGGTTAAACAGTCAAAGAGATCTTCAAAATATTGATAAGAGCGAACTAAAAATTGGTCCCGTTGGCAGGTCTCCTTTAAAACCTGATAAAAGGTCGGTAAATCTTCTTTGGTACCAAGAACGATTTGAACCCCTTTTCGAGCAGACAAACGGATATTGTACCGGGTTTTTTGCTGAAAACTGGCCATCAGTTCTTCCTCATCCGGAGAAATATCCAAACGAAAAACATACTTAGGCTGCACACCATCAAAGCCCTCACCGGTTTCTACGCACTTAAAACCTTCTCTTTGAAAAGCTTCCTGCCAGTCAATATTTTCTACGGGAATATCCGGATCAACTTTTAAGAAAATAGCCTGATGTTTTTGGGCCAGTTTTTTAACTTCTGCCAATAAAAAGTAAATAAGCCTGGATGCGAGATATCCAACACCGGCCCGCGGGGTGCATAAAAGATATATTTATTCAGCACAGGAATCCTTCTTTTCAGAATCGAGATCGCCCCTACCGGCACCCCATCCTGTTCCACCAACAATCTTAAAGGAACCCATCCTGTTTTTGCTTTTAGATCACCCCATTCCCAGGTCTGCAGAACGTGACCTTTCGGGGATGATTCAATAAATTTATTAAAGGTTTCTTTTTCGGATACATCAAGTACACGTGCTTGAAAACTCAATACCTAGTTCCTCCTTCCTCTTTCCGGCATCTTATGATAACGGAAAAAAGCGCAATGCGCTTTTATGATCTACTGATTTTTCGTTCCAAAGATGCTTTAACAAAATCGCGGAATAAGGGATGGGGGCGATCCGGACGGGATTTAAACTCCGGATGAAATTGGCAGCCGACAAACCACGGATGATCGACTAACTCCACAATTTCCACTAATCTGTTATCAGGAGATATTCCCGATATTTTCAGACCCTTAGATTCCAACAAATCCCGATATTCATTGTTAAATTCATAGCGGTGCCGATGTCTTTCAGCGATTTCTTCCTTTTGATAGGCCTGATAAGCTTTGGTCCCCGCGATCAATTTGCAGGGATAGGCACCTAAACGCATAGTACCTCCTTTATCGCCAATGTCTTTTTGTTCCGGAAGCAAATCAATAACCGCATGGTTTGTGTCTTTGCTAAATTCGCTGCTGTTAGCGGTGGTAAGTTGAGCCACGGACCGAGCAAATTCCACTACCGCCATTTGCATCCCCAGACAGATGCCGAAGAAGGGGATTTTCTGCTCTCGGGCATATTGAACCGCTAAAATTTTACCCTCAATACCCCGATCACCGAAACCACCGGGAACTAAAATACCATCTACATCGGCAAAGTGACTGTTCAAGTTTTCCGACGTCAAATCTGCGGAGTAAATCCATTTCACTTGCACTTTAGCTTCATGGAAAATTCCTGCATGACGAAGGGATTCCACCACACTAAGGTAAGCATCCTGAAGTTCCACATATTTTCCCACCAGAGCAATAGTCACACATTCCTTCGGATGCCGAATCTTTTCCACCAGCTCGGTCCAATCTCTTAAGTCAAGCTCATTGCACTTCAAATCCAAAAGATTAATCACCAGTTTATCAAGTCCTTGCTCCTCCAGGGAGAGAGGAACCTCATAGATGCTTTCGGCATCCACCACCTGAATTACTGCATCTTTATCAATGTCGCAGAATAAGGCAATCTTTTCTTCCATTTCTCGTGAAAGAGGCATTTCCGCACGACAAACAATCACATGGGGTTGAATGCCAATGCTGCGCAATTCTTTCACACTATGTTGAGTCGGCTTGGTTTTCGCTTCTCCTGCCGCCCGGATAAAGGGAACCAAGGTAACATGAATATACAAAACATGCTCCCGTCCAATATCCCCCTTCATCTGGCGAATAGCCTCCAAGAAAGGCAGGGATTCAATATCTCCAACCGTACCGCCAATTTCCGTAATCACCACATCCGGCCCATGATCTTTCGCTACTTGGAGGATTCTTTCCTTGATCTCATTGGTAATATGAGGGATTACCTGTACCGTGCCGCCTAAATAATCTCCCCGTCTTTCCTTTTTCAGTACGGATTCATAAACCTTACCCGTGGTAACACTGCTGTTGCCGGTTAAACTAATATCAATAAAGCGCTCATAATGACCGAGATCCAGATCTGTCTCTGTACCGTCATCTGTAACAAAAACCTCACCATGCTGATAGGGACTCATCGTTCCCGGATCCACGTTAATATAGGGGTCAAATTTTTGAATCGCTACTTTTAAGCCCCTGCTTTTTAATAAACGCCCTAAGGAGGCCGCAGTGATTCCTTTACCTAACGACGAGACAACCCCTCCGGTGACGAAAATAAATTTGGTCATGACCATTATCCTCCTCGTACTTCCTACCCAATATCCTCAATATTGTATATCTTTTGTCGAAATCCTGTCAATCACCAATTTACATTCGTTCCGGTGCTGAGACACCAATCAAATGTAAAACATTCTTGATACAGATTCCTGTAGCCTTTGTTAAAAGCAGCCGCGCATGTCTTAATTCCGGTTCATCGGTTAAGACACGACAATTGGTATAAAACCCATGGAAAAGGCTGGCCAGATCATGGGCATAGGTTGTCATGCGGTGGGGAGCTAAATTTTCCGCCGCAGAAATAATTTCATCGGGCAGATCGGCAATTTTTCGAATTAAAGTAATTTCCGCAGGATGAGAAAGGACGTGGCATTCTTCCAGGGATACCTGAGGCAGCTCATAGCCCATTTCCTCCGCCTGGCGTAAAATACTGCAAATTCGCGCGTGGGCATACTGCACATAGAAAACCGGGTTATCCGCCGATTGTGATTTTGCCAGATCCAAATCAAAATCCATCTGACTATCGGGACTGCGCATAACAAAAAAATACCGCGCCGCGTCTCGGCCTACTTCTTCCATCAGCTCATTTAAGGTTACATAGGTGCCTGTCCGTTTGGACATGCGCAAAATCTCCCCACCCCGGAACAACCGTACCAACTGCATTAAGATCACCGTTAATTGTTCCGGATCATATCCTAAAGCTTCCATAGCACCTTTCATGCGGGCTACATGACCATGGTGATCGGCACCCCAAATATTAATTACCCGCTCAAAACCACGCTGGAATTTATTTTTATGATAAGCAATATCGGCGGCGAAATAAGTAGGAATGCCGTTCCCTCTTACAACCACCTCGTCTTTTTCATCGCCGAACTTCGTGGTCTGAAACCAAAGTGCCCCTTCTTTTTCATATATATATCCGTCATTTTTTAAAGTGGCAATGGTTTTTGCGACCTCCCCGCTGTCGTGAAGGGTCTGCTCACTGAACCACACATCATAATAAACCCCAAATTCCTCTAATGTCTTACGAATGTTATCAATCTTTACTTCAAGGGCATATTTGACCAACAATTCGCGGCGCAAAGCCTCATCCATGGTGAGATATTTATCACCCTTTTCATCAATCAAGGTTTGCATGGTATCAATGATATCCTGTCCATGATAACCATCTTCGGGAAAAGGCACCTCGTGTCCTAATAATTGAAGATAACGGGCTTCCAGGGATTGGCCAAATTTTTCAATTTGATTGCCGGCATCGTTAATATAAAATTCTCGAGAAACATCAAAACCTGCCGCCTCTAAAACACCGGCCAAGGAATCTCCCAGGGCCGCACCCCGGGCATTACCCATATGTAAAACTCCGGTGGGATTGGCACTGACAAACTCTACCTGTACCTTTTTCCCTGCACCAAATTCGGAACGGCCATAATAATCTCCTTGTTCAATTACCAAGGGCAAAACCTCATACAGCCAGGTATGATTCAGATAAAAATTAATAAATCCCGGGCCGGCAATTTCAATTTTATCGATCCAGGTATGCTGAGTATGGATATGTTGCACAATAATCTCCGCAATTTTGCGTGGTGCCATTTTGGCCTCCTTGGCCAACAACATAGCAATATTGGCAGCAAAGTCCCCATGAACTTTTTCCCTCGGCACCTCCAGTACATAGTCCGGTAATGCGGCAAAAGTTAATGCACCGGCTTCTTGGGCCTCAATTGCCGCTTGTTCCAAGACTTTTTTTATCTGATTTTCAATGTTTCTGACCAAACTCATTGAAAGCTCCTCCATTAAACCTAGATTTTAAAAAACATCAATAAAGAATCTAACTTATATTAGCAAATATTATCGACAAAGACAAACAATTTTATTAAGCAAAAAGCGGGAACAGTTTTTTGCTGCACCAAGGATTCATACCTTGTTCAACAAAACCGTTCCCACTTCATTCCTTGCCCCTGATAGTTAGGGTAAGACAACCCGGAAAATTCCCGGAACCTGATCCGACTCTTTTTGACCTTCAAAAATCAGTTCCTGCCCCCCCCGTGTCCAGAGAAGATGGTCAATATTAAGCCACGTATTACCGGCATCGGCCAATTGGATTAGAATGTTTTCCTTTAAATAAAAGACATACAGCTGTTTATTCTTATCTGTGAAAGCAATCTTTGAGGCATTGGGAGACCACTTCAGTTGGTTTCCCCCTCCTTCGTCTGTCAGATGAGTCGTCATAGAACCATCCGCTTTACAGACCCACAAACCTTCGTAATCTGTGCCGGGAGCATTCAAATTAATAGCAACCTGCCTATTATCGGGAGACAGGGCAACTTTTTTTGATTTTGCCTCCTGCATCATGGCCAACTCTTCGAGCCATGAGGGGATCTGTCCTCCCTGATCCTTTTTTTCCTCACCTTGAATCAAAAGAATTTCCGCCTTTTGGGGTACGGCCCCAGAAGTCAGGGAAATTTCCCATTCTTCTTCCACCCCGGCATTATCATAAAGATAGTGCAGAGTTTTTCCATCTTTTGCTAATATGGGATGTGTTACCTTTTGAGTATCTCCTTCTAATAAAGGAATTACCTTAATCCCTGTTACCTGCTCTTTTTCTACTGCAGAAGCCTTGGGCAACTGGACTAAATTGGTCTCCTGACTTATCGCTACCTTAACCGGCTCGCGCGAAGTCTCGGGTGTGTCTTTTTTTACCGGAGTTTCTTTCTCAGCCTTCGGTTTCTCAGCTTGCGGCTCCGGTATCGTTGATTTTTCCGGGTCCGGCTGTTCCGATGAAGGTTCGTCCTCTGAAACCGGATCTTCCGCTTTCGTTTCCGGTTCCGGTTCCGGATTAACAACAGCTTCACCCTGAGGATCAGGATTTTCTTGATTTTCAGGTTCAACTTGGGCAATACTACGATCGGGATTTTGTTTTACAATCGTTTGTTGGGAAAACAAATCCATCATACCCGTCGCAGCAAACAAAACCAGCATCCCAGCAGTAACAAGAGCCATACGAAATTGACCTTTGCCCCAAAGATCCTGTAATTTTTCCCTAAGCCGGAAGAAGAAACTTTCCCCGACCTTTTCCCGGGAAACAGAAGGAACCTGCCTTGGTTCTATGGTTTGGGGAATCTGCGCCATAATACGATCCGTTAAATCAAGGGGTGGCATTTCCGGATGATAAATAGCAATCTCAAAAGCAAGCTGAAGGAGCTCAGAAAAATCGCGCTTGCACGCCCGGCACCGATCCAAGTGCTCAAAGAACTCCCTTTCTTCTTGAGGTGAAAGTTCCTCATCTAAGAAAGAAAAGATTTTTAATTTAGCCTCTTGACATTCCAATTTTTGCCCCCCTTTCTAGAATATGCTTTAATTTTTTTTGCATCATAATCCTGCCCCGATAAAGTCTTGTTTCTATGGTTGAGACAGGAAGGTCCATAATTTCTGAAATTTGCTGATAGGATTGATCCTCCAAATACTTTAAGACCATGGGAATACGATAATTTTCCGGTAACTCGGCAATGGCCTTTTGTACTGTTTCCTGAATCTCTTTTTTTTCATAAGTAACTTCCGGTTGAGATTCGTCATCGGAGACAAATTCCATAACTTGATCTAAGGACGTGGATTCTTTAGGCTTTTTTTTCAAAGAATTATAGCAAACATTGGTAGCAATGCGATACATCCAAGGAAAGAACTTGCGATCACCATCGAATTTGTCTAAAACTCGATACAAATGTAAAAATACCTCTTGAGACAATTCAACGGCATCATGATAATTATTTGTTAACCGATACGCCAGACTATAAATCTGCCGTTCATATCTTTTAACCAGTTCCGCATAAGCATCTCTGTTTCCCTGTAGGCAAAGCACCACCAGCTCTTCATCTTGCAGGCGGTTCACAAAACCACATCCTCTACCTATCATAATAAAATACAACAATTCCGGTGAAAAACTTGCAAGAATTTTTTTCTTTCCGGAGATGAATTTAGTTTAACACAAAAAAATTCTCTTTCTCAACGGTAAACTTTGGCCGTTCCTTACCCTTTTTTCCGTTTTTAAGACAAAAAAGCGAAAACCCTAAAGGTTCTCGCTTATTATACCATACTCCATTATAAAACTATGAATCGATTTAAGGTACCGGTCAAGACCTTAACCTAATACTATTTCCACGAAATGGTCTTTGTGATCGTCACACAGTTCTACATGCTTTTCTTTTAACTCTTTTCCGTCGATAAACACGCTTTTTACTCCTCGGTTCACACCTAGGGGATTTTTTACCAGGATTTGATAAACTGTTTTGCCAAAGCGATATACTATTTTAAAATTTTTCCATTCCTTGGGGATACAAGGATCCAGATACAAGCGAGTTTTTTCTTTTTTAAAACCAAGAATCTCTTCCAAGCCCACTTGATACATCCAGGAAGCAGCCCCGGTATACCAGGTCCAGCCTCCTCTCCCGATATGAGGAGGAGCTGCATAAACATCTGCTGCCATCACATAAGGTTCCACCTTATAGGTAGCCGTTTCAATAGTTGTTCTGCTGTGATTAATGGGATTAATCATATGATACAGCTTCCAGGCCTGATCTCCCATGCCCAAGCGAGCATAAGACATGATAACCCAAACTGCAGCATGAGTATATTGCCCTCCATTTTCTCTGACTCCGGGTACATAGCTTTTAATATAGCCGGGATTCAAGTCTCCCTGATCAAAAGGGGGGGTCAAAAGAAGGATGATGCCTTCTTCTTCTTTAATTAAATAATTTTCCACAGAGGACATAGCCTCCAGAACTCGTTCCTTATGCCCCGCTCCCGAGATTACCGCCCATGATTGGGCCAAAGAATCAATTTTGCATTCGCTGTTTTCAGCGGAACCTAAAGGTCGGCCATCATCAAAATACGCCCTGCGGTACCAACTGCCATCCCAGGCATGTTGCTCCAAGTCTGTAATCATTTTTCGGCAAATTTTCTGATACCGGGCACCTCTTTCTTCATCCTTCATAAATCGACATAAGGGAAGAAATTTCTCAACCGTTAAATAAATAAACCAGCCCAGCCAAACACTTTCGCCCCGACCTTGACTTCCTACAGAACTCATGCCGTCATTCCAGTCTCCCGATCCCATGAGAGGAAGCCCGTGGGGGCCAAAGTTCAACCCCCGCTCAATGGCTCGGACACAATGCTCATAAAGAGCAGCCTTTTCCTGGGAAACAGTGGGAACCCCATACCGCTCTACCTCCCCTTCTTTTAGAGGTTCCTCTTCCAAAAAGGGCACCTGCTGATGCAAAATCTCATAGTCCCCTGTCTTCAAAGTATATTCCCCCACCACAAAAGGCAGCCAAAGGAGATCATCGGAAAATTTGGTGCGTACGCCCTTATCCCCTGCGACAGGATGCCACCAATGCTGTACATCTCCCTCGACATATTGATGAGCGGCGTGGAGAAGAATTTGCTTTTTCACCAACTCCGGATCGATATAAATCAAACTCAACACATCCTGCAGCTGATCCCTAAACCCAAAAGCGCCTCCTGACTGGTAAAAGGCGGAGCGACCCCAAAGCCGACAAGAAAGCACCTGATAGAGCAACCAGTTATTCACCATAATATTAAAGGAAGGATCCGGTGTCTCCACTTGTAAGGTGTTTTGCTTCTCCTGCCAGAAAGACCGCGCTTCCTTAAAGGCTTTTTGGGCTTGATGTAGATTTTGGTATTTGGCACCAAGATCAAGGGCGGTTTTTTCTTGTTTTTCCTGGCCCAAGAGAAAAACTATTTCTCTGGCTTCCCCGGGAGGTATGCTTACTTTTACTTGTAAGGCCACACAAGGATATCCGCCTGAGACGATACACCCGGATAAACTTTCCCTTTGTAGTGCTGCGGGAGCAGCCAAGCTGCCGGAAATACTGCCGCCGATAAACTCTTCCTCATCTGTGGTAAAAAAAGTTATGGGGTCAGAAGAGGCGACAAAAGCTACCCGACCGGGGAAATCCTGATGATAGCTGTTTTTTATCAGCATGATTTCCTGCTCCCGGCAATACTTTACCTCGATAAATTGTTGCGTACTTTGTTCGGAAACTCCTAAGACCGGTTTTATATAATAAGTTAAGGTTAAGGTACGAAGTTCCTTTTCTTTGTTTTTGATCTTAAGTAAAGATATTTTTACCGGATCGACCACGGGAACAAACATGGTTAATTCCTGTTCCAAACCGTGACTGCCATGCTGAAAACAGCTATAACCGATACCATGTCTGATGGTATAAGGTTCTTTCTCCCTAATGGGCAGGGGCGTTACGGTCCAAGCCGCTCCGCTCTCCTCATCCCTGATATAGATTGCTTCGCCCGGTGGATCGGAAACAGGATCATTAGACCACGGAGTCAGCTTGTTTTCTCGACTGTTTTCTGCCCAGGTAAAACCACCACCGCTTTCTGTAACCAAAAAACCAAACTGAGGATTGGCAATAACATTAACCCAGGGGGCCGGAGTATTCATGCCCTCCTTTAAGCGAATGAGATATTCTTTTCCACCTGGAGAAAAACCACCGTACCCATTATCATAAAGGAGTTTTTGCGGGGGTTGTTCCAGAAGGTGATATGCTTTTTTCTGTTTTGAGAAGTGCTTTTGCCTCGGCAAAAGTAAGTCGGGGCTTGCGTCTTCTAACTGTCCGGCTACAGAGCCCTCTTCTCCTTGTAAAATCAGCCGGGCAGCGTTAAACAAAAGTGCCCTGTCTTCCAGAGGTAAGTTATTGCCCCTTAACACAAAAACACCCCCGGAACAGTTCAACACTTCCCGGGCCAAACTGCCTTGAACCGCTTCCATAATATGTTCCTGTACCGGTTGTAAATATCCCCCTTCTTCCTCATTAAGAAGTACCAAGTCCACTTTATAACCTTTTAAACGCCAATATTCATGAGCTTTAAGCACCGTTTCCACTTGGCGGATTTCTTCCGGATTTTTTACCGTCAAAAGAAGAATGGGATAATCACCGGAAATACCGTACGCCCAAAGACCCGGCTGGCCTTTGATATTTTGCCTGAAAAGAGGTCCATATTTTTTGCGCACAGGACTGATAAAGACCAGATGAGCCAGAATCTTCTGAAAAATATTTATTTCCTCAGGCTTTAAATTAAGAAAACCGGCCTCCACCTGACACCTGGTCCAGGATAACTCAAAGGCTCGCGTGCGGGCTGTTTTATTATGATATTTTTCTGCCAGCATCATCGCTTGTTCCCGATCTTCTCCTTTGCCTAAAACAAAGGCAATCTTCGTGGATTGGCCCGGATTAATTTTCACTCGACAGCGCAAACTGAGAATGGGATCTAAAACCGGGCCGACAGTATTAGAAAGAGGATGGCCGGATTCTAAGGCGGTAGACGCCTCGAAAGGGCGACCCCGACCAATAAATTTGCCGCGATCAGTTTCATATTGAATATCTCCTACTGTTTCCCCCTCTACACCGATGGTGTGAAAGGCCCAGTGCACCGGCTGATCACTTTCCCGAGGACGACGGAAGGCTAAAAGAGTGTCATGTTGGTGTAAAAATTCGGTACGCACAAATAAATTACTAAACACCGGATGGGCCAGATCCGTTTCATAGGCGGTGAGCACCACTTCCAGGTAGCTGGTCACATCAAGCAGCACCGTTTCAGCCCCGTGGTTGGCCAAGGTTACTTCTCTGATTTCCACATCATCTTCAGGAGACACAGTCACCTCTGTATGGGTAGTAATAGTCCCGTCATTACGAATAAACTCTCCTTTGTGGGGAGAAAAAATCACTTGATAATCTTCAGGAGCCTGAGACAATGGTTGGGCCGTAACAGACCAGGCTTTTTGTGCTTTGCTGTCACGTACAAAAATAAAGAAGCCCGACCTGGTTAAGTTGCCCCGATCTCGCCAGCGCGTCATTTGGACATTATCCCGCCAACTATAGCCTCTGCCCTGGGGTTCGATGAGTAAGGAATAATGCCCGTTAGAAAGGAGATGGATCGCAGGTACTCCGGCATAGTTTTCCTTCCCGGGGGAAAGAACCCCGGGATCCGGTATGATTTCCTTTGGGAAAGGCTCAACATTTTCTTTTAGTTTTTTAGTGATAATGACCCGCAAAGGAACTTTCTCCTGCAAAAGCAGTTCCCCTACCTGAATGATGGGGTCACGATGGAAGCGTTTTTGCATAATATTTTGATGAAAATAATTATTTAAAGCCACCAAAATCATACCTTGATGGTGCGCCATATAACTTTTGACAATACCTTTCTCCTTGCCAAAATGCAGCCGCTCCCTGGTATAATCGACAGCTTCGTAGAGGCCGTAGGGCCCTTCCATCTGGTCCTCCTGCAGTCTCATTAAATTTTCCCAGGCTTTTTCCGGATCAAAGGGCAGAGCCAAAAAGGTGGCATAAGGAGAAACCACCATCTCTTTGGCGAGCCCTCTCTTTAATCCTAAGTCCGGTACCCCAAAGGCTTTGTATTGATAATTCAATTGCAGATCGAAGGCATAAAAACCCGATTCCGAAGTTCCCCAAGGTACTTGGCGTTGTGCTCCGTATTTCTGCTGATTTTTCAACACAAAACGATAGGTTTCATCCAACAAGGTGTTGGGATAATTTTTCATGACCAGGGCAGGCATAAAATACTCGAACATGGTACCGGACCAGGATACCAGACCTTTATAGCCTTCCACCATGGTCAGGGATTTTCCTAAACGAAACCAATGCTCTAGTGGTACTTCCCGCCGGGCAATAGCTAAATAGCTGGTGATACGGGCTTCTGAGGCCAAAAGATCGTAATAGCAATCCGTTAACTTTTCCTCCTCTACATGGTACCCGAGAGAGAATAATTGCCGTTCCCGGTCAAACAAAGGCGAAAAATCCGTGTCATCAATCAGTTTTTCGATTCTTCCGATCAAATGATTAATTTCCCCATCCCATGCTGTTTCTTCCTGCCCTGTTTCACCCTGATATTCTTTCAGGCCCTCCTTCAAGGTGATGAGATAACCGACAAAGTTTCCGCTGTCTACCGAAGATACATATGCCGGTCTCAGCACCTCCAAAGTCTTGGTATCATACCAATTGTACAGGTGACCATACCACTTGTGCATCTTTTCGATGGTGCCGAGCGTTTGCTTTAGTTTTTCCATCATGCTCTCGGTGGTAATAAAACCAAAATCCCGCGCCGATAGAATGGCCAACAAAAGAAAACCAATATTAGTAGGTGAAGTGCGATGGGCTACTCCATTAGGAGGGCTTTCCTGGAAATTATCCGGGGGCAAAAAATGATCCTCACTGCCGGCAAAGTCTTCATAATAATTCCATGTTTTTGGGCCCACAATCTTAGTTGATCATGGGCTTTGGTGCTTAATACCCTGGCCTTTTTTTGTTCACGTTGACTGATATGAAAAGCCAACATAGGTGCACCGGCCAACATGATACCATTAATTAGGGCATAAAGAAGATTCTCTTCCCGCACCAAGATGGTTAAAACTACCAGGAACAGGCCGTAAAGAGGTGCAAAAATCATGTTGCGATAATAACCGGCTACATTTTTGTGCATCGTTTTTTCCGCATCCGCTGCCGTAACCCATTGGAGCATATTTTTACGGGAAATACACACCCGATAAAGAGTACGGAAAATGGCGTCCCCCAAAACATAAGCCTGATAAGGCAAAAATACCCAATTTAGGACCGTTTGATAGACTACGCCCTTAAGACCGAAAACCATATTGCCATGACACTTTTGCCAGGCCGTTTTATAATGTCGAAACAAAATATAATCAACCAAACCCATAACCAGAGGAAAACCAATGACAAGAGCGACGAGTCCTAGATAAAACCAGGCCTTGCCGGGAAAAAAAGTTAGTCCTAAGGTTAAAAGCAGAAGAAGAGCGGGAGATATCAGACTACGTCTTAAGTTATCAATTATTTTCCATTTTGATAAGGGGGTTAAGGGACTTTTCTTACCTAACCAGGAGAGCAGCTGCCAATCCCCCCGTACCCAGCGATGCATTCGCTTAATAAAAGAAGGAAAATGAGCGGGAAAATCATCGATTAATTCCAAATCCGTTGCTAATCCTACCCGCACAAAGCATCCTTCGAGTAAATCGTGACTAAGAACGCTATTATCCGGAATGATCCCCTCCAAAGCCTGATTAAAAATCTCCAGATCATAGATCCCTTTTCCGGTAAAAATCCCCTCTCCAAAAAAGTCCTGATAAACATCGGATACCCCGGTAGTATAAGAATCGATCCCTCCCTGACCGGCAAAAATCCTGGTAAACAAGGTGTTGTTGGCACTTTCCAAGCTGATACTGATTCTCGGTTGGATTAAGCCATATCCTTGGGTTACCAGGCCTTTTTCCCGGTCAAAATAAGGACGATGCAGAGGATGGGAGATTGTACCGATTAATTTTCGGGCTGTATAAAGGGGCAGCTTGGTATCCGCATCCAGGGTGATCACATATTTAACCTGGGGTAATCGGTCTAAAGCGTAATTTTTTTCAAAAGAACCGGAATCTCCTTGAAGGAGCAAGCGGTTTAGTTCCATTAAAGCACCGCGCTTTCTTTCCCAGCCCATCCAGCGCTTTTCTGCCGATTCATATCTTCTTTCCCGGAGAAATAAATAGAATTTTTCTCTCCCTGCGGAATACTTTTCATTAAGCCCGCGAATACCTTCCAGGGCTCTTTGACGAATTTTCTCATCTCCCTCTAATATCTGTTCTCCGGCATCTTTGTAATCGCCTAAAAGAGCAAAATACAAGTGTTCTTCCCGGTTAGCCAAATAATGAACCTCCAGCTGACGTACTAGTTCATCAACTCGGGACTCATCGGGAAGTAGGGTGGGAATCACGATAAAAGTAGCCGCCTCTTGTGGTATTCCCTCAGCATAAGATAGTTTAGGTAAGAATGAAGGTTGCCGCCGGTTCGTTATTATCCGCTGCACCAATTGAACCGCTATTTCACTAGCGGGAATCAAAACAGTCAAACCGACTAATACCCAAAGACCACTTTGTCGGAAAGATAAATGATTGTAGGCATAAATCAGCGCCACAGATACTAAAATGGCGCTGACCAGGATAATCCAAGTTAAGTAACCTTTTAAAGGATTGGGGGATAAAGGAGCCCTCATCTTTTCCGGTCGGATTTTTTGTTTTAAAACACCTTGTCCGTCACCAATCAAAAAGGCTCCTACATGGCGCCTGCGACTCCCCGGTTCCTCCTTTTCTGCCAGTTCCAAGGCTTTGCGCACCAAATTGGTTTCAGAGGTCTTCCAAAACTTAGCCAGCTTTTCCACCTGATGCCGATAATAATCCCGAGAATAAAAATCCATACGCCCATAGGTTCCATCCGGATCTGTTCTCAATAATTTTTCTACCAGAGAAAGCTCTTCAAAGACATGATCCCAATTAAGGGCGATGAGGAACCGAATACTGGAAATAGAATTACCCATAGCCACCTGATGAGCTGCTTGATCCCGATGTTCTTCCTGAATAATCTCATCTAAGGAAAGACTAAATTCACATAAAAAATTTTCGAAATAATCATAGAGCGGAGTGGACATCAAACCTGCCCGCCGTTGTTTTTTAATCAAATATTCCATTAAGGAGAAAACATCATGATTCAGGGTATGATTCTCGGTAATAAAAGGAGTTAAATCCGGTAAACAATCCGGCGCCAATTTTTCTCCCTTGCGCCATTGTGCTTGTGCATGATCTAAAGACAAGCAGATGTTTTTAATATTTTCAATTAGGGCAATTTTCAGCATTAAAGGCAACGCCCATAGTTCCGCCATGGAGAGATTCTTTTGTTTTTGATATGATTGAATGAATCTGACAATCATTTCTTCATCAATCTTGCCATCGGAATGAGCAACCATCTCCAAAGCAATCCCGTATATCCGAGGATACCCCTTAAGAAAACCATTGTTTAAAAGATTCAGTTTTAAACACTTTTCCCGGACCAAGCTGAGTTTTATCTCTTGCACCTGTTCTTCAATTAAATAATAGTTATCCAGCAGCCATTCCGCCGCCACCGGTACCGGCACCTTTTCCTTGATATCCTGATTTAACATCTGATAGATACGGGTAATAAGGGTAAAGTTCTCCGTCATTCTCGATAAAAGGCAATCGGATGATCCCAGATTTTTGGAAATCCTATGACTTTTAGCGATTTCCTCTCCATGTTTCTCTAAATCCTCCAAGCTTAATATCACATCTCGGCACATTTGCTCTTGATCGTTCCGAGAGACCAATGGCCAGTTATAGACGATAAATCCGATTAATACTAGCACCAAAAAAAGTAGGATACTCCAAAGGGGCAGCATGTTAATCCTCCCTATAAAAAAAATAAGAAACCAAGAACGTATCGTTCCTAGTCTCTTATTATTACCCAATCAGATCAGGATTAACCAAAGAAACAGCCAAACTCATCCAATTTAATTAGATAAAGAGTTTTCCAGAGAAGTCCGTCAATGTTTTCATAATCTGTCACATAGGGAAACCACTTGCCATTGTTTCTCTTCCAGTAAAGATGCCACCTCTCGTCAAAGGGCGTGAATCTTAATTGGCAAAGATCATCAAAATTATTTTGATCCCGGTCTTTTATGCTCAGGGTCATCCTATTGCGACGCCGAACTATCCGGTGTTCTATGCCCGGCCAAGTTGCTTGAATAAAGTCGTTAATTTGTTTTAGAGCAAAGGTAACGGTCTCTTTGTCCATATCGAAGGTCTCTGTTAAGGCCCGAATGCCGGGATTGCCTCCCTCTTCATAGGCAGAGATCCACATTTCCAGTTTTTCTTCTCCCAGTCTAAACCTGTTCATGGACTCCATAAAACCCCGCTCACCGCCATATACTTCCATGGCCTCAATCGTTGCACGTACGATCATCTCTATCTCATTAGAATTCACTCGTTTGTTCTCCTTTTTTGAATTTCGACCTCATTCCCCGAAACATGTAACTCGCTCTAAAGGGAATGATCATTAAGTGATGGGGAATTTATTTGCTCTCTATCATTTTATCCTGAATGCCTCAAGAATTAAACCCCTTTTTTATTTTCTCATATCATTTATGCGCTATATTTTCTTTTATTACAGTAAATACTAAAAAAAACCCTACAAGGTGGATCGGAATAATGAATAATAATCTAGCCAACTTATCTCCAACCTCGGTCAAAAAAGAAATCAAGATGTTGGTTCCGGAAATAAATCTCGTGGAAGAGCTTCTTTATCAAACCCTGAGCCGAGACCAAGGGACCATCGGCGAAATAGGTACTTATTTTCTAGAATCGGGGGGCAAGAGACTTCGCCCCTTATTAATCATTATCAGCGGCAAAGCCATCTCCCCTCTTACACCGGAGCAAGAGAAAAATTTAATCGCCGCCGGCGCCGCGGTAGAGTTAATTCATATGGCCTCTTTAGTGCATGACGACATCATTGATCAATCCTTGTACCGACGGGGGCAGCCTGCTGTCCATACCCTCTGGGGCGCAAAAGGCGCCGTGTTGGCAGGAGATTTTTTATTTGCTAAAGCCTTTGACATTCTGGTTTCCCATAACCTTTTTTCCATACTGCAGCTGATGGTTCAAGCCATTCAAGAAATGTGTCAAGGAGAAATTCTCCAGGCAGAGCAGCTCTTTCAGACCGAACAGATGGAAAAAGATTATTTTCACCGCATCGAACAAAAAACCGGCAAGCTGCTCTCTGCCTGCTGTCAATCCGGTGCTATGATCGCCCGGGGCAAACAAGCTCACATATCGGCTCTCAAAAACTATGGCACCTACCTGGGTTATACCTACCAAATTGTTGACGATCTACTGGATTTCAGGGGAAACAGTCTTGACCTGGGAAAACCTGTCTGTCAAGATCTACGTCAGGGAAATATCACTTTGCCCATCTTGTATCTGCTACAGCACCAAAAAAAAGGATCCTGGGTACGCAAGATTATTGAAACGAAAAGACTGCAGCCCTTCCATTGTACCGAGATCCAAAAAATATTGCAGGAAGAAGGTCTTTTGCTGCGCACAGAAGAAGTTGCCAGAAGCTGTGCTACTCAGGCCCAAAATGAGCTGCTGCGACTTCCCGCCGGACTAAATCGTACGCTCCTGGAAATGATCCTGGAAGAAGCTTTAAAACGCACCTCATAGGCTCTAAATTATTTTCCCGCGACGCAGCAGTCTCGAGAGATGATACCAGATAAGACAGGACCTGCCCCCTTGTGCCAAAAATTCTTTAACAGTCCCGTAAAGCTCAGGATGATCTGCCTTTGGATCCGAGAGATATAGAGCCAGCAGTCCCTTAATAATTGTCCCCTGAAAAATAGCATCTTTTAGGCGACAAGTGCGGACAAAAGATTCCTTCAGGAAATAACTTAATCTCTCTCGTTTTTCTTTTTCATCTCGATAATAAAAAACAAAATTTAAATCACCCTCCTTAAGGTCTTCCCTTTGATCAATAAAATAATCTAATAAAATATGGAGCGCCGAAACAAAAGGAAAATAAGCCGCGAGAATTTCTTGGGGTGTCTTGTCTGATTCTTGCTGTACTTGGCTGGACCAGGCCACCAGCATAAAAATACCTAATGTTGACCCGGAAGCTGCACTAAACTCCCAGGGAGATAACTGGGGGTATTTTTTTAAGTAGGGAGCGGCCCAGTGCCGAAGATGCTCCTCCCGTACATCACCATCCAAGTGTTTAATGGATTGCAGGTCCGTATATAATGATACCAGGAACAGTACCTCTTCTCTTACCATCTCATAAGAGGGAAAGAAGCTTAAACAGCGTCGGCATTCCTGAACCAGGGCCTGCAAATATCCACCATCTGTTTTATAAGGATAGTAAAGATAATAATCGGACAAAGGAAGCTCCGGTTGCAGAGCTTCCAGCAGCGCCAAATGTAATTGTCGGAAGCTATTTTCATCCCTCCACCCTGTTCGGTCGCACAGATTGTCCAAGTAATCACTGATGGTTTGCAAAGCAACAATAAAAGAAACCATTCTTTCCTGATCCGCTAGAGGATAAAGAGCATAAATACTCCCCCCTTGGCAGTGAAATCTTTTCGTCTGTAAACTGGCTAAGGCTTGAGTTCTTAGAACGGGATCGGGAATCTTGGCTCCATATTCCTGCCATTGGGCCAAAGCTTGCTTTACCTGGGGAAAATATCCTTTAAGAAGCAATAAATTGTTTTACTTAATTAATATGGAACTTAACATATGTGTACTCCAATATTTTTATTTAATTTTTTTGAGGGAACTTAAAGGGGATCTCCAACGTCTTTATTTATAGTAACCCCATTTAGTAATATTAACCCCTATGGGTACATTTCTAAAACAAAACGGCCGGTAACTATATTTCCGATAATGATCGTCTTTACCCTTGAAGAAAAAAGTTCCATTTATTATAATGGATTTAAATATACATAATAAATTTTAAGGAGGTACATATGCTTAAAAACAAAAAGAAAGTGATCGCACTCGTCGTTGCCGCATTAATTTTGTTTATGTCTTTTAGTACTACAAGTTTGGCTGCCAACATCCAGACTACATTAAAAGCCCAGTTTGTTTCATTTAAGATTCTCTTAAACGGACAACAGGTAACACCTAAGGACAGTTTAGGCAATACCGTTCAGCCCTTGCTGGTCAATAATACCACCTATTTGCCCTTACGCGCTTTTGGGGATCTTTTCAACAAGAATGTGGATTGGAATAATACCCTAAAACAAATTAGCATCACCGATAAAGCCAATAGCGAAGTGGAAAGTTTAAAAACTCAAATCAAAGATAAAGACAACCAGATTCTTTTATTGAATTCTCAGCTTGTCGCAGCCAACAACAAAATTAAAGATCTGGAAAGTAAGAAAAACAACAAAAAGGATGATGATATCGACGACATCATCGCCGATATGGAAGATTACTTAAATGATGAATATGATACGAAGAATTTCGGCAGGGACTATCTCAATAACAAATATATTGTCTTTAAAAGTATCACCCTGGACGGGGATGAAGATGATCTTGAACTGGAACTGAAAATTGATTTAAAAGATTTTTACAAGGAAGATTATGACTGGTACGAAGATATCGACCAGGACGATATTGAAGATTTATTACAAGAAATCTGCGAAGAGATTTGGGATGACCGTGATCTAGAAGATGCGGATATCGAAGGTGTTATCTACGATTCTTATGAACGAGAAGATCTGGATTCCTTCTCCGTTCGCGCAGGCAAAAGCGTTAAGCTGGACTAATATAAACGATACAATAAACGATACAAAACCCGGCAGTATCTCCACTGCCGGGTTTTTGGCACCTATCATGGGTCCAGATCTTAAAAGCAAAGCTTAGTTTTTTTCCGTGGCCAACATGATTAAGATTTTATTACTTCGGGCAATAAAATCGGTCAAAGCGGTAGGTTCCAGCTGTTTATGGCTAAGCATCGCCAAATCATAGAGATGACGGCAAATCAAATCCAACTCTTCCTGCTTTTCCGGTTGTTCCTTGAGCCTGAGCACCGCCTGCACCAGGGGATTGCCCGCATTCAGCACCAAAGTCTCTTCATTAGTATACATGTTTTGCAGATCCCTGCGGCCAAAAAGAGCCGACATGTCCTGCATACGCCTCGTCTGCTCGCCTAAAAGCACCAAAGCAGGCACATCTTCGGTCTTTAAAGTTTCTACCTGGATCTTCAGCTTATCGTTATCCAAGACCCGCCGAAAAAGAGCGGCCAATTGATCTTGCATTTCATCATCATGGGTTTTTTCCCTATCTTTTAAACTGTCGGACAGATCGGAGTCAATACGGTTAAAGCGCACCTCCGGCTTCTTTACTTCCATGAATTGAATAAAATGTGTGTCCAGGGGTCCGGATAAAACCATCACGTCCAGCCCCTGGTCTTGGAAAAGACGGATATACTGGCTTTGTTCCTTTTCATCACTAACGTAGAACACCTTGTTTTCATTGAGGGATTTATTTCTATCCAAATATTCCTTCAGGGTCACATAATCTCCCGTGGTGGTACGGTAGACGAGATAATCTTGAACCCGGTCATAGAATTTATCCTCCCGGAGACATCCGTATTTCACGAAAGCATTAATATCATCCCAATACTCCTGATATTTTTCCCGGTCGTTTTGGAAAAGCTCACCTAGTTTGTCCGCAACCTTTTTGGTAATATGCTTAGATATCTTGATCACATTACTATCTTTTTGCAGAAAACTGCGGGAAACATTTAAAGGCAGGTCGGAGCAATCAATTACTCCTTTAAGCAGCATCAAAAATTCAGGAATCACTTCTTTAATGTTATCGGCAACAAAAACCTGGTTATTATAAAGTTTAATTTTTCCTTCCAATCGATCAAAATCATTGCTAATTTGGGGGAAATAGAGAATTCCCTTCAGATTAAAAGGATAATCCACATTTAAATGGATCCAAAATAACGGTTCCTTAAAATCCAAAAAGACCTTGGCATAAAAATCCTTGTAATCCTGTTCGGTGCATTCTTTAGGATTCCGCATCCATAAGGGATTGATATCATTTAAGGGCTTACTCTCCCGTTCTTTGTCTGCCTCACCTTCCGGCGGTTGGGCATTGGTCAGATAGATTTCCACCGGTAAAAACGCACAATATTTCTCAATTGTTTGACGCAGGGTAAATTCATCCAAAAACTCCAAGGCATCCTCGGCTAAATGCAGGGTGACAGTGGTGCCTCTTTCCGTGCGCTCGGAAGATCCGATTTCAAATTCTGTTCCTCCGGCACAAGTCCATTTAACTGCTTCCGCCCCCTTTTGATAGGAGAGAGTATCGATTTGCACCTGATCCGCGACCATAAAAGCGGAATAGAATCCTAAACCGAAATGACCGATAATTTGATTTTTTTCATCTAATTGTTCCTTATACTTGGCAATAAAATCCTCGGCTCCGGAAAAGGCAATTTGATTAATATATTTTTTGACTTCATCAGCAGTCATGCCAATACCATTATCAATAAAAGCCAAGGTTTTCTTTTCCTTGTCAAATTCTACCCGCACATAAAAAGGCGTATCTTCACTTAGCTCCATCTCTCCCAATGCAGATAATCTTCTTAATTTACTGACAGCATCAACACCGTTAGAAATCAACTCCCGCACAAAAATATCTTTATCGGAATACAACCACTTCTTAATAATCGGAAAAATATTTTCCGTATGAATAGAAATATTTCCGGTTTCCCGATTCATACTTATCCCTCCATCATTGTTCAGAATAAAGTTTATCAAAAGCTACTGCCCCTAGGGCTCTGCTTATATATAATTATATTCTATCCCCTACGGTATTATTTTTCAAGGATAAAATTAGCACTCATTAAAGATGAGTGCTAATATATTGCCATCATATATTTTTCCTTATCGAGCCGTCGCCTGTCGGTATAATGTGATTATTTTAAGAATCCTTGTAAAATTCTTTCTTCTGCTTCCTTTTCCGTCAAGCCCATGGACATCAATTTCGTTAATTGTTCAGAATTAATTTTTCCAATGGCGGCTTCGTGAACTAGCTGGGCATCAGAATGGTAAGCTGTAATCTCCGGTATAGAAGACACATGAGCTTGATGCATAATGATAGAGTCACATTGAATATGCCCGCGACATTGGTTTCTTCCTCTCATATTAAGATGGAATACCTGCTTGGATGTATCCTGAGCGACAGACCGGGAGATAATCTGAGCCGTAGAATCTTCTCCGGTCAAATCTACATTTATAATGGATTCGGCCACCTGATCCTCTGTGGTAAGGAGACGTTCCACCACAATAAGACGGGCGTTTTTATGTAAGACAACCTCGGTGTCACGCCGAGTTGTATCCACTCCTTTAATTTGCACCATTTCTAATTCGGCCACGCCGCCTTCTTCCACTTCAATAATGGTTTTGGGATTGAGGATATTCTTACCGGTACCCTCCCCTTCCCCATAGTGCTTTTCTACATATTTCATCCGGGCTCCTTTGCGGACAATAAAATCATGAATCCCGTCATGCTGGGCTTTTTCATGACCCGCATTATGAATGCCGCATCCGGCAACAATTACCACATCGGCGCCTTCTCCGATGTCAAAGGTATTATATACCACGTCTTCTAAGCCTGTCTCCGATAAAATCACCGGGATATGGACACTTTCACCTTTTGTAAAAGGCTTGATAATGATATCAATCCCCGGTTTGTCTGTTTTGGTTAAAATATTAATATTAGGTGTCGTTGAGCGTTCAATACCGACACCATTTTTGCGAATATTAAAGGCCCCCTTCGGTAGATCCTTAAGATCCGCCACTGCTTTTAATAAAACCTTATCGACCGCATTGAGCATCTATTGCCACTCCTTTTTCACATGTTTGGCTGCATAAGCAATCAGCATCCCTGCGTACCACTTCGGCTAACACCTTTTCCTTAGTGGTTATTTCTTTTACCTCACCATTGGCAATGAGAATTACTTCATCTGCCAATTTTACAATCCTTTCCTGATGGGAAATGATGACAATAGTTGTTTGGTACTTTTCATGAATCCGTCCGAAAGTTTCCGCTAACTTTTGGAAACTCCACAGATCAATGCCCGCCTCCGGCTCATCAAAAACAGCCAGCTTTAAGTTTCGTGCTAAAATGGTGGCAATCTCGATTCTTTTTAATTCGCCGCCGGATAAACTGGCATTAACCTCCCGATTTAAATAATCCTGAGCACAAAGTCCCACATCCATCAGTAGATCACAAACATTAAGTTCTCTGCCTCCGGAGGCTAATTTTAGCAATTCCTCAACGGTGATGCCCTTAAAACGGGGCGGATTCTGAAAAGCATAACCAATACCCATTTTTGCGCGTTGGGTAATATCTAAATGGGTGATATCCTGACCTTCAAAATAGATTTCTCCTGCCGTAGGCTGATAAATGCCCATAATAATTTTGGCAATGGAAGATTTTCCTCCCCCATTAGGACCGGTAATAACATAAATTTTATTTTCATCAAGGGTCAAAGAAACATTTTTTAGGATGTCAATTTCTCCCTTTTCACCCTCAACAGTAAGAGCAATGTTTTTTAACTCTAACATGCCAAAAACCTCCTTTATCATACATATTGTACATGATTTTGAAGATAAAATATACCCCCTGTGGAGGAAAAAATCATCTAAGAATAAATACCTTGGCAATATTTACATGAAGAAATCCCGCAAAAAATATTGTAAGATAATCAATGTAAATTTTCTGCCACAAAAGATATTTCTTAGTACCAGGTGGTGAATTTGTATTTTTGCTCATGCTGAGAAATACTTATCCGAGAGCTTAAGAGCACTTCGCTCTCGGGAAAGAGCAGAAAAAATAACACAAGAGGAAAAGAATGGAGGAAAGTCGTAATGAAAAAAGTAACTCGTCTAGGCCTGCTTGTGTGCTTGCTCATGGTATGTACAATGTTCGTTTCGACCATGGCTTGGGCCGCTGAAACCAGTTTTACAAAAAGCACATGCCCCGTCACAGTTTTAAACCCAACAGAAGATACCGGTAAATGCGTAAATCAGGTAAATAATAACTCCTGGTTGTGCAAATATTTTAACCTAAAGGATTGCGAGGTCAAGGTTATCTCATTAAAGATAACGAAGCCGACTCAAAAAAATCCTGCTCCTGCTCCTACACCGGCACCGGCTCCTAAACCGGTACCCGAAGAAAAACCGGCACCAAAGCCTGCTCCAAAGCCGACACCAAAACCGGCACCAAAACCGGTACCGGAAGAAAAGCCCACACCTGCCCCTAAACCGGCACCCGAGGAAGAACCAACGGCCGGCCTAACAGCCGAGGAGCAGAAAATGGTGAATCTGGTCAATAAAGAAAGGGCTGCAGCCGGACTTCCCGCTCTAAAAGTGGACATGCGTTTAGTTAAAACCGCTCGCATGAAGAGTCAGGATATGATTGACAATAAATATTTTAGCCACAATTCTCCCACTTACGGATCTCCTTTTGACTTAATGAAAAGTCAAGGCATTACATATCGTACCGCCGGTGAAAATCTGGCCGGTCACCAATCAGTAGAAAGTGCGCACCAGGGTCTTATGAACAGCCCCGGACATCGGGCAAATATTTTAAGTGAAAAGTATACGCACATCGGAATCGGTATCATCGACGGAGGACCTTACGGTAAAATGTTCACCCAGCACTTTATCGGATAAAGAACCGGTGTGTTTCTCAGATCTTCAGAACATATAGAAAGGATCGGCCTTTAACGGCCGATCTTTTCTATATGTTTGCTATGTTTGCTGCAAATTATTTGGGGCAAATTAAAGGCATATCCATGGTTCGTGCAGAATAAAACAAGGTACTACAAATTTACACTACTCTAAAAAGGAGGAACTATGAAAAGATTCAACTTTTGGTATATTTTTGCAGTCTTGATTCTACTGATAGGGGCCGTTAAACTTACTTCCGGGTTTTATGTTGATTATATCTGGTTCGATGATCTAGGCTATGGCCAATTATTTACCACGCCGATCATTGCTAAGCTTTTAATTGGAGTGCTCTCCTTTATCATTTTCTTTCTGATTTTATTTGGGATGGGTTTTATAACCTTCAAAACCTACCAGGGGGCCAATCAAGAACACCCCGGTTTTTGGAGACGCGTTCCCTCTTTCTTTAAGAAGCAGCAATTCGATGACGGGACTATTGATATTTCCCCTACCACCAATAAGAAATTTGTCATCCTGATTATTTTTCTCGTCAGTTTGTTTTTAAGTTTGCTCCTCGCGCTGCAAACGGTACAAAGTGGTTGGATGCAGTTGCTGCAATTTTTTAATGCTACCCCATTTGGTGCAACGGATCCCATATTTAATCTGGATATCTCTTTCTTTGTCTTCAAAATGCCCTTTTATTCCTTTGTGCTGAATTCTCTGACCTCATGGCTGACACTTATTCTACTGGCCGGTATCTTTTTCTTTACCTTTAGCGGCTTAATCAGAATCAAAGGAAATATCTTAAAAAAAGGCGGCCTTCTTATTCCCAGGAGCATTCGCCGCTTCTGGTCTGTCCTAATCGGGGTTCTCTTTATCCTTTTTGCCTTACAAAAAATTATGAGTATGTTTAGCGTGGCTTACTCACAAACAGGGTATGTCTACGGAGCGGGTTATACCGATATTCATGTCACAATTCCTTTATCCATTGCTCTGGCGCTGGTAGCCTTGATCGCCAGCATAGCCTCCTTTATTTTCTTTGTCAAAAATGACCATCGCCTTATTACCTATCCCGTGGCGATTTACTTATTGGTAGGCATTGCAGGTACCGGTATCATGGGCCTAGTCCAATATACTGTAAGCAATAATGAATACGTCAGAGAAAACCTTATATTGAACGGGAGATCGAGTACACCCGCATGGCTTACGGCATTAATAACGTAATTGACAAAGAATATCCAGGTACAGCGGAAATTACCTGGGAAAATATTCAAAATAATCGATCCACCATTGAAAATGTGCGTTTGAATGACCCCACTCCTTTAAAAACAGTGCTGTCCCAAAACCAGGGCTTAAGATACTATTATAATTTTCATGATATTGATATTGACCGTTATCTGATCGATGGCAAGTACCGTCAGGTGTTTCTGTCTACCCGGGAGATTTCTCAACAATCCCTAAGCGAGGAAGGCGCCGGTACCTTTGTGAATCTGACGATGAAGTATACTCATGGATATGGGCTTAGTGCCACCTTAGCCAATGAAATTAACGAATCCGGTTATGCCCGGCTTATTGTCAGGGATATCCCCCCTCAAGCAGTAGTAGAAGGCATCAAAATTGAAGAGCCTCGCATTTATTTCGGTGAATTAACCACGGACCGACAATATGGCTATGTGATCGGTAACACCGAGGCCAAAGAATTTGACTATCCTGAAGGCAATAGCAATGTAGAAAATCTCTATCAGGGATCTACGGGCATCGAAATGAAAGGCTTAAATAAACTATTTCTCAGTGCTTATTTCAATACACCACGCTTTTATATTGCCCGAGAAATTAATAACGATAGCAAATTATTAATGCGCAGAAACATTGTAGAACGCGTGAGCACCTTGATGCCTTATTTAAAATATGATCAAGATCCTTATATTGTGGCGGGAGAGGACGGAAAACTTTACTGGATACTAGATGCTTACTCCCATTCCAACCGCTTTCCTTATTCTTCTCCCGTAGGGGATGTAAATTATATCCGTAATTCGGTGAAGGTCGTTATTGATGCTTACCATGGTACAGTTGATTTTTATGCCGTTGACCCTGATGATCCTGTGTTACAAACTGTTTCCTCCATTTTCCCCGGCGTTTTTAAGGATTTAGACACCATGCCTGATTTCCTTAAAAATCACATGCGTTATCCCGAGGATTTGTTTAAGATTCAAAGCCGAGTCCTGCTTAATTTTCACGTAATTAATCCTTCCGTGTTTTATAACCGGGAGGACACCTGGGATATTGCCAAAAGAGTGGATGGGGTGGAGACCACCAGTACAGAACCGTACTACTCCGTAATGAAGCTGCCGGATGAAGAGGACAGCGAATTTGTCTTAACCCTGCCTTTCACCCCGGCCAGTCGTGAAGATCGGGACCGTAACAATATGGTGGCGTGGCTGGCGGCCAGAAACGATGGTGCAAACTATGGGCAACTAGTGTTGTACCATATGCCCAAAAATGTGGAAGTCCAAGGACCTCTGATGATTGACAGTATGATCGATCAAAATACAAACATTGCAGGAAAGTTAACCCTTTGGGGCCAAGGGGGATCTGATGTGATTCGGGGCAACCTGATGACGGTTCCTATTGACGGAGGCTTTATCTATGTAGAACCTATTTACATTAAAGCCGCCCAACAAGGCACGTCCATCCCTCAAATGCAAGCCATCGTTTTTGCCGTGGATAAAAGAATTATCATGGTGGAAACCAATTCCCTGGACGAAGCCATCCGGGAATTCTTTGGCCGCCCGGAAGACCTCGAAGAGCCGGGAGAAAAAGCCCCTGATCCTACTGAGGTCGAGCCCACAGAACCTGGGGCACCCCCAGGAGTGGCTCCCAAAGAATCCATCCTGAAAAAATTAGAGATACTGAGACAACAAATTATCGAATTGGAAGAAGAAATAAAATCCCTGTAAAAAAAATTCCCCTATTTAGGGCGTTCACACAGGGATTTATGAAAAGATTGTGTGACAACTTCAAGCGGGGTAAAAAAGACCACACTTAAGGTAAAACTGTCTTAAGTGTGGTCTACTTTTATTTATGCCACCCAGTTATATCCGGTCATGGCTTGGTCAACGATATGGTTAAACACGATACTGCTCTTATTCTTTAGAGAGCACTCCTTTTATGTACCGTTGTTCTTCCTCAAATAGATGTTCCGTCACATGAAGCTTTTCACAGAAATCATCTTTCTGGGAACCACCAGCTATATTCGTCGATGATGTTACGGAAACGCTCCGCAAACTGTGTTCGGGTAACATTTCGGCGCAGCATTTTTCCGTTTTTCCTCCCTGCCCTATGTCACAAGCATTTGAATGTTAGCTTCCTTAACATACTGAGCTTTTGCATTGGGTTCTGCAGATTCCGCATCTACAACAAGGTACTTTTGCTCGTCTTCATCAACTGATACGATATAGACGGTTTTTCCATTTTTCAAAAGAACGATATTGCCTTCATGATATTTCATCTAGATATTCCTCCCGTATTTCTATCTGTGGTATTATCCTGTTATCCCAGTAAACAACTTTTCAATGTAATCATTGTCGTCCATAAATAGAACATGATTTGTATTCCACTCTTCGATAGTAACGTTTTTGTCTGCAAGTTCTGAATGCTTTGTCGGAGAAAGAATGAACGAGTTTAACGCGACTGACGGCACTGTCAGCTTGCTCTCAACATCAATCTTCAAACGGTTATACAGCTGTACCTTGCTGGAAGAAATTGATTCTCTTCCCATTCCATGTGGATCAATGAAAGTAATATATTGTTTACCGTCAGCAATCATCCACAGAATGAAGTCTGGGTAAAACCCTGCGTCATCAAAAAAACCGATGCCTTTTTTGCTGCGATTGCGGATTAAGTATAGTTCTTTATCCATAAAGTGATCAGCATGCGTGGTGATATGCTTTTGAAGCGCCTTAACAAATTTCAACTCGTTCTCGTTCAGTTTTACGGGAGATATCCCTATCTCCAAGTTCCCCTTTGCTAAATACAGAAGAGGATTATATAAGTGCGTAGGTACGCTGATTGCTTCCATATCTCCTTGACGCGGGATAGCGAAGGATGGCAGTCTCTTTTCCTTTTTTGCCTTCTCTACTTCCGCAATTACCTGACGAAGCCATAATATCGCAGTCTCATTTTCCCTTGTGTCATCAATGCTGATGCTATACTCATCCTTTTCTTCGTTTAGGAAATTCTCGTTATTGTCATCCATAGGAACGAGATCATATCCGACCACCTGTGATTCCCATCGGTTTTGCTTAGCATAATAAAATCTGTCGAAATACTTTGTAAGCAATGCTATGGCTATTCTTTCAAAACGCTTGTAATCCTCAAAACTCCGCACGATAAGATCATCCTCAGGGATTAGGAGCTTGTACCACTGGTTGTTTTGCAGCAAATCTCTTAGATCCTGTCGGGTGATATTTACATTGTAACGTGCTTTTTCAGTTTTGTACCTTTGTAGTTCAGAGTAAATTGCATCGTAGTCTAAAAACGCGAGATGCTCGTGGCAAAGTGTAGCCACGTTTTTTGTGACCTCTCCTTCACTCCGCTTTTGCGAGGATTCAAATTGAACCTTTGAATAGCAGTCAAGTATAACTATGGGCACCCCTGGTTCATAGCGCAAGAATGGTTTTTCTGCGGCTTTCTTAAAGTCAGCGCCACCCTTTACACGCAGAGAATAAAGCCCTCTGTTTCTATATTCAGTATTTCGAATCACAGGCATTTTCAGAGTTAAAGGCTGACCCTTTTCACTCGGCACGCCCTCGGCCTCGAGGAACTCTTTGAATTGTCTCATATAGTCGGCACGGACACCGAATATATTAAGAGTTTCTAAAATGCTGATATACTCCGGTATAACAGTCTCCGGAAAATCCTTTTTATAAAAACTGCTCCGTTTCAGCGACATTCCACGGCCTTTCAAGCGCACGCCACGGCCGAAAAGCTGGATAATTTCACTGCCTTCACTGCGTCCAACATTCATAAGCCCCATTGTTGATACACGCCAACAGTTCCATCCTTCAGTAAATTTTTTTGAACCGATAAGGATGTTGATTGTTGACTTAGGCTTTGTAATGCCTTGAAACAACGAATCGGAAAAATCGATGGAATCCGTATTGAATCCGTTCTCTGCGCATAAGTTCAGAAGCGCTGAATCGTCGCCAACGTTGATAACACCAAATGGTTCGTTATCGCCAAGACGCAAGCGGATTTCGCCACTGATACCTCGAAGATTTTCGACATGAAGAGTAGCTCCCACCGAGGCACAGTTGAATACTGTTTTCAAAATATCCACATATGTTTCAGTCGGAGTCATACCAGTTGCAGTTAGATAGGGAAAGCTATTTCTAAAGACATCTCGGTTTCTGCTATCGAGCAGACCCGTATTGCCGGAGAGAATACGGCCGATAGTTTCTGTTGAGTCTGCTACTTTAGTTAAAAAATCTCTAAAAAACAACAGGATATCCACCACATCAGAAACCTTGCGACCGCGTTCGGTTCGCACGGCATTGACGCTTGCTCCAACAAACACGAAGAGCGGGTTTTCAACATTGAATAGCGCATATTCACTTTCTTGTGTAAGAAACAGCCGTTTCTGTTGATAATATGTCATTAAGCATGCAGTTAGGTAAGTATTACGTTTAATCTCATCGCTATCATCCGGGAGATTAATTATATTGTAATCTTTGCCATAACCATCGCCGTAGAAATGCTTATAGGAATAGTCAAAGATTATGCACTTGCCATAGCGCTCTGCAAGTGACTTATCACTAGAAGCTGCAATTGCTTGTCCAAAAGTTGCAGAATATTCAAAGGAGAACCCATTAAAGCATAGCTCATCCCTGTATTTTTGCCATTTACCTTCTTTTCCAGAGGATGAGCCTCGATGCCCTTCGTCCACAAATACAACATTGCGATTGCCAAACCGCTTAACAGAGACGATAGTATCTTGGTCCTTATCACCTAGTTTTGTATTCTCAAGTACAATAATTTCATTAGCGTTCTGCATCCAACGACTGACCGACTTATCATAAACTCGTGCAGGAATTCCAGAAACGGCATAATCCTCTATGTGTTGGAGTGACAGGCCTTCCTTTGGTGTCAGCAAAATAAACGTTGCATCATCCGGTAATTTCTCATCGGAATAATGAAGATACTGAAGATAATTAATATGCATGATGAGCGTCTTTCCGCTTCCTGTTGCATTCCATATAGCGATTTTATTCAAATCCTTCGCTGTATACGGCTCATATGTATCATTCGGGAATTGCGCGTTAAAATCGGCAAGATAGGTATTCAAGCCGTCAATCAATGCTTCTCGATTATTAAAATATTGGTCAAGGTAGTATTCGACAAAAAGCAGAGACAGGTATTGGAAATACTTCAATACCATCGGCTCATCGCGATTATCGTTAATTTTTCTCATATGCGATACTATGTTTAGATCATAGCGAGCGAGCGATTCCTCACTTATCGCACACTTGCCACCAAACTGTGCTATCAACTGTTTATGAAAACCCGTAACACCTTCATCATCGATTTCTTCCAGCGACGGCTTTTTCATGTTAAGGGAAAGCTCCTTTAACGTACTAACCCCAAACTGTGCCAGTATATAACGGTTTAATATAAGCTTTTGGTAAAATTTTAGCTGCGGCTCGTTAGCCGTTGTTCTTCTTGCCATTGTGCCGCCTCCTATTCTGCATTCTCGAACATACGCTTTTTCATCTCTTCATCGATGAGGACTACCTGCCAGCTCTCGCCCTTGTTACGCAGATTCAAAAGGTTGTTGTCGCAATTGACATATATCCGCTTGAAACTCCGTGCGTTCGGTATCGTAAGAAAATAGGCATCAAGTGCAGCATTGTCTTTTTCAATGTCGCCGGTCATTTCACGCCATATAACCAGTGTTTTGTCACCGTTCGGAGTGGTTCCCTCGATTGTTTTAAATTTATAAGTGTTTCCGGATTTAAGTGAGGCAGTAACAGCACCGTAATCGCCTGTGGAAAAATCCGCATCATATGAAACAAGCGCATGGCTTTTTATTATCGTAAGTCCAATAAGATAATTAAAGGTTTCCACAAGGTCAATATTGCGCTCCTTGCTCTCAAGATTGCGGGTAATGAGCATCTTATAACTGAATGGCTTATCAAGTTTTTCAACATTCAGCAAACTTGCGCTACCCGCAGATTCAGTATTGAGCATATAGGAGAGTATGTAATCTTCCCGTGCCGCACCAAGCAAATCATAATTACCGCCACTTAAAACAATGTTGTTCAACGTATCCTCGTAGGATTCGAGTCTTATGTATTTGAAGGCGTGAGAATTGCCCCTACGGGAGATCGGCTTTCCTTTTTTCCATCCGGCAACACCGTTGTAATCATCAGAATAAATAGCTTTGATAACACGCGGTTTTGTTGCCGTATCAAAATGATTGCCCATTTCGGCAAGGATATATTTCCTTGCACCTTTATCCTCATTGTTCAGTCTAATTATCGCGTGACCTGTAGTCCCAGAACCGGCAAAAAAATCAAATACTATTCCAGAATCTTTATCAGATAACCCAGCCTTTACGCAGTCTATAACAGTATAAATAGACTTTGGATAATCAAATGGGATGTTCATGGCTGTTAATAGTGCAGACCCATAGCTATTAGCAGAATACTTTTTATCGGTCCATGTCGTTTTATAGCGAAAAACAGATTTACTGCGCATTATGTCTATATCGCCTTGTTGAACATCACCCTTGACCCACAACTGGTCACGAATCCCTTCAACTGTACCACGTTCAAATACCCATTTCTTTTCAACGCCATTATTATCTATTGGATATACAGCTATCGTATTTTCATCGATTTTGATACAACGTGATTCTGGGTGGTAGTCATCAGGTGATACGTCTCCAAAGCCAATAATCTCGTTATTTCTCACATAAATGGGATAAAAACAATTTGCAGCATCAGTTCGCAAATTATTATTACCTGAATTATCTCTAAATGTACGTACATCTATACCACTCTCATCACGGATTTCTTGCCCAATAACATTTTTTAAATCACTATATACAAAATAAGCGAATTCATTGGTAAAAGAAAAGTTATCACCTTGCTGACCTGACGGATTATGTACAACAGTGATCGCTGTTATCTGTTTTGATGGGAAAATTACACGCAATAATTCTCCAAGTCTCGTTTGTTCAACTTCATCAATAGCTATAGTTATCACACTATCTTCCTTTAACAAATACGACGCAGCAGATAACCTATTCTCTATTAGACTTAACCAAGATGAGTGCTTAAATGTATTTTTATATAATATTTCGCTTGATTTTGCGTTGTATGGTGGATCTATGTATATGCATTTCACTTTATTTTGGTATTTTTGTTGCAGAAGGCGTATAGCTTGAAAATTTTCGCTATGTATCAACAAACCATCAAGCTTTTCATCTAAATTGTCAATGCTGGCAACTAGCTGTTCTTTAAATTCAGTACTGAAAAATGCCGTATCCAACACCAGAAACGGATTTTGCTTTAAAAATTCCACTGTAAGCGGGACAGAATAGGGTACCGTGAACATATCGTCGCCAGTGATTTCGTCAATAGCAAACAGGCACACCCATTCCTCACGCTGAGCGTCATTTGCAGCAATTTCGGGATACATGGATTCCGGCACGCGATCAAGTGTAATGCAA
>JAXGQR010000005.1:0-188643 GCA_040766325.1 Dehalobacterium sp. | reverse complement strand
ATGAAGATCCGGACTATATGTATTCTCAAGGCTCTATACTTTCTTGCCTTGCTTGTGGGAAATACTTTGTACGACATTCAAGCCGCCAACTATATTGCGATAGTTGGGACTGTCAAGCTGAGCGTAATCGTAGGAACAGACGAGCCAGCTATGCTCGCAAGAAGGCTGCTGAAGTAAGTTCGCCGAAGCCTTCAATTCCATTCTGGAGTATCGAGAAGAACTAATTGCCAACTGCCATTTAGCTCAAGAGCCCCTCTGTGATTGTTCAGACATTGATGCTGAACTTGATGAACTGCACCGTGAAATGAAAGTGGTCGCGGAGCTCTCGCGAAAGGCCCTATACAAAAATGCCCATGTTGATATAAGTCTGATTGAATGGCAAGAACGTAATAATGGATATCTGGAAAGGCATCGCAATGCAACGGAGCGTGTCGCTGAACCAGAGGAGTTGAAGCGGGAAAAGCAAAGTAAAAGAAAAACGCTTGAAAGTTTTATACGAAATCTAGAGTCCTGTGATATCCTTAAGGAATTTGACGAGCGAATCTGGATTGCAGCAATCGATAAGGTTACCGTCCAGCAGGACGGGGCATTGGTATTTATTTTCAAGGATGGCATAGAGATAGGTAAATAGAAACATTACCTAAATAGACTCCGTACCTAAGATGATGGCCACTGATCAAGGTAAAAACTTCCTTGATCAGTGGTTTTACATTATACAAGAATCATACAAATGTATAGACAAAATAGATGCAGATGTATAAAATAATATTTGCATTAAAAAATCATTGAGGTGAAAAACATGGAGATAAATATAGACAGCCTTATATCGTTTGATGCATTGCATTCTGATCTTGAGCATGTATTTACAGTCGTTGAAAAGAACCGAAAGGTTGTCCTGCTTAAGGATAATAGGCCTGCGTATGTTATACTAAAGTTTGATGAACAGTCTATCAATTTAGGGACAACCTCTGGAAAAGAAAAAATCTACACACTTCAAGAGGCTATGAGGATCGTCCTTGAAGAGGCCGATGACAAAACGATGCATGCTTCAAAACTAGCGGATAAGATATATGACCGCAGATTGTATTTGCAAAAGAACGGTAAAAAGGCACAGTATACCCAGATTAGAGCGCGTTGCGGGCATTACCCGGAAATGTTTGAAGCGCTCTCCGGCAACTATATTAAATTGAAGCAGCAGTAAGTATTATAAAGGGCTAATGTTATCACAGAATGTTATTAAAAACGGGGGAGGAAGTTTGTTATGAAAGGTATTATCAAAGGGCAAGTTCATACCCATAAAGCGCCTGACGGTACGGAGTATTTACATAGCCATGACAATGAGCATAAACATGTTCATCAAAATACAAAAATGGTATTAAACCGATTATCCCGAGCAAGTGGACATCTGGAATCCGTAAAACGAATGGTTGAGGACGGAAGAGATTGTAGCGAAGTCCTAATCCAATTATCTGCAGTTATCTCTGCACTGAGCAATACAGGCAAGGTAATTTTAAAGGACCATATGGAGCATTGTATTGTGGATGCTGTCGAATTGGGTGATAAAGCTGCTATTGATAATCTCGCTAAAGCAATTGATCGTTTTATTAAGTAAACTAAGCGGCATTGAATATTTTCATATAACCCTATCCGGGGGATAGCTACTAGAAAAATGATAAGTACGAACCGTGCTGTTTACTGCAACACTATGAAAATGCGCATTTTTGAAGAAATCAAAGATGCGCATTTTTCTATCCCCCTTGCGGGCTTGTGGGACATTCTGTTTTGATATAAACTTGGTTTTGTCATTATTTATGGGGAATCTTGGTATCCTTACTGATAAGGTGGTGTTTTTGTGGATATAAATGAAATCCGGGAAAAATGGAGTCTAAAGCAAAAAACAAACAAGCCAGTGTTGACATGTGGAACTCGATGGCAGAGAGTTTCGGTGATTTTGTTCTGCCAAATTTTAAGGACAATCCCTTTTTAAAGTTATTAGAAGCAAAAAATATGCTGAAGCAGGATGGGCTTGCCCTGGATGTGGGTTGCGGGGCAGGAAAATATGCTTTGGCTATAGCCGGATGTTTTCGTCATGTAACCGGGGTGGATCTGTCTCCTGAGATGATTAATATCGCCAAACAAAAGGCTTTGGATTACAAAATCCAAAACATTGATTTTTACTGTGGAGATTGGCATGATTTGGATATTAAAAAATCCGGATACTTACATAAATTTGATTTGGTATTTGCTCATATGACACCAGCTATCCAGAGTGGGGATACCTTTGAGAAGCTATCCGCAGCATCTAAAGGCTGGTGTGTGTTAGCCAAACCAATTAAACGAACAGACCCAGTTTCTGATGCCATTAAAGAGTTGGTTGGCATTAGTGAGCGTAGAGAAAGCTGTGATGAGGAAATTTTGTTTGCCTTTGAAATGTTATGGCGACAGGGATATCTTCCACAACTGGAGTATGAAAAACAGGTCTGGAATATGAAAAAAACTCTTGATGAGGCTTATGGATTATATGTTAACCGGGTTAAAACTTATCAAGATATTACTTTGTCAGAAGAAGAAAAGATTAGAGCTTATTTGAAAACTTTAGCCCGAGATGGATTTATTTATGAAGATGTGGAAACAACCATAGTAACTTTATTTTGGCGGGTTTAATCAGTTGATAAAAGGAGATGGATTATGGGTAAAACGGATTGGCAAAAAGCGGTGGAGTTTCACGGGCATTCCTGTCCTGGACTTGCAATAGGTTTTAAAGCTGTCAAAGCAGCACAAGAAAAGATGGGCATTGCTTTTTCCTCAGATGAAGAAGTGGTCTGCGTCACTGAAAATGATGCCTGCGGTGTTGATGCTATCCAGTTGCTCACGGGCTGTAGTATTGGCAAGGGGAATTTGATTTATAGGGGTACGGGTAAAATGGCTTTCAGCTTTTTTAACAGAAAGAACGGCGAAAGCTTGCGAGTGATTATTAAACCTTTTAAAGGGGAAATGGACAGGGAAGAACGCCAGGAATATATTCTAAACTCACCGGTAGATGAGATATTTGATTTCATGAAGCCTACTTTCCGTTTGCCTGAGACAGCAAGAATTTTTACTTCTGTTGTCTGTGAATCCTGCGGGGAAAGTGCACCGGAGCACAAAATGCGATTGCAGGACGGTAAGAAAGTTTGCTTGGATTGTTTTAAGGAATATAGTAGAGGATGGTAGTAAAGCCAAAGGGATGGGAAAATTGAAAAATCAAACAAATACTAACTATAGTATTAACGAGACGGATATATACCTGAGATATACAGGAAGAAAAAAGCTGGTTCTTGTTGTGCTGGTATGTTTAATAATTTTAGTAGCGATAGTTGCAGTGAATGCTGGTTCGATGAATTTAAATCTGTATCAGGTTATCCAATCGATTTTGGGAAATGGCAGTAATGTATCGGATGTCGTGATCTGGCGGATTCGTCTGCCTAGGATATTGGCGGCAATTATTGCTGGCGCAGGACTATCGGTCGCCGGTTGTGTCATGCAAAACAATCTCAGAAATCCGCTGGCTTCACCATCCACCCTTGGCATATCCAATGCTGCAGCTTTTGGAGCTAATTTGGCCATTATTGTTTTTGGTGCAGGCAGTATTTCAAGTACTAGTACAGACGCAGTAACCATCAACAATCCATATTTGGTAACGGTTTCCGCTTTTGTTTGTTCAATGATAGCTACGATGGTTATTCTGCTTTTGGCTAGAATACGGAGTTTTTCACCCGAGGCAATGGTTCTTTCTGGTGTGGCGCTGAGTTCACTATTTTCTGCAGGAACAATCCTAATCCAATATTTTGCCCAGGACTTTCAGATTGCCGCAGTAGTATTCTGGACATTTGGCGACCTGGGGAGGATCGCTTGGCCTGAAGTTTCTATTTTAACCTGTCTTATCGGCGTAGCATTCATCTATTTTATGTTCAAAAGATGGGACTACAACGCTCTGGACAGCGGAGAAGAAACGGCTAAAAGTCTGGGGGTAAATGTGGAAAGAGTCAGACAGGGAGGAATGTTTGTATCGTCCCTGATTGCGGCTGTTGCTGTTTCTTTTTTAGGCATTATTGGTTTTATCGGTCTTGTTGGTCCCCAAATTATGCGGAGAATTATTGGAGGGGATCACCGTTATCTGATACCTGCCTCGGCGTTGATGGGTTCACTACTATTGCTTATTTCGGATACTATGGCTAGAACAATGGTGGCTCCTGTAGTGCTTCCTGTCGGGGCTATTACCTCTTTCTTTGGAGCACCATTGTTTCTTTATTTGCTGGTAAGGGGGTATCAAAAGAAATGATCTTATCAGTGAATGAACTGGCTTTTACTTATCCCAGCCATTCAGTTTTACAGGAGATTAACTTCTCTATTTGCAAGGGGAAATTTCTTGCCGTTCTTGGTGTTAATGGCGCTGGGAAGTCCACCCTCTTAAAATGCATCAATCGGGTTTTAAAGCCTTGTGCAGGTGCTGTTTTTATTCAGAACGACGAGATAGGCAAACTCAGTCAAAGAGAAATTGCTAAAAGAATTGGTTATGTGGCCCAGCGCCAAGAAAGTGTCTGTATGACAGTTTATGATGCAGTGCTACTGGGGAGAAAACCCTATATACAATGGGAGGCTTCCAAGAAGGATCTTGAAATTACCCATAAAGCTTTAAAAATGCTTGAGTTGGAGGAATACTCCTTAAGGTACCTGAATGAATTAAGCGGTGGAGAACAGCAAAAAGTGGTCATAGCCAGAGCGTTGGCTCAAGAGCCGAATCTTCTTCTACTAGACGAGCCAACCAGTAGTCTGGATCTAAAGAATCAACTTGAAGTTGTTAGGATCATTAAAAGAGTTGTCAGAAACCAGCAAATCGGTGCGGTGGTCAGCATGCATGATTTGAATCTGGCCATTCGCTTTGCTGATAAGTTCCTGTTATTGAAAAATGGTGAGGTTTTTGCCGCCGGCGGATTGGAAGTGATGACTCCGGAAAATATCGAAAGCGTTTACTCGATATCGGTTAAAGTCAAAGAAATCGATGGCATTCCGGTTGTGGTTCCGGTATAGTTCTGCAAACAAAAACTTAATTAAAATTGGAGGATCATGATGAAAAAAAAGATTATTACTCTAACTGTTGCGCTACTATTTTGTATGACATTTCTCTTAAGTGGGTGTTCTTCCCAAACTTCTCAGACAGCACCCTCAAAAATCACGATAACTGATACATTGGGGAGACAAGTTGAAATTAACGGAGTGGCCAAAAAAGTGGTAGCCATTGGACCGGGTGCATTAAGGCTCTGCTGCTATTTTAATAATCCTGATATTTTTACAGGAATTGAACAAATGGAAATAGATAGTCCGACAGGCAGACCATACCTTTATGCCAATCCGACGCTCACTACGCTGCCGGTGATTGGTCCGGGAGGCCCCAATAATGCTCCGGATCCTGAAAAACTCCTGGCGGTAAAACCGGATGTGATTTTTACAACTTATGCTGCCGATAAAGCCGCTGCGGATAATTTACAGTCAAAAACAGGAATCCCTGTTATCGCGTTAAGTTATGGAAAAACGTCGACTTTCGATCCGCAGGTTAACGCTTCCTTAATGCTTATAGGAAAAATTATTGGTATGGATAAAAGAGCTCAGGAACTGGTTGGACTGATGGATGGGTTTAAAGCTGATCTGGACACAAGAACAAAGGACATAGCCCAGGATAAGAAACCCTCTGCCTATGTCGGGGGTCTGGGAATGAAGGGAACCCATGGGATTGAAAGCACCCAGGGCAATTACTCGTTGTTTAATGCTGTCCATGCCAAGAATGTGGTGGATGAGACAGGAAAGACTGGTTCGTTGATGATTGATAAGGAACAGTTGATCAAGTGGAATCCGGATAAGATTTTTGTTGATGGCGCCGGATACCCCTCAGTACTTGAGGATTATAAGAAAAACACACAATTCTATGAGACACTTTCTGCTGTGAAAAACGGACAACTATATTCGATCCTGCCGTATAATTTTTACACAACAAATATCGATACTGCGATTGCTGATGCTTACTATATTGGGAAGATACTCTATCCTGAACAGTTCAAGGATGTTGATCCGGCGAAAAAGGCAGACGAAATATATAAGCTCCTTTTAGGGAAAGAAATTTATACGCAAATGGCTAAGGACTTCGGCGGTTTTAAACAGGTCGTATTGAAATGAAAATAACAGTCTTATACGTCAGTGTCACTGGTAATACAGAGAAAATGGCAGGATATATCAGAGATGGTATCGAAGAGACGGACGACATGGAAGTAAGGCTGATGAATCTTAATCAGAAAGAAACCGTAGATTTTAGTTTTGTTAAAGACAGCAGTGCTATAATTATTGGAACCCCTGCATATGTAGCTGATATGAGTTGGCAATTAAAAAAATGGTTTGATACGGATTGGAATTGTAATTTGGCAGGAAAGCTTGGAGCAGCTTTTGCCACAGCAAATTGTATGCATGGCGGTGCAGATTTGGCCATATCGAGTGTTTTACGGCATATGCTGGTCAAAGGCATTATGGTATATTCATCCGGTGCAGGATGTGGAAGACCGTTTATTCATTTAGGGCCTGTTGCCCTCAAGGATGATTTGGATGGGAAAAGAGAACTGTTTCAGTTGTTTGGAAAACGGATTGCCCAAAAAGATGTCGAACTGTTCGGCGAAAAATGAATAACTAATCGGTAGCGCTCTAAAATTAATCAAGATTTTTTAATAGAATCAAAAAGATTTAGAAAACAGGCGAATAATAGTATAAATAATGCGGTGAATATATAGAAAAATCGCTAGATAAATAGATTCGGAGCATCAAACACCTGCCGTATTCAATAAGTATATTGATAAGTTCATGGAATGTGAACAGCTAAATAAACTCATCGGCATGGGTGTTGCTCTCCTCATTCACAAATTAACATCAGCGCACAAGAAAGACTGCACTAGTTTTATCCTTCGGTGCAAATTTTGAAATAATTACACGACTCCGTTAATTAAAAAAATGGGGGCCAAGCACTTATCCCCTTGACCCACTATCGCAAATCAAAAAGCGCTCTTAAGGGCGCTTTTTAATTTGTATCTTATTCATCAATATTTTTTGTCTGCTCATTTAAGTAGTTCTTAATTGCTTCCGCAGCTTTTTTCCCGGCACCCATAGCCAAAATCACTGTCGCGGCCCCGGTAACCGCGTCTCCACCGGCATACACGCCCTCAAGACTGGTAGCACCCGTTTCTTCTTCTACAATGATACCGCCCCACGATTGGGTCTCCAAACCCTCAGTGGTACTCTTAATCAAGGGATTGGGACTTTGGCCAATGGCTATTACCACCGTTTCCACCGGAATCTGATGTTCGGAACCTTTTTTTGCTACCGGTCGACGCCGACCGCTGGCATCCGGCTCGCCCAACTCCATTTCCACACATTCTATGGCCTTTACCCAGCCATCCTCGGTGCCGATAATTTGAGTAGGATTGTTGAGCAGCTTAAAGATAATGCCCTCTTCCTTGGCATGATGCACTTCTTCCACTCGGGCAGGCATCTCTTCCTCAGAACGACGATAAATGAGATAAACATTTTCTGCCCCCATACGTTTGGCACAGCGGGCAGCATCCATGGCCACGTTACCGCCGCCAACAATGGCTACGTTTTTACCTACCTTCACCGGAGTATCGGTTTCCGGGAATTTATAGGCTTTCATCAAATTAATTCGGGTCAAAAATTCATTGGCGGAGAAAACACCTTTCAAATTTTCCCCCGGAATCCCCATAAAACTGGGTAGTCCGGCACCGGTACCTACAAAAATTGCTTGATAACCTTCTGCTTGTAATTCCTCCAAAGATTTAACCTTGCCAATCACCATGTTAAGCTGAATATCCACACCGAGATCTTTTACAGCTTCAATTTCCTTCTGAACCATGGCCTTGGGCAGACGAAATTCAGGAATACCGTACATTAAAACACCGCCGGCGGTATGGAAAGCCTCAAAAACCGTGACCTTAAAACCGGCCTTAGCCAAATCTCCTGCACAAGTCAAGCCCGCTGGCCCGGAACCAATCACTGCTACTTTTATTCCATTGGATTTAACAGGGGCAGGCTTTGAGACCGGGTTCAACATATTCCAATCGGCGACAAACCTCTCTAAGCGACCAATACCCACAGGTTCCCCTACCCGACCGCGCACACATTGTCCCTCACATTGGTTTTCTTGAGGACAGACCCGTCCGCAAACAGCGGGCAGACTATTGGTTTCTTTGATTTTTTCATAAGCGCCAACCAAATCCCCTGCCACAACCCGTCCGATAAACTCCGGAATTTTAACGTTTACCGGGCAACCGCTGACACATTTCGGGTATTTGCAATTTAGGCACCTTTCTGCTTCTTCCCGGGCCATTGCCTCCGATAAACCGGTAAAACCCAGGGAAACTTCCAAAAAGTTTTTATTGCGAACATCGGGATCTTGCTCCATAATTTTAACTTTTTCTAATGCCAAAGCCTTTTCTGCCATTTCATCTACTCCTTTTCTGCCAATTTGCCTAAGCGGCATTCATGGTGCTCCAAGGAAACCCTTTCTTCCTCACGATACATATCTTGACGTGCGATGGCCTCATCAAAGTCCACTTCATGCCCGATAAATTCCGGTCCGTCAACACAGGCAAATTTTGTTTCACCGTTAACAGTCAAACGGCAGCAACCGCACATTCCGGTGCCGTCAATCATGATCGAGTTCATGCTCACAATGGTTTTAATACCGGCTTCCTTCGTCAAAGCACAAACTGCTCTCATCATGACCAAGGGCCCAATAGCTATAACCAGATCGTAGGTTTCCCCTGCGTCCAAAAGTTTTTTCAATTCATCGGTAACAAATCCTTTGTTTCCATTGGAACCGTCATCTGTGGTAACGAACAGCCGATTGCTCACTGCTGCCATTTCCTCTTCTAAAATAATACTTTCCTGATTGCGAAAACCCATGATCACATCTACCTGTGCCCCTAAGGTTTTCAGTTTCTTGGCTTGAGGATAGGCAATTGCAGTCCCTAAACCCCCGCCAACCACAGCGACCTTGCCTAAACCTTCCAAGTGAGAGGCAACACCTAAGGGACCTACAAAGTCTAAAATGCCTTCTCCTTCCGACATTTGCCCCAACTTCTTTGTGCTCTTCCCTATTTCCTGGAAGATAATAGTCACTGTGCCTTTTTCTCGATCATAGTCGGCTATAGTGAGCGGAACCCTTTCACCTGCTTCATCAATACGAAACATGATAAATTGTCCCGGTTCGGCTTTTTTCGCAATTAAAGGCGCATCAATGTCCATCAATACCACCTGAGGAGCAAGCACTCTTTTTTTCACTATCTTATACATATAACACCATCCTTGTCATCTCTAATCCTTTATCCCTGATAGTTTCCCGCTTCAATTTCTCTAATTTTGGGGAGTCCGATTAAAGTATTGAAATCACCAAAGGGAATCATTTGATCAATTAGATGCGCCGTTGTTCCTTTTTCCTTAAGTTCATTCATCAAATTCAACATGGCCTGAGCGGTAATATAGGTAGAGGCTGTAGGATAAATCACTAAGTGATAGCCAATTTCCTGTAATTCCTCCACGGGAAGTAAAGGTGTTCTACCACCTTCCACCATATTGGCCAGAACCGGAACCTTAAAAGAGGAGGTTACTTTCTTCATCTCTTCAACCGATTCCGGGGACTCAATGAAAATCACATCAGCACCGGCAGCTTCATATGCCTGGCCTCTTTTAATTGCTTCATCAATGCCTAAAACAGTCCGGGCATCGGTACGGGCAATAATCACAAAGTCCGGGTCTTTTCTAGCAGCAACAGCAGCTTTGATTTTTTCTACCATTTCATCCATGGGGATCACTTGACGCCCGGTCATATGACCACATTTTTTGGGGCTAACCTGATCTTCCAACTGAATAGCCGCCGCACCGGCCTTTTCATACTCTCGCACGGTACGCATCACATTGACTACATTGCCAAAACCGGTATCACCGTCGCATATCACGGGAATTTCCACCGCACTGGCGGTATTACTAACCCGGGAAAGCATTTCCGTCATAGACAATAATCCAACGTCCGGCTGTCCCAAATGACTGGCAGCCTGACCATATCCGGTCATATATACAGCTTGAAATCCGACTTTTTCAATTATTTTGGCTGTTAGAGCATCATGAGCCCCGGGTGCCACCAAAATTTCTTTATCATTTAATAATTGTCGTAACCTTTGTTTTACGTTCATTGCATATCCTCCTTAGCATATTCCACTAAAGAAATACTCTTTGCCAAATTTGAGTGTTTCTTCCGGATAAATTTGGCCTAAAACACCTAAGGCATATAAAAGATAATTGTTATCAATTATGATTTCCGGTGTCTTTGGCAATAAGGAAACTCCTGGATTCTCCAGTGCTCTCTTAATAATTCGTTCTGCTCGTTCCTTTGAAGAGTGGGTAAAAATGCCCCCAATTCCAATTACATATTTCACTTTTCGCAGATCACGTCCGATGGGGGTTCCGGGAGCTATCCCCATTAAGGGATCATAATCCTTCGCTAAAAATCCGGCATGGCGCTTTAATGCAATCTCAACAGCTAATATGGCCAATCCCTCATCAAAGAGTTTTTCTTTTTGATTGACTGCAATATGATCCGGATTGTTTTCCAAAAAATTGGCATATTTTGTGATTTCCGTTTCTTGATCCTGACCCTCTAACCCGATTTTGGTGAGGATGCTGCCCGGGCCTACAGTTTCCACAATTCCCATGGCGCTTACCCTTAAGCCCAAGTTGCCCTCTACCGTGCGATAAGAGGTCTGTTTTTCATTATTGACAACTAAACCTTTTTCTTCATTGGGTATTTCCTTCAATGAAGCTAAGATTGAATGAACATCTGTGGTCGCTCCCCCAATATCGATGACTAAGATATCACCCATGCCCTCAGACTGATACGTGCCCAAGGCCAGCAGTTCAGAACCCATTAGAACAGCACCCGGGGTAGGTATGACCTTATTGTTGCTCACTGTTTCCACCAATTTACCTAATCCCTTAGCCTGAGTGATTTGGGAAATAAACTGTTCATGAATCGCTGCCCGGGCCGGCTTTACGTTTAGCTCATGAATGGTCGGCATCACATTAGCAACCCTTGTCGTTTTCAGATGATGGGCATTTAAAATTCCTTCTACTTGAGCTTGAACGTCCATATTACCGGCGATGATAACCACAGCATTTATCTTGCTTTCTGTGATCACCAATGCATTTTGTAACATAGACTCCTCATCGCCACCATCTGTACCTCCGGCAAGGAGGATAATATCCGGGTTGATTTCCCTTAGCACCTCCACCTTATAGTCAGGAGGATCTTCAAAGGATACTATCTCTAAAACCCTGGCTCCCGCCGTCATCGCCACTTCCTTGGCCGCCTTTGCCGTGACCCGGGGCATATACCCCATAGCCACCATCCGCAATCCCCCGGCAGCACTGCTGGTCGCCAAGGTTAATCCTTGGGGATCATCACAGATCTCTTCATTGATCGCCAGCTGATATTTAACATTTTGCAATCCTACGATGATATCATCTACTGTAGTAGGGGCCTGAGACCGGCCTAAATACTTTAAGCCCTCCTTGTCCAGGGAAAAGACAGAAAGCTTGGTATAGGTGCTCCCCACGTCATAGACACATATTTTTTTTTCATTCCCCTGCCCAGTTTCCATTTGCTTACCACCTTAACCTAGATAAATTTCATTAGATATATACATACCCATCCATAATACGTCGGGCAGTACGGCCATAGGCAGCCCGCTTTAATTCTATCTGATCATTATTTTTTTCTACTTCTACCTCAATTTCGATCACCCCGGCCGGATGCCCAATACGCACAAGTGAACTATCATTGGCCAACATTTCATTGACAATCGTTCCCGGAATTTTGGCTGCCGCTCCGGTGCAAGTAGTACCAGTTCCAGCATAGGTTTTATGGGTAACCTGCATAAACATTAAGCGGGATACCACGTCGACATCTGTCTTTAAAATATCTTTGTCGGTACTAAAGTCCTGATAGTCTTGAGGCTCACTGACAAAGGCAACCATGGGAAAAGCCGGAGATTTCTGAGTAGCTTCTTCCTCTGTTTTTGCCATCTGGCACAATACTGCCGCCTTGGCGCGAATACTCTCTAAGGTATCTAAAAGTTTTTTATTGCTGTCTATCATTTGGGGCGTTTCTATCCCTGTCAACCCCAAATCGGTTGCTCTGACAAAAACCATGGGGTTAGCCACATCAACGATGGAAGCTTCAATCTGACCGACACCCTCAATATCCAGTACATCCTTGGTATTGCCCGTCGGTAGCATTTTTCCGGTAGCAGCTCCCGCGGTTCCGGCAAAATCCAGCATAATTTTAGCCCCGGTGCCCGGTACCCCGGCGATGGCATAATCGCCCCGTACCCTGGCTTTACCGTCTTTTACAGGTACTTCTGCGACCAATATTTTTTTAGTGTTGGTGTTGAAGATGCGTACCACCGTTACCGGTTCCACGGCTTTAACCAATCCTTCATCCACAGCAAAAGGCCCCACACCTGCAGAGATATTGCCGCAATTTCCCGAATAATCCACTAAGGCTTGATTGATGCTTACTTGAGCAAAGGTGTAATCTACATCTGCATCCGGGTGTGAGGAAGGGCCGATAATGGCCAGCTTACTGGTTAAAGGATCCGCTCCGCCTAATCCATCAATTTGCCGTACATCAGGACTGCCGTATATTTTTAATATTACTGCATCCCGGGCCTCTTTTTCTGTCGGCAAATTATTTTCATGCATATAAATCCCTTTACTTGTACCACCTCTTAAGATCGTACAACGGATCATTGTCTGCTCCATTTATTTCCTCTCCTTTACCGCTTTTTCCACCCAAGCGATTACATTTTGAGGATCGGTGCCCGGACCAAAAAATCCGTCTACATCCAAGAAACCTAGACCTTCATTGGCAATTTTATCTTCATAAAAAGCGTGTTCCTCTTCTTTTTCAGCAATACGGCCTCCCGCCATAACCACGGTTTTCTCTGCTAAACCAAGCTCCTTAAGTCTTTGCTTCACGCGGGGAAATAGTTGAATGCCTAAACCTAAAAGATTGCTAACACCAATAACGTCAACCTTTGCTTCAGCGGCAACCTCCGCTACTGTTTCCGGAAGATTCATCCCCCTGAGAAAAATGACTTCGTATCCTGCTTCTTCAAAGGCTTCACGAATGGTATTAATGCCCACCACATGAGCATCGGCTCCCACTGTGGCCAAGAGAAGCTTAATGGATTTGGTCACCTTCCGGTCTTCATGTACTTCAATCGGCTCTTCTGTAAAAGCCAGTTTTTCCGGGTCAATGCCGCAGGGCCCATATCCCTTGACATATCTTTTTACCCCATCTCGATCCCGGTGGGTGTGCACACCTCTTTTCAGATCCCAGCCCCCGGCTCTCGGACAATCTAAAATTCCGGATTTTCCGGCAGTAACGATTAGGTCTACCAATTCTTCCACCTGATATTTCTGCCAAAATTCCGGTGTAATATCTTGGGGTTGTATTTCTCCCTCTATTTTTAAAGCCTTAGCCAAAACTGCCATGGCCTCGGAGATTATCTCCTGCTTTCTTTGATCAATTTTCGGATCTTGAATGTCTACAGGGACCATGTTGTCAAAAATGTTCTGACTGGCCCAGATGGCCTTGGCCATGGAACTTCCTGTGGGAATACCGACAGACTCTGCTGCCTTCGGTCGATAGAAATTAGCTCCCCCCAATTTTGCACTGATCGCCATTCGAGCAAAATGACCTTGTTCAGCAATCAAATCACCGGGGGGTGACTGGAAGGTTTCCGGTACCACAATTAAATGCTCGCTCCACATACAATGTCGAAAAGCACGCATCACGGCCAGATCAGCCAAAAGATTGATTCCTGTCACATTCATTTGAATGGCGCCCAATTCCCGGGGAAGACCGGCTAAAACGGCCAATCCTTCTGCAAGCAGGCACATGGCTAAAGCCATTCCGTCTGTACCTTCAATATTATTTAAATGTTTATGTGAATCGATCTGGACAAAAATATTATTTTCCGCACAGATTTCCAAAGCCTTATACCCATTCATAACCTTGGTTCGATAATCATGAATCCCTCTGCCGCCAAAATGTACATGGATGACGGGACCGATATCGGTCCCGTCAAATCCGGCAATTAACGCATTAAGAATAGAAAGATGAGGTGTATCCCCTGTAGCATTAATGCGCACCGGATGCTTGGCACCGCCTCCTAAGGCGATAAAATCTCTTTCCCCCTGTGGAGTAATGCCGCCCTTACCTCGGGACTGCTCAATCAATTCCTCTCCATCTAAGGGATCAATATGCCGGGTGGCTTCAGAATGAACAAAATGAAACAAGGTAATCCCCAGCTCTTCTGCCTTCTCATACATAGCTTGACTTTCTCGATAAGTTTCCTCAGCCGAATTTCTACCTAAAATAGGATTTAAAACAGGGTTCCCCGTTTCTGCTGCTTTTCTGCCTAGCTCCGCAATCCGATACCCGCTTCGTACCACCCCGTTTACTTCCCGGGGATAGGGCAAAGGCAGACCGGTCACGGTGCCGTCTTCCTCTACAACAGGCATCTCTACCCCAAAGACCCGAGCGTAGGCCTGTACCCGCTCATAATCTTCTCTGATTATTTTTTTTGTTTTCTCCTGCATTACTTTCCCTCCTGCAGTCCCAATCCAAACTGCTTACGCACTTTATTTATTAAACCGCCACATTCCAAGGTTTCCAATACACTAGGTGATAATTCTTTTCCTTTGATTTGCACACCGGAACCTTTGACAGTGATTTTTGCTTCTTTTAAGTTAACGGTAATCTCGTCGCCATGCTTCACATAAGGAGCCAAATCGGCAATAAGTACCGGTAGACCAATATTGATGCTGTTACGACGGAAAATCCGCGCAATTGATTGGGCAATCACCACGCTGACACCCGCCTCCTTAAGTGCCACCGGCGCTTGTTCTCGGCTGGATCCGCTGCCAAAATTTTTTCCTCCGACAATGATATCGCCTGGTTGTATTTCTTGTGAAAAATTCGGATAGTCACTACCAGCTAAAGCAAATTCCTTTAATTTTTCTCTGGGAGCCGCCATGGCATATCCCGGTAGAATCTGATCTGTGTCTACATCATCTTTAAACAACCAAACCCTACCTGTAATTTCTTCTGCTAAATTCATGACGAGACCCCCCCTTCAAGTGATTTCACGGTACCGGGTACCACCACATTGCCGGCAACGGCACTCTCTGCCGCCGTCCGAGGAGAGGCCAAATAAACTTTTGCCTCCCGGTGTCCCATCCGCCCGGGAAAATTTCGATTCGTCGTGGACACGGCCACATCATCCTGGGTCAACAACCCTAAATGAGCACCAAAGCACGGTCCGCATCCGGGGTTGGTTACCAACGCACCTGCCCCCCGCAAGGTTTTGGTAATCCCCAGATCATCCATCTCCTGAGCGATTTTATCAGAAGCCGGTACTATAATTAAGGTTACATCTTCATGAACCTGAGCACCAGCTAAAACCTCAGCGGCAATTTTCATATCGGAGATCCGCCCATTGGTGCAGCTACCAATCACCACTTGGGTAATTGGTGTGCCTGCTATCTCCTTAACAGGCACAACATTGCCCGGTGAAGGAGGACAAGCGATGCACGGGGGGATTTCCCCTAAATCATAATGGTCCTGTTTCACGACAGGTCCGATATCCTCCAGCTGGGAAAAATAACTGATCATGGCACCCATTTCGATCCCCATATTGGCAATGGTCATCTTTTCTTCCAAAGACATCGCCGCCATAGCAGGGCCGGAATAGACTACAGCTTTATCGGTAAATCCGTCGGTGCCATACTTGCCGATTAAATGAAGAATCAAATCTTTGGCATAAACACCCGGAGAGAACTGCCCGGAAAGCCTGATTTCATATACCTCCGGTACTTCAATGTCCATGGTTCCCGTAGCCATGGCTGCCGCCAATTCAGTAGCCCCCACTCCAATGGCAATCGCACCATAGGCTCCCGCCATACAGGTATGGGAATCCGCGCCGATCACTACTTCCCCTCGGGACACAGGGTGCTTTTCAGCTACCACCTGATGAATCACACCCTGACCCTTATCATAGATTACCGTTTGATACTTTTTACTAAAAACCTTAACTCGATTTTGCATGGCCTTGGCATCTACCGTTGCCGCCGGCATGATATGATCAAAAACAAAAACAACCTTATCTTTATCGAAAACACGGTCAATGCCGATTTTTTCAAATTCCTCTGTCGCCATAGGACCGGTTACATCATGGGAAATCACCAGATCCACCTTAATGGTGATATCCTCCCCCGGGACAACCTGAGCTTTGCCGGCGGCTTTTGCCAGGATCTGTTCGATTTCGTTCATTGCCATCACTTCTCCCATCCCTTAGTCCACTACCACAATCCCTAATTTTTCTGCCGCAGCTATGGCTTCTTCCTTGCTGGGTGTGGCATCCCGGATCACCAGTCGCCCCCCTCCTCGGTTCAAAGCATCCACAGCTGCCTCTCCTTCCGACCCATATACTGTGATACGTTGCACCTGGGGCTCATCAACCTGGACACTCTCTACTTCAATTTCCTGGGCCAAAACCTTGCCCATAACCTCATGATACATTTCTCCATCTGCGGTATGAGCTCCATACACGGCGCCCATTAGAATTCCCGGGACATTAATCCCACGCCGGACAAAAAGCTCCGGATATAGTTCAATTTTTACCTTTTTAATCTCTCCCCGGGCTAATTCGTGGGCAATACGGGCCGCATTAGTGGGAGAACCCACCGCCTGACTGCTGCCACCAACCACCGCTTCCCCAAAAGGCTTTACTATCGGATTAGCTTTTTCTGATAATTCCCTAGCTTCCTTCAGGGCTAACGCCATACTTTCATGCATTGCCGTCTTCTCACTATCTTTGACCTGGTCGTTAATATATTGTTCCACTTCTTGATTAGTCTTGAAGAATGGCTGAAGATATTTAATCACCAGAGGAACTACATATTTTGCCGAAACAGGATGTACCGCCTTCGCCAGAGCGATCATCACATCTACCGGAACATTAACCGGTATATTGGTATTTATCACCAGATTTGCTGTATAGGAGGCATTTAAGATGGCCCCACCGATATGAGTCGCACATAGTCCGGGCACCATCACACGGGGTGTACACGGAACGGCAATGGTAGGGGAAATTGCTAGCACTACGCCACGAGCCATATCTTCCGGTGTTCCTCCCCGTAATTCCACGAGAGCGGCTGTAGACGCAGCTGATCCCGCCCCGAAGCCCTCCATATTACATCCCGTGCCGGTTTTTCCTGCACGGAAGATGGTACCGACTTTGAGTAATACAGCAGTGGCCCTTAAAACCTGATCACGCTCCGCCATTTCCAGCATGGCTCGGAATAACCCGGTATAGGGACAAGAGTCACCTGTTCCGGCACATGGTTCCAGTCCGACAGAATGATTGCCGATCTGTGCCGCCAGTGTATAAACCACAGCTCGGTTGACAAAATCATCATCGATCAGCTTTTTGGCAAAATTATTCTCTGCCAGTTCATGGGCACTGCGGCCAAACAAAAAGCTTTCACCGGAGTTTAAGCCGACCTCCAATGCTTTTAAATTATGATTAAAAGCATTGGCGACCCGTTCTAAAACTTCCTGAACAGTTAATCCGTCTCTCATCTGGGCTTCAAAAATAACCACATCACTGACCTTTAAGTTTAACTCTTGGGCCAATTCAATAGATTCACCTAAAGTTAAAGCTCCAATGCGGTATCCTTTTTTCCTAGCTAATTCTTGAATCCGCTCCATTTACATCCCTCCAAGATTTGCCCGCTATTCCCTTACCTGAGTATTAGTTAAATTTTCCCACAACTGAATCACCGCAGATATATCCCTATTTCCTAAACCCGTTGCCCGAGCTTGTTCAAATATCTGCTGTGCTAAATTGCCCATAAATAGAGGCATACCTAGATCCTTTCCTGTTTGAGAAGCCAACTCCAAATCCTTATATTGCAAATCAATGGCAAAACCCGGTTCAAAATTACCCTTTAAAATAAAGTTTGGCATTTTAGCTTCCAAGGCATAGCTCCCACCGGAACTGCTGCCAATAATATCCCGCATCATTTGGGGATCCAAGCCGGCTTTTACTCCTAACACCAAAGCCTCGGACAGAGCAGCCATATTTATGCCCAACAGTAAATTATTGACAATCTTCATGGCATCACCTGCGCCTACGTCCCCAACATGATAAATTTTTTTGCCCATTGCCTTTAGAACAGGCATGATCTTTTCTATCACCTCTGCAGGACCTCCCACCATGATGGTGAGAGTTCCTTTCTCCGCCCCTGCTACACCTCCGCTGACAGGAGCATCAAGATAATTGACACCTAATTTTTCTGCCCGGGGAACAAGCTGTCTCGTTTGGGTCGGGGAAACACTACTCATATCGATTACAGTCATCCCTTTTTCCGCGCCAGCCAGCACGCCGGATTCACCCAACATGACGCTTTGCACAATCTGAAAATTAGGCAGCATGGTTATAACAACATCTGAGGCTAATGCTACTTCTTTTGGGGTATCCGCCGCTTTAGCTCCTGCATCAACTAGTTGAGCCACAGCCTCTTCACTCACATCAGAAACTGTAAGATCGAAACCGGCTTTTAGCAGATTCTTTGCCATAGGCATGCCCATGGCTCCGATCCCGATAAATCCCACCTTCATCATTTCTACCCCCAATCATTATCCTTATTTATCTTAGGCCATCTTCACATTTTGCTTCATCAACAGTTAAGCCGCCTACTCTGGGGAATGGTCTGCCGGAATCTGTAACAGCTACAATTAAAACTAACTCGTCGCTGCGCGGAGCATCCGGAATACGTACTTCCATGGCATCAAAATGACTCCGCACAAAAGCAGCATTCTTAAAATGAAGGGGTACGTCTAAAGCAACACCAGGATATCCTAATTTCTTCGCGGAAGGAATGATAGCCTTCCCACCCCCCACGTTGTCCCGCATGGGTTTACCCAAAGCCGGGTGCATTAAAGCCGCACAATGTTCCAATTCACCTTTTTCACCACAAACAGCACCTTTACCGTAACTTTCAACCTTATCCATCGTTACGCCTAAAGCTGCAACAGCTTTCTTGGTAAGCATTTCTCCCAATTCTTCACTCCATTTATAAAGAAGGCTTAAATCTTCCTGATAGACTCCGGCATAGGGGTTTTTGAAAACAGCTGCTACTGCTGCTTTTTTCTTTGGTATTTCCAAAGCACGGGCTCCATCAGCATGAATCTCATCAACAAAGGTATAAATCTTTCTAATTTCCGGTTTCATTTCAGCCATTTGTATCGACTCCTTTATTATTAATTTTTAATAAACGATTATTTTCTGACCGCCTGAATCTCCTGTTTAATATCCTCCGGCAAAACACAACTCTTTCCTCCGACAAAAAGAGCGGCACCATGGATTGTCTCATTCAGCATTAGTTCCTGAACCTTTTTCATGCCGTTTTCAAGCGCCTTATCAACTGTTTCCGGCAATAGTTCTCCCACCGACAAAGTAACCAGATGTCCCTTAATATCGGTTTCCGGATCCAGTTCTTCCGCTCTGATCTGAATAATACCCGGGTCAGGACTAAAGCAATGATTACCGATCAAAGTGGCTGCTGCATCCGCTTCACGGCAATTTCTCCCAAAGGCTACGGCTGCGGAGGCAATTCCCTTGGTAAAACTCCTGCCGCCGAATCCACTGGTGGCAATGCCGCGGATAGACGAGTCCTCTTTGATAGCTATCACATGCGAAAAGGATTGATCGTTAATATCAGAAACAATGCCTACCTTGGTTGATTCGCCGGGACCTAAGCGGATGGCCAGATCTCCTCCATTACTTACCATCACTTTTGTCGCACCTTTTTCCTCTAGAAAATCGGCAATTTTATCGGAAAAGGTGCCTGCTACAGTAGCCATAGATGTGAGATCGCAATCGCCGCTTTTTTTTACGGCATCCATCATTTTTAATAAAATATCGGGGAAATTTTTTGTCTCCTTTACAGCATCAGGTGTCAGTCTGGCAAAAGGCAGATAAGCAACCAATTCCTTCAATTGTTCCTCCGCAAAAGCACAAGCTTCTTCTAATTCATGCTCTAAAGGCTTCCCGTCACGAAAAGCGGTAATTGTCGCCTGAATGGGGCCAAAATCCAAAAGTAACCGACCCGGCGCTAACCAAGTAAACATTTTATCACCTTTATTTTCGTACTTTACTTACATCTACGATAGCATCCATGTGACCGCCGATTTCTTTATATTTTTCTTTGGTCATGGTGTATTCAATCGGTGCTACAGTGGCAGGACTGGGCACCCAGGTAAAGGCCTTGGGAACCACCTTTTCTACATCTACTACAAAATTAATCCCGCCTCCGGGAAGAACAAAGGTTTCCGCCCCACCAATGGTAAGTTTAGCATCACCGTTATGGATGGCACGGGTTAATTTTATCGGGTAAGTGGTGACGCCGCCTCGGGCGCTGCCTCCCGAGCCGCCGGAATAAATGGCCGAAACCCTGGATTCTTCACAGTTATCGCGAATTAATTGAACAACGGCCTCAACTTGGGGTTCAATGGGTACCTCTTTGACCTTACCTTCCTCATCAACGGTAAGTTGAGCACAATTCGATCCCGTGGTATCGGTCACCAGAATCTTCATCCCCGGTTTTACCAGGTTCAGATCTAATTGGCCTACAGCATCCAGGGGGCCCATAATATGCGTGCCGCCCCAGCCTTCGCCCGGTTCTCCAAAGTAACGTCCTCGAGTGCTCCGTCGGGCATTCGGGGTTACTCCGCTATAACACATCCCTACATATTCTCCTGCAGCATGTTCGGAAAGGAGACCTACTACGTGGTAATCCAAAACAATAGCCTCATCTACCACTTCCGACAATTGTTTGGCAAACAAACCTACGGTGGCACTACCGCAGCCCACTCTCATTCTTTCATCCTGTTTTCCATTAATTATCGGCCTTTCTCCCACTTTCAGATCAAGTACCGCACCTTTATCAACATGCAAGGTAACCATTTCTCCGTTACTGACATCGACAATGGTTTTCGCAACGATAAAACCCTCCTTGCCGGTAAGAAGGTTGGCACCACCAATGGAAATCATTTTAGAACCATACTCTTCTGTATAGAGCAGACCCACCACTCGGCCGTCCCGTCGGACCTTGGCGCCTTCATCCCCGATATAGAAGTTGGTGTCAATTTTAATTTTCACTCCGCTATAGCTTAAAGGAGCTTCCGTTACCACCGTGATCACTTCCACCGCGTCTTGGATGTCTTGCACAATATGTGGGGCATACTTAGCATCAGGATACGTAGTGCCGGCTCCTACAGCTGTAATTAAAGGTTTTAGATCAGAAGCCGCCGTACGATGATCCGGTACCTCCGTAACCAATTCTCTGTTTCTGACCAAGCCGTTTTCTCCATGATAATAGCGCTTGCAAGCCCCTGTACGACCTGGTTTAATCACACATTGTACCGGGCAGGAAGTGCATTTCACAGCACTTGCTTTAGGCTCATCTTCTTTTTTTAAAGCATTAAAGAAACAGGTGCGTACGCAAATACTGCATCCCACACAATATTCTGCAACCTCCGCTTTGTCATTTACAACCTGAATTGCATCGACCGGACAATCCTTTTCACAATTGCCGCAGCCGGTACATTTATTTATATCAACAATAATCATTATTCCGCCTCCACCCTGCTTTACTTTATTGTGATTTTTTTCGTTGCCGGAGGAGTATTTCTACTCACCTTTACTTTTATTTCGCCATCAATTATTACTACTGCTACCGCAGGAATGTCTCCTGCCTCCATAGCTTCCAGGGCATCCTGTCCTACAGATCCCATGGGGGCATCAATCACTACCAGATCGGCTTCCTTACCCACCTGAATCATCGAAGTATTTAATTCATATACCCGCGCCGTATTGCCACTGGCCATAGCCCAAGCTTTTTCTGCCGGAACACCGGATAAAGAAGTAATTTGCGTGATGGTTCTAATAATTCCCAGAGGAATTATCCCGGTACCGGAGGGAGAATCATTTCCGATAATGATCCGGTCTAGTGCATTCATTTGATCTAATTTACGCACCACATAATCTGCAACCTTGATATTACCACATTGGACAATTTCCAGTGGCAATGAGCTCTCTTTCACCAATTTGTCAATTTCCTTCAGGGAAACTGCTGTTGGACCCCCATTCACATGGGAAACAACGGTGGGGTTGGTTTTAATGACCATTTCTGCCGTAACCGTAGAACTGCCGGGTATCGATGTGCCGCCGGTATGCATGGCAACCTTCATGCCGCGTTTTTTTGCCCATTCCACCATGGGAGCTGCATCTTCAGGAGATTTTACACTACCTAAGCCCACTTCCCCCACCAGCCACACTCCGGCTTCTTGGAGATCGTCGAAGTCCTTTTCCACTAAACCCTTTTCCAGGATCAAGGCACCTCCATGGACCTTTAACCCATTAGGATGAAAATTTTGAAAGGACTTGTGTGCTAATATTGCTAAAGCCTTTGTCCCTACAGGATCCTTCGGTCGCCCGGGTGTATGTGGTTCCCCGGCCGAGATCATGCTGGTTACCCCACCGTGCACACTACCGTCTAAATAATTCATCGTGCTTTGTCGTGGGGTAAAATCCCCTAAGACCGGATGAACATGGGAATCAATGAGCCCGGGAGCAACAACGGCTCCGGCTACATCCACAGTTTTTTCTACCTGATATTGATCAAGCAGCTCTTTTCCTCCAACGGCGGTTATTTTCCCTTCTGAAACGATAATCGTATCCCCAGCCAGTATAGGACGATTAATGTCACCGCTAACAATTTTTCCAATATTAACTAAGGCCAGTGTCATAAGATCACTCCTTTTTATGCTTTTTAAAATTATTTCCAATTATCATTTAATTATTTCTCTGTTCTTTATTTCTCTGTTCAACCAGAGCCGCTACAATTTTTTCCGGGCTCACCGGCAAGCTGGTAAAGCGGATGCCAACAGCATCATAGATAGCATTGGCAATAGCCGCTGCTGTGGGAATCAAGGCCGGTTCACCTACACCTTTAGCTCCAAAAGGTCCCGATTCTTCATAACACTCGACAATACTTACATCAATTTGGGGCATATCAAGGATCGTGGGAATGATATACTCGGATAACCGAGGATTCTTAATAACCCCTTCCTTGACTTGAACTTCTTCTGTCAGACCGTAACCGATCCCCATGGCACATCCTCCATGAACCTGTCCGATAATATTGGAAGGATTAATTGCCGTTCCTACATCATGGGCGGCAAAGATGCGTAAAACCTCCACCTTACCTGTCTCTGTGTCTACCTCCACCTCTGCGGCCTGGGTAGCAAAAGAATAGGTGGCATAGGGAGATCCCTGACCGGTTGCTTTATCCAAAGATGTGGTTTCAGGATTGAACCAGCCGCTACCTGCAGTTAACCGTCCATTCAAGCGGCATTGTTTCAAAACATCTTTAATGGATAATTTTGTCTTTTGACCATTTTGTTCAACAATTCCATCACGAATTCTCAATTCATCTACGGCACAATTTAACAGGGATGCTGCCTGAAGCATGATCTCTTTTTTGGCCTCCTTGGCCGCTAAGCGCACCGCATTTCCCGATATATACGTTTGCCGGGAAGCGGACGTAGCACCGGCATCAGGACTAATCCCCGTATCTCCGGAAGACACCAGTACGTCTTCATAAGGAATACCAATCTCCTCCGCAACAATTTGCGCAAAGATGGTATCGGAACCTTGACCGATATCGGCTGCCCCGGTAAGCACAATTGCCGTTCCATCATCCAAGATATCCACAAAGGCTCCTGCCGGATTGGGCGCAGCAGTATTCCCTATACCGTACCACATGCTGGCTACACCAATGCCTCTTTTTTTCATGCTCCTTCACCCACTCTTTCTTTGAGGTATTGCGCCAAACCGGTATTAACCTCATCCAAGGTTTCCACTAATCCTACGCTGCCCTTCAATTCCTGACCCGTTGCAGTAACAGCACCAATTTTTAGGGCATTCTTTTTCCGGACCTCAAAGGGAGAAATCCCCGCCTGTCTTGCTAACTCGTCCATCTGCGACTCATGGGCAAATGCTACTTGGGGAACACCAAAACCCCGCATAGCTCCCGCCCGAGGATTATTAGTATAAACACAATACGATTCAACACTGACATGGGGTACCTCATATGGTCCGGTAGCATGAACCAAGGCTCTCTTAATCGTAGCCGGACCGTAAGAAGCATAGGCCCCGGTATCACAGATTAATTTTACTTTAATTGCCTGGATCAGCCCTTCTTTGGTGGCTCCGGTGGTGTATTCAATAATAAAAGGGTGTCTTTTGGAAGAAGCCCGGAAAGATTCCTCTCGATCATAAACCATACGCACCGGTCGTCCTGTTTTTTGCGCCAGCAAAGCAAGATGAATCTGCACCGAGATGTCCAGTTTACCGCCAAAGCCACCTCCGGTAGGTACTTGAATGATACGCACCTGATTCTGAGGAAGCGCTAAATTAGCCGCCACATCTTTACGATCATAATGAGGGTTTTGGGTGGCTACCTTGATCACCACCACATCCCCGTCCAAATAAGCAATTCCTGCTTCCGGTTCAATGTAGCTATGTTCAAGCATTTGAGTAGTATATGTTTGAGAAATTATCACGGCACATTTTTTTAAAGCCTCTTCAGCATTGCCTTTTCTGATTTTATCTGTCATTAAAATGTTTTTTTGATGAACCTTCGGTGCATCTTCTTGCATCGCTTCTTCCATGGAGAAAACAGCAGGAAGTTCTTCGTAATCCACCTTAATCTGTTTTAATGCCGCAAGCGCAATTTCCTCTGTCTCCGCCGCCACAACCGCTACCGCATCGCCAAAGCATCGTACCTTTTCTTCTGCTAAAGCCGGTTCATCCTTCACAATTATGCCAAAGCGATTGGTGCCGCGCATATTTTTGGATGTGATCACAGCGGCGACCCCGGGCATGGCCTCAGCTTTCCCAGTATCGATATTCTTTATCAGAGCATGAGCATATGCACTTCTCAGCACCTTGGCATGAAGCATGCCCGGCATTTTGATGTCCGCGCCAAATTTACTCTTACCCCGAACCTTGTCTTCCACATCTTTTTTTCTAACAGATTGACCCACTATCTTATATGAATCAGACAAGCTGCTCACCTCCTTTAAACCCTTTCTCCTTCCGCCTCCTGCAGCCTTTGGGCCGCATCGGCCACAGCATCAATGATCTTTTCATACCCGGTGCAGCGGCATACGTTGCCTGATAAAGCCCGGGCAATCTCATACCTGCTGGGAGATTTATTCTCCTTTAATAACACCTGAGCACTTAAAATCATGCCCGGCGTACAATAACCGCATTGCACCGCCCCCTGATCGATAAAGGCCTGCTGGATGGGGGACAACTCCCCCTCCTTGCTAACTCCTTCAATGGTAAGGACTTCCTTCCCCGCTACCTGCATCGCCAGTAACAAACAGGAGTTTACCGTCTGTCCATCCACAATCACAGTGCAGGCGCCGCACTCTCCTTCACCGCAGCCTTCCTTGGTTCCGGTTAATCCCAAGGTATCTCTTAAAAAATCTACCAAGCGCATATTGGGCGATATCTTTACACTTATTTTTTCCCCGTTTATCTTGCCTTCAAATAGCACCTGTTCCATGGTAACCCCCCTTTTTACTAAATCGGCTCAATAAATATCTTTTCCAAAGCCTGCCGCACCACGCCTTTGATGGCTTCTTTTTTATAAGGGGCCGTAGCACGACTGCCCAGCCGCTCCTCCACATCCTTATAGGCAGTCTCTATGGCCTCCTCGGGAATACCATCATGGACGTTTTTCCCCACAAGGACACTTTCTATTAAGGTAGAGCGGAAAGGATTAGGAGCTACAGAGCCTAAGGCAATCCTGGCCTCCAGGATCCGCCCTTCCTCATCAACCCTTATTCCTGCCGCACCACTCATGCGGGATATGGCTAAGGCATTTCGCCGCCCCAGTTTAATAAAGGATGATCTAAAGCTGTGCAGCTTCTTAAAGGAAATCTCCAGTATCAGTTCGTCGGGAGCCAGGTCGGTCTTCCCTATCCCCAGCAACAAATCCGTGATCCGGACTATACGTTCTCCCCTGATGCTCCCCACCCGTAGCAGGGCATCCATGGCCACAAATGCCGGAACCGTATCGGCCGCCGGGGAGGCATTGGCAATATTACCGCCAATAGTACCTTGATTTCTGATTTGAGGCGATCCTACCAAACCGGCCGCTTCCGATAAAGCCAGGCAATACTTTTGAATAATAGGAGAAGTTTCTACTTGGGTAAAGGATACTACACTGCCTATGATTACCTGATCCTCTGTTTCTTTTATCTGCTGTAGTTCTTTGATCCCACCTACATCCACGATGGTGCCCGCCAGCTCTTTTTTTTGCAAATCTAAGATTAAGTCTGTTCCGCCGGCCAGTACCTTCCCTTGGTTTTTCCCTAATAAGTCCAGAGCCTCGTCGATGGTACCCGGTCTGACGTATGATTCCATGTTTATCATTTGTCCACCTCCCGTGCCAAATTATATGACACCATTAACAAACTCAATTATTAAATTTAATTTATTTACAATTCATCTATTGCTCATTACTCTTACGCAATTTTCGTGCCAACATAAGTCTATTTCCCGCGGCTTTTTAAAAAATAGTTTTCTTCTCCCGGAAAAACCGCTGCAGTCTTCAATTATTAATCTAAACTCATTTTATTTTGTTCCCAAAGGAAAAATAAAAAAGAAAGATTTAGTTTTGTGGAACAAATCTGAAAGGATAGTATTTCAGTTTTGAATGATCCGTCGTCCAGCGCCATAAAATCTTCCCTACCAATTTCTTAACTTATATATATTCTTTTCATTTTTGAAACAAACAAGTTCATTTTTGATGGCACACTGTTGAAGCTTTTCGTCTTGTGTGTAAAAACCACATTTACACTATCGGGGTATGCAAAAGGGTGCTGATCTAAAGTTAGTAATTCCCTAAAAGAAAAAACCTCTGAATTATTAAAGTGCCAAAACAGTTTTGGCACAAAACTGTTTTGGCGTTTCAAGCGTGATAAATTTTCCCGGATCTATCAATCTCATCAATCAACGTAGTGTATCTTTTCGGCTTTCTTTAATGCACCGTAGAATTCATTCATAACCTTTTCATCTGTCGGCTTGGTCAGCAGGCTTACACCCACCATTAATACAGTGGAGATAATCATCCCAAACAAGCCATACCAATTACCACCATAGCCCAGTTTATAGGTCAAGATCACACCGATAATTCCCGCAATAGATGCTACCACCGCTCCGGCCGAGGTCGATCTCTTCCAATATATAGCACAGATCAAGATGGGGAAGATGGGCATCACCATGGCAATGGCAAACATAATCAGAGTCCAAATTAACTCCGGCGGATCCATCGCAATCCACATGCAGGCCAATCCCAGAATAATAATGACAATACGGCTGATTAACATTTGTTTTTTCGGATCAGCTTCCCATTTCAAGGTTTTACCCAATATATCATGGGAGATAATGGACCCGGATACCAAAAGGAACCCATTAGCCGTAGATAAACCCACAGCCAAAGCTCCTAAGACAAAGAGAGCCATTAATATTTGAGCAAACCCTGCTCCTTGAACGGCAACCACATTATTGATCAAATAAGGAATAATTAATTCCGTATCCGAGCCTTGCAGCCCCGGCACCAATGCGATGGCTAACAAGCCGATAAACATGGTACCTGTCCAAACCACCGTTTGTAACACCGGAACTAAAAACTGCAGTCTTTGCTGACTTTTTAAACTCTCCCCGGAATAACCGGAACGGATAAACACGTGGGGCAGCATAATCGTCCAACCAATGGCACAAGAAAGAGGGTATCCTAAACGGGCTGCATAGGGCACCCAGCCATCCGGCCCCGGATAGGAAAACCAGGACGGGGTACTTTCCATAACGTTGGCAACCATCCGGGGGACGGAACCACCAAATCCAACAAATAAAGCACTAAGGGCAATCGCCCATAAAGCGATGATAAACAACCAACCTTGAGCCGTATCCGCCCAGGCAACAGACTTCATCCCCCCTACGGATACAAAAACCAACGTGGCCAAGCCGACCACAATAATCACCGCATTATAGGATACAGTTCCTCCGCTGGCAACTTCTGCCGCTTTGGCGCAGGCAATAAAGATAGAGCTGACATAAGGGAGAGATACAAAGAAAAACAAGAGCCCTAACACAACTCTTAATATCGGGCTGCGGAAGCGGTCGTCATACAGGTCGGCGGGCGTGGTATATCCTCTCTGGCTGTTTAAAAGCCATACCTTGTTCATAACAAAATAAGTGATAATGGGGAATAAAGGAATATAGCTTAATTCTGAAAGATAAAAGGTCAGTCCGCCTCGGTAATATCCCCCCGGTCCGGCAAAAAACACCCAGGTACTCATAAGGGCGGCAATATAAGTCATAACTAAAACAAACCAATGAATTTGGCCCCCGGCAGTAAAGTAATCCTTAGTACTCCGGTTCTTTTCCCTCCAGTTCGCATAAAAGCCTAAAGCAAGAAGGGCTGCCATATAAGATAAAAATACCGTCCAGATAGTTGTACTACTTAACATGATTGTCCCCTCCCTGATCAACAGATTTGTCCTGATGGTTTACATCGGCCAGCTTTCTTTGCTTTGTAGTCAGATAAAGCCCGGCATAAATGCAAATCCACAGGGGAATCAAAGTTAAGGCACCATGCCATAGAGCTCCGCCGGTACTGCCATAGGGAGGGACACCAGGTAAATTATATAAAAGATAAAAAAGTACTACAGAGATCAGCCACCATTTCTCTGTTCTCTGATAAGGTTTCTTGGTCATTTCTTTCGCCTCCTAAGCATATTATCACCTGTTATCCAGGAACTAGTGCCACTAATACCACCGCTTATAGAAACGGTGGTATTAGCAGCCGTAAGCTTTTTTTATTTACCCGCCTTTAATTCTTTGTCGGCTCGTGCCACAATTGCATCCAATTCTTTGATCACATTTTCCGGCAAACTAACCGGCTTTAAATCATCCTTCATGGCCAGATAAGCGTCCTTCGCTCTTTCAACTAAAGTTCTCCCGCCTTTTGCTTCCCAAGTAGCCTTAGCATCACGGTTGAAAAGCTTAGCCCGATAGCCATCTCTGAAATGCTTAAAGGTGTGATCCATGGAAATAAAGGCCTCATTCCCTTTTAAGTTCACCAATTCATTCCAACCCACATGTTCTTCATCTACCGTGACACCGGCTTTCAATTGACGCACCATACCAAATAGATCGTTATCAATCATTAATTGAAGGGGGCTGATGGTTTTTGCTGTTTCAAGCTGACCGGCACCACCGATAACTGAGCCGCCGGACAGAGCAACCATAATCGCCAAAGTGGCTTGCTCAATACCTGCCTGACTATCAAGGATGGGGGAGTCTGTCCCGGTTGCATAAGTATGAGCAGGAATCCCGTAACCATCTTCGAAGATTTCCATGGCAATCATACGGCCGATGGTGGTTGCCATTGCAGACTGGGTCGTATTCGTGGACATCATATCCATTTCAAAGAGCAAAGGAGTGGCCACACAGGGGGTACCGGGCGCAATTAATTGAGCCATAATAATCATCGCCATTACCTCGGCACAAGCAAGTAAAGCAACTCCATCCGGCGTGATAGGCGCGTTGGCTCCTGCTGCCGGCAAGGAACAAGGTTGCAGGGGTACTCCGGCGCGTGCTCCTTGTAGAATAATATTGGCATCCATATGTTTATAGGTGAGGAAGGGAACGGAGCAGCAAATTAAACTAACAATCGGTCTCTTTCTTAATTCTTCCTTACCGCCGGCTACGGCTGCGGCCATTTCAATTAAATAGTTTACGTTTTCCGATTCATAAGGTTGGAGCCAGCCGTGTTTTTTGGTGTTTCTGATTACCGTATTAAAGGTATGAATGTCAATGCACTCTGAGGGAAAATCTTGCCCGGGATTGGTGGAAGGCAGGGAATAATAATCAATATTCTCCAGAGCTTCTACCAATCTGGTATACTCTCCGACTTGTTCCATGGTGATATGGTTGTAGGTATCGTTTTCTGATAAATAGTACATACCACCGGTATTGGTTCGGGTATAGAAAGATCCTTCCGGATGGGGGAACTTTAAATCATACTTGGGATCCACACCGGCTAAAGTAAATTCCCGCGGTACATCCTTCAAAGCTTTGTCAATTACAGCCTGGGGGAATTTCACATACTGCCCATTCACTTCCGCTCCCGCTTGGGCCAAAATGTCCAGTACCTCATCATGTTCTACCTTAATTCCTTTGTTGGCCAGCAGCCATTCCAGCTTTTCCTTGAGAAAATCCAGTTCCTGTGCATTAAGTGCCTTTGCTTTAATTCCTTTTGCCATAACTTTTCCTCCTTATTTTCATATGTTTTAATTTTAGTAAATAACTTGCATACTTTAATTCAGTTATTTGCATTATATAATTTATATTGCTAGCAATTACCGTGCCAATGCATAAATTCAATTTGAATATTTTAAAGATTTTTTAACTCCTTTTGCAGATAAATCGATCATTTTCGCCTTACTTCGCCATTATACCCAGTCATTTCTAAGTTTATAATAGTAAATATCATTTTAAACACGAAAAATAAATAAAAAAGAAAGATTGCGCTTCGCGGACTTTCAACAAAAAGGAAATAAACGTTTCATTTATGAAACCACACTCTTCATTACCCACGCGCGCAAATCTTTCTCTAGCAAACGTTAACAGTTCATTATTTCGTTTTTGAAATATTTTCATTCATTGTTGATCATTAAACTGCTGCATCTTACGCCAAAGTGTAATCGTGCTAATCCCCAGCATGTCAGCTGCGTCCTTTTTTTTATATTTAGTGGCTGCTAATGCTTTCTCAATGGCAATTTTCTCCGTTTCCATAACAATTTGCCCTAGCGTTAAAGTGCCAATTTGATCCGTCAATTTGTTGATCGTTTCCATAGACCGATCATCAGGGCGAAATACAGGAGGCAAATGTTGAGGCAGAATCACATATTCTCCCTCTCCCATCATATTAAGAGCATACTCTACACAGTTCTGTAATTCCCTAACATTACCCGGCCATTGATATTCCTTTAAAATGTTCAAGGTTTCCCTACTGATGCCCTCCACGTACTTCCCTAACAAATTATTTTGTTTGCGAATAAAATAACGAGTCAACAAAGGAATGTCATCTTTTCTTTCCCTCAAAGGAATAACCCTAATTTGCAAAACATTTAACCGGAAATACAAATCGCTGCGGAATTTATTTTCTGAAATCAGCTTCGCCAGATCTTTATTCGTTGAAGAAATAACACGCACATTTATGCGTAAAGGTTTTTTACCGCCAATACGGGTAATTTCTCTTTCCTGCAAAACCCGAAGAATTTTTGTCTGAAGATTTAATTCCATTTCACTGATCTCATCTAAAAAAATTGTCCCGCCATCCGCCTGTTCAAAAGCTCCCGGCGCCCCTCCTTTCTTCGCTCCGGTAAAAGCACCTTCTTCATAGCCAAATAAACTGCTCTCGATCAAAGTAGCCGGTAAGGCACCACAGTTAATCGCAACAAAAGGTTTGTTGCGGCGTTCACTGGCATTATGAATGGATTGAGCGAATAGTTCTTTTCCTGTCCCGGTTTCGCCATATATCAAAACGGTGGAGCTGCTGGAAGCAATATGCTTAGCCTGATCCACCACCTTTAAAAAGGCCTCGTTTCTTCCGATAATATCGGAAAAATTATAACGAGCAAATTGAAACTTTTTCACTTCATCCATTAAGATCTTGTTTTTTTGTGTCACAATCTCATTATTAAAGCCAAACCCAAAATTTGGTGTAATGGGAATCCGTACCGCTAAAGCTTCATCAAAAGAAATGGATTCGCCTATGACCGGCTCATTCTTCTCCATTGCTTTTAAAGCGGCTTTGCTTATTTGGTTGATATATTTACGATTAATACTTCCATCCGGATTAAAACTGGAGGTGCGCCGACCTTCCTTGTCAAAAATAACCGCTTCCCCTCCCACTACTTTAGCAATCATGGGTAAGGCTTTTTCCAGAGAATTGCGCAGATTGACTTCCCTTTGCACCCGTTCCACATTGCTGCAGCAGAGTACATAAAGACCGGCAATCGGGATCACCCAGGCTTCTGCTCCTTCCTCGATCTGAGACGGGCCAACGATCGGTCTGTTTTCTTTTCCGGCTTTCTGGGCTAAATCATACATCTTACCTTTCATATCAGGCAATTCTTCGCCCTTCGAGTTTACCGTTTTAATTCTTTGCCCATAAATGTCCGTTAATGTTGCATAACCGCCGGTTACACCGGCCAGAAGAGCAAGACTTTCTAACAATGTGTCCATTAATTCTTTTTCATTTATTTCCATCCATTTATTCTCCTGATAAATAATTCTGAAAATATTATTTCATATTAATATTGTAACTAATTCGTCAATTTAATACAATTTATTTCTCTACTAATAATTAAAAACTGTCACAAAACGCCTCCTCGTTTTGTGACAGTTCATATTTTTCTTCATCCTTTTAATCAAGAACGGAGAAACAAAACCTACTGAAGATTCGCCAGGCGCACATAAGACTGATATCTTTCTTCCGCATCTCCTGCCGTCTTTTTAAACATCTCCTCCGCGATCTCCGGATAGAGTTTGGCCAAGGAAGAATAGCGCACTTCATTCATGATGAAATCCTTAAAGCTTCCTGTAGGCTCTTTGGAGTCAAGAGTAAAGGGATTTTTACCTTCCTGCTTCAAAAGAGGATTGTAGCGATAGAGATGCCAGTATCCGCACTCCACGGCTTTTTTCATTTCTTCCATGGCATGGGACATCCCGCCTTTAATACCATGGTTGATACAAGGACTATAGGCAATAATCAAGGAAGGTCCGGGATAATTCTCCGCTTCTCGAATCGCTTTAATCGTCTGGTTAAAATCGGCCCCCATCGCAATTTGGGCGACATAAACGTAACCGTAAGACATGGCCATCATGCCGAGATCTTTTTTCTTGGTTTTTTTCCCGGAGGCAGCAAACTTAGCAATGGCTGCAGCCGGTGTAGATTTCGAGGATTGGCCTCCCGTATTAGAATAAACCTCCGTATCATAAACGAAGATATTTACATCTTCCCCGGAAGCCAGGACATGATCCACACCACCAAAGCCGATATCGTAGGCCCAACCATCGCCTCCGAAAGCCCATTGGGATCGTTTCACTAAGAAATCGGTTCTTTCCTTGATTTGTTGCAACAGGGGATGATCCTGACCTGCTAACAATGGAATAATCTTGGCCGCGGCTGCTTTGGATGCTTCTGCCTGATCTTTCCCGTCTAACCACTCGGTAAAGGCTTCCTTCAATTCAGGAGAGATATCCAAGGTTAAAGCCTCTTTGATTAAGTCCCCTAATTTATTTCTGATTTGCCGCGCGCCTAAAAACATACCAAAGCCAAATTCCGCATTGTCCTCAAAAAGGGAATTAGACCAGCTGGGTCCCTTCCCTTCTTTATTAACACAGAAAGGCATCGAAGGAGCTGCGCCCCCCCAAATAGAGGAACAACCGGTGGCATTGGCAATCATCATACGATCCCCAAAGAGCTGGGTGATTAATTTGAGATAAGGAGTTTCACCGCATCCGGCACAGGCTCCGGAAAATTCCACTAAAGGTTGCGCAAACTGACTGCCCTTGATGGAATACTTACTCATAAGATCATCTTTAATACTAATAGTAGTACTATAGTTCCAATTGGGTACTTGAATCTCCGCTTGGGATTCAATGGATTCCATCGTTAGGGCCTTTTCTTTGGCCGGACAAACTGCTACACAACTGCCACAACCTTGGCAATCCATGGGGCTGACCTGGATGCGGTAAGCTAGTCCTTTTAATTCCTTGCCCAAAGCAGCTATGGTATTAAATCCTTCCGGAGCTCCTGCCAATTCCGCTTCGTTTAGCAACACCGGACGAATGGCGGCATGAGGACAGACAAAAGAACAGCGGTTACACTGGATACAATTATCCTGATGCCACTGGGGCACAAAGGAAGACACGCCTCTCTTTTCATATCTGCTGGTTTGGGTGGGGTAAGTGCCGTTTTCACATCCATGTTTCACAAAAACACTCACCGGCAATTTATCCCCTTCATTACGATTCATGGGCTCTAAGATATCGGTAACAAAGGCAGGTACATCTTGAGCTGCTGCTGCTTCATCCATGGCATCCTTCCACGAGTCCGGTACGTCCACTTTGACCAGAGCGGCAATACCTTGATCAATAGCCTCATTATTCATATCTACGATTTTTTGTCCCTTATTGCCATAAGCATGTTCCACAGATTCTTTCAAATATTTCACAGCTTTGTCCATCGGAATCACCTGGGCCAGCTTAAAGAAAGCAGATTGCATAATCATGTTGGTACGATTCCCCAAACCTAATCTGCGGGCAATATTAACGGCATCAACCGTATAGAAGTTGATTTTCTTTTCGGCAAGATATTTCTTTAAGGAGGCAGGTAGCTTTTCTTCCAATTCTTCCGGTTTCCACACACAGTTTAAGAGGAAGGTTCCCCCTTCTTTTAACCCGGAAAGAATATCATACTTATGAACATAGGCCGGATTGCTGCAGGAAATAAAATCCGAGTTGGTAATAAGATAAGGTGCTTTAATCGGTTCTTGGCCAAAACGCAAATGAGAAACGGTTACTCCTCCTGATTTTTTGGAGTCATAGGAAAAATACGCCTGGGCAAACAAATCTGTTTTATCCCCGATAATTTCTACCGCTTGTTTATTAGCACCAACAGTTCCATCTGATCCCAAGCCCCAAAATTTACATTGAATGGTGCCCTCAGGCGTCATATCGATATCTTGACCCTTAACTAAAGAAGTATGGGTGACATCATCAATGATACTCAAGGTGAAATCTGCTTTGGGTTGTTCTTCCTTAAGATTATCATAAACAGCAATAATATCTGCCGGTACGGTGTCTTTGGAACCTAAACCATATCTGCCGCCCACAATCAAAGGAGATTTTTCTTTTCCGTAAAACATGCTTACAACATCCATATATAGAGGTTCACCAGGAGATCCGATGGTTTTTACCCGATCCAAAACAGCAATTTTTTTCACCGACTCCGGTAATACATCAAAGAAATACTTCGCGGAGAAGGGACGGTAAAGATGAACTTTGATTAAACCCACCTTTTCTCCCTGAGCCACAAGATAGTCCACAACCGTTTCCACGGTATCACAAGCAGAGCCCATAGCGACAATAATATGCTCCGCATCCGGGGCCCCATGATAAACAAAGGGCTTATATTCCCTGCCGGTAAGTTTGCCGATCTCCTGCATATAAGAAGCCACAATATCAGCTACGCTTTCATAATGAGTATTGCTGGCTTCCCGGCATTGGAAAAAGATATCGGGATTTTGGTTCGTGCCTCGAATCACAGGATGGTCAGGGTTCAGGGCCTGGTCTTTAAAAGCTTTGATGCTCTCCTGATCCACCATTTGGGCCAAATCCTCATATTCAATAACTTCTACCTTCTGCTGCTCATGAGAGGTACGGAAGCCATCAAAAAAGTGTAGGAAAGGAACTCGGGATTTAATCGCCGCCAAATGAGCGATTCCTCCTAAATCAATAACCTCCTGTACACTGTTGGAGGCGAGCATTGCCCAGCCGGTCTGATTACAGGCCATCACGTCGGAATGATCTCCGAAGATATTCAAGGCATGGGTAGCTAGTGACCGGGCACTGACGTGCATCACACCAGGTAAAAACTCCCCGGCAATTTTATACATGTTCGGAATCATCAGCAACAATCCCTGGGAAGCAGTATAGGTGGTGGTAAGAGCCCCTGCCGCTAAAGATCCGTGTACAGCTCCCGCCGCTCCGGCCTCAGACTGCATTTCAACTACATCTACTACTTGTCCGAAAATATTTTTTTGTCCCTGGGCACTCCATTCATCGGCATACTCTGCCATGGTTGAAGACGGCGTAATAGGATAGATAGCGGCCACTTCAGTAAAGGCATAAGATATGTAAGCTGCAGCCTTATTTCCATCCATAGTTTTCATGTTCTTTGACATCAATATTGCCCCTCCGTTTTGCATAATTTTGTTCTCAACATCAAATAATATTGGGTGCAGATATTTCTACCTCATCTATCAAAAGGAGATTTTTAGCTTTAATAAAACATAAAATATTTTAGAAGTGCCAATAAAATGATCCCCGGAATTCCCAAAAATCCGGCTACCAATACGGTCACAACATTAATAGGAAGAAAAAACCCCCAAGCCCCGGCAAAGGTGTTGATCAGCCATAAAATAATAAAACCTGTGACACCGTTCACTAATATCTTGAAAATCAGTCGCACCGGTGTCATGATAAATTTTAAGGCCGGAAACAATAAGATTAAGGCGATTATGCCAATCAAAATGATTTGCCACGTCTCCCCATTCATTTGTCCACCCCCTAGATCTTATTACGGGCAATCAAAGCCAAATAAGCAATAGTTTCAAAATCAGCTCTTATGCCTTCTTCGCGGGCTTTTTTTAATAGATGAATATACCCTCTTTCTGTCGAACTCTGCCAGAATATCACCTGATCCACTAAATCCGGATCCGTTACCTCATTGTATGTTTTTTGTGCCCATTGCCATTCTCGATGCGCCTGATGGACCAGAAGAACATGCTGTCGCATAGGATCTACTTCCCTTACTGTTATTTTCAAATATAGATCCCGTAACCGGTTGAGTAGAATTTTCAGGCGAAGTTTCACAACCTCCATCTCTTATCCCCCTAATGTTTCTACCATTATATGGGGGTTTTGTCCCAAATATGAGTACTTCCTGCCAAATTTAAGCCGCAACAAATGAACCAATGCACAACGACAGACCAATCAATCGGTCTCTTTATATTTCCTTTCTTCCTTCAAAGGCCTTAGCCAAGGTCACCTCATCTGCATATTCCAAATCCCCGCCCACAGGTAAACCATAGGCAATACGTGTCACCTTAATCTTTAAAGGTTTTAAAAGCCGGGATAGATAAAGAGCCGTTGCCTCACCTTCTACACTAAGGTTAGTAGCTACCACCACTTCCTCCACGGGAGACCCCTGCAAGCGGGATAACAAGCGGTTAACCGTTAATTGCTCCGGACCAATTCCCTCAATAGGAGAAATTGCTCCATGAAGAACATGGTATCTGCCTTTAAATTCCCGGGTTTTTTCCATGGCAATAACATCCCGGGGCTGCTCCACAATGCACAATACCTTGTCATCTCGATTCTGATCCTGACAAAAGGCACAGGGGTCCTGATCCGTAAGATTGGCACAAACGGAGCATTGTTTAATCATTTTACGGGCATCAATAATGGCTTGCGTTAGCCCCAGCGCATCCCGCTCCGAGGCATTTAATAAATGAAAGGCCAGCCTTTGGGCAGATTTCGGACCAACACCGGGAAGTTTCATCAACTCATCAATTAATCTGGCTACCGGTGCCGGATAATAATTAAACATGAGTTAAAACAAACCGGGAATCTTCATCCCGCCGGTAATTTTATTCATTTCTGCTGCAACCATCTCTTGAGATAGACGTAAGGCTTCGTTAACCGCAGCCAGAATTATATCCTCCAACATCTCCACGTCATCGGGATCAACCGCTTCCGGCTTAATACCAATGGATACAATTTCTTGTTTCCCATTCGCCTTTACTGTGACCATCCCGCCACCGGCGCTGGCTTCGATTTCCTTAAGGGCCAATTCTTCTTGTAAGCGCGCCATATCAGCTTGCATCTTCTGAACTTGTTTCATCATTTTTTGCATGTTTCCACCCATTTTTTACTCCTCCTTTAAAATGTTTATAAACTTTTAATCAACAATTTCAATCTTTACCTCGTTGCCTAAAAACTTTTGAACTTCAGACTCTATATGATCTTCCTTTTGGGCAAGGGGATCATCAATCATACTCTGTACGGTCAATACTTGTTTGAAAACTGTGCGCAAGGCTCCTTCGATGATTTTTCTCTGTTCTATGGTTTCTATCTTTTCGGCATGAAGTTTATACTGCGGAGTATACTCCATGATAATAATATTCTGCTTGCACGCGACAGGTGTCCCTTCTATTAGATAGGCTCCGGTACTTTTATTTTTTTTATTTACCAGCTCCAGCACTTGGGGCCAATGAGCCTGAATAGATTTAATATCTAATGACGGTGCCACCTTCTCCTCTTTTTCTCTGTACTCTTTTTGTGGGGAAGGAGTTTCCCCTTGTACAGGTTCTATTGGTTCTATTGGCTCTATTGGCTCTATTGGCTCTATTGGTTTTACTGGTTTTATTGGTTGAGCAGATTGTATTGATGACAACTGAGGTGCACGCCCTAGATCTTGATTACTTTTTTGTAAAATTCCAGCCGCCCTGATTAAGGAAAGTTCCAAGGTGATGCGCGGTTGGGCACTATTTTTTAGTTGAAATTCGCCCTCACTTAACACGTCAATAATTTGAAACAACTTTTCCCCGGTAAACATCTTACTTTGCTCTACCAATTCCTGATGCATAAAATCCGGCACATCTAATTTTTCTACGGCATTGTTAGATAGTTTAACCAAAACTAAGTTTCTAAAATACTCCGTTAAATCATGGTAAAAAAGCCTAATATCCTTTCCTTCCTGGATCAAGTTATCGATTAAGGAAATCATGGAGCCGTAATCTCTTTGGGCCAATGACAAAACAATATTTTTAATAAATACATTGTCCACCGCACCCAAAACCGATGCTATGGTCTCTTCCGTGATCATCTCTTGGGCAAAACTTAAACACTGATCTAATAAACTGAGGGCATCCCGCATGCTGCCTTCCGCCTTTTTTGCAATCAGCTGTAGAGCCGCATCATTAACTCTTAATTCCTCTACCTGACAAATATGCTGTAATCTATCAATAATATAACGTAAGCCAATACGTTTAAAATCAAAACGCTGACAACGGGAAAGTACGGTAATGGGCACCTTATGCGGCTCTGTGGTCGCCAAAATAAAGATTACATGCTTGGGCGGCTCCTCCAAAGTCTTTAAAAGAGCATTAAAGGCCTCTGTAGTAAGCATATGAACTTCATCAATAATATATATTTTATATTTTCCTTCAACCGGGGCATATTTCACTTTTTCCCTGAGATCTCGGATTTCATCGATCCCGCGATTGGACGCTGCATCAATTTCGATCATATCCATCGCCTGGCCGGACTTAAAACGCCGGCACATTTCGCATTGATCACAAGCTTCGCCTAGAACTGGAGCAAGGCAATTCACTGCTTTCGCCAATATTTTGGCAGAGCTGGTTTTACCTGTCCCCCTAGGCCCGGTAAAAAGATAGGCATGAACGATTCTGTTCGCTTGGATCGCATTTTTTAGAGTTTTGCTGATATGGTCCTGTCCTGCAACATCCTCAAATTTTTGGGGTCGCCACTGACGGTACAATGCAACGTATGCCAATTTTCTTGCCTCCCCCATCTGATCATCTGATATTTACGTACTTATTCGACCTGCAGCATATATTTCCTTTAAAAAACAAAAGGCGTCCCAACGGACGCCTTGAAAAATAATGCCGTGCACCTGTTTTTGAACATATCCTCCGAGCGTTACTAAAACAGTTAACTCAAACTAGGCAACCTTACGGCACATAAGATTGGCTACTTACCGCTGCTTCCTTCCGGACCTGACGGGGTTTATAGCTTCTTATTGCGTAAGACCCAATTATCATCACCACTTATCTCAGGCAGACCCCACAGGATATACCCTGCCACAGGAATTCAATCCCACTATAGCGGATTGTGGGTTACAAGGCACCGCTACCTCCCCATCTAGCACGGCAAAAGATTTTTTTAAAAAAGATCGGTATGTCTTTAATCATACCGATCATAATTAACTGGCGGAGAGAACAGGATTCGAACCTGCGAGGCTGTTACACCAACACGCTTTCCAGGCGTGCGCCTTAAGCCGGACTCGGCCATCTCTCCAAATGATAGTCAAGTTGACAAGAAATCGGAAAAATTCCATGTCGTTAGACTCACTGCTATATTATACATTTATTTAGTCCATGATGCAAGTTATTTCTCCAATAATTATTACCCAAATTGACTAAGTTTTTCCCATGAATGGAGTTTATACCCTTTAGATGCCGATACCTAACAATAATCCTCCCCGATAAACCACAAATGAAACAAACCAAGCTAAGACAGTGGTATACATCACGACAAAGAGAGGCCATTTCCAGGTATTTGTTTCCCGATAGATCACCGCTACCGTGGAAAGGCAGGGAACATAAATCAGGATAAAGAGCATGAGCACATAAGCAGTTAAGGGGCTAAATCCGGATTGAGTTCTTACCCGTTCAGCAAAACCCACAGGGGCCTTTCCTTCTGCTACCGCCTCTTCATCTATTTCCATACTATACAAGGTACTCATGGTGCTGACCACAATTTCTTTGGCAGCAAAACCGGAAATAAAGGCTACGCCAATCTTCCAATCAAATCCTAATGGTTCAATTACCGGTTCTATCACATGGCCCACTCGTCCGGCAAAACTTTGCTCCATTTCTTGTGCGGCATTAAGAGGCACTGCCTCATTTGACTGAGAAGGTAAATAAGGCCCACATTAAAATAGACGCTGCCAGAATGACCGTTCCGGCTTTTTTGAGGTAAAGCATCGCCCTTTCCCAAACTTGAATTAAAACGCTGCGCCAAACCGGCATCCGATAAACAGGTAGTTCCATGACAAAAGGCTCTGCCGGACCGGGAAAAAGCCAGGTGCGAAATACTTTAGCCATTAATATGGCTAGAATTACCCCAATTAAATAAATAGAAAAAATTGCATTGCCTGCCGCATTAGGGCTAAAAAATGCTGATGCCAGCAGGGTATAAACAGGTAAGCGCGCCCCACAGCTCATCAGGGGGATTACCAAAATGGTCACCAACCGATCCCGGGGATTTTCCAATGTCCTGGTTGCCATAATCGCAGGAATTGAGCAGCCAAATCCTAAGATCATGGGAATAAATGATTTTCCATGCAACCCCATATGATGCATTAATTTATCCATCACAAAAGCTGCCCGGGACATATACCCGGTTCCTTCCAAAAAGGTAATCCCTAAAAAGAGCAGCAAGATGTTAGGTAGAAAAATAATCACCCCGCCAACCCCACCGATAATGCCGTCCACAATTAAAGAGCGGAATAAGCCATCCGGCAACACACCATTAACAAAATCGGCAAACCTTGTAATCCCTAGATCCAACCACCCCATAGGCAACTCACCCAGGGTGAAAGTAGTTTGGAAAAGCAGCCACATAATCAAAAGAAAAATAGGTAGCCCTAAAAAACGATTTAAAACCACCTTATCTATATTTTCTGTCATGGAGGCCCGATCTTCTCCGGGGAAAACCACACTTTCCCGGACCGCACCTCGGGCAATAGCGTAGCGGCTATCCACGAGAAACAGTTCCGGATCTTCCCCGAAATGTTCTTCCAAGAATCGGCGGCTTTTTTCCGCCTGATTTAACAATTCGTCGGCCTGATATTTTTTTTTCATACGGGCAAGAACATCCGGATCTTTTTCCAATAGCTTTATCGCTAACCAACGTTCAATTGCCTCTCGACGCTGAAGATAATTTTCTTCGCCCATTTTCTCTCGGTGCATGAAGTTTTTCAGCACCTCAATCTCAGTTTCCACTTCGTTTTGGTAACGAATAGGTCTTTCCTGATATTGTAATTGTCCTTCATAGAGCTGAATTGCAGCCTGTAATAACTCCTCCACACCTTTGTTTTTAGTCCCAATCACCGGCAAAACAGGATGTCCTAACAGAGTGGCCAACAAATCTAAATCAATCTTATATTCGGCTTCCTCGGCTAAGTCCATCATATTCAAACCAATGACAAGGGGAATTCCCAGTTCCTTTAATTGTACTGTCAAACCCAGATGTCTTTCCAAATTGGTGGCATCTGTAATGTCGATAATTACATCGATCTTTTCTTCCAGCAATACTAAGCGGGCAACAACCTCATCCGGCGAATTGGAAGTCAAACTATAAATCCCCGGCAAATCTATAATGGTAAAGTCATAATCCCGATAACTGCGGTGCCCTTCTCTTTTTTCTACCGTCACTCCGGGATAGTTTCCCACATGCTGACGGGCCCCGGTGAGATAATTAAAGATGGTGGTTTTTCCGCTGTTGGGATTACCGGCTAAGGCAACGGTAATTTTTTTCATGTCAACTATTCCTCCTCAAGCTCTACCATCTCAGCCTCGCTTTTTCTTAATGAAATATGAACACCTCTCAGCTTTATTTCTACCGGATCTCCTAAGGGAGCATATCTTTCCACAATTACCTCACATCCGGGGGCAACACCCATTTCTACCAATCTTCGTCTGATGGCACCGCTTCCTTTAACCCGAGATACCCTTCCTTTTTTTCCCGGTGCCAGATCTCTTAAGGTTATTTTGCTCATTCTTCCTCTATCCCTTCATTAATGTCTTTAATGTCTTTTCCCTCGATCTTTTCGCATAACTCATTTTTTGACGGGCAATTTTGGCATCCCTGACAGCATGAAGACTGTTTTTCAAAATGTCGCCTCAGATGACGCATCAGATAGAATAATGCTCCTGCACAAATCAACAAGATTAACAATAATTCCATTTTACCAGCCCCCCGGATTTTTGCTCGGGTCCCAATTTTGTAGGTAAACTTAACTAATCATTTTCATCCAAGGTAAGATGAGACTCTAAAAACTTTATCAACCGGGAACTTGTCTCCGGGCTAATGGCATGTTCCATTAGGCACGCATCCTGTTCTGCGATCGCCGGAGGTACCTCTAAAACCTCGATTAAAAATTTCTTTAATAAGCGATGTCGTTTATGTACTTCCGCCGCTCGCCTTTTACCTTCTGTCGTAAGTTCCACCGGACCATATTTTTCATGCCTTAAAAGCCCTAAATCTACTAAAGATTTCACAGCCTCACTAGCACTGGGCTTGGAAATATTCATAAATTGGGCTAAATCCGTTATCCGGACAAGATCATTCTTTTCTGAGATAACCAATATGGCCTCTAAGTAATCTTCTTGGGAATTGGAAATTTCAATATTATTAATAGTCACTTGTTAGTCATTCCTAACTTTTCTTTCATTTTATACTTTTCATAAAATGCTGTCAAGATAATAAATTACTTTAAATAATGATTTTTGCTTAAAAATACCCTTGGGTAATTTTCAAAAATGATTGACCTTTTTACTAAAAAATGAGTATTATGTTATTTAAGGGGGGATCATTATGAATATTTTGAAAATTTAATATACCTGCGGTTCTTGAAGGTATTGAGCGCCAGAACCAAATACAGTAAAGCAAAGCTGTTTTTGGTTGACGAGGGGGGGGTTTATCGAAGTTTTCGGCGGGTGCCCTCCGGTGTTGCACCATCGTTAGCTGTATTTAAAATCCGGAAGTAATTTCGGTGACAGAGGATACAGCAGTGTGTAGGGATAAGTATGCCCTAAATGAGACTACATGAAACAAGAACCGCGCAAAAATGCGCGGTATTTTTATTTTAATTATTGTTTATCCTGAAAAATAAGGAGCTGATAACTATGTGTGGCATAGTGGGATATATAGGAAACAGACGGGCGGTACCTGTTTTGTTGGAAGGGTTAAAAAAGCTGGAGTATCGGGGTTATGATTCGGCCGGTTTAGCCGTAATTGAAAAGGGTAAGTTGTATCTAAACCGGAGTGTCGGTAAACTGCATATGCTGGAAGGGAAAATCAACGGTGCTGATCATCAAACTCAAGTGGGCATTGGCCATACCCGTTGGGCGACCCATGGACGTCCCTCGGACAATAATTCTCATCCTCATACTGATTGTACAGGGAAAATTGCCCTCGTCCATAATGGAATTATTGAGAACTATTTAGAATTAAAAAAATGGTTAGTGAGCCAAGGCCACATCTTTAAGTCTGAAACAGATACGGAAGTGCTGCCTCATTTAGTAGAAGAATTTTATGAAGGAGATCTCTTTAGTGCCGTTACGAAAATGGTATCGAAGGTACGGGGATCTTATGCTCTCGTAGTTCTTTCCGAAGACCATCCTGATTCCTTAGTGGCAGCAAGAAAAGATAATCCTCTTATTATTGGTGTCGGAGATGGAGAATATTTCTTTGCTTCGGATATCCCGGCCATTATTAATTATACACGGAAGATCGTCATACTGGCTGACGGGGAAATTGCTGTATTGAAAAGGGACAGTTTGCAGGTCTATAAAGACGGTGCGCCAATTGAAAAAAAGGTAGAGACGATTACCTGGGACGCCCAAGCTGCGGAAAAGGGGGGCTATCCCCATTTTATGATTAAGGAGATTAACGAACAACCCGGAGCCCTTCGGGATACATTAACCGGGCGCATAGCCCCCGATTATAGCCGTGTAGATTTGAAGGAAGTTGTCTTAACCGAGGAAGAAATAAAAAAAATCCGGAAGATTGCTATTGTGGCTTGCGGGACAGCGTACCATGCGGCAATTGTCGGGAAATATGCCATGGAAAAAATGCTTCGTATCCCGGTGGAAGTGGATATTGCTTCCGAATTTCGTTATCGGAATCCCTTAATTGATAAAAACACTTTAACAGTGATTATTTCTCAATCCGGGGAAACGGCAGATACACTTGCCGCCTTGAGAGAAGCTAAGAAAAAAGGCTCCAGGGTTGTTGCCATTACTAACGTAGTAGACAGCTCAATTGCCCGGGAAGCGGATGATGTAATATATACCTGGGCCGGACCGGAAATTGCTGTAGCTTCCACCAAGGCTTATCTTACGCAGCTCATTTGTATTTATCTCCTTACAATCCATTTAGGTAAGGGGTTGGAACTTATCCCCACGGGGGAGATGGAAAATATTTTGCATCACCTCTATAAATTACCTAACCTGGTACAAGAAATATTAGATAATTTAGGTGACCAATTATCCCAAATAGCAGAAGTATTTAAAAAATGGGAAGATAGTTTTTTTGTTGGCCGGGGCCTCGATTATGCCGTAGCCTTAGAAGGAGCCTTAAAATTAAAAGAAATCTCTTATGTGCATGCGGAGTCCTGTGCTGCAGGAGAGTTAAAACATGGTACTTTAGCCTTAATTGTAGAAGATGTACCCGTATTAGCACTTTGCACTCAGCCGGATGTCTTTGAAAAAACCGTGAGCAATATTAAAGAAATTAAAGCACGAGGGGCCCACGTAATTGGGGTTGCCTTTGAAGGAAATAGGGAACTTAAAAATTATGTAGACCAGGTGATATATATACCCAAGACATTACCCATGCTGGCTCCTGTTTTAACGGTAGTGCCTCTGCAGATGCTTGCTTATTATGCTTCCGTCCATCGAGGTTGTGATGTGGATCAACCACGAAATCTGGCCAAAAGCGTAACGGTAGAATAAAAGTCTAGTTCCTGACTTTGGAAACAAAAACTTAAGAAACCTCCGCCAGCCTTTTAAGATCAAAGGCCGGCGGGTTTTTTTGTATAAAAATTTATCGTGCAGAGGATCCTCAGGGGGTAGTGGTTTTTATTCCCTCTTTATTTTTCACTTTATATCTTGACCTGGCAACCTGTTTTGTGGTAGTTTTTATAATGTAGTCAATTTGATGTAAAGGAGTGTCCTATGGAATTAAAACCACAAGACCAAGATTATTGGCATTTAGTTGAGGATATATTGTCAAATGAAACCTTCTCTCAACTAATTAACTATAATCATCACCATACCTCTATCATGGAACATGCACTTACAGTTTCTTATTTTTCCTATGTTATTTGTAAAAAACTAAATTTAGACTATGTCTCCGGTGCCAGAGGCGGTTTATTGCATGATTTTTTCTTATATGATTGGCGGGAATATAAAAAACAACCTAACAACAAAAATCACGGATTCCATCATCCTAAGGTTGCCTTGGCTAATTCACATCAATGTTTTGACCTGAATAAAATTGAATGCGATATTATCTTAAAGCATATGTGGCCCAAATCCTTTGGGGTTCCTCGATACTGGGAGTCTCTAGTTGTTTCCATGGTAGATAAATATTGTGCCTGTAATGAATTCCTGATAAAATTTACCTCCTTTGCTTATAGATATAAAGCTACAAAATTACGACGCACGCTCAAAAGAATATCATCTTTAGCAATTATACAAGATCAATAAAAAGAGGTCTGGTGTCCACACCCAAACCTCTTTTTTTTTATTTAATTGTAGAAGATTTATGATCATCCATTGTTCCTTTACCGGTTAGCACCGTTTATCGTGAATTATATCACCCTTTTCTTAACAACGGAAATATCTGATGCAGCCGCACCGCATGCTTTGCCTCTCTGTCTATGCTTTCATGCATAAATACTGGGCTATTCATCCCCTATTTTTATCAGACAAGGCAAAGTGCTTTTGAAAGCATTTAATGTGAAACATGCAGGCATAACCTTATTTTTTATAAACATCATGCTTTATGATCCATCCGATCCCTCCCAAAGCTTAAATTTAACCTCTATATATCATCCAAGCTTGGTTTTTTAACAGATCCGGCAACCCTGCCGAAATGTCTGTTTATATTTCCGTCAGGACATGGATCTGTTCACGATGCTACAAAATGAGCAAATTTTACTGTTTGGGTATAGGTATTTGTTAATTAATCGCTTTGCTTTTGTCTTAATCTATCAATGAAAGGTTATATCAGTTCCTAAGTAAAAGTTGGTTGGGGGCCCCCTCCCTATGTATAAAACCTGCTCCGGTCCCCTTGCCTTCGCTTTAAATATGGTCTGAACTCGTGAGAATTTTTCTTCCCGTTGGTCTGAAATTACCCCTATCCCATCCCACAATTCAATTGATTCGATGAGAATGGGTAAGCCAAAATTTTTTTCAAAAATAACCGCAACGGATTTTCTTCCTAAGAAGAAGACTCGAACAAAAATAACAGCTAGCCACCGAGATATGAATGATGCCATTTTATGACCGATATGATTCTTATGATCTTTCATTTTCTTTTCCTCCTTGATTTTTCTATCATGTTGGAGCTTCTGGATTTTTCTCACCCGTTCCTTGCTCTTAATTTATCAAAATCAATTCGGAAAACACAGTAAAGATTGTCGCCGGCTAAAAAAACCTTTCGGGATCATTCCCCAAATATGAATAAAAACACACCACTTTTTGATGTGTTTTTGTTAAGGCAATGCCTCAATCCCTTTAAAATAAAGGGTTCCTGCTCTCGTCCCAAATAAACCGTTACTACGCCTGGTTAAAACATGAATTAGTATTACATTATAAACCGGCTTTTCCTTTAAGCCTTAGTCAAATGAATGACTGCACGCCAGGTAGTGCTTGAATTTTTATTCATGATGCATTTATTTGATTTCTTTGACCAAGCCCTGATCCATAAATAATATCATCAGGGGAAAATGACGAGAAATATCTTTCCTTTTTCTGTGAATATCCCATATTTTCGACATAAATCTTCTTTTGTCAAAAATAAATGTGCTGAAAATACTTTTTAGGTTGTCAATAGCCGACAAATCTGTTATGTTTTTCGTATCAATCAAGGCAAAGGAGTTGCAACATGAGAAAAGTTCTGATTATTGCGACCAGTCCCCGGAAAAAAGGCAATACCGACCTCTTAGCTCAATGGGCAGCAGACATTGCCCAAGAAAACAACTATGAAAGCGAAATCATTTATCTCAGGGAATACCGCTTCTCTCCCTGTATTGCTTGCGGGGCGTGTAATAAAGACGGTCGCTGCCACGTCAAAGACGAAATGATTCCCCTTTATCCGAAAATCACCGGTAGTGAGAAAATTATTTTCACAGCCCCCATCTATTTTCAGGCCTTAGGGGCTTTGCCCAAGGCTTTGATCGACCGTACCCAATGTTATTGGGCGGCTCACTATATTCTTAATGAAAAAGTGATTCGGGATGATAGTTTCAGGGCTAAGAGAGGATTATTTGCTCTGCTTTGCGGAGCAACCAATCTGCCGGATACCTTTTTGTGCGCGGAAAAATCCCTCAAAATATTCGCCTCTACCGTTGAAGCCAATTACGAGGGAGGGCTGTTTTTTCCAGACATTGATGAAAAGGGCGCTATTAGAGAAAAAACCGATGTCAAAGAAAAACTCACCCGAGGTCTAAATTCATTTTTACAAAAAAAATCATCTTAAAATTAAAAATAACCAAACCCTCCTGAGTGGAGGGTTTGGTTATTATTAATCTTCTTTTTTGATCTTGGAAAGCACTCTAATATGTTCTCGCTCCTGGTTAATTAATTCCTCGACTATTTCTTTGCTATGAGGGGCGACTATGTTTTTTAATTCCGTAAAAAAGATAATGGAATCCTTTTCAAAACGAAGAGCCAAATTAATCCCTTCCGCCTTGGTCTTAACTTGATCCGCCAGTGCATTAATATCGGCATCAGGATTAAAAACATGATTATCGACTAAAGCCTTGACATATTCCAGATACTCCCCGTCATAGGTTTCTTGCGCCTGTTGATCGGTGGTTTTCGTCAATAATTGTTCAAAATCCTTAATATGTTGTTCTTCCTGCCCTTTGAGCATCAAAAAGGTTTCTTTAACCTCTGCATCCTGAATTTTCTCGGCTACAGCACCATAAAAATTTCGTCCGTTTTTCTCAATTTCCACCGCAAAAGTTATGACATCCATTCCATTAAAAGCCGGTAGCAATACCATCTCCCCCTTCATCTTGATCAATTTCAGATAGTCTAATCTAATATTAATATATTTTTCAGCTTTTATCCACTCTTACATTGACTAATTTCAGCTCTGAAGAGTAAACTTAATTAGATTTCTCTTAAATAGCAAAATATCTCAAAACATATATGTAAAAATTTTCCAATTGCCAAATTGATGTGCACGATATGTAAATATACGATTGAAACGGAAGCCCCCGGAAAAATGCCCTTCTTGCGGTAATGCTTGTTCCTTTGTTGATGCCACTTGTTACACACCGGAATGCGGATTTGACGATAATATTAACGAAGATATCTATAAGAATCGAAAATAATGCTATTAATAATCACTTGATCTAAAAACCGGGTCTCTGGATCCGGTTTTCTTAAAGATTGTTTGCACATCAGGAGGTTTATTATGTTTTTGATCGGTTGTCATTTATCCTCGGCCCAAGGTTTTGAGGCCATGGGCAAGGACGCCTTAGAAATTGGCGCCAACACCTTTCAGTTTTTTACGCGCAATCCAGAGGCAGCAGGGAAGAAAATTGACCCTCAAGATGCGGAGGCACTTTTATCTCTGATGAAAGAGCATCACTTTGGCCCCATCTTAGCCCATGCACCTTATACCATGAACCCGGCTGCAAAAGTTGAGAGAACCCGTGAATTTGCCTGGGAAACCATGGCAGATGACTTGATGCGTATGGAGTATCTGCCTGGCAATCTTTATAATTTTCATCCTGGTAACCACGTGGGGCAAGGAGTTGAAACGGGGATCCGTCTAATTATTGAAATGTTAAATAGTATTCTCAAACGATCGCAAACAACCACGGTCCTCATAGAAACCATGGCCGGAAAAGGCACGGAAATAGGCCGCTCTTTTGAGGAAATAAAGAGATTTTAGATGGCGTGATCTTAAAGGATAAAGTAGGCGTTTGCCTGGATACCTGCCATATCAGTGATGCCGGCTATGATATTATCAATAATCTGGATGGGGTTATTGAGGAATTCCATGAAATCATCGGTTTGGATAAGCTATACGCCATTCATTTAAATGACAGCATGAACGACCCGGCCAGCCATAAAGACCGACATCAAAAACTTGGCCAAGGAACCTTAGGATGGGAAACAATCAAAAATGTGATCAATCACCCCAAACTGCGCCACCTGCCTTTTTTTCTGGAAACCCCCAATGAATTACCCGGTTATGCAGAGGAAATCAGATTATTGCGCCAAGCTTATCAAGAATAAGTTACCGATAAACGGCCTTCACTGAATCCATATTAATTGTTCTCATAATGCCATTTATTAAAACTTCACGATGCACGCTTACAAAAGGAGTAATTGTATGGGTTATTTATATTTATCTCTGGCCATTGCTTTAGAATTACTAGGGACAACCTTAATGAAATATGCTGCAGGCTTTACCAAATTTCTGCCCTCTCTCGGTTGCCTTTTAGCCTACGCTCTTTGTTTTTTCCTTTTTTCCAAAGCACTGCTGTCAATTAACTTAAGTATTGCTTATGCCACATGGTCGGGGGTTGGGATTATTGCCTCTGTCTTAATTTCCATCGGCATATTTAAGGAAACCATTAATTTTTTTGGTGTAATTGGAATCATCCTGGTAATTGGCGGTATTGTTATACTTAACCTTTATGGAACATCTCATTAAAATAAAACTGCTTTGAAATTGACGGCTAAGAAATACTACCCCATTAATCGGACTTTGGGACCAATTTGTAAATCTTTCCTTGATAGTCAACCACATATATTTCATTATTTCCGTCCACTCCAAAGGAGGAGATACGCAGCTCGGTATCTAACAGCTGCCTGTTATCCACCTTTAGATCATTATCAAGCCACAATGCCCAAATCCTTCCCGTGACAAAGTCTCCGTAAATGTACGCCCCTTTCAGCGCGGGAATATCGTCACCGTAGTAAACCGTACCCCCGGTGATGGATTTTCCTAACTGGTGTTCATATTCCCAAACGGGTAAAACCAGCCCCTCTTGGGTAACGTCTTCTCGGGCAGAATAATACCGACTACCCTCCATGAGATTCCAACCGTAGTTTTTCCCTTTTTCGATCAGATTAATTTCCTCCACCTTGTCTTGTCCCACATCGGCTGCCCATAGCCGGCCCCCTTGCCGATCAAAGCTGAATTTCCATGGGTTTCTCAGACCATAGGCAAATATTTCCTCCTTAAAGCCCTGGGTATTGCCTGCGAATGGATTGTCTGCCGGAATGCCGTAATGCTATCCTGCGCCGGGGCGATCAACGTCAATACGCAGGATCTTTCCCAGTAAGTTACTCAAATTCTGCGCGTTATTCTGAGGGTCCCCTTTCGATTCCCCGTCCCCGGTAGCAATATAAAGAAAGCCATCCTCTCCAAAAGCCATGTGGCCGCCGTTATGATTGGCATATGGCTGCGGAAAAGAAAGTATGATTTGCCCGCTATCGGCCAAACCCCGATGGGGATTATTGGGATCGGTTTGATAACGGGCGATGACAGTATCCTTTTCGGTAGTGTAGTTAACATAAAAGAAACCGTTACGATATTGAGGATGAAAAGCCAAGCCCAGCAAACCTTTTTCCGAAGCATTTGCATCCACCAGATCTGTCAGATCCAAAAAAACTTGGGCCTCCCGAACCTGAGGATCATTAGGAAACACAAGGATCCGACCCCCCTTTTCCACAACAAAAACCCGATCACTGCCATCCCCGGCATGAAGATATTCCAGAGGCTGCCTAAAGGACAGGTGAGGATAAGCATCCGTTAGAGTAATTTCAACCTCTCGGGAAAGAGGCTCCTCTGCTTGATCCCCTGTCTGAGAAGTTGGAAAGGACTGCTGGTTTTCATTATTGGCGCCGGACTCTGTTGTTTGACAACCGGTTATAGCAAGAAGTAATGTCATCATTAAAAATAATAACAATATTTTTTTCATGCCCTCACGACCTCCCTTTTTCCTTCAATCTCCTTAAAATCTCTACATCTGCGGGACAAAAATCGTACTCGCAAATTTCCTCTACATCGATCCATCGAATATCCCGGTGCTCAACCTTTGTATTACTCCTGGGCAATCGTGGCGTTAAAAACAGTCAAATGCACCGTAATATCTGGATATTCATGCACTACCTCCATAAATACCTCGCCAACGGATAAGGTGACAGCCATCTCCTCTTGACATTCACGAATCAGTGCCTGTTCTTTTGTTTCGCCTGGCTCAACCTTACCACCGACGAATTCCCATAAAAGAGGGCGAGCCTTGTGTGCCGGTCGCTGGCAAATCATAAATTTATCATTATCCCATATCAGGGCGGCAACCACTTCCGTCAATTTTCTCCCACCAATCTATTTGTTTTCCTATACTAATTCAATCCCTGTTTAAAAAAAGGCATTTTTTTTTAAAGAAATAAATTAACTGGGTCTTTGCCTTGTATTGACAATTATCAGGATATCGCATAATATTTTTTTAATACCATATGTAAAAAAACGAAAGGAGAGCAGCGCTTCCTCCCTATAGCTAAAGCCTGGGGTATCCGGTGCTGCAGATGGTCAGATGAAAAGGTGCGGAAATATTTTAATTACCATTGTCGTTTTTCTTTTGCTGACAGGCGGCTGCACTCAGCAACCACCTGAGGACAGTACCTCCAACCTTACTCCGCTCGAACTGACTCTTGAAGAGCTTCTCGCCTACAATGGAAAGGAAGGAAACCCGGCATACGTAGCTGTTGACGGCATCATTTATGATGTGAGCGGCAGCAAGAAATGGAGAAACGGGGAACATAATGGGCACACCGCCGGCCAAAACCTTACGGATGTCATTAAAAACAAATCACCCCACGGTGTCTCCATTCTCTCAAGGATGCCTGTCGTCGGAAAAATAGTAGAATGAATGGGAAGGGGGTAAAGAGTTGTATAAAATACTAGGCATCATCAATTTGATCCTGCTAACTGTCATTACCTCATCTTATTGGTTGCGTCACCTGGCCCGAAGGTTTTTCCCCAAAGAAAAAAATCGCCTCTTCAAAGTTGATGAAGGTTTTACGCACCATCCATAAGCCTTTGGGAGTCTCCCTGCTGCTAATTGCCCTGGTGCACGGTTATCTTGCTTTAGGAGCGTTACGGCTACATACGGGTACCCTCGTTGGGATTATGGTCTTTACTACCGTTATGCTGGGAATACTGTTTTATAAGAAGAAAAAAGCGGTATTTTTTAAGTGGCATAAACGAGCGGCTTTGTTGACAGTACTACTTACGCTTTTACATCTTTTTGCCCCTAACGCGCTTTACTACATCTTTCCCATCTAACAACTGTTGTTTTAGCCAATAATCCATCACTCAACCTCCCAGCAGCGGCCGGTTGTATTTATCCAGCACCTCATTAATCTTGAAAATATCGTATTTGCCCTTGATGATAAAATGCCCGACTATTTCATTAGGCAAGTACCTCTTGTCTTAAAGGATGCCTTATCAGCTTTATTTTTATAAGCAGCTTGGAGCTGTGGCTCTTCAGCTGCTTTTATATTGCCCCAAACAAGGCTCCTCATGTAATTCGGTATTGGGGGTTTTGACAATGACAACACCTTTCATTTTTGTTTGTGCAATTATTTATAATTTCGTCCATATGTTAATTATAACCAATCCACTACAGCATAACAATACAAGTAAATTCATTGACTGTAGGCGACACGAGAAAAAAAGATACTGTATTTTTTTCTGCCAATACACATGGTCAATCTGCGCAGTCCTTCCACCTATATTTAACATGGGATCATTAATAATCATATACTTAGCAGGATCTAACTTACCTATTTTTTGATGCAGATGTTCCTGATCCTGGGGCCGTCAAACTCGCAGATTCATCTGAACCATCTTTTCCTAACCGAGATGAGAAGTTAGATATCAGCAACCCCCCAATAACTATCACTCCTCCCACCCACTGCACTACAGAAAGCTCTTCTCTGAGAAACACTTGAGCAGTAATAAGACCTACAACAGGGACAAGTAGCGATAATGGAGCTATCTTCTGAGCCGGGTACTTCGAGAGCAGCGTACTCCAGATGGCAAAGCCAATCAGTGTAGCAAAAATTGCAAGATACAATATAGAAAAGATTGCTAATAAATTTATTTCTCTCAAAGCGTGCCAAATTAGATCCGGTTTTTCCAAGATTAAAGAAGCAGTCAGCAACGGAAGTGGGGGAAAAAGGCTAGACCATACAACCATGCTTAACATGTTCAGCTTAGTTCCCTGTGTAGCAGCCTCATTAGACGCCATCCTTACGATAATATTGGAAAGTGCCCAAAAAAATGCCGCTACCAATGTTAGTAGAAATGGTCCCACTGGTATAGTTGAAAACTGTGGACTGCCTACATTCCCACTGATTAAGAAAAGACCCATCCCGGCCACAATGAGACCGACAATTTGACCAATTCTGATTCGCTCCTTAAACCATATCCCAGCAAAAAAAATCGTAAAAAAGGCCTGAGATTGCAATACCACAGATGCAACACCGGCCGGCATTCCTATGAGAATTGCGTAGAATAGAAAGGAAAATTGTCCTACCCCCACAGTCAATCCATAAACGGCAATATATTTCCAACTGATCGTCGGACGCTTTACGATAATTGCAGGAAAGGCCGCAACAATGAAGCGTAAGGCTATTAATAGCATCGGTGGTATTTCATTTACACCTAATTTGATCACGGTAAAATTAATACCCCATAATACGATAACAATAGCGGCAAGTGCTATATCGAGAGCTTTCATTAAAGTTGAACCACAATCCTTTCAATATAAAATCATCTTGTCATTCACGATCCAAATGACAGTTTTTATCACCAACATACACTACCTTGCTCACGGTATTCATGCCGCCACTTAATCTCTGCCGTAGTCAATCTTTTAAAAATATGTTTATTTAATTCCACATATTCTATATCTCGACTTCTTTTCATAAAACGCATATCCTCAAATCGTTTAAAAGGATTTATTAAGATGTTTCGCTCTACGTCTTTTCTTGAAGTATCCTCAACCCCTAATACTTCATAAACCTAAAATTAGACTTCAATTACTTCCTTTAAAAATAATTTCTCTTTAAAGGCTCCTTTGGAGCTAATTTTATCTTGTCGGATTTTTTCAAATTCTGTCAATGACACTCCTTGGAATTCCAGAATAGCATAGACAACCTCAACCAGATCCGCTAATTCCTCTATACTGTTACCATCTTGATATTCAGCTAATTCTTCACTTAGTTTAATGTTTAGCATATTAAAATACTGGTTATCTGGTAGTTTTTCTACATTGGCTTTTTTACCAGCTTGCTCAATGATTTCCGGAATTTTATCACGAATTAAATTTGTTGTAGATTATTCTTTTCATTTGGCTCCGCCTTCTCTAAAAATATTATAGCATTTATCAGTTACTTACCAAACAAACAAATCATTTGGGATATTTGTGATAACTACTTCTTTTCCTTGTATACAACCACTAGAATTGTGTTGAATACCATATACAGTTATAGAATATTTCTTATATATTTCCCTTATCAGTTCGCAATCGTTATAAGTAATAATCCAAGGAATTTCTCTTATGTGTTCGCTTACGACTCCCCATTATTAGCCTAACACTATGCATCGATAATCCCCATACTAACATCCTTGTTTAGCACCTCACACCTTCGCCGCCTTCTGCATCACAAATCCCGGCATAGCCTCACGCATCTTCCACACAATACTCACTGGTGCGGACCCATAATGATTCTGATAATCAGCTAGACCCAAACAAATATAAGGGGATGTCAAATTTGCTTCCTCATTATACTCCCGAACAAAAAATAGCACATTTCCACCACTGCCCCGCTGATTAATATATCTCTGCCCTGTAGGAGATTCTATCGTAGTCCTCCCTTGAGACTGCCAGTGAAATAGCTCCTCGTTTATGGAATAATCATGATACATCGTGGAGGGTGAATAATCTTTCTCCGACTTATTTAGTGTGACAAAGAAAACATCCAAGCGCTTTTCCTTTAGATAGAGCACACCTTCTTGAAAATGACTTTTCTTTTCTTCCGTATGTCTACCCAGTGCCACCAGAATCTGATCTAAGGTATAGGCACAGTAGAGATCTAATGGACATGCAAAACCCATATTCTCCAAAGGTTTGTCCAAAAAATCAATTTTCTTATACTGATAGGCCAAAAGGTCCATTAACTCCCGATAAATTAAATCATTTTGCAGTGCCCAAAATATGGCCTCCTCAATGGTCCTAAATCTACCACCTAAATCCTTGATGCCTTTTCCCCATAAGGTGTAATGAAACATAGTCAGCATAATTCTTTCTACACCGGACAGCTTTTGCACCAAGCTACCCTTTTTCTCCTTAAGTTCTGGGAGTATCTTTAACAGAAAACTCAGCCAATGCCGGGAATTGGCAAATGACAGTCTCCCCAGGGCCAAAGCCATCTGGCTCTCTCGTTCCGAATCAATGACAAGTCCTCTGAGTAAACCTCCTTGCACAGCCAGCCCGGAAACTGTAAATCGATTTGATTTTCGCCCGTAAACATCTCGGGGATTCACATGATAATGAGTAAAAAGTACTTCCACCTGCAGCTCATTTTTTCGTTCAATTAGATCTTTGAGCTTCCTAAGGAGATTTTTCTTATTGTTAATGGCATTTTTAATATTTTCCAGAATATATTCCTGAGCCATTTTTTCCAGCTGGATGGAACAGCCCTTAGGTACATTGATAAAACCCGCCCTAATTTCCCCTTCAATTGTTTTTCTGCTCCGGGATAAAAGTGCCCGGAATTTTTCTTCAAAGAAAGAGTATTCTTGTCTGGCTTGTCCTACGAAATCCAGTACCGTGAGAGCCTCTTTTCCTTCCGTGAGTCTTAATCCCCGACCCAGCTGCTGCAAAAATACCGTCAAACTTTCTGTCGGCCGCAGGAAAAGAACCGTATTAATTTCCGGAATATCAACACCTTCGTTATAAATATCTACAACGAAAACGAAGTTAATTTCTTTGTTTACTAAACGGCTTTTCACATTATCTCGGATCTCAGGACTAGAATCAGCCGTCAAAAATTCAGATGGAATCGCCAGCTTGTTAAAGGTATCAGACATAAATTGCGCATGTTTTTTGCTAACACAAAAACCAATACCGGTTATCTGAGACCTCTCTATGCCATAACGGTCAATTGCATCAACGATAAGTCCTACCCGTCTTTCCGCTATCACCTGCTCAAAAACATAGACGTTTTCCAGACTGCTCTCATCATACCTACCTTTTTCCCAACGGATATTACTTAGGTTCACACTATCGGTAACACCAAAATAATGAAAGGGGCTTAAGAGCTTTCGTTCAATGGCTTCAAATAAACGAATCTCCGCCGCCACTCTTCCATTAAAGTAAGGATAAATGCTTGCCCCGTCCATCCTTTCCGGGGTTGCTGTTAACCCCAAAAGAATCTTAGGCTGATAATATTCTAAAAGTGCCTGATATGATGGTGCTGCTGCGTGATGGAATTCGTCCACCACAATATAATCATAGAAATCCGGCGCAGTGCGTTCTATTAATTCTTGAGAGTTAAATGACTGAATAGACACAAAAAGGTGATCAATACTTTCCGGCCTTTCTCCCCCCACCATCATGGCGCCAAAATTAAGGTCTTTTAATATCCCCCGGAAGCAATCTAAACTCTGATTCAAAATCTCCTTTCGGTGCGCAACAAATAGAAGCCGATTGGATTTTCCGGGATTCTTTCTTCTAAAATCCCGATAATCAAAGGCGACAATTACCGTTTTGCCTGTGCCTGTGGCAGCTACTACCAGATTCTTAAAAGAGCCGTGGATTTCCCTTTCTGCCTGCAGCTTATCTAGTATTTCCTGCTGATAATAATAGGGTTTAATATCAAAAAGAAAGGAAAATTTCTGCTCTTCCTCGTTACTCCCTTTTCGTTCCGATCTTAAGGCTTTTCTCAGACGTTCTTTATCTATTCCCGAAACAAAAGGAACAAACTCGGGGTTGTTCCAGTAACCCTCAAAGGTAGCACGAATTTTCTCCAAAATGTCCCCAGAGTCATATTGAGAAAGTTTAATATTCCACTCCAGTCCGCTGGTCATGGCAGACTCGGACACATTTGAAGACCCAATATAAACGGTGCTAAATCCCGTATCCCGCCAAAATACATAGGTTTTGGCATGGAGCCGGGTTCTTTCCGTATCATAAGATATGTGGATTTCTGTATTGGGAAGTTGGCTCAATTTTTCGATGGCTTTATAATCGGTGGCACCCAGATAGGATGTGGTAATCACCCGGAGCTTTCCCCCATTAATGGTAAACTCCTTTAGCTCTTCGATAATCAACCGGAGACCGCTCCATTTAATAAAAGAAACAAGAACGTCAATCCGGTCCGAGGTAAGTATTTCTTTTTTTAGTTCCGAAACCATGCTGGGTTCATGAAGAGCCCCGGTAAAAAGAGAATTCTCTCTCAGGGACGTTTCCGGCCTGATAATTTTTTCCCCGTTTATCATTGGTGCATACCGGGGAATTCTTTTATCTATTAAGGAAAGGAGCATTTCTCCATCCTGCTTAATTAAAAAACCTTTGACCCTTTGTAATATTACAGGATCATGTTTAAAACCAAAACTGCCTTTTTCAATGCATGCCGCAATATGGATGAGAATGCTGTTGCAAAAATCTATCCGGTCTTTTACGGCAGTATCTTTGTCATCAATATAATTAAATACTTCTCTTAAAATGCCCTGTAGATAATCTGAGAGTATCTTGGAAGATTCGGCAGAACCTATTTTTTCTGTATCCTTCATCATCAGCTCATGATCAATTTTACTAAGATGCTCGTTAATAATCGTATTTAGGATTTGCTCATATAATCCATAAACAATTCGAGTCATGATATTCTCCTAACATCTTTGGAAATCATTGGTTACAAATCTTCTTTCTTACTTCTGCAAAATATGAGCATTTCCTTCATTAATTCCTTTTATCTGCGAATAATTCCTAATAAAAAGCATAAGGGACGGTTTAGGATCTGCGAAAAAGCCGATCTTAAAATGCCCCCTTACTTACCCTTCAATACTTACCTGTTTTTTATTATTTTGATACTGATGTTCCTGGTCCTAGGGCCATCAAACTCACAGAAATAAATTCCCTGCCAGGTACCTAGTTTTAATTTACCTTTTTTAATTATTACCGTCACAGAAGAACCAAGAAGAGATGCTTTGATGTGTGCGTGAGAATTGCCTTCAGCATGGCGATATCCGTTATGTACCGGAATTAATTTGTTAAATATTGACAGGATATCATAGACCACATCCGGGTCGGCATTTTCATTTATAGTGATGCCGGCTGTTGTGTGAGGCACAAATACGACCACTATTCCTTCCTCTGTCTGATCCTTCCTTAATTCTTCTTTAACTAAATGTGTAATGTCTATGAATTCCTGGGCTTTTGTGGTTTTTATGGTATAGTCCATTTTCTAACGCACCTCTTTATTCATTGTATAAATTTATCCTTTTATAGTCCGTCAAAAATACCTTCGGAAACAGGTGAGTATTCAATCATTACAATCATCATCTTATATCTTCGAATTCTGTTGCCTCGATTCCTGCAGATTTTGAGAATTTTCACACAGTCTGAAGTGGTTTATGACATTAACGTAAATTGTATGTAAGAAGATGTTGTCAACAACTCCGTCCCCTTGGCACTTTAAAGCCCCCATCGTAGTTTTTTGATCCTGCGATGGGGGCTTCTTTGGGGCAATTTTTTATTTAGGCTGTAATGGTTACACCGGTTTCGAAAATCTTTTCGTCAGCAACCAGTTTTACCTGATATTTTCCGGATAAACCAGTTTTATTAATAAAGGTATCTACATTGCGGGGATCTTCCTTTTGGAAGGTTCCCACACACATAGCCTGGAACAACTGGGGTACCGTGTTGATGGGGTAACGTAAAGTTTCTCCCTCTTCACTAATTAGAAGCAGTTGTGCCATTTCACCGGTTTCAAAGATGGCATTAAAGTTAAAGCGATCTTCTTCTTCTACGATGTTAGCTTGATAATGCTCCGGTACCAGTTCTCCCGTTTCAGTAGCTTTGATCTTCATTTTTGTTCTTAGGGTATCGATGAGGGAACCCAGAATCTGCCCGGCTCCTAATTCAGCAACTTCCTGTGCATGATATAAAGTAAGCTTTTCGGCTCGATAGTAGTTACCCATGATTTGCATCTCATAAACAACTTCATCATCGATCAGTTCTACAGTAATGGATCTAAATTCAAATTTACTGTCCTTAAATTCCGGTTGGGTGGCTTTAATTACGGCCATGCCTTCACAAGGTTCACCGTTTTCAAAACCGATACCGCCGGAATGAACCATATAATGGCCCTCATCGTAGTATTCTACATTACAGATATATGGGGAAAAGAATTCAGCACCTCGTTCTTTTCCGTATTGCCAAACTTGTTCAATCGTCATCTTTTCCGTGTCTATTCGGTAACGAACGCCCCGTGTATAGTTATCCCGATTGGGAAGGTAATTTTCTTTGATTTTGGAACGGAAATGCCCATTATCCAGGAGCATAATATCTCCGTCAGGCAACACGATACAAGCATGCTGCTCATATTGCCATTCAAAGTCATCACCAATCGGAGTGAAGAAGTACTTGTCCACCATCTCCTGAGGCCAGCCTTCCGGATCCCCGATAATCCAATTCAGTTTACCGGTATCATAATCAATATTAATCACCGCATCCTGATGGCGTCCGGACAAGGTAAGGCTATTGGTTTTTTTATCATACCAAACCGCATTATTGTGGAACCAATCGTGTTCGTCCTGACTGCCCGACCCGGCAACATCCTGAGGTAATACGGTTTTATAATCCCATGTTTTTAGGATATTACCTGTTTTAGGATCGATGAGCACACACATATCTTCCACCGTTGATGAATGAGCATCCAGGGTGAGCACGAGAATATTCCCGTCTTCCATATAAAATTGATCATGGTGATATCCACTGGGAATACGATATTCTTTAAAGATCTTACCGCTAAAGGCCATTTCATAAAGTCCTGAGGTGAAATAAGGCATCTTAACCAAGCGTTCTGTGCCAACTAAGATATGTCCGTTGGGCAAACGTTTCATGTCAAAGGATAAAGCAATATTTGTGTACCAGCGTACTTCTCCGGCATAGTCGATACCAACAGCCATAGTACGGGAGGTTGCGGAAGTCAAGAACATCAGGTTTTGACCGAAATATTCCGGTGTAGTTTGAATAGATGTTGCCGGTACAACCTCAGGATGAAGTGGTTCCGTTGTAATGGTAATGGTATTTCTCTTACCGTTAGCAAGATAAATTTCTACAGAATTGTCATAACCGGCATATAAGCCGTAAATAGGTAGGATATGTTCCTTGTTAGCAGGAAAAGTATGTGTGATATTACCGGCTGCTTCTTTCCCCTTTACAGTGATAGTTACCTCGGTGGGCATGGGGGTTCTAAATAAAACCATTGCGGTAAGAGGGCATATTTCATAAGGATTTAATTTTACCAAAGGATTGTCCAGTGTATAGTTGTCAGCCTCAAATTCCCTTAAAAATGCCTGTTCTAATTCTTTTTGACGAGTAATTAGATGGGGTTTGTAGGTATACTTAATTTGATTTTCCATGATGTGTAATACTCCTTTATTTTTTATCTGAAACACCTTGCAATAATAATATCATATTTGCTTCATTTTTCAATTGGTTGGAGCGACAAAGGCAAAAAACTAACAGTATTAAAAAACAATATGAAAGGTAAAAGCCTATAAACATCGGCGTTTATAGGCTTTATTGGCGGAGAGGGCGGGATTCGAACCCGCGTGCCGTTTCCGACAAACTGATTTCGAGTCAGCCCCGTTATGACCACTTCGATACCTCTCCATAAAAATAATTTTCTTTTTAATTCTATCTTCGTTGATTAAAAAATCGCTGCATCAGATCCCTGCAAGCTTCTTCCTCTATCCCTCCAAAGACCTCCAGTTGATGGTTAAACTTAGGGAAATTAGTAATATTCATCAAAGTGCCTGCTGCCCCTGCCTTGCCATCCCAAGCACCAAAAACCAAGGTATCCACCCGCGCCTGCACCAACGCCCCGGCACACATGGGACAAGGTTCCAAGGTAACATAAATCGTGGTACCTTTTAAGCGCCAACTTTTCAAATATTGGGCAGCATCTTTTATGGCTAAGATCTCCGCATGGGAAGTGGGATCTTGTTTTTCCTCTTTCAGATTATGAGCCCGGGCAATGATTCTGTCTCTATAAACAATCACAGCCCCAACAGGGACTTCTCCTTTTTCATAAGCCTTTTCTGCTTCTCGTAATGCTTCTTTCATATAAAGAACATTAAACATATTTTCACCATTAACATAAAAAACAAACTGGCGCGCCCGGGAGGACTCGAACCACCGGCACGCGGTTTAGGAAACCGCTGCTCTATCCGCCTGAGCTACGGGCGCGTTTTAATTAAAATCGGCTTACGCCGGATAATAGACGAAAGCCTTAGTAAAATGGTGCGCCCGGCGAGATTCGAACTCACGACCTTTTGATTCGTAGTCAAACACTCTATCCAGCTGAGCTACGGGCGCATATATGGCGGAGAGAGCGGGATTCGAACCCGCGATACAGGTTTTGCCCGTATACTCGCTTAGCAGGCGAGCGCCTTCGGCCAACTCGGCCATCTCTCCGGATCTTTTTCTTGCTTCTAAACCTCTTGCCTCTTGTAATTGGCGGAGGGGGTGGGATTCGAACCCACGGAACCCTTGCAGGCTCAACGGTTTTCAAGACCGCCTCCTTAAACCGCTCAGACACCCCTCCACGCCGGGTAAACCCGGACAAAGGGTACATCTTATACTATAACACAGTCATTTTTCATTGTCAATTGGCGTAATTTCATCCGCAATATCAAAAAGATAGATCATGGCGCGCCCAGCAGGATTCGAACCTGCGACCTCCAGATTCGAAGTCTGTCACTCTATCCAGCTGAGCTATGGGCGCGCATCAACAGCCTTATTATAATAACATATTGGACTCTTTCAGTCAATAACATCAGAGGAAGAAAAATTATAAATTATTTAATTACCTTATGCCCACCCATGTATTTCTGTAAAACCTCAGGAATCAAGACACTGCCGTCCTCTTGCTGATAATTTTCTAAAATTGCGGCAACTGTCCTTCCAATCGCCACCCCGGACCCGTTTAAAGTATGGACAAATTCCGGCTTGCTTTTTGCATCCCGACGAAAACGAATATTGGCGCGGCGTGCCTGATAGTCTTCAAAGTTACTACATGAGGAAATCTCTCGATAACAATTAAAGCTGGGCAGCCATACTTCTAAATCATATGTTTTGGCGGAAGAAAAACCCAAATCCCCCGTAGATAAACACACTACCCGATATGCAAGTCCTAAAGCTTTTAGCACATCCTCCGCATCATTAGTTAACTTTTCTAATTCGTCGTAAGAGGTTTCCGGTAAAGAAAATTTGACAAGTTCTACCTTGTTAAATTGATGTTGACGAATTAATCCCCGGGTATCCCGTCCTGCTGCTCCTGCCTCAGCGCGGAAACAGGCACTATAAGCACAATGATTAATAGGTAAAGTAGCCCCATCTAATATTTCTTCCCGATATAAATTCGTTACCGGTACCTCGGCAGTAGGAATCAAATAATAATCGGTTTTTTCAACTTTAAAAGCTTCTTCCTCAAATTTGGGCAATTGCCCTGTTCCGATCATACTATCCCGATGCACCATAAAGGGAGGAAAAACCTCCGTATATGGATGCTTTTCTGTATGTAAATCTAAAAAGAAGTTGACCAAAGCCCTTTCCAAACGAGCTCCCAGCCCTTTATAAAAAGTAAATCTCGCTCCGGTAACCTTGGCTCCTCTTTCAAAATCCAATATTCCCAGCTTTTCTCCGATTTCCCAATGAGGTTTCGGTTCAAAGACAAATTTGGGGACTTCACCCCATTTTCTGATTTCTTGATTTTCCTCTTCAGTTAAACCCACAGGAACCGATTCATGAGGAATATTTGGAATAGTAAGGAGTTCTTGTTGGATGCCCGCTTCCAACTCTCTCAAGCGATCATCCATTCTTTTAATTTCATCGCCTAATTGACGCATTTCCAAGACCTTTTCTTCGGCGGGCAAACCGGCTTTTTTGGCCTTGCCAATCTCCTGAGAAACCGCGTTTCTTTCGGCTTTCATTTGTTCCACTTTTCCTAATAGTTCCCGTCGTTCCTCATCCATATTTAGAAATGAATCCAGATTGATTTTGCCCCCCCGATTTTTTAAGGCTTCCTCGACCTTTTCCGGATTACTACGAACAAATTTTAAATCTAACAATGTAAACTGCCTCCCTTCCCTCTTTTACATTTTTCCCATATAATAGAAATATTATTTATTATATATAAAAATAAGCTTCTGCTCCTCGAGACAAAAGCTTAGAAAATTCTTTATTTTTTAGCATCTTTTATCATTTGCTTAAAATAAAGATAAACCCTTAAATCATCTGCTAGTTCAGGATGAAAAGATGATCCTAAGATATTGCCTTGACGTACCATAACAATTTTTTCCTGATGCATGGCCAAAATTCCTACATTAGGTTGCATAGATTGTACCGTGGGCGCTTCGATAAATATCCCGGGAAAAGGTGCTTTCCCTAAAACATCGATTTTCAAAGGAATTTCCGTGTACTTTCCTGAAAAAAGATTTAAACCATACCTGTTCATTTTTATATCTAAAAGTCCGAAACAATAATCTTCTCCTTCATTTATCACCTCTTGAGCTAACAAGACCAGACCATTACCAATACCAAAAATTGGCGTGTCCTGTTGGGCTATTTCCTCGATCCTTTTTTTTATGGGATCTTGATCTTTCCACGAAATGCTGGCCCGATAATCATCTGGAAGGATAAAACCATCAATATCATCAAAATCCGGCAGTTTGACGATCAAAACTCCATCCATGCCACATTGAGCCAACATTCTTTGGTGGTTTTTAAAGTCTTTTTTTGATGTTAAAACCCCCACACGCATATTTCGCTACCTAGCCTCTTTTCTTAACCCAAGCAAAATACTAAATAATATATAATTTATTAAATATCTTATTATATTCTTCCAAAAAAAACAATACTATACTTCATCTTCCTTTGAGACAACTTTTGCTACTGCGACTACCTTATCATCAGGAGTGAGTTTCATCAAAGTCACTCCCTGGGTATTGCGTCCTAATACGGAAGTATCCGCCACATTGATCCGAATTAATGTTCCTTCTTTGGTGATCATCATCAATTCGTCCCCCGGCTTTACTACCTTGATCGCAGTTAAATATCCCGTTTTCGCAGTTTCTTTAATGGTTAAAGCTCCTTTACCTCCACGACTTTGTTTACTATATTCCTCGAGGGGGGTTCTCTTGCCATAGCCATTTTCCGAAATGACCATTAGCTCGCCACCCTCAATTACTACATCCATACTGACGACAAAGTCATTTCCGTCTAAATGAATTCCCTTAACTCCGCGGGTCGTTCGACCCTGACTGCGCACTTCTTTTTCTGAGAAAAGAATTGCTTTGCCATTTCTCGTCCCTAAAATAATATCAGCGTTGCCATCAGTTAATTTTACCCCGATGACTTCATCATTCTCATCTAAATTTATGGCAATGAGACCATCTTTTCGCGCCGAATCATATTCTTCTAAGACACTTTTTTTCACAATTCCCTTACGGGTTGCCATAAATAATAACAGATCTTCACTATATTCCTTCACGGGAATAACCGTATTTACTGTTTCATCACCGGAAAGATAAAGAAGATTAACCAAGTTCGTGCCTTTAGCTGTGCGACCTGCTTCGGGAATTTCGTGCACTTTTAAGCGATAAACCTTTCCTTTATTCGTGAAAACCATCAGGTAGTGATGGGTTGTCGTAATAAATAAATGTTCCAGAAAATCTTGATCTTTGGTGGTCATCGCGGTAATACCACGTCCGCCTCTTCTTTGGTTACGATAAACATTGGTGTTTAAACGTTTGATATAACCGCTATTGGTAATGGTAATAACCATATCTTCTTCCGCAATAAGATCTTCATCTTGCAATTCGCTATCATCCCGCACAATTTGTGTCCGCCGGGGATCGGCATATTTTTCTTTCATCAAGAGAATTTCTTCCCGAATAATATGTAAAACCATTTTTTCGTTTCTCAATACTTCCGTCAAATAAGAAATCGTCTTAATTAACTCCCGATATTCATCATCCAGCTTTTGTCGTTCCAAACCCGTGAGCGCCCGTAAACGCATTTCTAATATCGCTTGGGCTTGTTTTTCACTAAGGCCGAATTTCGTCATCAATTGTTCCCGGGCTACGTCCGTTGTTTTTGATTCTCGGATGGTTTTAATAACTTCTTCAATGTGATCTAAAGCAATTTTTAATCCTTCCAAAATATGTGCTCGTGCTTCTGCTTTTGCCAGATCAAAACGAGTTCTGCGTACAATCACGTCTTTTTGATGTTCCAGGTAATGTTCCAGCACTTGTTTTAAATTTAAGATCTTCGGCTGACCATCCACCAAAGCCAGGTTAATAACACCAAAATTTTCCTGAAGCTGGGTATGTTTATATAATTGATTCAAAATAACCCGGGCGTTAACATCTTTGCGCAATTCAATCACAATACGCATGCCGGTACGATCCGATTCATCTCTTAAATCAGTAATCCCGTCAATTTTTTTATCTTTAACAAGTTCGGCTATTTTTTCAATCAATTTGGCCTTGTTAACTTGGTAAGGAATTTCATTAACAATAATCCGCTGTTTTCCATTGGACATTTGCTCAATATCCGATTTGGCGCGCATTTTGATCGAACCACGACCGGTGGTATAAGCAGATTTAATGCCCTCTCGCCCCATAATCAAAGCCCCCGTTGGAAAATCCGGACCTTTGATCATGGTCATCAGTTGAGATATTTCAATATCGGGATCATCAATGAGTGCAACAACCCCGTCAATAACCTCACCAATATTATGAGGAGGAATATTCGTTGCCATACCTACCGCAATTCCGGAAGAACCATTGACCAATAAATTAGGCACTCGTGCAGGAAGCACGGCAGGTTCTTCTTCTGAAGCATCATAATTAGGGACAAAATCAACAGTATTCTTTTGAATATCCGTCATCATTTCAACGGCATATTTAGATAAACGCACCTCTGTATAACGCATGGCTGCAGCAGAATCCCCGTCCACAGAACCAAAGTTTCCGTGGCCGTCAATTAATAAATAGCGCGTGGAAAAATCTTGAGCCAATCTTACAACAGCATCGTAAACAGAAGAATCACCATGAGGATGATATTTACCCAGAACATCCCCAACAATACGCGCTGATTTTTTATATGGTTTATCCGGGGTCACGCCCCGCTCATACATCGAATATAAAATTCTGCGATGTACCGGCTTTAAACCGTCCCGTACATCGGGCAGAGCACGTCCCACAATAACACTCATTGCATAATCAATATATGATTTTTCCATTTCTTTTTCTATATCTAAGGGAACGATTTTCCCGTGGGTAAAAGTTGGGTCCATGATTACACCTCGATCTCATTCACAATTAAAAAAATATCTGATCTTTCTTCTCTCTTAAATATCAAGATTACGCACTTCTTTAGCATGACTCTGAATAAATTCTCGACGAGGTTCAACTTTATCACCCATCAAAATTGTAAATATTTCATCTGCTGCTAAAGCATCCTCCAGTGTGACCCTAAGCAGGGTTCTTGTTTCCGGATTCATTGTAGTTTCCCATAATTGCTCCGGATTCATTTCCCCCAAACCTTTATAGCGCTGGATACTTGGCGCAACACCCTTATGTTGCTCTAAGTATTTATCCAAATCATCGTCACTATAAAAATATGTTTCTTCTTTTCCTGCCTTCACCTTATACAAAGGAGGCTGGGCAATATAAATATAGCCTGCTTCAATTAAAGGCCTCATAAAACGGAAAAAGAAGGTAAGTAACAAAGTTCTAATGTGGGAACCGTCCACGTCTGCATCTGTCATAATAATTAATTTATGATATCGGGCTTTTCCGATATCAAAATCATCAGAAATACCTGTGCCCATGGCTGTAATCATAGATCTAATTTCCTCGTTACCGAGAATTCGATCTAAACGAGCTTTTTCCACATTGAGAATTTTGCCTCGTAAAGGTAAAATCGCCTGGGTTCTTCGATCTCGACCTTGTTTGGCCGAACCGCCGGCAGAATCCCCTTCCACCAGATACAATTCACTCATGGCAGGATCCTTCACCGAGCAATCAGCAAGCTTTCCCGGTAAACTGGTGCTTTCTAAAGCACTTTTACGCCTGGTTAAATCCCTGGCCTTGCGTGCTGCTTCTCGTGCCCTGGCTGCCTGGACATTTTTTTCAATAATTTTTTTGGCGGTAGCTGGGTTTTCCTCCAAAAAAGTACTCATTCCTTCTCCCATAATAGAATCCACGATGCCCCGCACTTCACTGTTCCCCAGCTTGGTTTTGGTTTGACCTTCAAATTGCGGATCTAAAACCTTAACACTGATAATTGCCGTTAATCCTTCGCGAATGTCTTCTCCTGATAAATTACTCTGATTATCTTTAATGACGTTAATCTTTCGAGCATAATCATTAATAGCTCGCGTTAATGCCGTTTTAAAACCAACTTCATGGGTACCCCCTTCTTGGGTATGAATATTATTAGCAAAAGATAGAATATTTTCGGAATAACCGTCATTATACTGAAGAGCAATCTCTATCTGGACATGATCCTTTTCTGTTTGGAAATAAATCGGTTTTTGATAAATAACACCTTTACTTTTATTTAAATAGTGGACAAAATCAACAATCCCACCATCATGCTTATACTTTACTTCAAATTGATCTCTTTGGTCCGTAAGGGTAATAGATAATCCTTTATTTAAGAAAGATAGTTCTCTGAGTCTTTGGGCTAATATTTCTCTGCTAAAAACTAAATCTTCAAAAATTTCTCCGTCCGGTTTAAAAGAAATTTCTGTACCTGTTCCGTCGGAGTGACCAATGATCTCTAATTCAGTAATCGGAGTTCCCCGTTTATATTTCTGCTGATAAATATTCCCATTTCTTTTTACTTTTACTTCTAACCATTCCGATAGGGCATTAACGACCGACATGCCCACACCATGAAGACCACCGGAAACTTTATAACCGGTTCCACCAAATTTACCGCCGGCATGAAGAATTGTCAGGGCTACTTCTACAGCCGGCTTCCCTGTTTTTTCATGAATATCAATGGGAATTCCCCTGCCGTTATCACGCACAATAATGCTATTTTCTTCTGTAACAGTAATATGAATCTGATCACAATAACCTGCCAGTGCCTCATCAATACTATTGTCGACGATTTCATAAACCAAGTGATGTAAACCACGAGCACTTGTACTGCCGATATACATACTCGGGCGTTTACGCACTGCTTCTAATCCTTCCAATACTTGAATCTGACTGGCATCATAATTTGTCTCTATTTTTTCCTCAATCATTATTGTTGTACCTCCATCAAGAACAGTGCAAATTCCCGAAACTCTAATGTTTAATTATATATGAAAAAAAATAAACCAACAAGCAATTAATTATTATTATACATCATTTTCCATATTCTTAACCGTGCTTCCTTTATTTTTTGTGCATAATTAGCTCAGATAGATTAATAAATATACTTTTTTAATCTATTTTCAATGGTCCCTAGAGCAATAGATGAAAAATAGACTTTTTTATCCGTGATAATCATAGTACTATTCTTTTCATTACTTTCCCCTTCCTCCGGACTGATATTTTCCAGAAATTCTTGAGAAAGAGGTGATTTTTTTAATTTTTGATAGTCCAAAATCATAATGATTTCCTTACTATTTACCATAATGTTTTTACCGATATGTATAAACATTTTTATCACCTAAATTTTTTTATTTTCAATTTCCCCCTGTGAGATCTGAATCAAATTACCTTCTTTTTGTTTAAAATCAAAATCCGTGGTCGTAATGAAGGTCTGTACCTTATTGCCGATATATTGCATTAAATGATTTCGCCTCGTTTGATCCAATTCCGACATCACGTCGTCCAATAACAAAACAGGATATTCCCCTATTTCGGATTTAACTAATTCTAATTCAGCAATTTTTAAGGATAAAGCCGCTGTTCTCTGTTGCCCTTGAGAACCAAATTTACGCGCATCAATACCATTAATGGTAATTATTAAATCGTCTCGATGCGGGCCAATAAGAGTTATTCCCCGTTCCATTTCTAATGATCGAAATTTTTCTAATTGAGTAAAATATATGTTTTGATTTTTTTTCTAAAGAGGCCGTTTTAAGATTTTCCTCCCTGCCCATCTCCAAACTATAATAGTTTAAATCCAACTCCTCGGCCCCATTGGTTATTTTTCGATGGGTTAATCGCGCCAGGGGTGTTAATTTTTTCAAAACCTCAAATCTTTTTTTGATGATCTTGCTTCCATGTTGCAATAATTGTTGACTCCAAATCGGCAAAAGATCATCTTTCTTTTTATGTATCCTTATTTCCCTGAGTAAGTTATTGCGCTGTCCTAAAATTTTTTGATACTGAATTAAAGCATGGTAATAAGAAGGAAATAATTGAATCATTTCTTGATCTAAAAATCTTCTCCGTGCCGACGGTCCGTTTTTAATAATATTAAGATCCTCCGGAGAAAAAACGACACTATTAAAAACACCCAAAAGATCTCTGATTTTTTTTCTTTGGCTGCCGTTAACCTTTAAAATTTTTTTGTTCTCTTCATGATAACCTGCCGACAAGAGGTATTCCCCATTATTTTTCACAATTTTTCCTTCCAGATAAAAATAGGATTGACCCCATTTAATCATCTCCCGATCTTTGCTGTTTCGAAAAGAAGAAAAAATGCTCAAATAATGAATGGCTTCCAAAAGGTTAGATTTGCCTTGGGCATTCATTCCCATCACGATATTGACATGAGGGTGAAATTCAATTTTTTTTTCATTATAATTGCGAAAATTATTTAAAAGCAAGGATAAAATATGCAAAAAGAAACACATCGCTTTGTAATATTTTCATTTTAGGCAGTACGTACCGGCAAAATTAAATAAATGTATTTTTCATTTTCTACAGTGCGAATAATACCGGGACTTAAGGCACCTGTTAATTCTATATATACTTCTTCTTCATCAATGCTCTTTAAAGCATCCATCAAATAATGAGAATTAAAAGTGATTTCGATCGGTTCACCTTCCAAAAAAACTTTTATTTCTTCATGAATTTTTCCTAACTCTGGGGAATTGGAGTTAATTTCTAAAATATCTTCATTTACACTTAATTTTACCAGACTGTATTTTTCTTTTAATTCATCTCGCACCAAAAGTGAGGCTCTTTCAATGGCCTCTAAAAACATTTTTGTTTTAATTCTAATCCGGCTGGTACATTTACCGCTATCTGGGATAACCTGGGTATAACTAGGATATTGTCCATCAATTAATCGGGTAAATACATTAATATTGGCAGTTTTAAAAAGAAATTGGTTGGTTCCCCCAATCATAAATAAAGGTTCTGCATCATCCGGGATAATGCGGGATACCTCTATCATGGTTTTTGTAGGAATAATCACGGCAACTTTATTATCCATAACCGCCGACGAATTGCTCCAATAATCTTCTTTCAGGGCTAAACGATGGCTGTCTGTGGTCACCATCACGATTTTATCCCCGGTTATTTCTACCAAGGTTCCGGTAAAAACAGGTCTTGATTCATCATGAGAAGAAGCAATAGCAGTTTGTTTAACCATTTTTTTGAATTGGTTTTGAGGCATACTACCTGAAACCTGGTTTTTTATTTCAGGTAAAGAGGGAAATTCTTCATCTGAAAAACCATTAATAAACTGTTCTGATTGTTCATATTTAATAATCAGACCTTCCTGGGATGAACTTTTTAAGTTAATGATTCCGGAAGGAAGCTTTTTCACCATTTCTATAAAATATCTACCGGGAACAACTAATGAGCCTTCTTCGATAACTTCTACTTCTACTGTACATTGTATCGCAATTTCTAAATCTGTAGCTGTAAGTTTCAAGGTGTTGTTTTCCGTTTTTAAATGAATACCGCTTAGTATGGGCATGGTATTCTTATTGGAAACGGCTCTGCTTACCGTTTGAACACCAAAAACCAAGTCTTCTTTACTACAATTAAAGTGCATAATCGAGCCTCCTTAAGAATAATCCAATCTTCATTTATATAATTATTTGTCAATTAACTAGTATTAATAGTAATAAGGACAGTGAATATGTGAATATATGCATTATTTCTTGTAGTGGTAAGATTAATTCATGTTGAAAAATTGTGCATAAACTGCACGTATTTATCCACATATCCACAGGAAAAATAAAATTTTATAAATTAGTGCAATTATACACAGGTTATTCTAGTACTATCCCCAGCTAAATATTCTGTAGATGGGTTATTATATCTGAAATTGTTCGATCTAAATTAATATCTTGAGCTCGTTCTTTGGTAATCTTGTCATGGGCATGAAGCACGGTGGTATGATCTCTTCCCCCAAACTCTTCTCCTATTTTAGGTAAAGAAGCATCTGTTAATTCACGGGATAGATACATGGCAATTTGTCGCGGAAAAGCAATGCTGCGCGTTATTTTTTTTGCTTTAAAATCATCGACTTTAAGGCGATAATGTTCTGCTACTGCCTGCTGAATTAATTCGATGGACATAGTTTTTTGCTTATTCTCCGGAAGAATATCTTTTAAAGATTCTTGTACCAATTCCGGGGTTACTTCTTTCCCGGTCAAGGAAGAGTAAGCGATAACCCTGATTAAGGCACCTTCTAATTCTCTAATATTAGATTGAATTTTATTGGCAATGTAGACCATCACATCATTAGGTACTTCGATGTGATCGGCATGTGCTTTTTTACGCAAAATTGCGATTCTGGTTTCTAAGTCGGGGGGTTGAATGTCGGTAATCAGTCCCCATTCAAAACGAGAGCGCAGCCTGTCCTCTAAAGTAGGGATTTCCTTTGGTGGACGGTCACTACTGATAATAATTTGCTTATTAGCCTCATGGAGAGTATTGAAGGTATGGAAAAATTCTTCTTGGGTACTTTCTTTACCGGCTAAAAATTGAATATCATCTATTAATAAAACGTCCATATTACGGTATTTATTTCGAAATTGAACGGTCTTATTTTCTCTGATGGAATTAATCAATTCGTTAGTAAATGTTTCTGAAGAAACATAAACTACTTTGGTCAGCGGATTATGGAGACGCACATATTGGCCGATGGCATGCATCAGGTGAGTTTTCCCCAAACCTACGCCACCATAAATAAATAATGGATTGTATGCTTGAGCAGGAGCTTCCGCTACCGCCAAGGATGCTGCATGGGCGAAGCGATTGCTGTTGCCGATCACAAAAGAATCGAAGGTATATTTGGGGTTAAAATGAAAACTATGCCCATTCATGGCAGGGGGATTTTTTATGGCATTTATTTCTTGATTTTTTTCTTTAGAATGGGGCGTTAAATAGTTAATTTCTCCATTGGCCTGGGGCAGAACAAATTCAATATCCACTTCTTCCGCCGTAACGAGCTGCAAGGTGTTTTTAATCAGGCTGGAGTAATGAGATTCTAACCAATCCTTAGCAAAACCATTGGGAACCGCAATGACAAAAGTCTGATCATATTTGGTGACAACTTGGGTTTTTTTTAACCAGGTATCAAAGCTGGCTTCATTTAATTCTGTTTTTAAAATGTCTAAAGTTTTTTGCCAATCTTCTCTTAGTTGTGTAAGCATGGTAGCCTCCTTAAAAACAAAAAACGCTGTTTACCTGTTTAATTATTGTGTGATGAATGGAAATTAAGAGAGGAAATTACGAATTTAAATAGGTGATAAATTATGGGGACAAAAAAATATCCACAAAGATGCGCACAAAATCAATACGGTGGATAAATGATCATTTAATATGTATATGTTATTTAATATCAATGATAGCAAAAAATATCCACAAATTCAACAGGTAAAAAATAAGTTATCCCCAATGTGCAGGTGATATTTTTTCTATTCCTTGACAGTTTTAGAGCGTTAAGATATAATTCTAGTGCTAATGCTTACTGGAAGGCATGATTTTTAAGTTATAGATGAAGGAGGGTTTCTTAATTATGAAGAGGACTTATCAACCGAAAAGAAAAAGACATCAAAGAGTTCATGGTTTTTTAAAGAGAATGAGTGATAAAAACGGTCGTAATGTTTTAAAGAGACGACGTGCTAAAGGAAGAAAGAGATTGTCTGCATAAGGCCGATAAACGGCCTTTTCCCTTATTTGATTATTTTTGTAGAAGGAATTTTGCCTAATTTTCTTGAGAAATATTTCTATTTTAGTCGGGCAAAAATGATTATAATTATTTAAGGATAGTTATAATATAGTTGAGTAGTCGTTTAGGGGGCTCTCCTTTTGATGAAAAAAGTATATCGGTTAAAAAGCCCAAAAGATTTTCGCCTGACATATTCGAAAGGTAAATCACTTGTTAACCCTTATTTAGTTCTGTATTATCGTAAAAACAAGAAAGATACATACCGCATAGGCTTTTCTGTGTCAAAAAAAGTCGGAAAAGCTGTCGTGAGAAATCGTGTTAAGAGAAAACTAAGGGAAATTTGTCGTTTAAATGCGAATCTCTTTATAAATGGATATGATTACATCTTTGTCGTCCGGGTAAGAAGTAAGGATGCTTCTTATCAGAAACTGGAGAAAAAGGTTTTAGATTTAATCCAGAGAATGAGGACATAAAATGAGCCGATTGTTGATTTTTTTTATTAGAATATATCAAAAATGCTTGTCTCCAATTTTACCTGGAAGATGCCGCTTTTATCCGTCCTGCTCCCAATATTGGATTGATGCGTTAAAAAAATACGGTTTATTAAAGGGTGTTTGGAGAGGTTTAAAGAGGATAAGCAAATGTCATCCTTGGCATCCGGGCGGCTATGATCCAGCCTAAAATTATGTAGGAGGTGAATCTGCAAATTTGGGTACATTAATCGGATTTGTGACAGATTCTTTAGAGTGGCTTTATCAATTGACGGTGCTTGCTAAAATACCCAGCTATGCTTTGGCCATTTTTATTTTGACCATTATAATTAAATTATTGCTTCATCCTTTAACTCATAAGCAAATGAAATCAATGAAGTCGATGCAGCAAATACAACCTATTGTCAAGGAACTAGATAAAAAATATAAAGATAATCCTCAGAAAAAACAAGAAGAAATGATGAAGATATACCAGGAATATGGGGTAAATCCCATGGCCGGTTGTCTTCCTTTGCTGATTCAATTTCCCATTTTAATCGCATTATTTCGCGGGTTGCAGACATTCCAACCCTCTACTCCGGAACATTATAATTTTTTTTGGATCAGTGATTTAAGTATACCAGATCCATCCGGTTTTATTCTTCCTATTTTTGTAGGGTTATCAACATTTTTGCAACAATATATGACCTCACCTAATGCCACTGATCCTACACAAAAAACTTTGCTTTATGCCATGCCGATTTTATTTGGCTGGATGACTAGATCTTTTCCCGCTGGACTCGCGCTTTATTGGATTTCCTTTAGTGTGGTTGGATCAATTCAACAAGTTATCATTAACCGAGGAATAAAACCTACGCCGGTAGAACTGCCTACAAAGGGTAAGAAGAAAAAAGATTTACCGGTAAAGGAGAGTGAAAAGAAATGAAATCAATAGAAGTTTGTGGGAAAACTATTGATGAAGCCATAGAAAAAGGTTTAAAAGAACTAAATTGTGATCGTGAAGAAATTGAAATTGAAATCATTGATGCACCTTCCAAAGGAATTTTTGGTATCTTTGGCGCAAAAGATGCCAAAATTAAATTGACTTATATTAGTGCAGAAAATAAATTATCGTCTTTTTCTTTGGATGAAAGCAGCTTTGACTTAAAGGATGAAATTAAAGATAATCCGGAAAATAATACTGATGACATGAGAAACATTAAAAACAATCATAGTGAACCGGTTATGCGACCTAATAATGATCATCATCAAAATAATGACCAAAACGGTGATGAATCTCCGGAGACAGCAGCGATATGTTTTTTAGAAAACATTTTTGATAAACTTGGCATAGAAGTACAAACTGATGTTTCTAAGAAAGATGATTTTATTAACCTTTCCTTTCAAGGCAATAATTTAGGAATATTAATCGGACGCAGAGGCGAAACGCTAGATTCCCTTCAATATTTAACTAATTTAGTTGTCGGTAAAAAATTTGGACAAAGGTTTCGTATTATCCTTGATGTAGAAGGGTATCGTGAACGTAGAGAGCAAACTTTAATCAATTTGGCTTTAAGATTATCGGAAAAGGTAAAAAAGACCGGGCATAATATCGTTCTTGAACCTATGAATCCTCATGAGAGAAGGATTATTCATACAGCGCTCCAAAATGATACTAAAGTACGCACCTTTAGTGAGGGTGAAGAGCCTCATCGCAAGGTGGTAATTACTAAAAAGTCAAAGTCATAAGAAAACTAATCTGCATCTTAACCCAGTAATATTAATTGCTGGGTTTTTCTAAAACTTTTCCGAGGTGAAAATAATGATAAATGATACTATTGCTGCCATATCTACTTCTTTTGGAGAAGCCGGCATCGGAATCATTCGTATCAGTGGTGAAAATGCACTTGCTATCTTAAAGGAAATTTTTCAAAGTAAAAATAATAAGGATATGTCTCAGGTACCTGGTTTTACCATGCACTTAGGAAATATTTTAGATAAAAATCGGGAAGTTATCGATGAAGTATTAGTTTCTATTATGCGAGGACCGAAATCTTTTACCGGAGAAGATGTAGTTGAGATTAATTGTCACGGTGGTTTAATGCCTCTTCAGGCTACTTTTGAAAGGGTTTTAGAGGCCGGAGCCCGTATGGCTGAGCCGGGAGAATTCTCAAAACTGGCTTTTTTAAATGGTAGAATCGATTTAACTCAGGCAGAGGCTATTATTGACGTGATTAGAGCCAAGTCGAAGCAAGGTTTAAATAGCGCCGTAAGTCAGTTGGAAGGAAAATTATCGGGGGAAATATTCCGCATCAGACATGAGATTTTAGGTTTATTGGCTGCCATTGAAGCGGCCATTGATTTTCCGGAAGAAGATATTGAAGATGTAACCTATGAAAGAATACAAAATACAGTGCATCTACTTATCGAACAAATCGAAAAGCTAATTGCCTCCTTTAAGCAAGGAAAGTTGCTCCGCGAAGGTATTTTAACGACCATCGTTGGACGCACAAATGTAGGAAAATCCAGCTTATTAAATGCCCTGTTAAAAGAAAATCGTTCGATTGTTACCGATGTACCGGGAACAACGCGAGATACCATTGAGGAATATCTAACCATTGGGGGTATTTCCTTAAAAATTATTGATACTGCAGGTATCAGAAAAACAAATGATCTTGTGGAAAGCATTGGTGTCGAGAGATCAAGAAAAATGATCAAAAAGGCAGATTTAATTTTATTTGTTTTGGATATATCTGTAGGTATGACAGAAGAAGACAAAATGATACTAGCCGATATTAAAGATAAACAGGCTATTGTCTTAGTTAATAAGATTGATGTGGAGAATGATGAGCAAAAGCGGGGGGAAATTGAAGAATTTGCGGCCCCCCTGCCATGTCTTTTTATCTCAGCAAAAGATGAAATTGGTCTGGAACAATTGGAAAAGTTAATTGTATCAATGGTGCTTCAGGGTGAGATCAAACCGGGACGAGATTTGATTATTACTAATGTGCGCCATCGTGATGTACTGGTTCGGGCGCGTGGGAGTCTTCAGGAAGTTTTAAGAGGAGTAGAAGCTAAAATGACCTTAGATTTTCTTTCTATTGATTTAAAGGAAGCCTGGGAAACCTTGGGTGAGCTATCGGGGGACGCGGTAAGTGAAGATTTACTTGATCGAATTTTCAGTGATTTTTGTATCGGGAAATAGGGGGGAAACATGTATTATTTAGCAGGAGAATATGATGTAATTGTTGTTGGCGCCGGTCATGCCGGATGTGAGGCGGCGTTAGCGGCAGCACGCATGAAATGTAAAACTTTATTATTTACTTTAAATATGGAGAACATTGCCTTAACTCCTTGTAATCCATCTATCGGAGGTCCTGCAAAGGGTCATTTGGTACGTGAAATTGATGCTATGGGTGGGCAAATGGGCATCAACATTGATAAAACTCATATTCAAATCAGGCTCTTAAATACGGGCAAAGGACCGGCGGTGCATGCTTTAAGAGCGCAGGTTGATAAAAAATTGTATCAACAGGAAATGACCAAGACGGTACAATCCCAGGAAAATTTAGATGTCAAACAAGCAATAGTAGATAAAATATTAGTAGAAAACTACAAGGTCGTTGGTGTAGTCACCAAAACAGGCGCAAAATTTTTGGGTAAGGCTGTTATTTTAACTACAGGTACCTATTTGCGCGGTAAGATTATCATTGGTGACGTGCATTTCCCGGGGGGTACCAACGGACAATATGCTTCTATGTCCCTAGTCGATAGTATTAAAGAAAATGGATATGACATTAGAAGGTTTAAAACAGGAACACCGGCTCGGGTGGATTATCGTTCCATCGATTTTTCCAAAACTGAGAAACAACCCGGTGATGACGGGCCATTAGCCTTTTCCTTTTTGACGGATAAGTTTGACCGTCCTAATATTCCTTGCTGGTTGACTTATACTAATGAATTAACTCATCAGGTGGTGCGGGATAATTTACATCGTTCTCCCTTATACAGTGGTGTCATTGAGGGTGTTGGCGCGCGCTATTGCCCTTCCTTGGAAGACAAGGTGGTTAAATTTCCTGATAAAACAGCCCATCAGCTCTTTTTGGAACCGGAAGGAATGAATACCTATGAATATTATGTCCAGGGTATGTCCAGTAGTTTACCGGAAGAAGTGCAATTTGCCTTTTTGAGAACGATTAAAGGGCTGGAACATGTAGAAATCATGCGGCCGGGTTATGCCATTGAATATGATTGTATTGATCCGACCCAGATGAAAGCGACCTTAGAAAGTAAGTGTATTGAAGGTTTGTTTACGGCCGGGCAAATTAACGGAACCTCCGGCTATGAAGAGGCGGCAGCCCAAGGTTTGATGGCCGGGATTAACGCCGTGTTAAAGATCAGGGAAAAAGACCCCTTAATTCTCACCCGGTCTGATGGCTATATCGGGGTATTAATTGACGATCTGATTACCAAAGGTACTCATGAACCTTACCGTATGCTCACCTCCCGCGCAGAATATCGCTTGCTTTTGCGGCAAGATAATGCCGATTTAAGACTTACAGAATATGGAAGAGAAGTAGGGTTGGTTGATGATTTTCGATATCGCTACTTTTGTAAAAAACGGGAAAAGATCAATGAGACCTTAGAAAAACTAAAAGTAAATGTAGTAACGCCACAAAATAATAAATTAACAGCACTTTTACAAAAAAGGGCTTCCAGTGCTATTAAATCCGGCGTCTCCCTCTATGATTTATTAAAAAGACCGGAAATCAATTACGAGGATATTTCCTCCTTGTCCGATGAGGATCTTACTCTGAACTATCAGGAAGAAGAGCAGGTGGAAGTTCAGGTCAAATATCAAGGCTATATCAATAAACAGATGGAGCAGGTCAAGCGGTTTAATAAGTTGGAACAGAAACAATTGCCGGAAAACCTCGACTATAGTTTAATCAAAGGATTGCGCACGGAGGCGAAACAAAAGCTGAATAAAATTCGCCCCGCCTCTATCGGTCAAGCTTCCAGGATATCGGGGGTTTCTCCCGCCGATATCTCTGTACTGCTGATTTATTTGGAGCAACAAAGAAGGAGACATATTCAAACCGAGGAGGAGGAAAAAAGTGAGTGATTTTACCGGCTATCTATCTCAGGGGTTAAAACTGTTGGAGATAGATTATACTCAGGAGCAATTAGCTCAATGTGCAAGGTATTATCATCTGCTGATAGACTGGAATCGTAAAATGAATTTAACGGCGATTACTGAGGAAAAAGAGGTAGCTGTCAAACATTTTTTAGACTCTTTGATGGTTCTAAAATTTATCTCACTGAAACCAAAGGAGCGATTAATTGATATTGGCACCGGTGCAGGGTTTCCAGGTTTACCATTAAAGATTTTTCGGCCGGATCTTGATGTTGTTTTGCTGGATTCTTTGGCAAAAAGATGCCATTTTCTCACCGCAGTGCAGTCAGAATTAGGATTAGACAGGGTGGAAATAATCCATGGTCGGGCAGAAGAATTTGGACGCAAAATGGGCTATCGCGAAGAATTTTCTCTGGTGTTTGCCCGGGCTGTAACCAGTCTTCCTGTATTACTGGAGTATTGCTTACCCTTTTTAAAAATCGGGGGAGTTTTTTTCGCCTTAAAAGGACCGGATATTAATAGCGAGATAGAAAACAGCAGTAGCGGCCTGGATATCTTAGGGGGAAAGCTGATCGAAAAGCATTTTTATCAGCTTCCTTTATTAGGGGATGATCGATCCTTAGTTATGATCCAAAAAATAAAAAAAACTCCGGAAAAATATCCGCGAAAAGCCGGGATACCAGAAAAGCGCCCTCTGTAAAGGCAAACATATTTTTCCTTCTCTCTTTCTTTGTCCTTGGTGGAGAATGAATTTTCTTCTTGCCCAGGGACTTTTTATTTTAAATTTATTATTTATCTTTTTGGCAGGATAGTTTCCGTGAAGTGTGGAATTAAGATATCTTAGAGAGCAGAGCTGTGACCGGAACGGCCAAAAATTTAAGATTTAGCTGATAAATTAATCTAAGTTTCCGGTATAGACATGCAGCTAATTTTATACGGTGGTGAAATCATGGGTAAAATCATTGCAATTGCAAATCAGAAAGGTGGTGTTGCTAAAACTACGACGGCAGTTAATCTTGCTGCTTTCATGGCTATTGAAGGTAAAAAGATCCTTCTCATTGATATTGATCCTCAAGGAAATGCGTCCAGTGGTTTGGGGATTAATCGGCAGGAAACAGAACATTGTATCTATGATGTTTTGATTAACGGAGTATCAATTGATGCAGTCACCTACGAAACGGAATTAGATAATTTAAAATTAGTTCCTGCTACAATCCAGCTGGCCGGTGCAGAAATTGAATTAGTATCGGCAATTTCCCGAGAAAGCAAGTTAAAAAAAGCATTGCGGGATATTAAGGATCAATATGATTATATTATTATCGACTGTCCCCCCTCTTTGGGCTTATTAACCTTAAACGCTTTGACGGCTGCAGACAGTATCTTAATTCCGATCCAATGTGAGTATTATGCTTTAGAGGGATTAGGTCAATTAATGAATACTTTTGAACTGGTGCGCAAGCATCTTAACCCTCATTTAGATATCATCGGCGTTTTATTAACCATGTTTGATGCCAGAACCAATTTAGCAATTCAGGTGGTAGATGAGGTAAAAAATCATTTCAAGGGTAAGGTTTTCGCCACAATTGTGCCGCGCAATGTACGTTTAAGCGAGGCGCCTAGTCATGGTAAACCCATCGCTTTATATGATCCCAAATCTCGAGGGGCTGAGGTCTATCATGATTTAGCAAAGGAAGTGATTGAAATTGGTTAAAAGAGGATTGGGGCGAGGTTTAGATGCCCTTCTTACCCCTACAACCCATGGTAAAAATGATTCTAGTGACTCCGTTATCTTCATTGGGGTGGAAGATATTTTTTCGAATCCCCGCCAACCGCGGAAAAATTTTGATCAGGATAAAATGCGTGAGTTATCTGTTTCTATTCAGGAACATGGACTGGTACAACCGATTTTGGTCCGGCCGGTTCAAGATCAAAAATATGAGATCATTGCCGGAGAAAGACGCTGGCGAGCTGCACGTTTAGCCGGGTTAGAAGAAATCCCCTGTTTGGTAAAAGAATTTGATGAGAAAACCGGCAGCGAGATCGCCCTTATTGAAAATATCCAAAGAGAAGATCTCAATGTGATGGAAGAAGCAGAAGCTTATTTAGAATTAATGCAAGATTTTGAGTATACTCAGGAGACCTTAGGGGCGCGCTTAGGCAAAAGTCGTTCTTATGTGGCAAATACCTTACGCTTATTAAACTTACCCCTTCCTATCCAAAGCTTTATTCGCGAGGGTGCTTTATCGGCCGGCCATGCCCGAGCCATTTTGGCTGTTAATGATAAAGAAAAAAGAACTTTATTTGCGGAAAGAATCATCAAAGAAAAAATGTCGGTGCGTCAGGCTGAAGAATGGGCGAAAGAAATTAATCGCCGGGATGAGGAATTTAAGCAAACTGAGGAAAAGAATCAAGAAAAAAGTAGGGAAAAGCTAAAGCTTCCGGCACATGTTAAAGACATGGAATCCAGATTAAGAGGATTATTAAGCACTAAGGTGCGGATTAAATCCGGCAAGAAGGGCGGCAAGATCGAGATTGATTATTATAACGAAGATGATTTGGAACGCATTATCACCTCACTAATACCTGAGGACGAAATATAGTGAAAACATAGATCATGTTTCACGTGAAACATGATCTATTAAATAGGGGAAGAAAAATGTTTCACGTGAAACGTATAAATATTATTTAAAGTTGGAGAAGTGGATATGTGGGGAACAATTGTAAATGTATTAGCCATCGTCATCGGCAGTGCGCTAGGTATTATGAGTGGAAGTTTTCTTAGTGATAGTGCAAAGGACACAGTTTCCAAAGGAGTGGCCCTGGGTATCTTATTAATCGGTTTTCAAATGGCCTTTGAAACCCAGCAATTACTCATCGTGCTGGTCAGCATGGTATTAGGTGGTGTGACGGGAGAGCTAATAGGGATTGAAAAATTTCTTGATGAGACTGCTCGCTTGCTGGAACAGAAAACTCGGGGTAAATCGGCTAAAAAGGGGCTAGCAAAAGGTTTTGTTACGGCCACATTGATTTATTGTGTCGGCGCCATGGCCATTATGGGGTCCTTAGAAAGCGGACTAACCGGCAATCACAGTATTCTCTATGCCAAATCCCTATTAGATGGAGTCACCTCAATTGTTCTAGCATCTACCTTAGGTATTGGGGTTGCTTTGTCGGCGCTTCCTCTGTTGCTTTACCAAGGTTCCATAACCTTATTAGCAAATTTTATTGCCCCTTTTATTATTGAGGAAGCCATCACAGAACTAAAAACGACAGGCGGATTGTTAATTGTGGCTATAGGCTTAAATATGTTGGGGTTGACGAAAATCCGCGTCGGTAATTTACTGCCGGCAGTAGTATACGCTGTAATCTTAACAACTATAGTGATGCATTACGGGTGGTATTAAGGGATTAATTTTTAAGTAAAAAAGGATGACCTTAAAGTTAAGTCTTTAAGATCATCCTTTTTTGATTAAGTTTAGGCCAGAGATAAAATACGCTCATATAGATTATTGCTTGATCCGGCAATAAAAGTAGGTTTGCATGCCTTTAATTCATCGACGCGCGCCATACCCCAGGTCACGGCGATGGTTGTCACCCCGGCTTCATTGCCGCACATAATATCAAAGGGGCTGTCTCCCACAAATATTGCTTCCTGAGGTGCTCTTTGCAGTTTTTCTAAGGCAAAGAGCACCGGGTCCGGATTGGGTTTATGTTTTAAGGTATCGTCAACAGTGACTGTTAAGGGAAAGAACTCAATCAAATCAGTAGTAGTTAGGGTTAAGTCGGCCCCTTTCTTAGTTTTTGAGGTGACAATACCCAGATCAAAATTATTTTTCTTTAATTGAAAGAGCATCGTTTTAATTCCCGGATAGCATTCAACCAGCTGATGATGGAGCCGAGCAGAGTGTTTTTGATAAAGGTTAAAAAAATCTTCCGCATGATCCGGACCTGCCACAATTTTCCCAATTTCCCTTAAGGGCAGTCCAATCATTTTCATGACATCGTCATTTCCCCAGGGAAGGTTCATTTCCTCAAATACCTTGGCGTAGGTTTCCCTGATCACCGGCAAGGTGTTTGCAATCGTGCCATCTAAATCAAAAAGTACCGTGTTAATGGTCATTTAATTCTCCTTATCCTACGCAGTAGGTGAAAACACTCTTCATTCATTCTAATATGAAAAGATTTTTTTGTCAACCGAAGAATATTTGAGAAATGCACTTAAACCTTTGATTTGATGAAAAAGGGGAAAATCGTCTATTTATAGTCTTTTCTCTTTTGAATACCCAGAACAATACTTTCCGCAATTTTTCCTGCCATTTGGATGACAAGGTTGAGCCGTGTATTTTGGAGGACTAAATATTCCAGATGTCCGGCCACATTAACAATGCCGGTATAATGAATATCGCCCACCGCGGGTAGTTTTTTATAGACACCGGCTCCTGGGGAGATCGTTCCCAACCCTAAATTGATCATACCAACATTCTCGATCTTACCCAAACAAGCATCAATAGCAATAATAAGGGATGATTTTTGCCTTTGATGCAGTTCTGCCAATTTATCTTCAATATTATTGGCATGGACAGGATCATCTAAGGTGCCGTAAAGGGTATAATCGGCACGATGCTTCATCAAAAACCATCCGACCAAAGGACCTAAGCAATCCCCGGTAGCTCGATCTGTACCAATACACACAATAACAATTTCTTTCTTACCTAGGGGATCAATCTTTAAAAGAAATTCACAGAGCTGATTTGCAAGAAGCGTTAGCACCATCGGGTTTTCATAATGACATTTTATCTGTTTATCTGCATATAATGGAGAAGTAAGAAAGGAAAAGCTCATAGTAACCTCATAATCATTATTTTTTAATTATTATATGCCCCAAAAAAGCTATTATGCAGAAGAAAAAAACATCCCCAAAAGATTTGCGTCCGTAAAGGGGGCCTTTGGTTGAAACCGAAAACCTTAGACTGGCAAATTGCCGCAGTTTTTATTGGCACTGTGATTGGCGCCGGATTTGCTTCCGGCCAAGAACTGATGCAATTCTTTATTCGCTTCGGCATCAAGGGATTATTTGGTGCATGCGTCACCGGAGTATCCTTTGCTATCCTGGGCGGACTTATTATTTATATAACCAGTTTAAAAGGATTTCATACTTATAAAGAATTTTTAACCTGGAAATTGGGTCCTCAGTTGACCGGTATTATCGATATCATTATCCTGGCATTTTTGTTTATGGGGTTTTGTGTCATGCTCTCGGGAAGCGGCACACTATTTGAAGAACACCTGGGCATATCCAAGATCATCGGGATTATCATTACCGATGCTTTGGTAATTATGGCCTTAATGGCCCGGCACGAGGGGGTTTTGTGGTTTAATACCATCTTAATACCCCTATTGGTCGCAATCCTTATTTTGGTATCACTGCTCAGCCTTTTTAGCACGACAGCAGTAAACCAAGGCAGTGCCTTTGATCCCTTTGCCGGTTCTCTGGTGGTCGATAATTGGTTCCTTTCTTCTTTACTCTATATTGCCTATAATATGATTAGTGTTTTAGTTGTATTGACAGCGCTGACGGCCGATCAAAATGGAATGAGTGCATGGGGCGGGGTAATAGGAGGCTTTATCTTATTAGTTATCTCGCTGGTTATTGTCGCTGCTCTTTTGGCCGCAGGACAGTCTGTTTATACCTATCAAATTCCCATGCTTTATTTAGCTTATCAGGTAAGTCCCATCATATTCTACTTCTATGGAATTGTACTTTGGGGCGCAATGATTACAACTGCGGTGGCAGATGCTTATGGTTTATGTCAGCGGTTGGGTTATACGTGGCGGCTGCCCTATAACCTGGTTTTACTAATTATATCAATATTATCCATACCATTGGCCATGTATGATTTTACTCTTTTGGTTTCTAAGGTGTATCCAGTTTTTGGAATATTGGGTTTGTTTATCATGATGTATTTTTGGACTAAGGGATTCCAATATTTGTGGCAGGTGATTTGTTATCAATTAAAAAGATTATTCTTTTAAATAATAGCAGGAGATTTAATAAAAGGGGTCGAAATGTTAAGTTCGAGAATTTCGGAAATTCTCGGAATTTTGAATAAAACAAGATAAATGATAATATTAGATTATGTAGGGAGGTGAGCGGCTTCGCAGCCGAATATTTTGTTTAAAAGTGCTAATGGCTTTAGGCTCTTAGTTTTGTATCTGATCTTTGTTTTTGCCTTAACCGGATGTTCAGGGAATAATGACAAAAATGGGGAGAATCCTAAGGATAATAACTCTTTGGCTCAGGAGGAAAAATTAAAAGAAAGAAGGGCCCTTTTGGTAAAAGACCAGGAGTTTGTAGTGGTCTACTTCACCTCGATAGACAGGAAGAATCTCGTCCCGGTAACCTTGTCCATCCTGCCAACAGAGAAGGCGGCGCGAGTCGCAATGGAAAAACTTCTCGCCGGACCGGAAAATGAATTTTCCCTACCTACGATACCGGAAGGAACGAAGCTCAAGGACATGTATTTGGTAGGCTCAACCGCCTATATCGATTTGACCGAGGATTTATTGACGGTACCACAGGAAAATGCAAATATGACAGTAGATTCCATTGTTTTCACCATTACAGAATTTCCGGCGGCAGAGGATGTGCAAATTTTGGTGAATGGTGAAATACAGGAAGATTTAGCCGGGGTAATTATTAACAAACCCCTTAAAAGACCTAAAACAATTAATTATTATGGAACACAACCTGCAGAACAAAACTTAATACAGGTATATTTTAGTGATGAAAACGGTATTTATTTGGTGCCTGTTACTCTTAAAGCCGGCACCACGGATCTTCCTTTGGCATCTTTGCGCAAACTATTAGAAGGCCCTCCGCAAAATAGCGGTTTATGGCCGACTCTTTGGAAAAACACAAAAATTCATAGTTTTCGCATTGAAGATGGCTTAGCGACCATCGATTTTAATGCTCAGGCATTAGGCTATGGGGGAGGAAGCACGGCGGAATTGATGTTTGTTAATTCCATTCTGTTTACTTTGGGTCAGTTCCCGGAGATTGAACAGGTAAAATTTTTATTTGATGGGAAGGAAATTGAGTATTTACCGGAAGGGACAGATGTGACTTCTCCGCTGCCCATACCTAATAAAATAAATAGCTTACTATAAAGCACCTGTAAAGGTGCTTTATCTGTTTTTGTTTGCATCTCCCTGGAGAATAAGATATATTAAAAAATATCAGGCTTTTTGTATTTACATAGAAAAGGCAATGAAATGAGTTGGGAGGCTTTATCCTGTGCAAAATATTTATCAATGGCTGCCGGGCGTCGATGAATTATTATTAAATAAAAGAATTAAAGAAAAACAAAGCACATCGCGCCAGGTAATCTTGGATGGAATTAGAAGTGTTTTAGGAGATTATCGCCACCGCCTTAAAGAAAATCCGGGACAATATCAAAATAAAGAGGATCTGCAAAGAGATTTGCTTAATGATATTTTAATGGAGATTGAGCGTCGGGAACAACCTAAACTGCGCCAGGTGATAAATGCTACCGGTGTGGTGCTTCATACCAATCTGGGCCGCGCCCTTTTAAGTGCCAAGGCCATGAAATCAGTGGAGATGGTTGCCGCAAGTTATTCAAATTTGGAACTGAATCTGGACACCGGACAGAGAGGATCCCGATATGCTCATGTGGAAGAATTAATTTCCCGGCTGACAGGAGCTGAGTCCTGTCTAGTAGTTAATAATAATGCTGCTGCGGTGCTCCTCGCTTTGAATACCATAGCCAAAGGAAAAGAAACCATCGTGTCTCGGGGGGAGTTGGTAGAAATCGGCGGCTCTTTTCGCATTCCCGATGTTATGGAACAAAGCGGATCTCATTTAATAGAAGTTGGTACCACCAATAAGACTTATCCCGCGGACTACGAAAAAAGAATCGGACCGGAAACAGGACTTCTCCTGAAGGTACATACCAGCAATTATCGAATGATCGGTTTTACTCAGTCAACAGATGTTAAAGAATTAGTGGATCTGGGCCGGAAATATCATCTCCCGGTGATGCATGATTTGGGCAGCGGTTCTCTTTTCGATTTAAAAGGGATCGGTATCGGAGATGAGCCCACCGTTCAACAGATCGTAGCCGGTGGTGCCGATGTGGTTACCTTTAGTGGGGACAAACTATTGGGAGGTCCGCAAGCAGGGATTATTGCCGGAAAAGAACAATATATTTCCCTGATGAAAAAAAATCCCCTGACTCGAGCCTTACGTATTGATAAAATGACAGTGGCAGCCTTGGAAGCAACCTTAAGAAGCTATCTTGATATCGAGGAGGCCTCAAAAGAAATCCCCACCTTGGAGATGCTGACCCGTCCTTTGGAAATCCTAAAAGAACAGGCCCAAGAGTTAAAAAATCTATTTTCGCGGGAATTAAGTTCTTTTATGGATATCAAGGTGGAGGAAGGTTTTTCCCAAGTTGGAGGGGGATCTCTCCCCGGCATCTATCTGCCTACCTATCTGGTTTATCTTAAGCTTAAAGAACAAAAAGTGGAACGATTTATTCATGCGCTTAGGGAGGGGGAACCCGGGGTTCTTACCTATGTGCGCGATAATCAGGTCGTCATTGATCCCAGAACGGTCCTGCCCTCCCAATATGAGTGTTTGACAGCTGCTCTAAAAAAGGGATGTGGAGGGAATTAAATGCAGCGGATTATCATCGGAACAGCAGGTCATGTAGACCACGGCAAAACAGTTTTAACAAAAAAGTTAACTGGGGTGGATACGGACCGTTTAAAAGAAGAAAAGAAACGGGGCATCTCCATTGACCTAGGCTTCGCCCCCCTAACCTTACCCAGCGGCATTCAGGTGGGCTTGGTGGATGTACCCGGACATGAACGGTTTATCAAAAATATGTTAGCGGGGATTGCCGGAATTGATTTGGTCTTATTGATTATTGCCGCGGATGAAGGCGTGATGCCTCAAACCAGGGAGCATCTGGATATTATTAATCTTTTAGAAGTAAAAAGCGGTATTGTTGTCGTGACCAAGGCTGATTTAGTAGACGAAGAATGGTTGGAACTATTACAGGAGGAAATTACCGAGACTTTAGTGGGAACGGGATTAGAAGATGCCCCGATCATACCTGTTTCTGCTTTTACAGGACAGGGTATTCCTGATTTATTAGCAATGATTGATAAAATAGCTCAGGGAATACCTCCTAAGATGATTGCAGGAAAAATGCGTCTTCCCGTAGACCGGGTTTTTACTATTACCGGATTTGGTACCGTTGTTACCGGGACCTTGTGGTCCGGGCGGTTGAGCGTAGGGGATACGGTGGAAATTTTACCTGCGGGTCAAAAGGCTCGGGTACGTACGCTTCAGGTGCACGGAGCTAAGGTAACAGAGGCCGCTGCAGGACAACGGGTGGCCGCAAATTTAGCCGGGGTGGACACAGAAGAAATCCTTCGGGGCTACGTAGTGGCTCAACCGGGGCTCTTGACCCCTGCGTATCGCATTGATGTAAAACTTAATTTATTAAAACATGCGGAACATCCCATTGCACAAAGGACCCGGGTACGGGTACATCATGGCACCCAGGAAGTACTAGGGCGGGTACAGCTTTTGGACCGGGAAGAGCTGCTGCCGGGAGAAAGCTGTTTTTGTCAAATTGTCTTAGAAACACCTCTGATGCCTTTAAGGGGCGATCATTATGTGCTGCGCAGTTATTCTCCCATGATCACTGTCGGGGGCGGGACAATTATTGATCCCCTGCCTGCAAAGCACAAAAGGTATCAGGATCAGGTGATGAAAAACCTAGCTCTAAAATATAAAGGAGAACCCAAAGATTTGGTGCTTCAAGCATTGTCTGAGGATCAGATTGGGCTGGTTTTAGCAGAAGATATTGCCGCCAATGTAGGCATGGAAGAAAGCTCAATTCGGGAGATTCTCGAGGAATTAATCCAGTCCCAAGAGGTAAATTTAGTTCAGGGCGACGGATCTTCTTATTATTTTCTGGTAACTAGGGAAGGGGACTGGTTAGAGAGCATCAAAAGACGTCTGAATCAATACCATCACACCTATCCTCTACGTTCCGGAATGCCTAAGGAGGATCTGCGCTCCCGGGATTTCTCTCAGGTACCCGGGAAAATATTTAATATGATGATAGAGCATTGGATTAAAGAAGAAAAAATCAAAGGAGAAAGCCAAAGTTTGGCTTTAATCGAGTTTTCGCCGCAGATTACACCTGCGCTTACCAAAAGCATGCAATTAATTGAAGAAGAGTTACTACAAGAACCTTTCTCACCTCCCGGGTGGGATGAACTGGCGGCAAAAGCCGGACTAAAAGAAGAAGAAAAAGGGGAAGTCTTAGCTTGGCTGATCAAAAACCAGCGTCTCATCAAGGTCTCCGAGGAAATCATTTTTCATCAAAAATCTTTCCAGGAGGCCCAAGATCGTATCATCAAATATCTTCAGGAGCATGGCACGATCCAATTAGCTGAGACCAGGGATTTATTAAAAACATCCCGTAAATATGCCCTTCCGTTGTTAGAATATTTAGATCAAACAAAAATTACCCTTAGGAAAGGAGACCAACGTTTGCTAAAAAATACAAAACCTTAAGAAGGAAAAGGATTTTTTAAATTGACAGAAAATTAATTTGCCTTGACAGACAGACCCCTGCAGGATAAAATTAATTTCAGGTTATTATTTGAGTGCTGATTTGCTGACTGTAGTAAGGCGCAGCCAGTCTCAAATAGTACATAGAAATTATAAAAAATTATATGTTAGGAGAATTAAAAATGAAAAGACTATCCAGTATTTTTCTCGTACTTGTCCTAACCCTTGGTCTTCTGGCCGGTTGCGGCGGTACAAATGACACTCCTGCAGAAGATCCTAATGCAGAGGGTGGAGATAATGCAGCTGCAGCTGTTTTTAAGATTGGTGGTACCGGCCCTCTGACCGGCGGTGCAGCCATCTACGGTAACGCGGCTAAAAATGGCGCCCAGATCGCTGTTGATGAGATTAACGCCTTGGGCGGCATCCAATTTGAACTAAGATATGAAGACGATGAGCATGACGCGGAGAAGGCCGTTAATGCTTACAATAAGCTAAAGGACTGGGGTATGCAGATTTCCCTCGGTTCTGTGACCAGCACTCCCGCTGTGGCAACCAGCACTGAGAATTTTAACGACCGGATATTTGCCCTGACTCCCTCAGCTTCTGCGCCTGCTGTAACCGAGGGTAAGGACAATGTTTTTCAATTGTGCTTTGCTGACCCCAATCAAGGATCAGCTTCGGCCCAGTATATCTTTGATAAAGAATTAGGCACCAAAATTGCGATTATTTACAAGAATGACGATGTATATTCCAAGGGAATCTACAACACCTTCGCTAGCAAGGCTAAAGAACTGAATCTTGAGGTTGTGTCCACAACCACCTTTACTGAGGACAGCCAGACCGACTTTTCCGTTCAGTTGGCCGATGCCAAGAAAAATGGTGCTGACTTAATATTCTTGCCTATGTATTACACCCCGGCCTCTCTGATCTTCCAACAGGCTAAGTCTATGGATTATGCCCCCAAGTTCTTTGGTGTGGACGGCATGGACGGCATCCTGACTCTAGAGAACTTTGACAAATCCTTGGCCGAGGGCGTTATGCTGCTGACCCCCTTTAATGCAGATGCTACCGATGAGCGCACCGTCAACTTTGTTAAAAAATACCAAGAGCTCTTCAAGGAGACTCCCAATCAGTTTGCTGCCGACGGTTATGACTGCGTGTATGCTTACAAGTTAGCTTTTGAAACGGTTGGCGCTACTCCTGACATGAGCGCTGCCGATATCAACGAGAAATTGGTTGAAGTATTCCCCACCATTTCTTTTGACGGACTTACCGGCGAGAACATGACGTGGGCTGCTACCGGCGAAGTATCTAAGAGCCCCAAGGGCATGGTCATAGAAAACGGTGCTTACGTTGGTATGGACTAAGACACTGCTGCCCTTTCAAATGGTATTGAGAGGGCTGTCGAGCAAGATCGGCAGCCCTCTATCCTTGTTTTTAAAGCAAATTCTTAATTTATGTAGATATTATAAATTTATGAAGATATTATATGTGCACCCTTTCCAGGCACGATCAAACAAAACAAAGGTGTGTGTGTTATGACTTTTCTTTCATTTTTGATCAGCGGACTCAGTCTTGGCAGTGTCTATGCCATCATCGCTTTGGGATATACTATGGTTTACGGCATAGCAAAAATGCTGAACTTTGCTCATGGCGATGTTATCATGATTGGTGCCTATGTTACTTTCTTCGCCACCACTCGTGGTGATATGCATCCATTGGTTGGCGTACTTCTTGCTATGATAGTATGTACAATCCTTGGGGTGGTCATAGAACGCCTGGCCTACAAACCGCTTAGAGCAGCCACCTCCCTGGCTGTGCTAATTACTGCTATAGGTGTCAGCTATTTTCTGCAGAATTCCGCTTTGTTGCTTTGGTCTTCCAACCCTAAGGTGTTTACTTCTGTGGTAGGAAATGCTTCTATAAAACTCTTTGATGGCCAGATGTCTATCTCTGTCATAGCCATCGTCACTGTAGCAGCTTGTCTTATTATTATGGCTGCGCTGACGTGGTTCACCGGTAAGACCAAAATGGGAAAGGCTATGCGCGCCTGTTCGGAGGACAAGGGTGCAGCCCAATTGATGGGTATTGACGTTAACTTTACTATCTCCGTCACCTTTGCCATCGGCTCTGCCTTAGCTGCAGTTGCCGGCGTTCTTCTTTGTTCTGCGTATCCTACTTTGATGCCAACTACGGGCACTATGCCCGGCATCAAGGCTTTTACTGCCGCCGTATTCGGAGGAATCGGCTCCATACCTGGCGCTATGATTGGCGGCATCCTCTTGGGCATTATAGAAATATTTGGTAAGGGATATATCTCCACTCAGCTTTCCGATGCCATCGTGTTTTCTGTCCTCATTATCACTTTGTTGGTCAAGCCTACCGGTCTTTTGGGTAAGCAGATCACTGAGAAAGTATGAGGTGGATGCTATGCTGAGGGTGAAAAAAACAACACGTTCCAATGCCTATACTTACGCTCTGGTAATCGTGTCTTTTATCATTGTGCAATTACTAATTAAAAGCGGCTATATCAGTTCTTCTCTTCAAGGGCAACTTGTGCCAATTTGCGCCTACATAGTCATGGCGCTTTCACTTAATTTGACTGTAGGTATCCTAGGAGAGTTATCTCTAGGCCACGCCGGATTTATGAGCATTGGTGCTTTTGCCGGTATTGTGGCTTGTATCACCTTGGAAAATATCATTCCCATCACGCTTCTGCGCTTGACTGTATCCATGATTATAGGTGCTCTTTGCGCGGGAGTGGCCGGAGTGCTTATCGGGATCCCTGTCCTACGTCTAAAGGGTGACTATTTGGCTATCGTCACTCTGGCTTTTGGGGAAATTATTAAAAATCTAATTAACTGTCTTTATGTCGGGATTGATAAACTGGGGTTGCACGTTAGTTTTCTTTCCGACGCTAACGCTCTGAACCTTGGGGAAGGCGGTAGAGTCATTATCGATGGGCCCCTAGGAATTACCGGGATACCAAAACTGGCATCTTTCACTACAGGATTTGTCCTCATATTGATTACGCTGTTTATCATATTAAATCTGATTGACAGCCGTTCGGGACGAGCCATCATGGCATTGCGTGACAACCGCATTGCCGCCGAAAGCGTGGGTATTCAAGTTACTAAGTACAAGATGATGGCCTTTGTCATTTCCGCTGCTCTGGCGGGGGCAGCAGGGACGTTGTTTGCCATGAATTTTTCTACTATTATTGCCACTAAGTTCAGTTTCAACACCTCAATACTTGTTTTAGTCTTTGTGGTCCTGGGAGGTCTGGGTAATATGCGGGGTTCAATCATCGCCGCCACCGTACTCACCATACTTCCCGAGATGTTGCGTCAGTTTAACAGCTACCGTATGCTAATGTATGCAATCGTTCTCATTCTGATGATGATTGCCACTCACAACGACGTAGTTCAAGGCTATTTGCGCAGCTTAAGGGATAAATTATTTCCCGCGATTTTAGGTAAAGGAAAAAAGGGTGCGGAAAATGGATAAAGCTAAAAAACTTGAGAAAAAGACGGATCCTGTGTTATCCACAGAAATTGTCCCTGAGGATGATGCGGACATGATACCGGTACTGGAAACCCGCGACCTGGGTATCGACTTTGGCGGACTTACGGCTGTTACCGGTTTCAACATGGACGTCGGACGTACTGAAATTGCCGGACTCATTGGCCCCAATGGGGCAGGGAAGACTACGGTGTTTAACCTGCTCACAAAAGTATATCGGCCTTCCCGCGGCACCTTCCTGCTTAATGGCCGTGACACGAATAACATGACTACTGAGAAAATTAACAAAGCCGGGATCGCCCGGACCTTTCAAAATATACGCCTATTCTCGAATCTATCCGTTGAGGATAATGTGAAGCTTGGTCTGCATAATCATATCAATTATGGTATGTGGAAGGGTATCCTCCGTCTTCCCTCTTACTGGAAGGGCGAAAAGCAGGCTCATGAACGGGCGATGGAGCTGTTGTCTTGATATGGAGGTTTGGCGGGAAAAAGGCGGGGTCCTTGCCCTATGGTGCTCAACGCAGGCTTGAGATAGTCCGCGCTTTAGCGACAAAACCCGTGCTGTTGCTTTTGGATGAACCCGCCGCAGGGATGAATCCTTCTGAAACAGCCGAATTAATGGAGAATATCGTGAAAATTCGCGATACATTCCAGATCGCAATTATGCTCATAGAACACGACATGAATCTGGTTATGGGTATCTGCGAAAAGATAAGCGTGCTTAATTTTGGGAAGATAATCGCCCAAGGTACTCCTAGCGCGATCAGGAACAATCCTCAGGTCATCGAAGCATATTTGGGTAAGAAGAGGGAGGATTGATTGCATGTTGAAAGTCAATGATATAAATGTCTATTACGGAGCGATACATGCTATAAAGGGTATTTCCTTAGAGGTCAATGAAGGAGAGATAGTGACCTTGATAGGAGCTAACGGTGCTGGAAAAAGCACGGTTTTGAAAACCATTTCCGGACTTCTTCGCCCCAAGACCGGTACTATACACTTTTTGGAGGAGAATATCGCTTACAGCGCCCCATAAGATCGTGGAACGAGGGCTGGCTCATGTCCCGGAAGGTCGGCGCATCTTCTTGCAGATGACCGTCCAGGAAAATCTGGATATGGGCGCATATACCCGACCCTCCGATGAAATCGGGTCTGAATTGGAAAGATCTACGAATTGTTTCCGCGGCTTTTGGAACGCCGTCGTCAAGTTGCCGGGCACACTCTCCGGAGGTGAGCAGCAGATGCTGGCCATTGGCCGGGCACTGATGAGCAAGCCCAAGCTTCTGATGCTGGATGAGCCCTCCATGGGTCTTGCACCACTATTGGTAGAGCAAATTTTCTCCATTATTTTGGAATTAAAAAAGATCGGAACCACTGTACTTCTTGTGGAGCAGAATGCCCAAATGGCCCTATCCATCGCTGATCGAGCTTATGTGCTGGAGACCGGTTCCATCTCAATTTCCGGAACCGGTCAGGAACTGGCCGAGAGCGATGAGATTCGCAGGGCATATCTGGGCGGTTGAACAGCTTTTCATTACAGTAAGTGTGCTTGAATATATTTGCTCCTTATATATTAAGAGATTTTGCATAAGACTCACCAGAGGTCTTTCTTTATTTTCCAAGGGATATCCTGATACTCTGTCCTACCCCTTTTTACCATCGATAATATAAAGGAATTAAGGAGGTTTTGTAGAAATAAGTAGAAATAAGTAGAAATAAGATGAAATAAGGCATGAAATTAGATGAAAAATGGGAGAGAAAATGAGTGCAAAAATGAAAAGAAAAATCATGATGGTTCTATTAATACTTTTTTCCTTGTCTGTACCCGGTTCCGTACTAGCCGCCGGTCCGATTGATCTCTATGTCAACGGACAGGAAATTACCCCGGATGTTCCACCCCGGATAGTTCAAGGAAGAGTTATTTTACCTGCGCGGGCAATTCTGGAGCCTCTGGGAGCTCAGCTGCTGTGGGATAGCAAAAGCAAAACAGTGACAGTATATCAGGGGGTAAATAAAATTACCTTAATTATCAACCAAAAGATGGCTAAGCGGTAAACGGTATTAAATATGCCTGGATGACCGGCCTCTATCATCAACGGAGAACTTTTTTGCCGGTACGGTTTATTGCGGAGACCTTGATTCTTATGTGGAGTGGGACAGCAGCAATCGTAGGTAAATGTGTTGCAATGAATGAAAATAGAGAACCGTGGTCACCGGATATTACGACCATCGTTCCCTTAACGGATCTAGAAACATTTCGGGGATAAATTACGATACCATTCATTTTTCCTATGAGTTAAACGCTGAAAATCGGGTGCAGGAGCGGGTATTCTTTGAGCAGGGGCTGCAGCTTGCCAAAAGTCGCGGTATGGGAGTAGAGATGCTGGTTGCCGCCTTTGATAAACCATTATTAAAAGGCCTGATGGAAAATGAAGACAGCCAAAAACTTGTCATTGAAGATATTTATGGTATAATAGAGGCTCGTGGATTTGATGGGGTTAATATGGATCTGGAAGGCATTGACCCCGGCCACAAAAAGGAATATGTCAGTTTTATCAGCAAGTTAAAAGAGAGACTAGGCTCTCGTTATACTCTGTCTTTGTCATTACCTGCCCGTACCTCGGAGCGGGAATGGTGGTATGACGGTTATGATTATCAGGCTCTGGCCCAAATTGCAGATCGCATTATGATCATGGCTTATGATCAACATCATAATGGGGGCGAACCGGGTCCTGTAGCCGGTAACGATTGGGTAGAACGGGTGATTAATTATCTTTTACCTCAGATCCCCCAAGAAAAGTTTCAACTGGGATTAGGGATTTATGGCCGAGATTGGCCGGAAACCGGTGTGGGAAGAGCAATCTTTATTGAGGATGCCCGTAATTTGGCTGCTTCAAAAGGAATTACCATTCAAAAAGATCAGCCTTCAGGTGTTTCCTGGTTTACTTACACAGACGACAGCGGTGTGAAACATCATCGGTTTGAGGATCGGGATAGTGCCCAGGCAAAGTTGGAATTGAGTCGAAAAAATATCAACTTCCGGGAAAGCTTTATGGCGCATGGGGGTTATTCCTCCCGATATCTGGGAAATAATAAATAAAGGATAATAGCAGGCAATATAGGGTTGATTGAAAAAGTAAAATCCACTTTGTAAGATTAAAGTCCACCCCCTCCAGAAAAATTCAATAATTTTTCGGATGAGGTGGATTTTTCAAGCGGAGAATTTGCTTTTTTAGAGTATTTTTAGTAAAATATAGGAACAAAAAGCTTGTTTTGACTGGAATTTTGCGTACAGCAAATAACGGTGTGGATTCTACCGTTTTTTTGTAAAGGTAAAATCCACCCCTTTTGCTTGATATAAAATTCAGTTAAAGTGATGCCTTTCTGTTCTTTATTTTTTAAATTTTTAGAAGACTGGGCTTCAAACAGATATCTTTAGGTGGGATAAGTGTTGAGCCCAGTTTTTTTATTGTTTCTTCCCCAAATAAGAACATAAAAGTATCATACGGAGTTTTATCATTCAAATTTGGTCTACTGTAGGAATTAATATGATCCATCATTAGATTAATGTCCTTTTGCGTGAGGTTATCAAAGGATGTTCCCTGGGGAAGCACTTTCCGTATTTCTTCGTGGTTTTTTTCAGCTGAACCCTTTTGGAATGAAGCGCAAGGATCACAATAGAACACAGCTGTCCTTAATTCTCCCGTTGTGCGGTCGCATTCAATAACAAGGGGATTTGAAAATTCACTACCATTATCACCTAACAGGACAGGAAATAATTTTTTGAACAAATCAATTCCTAGAAGTTCATTTAATCTATCAAAAATATCAATTACTGACTGGGAGTTATTTGCATCCCTTAAGAAAGCGAGCATAAATTCAGCTTTAACGAAATGTAGCGTAAGTAAAACTTTACCACCTACACGACCTATTACCGAATCCATTTGGACAACTAAAGGCTGATTGTTCTCTTCCATATAGTTATGAAAATCATTATATGTACGACCGATTCGACATTTCCGATCAACTTTGTGAATCAACCCAGCCTTTTTGCGAGGACGATATTTCACTTTTCTTGGTAAATCCAAATTACAAGCGGTAATTAATCCTGAATCAATGTAGTTATATAGCGTCTTTTCACTATGCATGATGCTATCAGCATTGTTTGCACAAATATGATGTATGGACTGACCTTTTTTGATGAGAGGCGTTATTAACTGATCTAGGTGATTCAGTTCACCTTCGTTTATTGCAATGCCTGTACGAGACTCAGACCGGACATATTCGTACGTCCTGTGCATCCTTTGCAACGTAAAAATTTTTACGGAGCGTACATTTTTTCAGTTTGTCACAGCCATTGCACACGTATGGTGGCTTGTTAAATTTATTGCATTTTTCTTCAATGAAGCTATCGCAAAAATTATTGCAGATACTGCAAAAGTTGCACTTTTTTCTCCCACAATCCTGGTTGTTGCACAGTAAAGATTTCTTACAACCAAACCTGAGAGCACAGGCATTGTAGGCTTGCCCCCAAGCTCCGCTTTTCCGTTCAACTAAATGATAACGAACCTCCTTCGAAATCGTAGTACAATCTTTGCCTAAGTTTCTTCCAATTTCTTTGAATGATTTACCTTCTTTCAACAAAATTTCAATATTCTTTCTTTCTGATAAAGTCATATGTTTTGACATACATATCCCTCTTGCTTTTTGAACAGAAAGACATCAACCTATTTAACATACACTAAATAAAAAACGGCGCAATCCAGATAATGGGTATTACTGTGTTGTAAAGAGAAGGAGTTTTTATCAAAGGGAAATAATTAAAAACATAAGACCTTTGGGACGCTGTCCCAAACCCTGTCCTCGCCGGAAGGCAGCCGGTCTGTCATAAAACAGACCGGGGACACAAGGATATATGTACAATGGATGTAAAGGGTCTCCGGCCTACGATGAACGGGCAAAAAAAACGCCCGCCCTTGACATCCTCGAGTGTAGTGGCAAGTATTAACACAATGCGTATGTTTGCAAAGGTAAATTCCACTCTACAAGTTTTCTTGAATTTGCAAAGGTAAATTCCACCTATGGCAAAACAGGGGTGGATTTTACTTTTACAATTAAGGGCAGGCAATATAATAAAAAAATATTGCAAATGCCACTTAAATAAATTATGTTTATGTGATAAAATATATGATGCTAAGGGAGCGGATCTGGCCTGGTGGCCAGTCTGGACTTCAAATCCAGTGAGACGTAGTGATCCTGCGTTTGGTGTGTTCGATTCGCACACGTTCCCGCCAAAAAAAAACCAACAAATACCCAACAAAATTGGGTATTTTTTTTCGAGATACTATTGGTGATATTGTCAAACACAGAAGCGTCCCCAGTTTTACCTGGGAAGTATCCGTTAAACAAAGCGGTGATTTAACACCGATTGTAAGGATTGGCGGAAAATTATACCCAGACACTGGGAAATAGCTTAGGTACCTTGGGAGCCTGCAGACGGTAGGCGGAGGGAAAGCCTGACCCCACCAGCGGGCGCACATAAAATTTAAATGCATCCGTCACATAGTTACCGGAAGGGCTGATAAATTCATCCGGCATTACTCGGGTTTTTCCGGCAACATCAGTTAAAGGCTTTAGATGATATTCTACGGAATAAAATCCAGTTCTTTCAATAACGACCGAGCCGTCTAAATCCTGGCAGATAGCAAATTGAGCAGCCTTTTCCCCTACCTCTCTGGCCTCATGTTGATCCACATCTGACACACAACCATTGAAAGAACGTTGAAAATAACCCAGGGTATCGGAACGAACCCGTTTAATATTAAGTTCTTTTTTCACTATATTGGCCAGGAAATCCCCTAATAAGAAATTGTTTTTTGTCAGCTCGAAATTGCCATGGGCATCCATGCTGATTCGATCAACTAATTTTGTTAATATTAACGTATTATTTTCATCCTTAATCCCCTCAGAAACGGCAACCAAACACCTGCCATAGCGATTATAAACTCCTTTTACATCCGTCAAAAATCTATTTATTTCAAATGCTCTTTCCGGCAGATAAATCAAATGAGGCCCATCATCCCGGTATTTTTGGGCAAGAGAAGATGCCGCAGTGAGAAATCCAGAGTTTCGCCCCATCACTACAATTATATAAACTCCTGGCAAAGACCTGTTATCTAAATTTGCTCCACTGAAGGCCTGCGCTACAAACCTGGCAGCAGAGCCATAACCGGGAGTATGATCATTTAAAACGATATCATTGTCAATGGTCTTCGGTATATGAATAGTTCTCAAAGCATATTGGGATTTTATGGCATTATCATTAACTATCCGCACTGTATCTGCCGAGTCGTTGCCGCCTATGTAGAAAAAATAATGAATATCATGGGCCTTAAGGACGTTAAATATTTCCTGACAATATTTTTCATCAGGTTTATCTCTGGTCGACAGTAATGCTGAAGCCGGTGTTAAACCAACCTGCTCCAGATTATGACTGGTTTCCTGGGTAAGATCCAAAAAATCCTCATTAATAATACCTTCTACTCCTTTGATCGCCCCATAAACGCTGGTAATTTTGGGTGACTTTCTGGCTTCCAAGACTGCCCCCACCAAAGATTGATTGATGACCATAGTCGGGCCGCCCCCTTGAGCTATAACAACTTTGCCATTTAACCCCACATCCGTTCCCCCTTCTTGATCGACTTTACCGGTTGCTTAGAAACAGGATCCTTTTAAGAGAAGTATATCTTCTGCTTACTTGTACTTATTCCTATTAAAAAGGCAAACCAAGGAGGATACCTGTGGAAGAGAGATAAATTGATTGACAGAACAAAATTAATTAAGTATCATATTGAATGAAGGTTCAGCCAATGGATGCGGGATGTTCATTTATGATCTTGGTTTTTAAGATGTTTCAATAATAGAATAGCGAGGTGTGTATCATATTGGCCAGAAATATGGAACAAAATGAAAAAATACGAGAAGAAAGAAAAAAGCAGATCCAGTCGGCGGCCCTCCGTTTATTTGCCACTAAAGGGCTTTTTGCCACGAAAATAAAGGATATTGCTGAAGCAGTAGGGATAGCCCAGGGCTTAATATATCATTACTACAAATCTAAGGAGGATATTTATGTAGAATTAATTAAAGATGCGCTAAATAAAATGAATGAAGCCGTATTTAGCTTAAAGAAAATGCCCCAACCGCCCCATGTTAAAATTAGGACGGCGTTAGAGGAATTGCTGCATGTCATTGAAAACAGTGAGGATTTTATCCAAACCTGTCGCTTGATTGCCCAGGCATCAAATTCAACGGCGATACCGGAGAGTGCAAAAAAGTTGATTGAGGAAATGAGGGATATTCCATATCAAGAAATAGCCAGGATTATGGGGGACGGCCAAAAGGAGGGGACCATTATTGAGGCGGATCCTCAGGATTTAGCCTTAATATTTTGGACATCGATAAACGGTTTGGCGATGTACAAAGCTTCCCGCACAAACAGAGTTAAAATGCCCGATGTCTGTTTATTAATAAATATTTTTCTGAAGGAAGAATAATCCGGAAGTGTTTCGCTACCTAAACAGTAAATTTGAGAAGGATATTAAATACAGCCAATTATTAAGTAGGACGGCAGCCGGTACAGGAAAAATAAACCTATTGGATGGGGAGGAAAAATCCCATGGCAAGCTTTAAAAGTAAGATGTTTAACTATTTGATGAGACATCGATATCTGTTGCAAGGAAAACTTAAAAAGGAAACCTATGATTTTAATACATCTATAACTGCTTTCAGAGAACAATGTGAAAAAGGGGCCAAAATGTTTGGCTCGCTTCCGGAGGGAATTAGTGTTAGGGAAGAGGCTATTGAAGGAATGAAATGTGAATGGTTGATTCCCCAAGGATCTGATGATGATAAAATTATTTTATACGTTCATGGCGGGGGATATGTTTCCGGTTCTTGTAATGATCACCGCGGGTTTGTTGGGAGGTTCGCCAAAAACACGGGAGTGATAAACCTGATTTATGAATATCGGTTGGCGCCAGAGAACCCTTTCCCGGCAGCCTTGGATGATTCGGTTAAAATATATCAATGGTTATTGTCGTCGGGGTTTAAACCGGAGAATATTATTATGGCCGGTGAATCAGCCGGGGGAGGTTTGTGCTTGGCTACTTTGCTTGCTTTAAAAGAGCAGGGTATCCCTCTACCTGCCGCGGCAGTGGCGATTTCACCCTGGACAGATCTTACCTGTTCCAGTGCATCCTATAAAACAAAAAATCGGTTATCCCTGGCGCCGCTCAATTCCTGGGTTGTCTTCAGTAAGTATTATTCCGGGGACGAGAGAGCAGATAATCCCCTGATCTCACCACTTTTTGGTGATTTAAGAGGACTGCCCCCCATTTTTATTAATTGCGGGGTAGACGATGAATTATTTGAGGATGGAGAAAAGTTTTATTTAAAAGCAAAGGATGCAGGGGTTGAAGTAACCTTCCGCGCAGGGGTTGACATGGTACATTGTTATCCATTATTAGCTCCCCTGTTTATTGAGGCCACAGAAGCTATGAATGAAATATGTGATTTTATTAGCAGGCATTAACCAACACAAGGGGTCCAACACAAGCAACACAAGGGGTCAGTCCCCGCGTGTTCAAAGTAAATGCTTATTTCTTAATTTTCCTTGGATCGCTATGATTTTCAGATGTTTCTAATAGATTATGTTCTTTCAATATATTAGAAAAATGCCTCCTCATATCAATATCAGTTTTGTAGTTAGGATATTTCCTTTTGAAATCTTCAAGTTCATGAGGATGTTCTATTTCTAAGAATTCTTTTTTATATTCATCTATCATACTTAATCAGCTCCTTATATATAAAACGATACAAGTCTATATCTCTCTCTTTCAAAAGTTCAGGTTCTTTTAAATACACCCTGTATCCTTCTGGGAACACAGGGGGACTGGGAACACAGGGGGACTGACCCCGCGTGTTAGACCCCGCGTGTTAAGAAAAAATTTGTTTCGATCTGTTCCATTTTTTATATTGAAGAAAACTTATAAAAAAGAATAATCCGGCCAAAGCAAATTGCCATAATATATATTTACCCATTACTCCCCAGCCGGCCCCCATCACTAAGCAGGCCCTGGATCCGTTGAGAAAAGGAGTTAACGGATTAAGATAATAGATAGGTTTTAATAATGTCGGGATGCTCTGCAGAGGCCAGGTATATCCTGTGGTGAAGAAAACAGTCGTAGCAAAAAAACACTTAATTGAAATATTTCTTCTTCTGCGCGGGTAATGAGGAAAAGAATTACACCAAAGACAGTTATTAATAATCCATAGCCCAGTGTCAAAATATAAAACGTGAGATAGGAACCGGCCATGGGCAGATGAAAAACTGTCCCGCCAAAAACAAATAACATGTTGATCATTACCGAGATTAGCAGGCAAAAGACCATACCCCGTGCCGCCATGGCTCGCAAAGACAGGAGATTCTTCCGATGATCCCGGAAAAGGGAAAGAGCAAAGGCGGACATCACCAGGCTGAAAATGCCGGCTCCGAATAAACCATAGTCTAGATAGTACGCATAATTATAATTTGGGTTATACAGAACCTTTTGCTTCATTTGGATTGCCTGAGCAATATTCGCCGCCTCAGCGGGTAGAATACCGGAGCCCTCTAGGATTTTTATCGTAATGCCCCCATTCAGGGAATACAGTATTTCATTGGCTTTGGCATAAGCACTGTTGGCAGCGATATAATTGGTACCATCTATTAAGAGCAGAACTTCTGCTCCCTTTTTGCTTTTCACAGCTTCGGATAAACCGGGAGGTATCACGACTCCTGCCAGCGCCCGACCTTTTTCTAAAGCATCCATGACCGAGGAATAACTATCCAAAAAACTTACGTGAAATTTTTCATTATCTGAAAAATGCCTAACTACCAGCCTGCTGGTTGAGGTTTGATCCAGATCTGCAATAACCATGTCCATCCGGTCCAAAACCCCTTTTTGGTAGACTAAGCCGATAAATAAGATCAATATCATGAGAAAGATGGCATTGAACATGAGAATTTTGTTTTTTATAATCGCAATAAATTCCCTTCTCACTAATGGGAAAAACTTTTCTTGTTCCACCTGTGCACGACCTTTCCTTTCCCTAGTACCAAAAATGCTGCTCCAAAGAATAATAAGAATATCAGCAATAAGATGACACAATTAAACCGGTAAACATCATCCACTAGTCCGGTTAAAGCCAGGCGCCGTAAGGGATTGGCAAAATAAGTTAAAGGCTCCAAATAACCCAGCACCCGCACGAACCCGGGAAACCCGCTCATGGGCCAGGTATATCCGGATAAGATTAAGGCGGGGAGGGCAACGATGGTGGCCGCTTGAACCACGATCGCCCGGTCCGGAATAATTAAGGATAGCAGCATGCCTAGGGCAGTTACGGCCATGGTAAACAGACTTACTAATAGCACTATAGGTATGATCCCTCCGGAAAAGGTCATGGGGAAAAACACTACCCCAATAAAAATTGACATAAGCAGCTGCCCCACACCGAATAAGGTATAGACACAAAACCTCGCAACAAAGGTTCTCATCGTGACCATTTCCTTTTTCCGGTTGAAAGCAGTCGCGGAAAAAAGCATGATGGGAAAATGGCCGATGGCGCCGATTAAGCCCCAGACCAGAAAATCGTAAAAGGTGCCGGAGGGATTTCCGACCTGCCGGTAGTGAAAACCCAGGGGTTGGATGATCTTTTCCGCTTCCCGTGAGGTAAAGCCCAGTCCTTCCAGTTTTTTAAGTGCTATTCCTCCGTTAAAGGTGAGGATGATTTCACCGGCCCGTTTCATCCCATTGGAAGAGATGGCCATATTGGCCGCATTGGCGGCAATAAGAAGTTCCGGGCTTTTGCCGGCTTTGATATCACTCCCGAAATGAGGGGGGACGGCCAAAACCATATCCGCCTTCTCTTGATTTACCAGGGAAAAGGCGGTATCCACATTATCAGCATAGGCAACAACATGAAAACCCTTATTGTCCCGGAATTGGCCCACTAAACTTCTGCTCAGGCTGGTTTGATCCCTATCAACAATAACCAGCCGGGTATGTTCAATAATCCCATCATGAAAGACCAAACCATAATAAACAGTAATCAAGGGTGGGAGAACTAAAAATAATACTATCCGCCAGCGGCTGGAAAGAAAAAGTCTGATTTCCCCAAAAAAAGTTTTCATAGGATCTCCTCGGTTAATCCTGGGCCACAAACTGCACATAGGCAGTCATCCCCGGATAAACCTGTATCTCACCGAAATTTGTTACTTTCACTTTAACCTCATAGGCCAGAATATCATCTTCTTGGTTACTAGTGGCTTTTTTGGTGGCAAAGGTGGGTTTGGCGGAAATACGTTTGACGGAGCCGCTAAAAGTCTCATCTCCCAGCCCGTTAAACCGCACCTTTACCTCCTGGCCAATATGTACCTGAGATATGTCAGATTCATAAACATTTAGATTCAGGAAGATCTCCTTGAGGTCCCCAATGGTGGCGATGGGCATTCCTGAGGACACTAGTTCTCCCTCTTCGCAATTAAGTTCTACAACCGTGCCGCTTTTGGGGGCGTTTATTTTTGTATCGGCAATCAAGGAGTTGACCTCATCAAGCCCGGCCAAAGCCTCCTGATATTTCTGTTCCGCCAGCTCCACCTGGAGCTTACCGGCATTAGCCGCGCTTAAAGCTCCGGATGCTTGATTCGCCAAACCTTGAGCGGCTTCCACATCTTCCTCGCGGGCACCTTCTACAGCCATAGAATATTGTTCCTTTGCTACCTTCAACTGGGTTTCCACTTCATCTTTCTTTTGGGCGGGAATCGCTCCTTTGTCATAGAGTTTCAGTACTCGATCATAGGTTTTTTCCATCATTTCATAATAGGCTTTTGCTTGCTCAACTTCTTGAGAACGAGCGCCTTCATGAGCTTTATTTAATTGGGCCTGAGCTGCCTGAAGAACCCCGGAGGCCTGTTCTACATTGGCGTCGGTAATTCTCTTCTGCAGCTCTATTGCTTCTTTAGCCATTTTCACCTGCGCCTCTACCTGAGCTTTTTTGGCCTGCAGTTGAGTACTGTCAATTTCCGCGATCAAATCCCCTGCAGCTACCTCTTGCCCCTCTTCCACGTAAATTCGAACAATCTTCCCCGGAATTTTTGTATTCAAGTCCACTTCTTCCGTCTCTACAGTGCCTTGCACCACTAAACCTTGCACCGGATCAAATCCTCCGACTGAGGCATTATCCCGGCTGCAAGCAGTCCCATACAAGCCGGTAACAATTAGTAACAGTACAATGAGCAGCATTAAAGGTAGATTCTTCTTTGATAATTTAGTCATTTTTTACGCCTCCCACCATACCGGCGTTGTTTTCATCAGCGCAAATATCTACTTCATATTTGCTTTTGGCGAGGTTATAGCCATAAGTAATCTCCACTACTTTTTCTTCAACTTCAGAGAGTTTTTCTTCTGCCGCCAGCACCTCAAAGATGGTACCTGCCGCATCTTCCATGTTTAAGGATTTCAGCACCGAAGAGGGAATGCCATACCCCTCTTGATAGCGATAGACAGCAATGTCCACAGCTTCTTGCGCCTGTTGCACACTTTCTTGCACATAATCCAGCATCTCACCGGTAGCCAGCACTGTGTGGTAGGATCCGTATACCTCACCTTGCACCGTTTGTTTTTGTCCCTCTAAAGCCAATTGGGCATTCACCAGGTCCAGTTGGCTTTGCCGGTAATCAAAAGTATGTGGAGAGGTATATCTTTTTGCCAATTCCATATTAATTTGACTAACCTCTAATTCCATTTCACTTTTTTTAATTTCTATCCGGTTTTTTAAGGCCTGTTCTAAGCCTATTTCCAGGGGCGTAATATTGCGATCAAAGATAAAATCATCTTCCAATTTAATTAATGTCTTTTGAGCCAATCCCATGACCTGTTTTAATGCTATCTCCGCCAAATTTAAAGCATTTTGCCCATTGGCCAGATCTGCTTTGAGGAGGCTTAATTGAGCCTCTGCCATGAGCATATCATCCTTTGCCCGAAATCCCGCTTCAAAGCTAGCTTTTGCCATCTGATACTGGTTTTCTGCGCGCCGGACGGCTGCCTTCTTGACATCAACCAAACGTTGGGCCTTCAGAACTTCATAGTATTTCTGTCTGGTAAGCAGGGCATATTGTTTCCGAGCTTCTTCCACCCCTAATCTTGTTACCTCCAGCCCTAAGGCGGCCTTAGTTTGATATAATTCCACCACCTGAGCATTGGCCAGGTTATCAATGCGGTATTTAGCATTAGCACTAAGTTCTTCTCTCGCATCGGCCAACTGGGCTTCTTTTTGCGCAATCTCTTCAGCAGTTAGATAAGCGGGATGTCCCGGCCCAATAAGCCCGGCATTAATTAAACCAATTACGTTATCCAACTGGCTGCGACCCTGGTAATATGCCTTTAAGCCATCATTAATCTTCTCATCTGCATCTATCAGCTTTTTCCGGTAAAATTCTGCCCGATCCAAATCCAATTCCCGAGCAGCAATTTGCTCTTCCAGGAGCTTTAGGACAATATTATTGGCCCAGGTTAGATTGATAGCATCTGTCAAGCTGATTTTCTGAAATTGTGCTTCTCCATCATCACCCGGGGTGGTTTCTGCCCGGGCAATCCCAGGAAAACAAACTATCATCCCAAAACAGATCATCATTAATAGGCTACAGTGGACAGCCTTTTTCATTTTTCTCTCTCCCACTTTGATTTTATTTTTGATTGTATTGAATCTTTTGTAAAAGTTTAATTAGTTGCTCTTGCTCGGTTTCCGATAGCGGACTGAACACTTTTTCTGTAAAATCCTTTAGAAGGGGAATGATTTCCTCTATGAGCATTTTGCCTTTTGGTGTTAGTTTGGCGATGAGGCTTCTCCTGTCTAATGGATTTATCTCTCTGGTAACCAGTCCGGACTTTGACAAACGATCCATCAATCCGGTAATATTTGCCCGGGAAACTAATAATTTTTCTCCTAATTCCCATAAAGCCAGTGCTTCATTTTTATATAACAGCAGCAGCACATTAGCCTTTGTCTGAGAAAGTCCCCAACGGGATAAAAACTGATCATAAATATTCTCTATAAACCCCAATGCGTCTCCCATATTTAACACTACTTTTCCTGCAGTAGTATCCACCCACCAGTAGGCGGGCAGTTTTTTAGAGATATTTTCGTCCATTTTTTCTCCTTTTTATTAACATATTAACTATTAGCCTGTTTACTATTATATTCCTGAGCATTTTTCTTGTAAAGAGAAACTTGAGACTATCGGGCATAATAATTAGAGCCACCTTCGCTTTGTTGAAGAAACCTTCGGAGGGTCACTACCTAGATTCCTGGCAGCATTTACCCTGCAAACAAAACTGTCTGAAAAGAAAATCGACGAGCTGCAAAAGCTCATCGATAAGAATAGGGGGTGAGGCTGATGTGGTGCTATACAAGTAATTGGTAAAGGTAAGATAGTACTATTTCCTTTCAGATGTTATGTGTGGTGACGCATGTTGACTGACGATGAGCATAGGCTTTCATTTCTGCTTTGGCGGTGCTTTTTTTTCGTTACATAAATTCCGTATAGCAAAACCGGAAGGGGAATTATCCAGGTGATTGTCGTATTAATCATATCATTGCCTAAAAAGCTTTGAAAATGAAAAGCTTGATCATGTAAAATCATGTTGGTTGCCGTATGAAGCAGGATCATAGCCCCAATATAGATAATTATTGGCCATCTATTCATTAAGGAAGACAACCAGGTGGAGCCGAAAATTAAAATTGGGATGGACAAAGCCAGACCAAAGATCACCAACCATGGATTACCGCTGGCAGCTCCTGCTATTCCTATCACATTGTCAAAGGACATGGACAGATCCGCAACAATAATGGTCCAAACGGCTTTCCAAAACCTATTGGCACCTTTAAAGTCTGTTTCTTCTTCTGTGCTGGACTTTATCAAACCGAAAGTGATCCAGATCAATACAATGCCTCCAATAGTATTTAAGAATTTAATTTGTAAAAGGTAGACAACGAAAACGGCAATTATTACCCTCAAAATAATTGCCCCCAATGAGGCGAACAAAGCAACCTTTTTACGCATCTCCCTAGGCATATTCTTAATAGCCAAACCAATAACTACTGCATTATCCCCGCTTAGGACCAAGTTAATCATGAAAATTGAAAACGCAGATAAAAGAAACTCTCCCGATATCATATTTTTCCTCCTCGCCAGTGCAGTTTATTTTTGCCAATATTCATTCTATGATTGTAGAATATTTATGCTACCTGCCGTGGCTTTTAAAAGCACAAAAAAATGATATCTATCCAGATAATTTGTTATTAGTTTTCTTTTTTCAAATAGATGAGCAAAGATAAAAGCATCCTCAAAATTGTTAAGAGGGTGCTTTTATCTTTATTGCTAATATTTAATCTAGGTCAATTTGCCCACTGTTTTTGGCTGGTGTGATTTTTTATTGATTAAAAGAGGTTGAGATAGGTGAAATATCTCTTTTCTTGTAAATACTTGAGATAATCCCCAACACTGCGCCATTAAACACTAACTGTGAGCCACCGTAACTAATAAAAGGCAGGCTGACCCCACTGATCGGGGCTAATCCCAAATTCATTAAGATGTTCCAGAGGAATTGAATTGCAAAAATAGCGGAAAAGCCCATGACCAACATGCGAGCGTAATCATCCTTTACCAGTGTGGCGATGCGTGTCATACGGAAAATAAACAGAAGCACCAAAACAGCTAGGCAACCTCCGGCTACCCAGCCGAAAGTAACGGTAATATAAGAAAATATAAAATCCGTATGAAGTTCCGGAAGGTGGGGCTGTGCTGTTAACCCCAGTCCTAATAATCCGGAATCTTTTAATAAATGACTTAATTGTATGTGCAGATAACCACTGCCTAAAGGATCCTGTTCAGGATGCATGAATGACAACAGTCTCGCCAGCCGGTAGGGGGCGCTGACGATTAGCCCCGCTAAAACTAAAGAGAACAGGCCGGTTAATGACATAAAAATTTTGGGCCTGGCTCCTGAAGCGATCATTAATGTTAAACATGTCACGGCGTAAATAATTGCGCCAGGTAAATATCCGGTGCTTAAAATCAGGAAGGGGAGGAGTGATAATCCCAGTCCGTAACATAATTTTTTCGGCTGGTTCCAGTCCCATTTTGAAAAAATTCCCGCTAAAGCAATGCTAAAAAATATGGGGCTGATGCTAAAAGTATTTATTGTCAGCGGACCGATGCTGAGGTAGATCCTCTGACCATTTGCCGTGATGCCAAATAGCATAGTGCAAGCTAATAGGAGTATCGTTACCCCATAAATTTTATATGAATGTCTTGCCATCTTCCGATAATCGAAAAAGTAAAGTCCCACCAGTGCCGCCCCTCCGATGAAGGCATAGACTAAGCTTTTTGAAAAAATAGAAGGGGAGAGGGATAAATTGTATTTTTCCAATAAATACATGGCGACAAGACCCATATTAATCAAAATAAAGCTTAATAATAGGAGGCTCCAGTCCGGTTTTGGCCGGTGGATCCGATTTAGTTGCTGCCCGACCATATCGGCGCTACCCATTTGAGCAATGGCCTTATTGACAGCAGTATCTTCCGAAAAACCTTTCCCGCGGTACTCTTCTATAAGTTCAGTCAGATGCGCCTCCAGCTCTAACCTGATTTCATGATGAACAGCGCGAAATTTGATTTGAGAGCAGACGCTATTTATGTAGGCCTGGATTTTAGTATTATTCACTAACCCCATATAAAAGCCTCCCTTGTCAGAATTTGATCTACGGCAGAACGGAAGGTCTCCCACTCTTGCCGTTTTTCTTTAAGAGTAGACGTACCTTTTTTGGTGATTCGATAATATTTTCTTTTTCTGCCGCCTTCATTTCCCTCCCAGTAGGATACAATCATCCCTTCAGCTTCTAATGAGTGTAGAAGTGGATAAAGAGTTCCTTCCTTAAACATAAAAACCCCCTGGGATTCTTTCTCTAACTCTTTGATCATTTGGTAACCATACATTGATTCCCGCTGGAGCAGACTTAAAACCATAATTACGGTACTTCCCTTTAAAAGCTCCTTATTAACTTTCAAGGCCATCCCCCTTTTCGATCAGTGTTATTACTATGCATCGTATATCTATGTATGAGTATAGAGCCAAATTCTCAAATAATCAAGATATAATTTTGCAATCGGGACAGGGGGAGGTTGCATATTTCTCCAGTATTTTCATTATCATACAACATCAGGATGATTTTTATCAGGAAAAAAGAAGTAAATACCCAAATTTTGCCGAAATAGGGAATAAGTTAGGGGGCAACAAAAGCGGATTTTTTTGTCAAAAATAAGTCGAGAAGAACTATGAATTCATTAAAGGGAGAGCTTTTCTTAGGCATAAAATATAAAGAATATCATATCTGAGCTGTATGAAAACGTGAGTATTATTCTTACTTCCAACAAGAGCTTCACGGAGTGGTTGATATATTTAGTGAGAGCGTCATTGCTACTGCCATATTAGACGGATTATTGCTTCAACAGACATGGACCAGTTTATGCCAGATCACTGTATAGTTTCAAAAGTTAAATATTTAGGATATTTGCTCTGAAGCTTGACTTAGATGATACCCAATCAATAAGTTTCATGATTTTTTATCCAAGGCCCAACTAACTATCTCAAACTTAAATAGGCTTAGACTTGATTGACTTCATGAAAACTGGATATTTTTCTTTCCAGGTAAAACTGGTTATCAGATGAAAAGTACTGTTTTCGGATTAAAAACAAAATATAAAAAGAAACCAGCAAGCTTTTGAGTGCTGCTGGATACTCCATTATCAGATATTTAGATTTAAACTGAACTTAACTTTGGATAACTTCCATATATAATTATAGCTCTCATAAAAGTTCCAATTCCGGCATCTTAGCCGCTTCATCTAAAATGTCGCCTAATAAGCGACCAAACTATGACTGAGTTCAACTATTATAGCATGAAAACTGGAAAGGAATGATCTGCATGAAGAAATTTTTAAGGAGATTGTTTTTCTCCTGGACGGGAGTGGCTCCATGGTGGCTGGAAAGTGACACCTTTGGTGAACACGTTGTTGGAAACATTGTCCTTTTTAAGAGTAATTTTACTAAATTCTCTAGAATTAATAATTTATGATAGAAGGTTTTAATTGTTATTATAGTGACTAGGAGAAAGGGAGATTGTAGCCATGCGCTTAAGCGTTGATATGATATTTCCGGACAGTTATGGAATATCCATACACTATAACTATTGGTTGCAAAGTCTAATTTATCACATGATGGATGGTGAGATGGCTGACCAGGTTCATGCCTTAGGTTTTGGGGACAAGGGGCGAAGGTTTCGGCTTTTTACATTCTCTCGACTAATGGGCCGTTATGAATTATCTCATGACAAAAAGCAGATTCATTTTCCTGGCGGTGCGAAGTGGATTATATCCTCACCAATACCCGACATACTTGCTTCAATTGCAGGAGGACTTTTAAAAAGGAATACTATCCCTATAGGTACATCACATGTGGAAATCACCGGTATCCAAACTTCTCATCCAAGGGTAAAAAGAAGTAAGATTCTTGTGCGTACCCTCTCACCAGTTGTAGCTTACAGCACAATGTTTCGTGGTGACAACAGCAAATATACCCTATATTTTCAACCCGGTGAGCCAGAGTTCAAGCGCATTGTGACCGAAAATTTAATAAAGAAAAACCAAGCCATACAGCCATGGATTAAGTTAACAACAAAGAAACATCTTACGATACCGGGAGGTGATGGACTTAGGGAACAGGAATTAGCACCCAACCAGGATCTCTTGGAATTGCGTGTGCGAAGAAATCCAAGGTTGCATATTATTGAGTATAAAGGTGGCGTGATCAAAGGATATAGCGGGGATATGGAACTACATGGTTCTCCTTCGTTGTTGCAAGTAGCGGTAGATGCCGGGTTAGGTAGTAAAAATTCGCAGGGATTCGGATGTTTGGAGGTGATACGATGATTTTAGCCATGCGCGAGCTGGCCTTAGATTATTTGTTGGAGAATTTATTCGAAGAGGCATTTCCTGTTGATGTGGAAGCATGGTATCAGGATCTTAGACAAAATAACGCGGGAAGGTTATTTCCTTATCTAGTGGAGGACAGTGGTAGGGTGGATAAGGTCTTTATCATTGAGGCGGAAGATGAGGATACGGCACGTTTAACTGTTGAAGATGTAGTGCAGGATAGTAGAGCAGGCGGTGGCTGTCATGCGTCTAAGTTACCGTTTATGAAACCATCAGGCTCACAAAGCGCAGCAGTTGGTCCCGTGATTAAAAGAACTTATTCCAAAAAGGGCTCCGGCCCGTCTAAAAAGATTCTCAATACGACAATGAATTACTTTGCTGAAGTAGCGCTTTCGAAAACGCATTGGGCAGACTACTTTCAAGAGATCTTAGAGATTTTGCAACGACCCAAATTACGTTTACTCGATGGACAAGTATGTGATTGGCTTGGGGAGGGGTATGAATCATTACTGGAATGTGCAGTCGATAAAATCGGCTTCCAGAAAAACACCGTATTTCTCACGCTTCGCGATAACCACGGTTATCTCCCCGGGGATAGGGAATCTTATATCGAATATTTGCTGAATGCTAAACTGGCCGGTGATCGTTATGTCACAAAGGCCTCCCCTGCAAAAGTGAACGCCTGCTGTCCCCTTTGCGGTCAAGAAGATGTCACTGTTTTCCCTAATGCCATCAAAGGAGCTGGGATCAACCTGATAAATACCGACCGTATTGGTGTGTTTCCGGGAATTGACCCCCTTCAGGCGTGGAAAGGATATGCTCTCTGCGCAGCCTGCGCCGATCTTCTCTATATCTATAAGTTTCATGTTTTGAAGAAAGGAGGGCCGGATAAAACGGCGCAACCCTTTAGCGCTCGAATTGCCGGAGAAAACGCCCTAGTTATTCCCGAATTTTTCCCGGGGGTTTCCCGAACTGTACGTCGAAATTGTCTGATTGAGGTTCAGGAATATATTAATAATTTCCGGGACGATGTGGAGATGAACGAGTACAGTTTACTAGATCGCTTGCAAGAGACAGAAGGAATACTGAACTTTACGATTCTTTGGGCTGATATCGGTCAGAATATCGAAAATGTGACCGGCATGATCTCACAGGTTCTCCCTAGTCGATTACGTGAACTCTCACAATGGAATTTTATGGTTCGCCAAAAGACAAGCCCCTTTTTTCCCAAATTACCACTTCAGAGCGGTCGGTTCGATTTACGACTCCAATTGGCGTTAACAGCATTAAACCCCTTGTTCCATCGTCCCGGAGGGCAAAAAGCAAAGGATGTTAATAGCAGTGGCCAGCTGTTTCAACTAAAACGTTGTGTAGCACAGTGCGTTTATCATGGACAATTGCTCGAAGAAACACGGTTTTGGGCCGAATGGCTGGTTACAGCACGCCATTATTTAGCTGAAGCTGTAGATTCTAGTGAGGGATATAAGAGCTTATTATACGAATGGGTGAGTAAAAATGGTGACAGAATTTCTATGGCATCTTGGATAAAATATTTCAATTGGTATGTGCATTATTTTAGAAGTGAAAAGGTAGGTGTATTTCCCATGTACAATGATGTATATAAGCCTAACATGGAGGCGTTGCAGCCTTATTTTGGACCGGAGAGCGGGATCAATACTCCGGAAAAATCTTTTGCCTTCCTGCTCGGTGTGCTCTATGGCAAGTTGCTACAAGTTCAGGGGGCTCGTGGTGTAAATGTAGGCTCCAATGCTCTGACTTGGCTCAAGAGACTCAATTTGAAGGGGAACGATCTCCCTGAGTTGTATATCAAGATTAGGGAGAAGCTTCTTGCCTATGAATCAGAGAAAAGCCCAGAGATCCGAACGTTGTTACAGGAAATAGGGCTATTGGGTGTTCGCCTTGGCGATAGCATTCACTTAGATGAAGTTGCCACCAATTATTTCTTATTATTAGGTCAATCCATGATGGAGAGCATCTTACCAACTAAATCGAAAGAAAGGCAAGGTGATTAAGCTATGCTGGAAGAAAAGAAAAGTTTAAGTGGACGCCGAGAGTTTTTGTTCCTCTATGATATCAAAATGGGCTCGCCCAATGGCGATACCGACGAAAACAGACCCCGGGTGCTGCCAGATGGAACGTATTATGTCACAGATGTCCGGTTGAAACGTTTTAGTCGGGATTTTCTGAAAAGTCGGGGTTTTGACATACTGGTGGACAGTATCGAAGGGAGGACCACCAATCTTACAGGTAGGGTTGTTCATTATCTAGCCCAAATGAAGCAGGATAAGGCAGAAGGCAAAGAATTGGTAAAAATTCTGCTGGATTCATTCATTGATGCCCGATTATACGGAAGTTCACTTGCCTTCAAAGCAGAAAAGTTTCAGGATGAAAAAGGTAAGGAAAAAAATTGGGAGCCGAAACCCGAACCGAAAACTTTAACTGGTGCTGTACAGATCAATATGGGAGAAGTTCTACATCAAGCAGAAAGTGTGGATATCATCGGCACATCAGTTTTTAGTAGCGATGAAAGAAAGAGTCAGGGCACCTTTACCTCTTATTATGGACTACGATATGCTTTGATTGGTTTTTCTGGTGTAGCGAATGAACATTCTGCTCGTTTATCCCAGATGAGTGATGAGGACTATGAACTTATGCTGCAATCCCTTTGGCACGGAGTGAGAAGTGCCGGAAATACCCGAACCAAGGTGGGTCAAGTTCCACGCTTTATTCTGAGCATCGATTATCTTCCAGGTGAAGAATTCCAATTTGGTCGTTTACACGACTATGTGAAGATGGAGGCAACGTCGGGTAAATCAGAAAAAGAATGGGCTTTCCCTGATGACTATCTATTAGATCTTGAAAAGTTGATGGAGCGCATTGAGGGGCAGAAAGAGAGGATCAGTTCCGTGCGCTATGCCCAGTCGCCGGATATTAATACGACTAAACCGTTACCAAGCAATTGGAAAAAACTAGAGATCGAAGATCTCCCTAAAGGATGATATGATATGAAAGAATTGCTTTCGTTCCGATACAGCGGACGAATTGCGCATTTCTTGAGGGCGGAGGCTGGGGCCAGTGCCTTGAGTTACCCTATACCGCCGCGCACTGTGATATTGGGCCTAGCAGGAGCGGTGTTAGGACTCGCTAAGGATCAGTCCCAGCAGATTCTGAAGCCGTTTCAAGTAGCCTTAGCTGGTAGGGTGCCACAGACTTTATGGCATAAAGCTAAGCTGAGAAAGGACCCCCCCGAAACACTACCAATGTTAATAAAGGGGTCACATAAAATGGAGAAGACCACAAAGCCAGAACAGGCAACCTTGATCACTCAGGAATGGCTATTTAACCCTGAGTATACACTTTGGATAGGATTACCGGAACCGTATCATACAGAGTTGGAGCAGCGGTTAAAAAAACGACGTTGGCATTATCAGCCTTCCTTAGGATTAAGCGAGATGATGGCTGATCTTCATTATCTGGGAAAAGAGTTGGCAACACCATTACCAGATGGTATCTATAATGTTACATCCGTTATCCGCCAGAGCAAAGTAGAAGTTCAGGTAGTCGAGGTTTTAGAAAAAAATCTGGCTATCCAATTGCTTCGCATGCCGCGATCCGTGACAAAGGAACGGTTTTTTACTCATGAGGGATATTTTTTGGAACGGGATGGGAAGACAATACCCGTACGCACTTCACATGCATATAAGGTGGGAGGGAAGGTGATAATGCTTTTATGAGTTTAACAATATACTCCCATCAAGAATTAGAACTTCATCAGCACATCGAGCAAGTAGAAATCTCTTTAACGGCTCTTTTGCAATGGCATTCATCGAAGATTACGGAAGCAATCTCGGATTGGCTGCCTAAACTGGCGAGGTTTCATGATTTAGGTAAGGGTTCCGTTGCCTTCCAAGATTATATTGGGGACCCTGCTAATTATCGTGGCGATCCGGTAGAAAAGGCCCATACAGCACTGTCCTTATTCTTAACCTTGAAGCTAGCCAATCAGGAAGAATGGAGTGAATTGGATGGTGTTGCTTTGGCTATGGTGGTTCGCGGCCATCACACAGCTTTGCCGACTCTACCGCAACGAAAGATCGGTGCAGTATCTGATGCTGATCGGAACCTTAATAATTTTGCTATTGGCAAGACTGCACGGGTGCTGATCAAACAACTAGCTAGTTTAGATTTTATCGAACTGGAACGCCAAACGGAATTGCCGGTGTCTAGAGAATGCAATGAACTGTGCGATGATCCTAAGAGGTATATTCTGCGAATGAAGCGATATCTAGAGGAAAAACTGATTCCTAAAGTGCACAGTCTGTCTGAAAGTGCAGCAATTGATTATCGTTTAAAGGTACAACTTTTATTTTCTATTCTGCTGGAAGCTGATAAAGCGTTGCTGGCCGTTACTCAACCGGAAATTTATCTTCAGCGACATAGGCCACGTTGGGAAGCAGATTGGGTGGAGCAACTGATACAGGATCCTTCTATTAAGAAACGATCAAATCCATTGAGAACAAAAATCCGCAAAGATGTTAAGGAGGCCATTCATGCACAAGAGGATGGACGGATCTTCAGTTTGGTCGCCCCTACAGGTTGCGGAAAAACGTTACTAGCAGCGACTTGGGCACTGAGTTTACAGGAGAAAATCAGGGCAAGGGGTGAGAATCCACCAAAGATCATCGTGGTGTTGCCTTTCCTTTCCATAATTGACCAAACTGTAAAAGAGTACATAAAATTGTTAAGTATTGGAGGGGTGAAGCACGACGGAAGCTTGCTTTTGAGCAGTCACTCTTTGGCAGAACGCACATATTCTGAAGGAATGGAAACAAAGGATGAACGATTTTTCCTGGACACTTGGAGAAGTGAACTGATTATCACGACCTACGATCAGTTCCTGATGAGTTTAATCGACCCCAAGGCTCGCTATCAAATGCGTTTTCATCACTTAAGTGATGCACTAATCGTAATGGATGAGGTATAATCATTACCCTGCCGACTTTGGTATCCCTTAGATCGGATTTTTCAAGGATTAGTGAATTTAGGTAGCAGTAAACTTTTGCTGATGTCAGCTACTTTGCCCACTTTTGTCACAAACCATATACCGTTGCTTAAGGATTATAAAGCCTATTTCTCAACACTATCCCGCTATAGGCTGGTTTTATATTTAGAAGAAATGATTAGTTTGGATGAATTCTGTGATAGTATACAGGGGCGATTAGGCGGATGGCTCGAACAGCGGCGACGTGTTTTGATCACTCTGAATACCCGGGGAAGTGCTCGTAAGGTGTGGCAGCTACTTGAACAAGAGTGGCCGGAAGATAAGCGTGACATTCCCCTCTATTTTATCAGCTCTGATGTGACTCCAAAAGACCGGATGGAAATAGTTGATGAAATAAAAGAAGGGACTCCATGTATAGTTGTTTCAACTCAATCTATCGAGGCTGGCGTTGACATTGACATGGATTTGGTGTTGCGGGATTTTGCCCCCCTTGATAGCTTAATTCAGATAGCTGGCCGATGCAATCGTGAGGGTAAAGGCCCACGGGGCACAGTGGAAATCTATGATATCACCAACGAAAATGGTCATCGATACTCGGCTATGATTTATGACGCAATTCATCTACAGGTAACCCGCTCCCTCTTGCAGGAGGGCAGTGACGTGCCTGAGGAGGAGGTATTGTCATTGTCCGAAAGCTATTTTGACGAGCTGTCCCGGAAAAAGGATACGGGGCAAGAACATTTAGAGCGTTTCATAAGATGGCTAGACGATACACCTGTTAAAGAATGGTTGCGCGGCAAGGAACGTCTTCAATATACTTTTATAGTCAGTGAACAGGATCCGGAACTTCTGGATGCTTTGGCGGCGGCTGCTACGGTGAAGGACCGTTGGGAACGTAGGGAAGCATGGCGGTCTTTAGCTTCGCGGGTCGCCAATGTCTCTATCCAGGTTGATGCCAAGCCTGGATTCAACCCTTTACAGATTGCCAATGAACTCCCGGGAGAATTATGGGTTCTTAGACAGGGGTACTATAACAAAGCCGGTGGACTAAATATTGAAGGGGAAACTATGATTTTTTAAGAGGGTGATTTGATGGGTATTGGAGTAGAATTCAATTTAACAGGAACCCTAATTTGGTATTACTATTGTTGTCCACGCGAGGTTTGGTTAATGGTTCATCAGATCAACCCCGACGAGGATAACCCTAATATGGATCTTGGGCGTTTTATCCATGAGAATACCTATGCCCGCGATAAACAAAAAGAGTTATCTCTGGGGAATATCAAGTTGGATATCATCAGACAGGACAAAGACGGCATAGTGATTGGAGAGGTTAAGAAAAGCTCAAAATATTTGCAAAGTGCGCGTATGCAACTCGCTTTTTATCTTCAAGAGTTAAAAAAGCGGGGCATAGCCGCAAAAGGTGAATTGCTTTTTCCTAAAGAGAAACGTAAAGAGCAGGTTGAGTTAACACTAGATCTTGAACGTGAATTGGATTCAACTGCCTTAAAAATTGATACCATTGCTTTGCAAGAGCAACCTCCGCCAGTCAAAAAAATAGCTCTATGTAAAAATTGTGCTTATAAAGAGTTCTGTTGGTCCTAGACGGGAAGGGAGGTGCAGTATTTGAAAAAAACAGTTTACATATTTTCTAACGGGCATTTGCAACGTAAAGACAACACGATCTTCTTTGAAAGCGAAGAGGGAGATCGTAAGTTTATTCCTGTGGAAGATACTTCGGAACTGATGGTATTTGGTGAAGTCGATCTGAATAAGCGATTTCTAGAATTTTGCACTCAGAAGGAAATCATAATTCATTACTTCAACTATTATGGCTATTATATGGGAACGTTTTATCCTAGGGAGCACTATAACTCCGGGTATATGATTCTTCGCCAAGCTGAGCATTATCTCAATGCTGATTTTAGATTGCGCATCGCCCGACAATTGGTAACCGGTGCCGAGTGTAATATCCGTCAAGTCCTCAAATATTATGTTAATCGCGGAAAGAATGTGGCAGAATCGTTGAAACGAATTGAGAACCTGGCAGAAAAAATAGCTGAATCCACAGATATCAAGGTTCTTATGGCTATTGAAGGAAACATTCGGGAACAATATTATCGGGCTTTCGATGCTATCCACGGCAAAAGGATTTTGCATTTGACTGCCGTTCCAAACGACCTCCTCATAACGAGATGAATACCTTAATAAGTTTTGGCAATTCGATCATTTATTCAACTATCTTAAGCGAAATTTACCGAATCCATCTAGATCCACGAATCGGATATTTGCATACCACGAATTTTAGACGTTTTTCCCTTAACCTCGATATAGCGGAGGTTTTTAAACCGATCATTGTAGATCGTGTAATCTTTACACTGATCGGTAAGAAAATGATCAGTAATAAAGATTTTAAAAAAGATGGCTATGGATTGTTGCTTAAGGAACCGGGTAGGAGAGTGTTCGTCGAAGAATTGGAAAACCGTCTAAAAAGGACCATTAATCACGTAGTATAGGTTCACCAGTATCCTATCGTCGCTTACTGCGTTTGGAATTATACAAGCTAGAGAAACATTTGATGGGGGAATCGAATTATGAGCCTTTTGTTTCGCAGTGGTAAAAAATCGCCTTATAAACGGAGGAGAGTCTATGTTTGTGATTGTTGTCTACGATGTTGGAATAAAACGGGTCAATAAAGTGCTTAAACTCTGCAGGAAATATCTAAACTGGGTTCAGAATTCCGTTTTGGAGGGCGAGATTAGCTTAAGCAATATGAACAAGCTAAAAATGGAACTGGAACAGATTATCGATCCTGACAGTGACTCGGTCATCATTTATTCATCTCGAACTATGCGTTATAATGAGCGTGAAATTATGGGCGTGCTCAATGGTGGTCAAGACCTTATTATTTGAATAAGGGTCTGTTGAATTTTTTTACCAAGAATGAATATGTCGTCATTGTCCTATGAGGTAAAATCCTCTGGAGACCGACGACAAATAATTCGTTTATTTATCTCACTTTTATATTCTGCTGCTTGAGGATCATTGAAATATTATGTAAAAAACGTTATTTGCATGCCTAAAATGTGTTTTTAGCCTGCCTATGAGGAATTGAAACGAATCTGAGGCTACCAGGGTGACTACAAGAATCACGGTTTTTAGCCTGCCTATGAGGAATTGAAACGAATGAACGGCAATTACATCCCGATCGAAATGTGTGATTTCAAATTAAAACCAGCATATCTTTTGCAGGTAAAACAAATTAGCAGGCAAATCGACAAAGTGAAAAATTTCAAATTGTTTTGGATAACATATCAGAAATTTTTCATATTTGCATTGATATTCTGGTATCCGGAATAAAGAGAAAAACCGGCGATTTTCCCAACCGGTCGCTTTTTAAATACTTGATTCAGCTGCTGCCAGCCGGACTACTTCTTCGTCAATTAAATCTTTTTTTGCCTACAACCAGTGCAAGAAGAGAATGGGCAGCCAGTTTATTGATCAATCTGGGCCATCCTCGAGAAAGAGAGGCAATGGCTTGAATCGAGGTATCGGAAAAATAGTGTGTTTAGCACCAGCTAGTTCAAGATGATGAAGGATATATCCCTTTACTATCTTTTAGATAACGGTTCTACCTTTGTAACTCATCATAACTGCCAGAAAGAGGCCGGTTATGGTTTAGTGAAAGCTTGTCCATAAGATGAGGCAGGCCGGAAAGAATAAGAATAAAGGGATTTTCCGAATCCATGGAAAAATTAAAAAGAATATTTAAATCATTTAAAACATATCCTTAGCTAGCTGCATCTCATCCAAAATAAAAAAACTGCGTAATTTTCTTCTTTGAAGTATACCTGGATGGCATGCTGAATTTGGTGAAAAAGATCAACCTTACGAAACTTTGGATCTTCCCCAAACCTACAGCCAACCCCCGGTAGAAATCCATCACCGTACCCGTAGAAAGAGGAAATATATTACTTTAAAAAGAGAGGGTTTAGGATTCGGCAAAACTTCTTAAAGCAAATGTTTTCCCAGCCCCCGGTTCGCCCACTATCAAGCCCATACCCCGGGTTTTCTTCAGATAATCTAAGCGGGCGATCATTTCCTGATAAGGTGTAGAAGCAAAAATAATCTATTGACTTAATCTCCTTTGGAAAAGGGATTTTGGATAATGAATAAAAAGTTTGGAACATCCATTATCCCCTCCTCTTCCCAGAAGACATAGCCCTAAAGGAGAGGGAACGCCCCTTTTTACATGGGCATTATCTGAAAAATTAACAGGAACAGCTTTTTCCAGAGAATACCGTCTTCGTAAATATAGACCCCGGTTTCATCATAACGTACTTCAATACGCTGACCAATAAACTTTGGAGGTACTTCATAAAGTTTAATGGATAGATATTGTGCCGTCATGTTTTACCTTACGATAGTCCCGTTTTAAGAATAAAGGATCAAGAGAGGCCGGATCATCAACCATACGTAACCTGCTAACCTGAGAAAGAAACATATCCTGAGGCGTCATCCCTAAAGAGGCATGAATTTTACAGATAATCTTCTCAACCACCGCCAAAACCTTTGATTTAGCTCATCTAAGGATGAAGCTGGTTTTTGCCTAAGTAAAGGAAAGAATCTGGTTTTGACGGTACCAAAGAAACGTCTAATTTTCCCCTTGCTAGCTGCGTCATAGGGTTGGGTATGGGTAAGGGCAATACCAAGACTGGCACAGGCTACATGAAAAACATCATGATAAATTTTACCATTATCCACATAGACAATTTTCGGGACTCTGGCATTTTAAAGCTTCTTTAAAAACCATTTTAAGAGAATCAAATTTTTCTGAGTAACAGAATTGGGCAAAAGGAATAACCCTGAACAATTCACGATAAAAGCAAAGAGAAAAGTTTTAAGCTTTTTACCATTAACAATTAGATATGGGCCAACAGACATATCGCCTTGCCAAAGAGGCCGACCGTATCATAGAAAAACGTTTTCGGGGATTTGACATGGTCTCTTCCGATCATACCTTGATTTTTACAGCTTCTATACATGGTGGAGTATGATACTTCTTTAGAAAGAATTTCACCTTTCTCCACCAACTGATCATAGAAAACAGGCAAAGATTTCGAGCTTCTTTTCTCAGGGCACACATAAACTTTTCCAATTCCCGATTAAGTTTAGCGGCCGTTCTCGGTCGGAGCGTCGTTTAGGTTTCAGACCGTCAAAACTCCCCGGCGGTAGTCCAACAACCAGCAGGAAATAGTCTTAGGAGCAAATTCCTTAGGACCATAGTATGGAACCTGGTGGATTTGAGAGCACACTCAGCTAAATACTCAGTTTGATTGTTGACTCGGCCATTCAAAATGGGCGCAATAATCCCGTAACGGAATAAAGCAATGTTTTCTCGATCTTTTTTCAGTCAAGTGAAAATCCCTCTTTAACATAGGAGGTTAACCGGTTAACCCATTATTTTTATTGTAAATTGGTCAAAAGAATATATCTATGCAAAAGATTTGTGGAATTAATAAAATCTTTTTTGAAAGCCTGGGGTATGGTACAATTAATGTGCCATAAAGTTGTATGAGAAATGACCCCGTACCTTCTTAGGAAGGCGGCTTTCCTCAAAGCGAGTGATCTATTCTTAACAATTTTGTGGCTTTTTTTCTTTTTGGCTCCTAGGTAAGGTCCCTTAAATCCATCATCCCGGAAGAACATTTCAATTTGGTTTAATCGATTTAGAAAGCGTTTCCGATAAAAAAGTACCAGTTGATGATAATCGCCAATATTATGGTCAATTAAAATATCCCTTAACTTCTCTAAGATCACATCTGCGGTGTATTGAAAGTAAGATAGAGAAAGGTTGGGAGAACAGAAAAAAGTGTGTATTCACAGTGAAGGCATTTCAGCTGCAAAATAGGTATTCTATGTTGCTTTTCTTCAATGGCATTACGTCAGTAAAAGCCATGGTGATATAATCTAGTTCTACTTTTGCAATTAGGCATTGTTCAACTACTGGGAAATCATTTTTCTTACCCTGATTCTCATATTCTCGACTGAAATATTAAAGTCATGATACATTAAACAAAAAACTACCCCAAAAACATTTTGAAAACATTTTATCAAAAATGCAGGGGCATAAGAAAAATAATTTAGTTGGTTTAATTTGAAAAATATCCTCCATTTTAGGAGGGGATAAAGAGGCAAGCCACAGGTGAGTGAAAGAGGACTTAAAAGTTCTTGAAGCACAGCTAACTAAACTGCGCGGAAGCACACTATCTTCGCGAGAGATTAACTGCGATAGTATCATTCAACGGTTCATTCATTGACAGGGATAATATCACAGACTTTGGAATCCAAACTCGCGGATATGAAGGTTGACTTTCGAGCTATAGATGTCTATTTTGTTTCAGAATTGACTAAGACTGAGATGGAAACAGTTAATGCTGAAATTGGAAAGTCTCCTGGATAAAGTTGGGGTTCTTAAAGGCGAAATCGGGAAGTACAACAAGTACATTCAGGACAAAGTCAAGGACAGAAAACAAGACATCAATGACTTCCTGAGCATCGCAGGATTTAAGTATACTTTTGATGTTGAAATTAATGGCGAAAATAATGCAAGAGCCCTACTTAAGTTTATTTTGCCGGATGGCAATCCCGGTGACGTTAAGTCACCCGGAAAACACTCTTAGCTGGGGCGAGAAGCACGCTTTTGCTCTAATCCTGTTTATGTTTGATGCTATTAGTCGTAACGCTGAGCTGATTATACTTGACGACCCAATATCTTCGTTTGATAGCAACAAGAAATACGCCATCATAAATAGGCTTTTCAAAACCCGTGACAAGGAAAACAGCTGTAACCGCCGGGCAAAATGAACAAAAAATGATAAATAACTTTGGACACCTAATTATTGCCAAAAATGGTTTGGCGATGTTTCAAACGATAGCTGTCACCGCTTAGGTGGATAACCTCACTTTTGTGAATTAAGCGATCCAGAATAGCAGTTGTAATCGCCGGATCACCCAGGATGTCGCCCCAGTCTTCTGGACCTTTGTTGGAGGTAATGATAATTGAGGTCTGGCCATAGAGCTTGTTGATTAGTTGAAAAAAGAGGTTAGCCTCGTGGCGGTCAATAGCCATGAACATTAAGTCATCAATAATCACCAAGTCAGAACCGACCATTCTTTTAACCTTTGCCCTGGAGTTGCGGCTGATTTCTTCGGTTTTCAGAAGACGGATCAGTTCATCCATCTGAATAAAAGTTACACGGTAACCTCGGCTTATGGCTTCAATCCCCAGGCCAATGGATAAACATGTTTTCCCAACTCCAGGAGGTCCTAGCAGAATCAGATTGTAGGCCTGTTCCAGCCAGATAAGCTCTTGTAGCTGTTTTAATTGCTTTTTGCTTAGAGACTGTTGCTCAGACAAATCAAAATCATCTAAGGTCTTATGTTCGGGAAAGGCAGCTAATTTGTAGAGCCTTCCTAATTGTTTTTCTTCTCGTTTACCAATCTCATGCTGCATCAGGTTCATCAGGAATGATTGATAACTGGGTTCCTTCACCTGGGCATCCATTAACATCTCATCTACCACTGCAGCGGCTTCCGTTATTTTTAAGCGTCATGTAGTTTTTAAGTTGCTCAAGTTCTACTGACATTGATTCACTCCTGTACTTTATATATATACCCATATCCCGCACTTCTACCCGGGTCTTAAAAACAGAACGGTTATTCTCATGAAGTGGCTGAAGGGTATTTTCAATATTTCGTTTTCCTCTCGCCGGACAATTAATGCTGGCAAATAATTTAATGTATCAACAAAACTGTTGTTCATAAAGATGATTTTTCAAGCAATAATTCAGGGCCTGCTCAATTAGTTCAGGGGATTTATCTTTACTATGATCTTTAATAATTTTTAACTGGTCCCTTATGGCGGGGCTTGTCCTGCCGCACCTGGTTTAGAAAGCTGCTTGCTTCCGGGAGTCATTTAGAATCTGAACCACTTCTTTCAGATAGGCTTCACTCCCTTTATCTTTTTCTCTCGGCAGTCACTCGCTCTTGATGAGGCGGCCTTTTTCTATGCATAAGGGATAACGAATAGTCTCTTGCTGGGTTTCTTCATTTGAAATTATTAGCATACCCTTCATCTTCATGTACAGTAACCTTGCGATCTGGTTCATAACTTCCCAGCGGTAGTGCATAACGATTTCCTTGATAGGTTATGGTATTGTCTTTACGATCACTTGGTTATAATCTTAGTAGTTGAAAAATTTATCTTGTGGGGTACCGACGAGGTGTTGTTTTTCTAGGCAAACACTTCAGCCGGTATCTTTTTTGTTGTATTGTGAACTTTTCCATTACCGGTTCGCTCTAACCAGGCTAAACAATCTTCGTTCAGCTTTTCGAGGTTATGGAAGGTACGGTTCCTGGCAAAGTTCCTTTTTACAAATTTCACCACATTTTCAACCTTTCCTTTTGTTTCCGGATCTGCTTTTTTACACATGTAAATCTTGAATTTTCGGTTCTTATGGTAATCTGCAAACTCTTTGGTAAGTAACAGATCTCCAGCATTCTCGCTGACCAATATTAGATGGTCCTGATCGTATACAATTTCCTTAGTCATCCCTCCATAGTATTCAAATGCGTTTTCATGGACATTTATTAAATCTCGAGTTGTAAACGGACGATCCAGCCACTCCACATATTTATGCCGGGAGTGGGCCAGTACGAAGGTCGCAAAGTAAAGAGTTACTATTCTACCAATGCTACTACGTAGGCCGATTTGTCCAAAGTCCATCTGCATTTGCTGTCCGGCAGGTAATTCATCAACGGACTCATATTGACGCAAGTACTTAACTTGGGGAATACCACACTCCTCTCGTAATTGTCTGACATAATTCCTGACTGTTCCTTCGCTAACACCTCCATCCAGTTTTCTTTCTTGCAGCCAGTCGAACACCTGTGCACTAGTCATATCCTGATATTGCATCAACCAGGATTTAATTAACTCCCGATGCTTATCTAACTTCTTAGTTCTTGTTTTTCGATTTTCTAAAATCTGCTCCATTTCTTCTGGAGTCATATCCAGATACTTATAAACTGTAGTTCGAGATAGATCTAGCCGCCTTGATATCTGGCTTACGTTAAAATGCATTTTCTTAAGATCCTGGATATCTAAATACATATTCCACCCTTCTACTACGTTCATTGCTTCCTCCTCTGCTATGATAAAAGCTATTTTATTTCCAGCTCTATCATAGCTAATTTGGAGGATTGTGGTAAATACTGTTTATTCTTATTTGTTGTTTTCTGTTCAATTTAGTTTATCAGTTACAACAGCCTCTATCAAAGGACTGTGTTAATGCTGACGCATGATTTTGAGCCAGTTATCGACTATATTCAAGTAGGAGCTGGGCGACAAGACTTCTCTGCAGTTTGTGCCACATATTTCGAAAACGTAAACGGTCAGTTGCAATGTACGCCTATCCGCAAGAACGAAGATTTGATGTCTTCTGTAGTTTTGCTTAAAGAACTAGCTTCTGATGAGGCCATTGATATTGCTGCCAGAGTTGGTTGCCTCCGTAAATTCATCGAACATCAATATAGGAATCCAAGGGAAGAATCAGAAGCTTATAATATATTGTCAAGCCTGATACATGGACGCAATGAACCGACTCATGATAATGAAGGGAAAGACAAATTAACCGAAGAACAAATTCCAGAAGGTATTGCATTCATTAAATCATTTATACCCAACTTTGATTACTACCAAATGCTTTCCCAATTTACCCCACAATGTCTGATGGAGAGATATTCGAATGAGCAATCTGTATACATAAAAATGCTAATCCTTCGTGCATATATAGAGCAAGATGGAGAAGCCCGAGAGCGTCTTCGCAAACAAATGACGTTCTTCGAAATATGTTGATGAGACCTATCACATCGAAAATGATTACCTTTATTCGCTGGATGTGCGACGTTTCAATATTGTTCCTGAACACTACATAATTGATGCAGAACGGTTTGTGGCTAATGAAAAAGCACGGTTTGATTTTGCAGAAGTGTAAAAATTCCACATATTATCCACACATTTCAACAATAGCTGAAACAGGTTTATTGAAACATTGGCGGTTAATATATCGACTTGTTTCCGAGAACGGATAAAAAGAATAAAAACAGTCCAGACATTAAGCTGAGCCTATCGTTTCAGACGGTAAGAGCAAATATAGCAAGGTTAAACGTTTTACTTTAAATACCTATTAATTATTTTCCCCTCTAACGGAGGTGTACACTTCGGATTTTTAACACGTGACTAGCCTTATTGGACGCAGCCTTTTTTCACCTTTACGGTATTGCTCGGGACGATGTGGATTATATTATGGAGACATTTCATCGTTAAAAGCAACGATGATGCTAAGTTTAGAACATACAGGACTAAAGAACAGATCATAAAAATTTACGGATTTAACGAAAAGGCCATGGAAATGGAAACCATACTGGACTGTATTAGATCCACCTCCCGGACCGCCGGATATCTAGCCCCATCGCCTGAGGAGCCTTGGCCTAGTCATATTCACCGGCCAAAGTAGTATTAGCGAAGGAGAAAAAAATGGTTACCGCAAATCAAATTATCCCGGAGTTTATGAGGGCTTTGGAGAAAGAAATAGAGGCATTAAAAGCTGGTAAAGGTAAGCGTGGTAAAGGTTAATCATGGGCAGTTCCTTAGAGAGGATGCCGGTCTTTTTATCTATCTTTTTTACTTGGAGAATTTTCTGGTTACAGTTGATGACGCACCGGCGGAAATTGAGGTTAATGGCTAGAGTTACAAGTGCCATATCGTGTCAGTACAGGGAATGGAAGTTCAATTATCAGTTGAGAAAAAATATTAATGGCGGTAGGGGAGGCTAAATTAAAGACTAATCTTTGGTTGAAAATGCTGCGCAAGAAATATGAGGAGGCTCTGCCCCATGCCGGTACGCTTTTTCAGACAAGCGAAATGCTGCTTAATGGGAAATCTCGCATGGTTTCCTCGAAACAAATATTGAATACAGCAATGAACCCAATCCTCCCAATGAGTCTCAAAAAGTTGCGATTGACGCCTCCTTTGATTCTCTTGCGTGATTCAGTCTCTCCTGCACTCGGAAAACAAAGACAATAGCCAAAGCTGTGGAAGCCCATCTCCGTGCGGAAAGAAGGGTTTTATTAGTATCCCATGCTAATATGGTTGTCGATGAAGCATTAGAAGATGTGGTCGAACAATTAGAGGAAACTCCATATTATCAAGAGGGTAAACTGTCCGCCTCGAACATGTCATAAGCCGGAAATAAAAGATAAGTTTCCAATGGTGTTTTTAGACCAAATTGCAGCTAAAAGAGGTGAATCGTTAAACCGGGAAAAAATGAACTGCTTATGGAACGGGATAAAATTGAAAAAGTTTTTCCAAGAATATCAATCATTGTTCCAACTGGAGGCATCAATAAATAAGTTAACCAAGGAAAGGGGAGATCTGATAAAATAGTATTTCTTATATTAAAAAGCAGATCGCAGAAGAAAAAGATGATGTAAGGCAGCTAGTTCTAATCTCCAAATAAACAACGATAAGCTGAAGAAAGCACAAGAATCCGGTGCAATTAAAAGAGGTTCCTCCGTTTGAATCCGGAAAAATTAAACAAGAAATTGACCGGTTAACGAATCTGATTAACGATCAGAATATGTTTATTCAGGACCAGGAGGACAAATGCATTTAGATGCAGTCTGAATTGTTGTCCAAAAAGGAAGATGCTTTAATGGCCAGCAGGAAACAATATTCCCAGAAATTGAAACAATTAGGGCTAACGAAAGAAGAACTCACCGAACAAAAAAGTACCAATGAACAGCGCATGCATATTATCAGATCCCGATTGCAGGAAATAGAAAGGGCTCGACGAGCTTTCTAAGAACATCCTTTCTGATGCCGGGCTGGTAGCTGCCAAATATTTAATCAAACTTTTTCAGCAAAACAATTTCCTGATCGGCCTTTTGATGTACTAGTTGTAGATGAATCCAGTATGGCGCCTTTGCCTTATGTTTTTTGGGCAGCGAGAAAGATTTCTTCTTTTATCACTATCGTTGGTGACTTTTTACAGCTCCCGCCGATCTGCGGTTGATAATGTAGATAAGCAGCGAAAAATGGCTGGGCCGCAGCATTTTTTGATATTTTATAAATTAACGATGTAAATCATGCACTGGAAGATAAACGAGTCTTTCCTCTAAAACCCAGTATCGTATGAACCCAAAGATAGCGGATATTCTGAACGAGCTTTTTCTATGGCAAACAATTAGAAAATGATCAGGGCACGAAGCAAAACTCATCTATGATGCATTCAAAATAGCAACCATTAGTTTTGCCGATACCTCCTCCCTCAACCTTATGGTGCAGCCGCTCATCCGGGGGCGGGCGTTATAATATTTACAATGCTCCTTTGTATCTGCAGCCATTTCCGCCGATTGATAAAAGAAAAACGAGTTAGCTTTGTCGGAATTGCTACCCTCTACAGGCATCAGGCACGGCGCATCCAAAAGATTAGAGGATCGGGACATTGGAAGGCAGGTACGTATTAATACTGTGCACAGTTTTCAAGGTGGAGAGCCGGACGTAATAATCCTTGACTGTGAAGGCCGTGTCATGGTCGATGTTGGATGATCAACGGTCTACTGAAGTCAAGTCCTCCAAAAGTGTGTAATTTGAAATTTGCAAATTAAGCCATATTAGTATTTAAATCTGCCTGTCATAGACGGAGCCAGAGAGGGTTTCCAGCCAGCCCGTAGGGTTTTGGCATTGACATTAGCCTTTGTAAAAAATGCTATACTGATATATACGAAGGCAACCTTGTTGGTGCTTGTCATGAGTTCTTCGCTCGGGCTTACGAAAAGAGCATTTTTTAAGCTAATGTCAATGCTGGCGGTATAAGCAAATTTCTCCTTCTATGCCATCTGTGACTTTATCATTTTTTATGATGTGGTTTCTCTTTCAAGGATTGAAAGTACTGATCCATTTCCAGATATTTTCGCCCAGATGACCACTTTTCATCATGTTCCACATCAAGAGAGCACCTATGAGGCGAATGAGAGATGCTTCATTCGGAAAGATTCGAATGACCCGTTCTCTTCTTCGAATTTCCTGATTCAATCTTTCAATGCTATTGCTCGTTCTGAGGCGCTTGCGGTATTTGGAGGGGAAGATTTTAAAAACACTGATGATGTCATCAAATCCTTCTTCAAGGATTTTCATAGCCTTTGAGGCTTTATCGTTATAGTCTTCAAACATGGTGGACAGTTGTTCTCTGGCTATTGTCTCATTTGCAGCATCGTACAGAAGGCGAAGTCTTTCCTTGATTTCCGGCTGTATACTTTTTGACAATTATCCAGAATGTTTCTGAAAAGTGTGTTTGACACCTTTGCCATGCAGCTCCCTGGAATTGCCTCTTAATCGCCTTCATAAGACCTTTATGAGCATCGAAAACGACAATGTCTACATTGTTGGGCTGTCTCTCCTTGAGACTTTGGAAAAATTATTCCAGCTTGTTTCCGATTCGGAATCTGCTGCAGCAAAGCCGATGACTTCTCGATAGCCCTCATGATTTACGCCTATGGCATCGAGAAGACCCCTTCGACCGAACTCTTTTATTTTCAAGTGAACCTTTACATAGATGGCATCGACGATGACAAAGGATAGTGCTTTTCCAGTGGCCTATTTCTGAAGTCTTCAACAATTGGATCCAGGCTTTCGCATAGCTTTTGCAGACTGTCGATTTTGAGAAGCTTGTTCCACAAAGCTCTTCCGTAATGTTTTCAACCTTTCTAGTAGACACACCATTTATAACCATCTCCATCATGGCAAGTACGAGAGCCTGTCTACTTCTTTTGATAACGATGAAATAGATCTTGCAGAAAACTGGCCATTTCGAAGCCTTTGGGAATGAGTAACTCTAACGTACCCACCTTGTTTTCATCTGCCGCATGCGATGCCCATTACGGTAGGCACACCGTTCATCGGTTCTTTCATAAGGATCCGCACCGATTTGCTCGGTTAATTGAGCATTCAGTACCTGATTTTAAAACTGCTTCCATCACTTTTAGCCATTGCTCGATCTCGTCCTTCGAGTGTAAATAGTCCTTTTAAAAATTTCTGTATCTAAGGTAAATTAAGTTGAGCCATTTTTTATTCCTCCCGGTATTTTTAGTTGTGGTGACTTAATTATACCAAAGGATAGAAATTTGGCTCGTTCCTTTACACCATTATACGGACTTTATCCAACAAATTGTAACTGTCAATATCGGATGCAGTTTGAAAAGATAAATGGATTATGCTTACACCTATAAAATTATTTTATAAACCAGCCATTTCCAATAAATACATTTTATTGTACAAATTTCATTCGTAATGCTATATTTTTATCAACAACAAAAATTTTAAGAAAAAAGGTCGATAGTGTTAGATTTGCTGATTAGAGCTATCGGGAGGAGGTAAGTATGGGAAAAGTTTTGCTGGAATTCATTAACACCTGCCCTTGCTGTGACGCTTACGGCAGTCTTCTTAAGGATTTGGCGGGAAAACATCCGGACAAAATTGATTTACGTCTTTATACGGCGGGGGTCGATATGGACTATATTCCCAAATACGGTATGGTTACGCGAGGTATGCTGATCATTAACGGCCGGGATAAATACGAGGAAGGTTATTTTAATAAACGGATAATCACCGAGGCGGTTGAAAAAGCCCTTAGTGAGATGGAATAACAATTATGGAATTTATCGAATCACTGATTTACAATACATGGAGCCTGCTGAAAAGTGTTTCTTGCTGGTTGATTTTCAGTTTTCTATTAGCGGGTATGCTCCACAATTTTTTGCGGCCGGAGGTTTTGCAGCGTAATTTGGGCAATAAAAAGCTTATTTCCTTATTTAAAGCTACCATATCCGGTGCCTTGCTGCCTATCTGCAGCTGCGGCGTGATCCCGTTAGGTCTAAGCCTTTATTATTCCGGGGCTTACCTGGGTAATGTATTGGCTTTTATGATTGCCACACCAATCATCAATCCGGCAGCAGTGTTGATTTCCCTGGCCACTCTTGGTCCGCGTATTACGGCAATCTATGTTGCAGCAGGGTTGTTTATTCCGATTATTATTGGCAGCATTGGAAATTATTTGGGAGGAAACGAGTTGGTGCACCCCATGGCCGCAACACTGCAGCAACCGATAGGGCAATCTGATATGTCCAAGTCGGTAAAACCCTCATTTATTCAGAGGGTTGTCAGTGGGTTGAAATGGGGTTTCTGTTTTTTAGGGAAGGAAGTAAGTCAATACATTGTACCGGGTGCACTTTTGGCGGCCTTTATTTTTACGATGGTTCCCATGTCATTTATCCAGAGATATCTCAGCCGGCCTGATATGGTATCGATACTGGGTATTGCCGTACTGGGGGCAATTATGTATGTGTGCGCGGTTGGGCATATCCCGTTCATTGCAGCGCTGATTGGGGCAGGGGCGGCGCCGGGTGTAGCCATTACATTTCTAATAACGGGGACAGCAACAAATCTGCCGGAGATTATCAGTATACATAGAATGATTGGCAAGCGAACGGTACTTATTTATTGTATTTCGCTGATTATAATAGCGGTTTTACTGGGTTATTTAACCAACCTTATATTAGTCGATTTCGTGCCTGTTTTTGATGTCAGCATCAATCAGGGCAAGCTTGACTTGGCAGATAAGTTATCTGTTTCTTTTCCCAATTGGTTAGAAGCTATATGCGCTTTAATTATTATAGCCTTTTGTGTCTGGGCGCGCTGGCCGAAATTCAAAAAAATATTAATAAAGCAGGTGTGACCGTGAAAAGGGGCAAATGGCTTTTGGGGGCACTGTTATTAGTGGCAGTGATATTTTCTTACCCTTATTTTAATCAAGGGATGAAGTTACCTGATGAAGTGAAGGCACATCCCCTGTATGCCGTCTATGAGGCGAATTTTGAGCAGACTCCTTTAATGGGTGCGGTTACCGATCTAAACGATGACGGGCAAGAGGATATCTTGGTTGTTTTTTCCTATGATAAGGAAAGAAACAAAATCATTGCCATATTAGCAGGAGATACTCCCCACATCACAAAGATGGAACCGGCACCTCTGGAACATGTAGTTATAGAATTCAAAGATATTGATAAGAAACCGCCTACGGAATTCATCCTCTCTGGGTCGAAGGGCAGCTATGTTGGCTATGGGATCTATCGAATTCAGGATGAAGAAATTTTTAACATTTTTTCTGCTGATATGGAAGACTGCTGTTAATTTATTTAAAAAAATAAAGGAAAAGGGGGATACCATGAAAAAGCGGAGTGTCTTGTTCTGCTTATGCTGTTTAATGTCTTTATTTATACTGACATCTTGCGGCAGCAGCAGTACACCCTCAGAAAGTGAGGGAACAAATGTTAAAGGTGATTCTTGGGAAGAAAAGTATGGTGCTTTGGTTAATGTTGATTATGACGCTATTAATGCAGCTCTGCCTGCATTGACAGAGGAAGAAAAAAACAAGGTTGTGGAAATCGGATTCCGGGATTGTGATCATATGATAGCCGGTCCTATTGGTGAAGCTGCCGGTATCTATGAGAACCTGGGTATCAAATTTAATTTGACTAAGACAGGCAAGGTTTATGAAGCAATGTCAGCCGGACAAATGGATGCAGCCTATATGGGTTTTGCAGCCGGACAGGTCACCGCAATTAATAACGGTGCTCCCTTTGCCATTGCCTCCGGCAATCATACCGGCGGTTCTTGGTATCTGGTGGTTTCAAACGATATAAAAACCGCAGATGATTTACTTGGAAAGAGACTGGCAATTGGAAGTAATGCTGCAACCACGACAAGTTGGAATGAGGTTGCCCAAGCTGTTGGCTGCCCGGTGGACGTCAGTAATTATGAAGTGTTTGATATGAAGGATTATGATGAATATTTTGCATTTAAGGCTGGACAATTAGATGGCTTTACCTGTTGTGACCCTTTGGGGTTCCTATGCGGAATATGAAGGTGTCGGCCATATCTTGGCAACGAGTTGGGGATCAGCGACCAATGAAACTTCCGGTGAAAATGCCGGTATTCACTGTGTACTCGGTGCCAACACAGATTTTCTTAAAAATTATCCCAATTTGGCAACTCGTCTTATGTATGCCCATGTTCTTTCGATTCAATATTTATATCAGCACCCCTATAAAGCAGCAGAAATTTTCTCCGAGTATTTTGATGTTCCGGTTGAAGTAAGCCTGCGCACAATTTGGACGAAGATTATTGCCGAAGGCCGGACCATCAACTGGGAAATGTCTGAAGGTAATTTTAAAACATGGTTTGCGGAACATGATCGTTGGAATATCCCTGAAGATTATTATCCCGATTTGACCATGGATGAATTGGATAAGGTTTGGGCACCTGACGCCATGAATCGTGCCTATGAATGCGGAGCACCTGATTTCCAAAAATTTATCAAGGAAAAGGTTGACCCGGTCTTACCAGTAGGCATGACATTTGAAGAGTTCATGAAAGTTGCCAAAGAAATTGATGGTATTGCCTAAGCTAAGGTTCACACAATTTTTTTGTGTGTTAATTGTATCCTTCCTTGTTTTTGGCTGTAATGAAAAAAGGCAGGATTCTGCGGTGATTGGCTGTCCCAATAATACCGCGGGGATGCTTGTTAATTATGCCATTAAGCATTATGGCAGCAACCAATTTGACATTAAATTCACTGATGGATTCAGCTCTTACCTGATGATGGATTGCTGCAGCAGCAAAAGTACCTGGAGCCTTACCAGTGGAGAATTAGATGCTGCCGTCTTGTGTCCTGATGCGGCAGCTGCCTTTTTAGGAAAAACAGATGATTTTCTTCTTGCCGGACCTCTCACCTATAACAGTGAAGCGCTGGTTTTTAAAGACCCAGGGAAGGTACCGGAACACATCGGTTTTATGAATGGGCAGGAAAGACAGAAGGAAATTCTCATGGCTTCATATTATGCGGATGCTGCATATCATCCTGTGCTTGCTACTTCTTTGCCATATGCTTTAAGTGCTGGACAGATAGATGCTGCAGTCTTGGATATTGCGACAGCAGTTACTCTCGATTATCAGTATCTTTTGATTGAGTCAAAGATCCCTACTTCCGTACTTGTTGTCAGTAAGGATTTTTATAATTCCCAACTTTATCCCGCCCTGCTCCTGTCAATCGAAAATGCAGCAGCAGAAATTAAGGAATATCGTCCTTTTTGCGAGGCAATGACATTCCTTTTCTCTCAGGAAATGGGCAGAAAGGAGTATACCAAATGGCAGTCAGCAGAGATAAAATTCCCGGACCTGTCAGCGATGGCCGTTCCTATTCCTTATTAATCCTGCTTGCAGCATGTCTTATCTGGTACGTTGCCGGCAACCGCACAACAAACCATATGGTGCTGCCGACCTTTCAGAGTGTGGTTTTCGCCTTTTTTGAGGCGCTTACCTCAAAAGAGATATTGCTTAACCTGGCCATCACCATGCGTCGTGTTTTGTTGGGCTTCAGCTATGCTTTTTGCATTGGCGTACCCATTGGTCTTTTAATGGGCTATTCCAATGCCGCCAATAAAGCTCTGGCGCCCTTTATCAATTCCGCGCGTCAAGTACCGGTAATGGCATGGGTCCCCCTTGCTATTATTTGGTTCGGCTTGGGAGATGGACCTACAGTTTTTCTGATCGCCTTTACCGGAGTTTTTACCATGATAATTAATACCATCAATGCCGTCCAAGACATTGACCGGAATTATTATTATGCCGCCCGTTCTTTGGGTGCCACCAGATGGCAGGTTATCCGAGACGTAGTGCTACCAGGTTCTTTCCCCGGGATTTTCACCGGTGGGCGTTTGGCCATCGGGCTGGGTTGGATGTCCGTTATCTGAGCGGAATTTATTGCTACCAGTGCCGGTTTCGGTTACTGTATGGTTCAAGCGCAAATCATGATGCGGACGGATATGCTGCTGGCATTGATGGTTATCGCGGGCTTGGTTGGTTTTTTAATTGACAAATTACTTTTATCTGTCGGGGGTATTTTGATGCGCTGGCGTTGATTTGATCTATCTATGATATACAGGGAGGATACGAGATTTTGGGAAAACGGGATATTTTACGGATCGAACATATCCGAAAGGTATATGCTGATAAATCTAAAAACAATGAACATGTTGTTTTGGGAGATATTAATTTGCGGGTAAAGGAAAAGGAGATGGTTTGCCTCGTCGGTCCCTCCGGTTGCGGCAAGACAACCCTTCTCACGATCGTTGCCGGCTTTTTTGCAGGCAGAAAGGGGCAACATTTATATTAATGATATGCCGATCCACGGTCCCGGGCCGGACAGAGGTTTTGTTTTTCAGGGTTATGCCCTTTTTCCCTGGATGACGGTTGAAGAAAATATTCTTTACGCCCTTAAACTGCGCCATGCCAGTAAGGAGGAAAAACAAAATCGCCTTACTCAATTATTAAAAATGTCCCATCTTAGCGGTAACGAGAAAAAATATCCCAAGGAGCTTTCCGGGGGGATGAAGCAAAGAGTTGCTGTGATGCGGGCGATAGCAGCTGCGCCTGAACTGCTGCTCTTAGACGAACCATTGGCTGCTATTGACTTCCAGATGCGCCAATTGATGCAGGAGGAACTTTACACTCTTCTCATGGCTGCTAATACCACAACCATTATGGTTACCCATGATGTTGATGAAGCTGTTTATATGGCGGACCGGGTGATTGTGATGAGTCCGCGGGAAGGTGAGATCATTGCTGACTATTACTTGGATATGGCGCGTCCACGTAATCGGCACAGCACTAAATATTTACATCACAAGGAGCAACTTGCCCTATATTTATCGGAATCCTTCAATATCGGTATGGAACATGCCGGATAGATTTAGGGGATTGCATGAGCCCTGAAAATATTAGACTAAAAAATATAAAAGGAAAGGAAGTAATACTATGAGAGTAGCTTATATTTTCTCTACAACTAACAGCCATGAAATTCTCAAAACGATGATTATTCCCCAACTTTTGGATGACAGACATGGGGCCGAAGTAGCAGGAATGATGTTTTTCTTTGACAATACTTTTTGTCTCCTAAAGGCTACTGAAATGGGAGAGGATCTCCAAAAGATCAGCGAAAAATATGGCACTGTCCTCATGGCTTGCGATCAATGTGCCATCAAAAGAGGTATTGAGGATAAACTCGTTAGCAATGCCGGTATCGGCTGTTTCCCCAATCTTTATGCAGTTTTAGGCGGCGCCGGTATTGATCAGGTTATTACACTGTAATCTTAATCCTTTTGTTTCTGCAGAAAAAAGGGCATTAAAAAACCCGGGGGTTTTCCCGGGTTTTTTATAATATATCATTTACATCATTTCTAAGAAAGCATTAATACGCAAGCGCAAGGTTTCTAAATCAGAGTTTGAATAATCCGTTTCCAGATGAAGGAAAGGAAGGTTCGCCTTGCTCTTAACAAGATCTGCAACAAAATAAGATTCGATATTATATGTGTGGCACGCTTGCCAGGTAAGGTCAATCACCCCGTCAACTTTAAAATCATTAATCATTTTTTCCAACAGAATCAAACGGTCTGTGTTTGGTGTCATTACAGAACAGGGAATCTTTAAATATCTTTGGGCTAAAAGCATTAATTTATCTTGGCTACTGTCTTCAGCTACCGGCAAATCCAGGGTTTTATAACCTCCACAATTCTCCATAGTAACTACTAAACCACCGGATTCTTCAACCAGGTTAATCACTTTTTCACAGCCTAATCCTACCGGTGTGCCTGTTAGAAGAATGCGTGGGGTAGAGGAATCTCCCACACAAAACCCCTCTTTAGCTTTTTCTTTTATTTCGTTGATTAAAGTATTAAGAAGAGAAATACGTTCCTCCCGGTCGGAATGGAAGCTGATTTGGAAGGAAACTTTTAAAAGGTCAGATCCGGAAATCAAGGCCGGTTTGTTTTGATTTAGATCGAACAATGCTTTCAGGGCTTTGCGTTCACGGTTGACCACATTGATTGCCGCACCAATGGCCTCATCCGTAATTTCCGTATCCAGTTCCGCTTCCAGAACTTTCTTCAGCCGGACCATTTCCTCATACATCATTTCCAAGGATGCCGGTTGGTGTTGATCTTGGGGCAGATTCATTACATGAACCTTTTTGAACTGACGCATCAATTCAAACATTTTTTTCTTTCCGTCACATGTAGTTTCACCAATCACAATGTCAGAGAAGTGGAAATAAGGGCATTTATCAGTTTTCCCAAAGCCATAGGAAGATTTAATCAAGGGGCAGAGATTTCGGGGCAGATCGGCTTCTGCAGCGGCAATCGGTTCCTCTCTGGTGCCGCATAAACCAACGGGTATCGCTCCTGCCGCAATAGCTAATTCCTGTGGGCCGTAAGTGCAATAGAAGCCGACGACTTTTTGGCCATTCTCCTTTGCTCCTTTGAGAGTAAGCATATTTTTATCTCTAATATCGTTAAACGATTCTAAAAAATTAACTTTCATCTGGCATCCTCCTAAGTATAATTTAATCCTTTCTCAGTAAATCTTGGGCAATCAAAGCTGCACCTAATGCACCTGCTAATTGACATTCTTTGGGTATATAGACCGTCTTACTTAGCTCATTCTCCAAACACTGATGTACGCCGCGATTGAGGGCTACCCCTCCGGTAAATACGATTCTGTCATAATTTCCAAGTTTCCGGACCATTGATGAAATTCTCCGGGCAATAGCTTGATGGAGGCCGGCAACAATTGCATTTTTTGAGACACCTTGGGCTAAAAGACCAATCACCTCGGATTCGGCAAAGACGGTGCACATGTTGCTGATGGTAACCGGTTCCTCCGGGGGAAGGTTGCCTAAATCAGAAACGTCAAATCCTAAAGCATTGGCCATGATTTGCAAAAAGCGTCCGGTCCCGGCGGCACATTTATCGTTCATAAAGAAGTCCAGTACCTGTCCGAAACTGTTAACTTTGATTAATTTACTGTCCTGCCCGCCAATATCGATGATCGTATCAAGCCCGGGAACTAAGTAAGCGGCACCGCGGGCATGACATGTAATCTCTGTCACCGCTTTGTCAGCAAAGGTAAGGGAGACCCGGCCGTATCCTGTTGCAACAATTTTTTTCAACTGATCCTTGGAAAAACCGGATATCTTAAGGAGATCATCTAAAATAGCGGTTCCGGCATCACGAGGACTCCATCCGGTGGGACGGATTAAATAATGATTTTCCGATCCGTTTAACAGAACAGCTTTTGTTGATGTCGACCCGACATCTATTCCGGCAACTAAAGACATGATTTTCACCTGCGTCATAGTATTTTTGACTGTGATTACCCGAGAGCAATATCAGGTTTATGATCTCTAAAACAATATAACATAAAATGGTATGGGTCTCTAATTAAATAAATTTATCGTGGAGGGGCCATTGATAAAAAATTGTAATGATTATCTTAAATAAAAAAAACACCTTCCGAAGAAGATGCTTAATCTTAGAAGGAAATGCTCTATATGTGTTCGGCAAATTGAATTTTTAATCCGTTTGGATCCATGATAAAGAAAAATTTAATGTGAGGATTTGGCTGAAACGGTCCGCTATGGATGTTTATCCCTTTTTCTTTAACGAAAGCCATTATCTTATCGAGGGAGTCTACTTCAAATCCTAAGGAAATGTTCTCACCTAAATTAACTTCTTTAATTGCTTCATTATGTATTAACTCAATTTTTGTTTCTCCGTTACCCAAAAATGCAATCTCGACACCGGGTCCGGCATTAAACTTTTCAACCAAGTTAAGACCTACTATTTCCTGATAAAATCTTAAAGATTCTTCCAAGTTTTTCACAAATAATGTAACCCAAGAAAGTTTCACAGCTGCTTTCCTCCTTAATGAACACTATCTATCATATTTGCCCAATGAAGTCAAAAACTTGTTTGCTTTAATTATATTATTTACAAATGGTAATTACAATATTAACCATAATCCAATATTCTATTATTTACCTTCGGCTATTATCAGTACTCCAAAAATTACTGCCAAGAACACTAATACAGGACTCAGGCAACCTAATAGTATGGTTAAAAAATGTTCCATGATTTATACCCTCCTTGTAAAGTGTCTTTATCCTTATAGACGCAAAAAACACCTCTTATGTTTCAATAAAACAAAAAAATAACACAAAAATCAGATAAAAGTATATATTCTTGACATGGAAATAATATATGAACTTGCTGTGGGGTTGCATATTTCGCTTTAATGGAACAGAAAGATGATTGGATGCGTCTAAATAGACATCAAGTGTTTAGGGAGATGATCTGATGAAAAAAAGATTGAGTATGATATTTTTAATGATCTTGACGGTGATATTACTTTCCGGGTGTTTCGCTGGAGCGGGATCTTTCAGTGAGAATGCGGATTATGACTTAGATAAGATCAGCAGGGATACTGTAGAAGGAAATACCCAGTTTGCTTTTGACATTTTTCAAGAGTTAGACCGGGAGGATGGGGAAGAGAACACCTTCATTTCACCGCTAAGCATTTCTACCGCTTTAACGATGACATATCAAGGAGCGGGAACGACAACCAAAGAAGGGATGGCCCATGCTTTAGGTTATGAGGGTATTGACGATGCCTTGTTAAATGAGAGCTATCAGAACCTGCTTCACTATTTGCGACAATTGGATAAAAAGGTCGAACTGAATATCGGAAATTCTCTTTGGATCAGAGAAGGGGAAGCGATCAATGAGGATTTTTTAAATGTTAACAAGGAGATATTTGATGCCTCTGTGAAATCGTTGGATTTTTCTGAGAAAACGGCGGCGGATGAAATCAATCAATGGATCTTTGATGCGACAAACAAGAAAATCGAAAAGATGATCGATCCTCCGATTCCGCCGGATGTTGTCATGTATTTGATTAATGCCATTTATTTTAAAGGTGATTGGACGAATCAATTTGATAAAAAGCAAACATACCAGACCCAGTTTCATGCCGAGGACGGCACTACCCATGATGTGATGATGATGAGCAAAAACGGCAAAGTAGAATATGGCGCTGGGGATGGCTTTAAAGCCGTCCGGCTTCCTTATGGCAGCGGCAAGGCGGCAATGTATTGTATATTGCCAAAGGAGGATGAATCTATTCATGATTTTATTTCCGGGCTGGATGAAACGCAGTGGAATACGATTAGAGAGAGTATCAGTGAAAAAGATGATGTACAGCTGAGGCTGCCCCGTTTTAAAATGGAATATGGCATTAAGAACTTGAACGATAGCCTGACCGCCCTGGGCATGGGGGAAGCATTTTCTGACACAGCAGACTTTTCCGGCATCCGGGAAGGCATTTGTATCAGCAGGGTTCTTCATAAAGCAGTGATTGAAGTGAACGAAGAAGGAAGCGAAGCAGCGGCGGCAACTGTTGTGGAAATGGAGGAGTGTGCTGCTGTGGAACCATTGACCTTCATTGCAGATCGGCCTTTTGTCTTTGTGATTGCAGATGATGAAACTGGGACAATTCTCTTTATGGGGAAGATGTGTCAAGTATAAGTTGGGCAGTAGAAAGTTGGAAAGCAGAAAGTAGAAAGTTGGAAAGTAGAAAGTGGAAAGTTGTACAGTTGGTCGGTAGTCAGCTGTTCAGGGGACTGTTATCTGACTCAATAAGGGAGAAATATGCGATGAAAAATCACTTATTGATAACATTCTAGCTAAGGTGTTTATACATCAAGAGACAAGAATTGAAGAATTAGAAGAACGAATTAAAACACTTGAGTCTCAACGCGAATCAAAATAGGGAAGCATGGAAAATTAAAGGAGTTCTTAGTTTTAAAAGGAAGTATTTATATGAAAATTTACAAGGGGAGAGGCTAACAGTGGGGTCAAATTATCAAATTGCCTTTGATAAGGCGATAGCTGACTTACAAATGATGGACCCAATAAAGGTATGTACCAATGCTGTTGCGGAATACTCTGCCACTTTAGGTCAATACACTGTGCCTTTTTTTGATAGGCCATTTATTGCAGATATAAAGAAAGGGGAGGTATTTGACCGATCAACCGGCAGACGCTGTGCCCCGGGGACAGGAGTGCTGATCCTCCATTATCTTACCTATGCTCCAAATATTGAACCATCCGGTCAGTGGATCACACTCAAGGAAGTACCTAATGGGGGGATGATTTTCTATCCGGCTTTCAAAAAAGAGCTGCTTGATGCCCTGGTAAATACCTTTCAAAATGATATAGCCGCCTTTGACCGTGCCGCAGCCTCACTAAACGGTAAGAAACTCAATATGGGAGACAGTGCGGCGGTTTTTGCCGCTTTCCCCAAAATACCCCTTGCTGTCCTCATCTGGCAGGCGGATGAAGAGTTTGCCGGATCGGCCAATTTTTTGTTTGACAGTACCATCGGATATTTCGCACCGGTGGAGACCATCATCGGGTTTGGCTATTATTTAGGCCATAAACTGATATGCTCGCCTTTTGCACCTGAATCCGACCGGCGGAATGACCCTTTCTGGGATGCAGAATGAGTCGGATGAAGCATAGGGACGGTTTTCTTGCTTCCTTTTTGAGTAAGGGACACTAAGACAGGATACGTTCTCTGACTCAATAAGAAAAGCCGGATCACTGACTTGTATGGGATGACGTATTTGTAGAGAAATGTGAAGTAGATATAAATTTGGAGGAAATGGAATGGGTAAAAAAACATATATTATACTTGCCATTGTTTTTACAATCGTTACATTTATTGGGGTTGTTTCAGTGGTTTATACAAGAAAAATAAATGCAGGAGCGGCTATAGTACCAGCATTGATTACTATTATATTTATTAGGCTATTTCAGAAAAGTAACAAATAATAATATTTGGTTTTAAACTGTGAACTTTAAGTCGAAAAGATAGCAGTGCGAGGGGCAGATAAAAATGAAGATAAAACAAAACTCAATTAATGAAAATTTCGCCGGGAATAAACGTCGAAAACAGATCATAATCTGCCTGAGCTTTTTGGCTGTATTTATTTTTGCGATCGTTCTTTTTGTTAATCATTATGTCCAGGAAGTAGGCCAAAAATATATTACTGCAGCGGAAAGTGTCCAGGGAGGGGATGCTATTCTTGTTTTAGGCGCCCGGGTCTATGCTAATGGCAATGTCTCGTTGATGCTCAAGGACCGTTTAACCACCGGCTATGAATTATACAAAAAAGGCAAGGCCAAGAAAATTATTGTGAGCGGTGATCATGGCCGGAAAGATTATGATGAAGTAAATGCGATGAAAAGATTCCTTATGGAAAAAGGCGTGCCCTCCGAAGATATCTTTATGGACCATGCCGGTTTTAGTACATACGAAAGCTTATATCGGGCGCGAGATATTTTCCAAGTAAAAAAGGTGATCATCACAAGCCAAGAGTATCATCTGATGAGGGCGGTTTTTATCGCTCGGGAATTAGGTTTAGAAGCTTATGGGGTTGCCGCCGACAAGCACGTTTACCATAGGGTGATGCTGAAAAGTGAACTCAGGGAAATTGCGGCACGAAATAAGGATTTTCTGACAGCGAAAATACTTAAACCTCTTCCCAAATACTTGGGCGAGGTAATCCCGGTTACTGGAGACGGCAGGGTAACTGATGATTGAAGATGGTTCAATTTTTTTTTGCTGGTAATGTTTATCTATGTTCAAAAGATTAATGGAAATCCAGACGAAGGGATGGAATTAACGAAAAATGGAAACAAAATCCAATTGGATTTCGTCAAATAAAAAAAAGAAAGGAGCTGACTTATGAAAATAAAAAACATTAAAAATACCATTGCTTGTCTGGTGCTGCTGATTATACCGATTTTTTTTACCGGATGTCAATCTTCCCCACAAGCCGATGCTGATTTGTCATCGGTTTCTTTAGAAGCGGGGGATGGTATATTTGCCCCGTATCAAAAAATTCTGGTTAATATTAATCCATCCTTAAAGGATTACCAAGTAGCAGTCGATTTCAGTAATGTCACAAACAGGGACCAGTTTAGTTTTTCACCTGAAGCGAAAAATCTCTTGGCAAAGAACGGCTTTGTGGTGTCACCCAGCCCACATCGGGAGTTTTTCAGTATCTATGAAATCAACCGTTATAGTTCTATTCCCAATTTTGTCACTACCGATGCCATGCTGCATAATTATCATCTCTTTTTCAGCCATTTGCTGCGCACCTTGGAGAAAGACCAATTGTACAAGGAACTTCTTTCATTGACCAAGTCCATGCTGGCTGAGAGCGAAACCCAATACCAGGAACTCCAGGGAACGGATTGGGAAAATGCGGCCCGGCGCAACGTGGCTTTTTTTGCTGTTGCGGCCAGACTCCTTGACCCGGAGGCTACTATACCTTCCTATGTTAAGCAGGAGGTAAAAACTGAGCTTGAGCTTATCGCTGATCATCGGGAAACCTTGATGCCTTCGCCCGTCATGAACATAGGGAACAGTGATGCCGGATTGACAGTATCCTTAAATGAAGATTACACCCAGTACATTCCCCGGGGGCATTATACCAAGTCTGATGAGTTGAAGGCCTATTTCCAGGCGATGATGTGGTACGGGCGCATGACTTTTCGCGTTTCCGGCGAAGATGAAACCAAATCAGCTGCCCTGATAACACTGCTCCTCAGCCGGAAGGAAAATTATGATTCCTGGAACCGTATTTATCAGCCCACTAATTTCTTTGTGGGAAAAAGTGATGATCCGGGATTTAGTGAGTATCACCAAATTCTGGAGGGAACCTACGGGGGAGTGCCTAATTTAAAAACTCTCACCGGGGATATGGCAAAATGGAATGCTTTTTGTGCAGGCCTGGAAAAATTGGAACCGCCCGCTATCAATTCCATGCCTATATTTGATGAGAGCATCCAACCCGACCGAGAAAAGGTGATCAAAGGTTTTCGTTTTATGGGACAGCGCTTTACCCTGGACGCCGCTATTTTCCAGCACCTGGTCTATCGGGAAGTAGGGGAAAACAATCAAGGAGAGCGGCGCATGCTCCCCAAAGGCCTGGATATCCCAGCGGTGATGGGCTCTCAGGAAGCATATTCTATTTTGGAAAGTATGGGCGAAACGGATTATAAAGAATACCCCGAGAATATGAAAAAGATGCAGGATTATATAACTAAGCTGGATGATGGTATCTGGACCCAAAACCTATATTGGTCTTGGCTCTATACATTGGCTCCGCTTACCGAACCGAAAGGGGAGGGGTATCCCTCTTTCATGCAGAACCAGGCCTGGACCCGAAAACAGTTGGAGACTTATCTGGGCAGCTGGACGGAACTGAAGCATGATACTATTCTTTATGCGAAAATGGTCTATGCGGAAATGGGCGGAGGCGATATGTCTCAGGATGACAGAGGTTATGTGGAGCCCAATCCGGAGGTTTATGCCCGTCTGGCCGCCTTGACGAGGATGACTTTTGAGGGCTTAAAGAGCAGGGGACTCCTTAATGAAGGGGACGGTGCCTCATTGGAGCGCATGGAGGAACTAGCCTTAAAGCTAAAAGTTATTTCGGAAAAGGAATTGGCAAATCAGCCCCTGGATGATGAGGAATACGAGCTGATCAAAAGCTTTGGCGGACAGTTGGAACATTTCTGGCTGGAGGCTTTGCGGGACGAGGGTGTAGATCATCCTTCCGCCGTTTATGAAAATCCGGCAGCCTTGATTGCCGATGTGGCTACCGATCCCAACGGTCAGGTCTTGGAGGAAGGTATTGGATTTGTCAGCAACATTTATGCCGTTGTGCCGGTGGACGGGACACTACGCATCGCTCAAGGAGCGGTCTACTCCTATTACGAGTTTCCCTGGCCGACTGATAACCGTTTGACCGACCAAAAGTGGCTGGAGATGCTGGAAAGCGAGGACGAAATGCCTGAACGGCCTTCCTGGACCAAGAGCTATACAGTGTCCAAGAACGATGCGGGGGAGAAATGGTAAACCGAAGCGCACTCCGCATGGGGATAATTCTTTTTCTGATCCTGACCCCCTGCCTGATATATTTCGGAGCAGGGGTTTTGGCTCTCCGCTCTGTGCTGAAGGAGATCTTGACAGTGACGGGATAAGAGAGGAATATATTCTGGACAGGCAGACACTTACCGTGCGGGAAGGAGCAGAACTTCTCTGGCAATCACCAAAGGATTGGTCGGTTGATAACTTTGATTTGGGCGATGCCGATAATGATGGTACTGTTAATTTAGTTATCACCCTGTGGAAAACCGGGAATTTTGGAACGGTTCGTCCTTTTTGGGATACCGGTGCCGATGCAAGTTACAAAAACCATCTGTTTGTTTTTAAAATGCAGAATAACACCTTTAAGCCTGTGTGGTGCTCGTCCAATCTGGACCGTCCCATTGTTTCTTTCGCCATCCGGGATGTCAACGGCGACGGTTTAGAAGAACTGGTGGTAGAGGAAGGGAGTATCGAAAAATGATCGGAGAAAGGTACACGCTTAATCCCCATGGCCAAATCCGGACTACTTTTTGGCAGTGGGAAGAGTGGGGCTTTCGAATGGTGCGTGAGTAAGCTGGAATCCGACAAGGGGAGAAAGGAGGTTTTCTGTTGCCATACCTAAAAGAAGTGCGATTCAATTGGGCTGCAGTACCAGACAAAAAAGAATACCCATTCAATATTCCGGCTTTTTCCGGGGTGAAGAGCATTTCTTTTCACAAGAAAGTCACTTTTTTTGTTGGCGAAAACGGTTCGGGAAAATCTACTTTACTGGAAGCGATTGCGGATAAATGTGGGTTTTCTTCCCAGGGCGGCGGGAGAAATAACATATTTGGGATAAAGGATGAGGAACTATCTTTAGAAAAAATATTGACATTATCATGGATGCCAAAGGTAAAAGGAGGATTTTTTTTAAGAGCGGAAACTTTTTTCAACTTTGCCGGCTATTTGGACGAGTTAGCCAATGACCCATTCAGCGGAGGGAAAGATGTTTACCAGCCATATGGAGGAGAATCTTTAAACCGGCAGTCACATGGAGAATCGTTTTTGTCCTTATTTCTGAACAGGTTTGATCAAAAGGGGATTTATTTATTAGATGAGCCTGAGGCGGCTTTATCACCGCAGAGACAGTTAGCGTTTTTAAGGGTGATGCATCAGTTAGAGGAAAAGGGTAATGCTCAATTTATTATTGCCACTCATTCACCGATTCTAATGGGATTTCCCAACGCCGATATTTATGATTTTGATTATTGTCCGTTAAGGAAAATTGTTTATGAAGACACGGAGCATTATCAAATAACGAAAATGTTTCTCAATGACACCGAAGGTTTTCTGAAAAAGTTGTTAAGAGATTAAATATTGGGGGTTGCGAATTTCGGGTGGTTAATCGATAGGAAGTTGAGGTAAGCAAATGAAAGTATATTATAGTTCCAGCCTATGGGGCAAAGACAAAGGGCTGCCCGGGCTAGCCCAGAAGTTGAATTGGCAGTTTTCATACGGCGGAGCAAAGCACTGCATTCCAGCGATATATCGTTTTTCCAAAGGGATTGTTTTTGATGTGCTTACCTTTTTAGACGAAACAAAGCTCCGTGCGTATTTAGGAAAATATGGAGCCATCGAGGGGAAATTGACACCATTAGAGCGGCGCTGCGCAGAGCAGGAACATCCCTATCAGGCTGTACACTTCAAAGAAATATGGTTAAACGGGAAACGTGTGGAAAACGGCTATTCCTCCAGCAGTGGGATCAGTATACCCTGGGCGCGACCGGATGATGAACTGACACTTGTGCGAAAGGCTTATTCTGCCCTGCTCAAGGAGACGGCTTGCTTTGCTTGCGCACGTTTTTGTGTGCCGTACCCGGAAACAGACGCCAAAATGCAAAAGCTGCGCCGTTTATTCAGAATGGAGAGAGTGAAAAACCTCAAGCTCTCTACCTTTCCGGTCCAATGGTTTTCCCCGTTGGATATCCATTTTGAGATGTCAACCCAAGAAAAAGAGAAAGTGGTTTGTTTCAAACATCCCCGAACCGGCATCACACATACATTGTACTTCCAAAATGGAGAACTTGTGGAATTGCCCTTAGGTGCAGACGGAAAGAGGCGTATTTATGTTGGGCAGTTAATGTATGAAATCGAGCCTGCTTTACCTGCAGGGGATAAGTTGACGTTTAACAGCAGTTTCCGATATACAGAACCGCCGGAAGACAAATTCAGCCCGACCGCAGCCTCATCCATCGGGATCATCGGGGGAGCGGACGGCCCAACATCCATTTGTGTTACAAACAATAAAGAGGAAACGATTCCTCGTGGCTTACACGGGTTACCGTTACATAGATGTTTCTCTGTGCCGGGTTTTCATCAGAAAGATACCTTGCATTTTGTCCTTGAGGGAATCAATAGGGAAATATATGAAAGCAAAGCATTTGAGTTAGGGAATTGAGTTATAGGTTTCATGGATACTTATGATCTTTTTGGATTAGACGATGATAATCTTCATGATGGAGTGATAAATGCGGAGCAACCAGATAACCCTTCAGTATTTATTAGCATTATTTTTGCAAAGAATTAAGGGGAATATATTATTTATCTAATAGTAAGGTGAGGGTGATTTAATGACTGGTTTAGAACAAAGAGATAAAATACTTGTCAGCATTGCGCATTTGTGTATTCTAATTAAAATTCCCGGCTTATTTTTAGCTATAGCAATTTTTTTCTTAATAATGAAAAATCACAGTTTTTCATAAGAGGAGTAGACAGGCAATAGGACTTCAATTAATAGTGACTGCAATTTTATGTATTTACTATGTAATGGCAATGTTTGGTTTTGTTTCACATTATGACGGTAAATCATTTAATTCATTGCAGCTGGGATTTTTAATTATGTATTTTATAGTTATTGTTTTGGCGGTTTATGCAGCTTATAAATCATATAAAGGTTTTGATTACAGGTATCCTATAATTGGTAGATTTATCGAAACACATTAGGGGCATAATTGGCATTGGTATAGAATAACAGTTAGTAATGACTGAATATTGGAGCATTCCTGTAATGAACAAAACTGAACTTTGAAAAACGAGACGCCTAACAATACAATGTAATTGTGCTGATCCGGACAAGAAAGGCACAATTACAAGATTGAGGAGGCGTCCCTATAATGAAGCGTACACAAAATGAGAAGATTTTGCAAATCAAAAATGAAACATTAGTGGTTGGAATTGACATTGGTAAAGAAACACACTATGCACGAGCCTTTGACTACCGGGGAATCGAACTGGCAAAGCTACTGCGGTTTAGCAACAGTGCCCAGGGCTACGAGGAGTTGGACAACTGGATGCAAAGCATTATGCATCAGAAAGAAAAAACCGAGGCCATTACGGGTTTTGAACCTACAGGACACTACTGGTTTACGCTGGGAGATCACCTGCAAAGAAAAGGACATCGGCTGGGTATCGTTAACCCCTTCCATGTAAAATGTACTCGGGAACTGGATGACAATAGTCCGACAAAGAATGACCGCAAGGACCCGAAGACTATCGCCATGCTGATTAAAGATGGCAGATTCCGTGACGTATATATCCCGGAAGACCTATTTCAGGAACTTCGAGAGTGTGTGCTTGAGCGGGAACGGCTGGAAGAGCAGGTCAATGCCCTAAGCAATCAGATAATAAGATGGCTGGATATCCGGTTTCCTGAGTTCAACAACGTATTTAAGGATTGGAGCGGTAAAACTGCGTTGACGGCACTGAGAGCCTTTCCGACGCCGGCCAGAGTAATCTCAGCCGGAACAGAAAGGATAATGGGGATCTGGCGAAAGCACCTAAAGAAACCGAGCTTTAAAAAAGCAGAACGACTTGTCAAGGCAGCAGCAGAATCAATTGGACGCACCGCTGGAAGCGAGGCGGCCGAGGTAGCCTTGCAGAATATGCTGACGCAATACGAAATGATAAGATTACAACGGCAAGATTTAGAAAGATTGATGCAGGAACTGTTGCTGCGGGTACCCAATGCGGCAAAACTGCTGGAGATCAAAGGAATTGGGATGGTGACGGCGGCAGTCATCGTTAGTGAAATTGGAGATATCCATAGGTTTCGGGACCCACGCCAAATTTTAAAGATGGCGGGATTGAGCCTGAGAGAGAACAGTTCCGGTAAACACAAAGGCAAAACTACAATCAGCAAGCGAGGGCGAAAACGACTGCGGGAAGGTTTATTCAGGGCAATGATTCCTATCCTGGCAAGCAATCCGGAATTCCGTGTGCTGCACCAAAAGAATCTTACGAGGGAGAATAATCCGTTAAACAAAATGCAGTCCATTATAGCGCTATGCGGCAAACTGATTCGAGTAATCTTCGCGATTCTGACCAAGGGATATGACTACGACGCAAATAAAATGATGAATGACATGAACCGATTAATGAAGGCATCATAAGTACTGGAGATATTGTAACCTGCCGTAATGTGAAAAGATACGAAGGCCGCAACGGATATGATTATAGAACGGCAGCTCAATCAACGTAAACTTAGGAAGCACTTTGACAATCTTGAGCCGGGGCAGTCAGATTGAATATTACCTTGAGGGCATAAGACCCAGCTGTGGAGCATGACTGACGTTCCATCTCTAGGATAGGCAGTACGAGGGAATTAGGCACAATGATGCCGGAAGACATGGGAGGTTTGCCGCCTGGAGCTGATGTGGAATCCCGAGGGCCGAAATAAAAAACACCAGCGGTTCTGTTTCCTATACCCCAAAACACACATCGACCAGGGTTTACACAATATCCAGAGAGTAGGCTCGAACTGATTAAAGTGAGAAACTACAAGAAACATAGATAATTGAAGAAAACGAGAGTTTATTAAGGGAGGTATAAAAATTGACCATGTAGTTTATGTGGATGCGAAAGCAAAGGAATTAAGAATCAAGATAAACTAAGATTGACTGAAAAGCAATTTAAACGATGGGCAGGAAAAAGATATATTGTCTTAATTCAGATTGGGAATGTGGAGGCTATAGAACCTTTCGGAATTGACAAAAGTAACTATGGGAATATGGATGATTGGCTACTAGTTGAAAACATAGATAATGTAAGGTTATAAGGAAAAATAAAATTCTAATAACGTTGTTAAGGCGATTGAGGTTGGTTTTCATTATATAAGAATCCGGTTTGCTACTCACTTATTAAGTAGACAAGACCATCGGAATCAATACCAAGGGGTATGCCGGGGAATTCTATTTTATTACCGTTTTTTGCCTCAATGAGTTGGGTTATCCACTTGGTCTCTTCTTGCTTTTTTAATATCAGATATTGACCGGCGGGAGTCCAACCCACAATGTCCCAATATCTGTGGTCAGGTAATTCCAAGATTAAATCACCGGTAGGTGTCAGTATCTCAATTCCGCCGCCTACTTTGCCTACTGCCAGGTAATCGCCATGGGGAGACCAGAACACATTAAGAGCATGTTCCTTAAGCAGTGATTCCTCTTTTGTTTTCAGGTCAAGGAGAATAACATCGGCAGTTCCCATCTGTGCATCGCCAGCGGTGTTTTTAACTACGGCCAGCTTTTTCCCGAATGGATCGTAAGACGGATCCATAGGCAGGAAAAAACCATTGCTATTAAACAGCTGGTAGCTAAAACTCTCGATTATCTGCCATTCACCATCCCACCGATAAAATAAATCCACATTGGGCTTCTTCTTCTCTTGTTCATCCCACGACACATAAGCTAGCCGGTCATCCGGACCAATATCAAAACCAATTATATGTTTTTTTTTAAACGGGTTTTTTAGATTCTCACCCTGGGCGGAAAAAATCTTGTTTCCTACCTGAACCCGGTCGCCCTTTGAGAACCATTTGACACTTGAGCTACCGCTTTCCGTTAAAAAAACCTTATCCCCACTAGTAAAATCATGGAGCCAGTAACGATAAACAAAAGCGTCCCCAACGCCGCATCCCAGCTCCCAGAAAACAGCACTGGAGCCGCCGGGAGAGACTACACCACCTTCATAGCCCCCTGAAACCGAAATAATTTCAGTTTGTTTTTCTGTAGCAAGATTTAAGGCCTTTACTTGAACATCAGGTGTAACCTTCAATGAATGGAAGGGAAAACTTACCAGCACCCCATCTTCATCCTTTACTCCTTCAAAAACCAGGTCGTATGTTGTAGGTTCTCCACTCGGAGGAATAAACTTAAGCATTGCCTTTTTTTCATTTAACCAGGTTAGTTTACACTTTTTTTGTTCTTCCATTTTGGTCAGTGCCTGAGCCAGACTTTCCTTATCTATAGGTTTGGTAAATTCCATGATTACCTCAGCATCTTTGGGGGAAGCCCAGTAGAACCCATATTCCTTCATTTTCAGGGAGGGGTATTGGGGCAGGTGCATTACCACTGAGGGGGCTGGAAAGCGTTCCAGGGTAACCATTATATCCTTACTCAGAGCCCTGGTGCCATTAATATTCTTGGCTCCTGCCCTGAGGCCTATCTCTAAAGAGTTTACAGTGGAGGGGGAAACACGCACCCGCAGGGAATGCCGGTAACCCCTGTCGGACCAATCAGTAGTAATCTTTGTTGCCGGTTCTACTACTAAGTGAGCCAAAACATCCGTCTTGTTCATTTGCTCGTTAAAGGAAAATGTCACCCAAACATCGTTATCGCTGGACACCTGGTAAACACAATCTTCTTCCTCCGGGATGTCTACTAACCAGCTAGCGTTATTATTTTTACGGCTGTCATCAACGCTGATTTGGGGCAAAGCTATTGATGGAAGGGTTTCACTTTTTATATCTTCTGCAGTATTGGAGACAGCTTCACTCCCAGTGGTACTATCAGAAGTGCGGGCTGAATTATCTTGTCCCGCGCAGGCAGATAAAACAAGGACTAATGCAACATAAACCAGAGTTATCAGCTTTATTCTCATAGGTGGGCCTCCTTCAAATATTCACTTTTTATCGCCAGGTTTATTTATTGTGTGGTATCAGCCGGAAAACTTCAAAGTGTTTTGAGCATAGCTTTTAAAATCTATAGTATATAAGATAATCTATATTAAGAAAGGCAATTTTCCTATGTTCAAAGTTGGAATTAAAATTTCGTGAGGTAATTATTTTTCCCTTGAAACTTTATTTGAAGCAAGTCTTGAAATTCCTATTAACAAACAAACTACACTAATAAACCATAAAATACCTGAAGTTCCCATGCACAATGATGCATTTTCCGACCCCATAGAATTATTATGTTCGAAGGTATTTATAGATTCTAAAAGTTTATAACCGGCAAAACAAAAGAAAACGATATACCCAATAAACCACCTGAATGCTTCTACGCAAAATTTGTGTTCATATTTAAGAGTAATTAAAAAAAGTAGTTGAATTGCCATAACTATTGCAAAGCCCCAATTCAACAAACCGTATACCTCAGCTTCCAAATACATTTACTGATACCTCCTTTAACTCTTACAGACGGTAATGTTGATAATTAAGTTCCTCATGTACTCATTTTCCCTTGCCCTTAGAGCGGAACAATAGGAAGCGGAGGGACGGTTCTCATGCTTCCTGTGACTAATAAAAGGGGTTTTTGGTTTTATAAAGAAATAATATTATTCAAATAAGTAATTTTACAGGGGGAGAGGCAAGTGCAGAAAGAGGATATAATTAAATTAGCGGTAGATTTTGTTCAAAATTCCGAGGATAATATTATATCTAAAGAAATCGCGCTTTCAGAGAGTGTGGTTGGTATGAGGATGTTCGAAGAACCGATATTTGCTTTTGGAGCGTCAGATGATAAGTTATTTAATACATTCAAGGATCCGGCAATTATCGGGGAACAATTCATGACTCCCCTGGAATGGTTGCCCACGGCAAAAACCGTGATAGCTTTTTTCCTGCCCTTTACTGAAGCAGTTAAAGAAGGAAATCTACGGGATATGTCCTGGCCTACGGAAGAATGGTTGCATGCGCGTGTTGAAGGCCAGGCTTTTATATTTAAACTTTGCGAGCATTTAAATTCCGCACTGATAAAAAGTGGATTTAATAGTATAATACCCTCTCTCGATAAAAGGTTTTGGTCCAGGGATTCAGTTGTAGTAGAAAATAACCCGACATTTGGGAGCAATTGGTCGGAAAGACATGCGGCTTATGTTTGCGGCCTCGGAACCTTTGGCCTTTCCAAAGTGTGATTTTGCAAATTAAACCAGCATATCTTTTGCAAAATAAATTGGCATAGTAACCGGGACAAAGTGAAAAAATTTCAAATTGTTTTGGATAACATATCAGAAATTTTTCATATTTGCACGATATTCTGGTATCCGAAAGCCTTAAAGTCAGTAAAATCAATGCTTTGCTAATTAATCAGCAGACACTAAATACCTGATTCAGTTGCCGCCAGCCGGACTACTTCTTCGTCAATTAAATCTTTTTTTGCCTGGCAACCAGCAAGAAGAGAATGGGTAGCCAGTTTATTGATCAATCTGGGCCATCCCCGAGAAAGAGAGGCAATGGCTTGAATCGAGGTATCGGAAAAAATAGTGTGTTTAGCACCAGCTAGTTCAAGATGATGAAGGATATATCCCTTTACTTCATCTTTAGATAACGGTTCTACCTTGTAACTCATCATAATCCGTTGTGAAAGAGGCCGGTTATGGTTTAGTGAAAGCTTGTCCATAAGATGAGGCAGGCCGGAAAGAATAAGAATAAAGGGATTTTCCGAATCCATGGAAAAATTAAAAAGAATATTTAAATCATTTAAAAACATATCCTTAGCTAGCTGCATCTCATCCAAAATAAAAACTGGTGTAATTTTTCTTTCTTTGAAGTATACCTGGATGGCATGCTGAATTTGGTGAAAAAGATCAACCTTACGAAACTTTGGATCTTCCCCTAAACCTACAGCCAAACCCCGGTAGAAATCCATCACCGTACCTGTAGAAAGAGGGAAATATATTACTTTAAAAAGAGAGGGGTTTAGGGATTCGGCAAAACTTCTTAAAGCAAATGTTTTCCCAGCCCCCGGTTCGCCCACTATCAAGCCCATACCCCGGGTTTTCTTCAGATAATCTAAGCGGGCGATCATTTCCTGATAAGGTGTAGAAGCAAAATAATCTATTGACTTAATCTCCTTGGAAAAAGGGATTTTGGATAATGAATAAAAAGTTTGGAACATCCATTATCCCTCCTTCCCAGAAGACATAGCCCTAAAGGAGAGGGAACGCTCCCTTTTTACATGGGCATTATCTGAAAAATTAACAGGAACAGCTTTTTCCAGGAGAATACCGTCTTCGTAAATATAGACCCCGGTTTCATCATAACGTACTTCAATACGCTGACCAATAAACTTTGGAGGTACTTCATAAAGTTTAGCTTCGATAGATATTGTGCCGTCATGTTTTACCTTACGATAGTCCCGTTTTAAGAATAAAGGATCAAGAGAGGCCGGATCATCAACCATACGTAACCTGCTAACCTGAGAAAGAAACATATCCTGAGGCGTCATCCCTAAAGAGGCATGAATTTTACGGTGATAATCTTCCTCTAACCACCGCCAAAACCTTTGATTTAGCTCATCTAAGGATGAAGCTGGCTTTTGTCTAAGTAAAGGAAAGAATCTGGTTTTGACGGTACCAAAGAAACGTTCAATTTTCCCCTTGCTAGCTGCGTCATAGGGCTGGGTATGGGTAAGGGCAATACCAAGACTGGCACAGGCCACATGAAAAACATCAGAGCGATAAATTTTACCATTATCCACATAGACAATTTTCGGGACTCCCCTGCGGATTAAAGCTTCTTTAAAAACCATTTTAAGAGAATCAAATTTTTCTGAGTAACAGAATTGGGCAAAAGGAATAACCCTGGAACAATCATCGATAAAAGCAAAGAGAAAAGTTTTAAGCTTTTTACCATTAACAATTAGATATGGGCCAACAGACATGTCGCCTTGCCAAAGAGTATTGACCGTATCATAGGAAAAACGTTTTCGTTCCGGGGATTTGACATGGTCTCTTCCGATCATACCTTGATTTTTAAGAAGCCGATATATGGTGGAGTATGATACTTCTTTAGAAAGAATTTCACCTTTCTCCACCAACTGATCATAGAAAACAGAGGCAGGAAGATTTCGAGCTTCTTTTCTCAGGGCAATAATATGTTCTTCCAATTCCCGATTAAGTTTACGGGGCTGCCCTCGGTCGGAGCGTCGTTTAGGTTTCAGACCGTCAAAACCTCCCCGGCGGTAGTCCAACAACCAGCAGGAAATAGTCTTAGGAGCAAATTCCTTAGGACCATAGTATGGAACCTGGTGGATTTGAGAGCACACTTCAGCTAAATACTCAGTTTGATTGTTGACCTGGCCATTCAAAATGGGCGCAATAATCCCGTAACGGAATAAAGCAATGTTTTCTCGATCTTTTTCAGTCATGAAAATCCCTCCTTAACATAGGAGGTTAACCGGTTAACCCATTATTTTTATTGTAAATTGGTCAAAAGAATATATCTATGCAAAAGATTTGTGGAATTAATAAAATCTTTTTTGAAAGCCTGGGGTATGGTACAATTAATGTGCCATAAAGTTGTATGAGAAATGACCCCTGTACCTTCTTAGGAAGGCGGCTTTCCCCAAAGCGAGGATCATTCTTAACAATTTTGTGGCTTTTTCTTTTGGGTCTTTAGGTAAGGTCCCTTTAAATCCATCATCCCGGAAGAACATTTCAATTTGGTTTAATCGATTTAGAAAGCGTTTCCGATAAAAAAGTACCAGTTGATGATAATCGCCAATATTATGGTCAATTAAAATATCCCTTAACTTCTCTAAGATCACATCTGCGGTGTATTGAAAGTATGATAGGAGAAAGGTTGGGAGAACAGAAAGTGTATTCCTACAGGAAGGGCATTTTAGCCGTAAAATAGGTATTCTATGTTGCTTTTCTTCAATGGCATTACGTCAGTAAAAGCCATGGTGATATAATCTAGTTCTACTTTTGCAATTAGGGCATTGTTCAACTACTGGGAAATCATTTTTCTTACCCCGATTCTCATATTCCTCGACTGAAATATTAAAGTCATGATACACAAACAAAAAAATCACCCCAAAACATTTTGAAAACATTTTATCAAAATGCAGGGGCATAAGAAAAATAATTTAGTTGTTTTAATTTGAAAAATATCTTCCATTTTAGTAGGGGATAAAGAGGCAAGCCACACGATTATCACATGGGATGCATGTACTTAAGGAGCAGCAGTGCAGGGGACAAAATATTAAGGATGATCATTCGCTACTTCTTACATACTCTTACCTGATGAATGGTAGTAGTTTACCGCATCCTGTTTGAATTCAGCACTGTATTGTTTTTTGTGTTTTACTATTAGATTTTCCTCCTAGTTCAGCTATTTTAATTCAATACTAAGCCAGGAGAAGTTTCTATTTAAGTTATCCTATTTCAATTCTAGCATCAATGTTCCTATACCTAGTGTCTCGGCAGCAAGAACAATAGATTATTGAATGATTAGGGGTTCAACATAATTAAACAGAGGGAAATTAAATCAGGTATAAAATAGCTTATTGAAAGAAAAGGTTGGATAGAGAATACCGAGAAGGAATTAAGAATGAAAAAATTACGTAATTTACTGATACTGCTGATGTTAGTTTTCCTGGTTCTATATTTTTATCAACCGGTGATTGGTTTAAAAAACCTGTTCAGTGGGACTAATAAGCTAAATTATACTGATATCACTCGGGAGCGGGAGAAAAATCTGATTTTTAGGGAAGGCAAAACCCTTCGGGAAAGAGTTCTGCCCCCGAAGGGTTTTACCAGGATCGAAGCTGAAAAGGGAACTTTCGGGGATTACCTGCAAAATCTCCCATTAAAACCACATGGAGCACCGGTACTCTATTATAACGGCCAAGAAAAAATTAAAAATGTTCATTGTGCAGTGATCGATATGGAGATTGGGGACGGGGATTTGCAGTAATGTGCTGACGCTGTGATCAGGTTGCGGGCAGAATATCTGTATCGCCAAGAAAAGTATGATGAAATCCGTTTCAACTTTGTAAGCGGTTTTACGGCTGATTATAATACCTGGATGGAGGGCAACCGCATCGAGGTAGATGGCAACCGGGTCACCTGGGTCAAAAGAGCCGGATATAACAAGGAATATAACATTTTTAGAAAGTATTTGGATATGGTCTTTGCTTATGCCGGTACCGCTTCATTAACCCAAGAATTAAGTCATGTGGCAGTTGAGGAAATGAGCATTGGAGATGTTTTTATCATAGGAGGCAGCCCGGGACATTGTGTAATCGTTGTCGATATGGCAGAAAATAGATCAACAGGTGAGAAACTGTTTTTGTTAGCACAAAGCTATATGCCTGCCCAAGATATCCATATTTTAAAAAATCCTCTGGAACAAGAATTAAGCCCTTGGTATTCTACTGATTTTGGTAATACATTAATCACGCCTGAATGGCAGTTTGATCGTGAATCTTTAAAGAGATTTGAATAGTATAAAAGAAAGCACCCTCAAGTTTAAGAGGGTGCTTTTTAGAGCGCAAAAGTCAAATTGTCCTTATCGGAACCCAAAACCGGTTATCCTTTGAGGGATATTTTTATATCGAATGGAGAAAAATATTTAGGGATTCCTAAAATAGTGAAGTCATAAAAAATTAAAAATCAGACCCTAAGGTGCAATATCTGATAATAACCAGAAAATGGTGATAACCTTTGGTTTTTAAATTCTTCAAAAAAGATAAAGATACACAGCAGTACCCAATTAAAAATAAGAATACTTTAGAGCCGGAACAAAGCTCCCCGACTGCTCCCTGTCATGAGAAGTTAATAAAGACCGCTCTTGTTGATGTACTGCCCCGTGATCTGGAACAAATGGTCCGGGGGTCAAGAAGAAAGTTTACCGAACAGCTCACTTTTAATCTGGCCCTGCTTAAAGAACAGTTGCCCGAATCAGATATTGTCTTTGAACATTATCAGGTTGGCTCTGTTTCTAAAAAAAATGTAGTAATTGCATATCTTAAGGGAGTGGCTAATGAAGAAATTTTAGCAAAAATAAGAGAGCGCATAGGAGCAATTAAGCTGCCGGCAGTATTAGAAAGCAGTCAAATTGAACGAAATATCGAAAGTTCAAATTTTAGTCCCTTTCCTCAGGTAGAAACAACAGAGCGTCCTAATGTAGCTGAATCTGCGCTTATTCAGGGTAGAGTTGCTATTTTGCTCGATGGCAGTCCCACGGTTTTATTGGCACCGGCCACCTTTTTTGAATTAATGGATTTGCCGGAAGATGCTTACGGCCGTTGGTTCTTTGCGACCGGCTTTTTTCGCATCGCCCGCTATATCATGTTTATTTTGGCCATAACTCTCCCGGGGTTCTATATCGCTCTAACTTCATTTAATCTCGAATTTATTCCCACCAGTTTAGCTTTATTAATTGCCGCCAGCAAGGAATTAACTCCCTTCCCCATATATTTTGAAACATTTGTCATGATGGGTATTGCCGAATCTGTGCGCATGATGATGGAGAGAATACCATCAATCTTTGGCTCAACAATAGCCTTATTTGCAGGCATAGTGCTCGCCATAGCCGGAATGGAGGCCAGGATTATTGGGGCACCGGTAATTATTATTGTAACTCTGACCATCATATCCTCCTTTGGGATTCCTAATAATGATTTACGTATGGCGGTGAGAATTATCCAGTTTTTCACGATGATAGCGGCCACTTTTTTTGGCCTTTTTGGTTTCGCGGTGGCTTTCTTTTATATTACCATTCACTTGGTTACCCTGAAGTCCTTTGGCATTCCCTACATGGCGCCCCTTGCCCCCATAGAAGGGAGTGCCTGGGGGCATACGATATTGAGAGAGAATACGCGAATTATGCCGCAAGATGAAACGTATCATCCGAAGAAAAATAATCAGCAAACAAGAGTCAATTTAAAAGCGCTAGATGCTAAAGCCATTAGCATCGTGTTAATATCTGTTCTGCTGGAATATGAATTATTCACTACTTCTAAATCTATTGTTAAAATTGCGGAACAAGACGCGTGGATTTGTATAATTTTGGCTTTTCCGATTGTTTCCGTATTTACCTATTTACTGGTGAAGCTCGTTGTACGTTTCCCGGATGAAAATTTCTTTACATTCAGTAAAAATATCTGGGGCAAGATTTTAGGCACTATGATCATTATTGCTTATTTAGTTTTTTGGATGGTATTTTTGGGTACGTCCTTCCAAAACTTTGGGGAAGCTAATAAATTGCTGTTTCTGCCGGAAACCCCCATGATAATAGCCATCAGTTTATTAGCAGTAGGTGCCATCGGCTTATGTTTTTATGGGTTCGCACCTATAGTTAGGTTCTACCAATTAGTTTTTCCTTTTATGATCTTACCGCTACTTTTTGCTGCCGCTATTTCCTTAAGATCAATTAATATTCAAAACTTTCTCCCGATCCTGGGTAATGGGTGGTTACCGGTTTTGAAAGGCACCATTATATTAATCGGGGCGTTTCAGGGATTAGAAGTTATTTTATTTGTGGGGCTCTTTTTCCAAAATAAAAAATCATTAGTGAAGCCAGCATTAATTGGGGTGAATTTTGTTTTGTTCTTGAATTTACTCCAAACGGTTATGGCCATCGGCATCCTTGGTGTGGAAAACATCAAGGCATCAATTTTTCCGGGTCTTAATATATTAAGTGCTATTACTCTTCCCGGGTTTCCTGTGGAACGGTTTGAACTGTTTTTAACACTGCCTTGGTTAGTTGCCATGTTTACCACTATTGCCATATATGTTTACCTCATCAGCGAGGGTCTGCTGCACTTATTAAATAAACATCAGTACCGGAAGTCTGTAACTATAGTAGTAACCATCAGTTCTCTGGCAGGCGTTTACCTCATCCCCGGTGCGGTCTGGGCCATAAAGCTCCGGAGTTTGATTCATTATCCCAGTTATCTATTTCTATACATCTTACCCGTACTGACCCTTTTGCTTGCCGTAATAAAAAGGAAGGGGTCTGTAAAATGAAAAAAATACTTCAAAAAATCCTTCTTTGTTTAATCTTAATCCTTTTTTGTTTAGTTAATCTGGGATGCTGGGATATTCATGATATCGGCAGAAGAGCGATCATTACCGCGATCGGTATTGATAAGAGGGAGGAGACAAGTTCTTCCTATAACTTCACCTTTGAAATTATTAAACCGGCAAGTATCAAAGATGAAGCCCAGGAAACAGCCAATATAATTGAGACGGTAGAGGGTACCAGCCTTAGGGAGGCAATGGAAAAGCTGCAGGTGAAAGTATCCCGCCTTACCTTTCTGGGACATTTACGGGTAGTTTTGATTGGTGAAAATGCCGGCAAAAAAAGCTTTAAAGATATCGGGGACATGATTTTTCGCGAGCCTCAAATTGCCTCAAGAGTGCGCCTCATGTTTGTACAAAATGGCGAAGCGAAAGGTATCCTAGAGGCAAAACCCAGGCTCTCCAAGTATGTGGCAGATGAACTGGTCCATATGACCCAGCTGGAATATGAACTGCCTTTAGTAAGAAACCAGCCTTTTTATCAATTTATCAATGAGCTCAGAAGCACTAAAGGAAGAGGTTTAGCTACCCGTGTTTTAGCGACAGAAAACAATAAAACAATAGCCCTTGATGGCGGGGCAGTATTTAATAACTGGGAACTAATTGACTGGTTAAGCAGTGCAGAAACACGAGCAGCCAATTGGCTTGTGGCTAAGCCTAATGCTACAGTGGTGGGAAATCTGGACAAAGGTATTTTTACCTTTCGCAGCGACCGGAAGAAGTTAAGTATTAAACCTTTAAGGCATGAGCACGGTCTTCGGGTACTGATTTCTCTTGATATTAAAGGAGAGATTCTATCTAAACAAGGTAGCACTTTAGATTTGACAAAACTTGATAACATAAAAAAACTGGAAAGATTATTTTCTCATGTTATCACCAATCAAATTCGAGCCGCAGTAAAAAAATCACAAACAACAGGTGTCGATTACTTAGGTATTGGTAATGGGGTGCAACGTAAGGATGCAAAGCTATATAAAAGTATTAAGTGGGAAGAAGTTTATCCGACGATTCCCATTACTATCCAAGTAAATACGGAAATAGAGCGCTACGGTCTTTTGGAATGATATAAAACCCAAAACGAAAAATTAAAGCACCCTCAAAATTACCATGAGGGTGCTTTTTAGCGTTTAAAAGTGAATGTGTCCAGTGCGCCTATTTTTTTTACTGATACTTAATCAAGGTCACAAAGCCGGAATAGGGTTCCCAATTAACTTCCCAACCGAGTTTTTCAAATGCTCTTACCGGAACCAATAGCAGGTTATCCTGGATCCGGCCCTCAAAGTATATCCGGGTACCTTCCCTTTCCACATAAGCCTGACGTTTTTCTTGATCCCAGCCTGCTTTCTCGTCTAAGATAGCTGCCATCTGGCGAAAGGGCACCATGGTTTGGTCCTTGTCAATTACTGCTTCCAGATCACCAAAGTCGGATTCCAGGCCGTGGCTCGTGTAATAAAAGCCATATTCCGGTTCAATATTTACGGTCCAGGGTATTTGCGCCGTAAAATCAGTCCATGAAATCAATCCTTCTTGAGGAACTGTTACTTCAAAATTATTGGTTTTTTTGATGTGATCCTTTATCTGATAAACAAGTTCCAAGGGTTGTGTGGATTCCGGCTTTCCTTTTATTTGAAGTAATAGTTCAAGTTGTGAATCATAGGTTGAGGAATCTTTCTTTTGAAAGGACGCAGATAATTTTGTTGCACCCAAGAGACTGATAACTTCATTTGCGATCATCGGGCGGGAATCTGTCCAAACATTCAGTAATTCTGTACCGGACATTTTGATTTCATTGATAAATTCCGTGATTTCTTGCAGATAATCTTCTCTTTGGGCCGGATCTAATTCTAAAAGGAGCAATTCTTCATCAGTTAAATTTTCCACGGTAGAAATCAGATATGTTTCCAATTGATCTGCATGATCCAGGGAGTAAAGGATAAAAGGCCCAACCAGCTCCACTGCTTCTTGGGGCGTCAGGTTAAGGGTGAACTTATCGCCCTTTTTTTCGATTAACCCGGTTTCGTATTGCCCGTAAACCTCATTCATTAATCCTTCAAGCAAGGTAAAATAGAGTGTGTTCTGTGCCTGAAGCTGCTCCGGTGCTCCCAAGGCTAAATAATTCATAAATAGGTTGCCATCTTCGGGTCCCAACAAATCTACCATTTCTTCCCGGGAGATGGTGAGATAAGTATTATCACCTAAAGCATTCCGATAGGGCGTAAACTCAGAATTCATACTGAGCAATTCGGCGATTTTATCCACTCTGATATAGAGCATATCATCCTTGCTGATGATGGTTAGCAGTTCCCGGGGCCCTGCTTTGTCATATAGCTCCAGATTGATAGAGATAGACATCAATTGGCGCTCCGCGTCCATCTTGATACTGTGGGTAAGCTTAAGATCCTGTAACAACTTTAAAATAATATCCTGCACCAGAGGGGATTCACCTGTGATTGCTGAAATTTCTTCCGGTAATTGGTTGACGGTGAGGGTGATCTCTCCTTCACTAACGTAGGCATCCCAGGTCCTTATTTCTTTTTGTAAGGTATAAAAATCTTTTTCCACCTGGCTGCACCCGGTAAGGATGATCATGCTCATGAGAAGGGCCAAAAGCACGAAAAGTGATTTTTTTAGTTTCATAAAAGTCTCCTTTACTTATTTTAATAATGTAATTTGATAGTTATTCTATAAATTTACAGAAGATACCTGCCGGATCTTGAATATTTATAAAAATTGGTGTTGGGGCCGGAGAAATTGTTTTGAAAGCGGGACCGAGTATCTAGTATAATACAGGTGATAGATAATACTAAATATAGATAATACTAATTGAGGTGAAACTTGTTGTATAAATTGATTTTGTTTGATTTGGACGGTACTTTATTGCCGTTGGATATTGAAATTTTTGTCAAGCGCTATTTCGTTTCCATTACCGATTTTTTTCGGGATGTGGTTGAACCCCAAGTGTTTTTGGATCATCTGAAACAATCTACCATGGCCATGGCACGTAACACGAGTGAGGCCATGAATGAAGAAATTTTTATGAAAAATTTCCTTCCGGCTGTGGGGCAGGAGCGGGATGTTATGTACCCGCGCTTTCAGCTTTATTATGAGCAGGAGTTTCCCAAACTGAAGTCATGTGCCGGGTTTTCTCCCTGGTCGGAAAAAGTGGTTGTCCAATTGGTGGAGAAGGGCTATCCCATTGTGCTTGCCACCAATCCTCTTTTTCCGCGGATGGCTACCTTAGAAAGAATGGCTTGGGCCCGGGTGGCTCAATGCCCTTGGTCCCTGGTTACCACTTATGAAAACAGCCGCCGTTGTAAACCCAGTATCCAATATTATCAGGATATATGCCGTAAGATGGATATTGCGCCTGAGGATTGCCTCATGGTAGGGAATGATATGCAGGAGGATATGGTCGCAGGAACCATTGGTATGGAGACCTTTTTAGTAACCGATCATCTGATTGACCGGGGCAAGCCGATTCACCATCCCACCCATCAGGGTACTTTGGCCGAGTTGGCGGACTTTATCAAAGAAATCCCCCCCTGTTCCCCCCAATAATCAACCCTTAGCCGATTCAAGAATCTTTCCCCTGCCGGTTATTGTTGAAGGCATCGGGGGGAAGGTTTATAATTGAAAAGATTAAGATCAACTAGGTGGTGCGTCAAATGTCTCGTAATAATCTTCCCATTGGTTTTTTTGATTCCGGGGTGGGCGGCATCAGTGTTTTGGCAGAAGCGGCTCGACTGATGCCCCGGGAATCGATGATTTATTTCGGGGATTCTTTGCATAATCCCTATGGTACCAAAGAGGTAAAAGAGGTGATGAACCTTTCCTTTCAAGCGGCTGAATTTTTGATCAACAAAGGCATCAAAGCCTTGGTGGTTGCTTGTAATACCGCAACCAGTGCCGCCATTAATGAATTAAGGGGAAACTTGGATATCCCGGTGATTGGCATGGAACCGGCATTAAAGCCGGGGGTGCAAAGGTGTGGTCAGGGGAGAGTTGTCGTCATGGCCACGCCGGTTACTTTACGGGAAAAAAAGTTCCAATGTCTGATGAACAACTATCGGGCAGATCATCAAATCAACCCTTTGCCCTGTCCCGGTTTGGCGGAATTGATTGAAGGAGGAACATACAAGGGGCAAGCAGTACAAAACTATTTGGCAAATATTTTTGCGCCCCTGGCGATGGAAAAGGTTTCGGTTATCGTGATAGGTTGTACCCATTACGTTTTTATTAAGAATGATATCGCGGCCTTGTTTCCCCAGGTGGAACTGGTTGACGGCAACATGGGCACTGTAAAAAATTTACAAAGAATTTTAACCCAAAACAATCTGCTCACGGAGCAAAATGAAGAAAACCGAACCATACAATATTATTCTACTGCTGATCCGGCAAGATTTCTGCCTCTATACAAGGAGTTATTTCATTATTGTTTAAAGGATTGAAAACCATTAGATGCTTGAATTTATCGGAATATTTAGGGTAATTTTTACCATCGGCTAATGCTTTTTTTCAGGTAGTTGATAAATTATTTTTATCCCTGGATGATCCTTCATAAACAGCTTTAATTTTACAAATATAGCCTTTTGAAGATATAATCTGTTTGAGCACAAATAATATATTTATGGAGGATGCAATGAATAGAAAATTATTGAAATCATTACTAGCGCTATCGCTAATTATGCTTCTCTCACTCGGTCTCGTGGGGTGTGGGGGTCAGGAACAAGGAACCAATGGGGAACCAGACGCCGGCAGCGACACGGCTGCTAACGAATTTAAGTCGGAAATAAAGTTCTATGGGTCCTCAACCTTAGCCCCGGTTATGTCCCAATTATCAACGGACTTCAATGAAGAGTATGGCACCTGGGATCAGGTGGATAACACCTTTGCCGAAAAAGATATTGCCATCTATGTTTCCGGCGGTGGATCAAGTGCCGGTGTTAAATCCGTTATTGACGGAGTCAGTGATTTCGGCATGGTTTCGAGAAATGTAAAAGATGAAGAAAAAGAAAAAATTGCCGCGTATCAAGAATTTTTGTTGGGCATGGACGCCTTAACGATTTCCGTGAATCCTCAAAATAAGCTGACAGAGATTAAAGACTCTTTAACTACCGAGGAAATAAAAAAGATCTTTGCCGGTGAATATAAAACCTGGAATGAGGTAGACGCTTCTTTGCCCAATAATGAGATTGTTGTAGTAACCAGAGATATTGGCGGGGGAGCCCACGAAGTATTTCAAAAAGCCATTATGGGTGATTCCGAGGTTAAGGCTGATGTGATTCAGGCGCCGTCTATGGGGGCCTTGGTAACCAAGATCATCGAGAACGAAAATGCCATCGGTTATGCTTCCTACGGGATGGTCAATCAAAATGAAGGGCAGATTTTCCCCTTCAAAGTAGACGGTATTGAGGCTTCGGCAGAAAATATTTTAGATGGTAGTTACAAAGTATCCCGCCCTTTAATCTTAATCAAAAACGGGGAGTTAACAGGGCCGGAACAGGCCTTTATGGACTATGTCTTATCGGATACCGGTCTTAGCGTAATAGAAAAATTAGGATTCGTGCCCAATAAGTAAAGTGAGGTAGAGCAGATTAAATTCAGAGGTTTTCCTCTGAATTTAATTTTTGTGTTCAGTCAAACAAGAGGTGAAGAAACTTGTATCGCAAAATTGAATACATCTTCGCATTTTTTGCTAAAAGCATAACTTTTATATCCGTCTTTTTGTTATTTTTAGTTATTTTCTTTATTGCCAAAGAAAGTATGCTGGTTTTCCGGGAGTTAAATGTATGGGAATTTGTCAGCGGCCTGGAATGGAGACCCTTGGCCATGGAACCGCGGGTAGGGATTCTCCCCATGATTTTATCTACTTTGTATGTCTCCCTTTTAGCAGTCTTCATTGCCCTTCCGATCGGCTTGGGCTGCGCTTTAAAACTCTCTGTACTGGAAAATAAAAAGTTGAAAGAATTATTTTCGGCCATCTTAGGGGTGCTGGCCGGGATCCCTTCCGTAATTTACGGCTTTATCGGGCTTTTGGTAGTGGTAAAATTCCTTGAATTACACACAGATCTTGCCGCCGGGGAATCTGTACTTAGCGGGGGCATTGTGCTCGCGGTGATGGTGCTACCCTTTATCGTATCTACCTCTTTGGAAACCATGGAAAAATCCTACCTTAAGTATAAAGAATCCTCCCTGGCCTTAGGGGTGCCCAAAAGTTATATGTTAAGATCATTGATTCTACCCCACGCTAAAGGAGCAATTTTAGCCTCTCTGGTTTTGGCCTTTGGCCGCGCTATGGGAGAGACCATGGCCGTGATGATGGTCATTGGCAATTCTCCCATTATGCCTAAGCTCCTGGGCAAGGGGGAGACAATTCCGGCTCTAATCGCTTTGGAGATTGGTACTGCGGAATTGGGCAGTCTGCATTATCATGGGCTCTTTGCCTCCGGTTTGGTGTTGATGGTTTTTCTTATTTTAGTGAATGCTCTTTTTTATCTTATTAAGAAAAAGGTTATTGTATAGCTTTGCTCTGTAATTTTCCTGTGAGGTAATTATGAAAAATAAAAAGATTAATGCTAAGTATGATTATGGCCCAAGTATCTTCTTTAAAATATGGATTAATTTCTGTACCTATCTTTCGCTGTCGGTGCTTGTTTTTTTGACGGTCTATATTTTTATTAATGCGGGAGGAGTTGTTAATCTAAGTTTTATTCTGGATAAACCGGCGGGTTTCCCTGTGGGGTCGGCCGGAGGGATTTGGCCTGCTATCATGGGAAGCTTCCTGGTTACCCTGATTGCCGGATTCATAGCCACGTTCCTGGCCTTTTTTACAGCAATCTATGTTGTTTTTTATTGTAAGCAGGAAATCGTCAGTCTCACGGTTAATATCATTATTCAATGTATCGCAGGTATTCCTTCGATCGTATTAGGGCTCTTTGGGTATGCCTTTTTAGTAATCAAATTAGGGTTGGGACTGTCTATTCTTGCCTCCGGCATTACCCTGGCAATTATGATTTTCCCATTTATTGAGATTAGGCTGCAAAGATTATTTCAGGAAACGGGGAAAGATTTGCTGGAAACATCAGCTTCGTTAGGAGTAAATACATCTTATGCCGTCTTTAATTTGCTTTTGCCCATGTACAAAAAGCAGATTATTTCTATTGTAACCTTAGCCTCCGGATTTGCCATGGGAGCGGCAGCTCCGGTGATGCTTACCGGTTGTGTCATCAATGCCCCGGTGCCTAAATCCCTTCTGGCTCCATTTATGTCCTTGCCCTATCATCTTTATATTTTAATCGGAGAAGGAATTTCTCTGGAAAATGCTTACGGAACGGCCTTTATATTAATGGTTTTGGTTTTATTCTTGAATTTATTAGCAACGATACCCACTCTTTTGGATTTAAGGGAGCATAAATAATATGAAGTATCATTTAGAAATCAAGGATTTAAATGTATCCTTCGATCAACATCACATATTAAAAGATATTAATTTAACGATCCCCAAGCATCAAATCACAGCATTGATCGGTCCCTCGGGATGCGGCAAAACAACCTTGCTCCGCACACTTAATAAAATGACCGAGGGAGATAAGGGGGCTAAGGTTTCCGGAGAGGTATTATTGGAAGGGGCAAATACTAATAGTCTGCCCTTAGGCGTTTTACGCACCAAGATTGGTATTGTTTTTCAACAGCCCACTCCGTTTCCCATGTCCGTTTATAAAAATCTTGCCTACGCCTTAAAATATCATGGAACAAATCAAAAGAAGATAGATGAGATCATCGAAGATAATTTAAAACTGTGTGGTTTGTACGATGAGGTTAAAAATAATTTAAAAATGTCCGCCTTAAAGCTTTCCGGAGGACAGCAGCAGCGGCTCTGCATTGCCCGTACCTTATGTGTGGAACCGGAAATCCTCTTAATGGATGAACCCTGCTCATCCTTGGATATCCATAATACCAGGTTGATTGAGGAACTCTTATTGGATCTGAAGAAAAAATATACCATAGTAATTGTTACCCACAACCTGCAGCAGGCCAAAAGGATAGCCGACCATACCGCCTTTTTGTTGGAAGGTAAGCTGATTGAAATGAAGAGCACAGATAAATTATTTGGTTTTCCGGAAGAAGAAGCAACCAAACAATACTTAGCGGGCTTATATGGTTAATTAATTTCTCTTAAGAAGTAAAAGATGAGGTGGGGATAATGCTTATCATAAATATCCCAGGCAGGGAGCAAATGGAGATAAAAAATATAGTTTTTGATTATAACGGCACCGTAGCCACCGACGGCATTATTTCGGAGGAAACGAAGAAAAATATCATCAAGCTGAAGGAACTTGCCGATATTTATATTGTAACGGCAGATACCAACGGCACTGTGCGGGAAAACTGCGCCTCTCTGGGCGTAAAAATCCGAACCTTTCCCAAGGAGAATGCGGGAGCCGAAAAAAAAAGGATTGTCGAGTCCCTGAACGCAAGAGCAACCATATGTATCGGTAACGGATATAATGATATGCTAATGGCGGAAAAATGTGCTTTGTTTATCTGTATCTTGGGCAAGGAAGGCTGTTACGGTCAGCTTTTATCTTTGTCGGATGTGGTAGTAACTTCTATTGATGATGCCCTTGAGCTTATCTTAAAGCCCCATCGGTTAATTGCCACCTTACGTAGTTAGCCCGATGACTGATGATCATATAAGCATTAGAAGAATTCGACAGTGGTAAGTGAAAACAATAATTGAGATAAGACAGGTGAGACCTTAGGTTCTGATCTGTTTTTACATATTTTAAAGGTTTTTATCGCACACTAGAAGGAAACTGTTAATCCTTCAAAGGAGGTGCGGGCCATTATGGCCGAATATGAATCAGAATAAAGGTAATCCTCGTGTCGCATATTTTTGCATGGAATTTGGATTAAGTGAAGAGATGCCCATCTATGCAGGGGGACTTGGGGTTTTAGCCGGTGATTATTTAAAAGCAGCCCGGGATGCCCAACTTCCCATGATCGGCATTGGAATCTTATGGGCTAATGATTATACGGAGCAATATATTGACGGAGCAGGTCGTCCTTATGATGTTTACCCGCAATTTGACTTTCCCATGGCGGAGGATACGGGGATATCGGTTTTTGTTAATGTGCGCGGAGAAGAGGTGGAATGCAAGGTCAAAAAAGTAGATTGTTACGGTAATGTGCCTCTGTATCTTCTAGATACTAATATCTCCGGCAGCAATCATGGCTGGATGACCAGCAAACTCTACGGCGGTGGGGCTCAGGATCGGATAGCGGCAGAGATGATTTTGGGGATTGGAGGCATCAGACTCCTCCGCGCCTTAGACATAGAGATCGATCTTTACCATTTTAACGAGGGCCATGCCCTATTTGCCGGTTTGGAGTTAATTCGGGAGGAAATGGAAAATCACGGTCAACCTTTTGATTTGGCCTTTAAGAAAGCGAAATCCCGGATCATTTTTACCACCCATACCCCTGTCCCCGCGGGAAACGAGATCCATGATCATCATACACTTAGACATATGGGCGCCTACAATGGACTTAGTTATGAAGAGATGTGCCAAATTGGGGGCGATCCTTTTAATATGACGGCAGCCTCTTTGCGTTTATCTCATAAGGCCAATGCCGTATCTAAACTCCACGGACATACGGCCCGGAAAATGTGGCGGGAAATTCCTCTTGCTTCACCGATTATCTCTATTACCAATGGAGTACATGAGAGGACCTGGCAGGACAAACGTATTAAAGAGGCTTTTGACTGCTCCGAGGATCTTTTCCCTGTACACCAGTCGTGCAAAAAAGAACTTTTTGCTTATATTGCCAAAAAAACAGGTGAAAAGCTGGATCCGGAAGTACTGACCCTGGGTTTTGCCCGGCGTGCGGCACCATATAAAAGAAGTGACCTCATTTTTCGGAATTCCGATCTTGTGGAGCCCTTTATTTCCCATGGCAAGCTGCAGTTGATCTTTTCCGGTAAGGCGCATCCTCAAGATGAACTGGGTAAGGATATTATCTCCGACCTGGTTAAAATGGATCGAAAATTCGGCAATCGCGTGGTGTTTCTGGAAAACTATAATATGGAGGTAGCCCGGTTGATGGTACGAGGCTGTGATGTCTGGCTTAATAATCCCCGGCGTCCCTTCGAAGCCAGCGGTACCTCGGGGATGAAAGCAGCTATGAATGGGGTGCTGAACTTTAGTGTTGTCGATGGCTGGGTGGCCGAAGGACCCCAGCATGGTGTCAGCGGTTGGCTTTTGGAGCAGGCGGCGCGCCAGTCGGCAGACTGGAATCAGGACGAGCACGATCTCCATGAGCTGTATCAGGTGCTGTTTCGGGAGATCTTGCCGACCTATTATCAGGACCGGGAACGCTGGAAGGAAATGATGCTTTCCAGTATTGATATGGCTCAGTGGCAGTTTTCTTCCGCACGCATGATCAGGGAGTACTATGATGTGCTCTACCTGCCTACTTTCCAAGGGTTGGATTCTTGGGAGGTAGCTCCCTATATTTATCCCGGATGGCTGGATATTGAGCATCAACCTCAGATTACCCAATAAAGAAAGATATAACAAAAATACAGGCTGCTGCACTTACTTGAATCCCAAGGGCTTTTGGTGCAGCAGCCTTTTATTATACTTTCAGAAAATATGAGGTCTAAAGGTGAAGCCTGGTGTTCTTTAAAAATTTAATGTGCTTGATTCTTTTTGGGCTTTTGCGCGCTCATTTTTCTTTAGATATTTCTTGCGCAGCCGAATATGATTGGGAGTAATTTCTACCAATTCATCATCAGAGATAAACTCGATGGCTTCTTCCAGGGAGAGGAGGCGGGGTTCTTTCAGCTTTGTGGTTTCCTCTGAAGTGGAAGAGCGCATATTCGTTAAGTGTTTCTTTTTACAGACATTAACCTCTACGTCTTGCTCCCGATTGCCTACGCCGACCACCATGCCTTCATAAACCTTGGTACCGGGGACAATAAAGAAGATCCCACGATCCTCTACTGCTAATAGACCATAGGTGGTAGCTTCTCCGTCTTCCCAAGCGATTAGGGATCCTTGGTAACGGGTGCTGATATCTCCCTTATAAGGCAGGTAGCCGTCAAAAATATGGTTCATGATGCCATTGCCTCGTGTGAGGGTCAAGAATTCGGAACGAAAGCCGATCAGGCCTCGGGCCGGAATCTTATATTCTAAACGGACGTTGCCGGTCCCGCTGGAGACCATATTATCCATTTCTGCTTTGCGATGGCCCAGGTTTTCCATCACAGAACCCATATATTCTTCGGGCAGATCAAGCATCAGGTGTTCAATAGGTTCCAAAAGCTGTCCTTTTTCTTTTTTGTAAATAACCTGAGGCTTGGAAACTTGTAACTCGTATCCTTCCCGCCGCATATTTTCAATCAGGATGGAAAGATGGAGTTCTCCCCGGCCGGAAACCTGCCAGGCATCTGTGTTTTCCGTATCCTCGACCCGCAGGCTCACATTGGAGATGGTTTCCCGATAAAGTCTTTCCCGCAGTCGGCGGGAGGTAATATAGGTGCCGTCCTGACCGGCAAAAGGACTGTTGTTGACCGAAAAGGTCATCGTTAGAGTGGGCTCATCCACAGCGATGACAGGTAAAGCATCAGGATGATTCGGATCGGTCATGGTTTCACCGATATTAACATCATCAATGCCGGATAAAGCAATAATTTCTCCCGCTGAGGCAGAAGCAACCTCTACCTTTTTTAAGCCTTGATAAACAAATAGTTTCGCGATTTTTTGACGCTCCACCTTGCCGTCATGGCGGATTAAGGCAATGCTGTCTCCTGATTTAACAAACCCGCGGTTGATTTTTCCGATGGCATATTTTCCCAGATAATTGTCGTGGTCTAAATTGGCGATCCTCATTTGAAACGGGCCTTCTTCCACCTGGGGCGGAGCCACATGATGTATAATAGTTTCAAAGAGCGGCCCCAAGTTGTCCCTTTTATTTTCCAGTTCATTTTGGGCGATGCCGGAACGGGCCGAGGTGTAAACGATGGGAAAATCCAATTGCTCTTCAGATGCGCCCAGTTCCACAAATAAATCGAATACCTGATCAATTACCTCGTGCGGGCGGGCATCAGGCCGGTCAATTTTATTAATCACCACTACCGGCTTTAGATCAAGCTCCAGAGCTTTTTTTAAAACAAACTTGGTTTGAGGCATGGGGCCTTCAAAAGCATCTACAATTAATAAGACCCCGTCCACCATGGAGAGGGCACGTTCTACTTCACCGCCAAAGTCGGCATGACCGGGGGTGTCCAGGATGTTAATTTTCGTATTTTTGTAGGTGACAGCGGTGTTTTTTGCTAAAATAGTAATACCCCGTTCGCGTTCAAGGGGATTGGAATCCATTACTCTATCAGCTACAGCTTCGTTCTCATGAAAGATACCGCTTTGTCGCAGCATCCCGTCAACTAATGTGGTTTTGCCATGGTCTACGTGGGCAATAATGGCAATATTGCGAATGTCTGGTGCCATAAAATTCCTCCTAAAATTGGGCTTTCTATAGTATAACAACTTATAATGTTGGTGACAACATTTCTTACTTTCCATTTCGTTAAATTATTGTAATTTTTTTGCGCTTCCCTTAAGAACAGAAAGGACTGAGTATATATGTGGCAGTGGCAAGATGTCAATTGGCGTAATTGGAAAATAATTCTCAAGCTGGATCCGGATAAGGAAATCAAGGATAGTATTTTAGGCGATATCTTGTCCCATAAGGGTCTGGATGCTCTGATTGTGGGTGGAACCCAGAATATTACCCGGGACAATACGGAAGCTCTCTTAGACCGGATATATCAACTTGGTTATCGCGGGCCTTTACTTCAGGAAATTTCCGAGCTTAACGCGATTTCCCTTAATGTGGACGGTTATCTCTTACCGGTGGTGTTAAATGCCGGACATAGGGACTGGTTCATCGGGCAGCATTTATCCGGTATTAAAACTTTAGGCAAATTTGTCAATTGGTCTCAAGTTTTAGTTGAAGCCTATGTTATTTGCAATCCCCATTGTGCTACGGCTCGGCGCACCCGGGCCCTTGTTCCTGACCGCGAGGAACTTTTTGCTTATCAGACCTTGATCGAGGAAGTCTATAACCTGCCGGTTTTATATGTTGAATACAGCGGACAATATGGAAATCCTGCCTGGCTCCAAGAGTTAAAAGCCCGACAGAAAAAAGCTCATATCTTTTATGGAGGCGGGATTGAGGATCTTTCACAGGCGCAGGAAATGGGGGCATTTGCCGATACCATTATTATTGGCAACCTGATTTACCGGCACCCCCGGAAACTGATGGAAATCCTGGATCATAGGGTAAAAGGATCTGCAAAAAAGGAGTGTAGAGGGGTATAAGATGAAGGAGCAGAAAAAATTTCCCCAGGTGGTTTTGGATATCCTAAGGACCTTGCAGTCTCATGGTTTTGAGAGCTTTTTGGTGGGTGGCGCCGTGCGGGATCTTTTGTTAGGAAAAACCCCTCAGGATTTTGATATTTGTAGCGCAGCCAAGCCTCAACAGGTCAAGGAAATGTTCCCTAAGGTGGTAGAAACAGGCTTGCCCTTTGGCACCGTTACGGTTCTTCAAGGGGCGTACGCCGTGGAAGTAACCACTTTTCGCACCGAAAACACAGGTGCCGGAGTTTCCCGGAGGCAATCTTCTGTGGAAGAAGATGTGCGGTTACGGGATTTTACCATTAACGGCTTGCTTTTTGACGGCGAAGAGTTTATCGATCTTGTGGGCGGCATCAAGGATCTTCGTGCGGGAAAAATCAAAGGGATTGGCCGGCCTCATGAAAGGTACCGCGCAGACCCTTTGCGTATGATGCGCGGGATTTGTCTCCATTGCCAACTTAATTTTCAGATCGAAGCAGAAACCTTGCAGGCTGTTTTGCCTCATGCTGATTTAATTCAGAACGTGGCGCCGGAAAGAATCCGTGAGGAACTGGTCAAAATACTGATCAGCGAGCGCCCTGCCGCCGGCTTTGCTTTGCTGCAGCAAACCGGCTTATTAAAACATATTTTGCCTGAGATGGAAGCATGTTACGGCTTTGACCAGAGAAGTCCTTACCATGATCAGGATGTCTTTCATCATACGATGCGGGTGCTGGAAGGAACGCCTCCTGATTTAGTTTTGCGTCTGGCCGCACTTTTTCATGATGTGGGTAAACCGGCTACTTTTTCTTTGGATCAAAGAGGAAGGGGGCATTTCTACGGGCATGAAGCCAAAGGGCAGGAAATAACGGGAAAGATTATGATGAGACTGAAGTGGGACCGCAAAACAAGGGATCAGGTGATGCTTTTGGTGGGGGAACATATGCATAAAATTTCTCATCAAGAAAAGAAAGCCTTAAAAAGTATGCTCAACCGGTTGGGCCCTGAGAATATGAACCGTCTTTTGGACTTACAGTTAGCCGATGCCCAGGCCTCCCTTGCTCCCTGCAATCCGGAGGAATTGCACCGCATCAAACATGAGATCAAGCGCATTCAGGCTGCCCAAGAGCCCATTTCCCTAAAAGATTTGGCCATCGGGGGTAAGGATCTAATCAAGATCGGTTTTCGCCCGGGGCGGGAAATGGGCCAAGTATTGGGCTTGCTTTTAGAAAAGGTCCAAGAAGATCCCCAGATTAATACCCCGGAGGAGTTAATAAAACTGGCTCAAGGGTTAATACCATTGCCGATGAATTCTCTCAAGAGGGAATTATAAGGGATCTTTGATGTTTCCATCGGTTCAAAAAAAGATAAGAGATTCATCAGTCTTTCTTTTATCCCGGAATGGGGGCTGTCGTTTTTTATTTGATCCAGGACTGCCGGAGCTAAGGTGCGCAGGGCATTCATTTCATAAATTAAACTGGAATTAATCATCACATCAGCTTCTTCTTGGTATTTAAAGACATTATTGGTTTCACCTCGGCGCACACTGGGCCATTGCTTTAGAGTAGCTTCAGGGGAAAAGCCTCTGGTACGGGCATCCCTGACCATACGCCGAATCAAGCGCACCTCTGTGGTGGGGGTTCGATTTATCAGATCTACATTGAGTTCGAAAAGAGCACTGACATATATTTTAAAGAAAACATTTTTATTACCGGAAGGGATTAATCTGGGATTTAGGGCATGAATCCCTTCAATAATCAGGATTTCATCATCCCCTAGGCGCATGGTTCTTGTTTCTTGTTTGCGGGTCCCGGTGATAAAGTCAAAAATAGGTGTTTCTACCGTTTCCCCCTTGATCAAATCCTTGATATGTTTTTGCAAAAGGTCTAAGTCCAAGGCCTTAAAGGTATCAAAATCATAATTACCTTCTTTATCACGCGGTGTATCTTCCCGTTTGACAAAGTAATCGTCTAACCCCAAGGAAATAGGCTTGAGACCATTGACCCTCAACTGGATAGAAAGCCGCTGGGTAAAAGATGTTTTGCCTGATGAGGAAGGGCCGGAAATTAAAATAACTCGTATTCTGCGGCGCTGATGATCAATCATGTCGGCAATATTGGCAATTTTCTTTTCCTGTAAAGCTTCTGCCAGGCTGATCAGTTCCAAAGTTCTGCCAGACTTGATATAGGCGTTCACATCACTAACTAATTCCAAGTTGATATTATCTAACCATTGGTGGGATTCTTCATAAGTCGCTGCGAGTTTTTTCGGCAGGGCGAGACTAAACTTGTTCTTATTCTGAGAAAAATCTACAATAAAACCGTCGGCAAAAGGAATGATACGAAAAGGTTCCACCAATGAGGTATGGTCAAAGGCGGGATAGATATTTTTTATGATCCGGTCGACAACGAAATAATGATAATAGCCCTGCTCGCGTTTTACCAGTTTGATCTCGTGGTTTTCCTTCAGCCATTCCTGGAGCTTTATGCTTAGTTGTTTGACCTCGCGGATGGAAAGGGCGGAGTTGTTCAAACGACAGAAAACGCCCTCCGGGATGGAGTAAACGGTTTTTAACGTATCATCGGGGAATAGATCCTGCACTGTGCGCACCAAGCCTAATTTAACTGTTTGGCGGGATAAATTCAAATGAGTTTCTTGCATTTTTTCACCTTCATTCTTTGATCGTTAGCGGTTTTTTGGGTTCTTTTTTCCACAGGAAGGAATGCTCGGAAAAGCGCCCTAGCACCTCCGTGGTTTGGGAAATGGTCATAAAAGCGTTAGCATCAATATTTGTAACAAATTCTTTTAACCGGGGTAGTTCGAACTGATTGACGACGCAAAAAATAATATCCTTATCAACATCTTCAAACCCTCCTCTGCCGTGTATCAGGGTAACACCGCGATTCAGCTGAGTCATGATCGCTTCTTTGATTTCATTGGAGGCATTGGAAACAATCATCGCCGTAAGCCTTGTATTTAATCCTTTTTGAACCAGATCGACAGATAAACCGGTGATTAATATTGAGATGATGGTGTACATGGCCGGTTCCAGACCAAAGATCAGGGCCGCCACGCTTATAATAACCAAATTGGATAGGGAGGATACGGTGCCGACGCTAATACCTAATTTTTTGCGTAAGACAATACCGACTACATCCATCCCGCCGGAAGAACCGGACTGCCGGATAATCGTGCCGGCGCCCACACCCATTAATACCCCGCCAAAAATACCGGCCAGCAAAGGATCGTTAGTATAGGTGGTTGGGGTGATATATTCCAACATGACAGATTGGAGCGCGATGGCCAGAAGGGTATAAACAATAAAACGAATGGTTAGTTCCTTGCGGGCCCAGATCATAATAGGAATGTTATAAAGGGCGATTAAAAGGCCTACGGACCAGCTCGTAAAATGGTTGGTCATGATGGCCAAACCGGAGATACCGCCGGCGACAAAATGGTTAGGCATAATAAACACATTGATTGAAAGGGCAACAAATATGGAACCTAGGATAATTAAAAGGATATCCCGACCGGTTTCTTTCACTTTCAAAAATATCACTATCCTTTTCAAAGCATTTGACTATATAATAGTAGTATTAAAGTTGTTTATCAAGCACCTGAAGATCAAATTTTTTATCGGAAAAAAATACTTAAATTAAAGGAGAATTATATTATTATGTTTCCCTTGACCCATATGCTGGTGGCACAGAAATCAATAGAAAACATAGGAGCCGGAGCGATTCTGGGGAGTGTCTTTCCCGACCTGGCGAATGTGATTGGGCTCCATCGAGATGAGACCCATGAGATGGGGCTGGATTTTTATCGGTTTTGCCGCACTTACTACCGGGAACATCTTGATTTTGCCCGTGGGATAATCAGTCACGGTGCCAATCCTCAAGGAGTGGATTTTTATGCGGATCAGTCCTTCGACGGACAAAATCAGGGGTATTGTTTCCAGCGTGGATCCTTGATTGTGGATCAAGTGATAAAAACCTGCGGGATTCCCCCACAAATGGGTCTATGGAAAGCTCATAACTTTATTGAAATGGCCTATGATCTTATTACTGCTGAACGCTACTCCTATTTGTTGAAGGAGTTTCAGGAAGAATTGGCGGATGAGGGCGCCATTGAGGATTATTCTCAGATTTTAGGTCAGTATTTTCAGATAGAGGCAAGTAAGATTAAAGGAGCCTTCCAAAAAATGCCGGAGTTTTTTTGTTTAGATGATGTTACTCCCATTCATTTAACGAAGAAATATGCCGTTCAATTGCAAAAAAGACACGGCGTGGTCAAATCGGATCCTTGGGCCATGTCTGAAGTGTTAGAAGAAGCTCTCCAGCTCATTGAGGATGAATTTACACCCTTTATGGAGGGCGTTTATGAGCGGTTAGCTCTGCTCTTAGCGCAATTTCCCAGCCAAAAGAAGGATTGAGGAAACTTATTATTATGTGGTAGAATGTAATTTATAGGACTTATTATGTGAGTGGATGTAACGTTGTTTTTTTGATAGATTTTTGAGTGTGATTGTAAGGAGGAAATAGGATGAAGAAGATCATGTCCGGGAATGAGGCCATCGCCCGCGGTGCTTATGAAGCCGGGTGTCTGGTCGCAGCGGCGTACCCCGGTACACCCAGTACAGAGATTCTGGAAAATATTGCTCAGTATCAGGAGATTTACGCTGAATGGGCACCTAATGAAAAAGTAGCGGTAGAAGTTGTTTGCGGTTCCTCTATTGGAGGAGCTCGGTCTTTGGCAGCGATGAAGCATGTAGGATTAAATGTGGCGGCGGATCCCTTATTTACCATTGCTTATGAAGGGGTTAACGGGGGGTTGGTGCTGGTTTCGGCAGATGACCCGGGAGCTCACAGTTCTCAAAATGAACAGGACAACAGGCTTTATGCCCCCTTTGCCAAGGTGGCAATGGTAGAGCCCTCCGACAGCCAGGAATGTAAAGATTTTGTTAAAGAAGCCTTTACCATCAGCGAAAAATTCGATACGCCGGTATTATTTCGGGTTACCACCCGGGTTTGCCATAGCAAGAGTTTAGTTGAATTAGCAGACAGGGTAGAAGTCGGCGTCAAGGACTATGAGAAAAATATTAAAAAATATATTATGGTACCGGCTCATTCCCGAGTAAAGCATTTTGAAGTTGAAGAGAGATTGTTGGCTCTACAGGCTTATTCCAACCGTTCTCCCTTGAACCGCATTGAATGGGGTAAGAAAAAAATCGGTATCATTACCAGCGGTATTTCCTACCAGCATGCCAAGGAAGTCTTTGGGGATAAGGCCTCCTACCTCAAGATCGGCTTTAGTCATCCCCTGCCGGATCAAATGATCAAAAATTTTGCCAAGGCCGTGGACAGGCTTTATGTGATTGAAGAGGGTGAGCCCTATATAGAAAACGCGGTACGCGCTCTCGGCATTGATTGTATCGGTAAGGAATTCATTCCCCGTTGTGGCGAATTAACACCTCAGATGATTCGTCAGGCTTTGCTGCCTGCTGAAAAAAGAACAGCTTACACAACAGATCTCACCGTACCGGGCAGACCTCCCGTTTTATGTGCCGGATGTCCCCACCGGGGAATATTTTATGCCGTAAGTAAGTATAAGGATGTGGTTGCCACCGGAGATATCGGCTGCTACACCTTGGGGATGGCCCCCCCTCTTAATGTGACGGATGTTGTAATCTGCATGGGGGCCGGGATATCTGCCGGGCTGGGCTTTAAACGGGCGGCCATGCAAGGCGGCAGGGCGGACAAGGTCTTTGGTTTTATCGGCGACTCTACCTTCTTCCATTCCGGTATTACAGGATTAATCGATGCTGTTTATAATCAGACCCCCATGGTGATGGTGATTCTGGATAATAGTATTACCGCCATGACGGGCCATCAAGAAAACCCGGGTACGGGAAAAACCTTACAAGGTAATCCGGCACCGGTGATAGATATTGAAGGATTGGTCAAAGCCGTGGGCATCGAGGAGAAAAATATTCGGGTAGTTGATCCGTATGATTTAACAGCCACGAGAAAAGCGGTCCAGGAAGCTTATGAAGCAACGGAGCCTTTTGTTATTATTACCAAACAGCCTTGTGCGCTGTTAAAACCTGTACAGAAAAAACGGGCGCATCTCCACTGTGTCATTGATCAGGAAAAATGCACCAGATGCAAAGCCTGTCTGCGCATTGGTTGTCCGGCGATTTCCTATAAGAATAATCAGATGATCATTGACCAGGCCTCCTGCAATGGATGTACCTTATGTCGCCAGGTCTGTAAATTTGATGCCATTGAAAAGGTGGGTGAGTAGAATGTCTAAGACGAAGAGCGTTTTATTAGTCGGAGTTGGGGGTCAGGGCACGATTCTTGCCTCTAAGATTTTGACGGAAGGCTTATTGCAATTGGGCTATGATGTAAAAATGTCCGAAATCCATGGTATGGCACAAAGAGGAGGCAGCGTGACCACCCAGATCAAATACGGGAAAAAAGTCTATTCTCCCATTATTGACCACGGTGAAGCAGATGTGATTCTGGCTTTTGAAAAAGTCGAGGCTTTGCGTAGTCTGCCCTATTTAAAAGAAGGCGGCAAACTTTTAATTAATGATCATGAGATCTATTCCCTGCCTGTTTTAATCGGCCAACAGGCCTATCCGGAAAATATCATTAATAAGATCCGGGAACAGGTGGAGCATGTAAAATCCTTTGATGCCGTATCCATGGCCGAAGAGTTAGGCAATATTAAGGCCCAGAATATGATTTTACTGGGGTCCTTAATCAAAGCCTTGGATCTGGATGATATTGAATGGAGCGAGCTTTTAAAGGCCAGTCTCCCGGAAAAAGTTCATGAAGTTAATCTGAAGGCTTTAGCTGCGGGGATGAAGATTTAAATAATTTCTGCCAAAGGGTTTCAGGTAAAACATCCTTGATCCTGATTTCTTGATAATGTTTTTTCCCGGTAAAGATGTTTCCCGGGTAATCGGTGAGTGTGGGAGCGGCTTCGTTATTTTCATGAATAACAGGAGCGGTTCCCTTTTCTTTGGCCTCTTTAAGATAGCGGTGTACTAAGTCGTCTTCCCCTACATTGAGTATAATATCCCTTAGTTGGCCCGCTTTTTCGCAATGAGGCAGACAAACAAAGGATTGGCAAACAAAAGAGCGTTGGGGGTGACGGCGGCAGCATTTTTGTTCCCGATCTAAAAATATGCAGGATTGATCCGGGTTTCTTCTTAAGGAGATGTCCAATACCGGTCCGGTGCCGCTAACTTGGCAGTATTGATCAATAAAGGGCGACAGGGGAAGATCGGGATCCCCCAGGTAAGTGAGGACATCGATGGAGGTAAGAGGAATCCGCTCATAGCAGCATCCGTCACAACCCTTACAGTTCTCTACATATTTATTCTGGAAGTCATTTATGGCATGCAAATAGTCCTGAATGGTGGCATGTTCATTTATAATTTCTAAATCATAACCCACCGCATCATCAAAATGGGCTATAAAAACATTAATATTCATAAAAAATCCTTTCCGGGCGCATTTTACCATGTGCCAAATCTGTTTCGTTGCTTAATTTTTCGGTAAATTTTCTCTGATTCCTGCCGTCAAATAAGATTTTCCGGGATAAAATAAAAGAAAAAAGAGCGCTCAGCGCCCCCTTTTCCTAAACTTGCCGGTAGATATCAATGTTATTTCCTGGTGTTAGCTTTTTTTGACTAATTTCATCATTAAATTGGTAAGTGTGGCTTGCTCCTCCGGATTTGCTACCTCCCATAATTCCTTTAAGGCATTATTTTCAGGAATATCGGGATTAATATTATCGTGCATGTAACTACCTAAAGTTTGGGCTAGCTTTGAAATTTCATTCTCGGTAATGCCGAAATCTTGGGCAATTTCCATGGCTTCTCCTAAAGAACGTTTATAATTCTCCCATGAAGAAGTATCCAATTGATTTAGCATCTTTTTCATTTCTTCCAAATGACTTCGCCTCCTTTTTTAACGTATCCATAGTATTTCACGAAAATTGATTTACATGCATCATCAGCGCGGAAATTTGATAAATTTGGCTTTCTGATGAACCTCAAAGGGATTTACATAAAACGATGATAAGTGCATTGCATTGGTTTCAAAGTGACGGGAGAAAATAATAATAATATCTCATCTTTAAAAAGACTTTCATGAAAACCGGGGTTATGATAAGCTAGATAGTGGAAAGGAGTGGCATTATTATGGAAGATAAAAGTTTAAAGCAAAGGGACCAGATTCCTGAGGAATATAAATGGCGTTTAGAAGAGATCTACGCTAATGATGAAATGTGGGAACAGGATTTTGTTAAAATAAAAGAAATTTTGCCTCGGATGGAGGAATTTCGCAATAAATTAGGAGACTCGCCCCAAGATTTGTTAAATTGTCTCCGCCTACAAGATGAGATCGGGCAAATTTCCGATAAGGTTTTTGTTTATGCCAGTATGCGGAAGGATGAAAATAACGCTAAGGCCCAATACCAGGGCATGAGGGATCAGGCCCAGAGTCTGATGGTGACCATTGGGGAAGCCTTGTCCTTTATTCAACCGGAAATATTGGCCATTGACCCCCAAACCTTGGAAGGGTTTTTAAATCGGGAACCGGGTCTTTCCTTATATCGCTTTTATTTAGAAGAGATTTTGCGCATGAAAGAGCATACTTTATCCCCGCGGGAAGAAGAAATCATTTCCATGACCGGGGAATTGGGCGCCGGACCTAAAAATATTTTTAGCATGCTTAATAACGCGGATCTTAAGTTTCCCGAAATTACCGATGAAGACGGCGATCGAGTGGCGCTCACCCACGGTAACTATATCAAGTTTATGGAAAGCGAAAAGCGCCAGGTACGCATGGATGCCTTTAAGGCTCTCTATGATACCTATGGCAAGCAAAAAAATACCTTAGGAGCGTTGCTGAGCACCAGTGTCAAGAAAGATATTTTTTATGCCCGGGTACATAAATACCCTTCCGCTCTGGAAGCCTCCCTATATGATGATAATGTACCGGTGCGGGTTTATGACAACTTGATTAAAACCGTGCGCAGCCGTTTAGGACTGTTTTATCGTTATGTCGCTTTGCGAAAACGCTTGCTTCAACTTCCCGAGCTCCATATGTATGATATTTACGCTCCTTTAGTTAAAGAAATGAAAAGAAAAATTACTTATGAGGATGCCGTGACCATGGTGGAAAAGGGATTGGCCCCTTTGGGAGAAAGGTATCTCTCTGATTTGAAAAAAGGTATTCGTAGTGGCTGGGTGGATGTGATGGAGAACGAGGGCAAGACTTCCGGAGCTTATTCCTGGGGGGCTTACGGCACCCATCCTTATGTGCTGATGAACTATCAAAATAATTTGGACAATGTTTTTACCCTGGCCCATGAGTTAGGACATTCCCTCCATTCCTATTACTCCTGGCAGACCCAACCCTATATCTATGCCTATTATAAGATTTTTGTGGCGGAAGTGGCCTCAACTGTTAATGAAACTCTTCTGACCAAGTATTTATTGGCCAACGCTAGCGATAAAAAAGAAAAAATGTATCTGATTAATCATTATCTGGAGGAATTTCGAGGCACGGTGTTCCGTCAGACTATGTTTGCGGAATTTGAAAAGATCATTCATGAAAAGGCCGAGGCCGGAGAACCTTTGACCTGCGAAGGGTTCTCGGAAATTTATTATCAGTTAAATAAAGATTATTATGGCCCTGATATGGTGGTGGATCAAGAGATTGCTTTGGAATGGGCACGCATTCCCCATTTTTACAATGCTTTTTATGTCTATAAATATGCCACCGGTTTTTCCGCCGCATCTGCCTTAGCGCAGGGCATCTTGGACGAGGGTCAACCGGCGGTGGAGCGCTATCTGGAATTTTTGCAAAGCGGAGGCAGTGATTATCCCATAAATCTTTTGCAAAAAGCCGGAGTAAATATGAATGAACCTGAACCGATTGAGCAAGCATTGAAGGTTTTTGAAGAAATGCTGGAAGAAATGGAGAAAATGATCTAAAGATTGAGAATATTGAAGAAGGGGAGAGGCACATGAGTTATGATGAGAAGTTATGGCAAAAGACGGTAGATTTTCACGGTCATCGTTGTCCCGGTTTGGCCATGGGCTTTCGCGCTGCGGTGCTTGCTCTGGAAAGATTAGGCACAGATCGAGCGAGGATGAAGAACTGGTGGCTATTGTGGGAGACGGATGCCTGTGGCGTAGATGCCATTCAGGTGATTGCCGGATGCAACATCGGTAAAGGCAATTTAATTTTCAAAAATCATGGCAAACAAGCCTTTACCATCGGCAGCAGAAAAACAGGCAAGGGAGTCCGCGTTTATCTTGATCCTTCCCAATTGCCGGTAGATCGCGATGATCGAGAGGCCCGCATGCAGATGATCCTCTCTGCTCCCGCAGAGGATTTCTGCAAAATTGAAGATGTGGAACTACCTCTGCCGGAAAAGGCCCGCATTTTTTTATCCATAGAATGCGAATCCTGCGGGGAAAGACTATCTGAAGCCAGGGCACGCCTAGAAAATGGTAAGAAAGTGTGCTTAGCCTGTTTTCATGATTACAAAGAGGGTGGTAAAATACGCAATTTCCTTTCGGGAACAAATATAAAGGATTGGTCGTCAAATATATTGCTCAACTTCAGTTTAGAACGATAATTTTATTGAGACATCGACAAGAAAATATTTGACTTCTTGTTAAGCAGATGTGGGACAGAAAGGGAAAGTAGTGTATGAAAAAATAGGTTACATGGGATTGGTAGTTTTTTTATGGTGTATTTTATTTACCGGAGGGTCAATGGCGGTCGCCAATATACCTTCAATAATTGACCTTAAGGTCAATGATCGTATGGCCTATTTGGATGAACGGCCGGTTTTATTGGATGTACCTGCTGCAGTAGAACAAGGTGACCTTGGTGCCCTTGCGCTTTGTCGGAGAAGCCTTGGGCAGTACGGTACATTGGACTCCGGAAAACCGCAGCATTTCTATTAAACGGGAGGAGCATCAAGTTCTTTTGGAAGTGGGGCAAACCACCGCTCAAGTGAATGGCGAGATCCAAGAGCTTATCGTCGCGCCGAGCATTAAAGAGGGGAGAACCTTGGTACCCTTGCGTTTTGTGGCGCAAGCCTTTGGCTGTCAAGTTGATTATCAGCATGAAACAAAAATGATTAAGATCAGCCGGCCCAATAATCCACCCCAAAGTAGTTTTAGCGTCAACAAAAACCATGGCGGGAAGTGGGGGAGGAAATTATTTATGAAGATCTAAGCTTTGATCCCGATGGGGATGAAATCGTGGATCGGATTTGGATGAATCAGAAACAATTTTATTACGATCCGGGGGTCTATGTGGTTGCCTTAAAAGTAAAAGACAGCCGAGGCGCTCGAGTGACTGGTTTGACCAGACCATTGAAATTTTCGGTGAGCCTAATACTAAGCCGGTAGCTCAGTTTAGTGTCGATCGCAATAGGGTCTATGTAGATGAGCCCATCATCTACACCGATGAGAGCTTTGACCCGGACGGGGATGAAATTGTTGAATGGAACTGGCAAAATAAAAAAAGAGACATTTTCCACCCCGGGCACCTATTATGTTAGCCTGGAGGTTAAAGACCGGCGAGGCGGATGGAGTTCTAAATATCTTCAGGTTATTGAGGTTTTGGAAAAACCCAATATCCCTCCGGGTAGCTAAGTTTTCGGTCAAGAACAACACCATCGATCAGGGGGTAACCGTGGTTTTTACCGATGAGAGCTATGGATCCGGATGGGGACGGGATTACCGAAGTACATTGGACAGGAAAGCAGAGGGCTTATTTTAAACCGGGGAAAGTTCCTGTGACCTTAAAGGTGAAAGATGGCCGGGGTAAATGGTCCGAGCCCTTCACCTTAGAATTGAATGTGACGGACAAAGTGGTGATGACGGAACTGGAGTACAATCTTCATTATCCATTATCCGGCGAAATCGTCAATTTAAACGGGATTAATCCTTTGAATTTTCCGGTGCTGAAACCAACCGCCAAAAGCTTTGACGATACGGTGCTGCTTATTTCCAACAGTCCGGAAACGGTAAAAGAAAACGGCATTTTATATCACGATACGGTAAGCGGTTCCGTGCGTTTGATCTATTCTCATAAAAATATTTCCTCCGTCAAGAAAAAAGTTTATGTTTTGGCGGAAAATCTCAGCCCGACAAATAATGTCATCACCATAAAAAAGAAGGGCACAGGCGGACCTTCCACCGACGATTTAGCCATTGGCAAAAATGGAGTCGCCCGCTTTTTAGCGTCAAATTTAAATGACTCCTACACTTTGGCTCCGGGCCAGGTGATGGTGCTGGATGGTGCCGGAGCCGGGGGGATTCTTGCGCCGGATCAAAGCATTTATGCCATGATGGATTTGACCACCACCGGGGATGTTAAGTTTACCTTTGTCATGGTGGATGCCGGTTCTGATGTTTTAACCACTTATGCCGATCTGCCTATCCTGGAACGGGATATACATCAACGGGGCACCTTTTTTGGAGCGAATCGCACCTATCATTTGAGTGTGACCGGAAATGAGCCGGTAAGGTTTTCTGTTGCCGACAATAATTCCGATTATCATTTAGGCGGTATCGACGCCATCACCGGACGTCAAGTAATCAATAAAGGGAATTACGGCTTGATGTATAAATTTGTGATCAATGCCGAGTCCAGAATCGGGTTATTGACGAATCCGAGAGGCGGCTTATTTATGGGTGCAGGGATGCAGTCGGACGGTTCGATTTATGGACTGCCTAACATCGGCTTTATTAAAGACGGCAGCCAGGCGGTGTTGAATGTGGTGATGAATAAATACGACCAGTCAGAGTTCCTTTTTACACCACCCGTTTCATCTTATATGCCGGTGATGTTCCTCTTTGTCCCCTATTAAGATTGTCGCGGG
>JAXGQR010000004.1:0-247758 GCA_040766325.1 Dehalobacterium sp. | reverse complement strand
ATCTATTTTATAGATTTTGATCCCTGATAGCTCAATGGTAGAGCACTCGGCTGTTAACCGAGTTGTTGTTGGTTCGAGTCCAACTCGGGGAGCCAATTTTAAAAACCTCTTACTTTTTAGTAAGAGGTTTTTCTTTATATATAAGAGATCATGAAAATGGAAGAAAAGTTTAGAATTTGTGATGAAACCAAGGAATATACAATAATTTTAAATTATTTTCCTGATTGCATAAAGCAAAGGATCGTGGTTATAATAAAATAAGGTCAACAATAGTCAGGAGATCAAGCAAGGTCAAATGAGTGGAGTGATAGATATTATGAGTACATTAGCAGATGCAATTGAAAGATATTTAAAAGCTTTATTAGAAGAGAATATGCAAGGATTTTTGGAAATTAAAAGAAATGATCTGGCAGAGAAATTTATGTGTGTTCCTTCCCAGATCAACTATGTTTTAGAGACCAGGTTCACTAATGATCAAGGATATCATATTGAAAGTCGCCGAGGAGGCGGCGGGTATATCAGGATAATTAAGCTGGTGGTAGAGAAGGATGATGATTTATTAACTTTGGTCAACAGCACTGATGGAAAATTGATCTCTCAAAAAGCTGGAGAGGGTTTGATATCACGTTTGGAAGAAGAGGGGTTTTTGACCAGAAAAGAAGCGATAATCATTAAATCCATTATTGACAAAAACACTATCCGTTTAAATCCCCCGGAGCGAGATTTGGTGAGAGGGAGAATCTTAAGGTCGGTATTAATTTCTATCTTAAGGGAGGATCTGTAATGCTTTGTGATAAATGTAAGAAAAATCAAGCTACAATGCATTTTACAAAAATTATTAACAACGAAAAATATGAACAGCATTTATGTGAGGAGTGTGCCCAGGGTTTTTCCCCCTTTGCCGGTGGGATGGATCCTCAATTCTCATTTAATAGTTTTTTGTCTAATCTCTTGACTCATGACCCGATACTTTCCGGTATGAATCTTGCCTGTCAATCGGAAAGGTGTGAAAATTGCGGGTTAACCTATAATCAATTTGCTAAAGGCGGAAAATTAGGATGCAGTAACTGCTATAGCGTATTTCAGGAAAAACTAAATCCCTTGGTGAGGAGAATCCATAGTTCGGAAACCCACAAGGGCAAAGTGCCGGAGCGCACCGGTGGTCATTTGAAGATCTTAAAGGAAATTGAGTCCCTGAAAAATGAGCTTAATTCCTTAGTCAGCAAAGAAGAGTTTGAAAAGGCCGCAGTGGTACGGGATAAGATAAAAGATTTAGAAGTGAAAATGGGCGATTAAGGAGATGATAAGCATGGATCGCGCTGAAATTTTTTCTCGGTCCGGCAGCAAGTGGACCGAGGGACAGGGACCTCATGCAGATATTGTGATTAGCAGCAGGGTGAGATTAGCAAGAAATATTAAGAATATTCCTTTCCCATATATGCTTAGTGAGGAAAAAGAACTGGAAATATTAAATTCTATCAAAGAAATCATTGAGACGCCGAGTTTTAAAGAGAAAATGGGAGCTTTTTATTACCTCCCTTTTGATGAAATCAACAATCTGGAAAAGCAAATATTAGTGGAGAAACACTTAATTAGCCCCCAGTTTGCCCAAAGTAATGGGCATAAAGGTGTTATTGTACGCGAAGATGAGGCTCTAAGCATCATGATCAATGAGGAAGATCATTTTCGCATTCAATGTCTCCTGCCTGGGATGCAGCTGAATGAGGCGTGGGATCTTGCCAATCGCATGGACGATAGTCTCGAGCAGACTTTGGATTTTGCTTTTGATAAAGAAAAAGGCTATTTGACCTCCTGCCCTACCAATGTAGGAACAGGAATGAGAGCTTCAGTGATGCTGCATTTACCCGGATTGGTTTTAACACGTATGGGATATCAGATTTTTTCTTCCATGGGGCAGATCGGTCTTACAGTACGGGGTATGTATGGAGAAGGCTCGGAAGCCATCGGTAATCTTTTTCAGATTTCCAACCAAGTTACCTTAGGTTTAACGGAAGATGATATTATTAATCATTTAACATCAGTGACCCTACAGGTCATTGAACATGAACGGCATGCCCGGGATCTTTTGCTGAAGGAAGGAAAAGATCAATTGGAAGACCGGGTGTGGCGGGCCTATGGGATTCTCTCCCATGCCAGAAACATCTCTTCCCAGGAAGCCATGAAACTACTATCTGAATTACGTTTAGGGATTGACTTAAATCTGATTCAAGATATTGCTCCTACTGTCTTTAATAACTTAATGGTAGCTATGGAGATGGCTTTCTATCAGCAAAAAGTAAATACGGATATGCAGCCAAATTTGCGAGATCGGATTCGCGCAAGGACTGTTAGAGAAATAATAACAAATAAGAATGGAGGACAAGAATTATGTTAAACAGGTTTACCGAAAGAGCACAAAAGGTTCTATACTTAGCTCAGGTAGAAGCAAAGAAATTTAATCATCCTTCGGTTGGTACAGAACATATTCTTCTTGGACTTATGAAGGAAGGTGAAGGGGTTGCTGCCAAGGTTCTCCAGCAATTAGGAGTAAACCTAATAGGAGCGGCAGCCGATATCAGTAAAATTTTGGTCAATTCCCAGACGACAGAAGGTGGGGAACCCGGTTTTACGCCGAGAGTCAAGAAGGTTTTGGAATTGGCAGGAGAAGAAGCTCTGGCGCAGGGAGTGAATTATATTGCTACGGAGCATATTTTGTTGGGATTAATTAAAGAAGGAGAGGGCTTGGCGGCCCGTATCCTGATTTCTTCCGGTATTACCTTAGAGGCTGTAAGAAGAAAGATTATGGAAAACATCGGAGGGGTATCCCAGTCCGGCGGCAGTCCTGGAATGATGGATGGCAAGCCCCAAACAGGAAAAATGGGGAAACCGGCTTCCAGTACACCTTCATTGGATAGCTACAGTCGCGATTTAACGGAAATGGCCCGGCAGGATAAATTGGATCCCGTCATAGGCAGGTCCAAAGAGATTGAACGGGTGATTCAGGTTTTAAGTCGGCGCACCAAAAACAATCCGGTTTTAATTGGTGAGCCGGGTGTAGGGAAAACGGCTATTGCCGAGGGTCTCGCCCAGAAAATTATTGAGGGTAAGGTACCGGAAACTTTAAAAGATAAAAGGGTAGTTACTCTGGATATGTCTTCTTTGGTTGCCGGATCCAAATATCGCGGTGAATTTGAAGAAAGATTAAAAAAGGTCATGGATGAGGTTAGAGAAGCTGAAAATGTCATTCTCTTCATTGACGAGTTGCACACACTGATTGGGGCCGGTGCCGCAGAAGGAGCCATTGATGCGGCTAATATTTTAAAACCGGCTCTGGCTCGTGGAGAACTACAATGCATCGGGGCGACAACCTTAGATGAGTACCGTAAGCATATTGAAAAGGATGCTGCTTTAGAAAGAAGATTTCAACCTGTTAACGTAGATGAGCCAACTCCGGAGGATTCTTTGGAAATTTTACGCGGTCTGCGGGATCGCTATGAAGCACATCATCGGGTAAAAATTACAGATGAAGCTTTGGAAGCGGCTGTGAATCTTTCCGATCGTTATATTACGGATCGTTTTCTTCCGGATAAGGCTATTGATTTAATGGACGAGGCTTCTTCCAGGGTACGATTGACAGCACATACTGCTCCTCCAGATTTGAAACTTCAGGAGGAAAAGCTGGATTCCCTGAGAAAAGAAAAAGAAGCTGCTATCAATGCCCAGGAATTTGAAAAAGCAGCTCAACTGAGGGACCAAGAAAAAGCCGTCGCTGATGAATTGGAAAACCTAAAGCAACAATGGACAAAAGAAAAAGAAGAGGACAAATGGATTGTACGAGCAGAAGATATTGCCCAGGTATTGTCCAGTTGGACGGGGATTCCGGTGACCAAGTTGCAGCAGGAAGAAACAGACCGCTTACTTAAGTTAGAGGGAATTCTTCATGAGCGCGTCATCGGACAGGATGAAGGAGTTGTAGCGATTTCTCGGGCGCTGCGCAGGGCTTATTCCGGATTGAAGGATCCGAAACGGCCGGTAGGTTCCTTTATCTTCCTGGGACCCACAGGAGTCGGTAAAACGGAATTAGCCCGCGCTCTGGCTGAGAGTATGTTTGGCTCAGAAAATGCCTTGATCAGAATCGATATGTCGGAATACATGGAAAAACATGCTGTTTCTCGGCTGGTAGGTGCTCCTCCGGGATATGTGGGTTATGAGGAAGGCGGACAATTAACAGAAGCCGTGCGGAGAAAGCCCTATTCCGTTATTCTCTTAGATGAAATTGAAAAGGCTCATCCGGAAGTGTTTAATATCTTATTGCAAGTGTTAGAAGACGGACGCTTAACTGACTCCCAAGGGCGGACGGTGGATTTCAGAAATACGGTGATTATTATGACTTCCAATGTGGGGGCAACAACCATTCGCAAAGAGACAAAACTGGGATTCACCTCCGTTGTTTCCGCTGAGGATGATTACAATGCCATGAAAAATCGCATTATGGAAGAAATGAAAAAAACCTTCCGACCGGAGTTTTTAAACCGTATTGATGAGATTATTGTCTTCCATGCTCTTAATCAGGATCATATTAGAGAGATTGTCTCCTTAATGATTAATGAATTAAACGAAAGGGTGAAGGAACAAGGATTCGCTCTGGAAGTTACCGAGGAAGCCAAATCATTTTTGGCTCGGGAAGGGTTCGATGAGGTCTATGGTGCCCGTCCTTTAAGAAGGGCGATTCTTCGATATGTAGAAGATACTTTATCTGAAGCTTTGCTGAAACAAGAGTTTCAGGAAGGGGATCACATTCTTGTTGATTTCTATGATGAGCAAATCGTACTCAAGAAAAAAGAGGAAGTTGTCCCGGAAACAACGAATTAATCGTGTAATAGGGGCTTTAATGAGGCAGGGCAGGATCATGCCCTGCCTTTATCTTTAATGCTCCGGTATCTTCCTTAGGGTATCGGATGTTAGAGTAAATGAAGGGGGTCACTGGATTGGCAAAAAACAAAAAGATCTTTGTCTGTCGAGAATGTGGACACGATTCAGTTAAATGGCAGGGACGATGTCCCGGGTGCGGAGCATGGAACACCTTGGAAGAGGAAATTATTGTCCCGAAAAAATCACACGTCAGGACTTTTGAAAGTAACACTTCTGCTGTCCCCATGGCGATTACTCATGTAGAAACAAAGGAAGAAGACCGTTTAGTATTAGATAATGAAGAATTAAAAGGAGTTCTGGGAGGGGGTATTGTTCCTGGATCCTTGATTTTGGTTGGTGGCGAACCGGGCATTGGCAAATCTACTTTACTATTGCAGGTTGCCTATGAGGTGGCCCAGAAATATGGCAAGGTACTTTATGTTTCGGGAGAAGAATCTGCTCGGCAAATAAAAATGCGGGCGGACAGATTAGGTACGATCCATCCTCATATTTTACTTCTTACGGAAACAAATATGGAAAAGGTTCTAATCTATGCAGAAAAAGAGAATCCTGTTTTAATGATTATTGACTCTATTCAGACTGTCTATTTACCGGAAATTTCTGCGGCACCGGGAAGTGTCACTCAAGTTCGGCAATGTGCAGCTGAAGCCATGGTTTATGCCAAAGGGACGGGAATGGCTCTGGTTTTTGTAGGACATGTCACCAAGGAGGGCATGCTTGCAGGACCTCGAGTACTGGAACATATGGTAGATACGGTCTTGTATTTTGAAGGGGAAAGGCAGAACTCCTTTCGGTTATTGCGGGCTATCAAAAACCGGTTTGGCTCCACCAATGAAATAGCTGTATTTGATATGCAGCACCAGGGATTGGTTTCCGTGTCTAATCTTTCGCAATTATTTTTATCTCAAAGGCCCCAAGGAGTCTCCGGGTCGGTGGTTTTCAGTGCGATACAGGGTACCAGACCAGTTTTATTGGAAGTTCAGGCCTTGTCGGCTTCAACCACTTTTGGCAACCCGCGCCGCTTAACTTCCGGGGTGGACTATAATAAAACTCTGATTATCTTGGCGGTTTTGGATAAAATTGTGGGCATGCATCTAGGGAGTCAGGATATCTATGTGAATATTGCCGGAGGGGTTAAAATCGATGATCCAGCGGCAGATTTAGCCATCGCTGTAGCGGTGGCCTCCAGTTTTCGAGATCAGGAGATAGACGGACATACGGTGGTCATGGGGGAAATCGGGTTAAACGGTGAAGTAAGAGCCATTACAAATTTGGAACGGCGGTTAAAGGAAGCTGTAAAAATGGGTTTTAAGACGGCTTTGGTTCCTCAAGGAAATAAAATAACCAATGATATCGGTCTCAGAGTGCTGCCGGTGAGCAGTGTCGGGGAAGCTTTAGATGTTATTATGGGTAGGTGAAAAAAGCACCAGCTAAGGTGCTTTTTTGTCATCCGATTAAGTAAGATTAAAAATTCGCAGGGTTGATAACTTTTTATGTTCTTTTAAGATGACGTCATAAAGATTTATATCCATCGAATTACACAAAGCTGCAAGATAAAAGATCGCTTTGCCCAATTCATTTTCCAGAGTTTCTTTGCAGTCGCTACAAATTTCCCCTTGTAAATTATTATCCATGAGTTTGGTAATCGCAAAGTCATCGAAGGTTGCATCGGGAGATATTTCTTTTTTTTCAGCGTGCACTTGTAAACAACCGCAGTTGGTAACAGTTTTAACAGCGGCTCTATTAACACGGGCGGTAGATTCTTGAATTTTTGAGAGAATATCCAGAATACTTTGATGTCGCACTAAATACTTGGAAACTGTATTTTGAAATTCATCACAGATCAGATCGGTCACCTCTGCCACTCCTTTAAGAAATCTTTTGTTATCATATTATACTTGTTATGAGGTTGGATTGTCAATGTGACAGAGGCGCTTGAGTTTCCGTAAAATTATCCAAGAGCTTTAAAACTGATTTTTTTATCCACAACTTTCTAAAAATGCATAAAAGATAAGGAGTCCTCACTCTTTTTGTAGTAAAATTAAGTCACCACAAAAAACCTTACTAAACAAAAAGCGGAGGGCTCCTTATGACTTATTCTACAACAAATACTCTTACACTTTGAAACGAGAAATTTTAACCTTTTCAAATAAAATTGCTCACAAGCTTTCCAAACCGGATAGAAAGTTTACTGCTGAGATGACTTACGGAATGTTGGCTTCTAATAGCTGCCTTTTGACTGACATCGTCGATCAGCTTCACGAAGACTCTCAAAAAATAAACAGCGTTGAAAGACTTTCGCGTCATCTGAGGCAAGGTGTTCCCAAAGATGCTTTATACTCTTACTTGAATACCATAGGCAAATGGGTTCCTGAAGCTAGTGGTTTTTATTGATGACAGCGATGTCATCAAACCAGACGGCTACAAGTTTGAAGCACTGGGTACTGTGCGTGATGGCTCTAAAAGCACCGTCAAAAATGTCTATGAAAAGGGTTACCATGTCACAGAAGCCTGTGTTCTGACAAAAAGCAATCATCCTGTCAGCATTTATTCCAAGGTCCATTCTTCCCTGGAGAAGGGTTATACCTCCATCAATAACATTACTTTTGAAGCAATGGAACGTGGCAAGGCACTGTTTGGAAAAGCAACCTTTGTTATGGACAGGGGCTATGATGCTAATAAGATGTTTTTAGAACTTGACTCCTAGATCAGGATTATGTCATTCGGCTCACTGCAAAAAGGAAGCTGTTTTTTCATAACAAATGGGTTCCTGCTGCAGAACTAAGAAAACCGTAGAAAGGGCAAAATCAAAACCCCTGTATTCTACAAAGGCAAGAAAAGGAGGCATATTTATCCCACGTAAAGGTTCAAATAACCGCATCCAAAAAAAATATTTATTTGGTTCTTGTTTATGGGCTCACGGAGCATCCAATGATGCTGGCAACCAACAAAGAATTAAAGTCAAAAGAAGATGTCGTTCGTGTTGCCAGGCTTTATTTTTCACGGTGGCGCATTGAGGAATATTTCCGCTGTAAAAAGCAGGTTTTCCAGTTTGAAAATTTCCGTGTCCGAAAATTAAAAGCAATCAATGCTCTCAATTTTTATATCACCTTATGTATGGCATTCCTTGCATTGATCTCAATGAAATCGGAAGCCAGTGCACTAAAGGCTTCTATTATCCAAACTGCTGCTCCTGTAAAGCATAAAGTCCAGTTTTACTATTATCGGTTGGCTAAAGGTATTTCTGGTATACTTGCATATGCTAAAAAAGGGGTCCGACTCTGGTTCAAGACAAAACGGCCTGTATTTCGCCAGCTCTGCCTTAAGTTGATCGCTTGATTGATTAAAGCAATATTTCTTTCCCAAGTCCGGTTTCAGACGGGCTTAGTTGGTGTGTTCTCTAATCTAGGAATTTCTAATAAACCTCTTCCAAATACAGTAGCTTGGAGTTCTTGGTGGATTTATTCTCCTTTAAAGTGCATTCTGCGGAAACTCAAGGACAGAGGCGACAAAACTTTCTTAACCGATTATATCCGAAATAATTTATTTCAAATAACCATTGACATGGTACATGTGGTATGGTAGAATATAAAATTTAATTGACATGAAAAATTATTTCTGGTATAATGAACTGTATTAGGGATAATTGGGGGGTTATGTGATGTTTCAGATCGGTGATAAGGTAGTCTACCCCATGCATGGAGCCGGTGTTATTGAAGCCATTGAGGATAAAGAAATCTTAGGGGAGACAAGAAGTTATTATGTTATGCGTATTCCTATAGGGGACATGAAAGTGATGGTTCCCAGGGATAGTGTAGATGAAATCGGATTGCGTCAAGTTATCGATGACTCGGGATTCAAAAAGGTCATGTCAATATTACACGATAGTAAGAGTCCGATGTCGTCTAATTGGAACCGCCGTTATCGAGCAAATATGGAAAAAATAAAGAGCGGTAACATATATGAGGTTACAGAGGTTGTGAGAAATTTAATGCTTCGGGATCGGGAAAAATCCTTGTCTTCCGGAGAGAAGAAGATGCTTGATTATGCCAGACAAATCCTTATTAGTGAATTGGTTTTATGCAGAAATCAGGATGAAGAAGTGGTTGCCTCTATGATTGATAAAGCCCTTGAGGAAGAGACAGCCAATGTATTGTTGTAATTTTTATAGAAGCCCAATCAGTTGGGCTATTTTTTTCAAAAATAACCTTCTATTGACAAATCCATAATTTATGATTTTCGGGCAAGGCAATTATCATGCATAAGCCTCTGGTGGAATAAATAGTTGAAACGTTTTCCATAGATAACGTATAATGGTATCATATAGGGAGCAAAATAATGGTGAGAGGAAGGAGGTGAGGTGATGGTTAAAAGTGTGATTCGTTTTTTAATTGGTGTAGCTTCTTCGTTTGGTGGCTTTTATTTAAGTAAGTTTTTGGTGGCATATTTTTGGGGAAGCCTTCAAGGGGCAATGTGGTGGATTGTAATATCGATTGGTGTATTAGGATTCTTTCTCCTGGGTTTTATGGCAGCACCCGGCATTATGACAGGGGTTCAGCGTTTTACCAATTGGTCTTTGAATCAGCTGTTTAAAATTCCTATTCAGGATATTGTTGGGGGAGCAATCGGACTTATAATTGGTCTTTTTATTGCCAATCAGATTGGAGCACCCTTAGCTCGCATTAAGTATGTGGGGCCTTATTTGTCCTTAGCAGTTAGTTTGTTTTTTGGGTACTTAGGACTTTCCTTTGGGATCAAAAAAAGAGAAGAGATGCTCTCTTTCGTACTCTCGATCAAACGTTTTGCCACTAAAGAAAAAGATAAACTACAAAAGGTTGTTAGTCCCAAAATCCCTTGTAAGGTTTTAGATACCAGTGTGATTATTGACGGTAGGATTTCCGATATGTAAAACCGGCTTTATTGAAGGCACTTTAGTGATTCCCAATTTTGTTTTAGAAGAACTACAACACATTGCAGATTCTTCCGATTTGTTAAAAAGAAATCGAGGCCGGCGGGGATTAGACATCCTGAACAAACTCAGACAAGATTTTGACATGATGCTGGAAATTGTGGATAAGGATTATGATGATATATCGGAAGTGGATAGCAAATTAATTCGTTTAGCCAAGGATATGAAAGGTTACGTGGTAACCAATGATTTTAATCTTAATAAGGTTGCTCAGTTGCAGGGTGTTAATGTTTTAAACATTAACGAGCTGGCCAATGCGGTAAAACCGGTGGTGTTGCCGGGTGAAGAAATGGTGGTACGACTGTTGAAAGAGGGTAAAGAATCGGGTCAAGGAATCGGGTATTTGGATGATGGTACCATGATCGTCGTAGAGAATGGTCGTAGGTTTATGGGCCAAGTCATTGAAGTGATCGGTACCAGCGTACTGCAAACTGCAGCAGGGAGGATGATTTTTGCCAAACCTAAGTACATGGATAAAAGATCTGGTATCAGCAATGATTTGGACAGTAGGAGTGAATTCCATTGCATAACGTAACGGCAATTATACCGGCTGCCGGTCGGGGTAGCAGAATGAAAAAAGAGATCAACAAGCAGTTTTTAAAGTTAAAAGACAAACCGGTTTTGGCACATACCTTGGAAGTTTTTGAGTCATGTCCTTTCGTGCAAGACATTGTTCTTGTAGCCTCCTCCGGAGAAGAAGATTACTGTCATTATTTAATTAATCAATATAGATTTTCCAAAATTTCTCGAATTACTCTCGGAGGAAAGGATCGTTTTCATTCCGTTTTTAACGGATTGGAAGAGGTTTCAACCCAATGTGAGATAGTGGCCGTGCATGATGGTGCGCGGCCACTATTGTTGCCTTCGGATTTGGAACTGATACTAAAAGCGGTCATGATGAATGACGGTTATGCAGGAGCGATTTTGGCGGTACCGGTGAAGGATACAATAAAGGAAGCGGATCAGGGAAAAATCGTTCAGGGGACCTTAGATCGTTCCAAGTTATGGATTGCCCAAACTCCCCAGGTATTTCCTAAAAAGATTTTACAGGCTGCTTATAAGAAGGCGTGGGAAGAAAATTTTGTGGGCACAGATGATGCCTCCTTGGTGGAACATTACGGTATGAAGATTAAAATCATCCCAGGCAATTATGATAATATTAAAATAACAACTCCTGAAGATTTGGATCTGGCGGAGCTCATATTAGAAAGGAGAGGAGATAAGTGAGGATCGGTTGCGGTTATGATGTTCATGCCCTGGTGCCTGACCGAAAACTTATTTTGGGGGGTGTGGAAATCCCCAGCTCATTGGGGCTTTTAGGTCATTCGGATGCAGATGTTGCCAGCCATGCCATCATTGACGCCTTACTAGGTGCCGCCGGATTAGGTGATATCGGAAAACATTTTCCGGACACAGATCCGAGGTATTTAGGGGTATCCAGTATGGCTTTATTAAAGGGCGTGCACGCCATGTTACAGGAGCGTGGTTATCAGGTTAATAATGTGGATACGGTGATCGTTGCGGAAAGGCCCAAGCTGGCACCCTATATCGATGCTATGTGTAAGAACATTGCCTCTGCTCTACATATTGACAGGGAGCGGGTAAATGTAAAAGCCACTACTACCGAAAGATTAGGTTTTACAGGGAGAGAAGAAGGTATGGCTGCTTATGCAGTGGTTACCCTTAGGGATCTGGGGAGGGGCAATATTTGTGATGAGTGATTCATTATTGTATGTGCTTATATTTATTTTGGTTATTAATTTTCTTCTTTTGTTAATTCTGTTGGTGCGTAAGGGCAAACAGGATCCTTATGTGCTGAAATTGGATGCCGGTCTTCTTGCTCTGGAAAGAAACCAGGAAAAATTGGAACGTACCATCCAAAATGAGCTGGCGCGCAATCGGGAAGAGAATTCTAGTCTTTCCAAGGAAGATCGGCAGGAAATGAGTGCATCTATCCAAAGTTTTGGCAATCTCTTCTTAGGCCGCATGACAGAAATTGCTTCTTTACAAAAAGACCAGTTAGAAGTATTTTCTCGGCAATTGACCAGTTTAACCCAAATCAATGAGGATAAGCTGGATAAAATGCGTTTAACCCTGGAAGAAAGGTTAGCTTTTATCCAGAAGGAAAATGAGAAAAAATTGGATCAGATGAGGGCGGCAGTAGATGAAAGGCTTCATGTCACTTTGGAGAAGCGTTTAGGGGAATCTTTTAAGTTAGTAAGTGAGCGTTTAGAACAAGTGCATCAAGGTCTTGGGGAAATGCAGAATTTGGCCTCAGGTGTCGGTGATCTCAAAAGAGTTCTCACCAATGTCAAAACCCGGGGGACATGGGGAGAAATTCAGTTGGGCAACCTTTTGGAACAGATTTTAATTCCGGAGCAATATGCTCAAAATGTGGTAACGAAAAGAAGAGGCTCGGAACGAGTGGAGTTTGCGATAAGATTACCGGGACGGGGAGAAAAAGAAGAAGGTGTCTGGCTGCCTATTGATGCGAAGTTTCCCCAGGAGGATTATCTCAGAATTTTAGAGGCTAGAGAAAAAGGCGATACAGTCTCGGCCCAAACAGCGGAAAAAATGTTGGAAACCAGTATTAAAAGAGAAGCTAGGATGATCAAAGAGAAATATTTGGATCCGCCCCAGACCACCGATTTTGCGATAATGTTTTTGCCTACGGAGGGTCTCTATGCCGAGGTGGTACGCTGTCCCGGACTATGTGAAACTCTGCAGCAGGATTATCGTGTGGTGGTATCCGGTCCTACCACCTTAGCAGCCTTGTTAAACAGCTTACAAATGGGCTTTCGCACTCTAGCGATTGAAAAGCGCTCCAGTGAAGTATGGACCTTATTAGGGGCAGTAAAAACAGAATTTGTGCGCTTTGGGGATATCCTTGATAAGACCCAGAAAAAGCTGAAGGAAGCCAGTAATACCATTGAAGATGCGTCTCGAAAATCCCGCAATATCGAGAGAAAATTAAAAAAGGTACAGGAATTACCCATAGAGATGAGCGAACAATTGTTGGAAGAAGAGGAAAGTAATCTACTTAGTTCTTGACTTCCTGCTGCGGGACAGAGTATAATCCTATATAAATTCATGATGAAACTATGGGAAGATGATTATGATGGGAAGAGTATATTGCTATGGTTCTTTAGAGAGAATCCGTCATCGGGTGCAAGCGGATTTAGAATACAGGCGATAGAAGTGCATCCCGGAATCCACAGCCTGAATTTAAGTAGGGTTGTGCGCAGCCGGCGTTATTGGCTTTTGAGAGGAGCTTACGCTCAATCAGAGTGGAACCGCGGATAAAACCGTCTCTGTAGGACAACTATAGAGACGGTTTTGATATTTCACGGATGACTATTTTAGACATATAATATGAAATGTGATATTCTGATAAGGGAGAGAAATAATGTTTAAACAGTTAAAAAAAGATGTGCAGGTGGTCTTTGAACGGGATCCGGCAGCAACAAGTTTTTGGGAAGTAATTTTATGTTACCCGGGTCTGCATGCAATTTGGCTGCATCGCCTTGCTCATAAGTTTTACAAGAAAAAATGGTTTTTCTGGGCGAGATTTATTTCTCATATTAATCGGTTTTTCACCGGTATTGAAATTCATCCCGGGGCAGTTTTAGGAGAAGGGTTATTTATCGACCATGGGATGGGGATTGTTATTGGTGAAACATGCGAAATTGGAAAGAATGTTACCATTTATAAAGGGGTTGTCCTAGGAGGTACAGGAAAAGAACATGGCAAAAGACACCCTACCATAGGTGATAACGTGGTGGTCAGCAGTAATGCAACGGTATTGGGATCCATTAGAATTGGCAATAATGCCAAAATCGGTGCCGGCTCTGTTGTCTTGAAGGAAGTACCGGATAATTGTACGGTAGTGGGTGTGCCGGGCAAGGTAGTGGTCTGTGACGGCAGGAAAATCGCCCCGGCCGGTTCGGTAAATATTGATTTAGAACATGGTAAACTGCCGGATCCCATAGCAGAAATGATCGATTCCCTGGAGCGAAGAATTGAGGTCTTGGAAAAACAGATTGTGAAACTGGAGGAAGAGAAAGATGCCAATTAAAGTTTTTAACACTTTGACCAAAAATAAAGAAGAACTTCACCCTCGGGATCCGGGTAAGGTGAGCATGTATGTTTGCGGTCCTACCACCTATAACTATATTCATCTAGGCAATGCCCGGCCATTGATAGTTTTTGATACGGTGCGACGTTATCTTCAATATCGAGGTTATCAGGTTACCTATATTCAAAACTTTACCGATATTGATGATAAAATTATTAACAGAGCCCATGAAGAAGGGGAAAGCCCCAAGGAATTGGCTGAGAAGTACATAAAGGCATATTTTGAAGATGCAGATGCTTTACATGTTTTAAGGGCAGATGTGCACCCTAAGGTTACCGATCATATGGATGAGATTATTCAAATGGTTCAGGGAATTATGGATAAAGGATATGCTTATGAGGTAAATGGAAATGTTTATTTCGACGTACGCAACTTTCCCCCCTATGGGCAACTTTCCGGACGCGACTTGGATGAGATGAAATCGGGGGCACGGGTGGATGTGGACGATGAAAAACGCGATCCTTTGGATTTTGCCCTGTGGAAAGCTGCAAAGCAGGGTGAGCCCAGTTGGCCCAGCCCTTGGGGTCCGGGACGTCCTGGTTGGCATATTGAATGTTCTGCCATGAGCTTAAAATATTTGGGGCCAGGTTTTGATATTCATGGAGGAGGAGCGGATTTAGTATTTCCCCATCATGAGAATGAAGTCGCTCAAACGGAAGCTTATACCGGTCAACCTTTTGTACGCTATTGGTTGCACAATGGATTTATCACCGTTAATGAGGAAAAAATGTCTAAATCCTTGGGGAATTTCTTTCTCGTAAGAGATATTTTAAAAAAGTTTCACCCTGATGTAGTTCGTTTTTATCTTCTTTCCACCCATTACCGCAGTCCCTTGGATTTTGATGACCAAAAGCTGCATGTGGCAGAAAAAGGTTTGGAACGGATACGTACTTCTTTGAGATTGGTAGAAAGCACTTTGGCCCTTTGCACAAAAGCACAGGATGATGGACAAGGGCCTGACACCAAAGAACTGATGGATAAGTTGGAGCAATATAAAAATACGTTTAAAGAAGCTATGGATGATGATTTTAACACCTCTTTGGCTATTGCTGCCGTCTTTGATTTTTGCCGAGAGGTTAATAGCTTTATTAATCAAAGCACCTTTAAACCCGGCAAGAAAGCCATTCCGGCACTTCATAAAGCCTTAGAGATTTTTGAGGATTTTCATAGTGTGTTGGGAATGGTGAAGCCTGCTGCTGAAAAGGAAGGCAGCAGTGAAGGAATAGAGGATAAACTAATGGAGATTATTATCAATATCAGACAGGAAGCCCGAAAAAAGAAGGATTGGGCTACTGCCGATGTCATTCGGGATCAATTGAAGGAAGCAGGGATTGTCCTGGAGGATACGCCTCATGGTGTCCGTTGGAAAAAGCTAGATGGCGGCCATGAATAAAGATGATATTGTTATACAGCCGAAACAACTACCTGCTTTAACCCTGGCCTACATTGGTGATGCGGTATATGAGCTCTGGGTGCGTAAGCATTTGATACATCAAGGCTGTGTCCGGGTAAATGCCCTGCATCATCAGGCCATTAAATATGTTAATGCCGCGGCCCAATCAGAATTAATGGGACTTTTGGAACCCATATTAGACGATCAGGAACTGAGAATATTCAAAAAAGGTCGTAATGCTAAAAGCGGGCGGCAGCCAAAAAACATGGATATGATCGACTATCGCCGGGCCACCGGATTGGAAGCTTTAGTAGGTTATTTGTATTTATTAAACAAACAAGAAAAATTGGAACAGATTTTTACCATCTTGGTTGAAATGGTAGAAAAGCCAGGCACCTGATGACCGGCAGCATTCCTGAGGAGGAAGAAATGAAGGTAGCATTGATTAATTATACACCACATCCGGATGAAACAGTGGCGGCAGCAGCACGCTTATGTTACTCTCCCCAGAGTGGAGAAAAACTCATGGAAAACTTTACCCCTGGGGAAGCGGCAAATTTAATAGAAAAACTCACATCAATGGGGCATTTATCCCCGGTGGAGCATATTTCTTTCACCTTTTCCATTGAAGGTGTAAGTCGGGTTTTGTCCCATCAGCTGGTGCGTCATCGTATCGGTGTCTCTTATTCGCAAAAATCACAGCGCTATGTGAAAGAAGATCAATTTGAATATATTATCCCCCCGTCAATTCAAGGCCACAAAGAGAGTGAAAAGATTTTTCGGGATCAAATGGCCAAGATTCAACAGGCATATCATCAATTACTGTCCTTTGTTCCGGCAGAAGATGCCCGTTATGTACTCCCAAATGCCACAGAAACAAAGCTGGTAGTAACTTATAATGCGCGAAGCTTACATCATTTTTTCCAGCTGCGGTGCTGTGCGAGAGCCCAATGGGAAATACGTCATTTAGCGGAGCTGATGCTTCGGGAAGTCAGAAAAGTAGCGCCGCAAATATTTAAAAAGGCAGGGCCAACATGTATAACAGAGGGCGTTTGTTATGAAGGGGCTATGTCTTGTGGAAGAACGGCAAATATTCAAAGTAGGAGCTGAAGATGATGGCGGACTATGTGGCAGGGCGTAATAGCGTTTCCGAGGTGTTAAAATCCGGACGGGCCATTAATAAGGTTTTTATTGCCCGGGGCAATACGGAAGGGTCTATTCGCACTATCGTAGGAATGATTAAGGAACGCCAGATTCCTTTACAGGAAGTGGAGAAGAAGTATTTGGATAAGCTTACAGGAGAACGGCACCAAGGAATTGTTGCTGAGGTAGCTCCTTATGAGTATGTAGAAATAGAAGATATTATTGCTCTGGCCCGGGAAAAAGGAGAAGACCCTTTGGTGGTGATTTTGGCCGAATTGGAAGATCCCCACAATTTTGGAGCTATTCTGCGTACGGGGGAAGCAGCCGGGATTCATGGTGTCATAATTCCTAAACGGCGTGGGGTACAATTGAATGATACTGTAGCTAAGGTGTCTTCCGGGGCGGCAGAATATGTTCCCGTCGCGCGGGTGGCAAATTTAGTGCAGACAGTGGAAAAGTTAAAGGCCTCCGGACTTTGGATAACCGGAGCCGATATGCATGGGGAGAAGGAATTGTGGCAGGCGGATCTAAAGGGTCCTCTGGCGTTAATCATTGGGGGAGAAGGTCGAGGCATACCGAGATTGTTAAAAGAAAAATGCGACTTTCTCACTAATATTCCCATGAAAGGGAAAATATCTTCTTTGAATGCTTCTGCAGCAGCAGCAGTGCTATTATTCGAGGTGCAGCGCCAAAGGAGTAAAATGGAGGAATGAAGTGGGAGAGGAAGTTTTAATCGTTGACGGCTATAACATTATTAATGCCTGGCCGGAACTGGTGGCATTAAAAGATGAAAGCTTTGAGCATGCCCGGATTAGATTGTTGGATATTTTGGCCAACTTCCAAGGGGCGACCGGTTGTCTTATCCTTGTTGTTTTTGATGCCCATCAGGTCAAGAAAGGTTTGGGAGTGATTGAAGAATATAGTGGTGTTCAGGTTATTTTTACCCGTGAAGGAGAAACCGCAGATTCCTGTATCGAGCGACTGGTGACGTTAATTCCCCAGGGGACCAGGGTTACCGTGGCAACATCTGATTGGGCAGAACAACGTTTGGTAATGGGACAAGGTGCTTTGCGTATGTCTGCGCGGGAGTTGTTAATTCAAGTTAATGAGACAAAAAGGAATATGGCTAATAAAAAGCTTCATTCCGGTAAGAATGATATTACCTTAGACGATATCATTAATAAAGATATTAAAGAGACATTGGAAAGATGGCGTCGGGGCAAGTAAGAGTTAGGAGGCTTAATCATGGAGACTCAAAATAGAGAAATAAAAGAAATGAGTCAGGAACAAGGAGACTCATCTGCTTCCGTTAATTTTATTCAGATGATTATTAACCAAGACTTAGCGGAAGGTAAAAATCAGGGTCGGGTACACACCCGTTTTCCCCCGGAACCAAACGGATATTTACATATTGGACACGCCAAATCTATTTGCCTAAACTTTGGTCTTGCTGCTCAATATCAGGGATTATGTAATCTAAGATTTGATGATACCAATCCTAGTAAAGAAGAAGTTGAGTATGTGGAGTCCATTCAAAATGATGTGCACTGGCTAGGTTTTGATTGGGCGGAGCGTTTATATTATGCTTCTGATTATTTTGAGAGACTGTATTTATTTGCTGAGCAATTAATTATGAAGGGTAAAGCATATGTTTGTGATTTATCCGCTCAGGAAATCAGAGAATTCCGCGGTACTTTGACTGAACCGGGGCAAAACAGCCCATATCGCGATCGTACTGTAGAAGAGAATTTGAGATTATTTAGAGAGATGCGGGCCGGTGCCTATGATGACGGTGCCAGAGTGCTGCGTGGAAAAATTGATATGGCCTCACCTAATTTAAATATGCGTGACCCGGTGTTGTATCGGATCCAGAGAGCGACACATCATCGCACGGGGGATGATTGGTGCATATATCCCATGTACGATTTTGCGCATCCATTGTCTGATGCCATTGAAGGGATCACCCACTCCATCTGGACTTTGGAGTTTGAAAACCATCGGCCCTTGTATGATTGGGTGCTGGAATCCTGTGATATTAATCCCGGGCCACAGCAGATTGAGTTTGCTCGTTTGAACCTTACTTATACGGTGATGAGCAAAAGAAAACTTCGTCAACTGGTGGAAGACGGGTCTGTTAAGGGGTGGGATGATCCCAGAATGCCGACCATCTCCGGTCTAAGGAGACGGGGCTATACACCGGAAGCAATCAGGGATTTTTGTGAACGGATCGGGGTGGCTAAAAGTAACAGCACGGTGGATATTTCTCTTTTAGAGCATTGTATCCGTGAGGACTTGAATCAACGGGCACCTAGGGCGATGTGCGTTCTGCGTCCCCTTAAGGTTGTTTTAGTTAATTATCCGGAAGATCAGGTTGAGATGCTGCCCGGAGAAATTAATCCGGAGGACCCCAATATGGGAATGAGGGATCTTCCTTTTTCTCGTGAGCTCTATATTGAACAAGAGGATTTTATGGAGAACCCACCGAAGAAGTTTTTTCGCTTATCCCCCGGTTCTGAGGTGCGTCTAAAGCATGCTTATATTATTAAGTGTGTGGATGTAATCAAAGATTCTGTTACAGGGGAAGTTACGGAGCTTCATTGCACTTATGATCTGGAAACAAAAAGCGGGATGCCCAGCTCCGGCCGAAAAGTTAAGGGCACTCTGCATTGGGTCTCGGCTGCTCACGCTGTACCGGTGGAAGTTCGCTTATATGAAAATCTCTTTTTGAAGGAAAATCCGGATGAAGACCAGGAGGAGGATTTCAAGGTAAATTTAAATCCGAATTCCCTGGAGGTTTTAGATAAAGCATTGATAGAACCCTTTTGGGGCAGAGCCGCGCTAGGAAGTAAATTTCAATTTTTACGTCAGGGGTATTTCTGTGTAGACCCGGATTCTGCTTCAGGCAGGCTTGTTTTCAATCGTGTGGTATCCCTTAAGGATACCTGGAGTAAGTTGATGAAAAGTAAATAAGAGGTACCGGCTTCGGTACCTCTCTTGACTTTTTTCATCACCCTAAGTTATAATGACATATGGAAAGCAGACAGGCAATCGCCTCATAACTCCATGATTGGATATTTTTGCCTTAAAATTGTTGCAAGTTTAATATCAACCAGAGGAGTACCATTATTTGTAGGATATGTGAGGTGGGGACGAGAAGATGAGTGTGAATGTGCAAAGACAAGTATTTGACGGGTTTGGAGTAATGGCAGATGAGGATATCGTTGAATTTGCAAAGAGTGGCAATATTTCTGCTCAAGAGTATCTCATTAATAAGTACAAAAACTTCGTTCGTGCAAAAGCCAGATCTTATTTTTTGATTGGAGCTGATCGCGAAGATATTATTCAAGAGGGCATGATCGGCCTTTACAAAGCGATTAGGGATTTCAGAGGTGATAAATTATCTTCTTTTCGAGCCTTTGCCGAACTTTGTATAACCCGGCAAATTATCACGGCAATTAAAACTGCTACCAGACAAAAGCACATTCCATTGAATTCTTATGTTTCTTTAAATAAGCCGATTTATGATGAGGATTCAGATCGTACCTTATTGGATGTGATTTCCGGAGCAAAAATTACCGATCCTGAAGAATTGGTAATCAGCAGAGAAGAGTTTGATGATATTGAGGAAAAAATGGGGGAAATCCTCAGCTCATTGGAGTGGAGGGTTCTCATGTTCTATTTGGAGGGCAAGTCGTATCAGGAAATCGCGATGGATCTGAATCGTCATGTTAAATCTATTGATAATGCCTTGCAAAGGGTTAAACGAAAACTAGAACGTTACTTGGTAAATCGGGAAGGTGCACGATAAACCGAATGAAAAGGTAATGATTTGAAAGAAATTCATATAAAAAAACATTGACTTTCTAAATCATGCTTGGTATAATAGGGTTTGTCAGTCGCGCCGACGTAGCTCAATTGGTAGAGCAGCTGACTTGTAATCAGCAGGTTGCGGGTTCGAGTCCCATCGTCGGCTCCAGTACGTAAATTTGATATCCGAAGTTTATTTTTATATATGGAGGGGTTCCCGAGTTGGCCAAAGGGGGCAGACTGTAAATCTGCTGGCTACGCCTTCACTGGTTCGAATCCAGTCCCCTCCACCAAATATCGCGGAGTGGAGCAGCTGGTAGCTCGCCGGGCTCATAACCCGAAGGTCGCAGGTTCAAATCCTGCCTCCGCAACCAATTTGCCGCTGTAGCTCAGTAGGTAGAGCGCATCCTTGGTAAGGATGAGGCCACCAGTTCAACTCTGGTCAGTGGCTCCAGCTAAAAGAAAGAACGGGATTACCGTTTTTTATTTTTTATATAAAATTGATATGTTTTAGAATATTTTATTACAATTAAAGATTGTTTGTTATCGCGGAGTGGAGCAGCTGGTAGCTCGTCGGGCTCATAACCCGAAGGCCGTAGGTTCAAATCCTGCCTCCGCAACCAAGATAGTTTTGCTTTCGGCTTATAGGCTGAAAGCTTTTTTTGTTGATTATTTTTTTTTTAATTTGGTGTATAATATTGGATAAAGATTTAAGAAGCAGATAAATTTTCATATTAATCAAGAGGAAAAATGCTTTAGATGTAGAACTTAGTATCAGGATTTGACATTTCTTGCGGAATTATTTTAACCTGATAACTAAGAGTCACAATTACAACGAACTTGTTTGATGATGAGTATAATTAGTGAAAGTATTTGGAGGGAAAAATCATGGCAAAGCAAAAATTTGAAAGAACTAAACCCCATATTAATGTGGGAACTATTGGTCACGTAGACCACGGCAAAACCACCTTAACAGCAGCTATTACCTTCTTGCTTGTCTAGTGCGGGCGGAGCAGTTACCGCTTATGATCAGATTGACAATGCCCCGGAAGAAAAAGCCCGTGGGATCACGATCAGCACCTCGCACGTAGAATATGAAACAGAAAAAAGACACTATGCCCACGTAGACTGCCCTGGTCACGCCGACTATGTAAAGAACATGATTACAGGTGCCGCCTAGATGGACGGAGCAATTTAGTGGTATCGGCAGCAGACGGTCCTATGCCCCAGACTCGGGAACATATATTATTGGCACGTCAGGTAGGTGTACCATATATCGTGGTCTTAATAAAGCAGATCAGGTAGATGATGAAGAATTAATGGAATTAGTAGAAATGGAAGTACGTGAACTGCTTTCCGAATATGAATTTCCGGCGATGATATCCCCATCGTATCGGGCTCAGCTTTAAAAGCTTTGAATGTAGTTGCGGTGGCAGAGATTGTCCTGACTGTGGTCCGATCTGGAAGTTGATGGATAGTGTAGACGCATATATTCTGACCCGAAAGGGATAAGGATAAGGCGTTCTTAATGCCGATTGAAGACGTATTTACCATTACCGGTCGTGGCACCGTGGTAACGGGCAGAGTGGAAAGAGGCTCTGTAAAAGTAGGAGACACGGTACAAATCGTAGGTCTTATGGAAGAAAAGAAACAAACGGTGGTAACGGGAGTAGAAATGTTCCGTAAGTTGCGGATTATGCAGAAGCAGGTGACAATGTAGGTTGTCTGTTAAGAGGTGTCGAACGCAAAGACGTTGAACGGGGTCAGGTATTGGCCAAACCGAACAGCATCAATCCCCATACGAAGTTTGAGGGAGAAGTATATGTTTTGTCCAAGGAAGAAGGTGGACGCCATACACCGTTCTTTAATGGTTATCGTCCTCAGTTCTATTTCAGAACAACGGACGTAACCGGGTTGCTTATCTTCCGGAAGGTGTAGAAATGGTTATGCCGGGAGATAACATTAAGATGACGATTGAATTAATCACGCCCATTGCTATTGAAGAAGGATTACGCTTTGCTATTCGCGAAGGCGGACGAACAGTAGGAGCCGTGTAGTTTCCGGTATCATCGAAAAATTAGCCTTTATTTGGGGGGTCTGGGGACATTCCTTGGATAGGTATGTCCCCAGGCCGCTAAAGGGAGTCAAAACTGACAAGGAATGGTGAAAATTTTCCTGGGTTAACGAATCAAGGGTGAAGCAAAAGGCTTGACACTTAATTTAATATGTGATAAATTGTTTGAGTAAGTCTGCAAGAGGTATGCTTGATGAGTAGTAGGTAGGAGGTGGCAATCGTGCGTGTAGCGGCTACTTTGGCTTGTACGGAATGTAAACGACGCAATTATATAACGAATAAGAATAAAAAAAACAATCCGGATCGTTTGGAGTTAAAAAAGTATTGTAGTTTTTGTAAAACTCATACAGCACATAAAGAAACGAAATAAAACAAAAAAGATATCATTAAGGATGTGAGTTTATGGTTGCTGGCAAGGCTGCAGCCAACTCTTCAAAGGTCGGATTTAAAGAAAGATCAGGCAGATTTTTACGAGGAGTCTGGGCAGAACTGAAAAAGGTTCATTGGCCTGATAAGAAGACAATCATTATATATACCGGAGTAGTTTTGACAACAATTTTTCTCATTTCTTTTGCCATTTGGATTGTTGACTCTGCATTGTCATTTATTCTTAATCGGATATTATAGAGGAGCCTTTTGATAAATGTTTCTTAAGGGGGTGAGGGACCTGACTTATTTGGGTTCCCTTCTGTTATGGAAAATCAATGGTATGTGATTCATACTTATGCCGGATATGAGAATAAAGTTAAAGCCAACCTGGAAAAAAGAGTAGAGTCTATGAATATGGGAGAAAATATTTTTCGGGTTATTGTGCCTATGGAAGATGAGGTACAAATCAAAGACGGCAAAAAAAAGGTTAGTAAACGCAAGATTTTTCCGGGGTATGTATTGGTCGAAATGAATATGACCGATGATTCTTGGTATGTGGTAAGGAATACACCAGGCGTCACCGGTTTTGTGGGTACGGGCTCAAAACCGGTACCTTTACAGGAAGAAGAGGCAAGGTTTATTCTGAAACAAATGGGTGTTCTTGAGCAGAAGATAAAGGTTGACTTTGCCGTTGGTGAGGATGTCCGGGTCTCTAGTGGACCCTTTGAGAATTTTGTGGGCATTGTGGATGAAATTTATCCTGATAAAGGAAAATTAAGGGTAATGGTTTCCATGTTTGGGAGAGAAACACCTGTCGAATTAGAGTTTGGGCAGGTTGAAAAAATCTAAGATTCTCTTTTGTAGGTAAGGTAAGTCTTAAGTGGGAGGGGTTATCCCCGTAAAACCACAATCTGAGTTAGGAGGTGTTGGTCATGGCAAAAAAAGTAATGGCTATGGTTAAATTGCAAATTCCAGGCGGGAAAGCGAATCCGGCTCCCCCGGTTGGTCCTGCGTTGGGTCAACATGGTGTGAATATTATGGCGTTTTGTAAAGAATTTAATGAAAGAACCGCCAAAGAACCGGGCTTGATTGTACCTGCTGAAATTACCATATATGCAGATCGGTCCTTTTCTTTTATTATTAAAACCCCGCCGGCAGCTGTTTTGTTAAAAAAGGCAGCGGGAATTGAAAGCGGTTCCGGAGAACCTAATACGAAAAAAGTTGCTAAATTAGCTCGAGCTAAAGTACAGGAAATTGCAGAGATGAAAATGAAAGACTTGAATGCTGCTGATATTCCTGCCGCCATGCGCATGGTTGAAGGTACTGCCCGCAGCATGGGTATTACAATTGTTGATTAGTTGCTGAAAAGTGGGAGGAAGTCATTATTCCGAATTACCACAGAGGAGGTAAAATATAATGCCAAAACACGGCAAAAAGTATCAAGACATAGTTAAGAATTACGATTTAAAAGCTTTATATGAGCCGCAAGAGGCGTTGGCCATCGTAAAAAAGGCAGCACCGGCCAAGTTTGATGAGACAGTAGAAGTGGCAGTGCGCCTTAACTTAGATCCCCGGCAAGCCGATCAACAAATTCGTGGTGCGGTGGTACTGCCTCACGGAACCGGTAAAAGCCAGACTGTTTTAGTTTTTGCTAAAGGTGAAAAAGCTAAAGAAGCGGAGGCCGCCGGTGCTGATTTTGTCGGAGCTGAAGATATGGTAGAAAAAATTCAAGGCGGCTGGTTTGGTTTTGATGTCGCCGTTGCTACGCCGGACATGATGGGCGTGGTTGGTAAATTAGGGCGCCTGCTCGGGCCTAAAGGCCTAATGCCTAATCCTAAAACAGGTACCGTTACTATGGATGTGACGAAAGCTGTTAACGATGTGAAAGCCGGTAAAATTGAGTATCGCCTTGATAAAGCCGCGATAATTCATGCCCCTTTAGGCAAAGTATCCTTTGAAGATGAAAATCTTTTTGAGAATTACAGGACCTTGATTGATGTTATTTTGAAAGCAAAACCGGCTGTGGCAAAAGGTCAATATGTGAAGAGCGTTACTTTATCCTCGACTATGGGACCTGGAGTCAAGGTAAATCCTTTAAAACCTCTGGGTGGTAAATAAAGACTAGAGGTCTTACGGACGGTTCGTGCGTGACAAAGTGCGCGATCAGTATGATGCTTGACATCACCCGATAATTGTGATAGTTTTAATTGAATTTAATAAATTAACTGTAGACAGCAGGTGCCATTGGCATAAAGGGTGACCGCCTGCCGAGGTTAGGTTAGATGGTTTTAATTAAAAGATCATTACCCCTGCCTGTCTGCAGGGGTTTAATTTTTAATCTCTTCAAAGGAGGTGGAAAAGTGACAAAACCACAGCAATTAAAAAAAGAACAGGAAGTAAGGCAGCTTAGTCAGTATATTGGCGAAACTACTTTCACCGTCTTAACGGATTACCGAGGTCTTGATGTTGCTGAAGTAACTGAGTTAAGAGCGAAAATGAGAGAAGCAGGTATCACCTATAAGGTCGCCAAGAACACCTTAATTAAATTGGCTGCCCATGAACAGGGTATCACCGATTTTGATCCCTATTTAGAAGGTCCTACAGCCATTGCCTTCAGTGAGGATCCGGTAGCACTAGCTAAGATATTAGTTGAGTTTGCGAAAACCCATACCGATTTAGAAATCAAGACCGGTCTTTTAGAAAAGAAAAGCATTGAAGTTGAAGAACTTAAAAATCTAGCTAAATTGCCGACTCGAGAAGTATTGTTGGGTCAAGTGGTTGGGGCAATGCAATCTCCGATGTACGGTTTTGCCGGATCTTTGGCAGGCTTGTTAAGAAAATTTGTCTACGCCCTAGATCAAGTAAAAGAGCAGAAAGCTCAAGCATAGTATTATTAAAGAAAATTTAAAGTTTATGTATATTAGAGGAGGAAATAATAATGTCTAAAGTTGCTGAAATATTAGAAGCCGTTAAAGGTATGACGGTGTTAGAACTTGCTGAATTGGTTAAAGCCTTTGAAGAGGAATTTGGCGTAAGTGCGGCTGCACCCGTGGCTGTTGCTGCCGCTGCTCCGGCTGCCGGTGGTGCGGCTGATGCAGCTGCTGCGGAACAAACTGAATTTGACGTTGTTTTAACTGCTGCCGGAGACAAGAAAATCAACGTTATTAAAGTCGTTCGTGAAATCACAGCTCTTGGGTTGAAGGAAGCCAAGGAATTAGTTGATGGTGCTCCCAAACCCGTTAAAGAAAAAGTTTCTAAGGAAGAAGCCGAAAGCATTAAGGCTAAGCTAGTTGAAGCTGGTGCTAGCGTAGAATTAAAATAGGCAATATTCTAACGGTTCCCATGATCACGAATTTAAGGCACCCCTCGGGGTGCCTTATTAAGTATTTTCTGAGGAATATAGCCAGTAAGCATGATCAGCAGTAGAGAAGGTGATGGGAATGTAAACTAAAATGAATGGTTGTGGTTTGAACTATTAAGTTGACAAAGATACCATTTTGTAGTATTATCGTTTAATGGCTAATATTGCATATTATTTTATTATTCTGAAGGTGGCAGAAAGGTTTGCATAAAATACTGCTTTATGGAAACAATGTAAGGATGGAAAAATTGTCATTGAGGGGTGAGGTATTTGATGGTTGATCCTGCTAATGTTGGTACCAGAACGAGACGAAGTTACTCCCGTATTCAGGAAGTCATAGATATGCCGAACCTGATTGAGGTTCAAAAAACGTCATATCGCTGGTTCTTAGATGAAGGTCTGAAAGAAATGTTTGATGATATTTCTCCGATTCAAGACTTTACGGGCAATCTGGTGCTGGAGTTTGTGGGTTATACATTAGGTGAATCCAAGTACTCAGTAGAGGACTGTAAAGAAAGAGATGTCACATATGCTGCCCCTCTTCGGGTGAAAGTACGCTTGATTAACAAAGAAACGGGTGAAGTTAAAGAGCAGGAAGTCTTCATGGGGGACTTTCCATTAATGACGGAAAAAGGCACCTTTATCATTAACGGTGCAGAGCGGGTGATTGTCAGCCAGCTGGTTCGTTCCCCCGGGGTTTACTACAGTGAGTCTATTGACCCTAGCGGAATACATGTTTATGGGGCAACGATTATTCCCAATCGGGGTGCATGGCTGGAGTTTGAGACTGATGTTAATGAAAATATTTTTGTGCGCGTAGACCGGACACGTAAGGTACCGGCAACAGTTCTGATTCGTGCCTTGGGATACGGACAGAATGCGCAGATTTTGGATACGTATGAGAACGATCGTCGTATTCAAAATACTCTCGATAAAGATAACACAGATTCTGAAGAAGAAGCTCTCGTGGAAATTTACAAGAGATTACGTCCCGGTGAACCGCCCACGGTGGATTCGGCCCGTGCACTTTTGTATACTCTTTTCTTTGATCCGAAACGTTATGACTTAGGTAATGTGGGACGATATAAATTGCATAAAAAGCTGGACCATGGAATTTTAAAGCGCATCTCAGAGGATGATTTAGTTTGGGATCATGATAAACATCGTTATGTAGAAGGAGATGTGACTCAGATCTTGCATAACGATTTTATCCGGCATCTGACCAAACCTGATATTATAGAATGCTTGCGGAATTTGTTAAAATTGATGAATGGAGAACGGCAGCCTGATGATATTGATCATTTAGGTAACAGAAGACTTCGTTCTGTAGGTGAACTATTACAGAATCAGTTTCGCATCGGCTTATCCAGAATGGAAAGGGTCGTTCGGGAACGTATGACCATTCAGGATGCCGACGTAATTACTCCTCAGGTTTTAGTAAACATTCGACCTGTAGTTGCAGCTGTTAAGGAGTTTTTTGGTTCCAGTCAGTTATCTCAGTTTATGGATCAGACAAACCCTTTGGCGGAATTAACTCATAAACGACGGTTAAGTGCCTTAGGTCCCGGTGGGTTATCAAGGGAAAGAGCCGGCTTTGAGGTACGGGACGTGCACTATTCCCACTACGGTAGAATGTGTCCTATTGAAACACCGGAAGGTCCCAACATCGGCTTAATCGGATCATTGAGTACCTTTGCCCGCATTAACGAGTATGGATTCATAGAAACACCTTATCGTAAGGTGGATCAGGATCGTGGGGTTGTTACAGAACAAATTGATTATCTGACGGCTGATGAAGAAGATAAGTATGTGGTGGCTCAGGCCAATGAACCTCTTGATGATGAAGGGCGGTTCATTAATAAACGTGTTGACGCACGTTACGGCAGTGAGATCATTGTGGTTCCTGCTGAACGAGCGGAGTATATGGATGTTAGCCCGAAGCAAGTTGTATCTGTAGCGACAGCTTTAATTCCTTTCTTGGAGCATGATGATGCTAACAGAGCTTTGATGGGTGCCAACATGCAGCGCCAAGCTGTGCCGCTGTTAAGGACAGATGCTCCTTACGTGGGGACAGGGATGGAAGGTAAAACTGCGCGAGATTCCTTGGTCGTGGAATTAGCTCAAAATGGGGGAATTGTAGAAAAGGTTACAGGCAATGAAATAATTCTCCGTTCTGACGAAGGAAGCCTGGAGAAACATAAGCTTCTTAAGTTTCAACGTTCCAATCAGGGCACGTGCATGAACCAAAAACCCATTGTCAAAAAAGGCGCAAGAGTTGAAAAGGGTCAGGTAATTGCCGACGGTCCCTCGACGGATCAAGGTGAGTTAGCTCTAGGCAGAAATGTTTTAGTAGCTTTTATGACCTGGGAAGGATATAACTACGAAGATGCTATTTTACTCAGTGAAAAACTGGTAAAGGAAGATTACTATACCTCTATTCATATTGAAGAATATGAGTGTGACGCTAGGGATACCAAGCTCGGCCCGGAGGAAATAACCAGGGATATTCCTAATGTGGGGGAAGATACTCTAAAGGATTTAGATGAAAATGGTATTATCAGGATCGGAGCTGAAGTAAGACCTGGTGATGTCTTAGTAGGAAAAGTAACCCCGAAAGGTGAAACGGAGCTTACGGCTGAAGAACGTCTCTTAAGAGCAATTTTTGGAGAAAAAGCGAGAGAGGTAAGAGATAATTCCTTGCGGGTGCCTCATGGTGAATCGGGCAAGATCGTGGATGTCAAAGTATTTTCTCGGGAAAATGGTGATGAGCTGGCTCCGGGTGTTAATAAACTGGTGCGCGTCTATATTGCCCAAAAACGAAAAATTTCTGTAGGAGATAAAATGGCCGGACGTCATGGAAATAAAGGGGTAGTATCCAGGATTTTACCGGAAGAGGATATGCCTTTTCTACCTGATGGTACACCGGTGGAAATTGTGCTTAACCCTTTAGGCGTTCCTTCTCGAATGAATATCGGTCAGGTTTTGGAGTGCCATTTAGGCCGGGCAGCCAAGGCCTTGGGCATTTATATTGCCACACCGGTTTTTGATGGAGCACAGGAAGAGGACGTGTATAACACCTTAGTGGAGGCGGGATTGCCGGAAGACGGCAAGTCGATTCTTTATGATGGGCGGACAGGTGAACCTTTTCATAATAAGGTTACCGTAGGTTATACCTATATGTTGAAGCTGGCCCACCTGGTGGATGATAAGATCCATGCCAGATCAACCGGACCCTACTCTTTGGTTACGCAGCAGCCTTTGGGCGGTAAAGCACAATTTGGCGGCCAACGTTTTGGGGAGATGGAAGTTTGGGCTTTAGAGGCTTATGGGGCAGCTCATACCCTTCAAGAAATTCTAACCGTGAAGTCCGATGATGTAGTGGGCCGGGTGAAGACCTATGAAGCGATTGTGAAAGGGGAGAATATCCCGGAACCGGGTGTTCCTGAATCCTTCAAGGTCTTGATTAAAGAATTGCAGAGCTTGGGTCTGGCTGTAAAAGTTCTCTCCGAGGAGGACGAGGAGATCGAAATCAGAGAAGAGGATGAAGATGTTGCGGGAACGGCAAAAGAGTTAGGCCTTGATATTACGGGTGAAGAAAGGGAAGTTAAGGGAACATCAAACAAGGAAGAAGACGAAGAAACGGACGATGAAGATGATTTAGATGATGATGATGACTTAGTCTTAGATTTAGGAGACCTGAAATCTTTGCCTGATGATGAATCTGATGTAGATTTTGAATTTGAAGATTCGGATGATGAATTTGAAGATGAGGAATAGTATTTCTGAAGGGAGAGAGGCCTTTGTTAGATGTTAGTAACTTTGATCGGATGCGCATTGGTCTAGCATCACCGGAGCAAATTCGGCAATGGTCCTATGGAGAAGTAAAAAAACCTGAAACAATTAATTACCGAACATTAAAACCTGAACGTGATGGCTTATTCTGTGAAAAGATATTTGGACCCACCCGAGACTGGGAATGCCATTGCGGAAAATATAAGCGAGTTCGATATAAAGGAATAGTTTGTGACCGTTGCGGTGTGGAAGTAACCCGATCTAAGGTGCGGCGTGAAAGAATGGGCAGCATTGAGCTGGCGGCACCGGTATCCCATATCTGGTATTTTAAAGGGATCCCCAGCAGAATGGGCTTATTGCTGGATATGTCGCCCCGTTCCCTGGAAAAGGTGTTATATTTTGTTTCTTATATTGTGTTGGAGCCTGGAGATACTCCTTTAATGAAAAAACAGCTGCTTACGGAAACGGAATATCGGGAGTATCGCGAAAAGTACGGACAACGTTTTCAGGCAGGTATGGGCGCGGAAGCAACTAAAAGTATGCTCATGGAGATGGACCTGGAAAAACTGGCCCAGGAATTACGCGCTGAATTTAAAGAAGTTAGCGGACAAAGAAAAATCAGAGCGATTCGACGCTTAGAAGTTATCGAAGCGCTGCTTGCTTCTAATAATAAGCCGGAATGGATGATCTTAGATGTGGTACCGGTTATTCCTCCGGAACTGAGACCAATGGTGCAGTTAGATGGTGGACGTTTTGCCACCTCAGATCTGAATGATTTGTATCGTAGAGTGATAAATCGTAACAATCGATTGAAAAGATTATTGGATTTAGGTGCACCGGATATTATTGTGCGGAATGAAAAACGGATGCTCCAGGAAGCCGTGGATGCTTTGATTGATAATGGTCGGCGCGGGAGACCTGTTACCGGCCCCGGCAATCGTCCTTTAAAATCTTTAAGTGATATGCTGAAAGGTAAACAGGGTCGTTTCCGACAAAACCTCTTAGGAAAGCGCGTTGATTATTCCGGACGGTCTGTGATTGTAGTGGGTCCGGAACTCAAATTTCATCAATGCGGTCTGCCTAAGGAAATGGCCATTGAATTATTTAAGCCCTTTGTGATGAAAAGATTGGTCAATGACGGTCATGCTCATAATATTAAAAGTGCTAAGAGAATGGTGGAAAGAGTAAGACCGGAGGTATGGGATGTTTTGGAAGAAGTTATTAAAGAACATCCCGTGTTGCTGAACCGGGCACCAACCTTGCATCGCTTGGGCATTCAAGCTTTCGAACCGGTGCTGGTGGAGGGGCGGGCCCTGCAAATCCACCCCTTGGTATGTACGGCATATAATGCCGACTTTGACGGCGACCAAATGGCGGTCCACGTACCATTGTCGGCTGAAGCCCAGGCAGAAGCGCGTTTGCTTATGTTATCGGCGTATAATATTTTAAACCCTAAAGATGGTCATCCTGTAGCAGTGCCCACGCAGGATATGGTTTTGGGTGCCTATTATTTAACTGCTTCACGGGACGGTGCCAAGGGGGAAGGAAAAGCTTTTTCCGGTTATGATGATGCCTACATGGCATATATCAACGGCGAGATAGATCTTCATGCCAAGATTATGGTGAGAAAACCGAAAGAATGGGATTTCCGCATCGATAATAAGAAGGCAACACCCTTCGACAAGGATCAGCATAATCGTTATCAAAGATTTGAAACCACAATGGGAAGACTAATATTTAATTATGAAATCCCCGTACCCAAAGAATTAGGTTTTTATAATTCTGAAGTTGATAAAAAAACTTTAGGTAAAATAGTCGATCGTTGCTACCGTAAGTTGGGGGTTTCTGCTGCAGCCGTTTTAATTGATGGAATTAAAAGATTAGGCTTTACTTATTCTACCAAGGCTGGTATTACAATTGGGATTAATGACATTCAGGTGCCGGCTGCCAAGAAAGATATCCTGAAAGAGGCAGAATCTGCTGTTGAAATGATTGAAGAACAGTATCGCCGAGGTCTGATCACAGAAGATGAAAGGTATCAAAAAGTAATTAGCATTTGGACAAAAGGGACGGATGACATTACCAAGGAATTGATGACACATCTTGATAAATTTAATCCAATTTTTATGATGGCCAACTCCGGTGCGCGAGGTAATATTCAACAAATCCGTCAGCTGGCCGGTGCCAGAGGCTTGATGGCGGATCCGTCCGGACGCATTATTGACTTGCCGATTAAAGCCAATTTCCGGGAAGGCTTAACAGTATTAGAATTCTTTATTTCTACCCATGGTGCCCGGAAGGGTTTGGCCGACATGGCCTTAAGAACGGCGGATTCCGGGTATTTAACCAGGCGTCTTGTGGACGTGGCGCAGGATGTGATCGTCCGAGAAGAAGATTGCGGAGATGTTCAGGGGATCTGGATTGATGAAATCAAAGATATTGAGTCTTTAGCAGAAAGATTAGAGGGCAGAGTTGCCAACATCGATATAGTAGATGAAAAAACAGGCGAAATTATTGCTCAAGCCGGTGAAGAGATTAATGAGGATCAAGCGGAACGCATTGAACAATATGTCGCGACATTGCCTGCAGATAAACGGCGCATTAATATCCGCTCTGTTTTAACGTGTAGAACAAGGCATGGCGTGTGCCGTAAATGTTACGGTCGTAATTTGGCCACCGGTGATGCTGTGGATATTGGAGAGGCAGTGGGAATCATCGCTGCTCAATCCATCGGGGAACCCGGAACCCAGTTGACCATGAGGACCTTCCATACCGGCGGAGTTGCAGGTGATGATATTACTCAAGGTTTGCCCAGGGTCGAAGAATTATTCGAAGCACGAAAACCCAAAGGTCAAGGAATCATTGCCGAGACTGATGGAGAGGTTAAGATTGTTGAAAATAAAGGAAAAAGAGAGATTAAAATTCTGCAAAACGGTGAAGAAAAGGATAGTTATTCTGTACCATATGGATCAAGACTTAAGGTTTCCGACGGGTTTTATGTTGAAGCAGGAGATGAACTGACCGATGGGTCCGTGAACCCCCATGATTTGCTTAAAGTTAAGGGGATTCGGGGTGTTCAGATGTATCTCTTAAGAGAGGTGCAAAGGGTTTATCGCCTTCAGGGCGTTGATATTAACGATAAGCATATTGAAGTCATGATTCGTCAGATGCTGAAGAAATCAAAGGTTGAGGACCCGGGGGATACGGGACTTTTACCCGGAGCTTTAGTCGACAATTTCGAGTTTGAAGAGAAAAACCGAGTCGCACTGGAGCAGGGCTTGGATCCTGCGACATCCAAACCTGTATTACTGGGTATTACCAAAGCTTCCCTAGCCACCGATTCTTTCCTCTCGGCAGCGTCCTTCCAGGAAACTACTCGAGTGCTTACGGATGCCGCCATAAAGGGAAAAGTTGATCCGCTCTTAGGCCTAAAAGAAAACGTCATCATTGGCAAACTGATCCCGGCGGGAACAGGAATGTCCAGGTATCGCAATATAAAGGTTATTTCTTCAGCTCATGAAGAATTGGAAGTTGAAGAATCTTGAGTATTGACAACAGGTTTAGTTGATGATAAAATACAAAAGCGTGTTATGCGAGGAGGATGCTTAATGGATATCAACCTCTTGAAAAATTGCAAAAAGAGTATTGGTACGAAACAAACATTGAAAGCGATTCAAAAAGGTTCAGCCATTGAGGTTCTGATTGCAAAGGATGCTGAGTCACATGTCGTAGCACCTTTATATGAATTATGTACAGAAAAAAACATCGCTATTAACGAAGTGGAGTCTATGGCAGCACTGGGAAAAGCATGTGGTATTGATGTGGGAACAGCTTCTGTCGCCATATTAGAATAAAATTAACATAGTGTTGTCCAACAGGAAGGAGGTGGAGTATTTGCCAACTATCAATCAGCTTATTAGACAAGGCAGGGAATCCCTAGAAAAGAAATCAAATTCGCCTGCTCTAAAAGATTGTCCGCAAAAAAGAGGCGTTTGCACCAGAGTGTATACAACGACACCAAAAAAACCCAATTCTGCTTTGCGCAAAATTGCCCGTGTGCGTTTAACCAACCAAATTGAGGTAACAGCATATATTCCTGGCATAGGACACAATCTTCAGGAACACTCTGTAACATTAATAAGAGGCGGTAGAGTGAAAGATTTACCTGGTGTTCGTTATCACATTGTTCGAGGCGCATTAGATACAGCCGGTGTTAATAATAGACTTCAATCAAGATCTAAATATGGCACCAAAAAACCGAAAGCAAAAGCGAAGAACTAAAAAAGAACCACTGGTTATCATAGTGCAAAAACCGCCCCTTTTGAGGGCCGGTGTTTTTGCATGTAAACTACCGATAGTTATCGGTGGATAATCATAGATTTGAGGGACTTACTTTATCACAGTAAAGGGGGGAAATAAATGCCAAGAAGAGGTAATATCCGTAAAATTGAGATTTTACCTGATCCTGTTTATCATAGCAAGGTGGTAACCAAATTTATTAACCAATTGATGCTGGACGGCAAGAAAAGCACGGCTGAAAGTATTGTGTACAATGCATTTGATATTATTAAAAGCAAGACGGGGAAAGAGCCGATCGAAGTCTTTGACGCAGCTATGAAAAATGTGATGCCTGTACTGGAAGTAAAAGCCCGTCGTGTTGGGGGTGCAAACTACCAGGTACCCATCGAGGTTAGACCAGAACGGAGACAAACATTAGGGATCAGATGGATGGTTGATTATGCCCGTAAACGCGGGGGCAAAAGTATGGAAGATAAGTTAGCAGGAGAAATAATGGACGCCGCAAATAATACCGGTGCGTCAGTTAAAAAACGCGAAGATACACATAAAATGGCTGAGGCCAACAAGGCTTTTGCTCATTATCGTTGGTAAACACTTGCTAGCAGCAGGGTAGGGGTAGTTAAGGAGGATTTTTTAAATGGCCAAGCAATTACCGCTTGAGAGAATTAGAAATATCGGAATTATGGCGCACATTGATGCGGGGAAAACGACAACCACCGAGCGGATCTTGTTTTATACCGGTCGGGTACATCGTATTGGAGAAACTCATGATGGTGCTGCCACGATGGATTGGATGGTGCAGGAACAGGAACGAGGTATTACCATCACCTCTGCTGCTACTACTTGTCACTGGGAAGATCATCGTATTAACATTATTGATACGCCAGGCCACGTGGACTTCACTGTAGAAGTGGAAAGATCCCTTCGGGTATTGGATGGTGCAGTCGCAGTCTTCTGTTCCGTAGGTGGCGTTGAGCCGCAATCAGAAACGGTATGGAGACAGGCCGATCGCTATGGTGTGCCAAGAATAGCTTATATTAATAAAATGGATCGGGTTGGTGCCGACTTTTTCCGGGGTATGGATATGATCAAGGAAAGATTAGGCGCAAATCCGGTAGCAGTTCAACTGCCGATTGGCAATGAGGAAAATTTTAAGGGACTGGTTGATTTAATTACCAATAAAGCCCGTATTTACACTGACGATTTAGGCACGACCCATGATGAAACCGACATTCCGGAGGATATGGTGGATCTTGTTGCCGAGTATCGTGAGAAGTTGATTGAAGCCGTTGCTGAAACGGATGAGGCTCTATTAGAAAAGTATCTCGAGGGAGAAACCATTTCAGAAGCAGAGCTAAAAAAAGCGCTCCGAGAGGCAACCATCTCGGTTAAGTTGACACCTGTTCTTTGCGGCTCATCCTTTAAGAATAAAGGGGTACAGCCATTGTTAGACGCAGTGGTAGCATATCTACCCTCTCCTTTGGATGTTCCGGCGATTAAAGGTTTCGATCCCAATACAGAAGCCGAATTAGAAAGGCATGCCATTGAAACAGAGCCTTTTTCCGCACTAGCTTTTAAGATTATGACGGATCCCTATGTTGGGAAACTGACTTTTTTCCGGGTATATTCGGGAGTCATCAAGAGCGGTTCTTATGTTTATAACTCTACCAAGGGGAAAAGAGAACGTGTCGGGCGACTTTTACAAATGCATGCCAATCACAGGGAAGAAATTCAAGAAGCCCATGCCGGGGAAATTTTGGCCGTTGTTGGATTTAAGGATACCACGACAGGGGATACCCTTTGTGATGAAGCAAATCCGGTACTGTTGGAATCGATGGACTTCCCCGAACCGGTTATCGACGTAGCCATTGAACCAAAAACAACGGCAGACCAAGAAAAAATGAGTTTGGCACTGCAAAAACTTTCCGAAGAAGATCCTACTTTCCGCGTGAAGGGTGATCCGGAAACCGGACAGACAATTATTTCCGGTATGGGGGAATTGCATCTGGAGATTATTGTGGATCGGTTGTTGCGGGAATTCAGGGTTGACGCCAATGTCGGTAAGCCTCAGGTAGCTTATCGCGAAACCATTCGTTCTACGGTGAAGGCTGTAGGTAAATTTGTGCGGCAATCCGGTGGGCATGGCCAGTATGGTCATTGTGTGGTTGAATTTTCTCCTTTGGAGCCGGGCAATCATTTTCAGTTTGAAAATAAAATTGTGGGTGGCGTGATCCCCAAAGAGTATATTCCGGCAGTTGAAGCCGGGATTCGCGAAGCTATGGATAACGGGATTCTAGCCGGGTACCCTGTGGTAGATCTTAAAGCCACTTTAATAGATGGTTCTTATCATGATGTTGACTCTTCTGAAATGGCATTTAAGATTGCCGGATCCATGGCGTTTAAGGAAGGGACGAAAAAAGCTTCACCGGTGTTATTGGAGCCTGTTTTCAAAATCGAGGTTACTGTTCCTGATGACTATATGGGCGAGGTGATTGGCGATTTGAATTCTCGCCGTGGTCGGATTGAAGGAATGGACTCAAGAAATGGTGTGCAAATTATCCGTGGATTTGTTCCTTTGTCGGAAATGTTTGGCTATGCTACTGTTCTAAGATCTAAGACACAAGGACGCGGCGTATATGTGATGCAATTTGCTCAATATGAAGAAGTGCCGAAAAATATTTCCGATAGTATTGTGGTAAAACGCCAAGGATAAGATTGATGAAAACGCCTGAATTTAAGGAATATATTAATAAAATTTATCAATGATTTTGGAGGGAAAAATCATGGCAAAGCAAAAATTTGAAAGAACTAAACCCCATATTAATGTGGGAACTATTGGTCACGTAGACCACGGCAAAACCACCTTAACAGCAGCTATTACCTCTTGCTTGTCTAGTGCGGGCGGAGCAGTAGCTACTGCTTATGATCAGATTGACAATGCCCCGGAAGAAAAAGCCCGTGGGATCACGATCAGCACCTCACACGTAGAATATGAAACAGAAAACAGACACTATGCTCACGTAGACTGCCCTGGTCACGCCGACTATGTAAAGAACATGATTACAGGTGCTGCTCAGATGGACGGAGCAATTTTAGTGGTATCGGCAGCAGACGGTCCTATGCCCCAGACTCGGGAACATATATTATTGGCACGTCAGGTAGGTGTACCATATATCGTGGTCTTCTTAAATAAAGCAGATCAGGTAGATGATGAAGAATTAATGGAATTAGTAGAAATGGAAGTACGTGAACTGCTTTCCGAGTATGAATTTCCCGGCGATGATATCCCCATCGTATCGGGCTCAGCTTTAAAAGCATTGGAATGTAGTTGCGGTGGCAGAGATTGTCCTGACTGTGGTCCGATCTGGAAGTTGATGGATAATGTAGACGCATATATTCCGACCCCGGAAAGGGATAAGGATAAGGCGTTCTTAATGCCGATTGAAGACGTATTTACCATTACCGGTCGTGGCACCGTGGTAACGGGCAGAGTGGAAAGAGGCTCTGTAAAAGTAGGAGACACGGTACAAATCGTAGGTCTTATGGAAGAAAAGAAACAAACGGTGGTAACGGGAGTAGAAATGTTCCGTAAGTTGCTGGATTATGCAGAAGCAGGTGACAATGTAGGTTGTCTGTTAAGAGGTGTCGAACGCAAAGACGTTGAACGGGGTCAGGTATTGGCCAAACCGAACAGCATCAATCCCCATACGAAGTTTGAGGGAGAAGTATATGTTTTGTCCAAGGAAGAAGGTGGACGCCATACACCGTTCTTTAATGGTTATCGTCCTCAGTTCTATTTCAGAACAACGGACGTAACCGGTGTTGCTTATCTTCCGGAAGGTGTAGAAATGGTTATGCCGGGAGATAACATTAAGATGACGATTGAATTAATCACGCCCATTGCTATTGAAGAAGGATTACGCTTTGCTATTCGCGAAGGCGGACGAACAGTAGGAGCAGGTGTAGTTTCCGGTATCATCGAAAATTAGCCTTTATTTGGGGGGTCTGGGGACATTCCTTGGATAGGTATGTCCCCTGGCCGCTAAAGGGAGTCAAAGGCCAATAAATCCGCATGAACAGTTCAAAAACTTGATAAGCAAAACACTTATCAAGAAAAGAATGGGATAAAAAGCGATGAGGTGAAAGGTTGCGTTCTAGGGAACGGAAATTTTCACTGAGAATGTCCGTAATAAAATCGGGCGTAGAGGAGGTAAAAAGGATGCCTAGACAAAAAATTAGAATCAGACTGAAAGCATTTGATCATAAAATTTTGGATCAATCTTCAGAAAAAATTGTGGAAACTGCCAAAAGGACAGGAGCATTAGTGTCCGGCCCTATTCCCTTGCCGACGGAAAAAAATATTTACACTATCTTACGCTCCCCCCATGTCAATAAGGATTCTCGGGAGCAGTTTGAGATGAGAACTCATAAACGGTTAATCGACATCTTAGAACCTACACCAAAAACAGTCGATTCTCTGATGAGATTAGATTTACCGGCCGGGGTAGATATCGAAATAAAATTATAATTTTTTGAATACAATATGGAACGCGTGGATGCGTGGACTGTATGATAGTTTGATTAAGCGAGCAATGCCGGGGCACCGGTATCTAGCTAATGAAGTGGAGGTGGGATCATGGCAAAAATGATTCTAGGAAGAAAAGTTGGCATGACACAGATATTTAGTCCGGAGGGAAAAATTATTCCCGTTACGGCAATTGAAGCAGGACCTTGCGTCATCGCCCAGGTAAAGGCAGAAGCCACAGATGGTTATAATGCCGTTCAAATTGGTTTCGGTGCAGTCAAAAATAAAAATGTAACGAAGGCCATGAAGGGACATTTTGCTAAAGCAAATGTTACACCGGTACGATATCTCAGGGAGATGAGAGTGGACAGTCCCGACAGCTATCAGGCAGGTCAAAATATTGATGTGTCCGCCTTCGATGTCGGCGAAAAGGTTGATGTTGTTGGTGTTTCTAAGGGAAAAGGTTTTGCGGGCACGATTAAACGCTGGAATTTTGCTCGTGGCCCTATGGGGCATGGGTCCAAGAACCATCGTCGACCGGCTTCAGCCGGAGCGAAAGGACCTGCTCGGACCTTTAAAGGTAAAAAATCGCCTGGACACATGGGCGGTGAAAGAGTAACGATTCAAAACTTGGAAATTGTAAAAGTTGATGTGGATAAAAATTTACTGCTGGTTAAAGGTGCCGTTCCCGGTCCTAAAAAAGGGTTGGTTATGGTAAAAACTGCAGTAAAAGGAGTTTAAGACCCGTAGGAAAGGAGGGCTAGTATGCCTAAGGTAGCAGTTTATAATATGCAGGGCAGCCAGGTTGGCGAGCTGGAACTGAATGATGATATCTTTGGAGTTAAAATTAATACACATTTATTGCATCAAGCGGTTGTAAACAACCAGGCATCAATGAGACGGGGCACCCATGCCACCAAAACCCGGGCCATGGTCTCCGGCGGCGGCAAAAAACCTTGGAGACAAAAGGGGACAGGAAGAGCCAGGGTAGGTTCCAGCCGTAACCCTATTTGGACTAAAGGGGGCATTGCTTTTGGGCCGCAACCACGCAGTTATGGATTTAAAATGCCCAAAAAAGTTAGACGTCTTGCTTTAAAATCCGCCTTGACAGACAAGGTTAATAACGGAAATCTGATTGTTTTGGATGAACTGGTGATGGCGGAACCAAAAACAAAAGAAATGGTTCAAGTGTTAAGTGCTTTAGAGGCGCCTAATGCCTTGGTAGTAATGGGTTCCACTGATGAAAATGTGGTTAAGTCGGTGCGCAATATTAACGGTGCAACACCGGTGGGAGCAACCGGTATCAATGTTTATAACATCCTGAAGCATGAGAAGTTGATTATGACAAAGGACGCAATTGCAAAAGTTGAGGAGGTGCTGTCTAATGCGTAATCCTCATGATGTAGTCATCAAACCGGTGGTTTCTGAAAAATCCATGGGCATGATGGAAGAAAACAAATATACTTTTATTGTTGATAAGAATGCAAATAAGCTAGAAGTAAAACATGCGATACAGGAAATATTTAAAGTAACCGTATTGGACGTAACTACGATGGTGATCAAAGGCAAAATGAAACGAATGGGCAGGTTTGAAGGTAAGCGACCTGACCGGAAAAAAGCAATTGTGACCTTAAAACCTGGCGATAAGATTGAGGTATTTGAGGGCCTATAAGGTAACCGCGTTTAGGAGGGATAATAAATGGGAATTAAAAGCTATCGACCCACCTCGGCCGGACGACGGGGGATGACCGTTTCTACTTTTGAGGAAATAACAAAAAATGAACCGGAAAAGTCTCTGACTCAACCTCTCAAGCGGACAGGTGGACGAAATAATCAAGGCCGCATTACCACCCGGCATCATGGTGGTGGACATAAAAGACTTTATAGAATTATTGACTTTAAGCGAGATAAGGATAAAATCCCGGCAAAAGTTGCTGCGATTGAATATGATCCGAACAGATCGGCCAATATTGCATTACTGCATTATATTGATGGTGAAAAGAGATACATTTTAGCGCCCCAGGGATTAAAGATCGGTGATACGGTGATTTCCGGACCGGAGTCTGATATTCAAATCGGAAATGCTCTGCCATTGATTAATGTTCCTGTAGGTTCCATCGTTCATAATATCGAACTACAACCTGGTGCAGGGGCTAAAATTGTTAGATCTGCCGGTGCTTCTGCTCAATTAATGGCCAAGGAAGGCAAATATGCAACTCTAAGAATGCCATCCGGTGAAATGAGAATGGTGCTGATTAATTGTAAAGCTACCATCGGCCAAGTGGGAAATTCGGATCAGGAAAACATCACCTTAGGCAAAGCCGGCAGATCCAGATGGCTAGGCACTAGACCTTCCGTGCGTGGTGTTGTTATGAATCCCGTTGACCATCCTCATGGTGGTGGGGAAGGACGTTCACCTGTTGGGCGAAATCCATTAACACCTTGGGGTAAACCGGCATTGGGTGCAAAAACCCGCAAGAAAAATAAGACTTCTGATAGATTGATTATCAAGCGTCGTAAATAAATGGTGCTTGGTGATTGAGAAAAGGAATCATAGTTGAAGGGAGGCAATTGTTTCCATGGGCAGATCGTTAAAAAAGGGTCCTTATTGTGAAGACCATTTATTAGCAAAGATTGAAAAGATGAATGAAACTGGTGAAAAGAAAGTGATTAAGACCTGGTCTCGACGGTCGACAATTTTTCCCCAGATGGTGGGGCACACCTTAGCAGTTCATGATGGAAGAAAACATGTACCTATATATATCACGGAAGATATGGTAGGTCATAAGCTGGGTGAATTCGCAGCGACGCGTTTATTTAGAGGGCATGGTTCACACACTGAACGTTCTACTTCATTGAAATAATAGTTTTAGTCAAGCAAACTCTTTTGAGAGGGGGTAAACTTGTGGAAAGCAAAGCAGTAGCGAAGCACATTCGCATTTCACCGCGCAAAGTACGTCAAGTAGTTGATTTAATTCGCGGTAAAGGGGTGGATGAGGCAGCTGCCATTTTAAAATTATTGCCCAACCGTGGCTCTGAACCGGTGTTTAAGGTGCTTAATTCTGCCGTAGCAAATGCCGAACACAATAATAATTTAAATCGCGATGATTTAATTGTTAAAAGGGTTTTTGTTGATCAAGGACCTACAATGAAAAGATTTAAACCCAGAGCTATGGGAAGAGCAGATCGTATATTAAAACGGACATGTCATATTACCGTTGTAGTTAGTGAGAGAGAGGAGGCTTAATTAGTGGGTCAGAAGGTTCATCCAAAGGGATTACGCATAGGCATTATTAAAGACTGGGATGCGAAATGGTTTTCTCAAAAGGATTATAAACAATTGTTACACGAAGATTTTAAAATCAGAAAATATGTCAAAGAACGACTTTTTGCCTCCGGCATCTCTCGAGTTGAGATCGAAAGAGCTGCGAATCGTGTAAAAATCAACATTTTTACTGCAAAACCGGGTATTGTCATTGGTAGAGGCGGAACAGAAGTCGAGAGTTTGAAAAAACACTTGGAAAAAATGACAGGTAAAAAAATAAATATTAATATCTCTGAAGTGAAAAAACCGGAATTAGATGCCCAATTGGTAGCAGAAAGCGTAGCCAGTTCATTGGAAAAACGTATTGCCTTTCGACGGGCGATGAAACAAACAGTTTCCCGCACCATGCGTATGGGAGCTGAGGGCATTAAAATTATGTGTTCCGGCCGTTTAGCAGGCGCAGAAATTGCCCGGACAGAATGGTATAGTGAAGGTAAGGTTCCTCTTCACACTTTACGGGCGGATATTGATTATGGTTTTGCTGAAGCGAACACTACCTATGGTAAAATAGGTGTCAAGGTATGGATTTATAAAGGTGAAATACTTCCTGAAAAGGCACCAAAAATAGAAATGAAAAAGGAAGCTGTGGAGGGAGGCGAGTAATCGATGCTGATTCCAAAGAGGGTAAAATACCGCCGCCAACACCGCGGTCGTATGGCAGGAAAGGCTCAAAAAGGGAATTTAGTTACTAATGGCGAGTATGGGTTGCAAGCTCTAGAATGTGGCTGGATTACCAGCCGGCAGATTGAAGCGGCTCGTATTGCTATGACTCGTTATATAAAACGTGGTGGAAAGGTTTGGATTAAAATATTTCCGCATAAACCGGTCACCATGAAAGCTGCAGAAACCCGTATGGGAAGCGGTAAAGGTTCTCCTGAATATTGGGTATCCGTTGTTAAGCCCGGCCGAGTGATGTTTGAAATAGCAGGGGTAACGGAAGAAGTAGCAAAAGAAGCTATCAGATTGGCACAACACAAACTGCCTATTAAAACCAAGTTTGTATTTCGTGAAGAAACGGGCGGTGAAGTAGATGAAAACTAAAGAGATTCGTGATTTGACCAATGAAGAATTGCAGAATAAAATTGCCGCTTTAAAAGGCGAATTATTCAATTTGCGTTTTCGTTTAGCCACCGGGCAGTTAGAAAATCCTATGACTATTAAAGAAGTTAAAAAGAGTATTGCCAGGGTGCAAACGGTAATCAGAGAACGGGAAATTAAGAACGCAAGTCTTTAACAGATCGCAGGGCGGAAAGGAGGAATTAGTTTGACAGAGAGATCAAACCGAAAAACTCGTATCGGTCATGTTGTAAGTGATAAAATGGATAAAACTGTCGTGGTTCGTGTAGAATCCAGAGTGCGCCATCCGTTGTACGGCCGAATTGTGAAACAAAGCAAAAAGTTCAAAGCCCATGATGAAAATAATGATGCTCACATGGGAGATAAAGTAAAAATAATGGAAACAAGACCGCTTTCCAAGGAGAAACGATGGAGAATCGTGGAAATATTGGAGAAAGCACCGATTGTTTAAAAAGCATATACGCTGGAAGAAAGGGGGCGGCATGAATGATTCAAGCCGAAACCAGATTGAAAGTTGGAGATAATACCGGAGCGAAAGAACTCCTTTGCATTAAAGTACTGGGCGGGTCCCGCAGACGATATGCCACCGTCGGTGATGTGATTGTTTGTTCTGTTAAAGAAGCAACACCAGGGGGCGTTGTTAAGAAGGGCGAAATTGTGCAAGCAGTTGTTGTACGCACGCACAAAGAAATCAGACGTCCGGACGGGTCCTATATCAGGTTTGACGAGAACGCCGGTGTGATTATCAATGAAGCCGGACAGCCCCGGGGAACCCGTATTTTTGGACCTGTAGCCCGTGAACTTCGTGATAGAAATTATATGAAAATTATTTCTTTAGCACCAGAGGTTATCTAGTCTATGAGACAGGAACAATAGGAGGTGAAATGAATTGGCAAATCATAAGGTGCATGTAAAAAAAGGTGACTCAGTCTTGGTGATAACCGGAAAAGATGCCGGGAAGAAAGGTAAGGTTCTTGCCGTTGAGCCTCAAAAAAGCAGAGTTTATGTTGAAGGCGTTAATATTGTGAAAAGGCATACCAAGCCAACACAGGCTTCACCTCAAGGTGGTATAAAAGAAAAAGAAGCAGCTATTGCCAGTTCTAACGTAATGCTTGTATGCCCCAAATGCAGCAAGCCTACGCGTATCGGTAAAAAAATAATGCCCAATGGAGCATATGCTCGGCAATGCAAACATTGTGGTGAAGTAATTGAAAAGTAATTCCGAAGAAAGGAGGTTCTTTCTGTGGCAAGATTAAAAGAAAAATACGATAACGAGATCCGGCCTGCTCTTCAGGAAAAGTTTGGATATAAAAATGTGATGGAAATTCCCAAATTAGAAAAGATTGTCGTTAATATGGGTTTGGGAGAAGCCATTCAAAATCCGAAAGCGATGGACGCAGCCGTTAATGATTTAACGATTATTACAGGGCAAAAACCCATCATTACAAAAGCTAAAAGGTCAATTGCAGCATTTAAGCTGAGAGAAGGAATGCCCATTGGATGCAAGGTAACCTTGCGCGGGGAACGGATGTATCTTTTTATTGATAAACTGATTTCTGTTTCCTTACCCAGAGTAAGAGACTTCAAAGGAGTGTCTGCAAAGGCATTTGATGGTAGAGGAAACTATACCTTAGGCTTAAAAGAACAATTGGTTTTTCCTGAAATTGAGTACGACAAGATAGATAAGTTAAGAGGCCTGGAAATTTGTTTTGTAACATCTGCCGAGACAGATGAAGAATGTCGTGAGCTTTTGAAACTGATGGGAATGCCTTTTCGGGAAGCATAGCCATCCCAGCCATTGATATAAAGGAGGGAAGATTGTGGCTAAAAAATCCATGATTAATAAACAGCAGCGGGAGCCAAAGTTTCGCGTACGAGGGTATAATCGGTGCCAGGTATGCGGGCGTCCCCATGCATACATGCGAAAATTTGGTATCTGCCGTATTTGTTTCCGGGAATTAGCATACAAAGGCGAAATTCCAGGAGTCACTAAGTCAAGTTGGTAAGGGATGCCGTGGAAGGAGGGTTTAAATAATGGTTATGACTGATCCCATTGCAGATTTTTTGACCAGAATCCGCAATGCAAATACAGTTTATCATGATAAGGTTGAAATACCTGCTTCAAAAATGAAGCTAGGAATGGCTAATATTTTAAAAGAAGAAGGCTTTATCAAAGACGTAGAGTATATCGAAGATGGAAAACAAGGCGTTTTACGTCTCTACCTTAAATACGGTTCTAATCGAGAAAAGGTTATTTCCGGTTTGAGACGGATAAGTAAACCGGGACTAAGGGTATACGCTAGACGAGATCAAGTGCCTCGAGTTTTAGGTGGTCTTGGGATTGCTATTGTATCTACCTCAAGAGGCTTAATGACCGATAAAAATGCCAGAAAAGAAGGTTTAGGCGGCGAAATTATTTGTTACGTGTGGTAAGATAACTGTGAATATTGTTTATATTGCATATTTCGCTTAGAAATTGACAGATTAGCGATGCATGGGAGGTGTGAAGATGTCCAGAATTGGGAAAATGCCAATTATGATTCCTGCCGGAGTTAATGTGGTTATGGAAGGAAATACCATCAAGGTAAAAGGACCGAAAGGTGAATTAACCAGAACGTTCCACCCTGAAATTTCCATTAATCAAGAAGGGGATCAAATTCTAGTGACCCGTCCATCTGATAACAAGGACCATCGTGCGCTCCATGGTTTAACCAGAACACTTTTGAATAACATGGTTACAGGAGTGACCCAAGGGTTTGAAAAGAAATTAGAATTGGTTGGTGTGGGATATAGAGCAGCGAAGCAAGGTAATAAACTGGTTTTGAATGTTGGGTATTCTCAGCCGGTGGAAATGGATCCTGGTGCAGATCTCAGTGTTGAAGTCCCGGCACCGACCAAGATCACGGTTATGGGAATTGATAAAGAAAAAGTGGGGGCATTTGCTGCCAATGTTCGGGCAGTGCGCGAACCCGAGCCTTATAAGGGTAAAGGAATTAAATATGAAGGCGAAAGAATTCAGCGCAAAGCCGGAAAAGCAGGCGTTAAAAAGTAAGATGATCCCCACTCGTTTAAGGAAGGGAGTGACCAACGTTGTTTAAAAAAATAGACCGTAAAAAAATCCGCGCGAAAAAGCATCTGCGGATCCGAAAAAATATAGTTGGAACAGCTGATAATCCAAGGCTTGCTGTGTATCGCAGTGCGAAACATATCTATGCTCAGATTATTGATGATACTAAGGGTACTACTTTGGTCGCAGCCTCCACCCTCGATGATGCCTTAAAAGGTCAGTACGGCGGTAACAAGGAAAGCGCGAAAAAGGTCGGTTTACTCATCGCGGAAAAAGCAGCCGGAAAAGGCATTAAATCCGTAGTTTTTGATCGTGGCGGTATGATTTATCATGGACGTGTTGCCGCATTAGCTGAGGGTGCAAGGGAAGGCGGCTTGGAGTTCTAATTTCCGCATAAAGGAGGGAAATGAATGTCAAGAGTTAATGACAGCAGCTCGGAACTTAATGAAAAAGTTGTCTATATTAATCGAGTTGCTAAGGTTGTTAAAGGTGGTAGGCGTTTTAGCTTTAGTGCTCTTGTAGTTGTGGGAGATGGACAGGGTTCTGTCGGAGCCGGACTTGGTAAAGCTACAGAAGTTCCGGAAGCGATTAGAAAAGGTGTTGAAGATGCCAAAAAGAATATGATCAGTGTTCCTGTCGTAAATTCAACCATACCTCATGAAGTATTAGGAGTTTTTGGAGCAGGTAAAGTGCTGCTGAAACCTGCTGCTGAAGGTACAGGTGTAATTGCCGGAGGACCGGTGCGTGCCGTACTTGAATCTGTTGGCATGAGGAATATTTTAACCAAATCATTGGGATCTAATAATGCCATTAACATGGTTCGGGCCACGATGGAAGGTCTCAAATCCCTGAAAAAAGCAGAAGACGTTGCCAGATTACGCGGCAAATCTGTTGAAGAATTGTTGGGCTAGGAGGGATAAAAAGTGGCTAAACAGTTAAAAATCACCTTGGTAAAAAGCGTGATCGGATATGAGAAGAATCAAAAAGAAACTGTTAAATCTTTAGGTCTAAAAAAACTAAATAGTTCTGTCATCCATAATGATACACCGGATATTCGTGGTAAAGCCCATCGAGTTGCACACCTGGTGAAAATGGAGGAAATCGAAGGGTAATAACCCATTCTAAAGGGAGGTGTAAGAATGAATCTCAGCGAATTAAAGCCTGCTCCCGGCGCCAAAAAGAAGGAAGTCCGGGTGGGGCGGGGTACTGGATCAGGCTCGGGCAAAACTTCCGGCCGGGGCCATAAAGGACAAAAATCTAGATCCGGCGGTGGAGTACGTCCTGGTTTTGAAGGTGGTCAAATGCCTTTGCATCGCCGCTTACCAAAGCGAGGTTTCACAAATATCTTTAAGAAAGAAATTGTCAATATCAGCTTGACAGATTTAAATCAATTTGAGTCGGGGACAACAGTTACACCTGAACTGCTACTTGAAAAAGGCATCATTAAATCTGTCAAGGACGGTATCAAAGTACTTGCCAATGGTGAAATTAATAAAGCATTAACCGTACAAGTTAACGGGTGCAGCAAAGTCGCAGCGGAAAAGATTACCGCGGCCGGTGGAAGGGTTGAGGTGATTTAATTGCTGTCAACTCTTAAAAGCGCATGGAAAATGGATGAACTAAGACAAAAGATTATTTTTACGATGCTGATGTTTTTGGTGTTTAGAATAGGAGCACATGTTCCTGTCCCCGGAGTTGATACGGAGGCTTTGAAAGGTCTTTTGGAATCAAACATCTTTGGTTTCATTGATATTATTTCTGGGGGGGCTTTTAAGAGCTTTACCGTATTTGCCATGGGGATCATGCCTTATATTAATGCATCGATTATCATGCAGTTGTTGACAGTGGTTATTCCGTATTTCGAAAAACTGGCTAAAGAGGGTCAGGAGGGCCGCAAAAAGATGGCCCAGTATACTCGATATGGTACGGTAGTCCTTGGCTTTTTTCAAGCAATGGGGATGTCGGTTTATTTAAAAAGTGCGTTAATCAATCCGGGATTTCTGTCTTATGCCGTGATTACAATTACCTTGACAGCGGGAACTGCTTTTCTTATGTGGATGGGCGAGTTAATCACTGAAAGAGGGATTGGCAACGGTATTTCCTTGATCATTTTCGCAGGAATTGTATCCCGTATCCCATCCGGAATTAACACGGTTTATCAGTACCTAAGACAAGGCGAAACCAATATTTTTTCCGTGCTTTTGTTTTTAGTAATTGCTGTAATTATTATCGCCGGTGTGGTAGCAATGCATGAGGGACAGAGAAGAATTCCTGTCCAATACGCAAAAAGAGTTGTAGGGCGGAAGGTTTATGGTGGACAAAGTACCCATATTCCTCTAAAAGTGAATCAGGCAGGGGTTATTCCGGTAATATTTGCCATGTCGATTCTGATGTTTCCGACGACAATTGCAGGCTTTTTCCCAGATAGTGGAGTTGCAACCTGGATTACCAGAGTTTTAAGCCCCAGCCACGGGTTTTACATGGTGATTTATGGCCTGTTAATTATCTTTTTTACCTACTTCTACACTGCTGTTACCTTTAATCCGCGTGATGTAGCTGAGAATATGCAAAAATATGGGGGATTTATTCCTGGATTAAGACCGGGAAAACCGACATCTGATTATATAGATCGGGTATTGACTCGTCTTACTTTGGCAGGAGCATTATTCCTTACCTTTATCGCGTTACTACCAAACTTTGTCATGGGAATTACCAATTTGAATCTGTATTTCGGCGGTACTTCTTTATTGATTGTGGTTGGGGTAGCTTTAGACACGATGAAGCAAATGGAGTCTCAGTTATTGACAAGGCATTATCAAGGATTTATGAAATAAGATGGTTGCAACCTGTGTGCATAGAGGGAGGAGAAAGAACTATGCAAATGATTCTATTGGGACCGCCCGGAGCAGGGAAAGGAACTCAGGCTGAAACATTAGTAAAAAGACTTGGCATTCCCCACATTTCCACAGGAGATATGTTTCGCAAGGCTATTAAAGATGGCACAGCTTTAGGGACAAAAGCCAGGGAGTATATGGATCAAGGTCTCCTGGTTCCTGATGAGGTGACAATAGGGATTGTAAAAGAAAGACTTGCTCAGGATGATTGTAAGAAGGGTTTTTTACTGGATGGATTCCCGCGCACGGTATTTCAGGCAGAAGCATTGGATAACATCCTAAAGGATATGAAGATACAATTGGATGGTGTCATTAATATTGAAGTACCCAAGGAAAAATTGGTGAGCAGATTAACCGGGCGCAGGGTTTGCAAGGGCTGCGGAGCAACCTATCATGTAGTATTCAATCCGCCGAAAGTGGAAGGTAAATGCGATCAATGCGACGATGTGCTCATACAACGAGCAGATGACAGTGAGGAAACCGTTTTAAACAGATTAAAAGTTTATGAACAGCAAACAGCTCCTCTGATTGAATTTTATCGTGCTCAGGGTGTCTTGAAAAATATAGATGGAGATCAACCTATCGATCAGGTGATGATTGAAATCGGTAAAAGTCTGGGGAGAAACTGGTCGTGATTACAATTAAATCTGATCAGCAAATCAAGCTTATGAGAGAAGCGGGCAGAATAGTAGCAGAGACTCATCAGCTGTTGGCGGATATGATTGTCCCAGGCATTACGACTCGTGAATTGGATGAAGCGGCAGAGAAGTACATCAGGAGCAGAGGAGCAATACCAACTTTTAAAGGTTATAATGGTTTTCCTTTCTCCATATGTGCATCTGTAAATGAACAAGTAGTTCATGGCTTCCCCAGTTTAAGGAAGCTGGAAAATGGAGATATTATCAGTATTGATATTGGGGCAACTAAGGATGGGTATGTTGGGGATGCTGCGGTGACACACCCGGTGGGTACGGTAAGTTCAGATAAGCTTAAGTTATTGGAGGTAACGAAAGCCAGTCTGATGGAAGGCATCAAATATGCAGTTCCTGGTAACCGCTTGAGTGATATTTCCCACGCAATTCAAGCTTATGTAGAAAAACATGGATTTTCCGTTGTCCGTGATTATGTGGGTCATGGAATAGGAGAAGAAATGCATGAAGAACCCCAAATACCTAATTTCGGCAGACCGGGGCGCGGGCCCAGACTGACGGCAGGAATGACGTTAGCGATTGAACCGATGGTCAACATGGGTACCTATAGGGTGCGTACCTTAGGGGATAACTGGACGGTAGTTACCCTGGATGGGCAGTGCTCAGCCCACTTTGAACATTCCATAGCCATTACCGGGTCAGAACCGATGTTATTAACGGTTGTTTAAGGATGAGGAAAGAAGTATGGAAAATGAAGTGATAGTGGGCCAAATCGTAAAATCCACTGCTGGACGGGATAAGAATGCATATTTTCTAGTGCTGAAAGTACTGCCCAAAGAAAGAATAGTTTTGCTGGTAGATGGGGATAAGCGAAGGATGAATAATCCTAAGAAAAAAAACCTGCGTCATATCCAGGCAACTCATCTTGTGGCAAAGGATTTAGCAGAGAAAATGATAGCTGGTGTGGAGTCTTGCGATCGGGAAATTAAAAGATATCTGAAAGAAGTCAATGTTGACTGAAAATTTGGGTTAGGTACAAGGAGGTTGGTCATCGGATGGCAAAACAGGATGCCATAGAAGTTGAGGGTACCGTGATTGAGCCGCTACCAAATGCCATGTTTACCGTAGAATTGGATAACGGGCATCGGATTCTGGCTCATGTCTCCGGCAAGATCCGTATGAATTTCATTCGTATTCTTCCCGGGGATAGAGTGACTGTAGAGGTTAGCCCCTATGATTTGAGTCGGGGACGGATCACATATCGATACAAGTAAGAATTAATCCGTGGTAAAAGGGGGGTCATCGATGAAAGTTCGCGCTTCGGTGAAAGCCATTTGTGAAAAATGTAAGGTTATAAAACGCAGAGGCAAAGTAATGGTCATCTGCGAAAATGCTAAGCACAAGCAAAAGCAGGGCTAATACCCTGGTAATTTGGATATAATTACTAGATTTAATGGAGGTGTATGAGATACATGGCACGTATTGCCGGGGTAGATTTACCCAGAGATAAAAGGGCTGAAATAGCGCTGACCTATATATACGGTATCGGCAAGTCAACTGCTCAAAGGGTCCTTTCCGAAGCAGGTGTTAATCCTGATACTCGGATTCGTGATCTCACAGAAGACGAAATCGGAAGTATTAGAGAGGTAATCGATAAAACTTGTCAAGTGGAGGGGGACCTTCGCCGGGAAGTTGCATTGAATATTAAGCGTTTAATTGAAATTGGATGTTATCGGGGTGTGCGGCACCGCAGAGGGATGCCGGTGCGCGGACAGAAAACAAAGACCAATGCACGTACGAGAAAGGGTCCCAAGCGGACTGTCGGCGTGAGACGTAAGAAGTAAAGGAAAGGAGGCTTGCTAAATTGGCTAGAAGACAAACACGAAGGAAAAAGGAACGTAAGAATGTCGAGCTTGGGGTTGCTCATATCCAATCGACTTTTAATAATACCTTAGTATTAATTACGGACAAGGCGGGCAATGCTATTTCTTGGTCCAGTGCTGGAGCAATGGGTTTTAGAGGATCACGTAAAAGTACGCCCTATGCCGCTCAAATGGCAGCTGAAACGTGTGCAAAAGAAGCCATGGAACATGGTATGAGGCAGATTGAATGTTTGGTAAAGGGTCCGGGCGGTGGACGGGAAGCTGCCATTCGCTCCTTACAAGCTGCTGGTTTGGAAGTAAGCATGATTAAGGATGTTACGCCTATTCCTCATAATGGCTGTCGGCCACCCAAAAGAAGAAGAGTATAGGAGGGATCGTTGTAAATGGCGAGATATACAGGTGCAGTTTGTAGACTGTGTCGGCGGGAAGGCGCCAAGCTGTATCTTAAAGGTGACCGATGCTATTCGGATAAGTGTGCGATTGTCAAAAGAGCATATGCACCCGGTCAGCACGGTCAGGCTCAAGCCCGCAGAAAAACGTCCGAATACGGACTTCAATTACGGGAAAAACAAAAAGCCCGTAGAATTTATGGAATTTTGGAGACTCAATTTAGCAATTATTTTGACAAGGCTGAACGTCAAAAAGGTGTTACCGGTGAGAACTTGTTACGCTTGTTAGAATTGAGACTGGATAATGTGGTATATCGATTAGGATTTGCCAATTCACGAGTTGAAGCCAGACAGTTGGTCAGGCATGGACATTTCACTGTGAATGGCCGCAAGGTGAATATTCCTTCTTTCAGTACGCGTGTTGGTGATCTAGTGGCAATTAGTGAAAAAAGCAAGAAGTCTCCCAAAATGGCTGAAATAGGTGAATTAGCTGCTAGTAAAACCGTTCCTGCTTGGTTGGAATTGGATAAAGAGGCATTAGCCGGAAGAGTCGTAGCATTGCCAACTCGAGAAGATATTGATGTACCGGTTCAAGAACATCTGATCGTTGAGTTGTATTCACGATAAGAATTATGTAATTTAGAAGGATTGTGGAATAAATATTTTAGATCAGGTGTCCAAGAAGGAGGGCGAATAAATGATGGAAATAGAAAAGCCCAAAATTCAATGTATCGAAATGGCTAATGATAAGACATATGGGAAATTTGTGGTAGAACCATTGGAAAGAGGTTATGGAATAACCTTAGGTAATTCCTTGCGCCGAGTACTTTTGTCTTCTCTGCCCGGAGCTGCTGTCACAGCGGTTAAAATTGATGGCGTGCTTCACGAATTCTCAACAATTCCCGGCGTCGTTGAGGATACAACCGATATTATACTTCAGCTCAAAGGTCTTTCCGTAAAAATGTATTCTGATGAGCCTAAGCAAATCTATATTGAATTTGATGGGCCTGGTGAGGTAAAAGCTGGAGACATCAAGAGAGATCCGGATGTGGAGATTCTAAATCCGGATCACCATATTGCTACCCTAGACGAGTCCGGTCATATCTTTATGGAGATTACCGTGGAAAAGGGCAGGGGTTATCAGTCGGCAGAGAAGAATAAGAAAGAGGAGCATGTGATAGGGGTCATTCCTGTGGATTCTCTTTTTTCTCCTGTGACTAAAGTAAACTATCAAGTGGAAGACACGCGGGTAGGACAACAAACGGACTTTGATAAGTTGACTTTAGAGGTTTGGACGGACGGAACCATTGCGCCCGATGAGGCGATTAGTTCCAGTGCGCAGATCGTTAATGAATACCTGAAATTATTTATCGGGTTAACAGAAACCATTTCTGATGAAGTCACCATGGTTGAAAAAGAAGAAGAGAAAAAGGATAAACTTTTAGAATTAACGATTGAAGAATTGGATTTGTCTGTACGTTCCTATAACTGTTTGAAGCGGGCCGGAATCAATACAGCTCAAGAATTAACGCAACGTACGGAAGAAGATATGATGAAAGTTCGCAACCTGGGTAAGAAGTCCCTGGAAGAGGTTGAAGCAAAATTAAGGGAACTGGGACTCAGTTTGAGGAAAAACGACGAATAATCAATCTCTGGCAAAGGAGGCTTAGATATGGCATATCGTAAACTGGGGAAAACCAGCAGTCACCGACGGGCAATGTTGAGAAACATGGTTACGTCCTTGTTGGATAAAGAACGCATAGAAACCACAGAACCAAAAGCCAAAGAGCTGAAAAGTATCGCCGATAAGATGATCACTTTGGGTAAAAAAGGCGATCTGGCTTCCAGACGTAGAGCGCTTGCCTATTTAATGGATGAAGATGTGGTTACCAAGTTATATACTACCCTTGCTCCCCGCTATCAAGATCGGCAAGGCGGATATACCAGAATTATCAAAACGGGCGTAAGACGTGGGGATGCAGCGCAAATGGTTCTGATTGAGTTGGTGTAGTTCTGGAACTGCAAAGAATGGTGAAGTAAGAGTCAGGAGATAGGTTCCTGGCTTTACTTTTTCATTTTTAACGATGTGCAGCAGATGCAAGGGAGGGATCTGATTGATTTCCATTAGAGATCTATCTTATGCTTATAAAACGGCCCAAGGACACAATCAAGCCTTAGATAAGATTAATCTGGACATCCAAAAAGGAGAATGGGTAGCGATCATCGGTCCTAACGGATCAGGAAAATCCACCCTGGCACGTCATTTAAATGCCCTGCTCTTACCTGATGAAGGAAGTATCACCGTAGAAGGCATGAATACTGTGATACCTGAAATGATCAGGAAAATTAGACAAAAGGTGTCCTTTGTTTTTCAGAATCCCGATAATCAGCTGATAGCAACTACGGTGGAAGAAGACGTTGCCTTTGGTCCGGAGAACCTGGGTTTTCCGCCTGAAAAGATCGTGGAAAAGGTTACGATGGCCCTTCAAGTGGTGGGAATGGAAGAATATCGGACAGCAGCGCCTCATCTTTTATCAGGAGGGCAAAAACAAAGAGTCGCTATTGCCGGTGCTTTAGCGATGAATCCGGATTATCTGGTTATGGATGAGGCTACATCCATGTTAGATCCTCAGGGGCGCAGGGAAGTTATAGAGACACTGCAAAAGCTGAATCAGGAGATGGGACTGACGATCATCTATATTACGCATTTTATGGAAGAAGTAGTCTATGCCCAGCGGGTTGTTGTGATGGAAAAAGGTAAAATTACCCACACAGGAACACCTCAGGAAATATTCTCACTGGGCGATGTTTTGGTCAAAAGCGGGCTGGATTTGCCGGAGATTACCATTCTAGCTACGAAACTAAGGCAGAGGGGCTGGCTTTCATCTAAGGGGCTTTTGACTTTGGAAGAAATGGTGGCAGATCTATGTCGATTGAAATAAAAGATCTTTCTTATATTTATTTACCGGGGACACCTTACGAAAAAAAAGCATTGAACCAAATAAATTTAACGATTAATGAGGGAGAATTTATTGGGTTGATCGGTCATACAGGATCCGGCAAGTCGACCTTGGCTCAACATTTTAATGGTTTACTGAAACCTTCTGCCGGGTCGATAAAAGTTGACCGGCAAAACCTCTGGGTCAATAAAAGGCCACCTAAGGATATCTGCGGGAAAGTCGGTTTGGTTTTTCAATACCCGGAGTATCAGCTGTTTGCCGAGACTGTTTATGAGGATATTGCTTTTGGGCCATTAAACCTAGGCTTTCATCAAAGAGAGATCCCTGACATCGTGCAGCATGCTCTGGAGAGTGTCGGGTTGGATTACCTTACCATTAAAGAAAAATCCCCTTTTACTTTAAGTGGAGGAGAGAAAAGAAGAGTTGCCATTGCCGGTGTTATGGCTATGAACCCGGATATTCTGGTGTTGGATGAGCCGACAGCGGGCTTGGATCCTCTTGGGCGCAAAGATATCAGCCGTCTTGTTCACCGTTTTTATCAACAAAAAGGGAAGACTGTGATCTGGATCTCCCATGACATGGATGAAATTGCACGTTTAGTAAATCGTTTAATCGTAATGGTTAAAGGCCGGATATTTATGGATGGGACCCCCCAAGAAGTCTTTTCCCAGGAAAGGGAATTAGAGGAGATTGGTTTAGCGATTCCGGCGGCAGCATCTTTGGTGCGCAGATTGAAAGAGCAAGGTAAACCGGTGCCCGGAGAGGCTATCACAGTGGAACAAGCCTTTCAAGAAATTGCCATGTGGCTGGAAGGCAGGACGCATCGATGAAAAATTTTACTATAGGACAATACTATCCGGCCCAATCCCCTATTCATAGCTTAGATCCTCGGACGAAAATTATTTCTGTTTTTTTATTTATCATCGCCTTGTTTTTTGCTTATGACTATTATAGCTATACCCTAGCCCTGGTGTTTTCAATATTCTTGATTCTGGTCTCCAGAGTTCCCATTAAGACTCTGCTGAAAGGAATCCGGCCGATTATAATTTTTGTTATTTTAACCGCCATCATTCACATGTTTTTTACACCGGGGGAAGAACTTTGGCGCTGGAAAGTGATCAAGATCACGGCAGAAGGTTTAAATCAGGCCATATTTATGGCTTGTCGTTTAATACTGCTGGTAGGTGTTTCATCCCTTTTGACCTTGACCACCACCCCCATTTCCCTCACGGACGGTATGGAAAAATTACTGCATCCTTTCAAAAAGATTGGGCTGCCGGCTCATGAGTTGGCGATGATGATGTCCATCGCTTTAAGGTTTATCCCCACTTTGTTGGAGGAAATAGAAAAGATTATGAAAGCGCAAGCATCCCGCGGTGCACAGTTTGCTACCGGTAATTTACTGCAAAGAAGCAAGGCCTTAATTCCACTAATGGTTCCTTTGTTTATCAGTGCTTTCAAACGTGCGGAAGAATTAGCTTTAGCCATGGAGGCCCGAGGCTATCATGGGGGCGAGGGTCGAACGAGGATGCGTGTTTTGCGTATGAAACAGGCTGATAGAATTTCTCTTAGTCTGGTTTCAATTTATTTACTTTATATGATATTTTATTGGTGGAGAGGATAATGCGAAATATCAAACTACTGATTGAATATGATGGAACAAATTATATTGGTTGGCAGTGTCAGCCCAGTTATCAGGGTCAAAGTATTCAAGGTATTCTTGAAGAGGGTATCCAGAAAATGGTCCGTCATAAAGTGAATTTATTTGCGGCAGGACGTACGGATGCCGGTGTACATGCCAGGGGACAGGTGGCAAATTTTTATACCGATAGCGAGATTCCTGCTCCACGTTTCCCGAGGGCCTTACAAGGAATTTTGCCTTATGATATTGTGGTGAAAGAGGCTTGTGATGTTCCGGAAAATTTTCATGCGCGCTATCATGCCACAGCAAAAGATTATCGGTATGTGATTCGTCAGGCCACTTTATCGGACGCTTTTGACTGGAAGTACGCGTACCACGTTACTTTTCCGCTAAATCTTCCGGAGATGGAAAAGGCGACGCGTATTTTTCTGGGAACCCATGATTTCCGTTCTTTTTGTGCTAAAGGAAGCCCGGTGAAAAAATTTGTCCGCACGGTGACCAAAGCGGAGTTGATTCAGGAGGGCAACTATCTTTATTTTGATGTCACAGCAAACGGGTTTCTCTATAATATGGTGCGTATTATGGTAGGTACCCTAATTAAAATTGGCCGAGGGAAATTGCAGGCAGAGGACGTAGCAAGAATTATCGACCAAAAAGACCGCAGATTCGCCGGACCCACGGCACCTCCCCATGGGTTGTATCTTCAGAAAGTGAAATATTAAATTACAATACGATGGAACCCTTGACAGAACTGGTTTATTTTATTAAAATGTTATTGTTTCTATTTATGACTATGATCTTCAGCCCCGTTGGTTATGGGTCAGACAATAGATGAAATGAGCAAATAATTATTTAAAAACCCTAAATTTTTGTAATGAGAAGGAATGAGGAGGGAAAAGGCGTGCGAACATATATGGCAACGCCCAAGGATATTGAGCGCAAGTGGTATATTCTTGATGCGGCTAATAAACCTCTTGGGAGAGTAGCTACGGAAGCTGCTCGCTTATTAAGAGGAAAGCATAAACCTATTTTTACACCCCACCTGGATACAGGCGACCACGTTATTGTGATCAATGCTGAAAAGGTGGTTTTGACCGGCAATAAATTAACCCAGAAAAAGCTTTATCGTCATTCCGGCTTTCCCGGTGGATTAAAAGCTGTTGATTATGAAACACTATTAGCTACGAAACCCGAAAGAGCCATTGAAAAAGCTGTGAAAGGCATGATCCCTCATAATCGCCTAGGCAGACAGGTGATGAAGAAGATTCGTGTTTATCGTGGTGGGGAACATCCCCATGCGGCTCAAATGCCGGAAGTTTGGAACTTTGAGGTTTAAGATAGATTCGGAAAGGAGGATGCGATAAGTGGCAGAGGTAAAATATTATGGTACCGGTCGGAGAAAAAACGCCGTTGCGAAAGTTTGGCTTGTACCGGGTGAAGGTCAGGTAGTAGTTAACGAGCGCCAGCTCGATAAATATTTTGGCAAGAAAACCCTGGAAATGATCGTGAAGCAACCTTTAGAGCTTACCGATACAATTTCTCGCTTTAATGTAATTGCAAAAGTACATGGAGGAGGAACCAGCGGACAGGCAGGTGCTGTTAAGCATGGTATTGCCCGTGCTTTGGTTCAGGCAGATGCCGGGTTAAGACCGAAGTTAAAAGCAGCCGGTTTTATGACCCGTGATCCACGGATGAAGGAAAGAAAAAAATATGGTTTGAAGAAAGCTCGGAAAGCAAGCCAGTTTTCCAAACGTTAATATTTGTGTTTCATTACACTCGAGTTTGTTCAAACTTACAAAGTTTGTTTACGAGTTACCCAACCGTCATAGGTATAAATACCTTTGGCGGTTTTTTATTATATACGATTATATTTGCTAATAAAAAGTAGAGTTTAACACTCAACCCTTTGATATAATCGATTTATGAAAGGAGTGAAACGATGTTAAAAGAACTAAATCAAGTTATTGAATATATTGAAGAACACTTAACTGCAGATATCACACTTGAAGAAATATCCGAATATGCCGGTGTTTCTGATTATCATTTTAGGAAAATCTTTTTTTACTTATCTGGGTTAACACTGAGTGAATATATTAAAAACAGAAAACTATCAGAAGCAAATAAGGACTTATTAAACAAAGAAAGAGTTACCGATGTTGCATTAAAATATGGCTATGAATCAATGGATGGCTTTACTCGAGCATTTAAATCTTGGAGTGGATTTTTGCCATCGGAAGTTGCTAAAACAGGTGTCAGTAAATCGTTTCCCAAACTTTCATTTTATATCGATGTTAAAGGAGGAGAAAGTATGGATTATAAACTTGTCGAAATGCCTGCATTTAAATTTGCTGGTATAAGTAAAAGGGTGCCCATGCAATTTGAGGGAGTAAACAATGCCATTATAGAATTAGCCAACAGTATTACACAAGAGCATAGAGAAGCAATGCATGCCATTCAAAATATTGAACCTTATGAGATTGTCAATGTTTCTTATGAACATGAGCATAATTTTTTGAAAGACGAAGGAGAACTTACTCATTTAATTGGGGTTTTAACCACAGAAGAAAATATAAGTGAACTATTAGATGTGATTGAAGTTCCACCATACACATGGGCAGTTTTCCCAAATGAAGGTCCTTTCCCGGAAACTTTGCAAAAGACTTATGCAAAAACTTATGCAGAATGGCTACCTGTTTCAGATTATGAAGTGATTCAAGCCCCTGGGTTTTCATTTTCGAGGATGGATAAAGAAAAAGAAAATTATGCCTATAGTGAAGTATGGATGCCAGTACGTAAGAAAAGGCAGGGTTAGATATTAGGAAAGTAATTAACCCCTTGGGGAAATTAAAACACAAAGGCTAAAACGCACCTACTGTTGCGTTTTAGCTTTGTGACAGAATTACAAATGATGAAGACAATTCTTCATCATTCTTCATGGTAATCGGGTTTTGTAGATTTCGTTACAGCGGTTGATTGGTCGGCTCACCAGTTCTTTTTTTGCCTCTGGCCCACGAGGCAAAGGTACCGCCAAAGCATATCAGGGCGAAGACGGCAAAAGTAGTTTTGGTTGATAACAGCAGATTCTGATGTAAGCTTGGTGTTAATTGAGCATTGCCTAAATAGATTGACATAATTAAGGTGACAATGGCCATACTTACGGCTTGGCCCGTCATTCTCATTGTGGCCAAGGTAGAAGAGGCGATACCGGAATAACGAATTTCCACAGAACTCATGACGGCGTTGGTATTGGGCGATGAAAACAAAGCGAAACCAACACCGAGTAAAATCAGATCCAGGATCAGCAGCCAGATAGGTGTAGATGGGGTGAGGAAGCTTAAAGGAATTAAACCGACGGTGGAAATTCCCATGCCCAAAGTTGCCAATACCCGGGGTTCAATTCGGTCCGAAAGGGTGCCGCTTAATGGAGAAAGCAAGGCCATGATCACCGGTTGACAGAGCAGAATCAGTCCGGACATCTGAGAATCATAGCCTTGAATTTCCTGAAGATAAAGGGATAACAGAAAGCCTAAAGCATAGGTGGCACTATAACTGATAAATGCAGCTAAGTTGGAAAAAGCAAAGGTGATATTCCTAAATAAGGATAGATGCATAATAGGATGTTGAATTCTTACTTCATAAAACCCAAAGACCAGGAGAATGATGAAACCGGAGAAAAAAATAAATTTTGCTGCCGGACTGGTGGTTATAGCAGAGATACCGCATAAAAGCGGTAATACCCAAAACATATAAGAATGAAACCAAAAGAAGGTCAAATTTTTCCCCGCCGCACCGCGCCATTCCCTCTTAGCCTGAAGGCGGTAAAAGACACAACGATCAAGGCTAGGATCGAGGTGCAAATAAAAATAGATTGCCAACCAAAATGATGATTTAAGAAGCCCCCGATAGCCGGTCCAAAAGAAAGCCCCGCATATACCACAGCCACATTGATGCCAAATACCCTGCCGCGCTCCTGGGGAGAGAAAACAGAGGTGAGAATAGCCATGTTGGTGGAAAAGAGCATACCTGCGCCAATACCTTGAATGATGCGAAATAGTATCAGGCTCGCCATGGACCAGGCGAAGCTGCACAGAAGTGAGGAAAGAAAAAATACTGAAACCCCCAATAAAAAGATTTTTCTGCGTCCTAAAATATCGGCTAAACGACCAAAAGGCACCAAAAAAGCGGCGCAAGCCAGAATATAGCTGGTTGCCACCCAACTTAAAAAGGTGGTACTGCTTTGGAATTCTTGGCCAATAGCCGGAATGGCCAGATTTATGGCGCTGCCGGTAATTGCTGTCATAAAAGAAGCCAGGGTTACTACTAATAGGGTATATGTTTTAATGGAATTTTCCCCCACAAATCTCTCTCCTTATGAAAAAATTATTCTCTGCTGAAACTGCTATTATCATAATATATTTTTGCGCAAAAATCTATCCAGGGTTGATCAGGCAAATAACTTTCACCAATATCCTCTGCTTCTTTATAATTATCTCCCTTTAAGATAAAATAGAAAAGAGACCATCAAAGGACCAAGTAAACCCTACTGAGGGCAGTTAAACATGCAAAGAGGAGGGATTTTTTTGAGGGAATTTACTCATATCAATAAACAGGGACGGGCAAAAATGGTAGATGTCAGTGCCAAGGTTGAAACGACTCGGGTCGCCGTTGCCCGGGGAGAGGTGAGGATGAGTGAGAAAACTCTTGCTTTAATCAAAACAGGAGGTATCGCCAAAGGAGATGTGTTAGGCGTAGCTCAAATTGCCGGGATTATGGGGGCGAAAAAGACGCCGGACTTGATTCCCATGTGCCACCCCTTATTACTATCAGGAATAGATATGTCGTTTTTTATCAACGAAGCAGAAAGCAAGGTTGAAATCCAGGCTACCGTGAGACTTACAGGAAAAACAGGAGTGGAGATGGAAGCTTTAACCGCGGTCTCTGTTGGTGCCCTGACGATTTACGATATGTGCAAAGCGGTAGATAAAGAAATGGAGATTCAAAATATCAGATTAGTCAGTAAATCAGGAGGTAAAAGCGGTGATTTTCAGCGGAAGGGAGAAAAATCATGGGAGTAATTTCAGTAGGTATTATTACGGCCAGCGATAAGGGATCCCGGGGGGAAAGGGAAGATTTAAGCGCTCCGGTAATTAAAGAAATGGTACAAGCTATCCAAGGTCAGGTAATGGCCTATGAAATAGTGGCTGATGAACAAAATATTTTAGAAGATAAGATGAAGGAATACGCAGACGAAAAAAGACTGGATTTGGTTTTTACCACCGGAGGAACGGGGTTTGCACCTAGGGATGTGACTCCGGAAGCCACTCGAGCCGTGGTGGAGCGGCTGGTACCGGGCATTGGGGAGGCGATGCGCTGGGAGAGTTTAAAAATCACGCCCAAAGCGATGCTCTCACGAGCTGTGGCGGGCATCAGAGGCAGCACACTAATTGTTAACCTACCGGGTAGCCCCAAAGCGGTGCGGGAATGCTTGGAGGTCATTTTGCCGGCATTACCCCATGGGATAGAGATTCTCAAGGGAGAGGCAGGAGAATGCGCTCGTCGTTAGATTTAATCAATCGAAGTCTATCTGCCCCTTGGACTGCATAAAATGAGAAAGGGAGTTCGAGGGGGTGTGGGTATGCAAACTGTTTTTTTCCGTGTGATTAAGTTCCCGAAGTATTTCGTACCCGTACTGGTAATCGTTATGGCTTTGGGGCTGATTATCTCTTCTTATTTCTCTTATCAGCAGCAAAACAGGAAAATGGAAGTGATTTCTTTGTCCCTGGTGCACCGGCTTATAGTGGTGGATGCCGGTCATGGGGGCATTGATCCCGGTGCTGTCGGCGCGGCCGGTACCCTGGAGAAGGATGTTAATTTGGCTATTGCCCAAAAACTATGTGATCATTTGAGCCAGGCCGGGGCGGTTGTAATTATGACGCGAGAAGACGATCAAAGCTTTAGCAACAAAAAAAAGGCAGATTTAGATGCTCGTATTGCTTTAGCGGAAACAAATCAGGCGCAGATTTTTGTCAGTATTCAGGGTAATGCGTTGAAGTCGTCCCGTTGGTCCGGAGCGCAGACCTTCTATTATCCCGGTTCCCAAGAAGGGGAGCGATTGGCCGTTACGATCCAGGAAGAAATAGAGCGTATTTTAAAGAATACGAAGCGAAAAGCCCGTCCTCATACGGAGGCCTATATTTTGCGCCAATTAACAATGCCCACGGTGGTGGTGGAGGTAGGTTTTCTTTCCAATCCAGAAGAAGAGAAAATGCTTAATGATCCCCAATACCAAAGTAGAATGGCGTGGGCGATTTACTCCGGCCTTGCCAGGTATTTCGCGGAAGAATAAGAAACGGGGTTATTTTTGTTTGCAAATGGGGAAAATTAGGTTATGATTAGAGTAAGATAAATGGCAAGAAAGGATCCGTTAACCTTAAACTGTGGGGAGGAGATTTGATGAGTTTGATCAAAGGCATTATTTCCCCGCACCCACCGATTATTGTTCCTGAGGTGGGTGGGGAGGAAAGAAAAAAGGCGCAACAAACGATTGATGCGATGGAAAAGATGGCTTTAGCAGTTAAAGAGGCTGAACCGGAACTAATCATTTTTACTACACCTCACGGCACTGTTTTTAGTGATGCTTTTGCCGTATCATTACAGAACCCTTTACAGGGGGATTTCCAGGCTTTTAGGGCGGGACAAGTTCATTTTAATGAAGTGAATGATCTTGCTATGGGAGAGGAAATTATCCGTTTGGCAAAAGATCAGGGTATACCCGCGGTTGGTTTGGACAGTCATCAAGCACAAAGATTCGGAGCTTCCTTAAAACTGGATCACGGTATTACCGTTCCTTTATATTTCATCAAGAAAGCCGGTATTAAATGCCCGATTTTACCAATCTCTATTGGATTTATGCCCTTCCGTGAGCACTATCAATTTGGTAAGATTATCCGCCAGGCTATCGAAAACCTGACACGGCGTACAGTCTTTGTCGCCAGTGGGGATCTGTCCCATCGTTTAACCCGGAATGCTCCCGCCGGCTATCATCCCCAGGGGGAAAAATATGATCATCTATTGATAGATCTTCTGCGCAAGAAAGACGTGGGTAGGATTTTGGATCTTGAACCTGATTTTGTGGAAGATGCAGGGGAATGTGGCCTGCGCTCCTTCATTATGCTTTTGGGCGCTTTGGACGGTTGGGATTTTACCTTTCGGGATTTTTCATATGAAGGCCCTTATGGAGTGGGCTATTTGGTGGGAGAGATTATTCCCGCCTTACCCCGGGAGGAAGGCGAGATCTTAGAAAGTCCGCCGGTGGCACTGGCTCGTTTAACCCTGGAAACTTATATTAAAGAGGGCAAGAAAATTGACATACCGCCGGATTTGCCGGATTTCATGTTACAGAGGGCCGCAGTTTTTGTTACCTTGAAAATTGGGGGACAATTGCGTGGCTGCATTGGTACCATTCAGCCTACTCAGGAAAATATGGCCGAAGAGATTATTCAAAATGCGATTCATGCAGGCACGCGGGATCCCAGATTTACTCCCGTGACCAAAGAGGAATTGGATGATCTTACCTACTCTGTGGACATGCTATCTGCGCCGGAACCAATCTCCGGTCTGGAGGAACTGGACCCGCAAAAATATGGCGTTATTGTGCGACAAGGGCAGCGAGCTGGTTTGCTTTTACCTCATTTGGAGGGTATTGACACGGCAGAGGATCAGGTGGACATAGCCCGCCAAAAAGCAGGCATAAAAAAAGGTTCCCCCATGCAGTTGGAAAGGTTTGAAGTGGTGCGTTATTTTTGATGGAGAGTTACACTGTGTTCATGCTTAATCTTAGACCAAGAAAGGGTGAGTTGGCATGAAGGAAGCGCTCTATTATCGCATCCTGGAAAACAATCGCATTTTGTGCGAATTATGCCCCCGCAATTGTGTCATAAAGCCGGGGAACCGAGGTTTTTGTCGGGCTAGGGAAAACAGAGACGGGGTGCTTTTCAGCCTGAATTACGGCAAAATAACTGCTCTGGCTGTAGATCCTATTGAAAAGAAACCTCTCTATCATTTCTTTCCCGGAAGTAAAATTCTTTCCGTAGGCACCTTTGGGTGCAATTTCCATTGTGATTTTTGTCAAAATTGGCAGATTGCCCACCAAAGCACCACCGGTGAGGAGATGACGCCGGAGGCACTGGCCTCTCTCGCGCTGGAAATGGCGTCTAAAGGGTCTATTGGTGTCGCCTATACCTATTCGGAACCCCTCGTGTGGTATGAGTTTGTTCTGGCAGCATCGCAAAAGGTGCAGGAGGCGGGACTGAAAAATGTGCTGGTGACTAACGGCTATATTCAAGAAGAGCCCTTCCAGAAATTACTCCCTTATATCGATGCTTTTAATATTGACGTAAAAGGCTTTACGAAAGAATTTTATCAAAAAGTGGTGAAAGGAAAACTGGCTCCGGTGCTGAAAAGCGCGGAAATGGCTTATCAGGCAGGAAAACATTTGGAAATTACTACCTTGCTGATTCCCGGTTTGAACGACGCCCCGGAAGAAATCGAAGCTTTGGTGGATTGGATTTCCCTTCATTTAGGTCCGGAAGTGCCGCTACATTTTTCCCGTTATTTTCCTCAGTATCGGTTGAATCTTGCACCTACGCCAATTCAGACGATGTATCATGCCAGGGAAATCGCAGAGAAAACATTAAAACATATTTACTTGGGAAATGTATAAATGATAGAATAAAATAGTTCAGCTAACAAATCTTCAATTTGGTCGGCATAAATCGAATAAATAATAGAATGGAGATAATTCGGTAGTAAAGCGTAAATCCAAGTAGTGTAGTTCATATAGAATTTAAAAGGGGGATCAGATCATTGGCTAAGGACGAATCCTTTGATATTGTTTCCAAGGTAAATATGCAGGAAGTGGATAATGCTGTTAATCAAACCAGGAAGGAAATAAGTCAAAGATATGATTTTAAAGATAGTAAAGCCCAAATCACTTTGGAAGAAGAGGGCATAAAAATTATCGCCGAAGATGATTTTAGATTACGCAGCATAATTGACGTCCTGCAGACGAAAATGCTTAATCGTAAGGTAGCAATCAAGAATCTTGATTACGGAAAAATTGAAGAAGCCTCCGGGGGAATGATGCGCCAGCTCATTAAAATCCAGCAAGGGATTGAGATGGAAAAGGCACGCCAGATAGTGAAGGATATAAAAAATCTGAAAATTAAAGTACAAGCCCAGATTATGGGGGATCAGGTGAGGGTTTCCGGAAAAAACCGTGATGATCTTCAGAAGGTGATTCAGTTTTTAAAACAAAAGGATTACCAAATTGAACTCCAGTTTATTAATTACCGCTAAAGGAAAAAGCTCTGACGAGCTTTTTCCTGGTTTTTTTTCTGATTACAGGTTTAGAGTAAAGGCGGTTTCCGAACTTCTCGTTGAGGTTTTTTGACCGATTCTTTTTCCGTAATCCCGAGGATATTTTCTTTTATCATCCGGGAGTGCAAGGGCATCATCCTCTCCGGTGCCTAAATAATATGGGGAAGTATAAACAAGATCGTACATCGCTTTTCTCCTCATGATGATAATGTTAGAACTATTTTACCCAGAATTAAATAAGATAAGCATTTTTTATTAATCTGGGGTTAAAGGGTTGATTAATTATACACAAAAATGTATAATTACAACATTGGAAAACCGAAAATCGTTGGGGGGTTGAACATTGATTAAAGTCAGTGTCATTGGTGCAACCGGCTATGCAGGAGTGGAGTTAATCCGCTTATTATCCCTACATCCGCATGTGGAATTAGCATGTTTGACTTCAAAAACCTACGCCGGAGAAAAAATCCAGGAGGTCTATCCTCACTTAAACAATATTTTGGATCATGAATTACAGGAACAAAATAATGAGCAAATCGGTGCTGCTTCGGATGTGGTTTTTATCGCTTTGCCTCATGGACATGCCGTTCCCACAGCCCAAAGGATCTATCAATTAGGCAAAAAGGTGATTGATTTGGGCGCGGATTTTCGATTTAGGGATACAGGTGTATATGAAACATGGTATCAGGTAAAACATATAAATCCCACACTATCACAAGAGGCTGTTTACGGTTTGCCAGAAATCAATCGGGAAAAAATCAAAGGGGCCCAAGTTGTGGGTAATCCAGGGTGCTATCCTACCTCTGCCATTTTGGCTTTATATCCTTTGATTAAGGAAGGATTGATTGATTTAAACAGCATCATTGTTGATTCGAAATCCGGGATTTCAGGCGCGGGAAGAAATGCTGTGATTACCAGCCTTTATGGAGAAAGTGCCGAGAACTTAAAAGCATATAACGTAGGAAAACATCGCCACACACCGGAAATTGAACAAGCTTTGCGGGAGGCGGCAGGAAGAGAAGTGGTGATTTCCTTCACACCTCATTTAATTCCGATGACCCGAGGAATTTTAACTACGGCTTATGCCACCTTGAATCAGCAGGGCACCGTACGGGATATTCATGATCTCTACCAAAGCTATTATCAGGAAGAGTATTTTGTGCGTCTCCATCAGCCGGGAATCTGGCCACAAACTAAATGGGTGACGGGGACCAATTTTTGTGATTTAGGTTTGACAGTTGACCAACGGACAAATCGAGTCATCATTACCGCTGTTATCGACAATTTAGTGAAAGGTGCGGCAGGGCAGGCCGTGCAAAACATGAATCTTTTATTTGATCTGCCGGAGACGACCGGTTTGGAACTGGTACCTCTGTATCCCTAATGATCATGGGGCAGATCACAAGGAGCAACGGAGGCAGTTTAACCTGGTTATGTTAATAAAAGAGAAAATTCATCATAGGGAGGTCTGCAAATGGCAATCATGATGATTACCGGCGGTGTCACTGCGGCACAAGGATTTAAGAGTGCCGGTGTTCACGCCGGGATTAAGAAAAGTAACAAAGAAAAACCGGATGTTTCTGTTATCTTTTCTGAGGTTCCTGCTGCTGCTGCAGGAGTATTTACTCGGAATCGTGTTAAAGCGGCTCCGGTAGTTTACACACAAAAAGCCATCGCTCAAGGCCGTGGTCAAGCCATTGTAGTCAATAGCGGTAATGCCAATGCCTGCACCGGTGCGGAAGGGGCGGAAAGTGCCCGTTTAATGGCAGCATGGACTGCAGAAAGGTTGGGCATTGAGGAGGAATTGGTGCTGGTTTCGTCCACCGGTGTGATCGGTCAGCAACTGCCTCGGGATATTGTGCAAGGCGGTATCAAAAAAGCGGTTGATCATCTCTCCGGTGAAGGCGGCCATGAGGCGGCACTGGCAATTATGACAACCGATCTTTTCCCTAAAGAAATTGCAGTGCAATTTCCTGTGGGGGACAAAACGGTCACTTTGGGGGGCATGTGTAAAGGATCCGGTATGATTCACCCTAATATGGCTACGATGCTGGGTTTTATTACTACAGATATATCCATTGCACCGGAGATATTGCAAAAATCCTTGAAACAGGCTGTTGATAAATCATTTAATATGATTACCGTTGATGGAGATACCAGTACCAATGATATGGCCATTATCCTGGCCAATGGTCTTGCCGGGAATAAAGAAATTAGCTGTGCAGGACCACCCTTGGAACAGTTTCAGGAAGCACTGGAGTATGTTTGTGTGGAAATGGCGAAGATGCTGGCCCGGGATGGGGAAGGGGCTTCCAAATTATTGGAAGTGCAGGTGCAAAATGCTTTAAGTGAGTTAGACGCCAGACGGGCAGCCAAAGCTGTAATCTCTTCCAATTTGGTAAAATCAGCTTTCTTTGGAGAGGATGCTAACTGGGGGCGAATTCTATGTGCCGTAGGGTATTCGGAAGCGGAAATTAATCCCGAGACAGTGGAGATATTTTTAGAGAGCGCCGCCGGTCGAATACAGGTGGCAGATCAGGGCACCGGGTTAATCTTTGATGAAGAATATGCCAAGAAAATTCTTCAGGAAAAAGAAATTAAGGTGCTCATTGATCTTCATCAAGGGTCTTCAAAAGCCACTGCCTGGGGCTGTGATCTAACATATGATTATATTAAAATTAACGCTGATTATAGAACATAAGAGAAAGGTTTTAGGTGAAAATGCTGGATACTAAGTTTACTCCTCTGGAGCGGGCCCACATTTTAGTGGAAGCATTACCGTATATCAGAAGATTTCATGGCAAAACAGTTGTGGTCAAATATGGCGGTAGTGCCATGCTCAGTGAGGAATTAAAAAAAGCGGTGATGAACGATCTCATTCTAATGAAATTAGTTGGCATGAACCCTATATTAGTCCATGGGGGCGGCCCGGAAATTAATCATTTTTTAAAAAGGCTGGATATTAAATCGGAATTTGTCAACGGCCTGCGTGTAACAGATGAGCCCACGATGGAAGTGGTGGAAATGGTGCTGGTCGGGAAGATTAATAAAGAAATCGTAGCTCAAATCAACCTGTTGGGAGGCAAAGCGGTCGGTCTCTGCGGGAAAGATGGTCAGTTGATCATCGCCCGAAAGCAGTATGGACAAAAATTTGATCAAGATGGCCGGGAAACCTTGATGGATATCGGTGCTGTCGGTACTGTAGAAAAAATCAACACAGGTATTATTGAAAGCATCACGGGAACTAATGGCTATATTCCGGTGATCGCACCGGTAGGTGCGGGGGAGAATGGAGAAAGCTACAATATTAATGCGGACTCGGTGGCGGGTGAAATCGCCGGGGCTTTAGGAGCGGAGAAGCTGATTCTCTTGACAGATGTGGAAGGGATTTTATATGATCTTCAGGACAAATCATCCATTATCTCGAAGATAAAAACCAACGAAATTGATCAGCTGATGAAAAAGGGCATTATTGCCGGAGGGATGATCCCCAAGGTGAAATGTTGTATCAAAGCACTGGAGGCAGGGGTTCGAGGAACCCATATTATTGACGGACGTTTACCCCATAGTATTTTACTGGAGTTATTCACCGATAAGGGAATCGGCACCATGGTGGAAAAAGCGTAAAGAAAGTCATCATGGATGTATTGTCAAGGAGGCGTTTTTTTTGAATAATCAAGAGTGCACACAAGAAGGTCTAAAATATGTGATGAATACATACGGACGATTGCCACTTGCCATTGTGCGAGGTAAAGGAGCTGTTGTCTGGGATGCTGACGGCAAGGAATATCTGGATTTTGTTTCCGGGATTGCCGTGAACAATTTGGGGCATTGTCACCCCCAAGTGGTCAAGGCGGTGCAAGATCAAGCGGAAAATTTGTTTCATTGTTCTAATCTCTACTGGATTGAACCTCAGATTAAGTTAGCCAAAATGCTGGTAAATAACTCCTGCTTTGATAAGGTTTTCTTTTGCAATAGCGGCGGAGAAGCCAATGAAGGTGCTATTAAACTGGCACGTAAATATGCGAAAAAGCACTGGGGAGCGGATAAATACGAAATCATTACCATGAAGCAGTCCTTTCATGGTCGCACCTTAGCTACCCTCACGGCGACGGGTCAAGAAAAATTTCATCATGGATACGAGCCCTTGCCAGCTGGTTTCACCTATGCCCCTTTTAATGATTTAGAAGCCCTAAAAAACACTATCGGACCCCATACCTGCGCGGTACTTCTGGAACCGGTGCAAGGTGAAGGGGGAGTGGTACCCGGGCAGGATGAATTTATCAAAGGGGTACGCAAGCTTTGTAATGAAAACGATCTTCTTTTTATCGTTGATGAAGTGCAGTGTGGCATGGGGCGTACAGGAAAGCTTTTTGCTTATCAACATTATGATATTGAACCGGATATCATGACATTGGCTAAGGCTTTAGGGGGAGGTGCCCCCATTGGAGCGCTTCTGGCAAAAGAAGAAGTTGCCCAGGCCTTCCAACCGGGAGATCATGCGGCAACCTTTGGCGGTAATCCTCTGGTAACAGCTGCCGGGGTAGCAACCTTAAATGTAATGCTGGAAGAGGATTTAGCCCAAAACGCACAGATGATCGGAGAATACTTTGTTTGTAAACTGGAAGCCTTACAGAAAAAATATGATGTTATTAAGGATATTCGAGGCAAAGGTTTAATGATCGGTGTGGAATGTGACCAAGAGGTGGCCGGGGTCATCGGGAAATGTTTATCCAAGGGACTATTAATCTTAAGTGCCGGACCGAAGGTGTTGAGATTTCTGCCCCCTTTGAATATCACCTTTAGTCAGGTGGATCAGGCCCTAGAAATTCTGGAATCAGCTTTAGCCAATTAAAATAATAGAGTTTTATTAATAAGGAGGAATTACATATGTCCCCAAAAGTGGTACTTGCGTATTCAGGAGGTTTGGATACTTCGATTATTATTCCTTGGCTTAAGGAAACCTACGGATATGAGGTCATAGCCATGGCAGCTGATGTGGGTCAGGGCGAAGAGCTGGAACCTTTAGAGGAAAAAGCTATTAAAACCGGAGCTAGTAAAATCTATATCGAAGACATGAAGGAAGAGTTTATCACTGATTTTATCTATCCCACCCTCAAAGCGGGTGCAATCTATGAAAGAAAATATCTTTTGGGCACATCCTTTGCTCGTCCCTTAATTGCGAAACGAATGGTGGAAATTGCTAGGGCAGAAGGAGCTGAAGCCATTGCTCATGGGGCTACCGGTAAAGGAAATGACCAGGTGCGTTTTGAATTAACCGTAAAAGCCTTAGCTCCTGATTTAAAAATCATCGCTCCTTGGCGGGAATGGAATATTCGTTCCCGGGATGATGCCATTGACTATGCGGAAGCACGTGGTATTCCCATCCCTGTAACTAAAAAGACCTTACAGTATGGATCGAAATCTCTGGCATCTCAGCCATGAAGGTGGCGACCTGGAAGACCCCTGGAATGAACCCTTACAGGATCTTTATATGATTATCACCCCTCCGGAAAACGCCCCAGATCAACCTACCTATGTGGAAATCGAATTTGAAAAGGGCATTCCGGTAGCGGTTGACGGGGCAGCCAAAAAGCCCATTGAATTAATGAGCTACTTGAACGAAGTGGCTGCCGCTAATGGCGTAGGAATCGCCGATATGGTAGAAAATCGTTTGGTGGGTATGAAATCTCGGGGTGTCTATGAAACTCCCGGCGGCACAGTTTTATATGCCGCTCATCAGGAATTGGAATATCTGTGTCTTGATCGGCAAACTATGCACTTTAAAGAGATCTTAAGCGGAAAATATGCAGAGTTAGTTTATGACGGCGTATGGTATTCACCTTTACGGGAAGCTATGGATGCTTTTGTGGACAAAACCCAGGAGGTTGTGAGCGGTACGGTAAGAATGAAATTATATAAAGGAAACTGTACCCCGGCCGGTGCCAAGAGCCCTTATTCTTTATATAATGAGGAGTTTGTCACCTTTGGTGAGGATGAAGTCTATAATCAAAAAGATGCGGAAGGCTTTATTAATCTCTTTGGTCTGCCTCTCAAAGTACGTGCATTGATGATGCAAAAGAAAAATTAATGCTCCCTGTCTTGGTATAATTGAAATTTTAGGGAGAATAATAAAAATACCAATAAAGAAAAAACTTTTTAAAGATTAGAGGAATTTTGAATTTTATGTCGAATAATATATGTGGTGGATTATGAAGAAAATTTGCTTGTCATGATTCTATCTTCTGCGATCATGAACAATCGTATTTAAGATGAGAAAGTTCGTGATGGATACATATTTCTTGAAATAAAGTCAGAAGAGCGGATCTTGTACAAAAAAATCAATGTCTCAAAAATTATCCATAAAAATTGAACCAGAACCAAGGTAATCTGAAAGGAGCGGTACATATGCTAGACCCTGTAGAATTTAAAGATTGGCAAATTGCTGAAGAAGCAGAAAAATCAATGCCTTCCCCCGAACAATGGAGGGAAAAATTAGGACTCACCAATGAAGAGATTATTCCTTTTGGCAGAACTCCTAAATTAGACTTCATAAAAATTATGAATCGCCTTAATGAACGTCCCGATGGAAAATTTATCGAAGTAACTGCGATTACACCTACCCCATTAGGAGAAGGAAAATCCACTACTTCTTTAGGCCTGATTCAAGGCTTGGGTAAAAGAGGGATGAATGTAGGCGGTTGCTTGCGTCAGCCTTCCGGCGGACCTACCATGAATGTAAAGGGAACTGCTGCCGGCGGCGGAAACGCTTTGTTGATTCCGATGACTGAGTTCTCCCTAGGATTAACAGGCGATATCAATGATATCCAGAATGCCCATAACCTCTGCATGGTGGCTTTAAATGCCAGAATGCAGCATGAAGCGAACTACACTGATGAAGAGTTGGCCAAAAGAAATCTAAAAAGATTAGATATAGATCCCAAGAGAGTTGAAATGGGCTGGGTTATGGACTTTGCCGCTCAATGTCTCAGAAATATCATCATAGGTATCGGTGGCAAAAGAGACGGTTTTATGATGTCATCCAAGTTCGGCATTACTGTAGGTTCTGAGTTAATGGCAATTCTTGCTGTTGCTACAGATTTAAAAGACCTGAGAGAAAGAATTTCCCAGATAATTGTTGCTTATGACAAATATGGCAATGCTGTTACTGCCGGGGATTTGGAAGTTGATGGTGCGATGGCAGCTTTCATGAGAAATACCATCAATCCTACTCTATGTTACACTGTTGAGCATCAACCCGTTCTTGTTCATGCCGGTCCTTTTGCCAATATTGCTATTGGACAATCCTCAATTATTGGAGACCGGGTTGGCTTGAAAATGTTTGATTATCATGTTACCGAGAGCGGTTTTGCTGCTGATATCGGATTTGAAAAGTTCTGGAATGTTAAGGCTCGCTTAAGCGGATTGACACCTAATGTTTCCGTACTGGTTGCCACCATTCGTGCTTTGAAGATGCACGGGGGCGGCCCGGCAGTTGTTCCCGGACGACCGATTCCTGAAGAATATACCAAACAGAATTTGGGCTTGGTGGAAAAAGGCTGCGAAAACCTACTACATCATTTAAAGAACATCAAGAAATCCGGCATTAACCCGGTAGTGTGCATTAATAGCTTTGCTACCGATACCAAAGAAGAAATTGCTTTGGTGAAGAGAATCGTAGAAGAAGCAGGCGGACGCTGCGCTTTGTCCGAACACTGGAGATATGGTGGAGATGGTGCATTAGAATTAGCCGATGCTGTTATTGATGCTTGTAAAGAACCTGTGGACTTCAAGTATCTCTATCCTCTGGAAATGCCTTTACGTCAACGTGTTGACGTGATTGCCAAGGAAATTTACGGTGCTGATGGGGTGGATTGGACTCCTGAAGCTGAAGCAAAAGCAAAAGCTTTTGAAGCTGATCCTAAGTTCAGTGATTTCCAAACCATGATGGTAAAAACTCATCTCAGCTTAAGCCATGATCCTACGTTGAAAGGTGTGCCTAAGAAATGGAGACTGCCGATCCGTGACGTATTAGTTTACGGCGGTGCCAAATTCCTTTGCCCCATGGCCGGTGGAATCTCTATGATGCCAGGTACCGGTTCTGATCCCGGATTCCGCAGAATTGATATTGATACAGAAACAGGTAAGGTAAGCGGTTTATTCTAAAGTAAAATTAATCTCATTATTTCCATATTGAAGTGGAAATATGGAAAGTGCCTTAATCTACTGATTAAGGCGCTTTTTTTACCGTAGATCCCTTGTTAAGAGTGGAATAAACCAGACAATATTATGTGAGAAGGGAAGAAGCATGACACGCCTAATAGAAAGTGACATCGATGGTTTAGAACGGGAACTTGATATTTATGAAAAAGAGCTACGCATAAAAACAGGGATGAGTTTATCGGAGATTGCTTGTTACGCAGCCAATATGCCTCTTTATAATTTTCAGCAGGCAACCCGGAGTTATCGTGTTGCGGTCGTGCCCATTACTTCGGGAGAAGGCATAATCGGCGGGTTTTCTCAATCAGTAGCCGGCATCATCAAAAAAGTTGGTTTTTCCGCCAGCGTGACTGATGAAACAGATGTTGCCGGATTTTATGAAGGAGTATGTAAGGGTTATGAATTAGTGTTTATGGCCGATGACAAAAGGTTTATTGCCTTAAATTTACGGACGAAAAAAGTGATTGATAATGGGTATGGTACGGGCAGAGGTTATGGGGCTGCTCTTTGGGGTATGGCGAAAGGTTTATCAGGACGGGAAGTTCTCGTGCTCGGCTATGGTCCGGTTGGGTCTAGTGCAGCTGAATACCTGTTGGAACAAGGTGCCAAGGTTGCCGTCTATGATAAGAATGAGATGAGAATGAAAGAAATCAAGGAAGGGATGCAAGGGGAACTGGATTTAAGACCGGCGCTACAAAAATACGATTTACTGATTGATGCCACCTCGGAAGGCGCCTTTATTTTTCCGGAAGATTTGAAAAGTGGGGTCATGATTGCGGCGCCGGGCATGCCATTGGGTCTTAATGCACAAGCCTATGCCAAAAATCGGGAGCATATTATCCATGATCCCCTGCAAATCGGTGTGGCGACTATGTTGGCTTTAGCGGTGAGATAAGCATCCTGAGTTTTTGGTGCATATTTATATTAGATTTGATGTATCTCTTTTCATTTCGTAGATTTGTTCAAGAAGGAGGACTTGAAATGGAGAGCATTTCATTAGGATATGGTAATGGATTTCAAACTGTTCAGACAGCTCCAGAAAACTTATTAGGTTGTTTAAGGCCTCAATATGAGCCTTCTAAGGTCTCCGCGAGGGAAATCATCAAAGAAGCGTTGGCAAACCCCATTGGGACTGAACCTTTAGGTAAAATCGTCACCAAGGGCGACCAGATTGTTATTATCATTAGTGACATCACAAGACCTTGTCCCAGTAGTATACTTCTGCCACCGGTTTTGGATGAGTTAAATCAGGCGGGAATTAGGGATCAGGATATTACGATTGTATCTGCATTAGGAGTGCACCGTCCTCATACGGTGGCAGAAATGAAAAAATTAGTCGGACCCCAGGTCTATGAGCGGATTAACTGTATCGATTCCTACGGTGAGGAAGGGGATTTTATTCAAGTCGGGGAAAGCAGTATCGGAACTCCTTTTCAGGTATTTCGACCTGTGGTGGAGGCGACAAAACGAATATGCTTGGGCAATATCGATTACCATTATTTTGCCGGTTATAGCGGTGGCGTTAAGGCCCTTGTGCCGGGTGTATGCACACGAGCCACCATTCAGGCAAATCATCGCATGATGCTTCATCCCAAGGCAAAAGTAGGGATTATTGAAGGAAATCCGGTGCGGAGAGACATGGAGGAGGTTATTGATCACCTATCAATTGATTTTATCCTTAATGTGGTATTGGATGAAGAAAAGAACCTTATGGCGGCAGTAGCAGGAGATTTTATCCATGCTCATCGGGCAGGCTGTAAGATCCTTGATCAGGCATATCGACTTCCAATCAGAGAACTAGCTGACATTGTGATCACCAGTCCGCATGGTTTCCCCAAGGATATCAATATCTATCAGGCGCAAAAAGCACTTGATAATGCCAGATGGGCAGCGAAACCTGGGGGAATAATAATTTTGGTTGCGGAATGTGGTGAGGGTTTGGGGGAAAGTACCTTTAGTCGTTGGATTGAAGAGGCAAACAGTCCTCAAGATGTTTTGACAAGAATCGCTGATGATTTTCAATTGGGAGGTCATAAAGCCGCCGCAATTGCCGATATGGCAGAACAATTTCAGATCTTTCTCGTTTCCGCTTTGCCGGCAAAAACAGCGCAAAAATTATTTATGACCCCTTTTCAGGATGTGAATCAGGCTTTGCAAGAAGCATTACGCATCAAGGGCAGGGAAGCAAAAGTCTGGGTAATGCCTACCGGTGGAACAACCCTACCCCAGTTAGTTTAATAGAGAATATAGAAATGAGGGCGAAAAACCCCTCATTTTTGTGCACTTAAGGCGTACGCCTCTCATCTTTTTTTAATCATCATCCTCGTTATCAAACCCGGGAAAATCACAAGCTCCTTTTTTTGAGACGTTGTTGTTGGCCAAAGCATTAACAACATCTGCAATGGCTTTCTCTTTTGTGGCTGACGCAAGAATCAGGCATCTAAATAATTCAACTTTTTCTTCAATAGAACTTCTGCGATCATGCTTTAGCTCGTCCAAAATACAGCAGACAAAATCCGCCATGCACTGGGCGATTTCTGCCTCTGCTTGGGCAATTTCCGTAAAGGCATTGTCCCGGCATCTCGTTGGGTTGTTTCTCAAAGAAATCCCTCCCGTTTATTTGTTTATTGTTTATCAGACAGATCCATGGCTCTGCCTAACCTTTTTGACATGACCGGCATTTATGGGCGATGTTATTCTTCTGCCCCCAATTCGTTATTTAAATCATCGGCTTCATAAGTACACATTTTTTCCGGATCTTCTGAATTTTTTGATGTAGCCAGAGATAGGGCGAGTGCCTTTTCTTTATCGGCGCTGGCCTGGATAAATTTTGCAGCTAGTGTGATGATATGTGCTAAATCATTCAGATTACGCGCACATTCAATTTCTTTTGTCAAGCGTTGGATTACGTTACAGAAAAAAATTCCTTCGCACTGAATGACAGTTATGGGGTTGATTTCTTTTTTTCTTTGGCGGGTCTTATGTTCGGGAGCAAGGCATGGACTATTAGTTTCTATATCTAAATTTTGCTTAATGCTTTTATTATGATAATTCATTCGCGCTTTACGGCGTCTGCGCATTGTAATACTCCTCCTTAAGAGCGGTGCGGAGAAAGCTCGTTTCTGTTTTGATATATCATATTAATAGTTCGTCCAAAAGGTTCCAAGGATCCGACTATTTTCTTTACATGAAAAAATCAGATTTTGGAAAAATAGTACTATCATCGGCAGGAGGCGCAGTATGTTTGGATTGTTATATACAGGGGATTCTTATCAATCTCAAACGGAGTATTTGGTTGCCAGCACCGAAACATATTTAAACCTATGCTATCAAAGTGCCTGTGCCATCTACGAATTGGCGCAGGAGAATAAAGAATTATTGAAAATTAGGTGCTCCCAATCAGAAAAACTCCCTATTGATCAGGTCTTGGACGAAAACATGGGTGCAAAATATGAGGAATTAGCCATGCATTCTTGTACCACCAAACTTTATGTTACTTTTTCTTTAGAGTCCTTTATCAATTCTTTCATTCCTTATTTGATCAATCAAAGAATTTTGATCAATGTCAAAGATGAGGTCAAGGATCTTATTTTACATAATTCCAGTCGTTTATATGATCGACTCAGCACCATGGATAAATGGGAAGAGGTGGCTCAACAGTTCGGTCAGAAAAAGTTGAATAAGTATAGTGTCCTATGGAAGAAGGTCTGTCGTCTTTATCGTTATCGTGACAATATGGTGCATGACAAGCCTGTTTTTATTCTGCGTACCGGAGATGCCATACGCGTAAAAAGAGGTGTCATGGCGCAGGTCCAAAAAGAAGAAATTGAACCTATGACCATTGCTCAATATATGAATGATGCTTATCAGGCTTGTAAAACTCATGATGATATCATTCAAAAAATTTATGAAATTGTTAATGTGGAACAGGAAGAAGAACATCAGGTTTTTTATATTTTGCCTAGGAATTACCATCGTAAAATAAAAAATATTATAAAGAAAATTGAAGATTTAGAGCAGGAAATTAGCCAGGGATGAGGGAGCGATCAAATACAAGAGGAAATTTGACTTTTATGTAGAATGATATATAGGTATGTGTAGAAAAGATTATTTGTAAATTATGATAAGTGGGGTGCTGTAATGGGAGAAACTTATAAAATTTTATTTATGCCGGATCATAAGGAATTCGAAGTACCGGCCGGTATAAATGTTTTACAGGCGGCACGGACGGTCGGTGTGGAATTAGACGGCCCTTGCGGTGGTAAAGGAACCTGCGGAAAATGTCGCGTACGCGTGGTAAAAGAGGATGGCGGCGCCCAATGGGCATTAGCGTGCAGAACCATTATTGATCGTGATATAACGGTGGAGATTCCTCAGTTAGAAGTGTCGGTGCATCGGAAAAATGAACTGAGCTTAGGAGACCTTAATGTAGCTATTGATTCAGGCATTAGCGCCAGGGTCGTGACAGTAAGTGAACCTTCCTTAAAGAATCAGCTTCCTGATGCGGAACGTTTTTTAAGTGCTTTGGATAATAATGCTCTGGAACTAAGCACCGAGGTGCTAAGGGCCTTGCCCAAAACTGTGCGAGATAAAGAAGCAAAGGGCATGGTAACAGCCATTCTGAGTGGGAATAAGGTTCTAGCTATTGAAGCAGGGGACACCTCCCAAAAGCTATACGGAGTTGCGGTGGATATTGGGACCACTTCGGTTGTCGTGGCATTAATGGATCTCAACACAGGAGAAACAGTGGCCATCGCTTCTGCCGGTAATCCCCAGACTGCTTTCGGAGCAGACGTCATTGCCCGTATTGATCACGTAATTAATAATGAAGATGGATTGGAAGTATTGAATCGACGGGTGATTAAGACGATTAATCGCCTTATCGAGAAGTTAGCCAAAGGATATTGGGATTATGCCGGGGGAAATATATCAAATGACGATGGTGGGCAATACCACCATGAGCCATCTCTTTATGAAGATGGATCCAACAAATTTAGCAACATCTCCTTTTATACCGGTTGTTTCTGAAGGCTTATACTTTGAGGCCAGAGAATTAAACATCGAGATTGCCCCCCATGCACCTGTTTATGTTACCCCCAGCATTGCCGGGTACGTAGGCGGAGACACTATCGGCGTAATTATGGCCACTGAAATTTATAAGAAAAAGGGTATCTATTTGGCTATCGATATCGGCACTAATGGTGAACTGGTGCTGTCCCGAGACGGAAAAATGGCTTCTTGCTCCACGGCAGCAGGGCCGGCTTTTGAAGGGGCGCAAATTAAATTTGGTATGCGCGCTGCGGATGGAGCCATCGAGAAGGTGACCATTTTGGAAAACGGCGAAGTAGAACTGGGCGTGATTGGCAATCAGCCCCCCAAGGGGATTTGTGGGTCCGGTTTAATGGACGTGGTGTCTGAAATGGCCCGGGTTGGGGTGATTGAGTCCACCGGACGTATGCGCACGCAAGAAGATCCTGGGGATCTTTCTCCCGCCTTACAAAAACGCTTAGGTTCTAATGAGGAATATGGTCCCTATTTTATTCTTTCCTTTGCCGAAGATAATCTAGGGGAAGAGGTGGTAATCACTAATAAGGACATCAGGGAACTTCAATTGGCCAAGGCCGCTTTGGCAGCCGGAGTTCAGGTATTGTTACAGCACTTTGAACTAACCGTTCAGGATTTGGACGGTGTTATGCTAGCCGGTGCCTTCGGTAGTTATATTAATAAACACAGTGCTTTAGGAATCGGGCTTTTGCCTCCCGTTGATGCGGATAAAATCAATGCGGTGGGGAATGCGGCAGGAACCGGAGCTCGTATGGAATTGATTAACCAGGGCATACGACTGGAAGCACAAAAAGTAGCCCGTCAGGTAGAACATATAGAACTATCCACCAGGCTTGACTTCCAGGAATATTTTGTTGATCGCTTATCTTTTTAACCTGACTTGTAAGTTACAGTGCCGTCTTACGGATCGTTAGTAAACGATTAATGGGAGATATTTTTGAAAAAGGGTGTTCCTTGACGTAGACAAAGATGAAAGGATCATGGAGAGCGCAACAGATGATGTTGCGCTTTCCTAGTACTTTTCGTAAGTATATGTTTAAAGGCTGAAAGAGCACCGGGAGGAAATAATCATGGACGAAATGATTTTATGGCTAGATGAGATAAAATTCCGTCATCAGGTCCATCTGGGCAGTAAAGCGGTGAATTTAGGCTTAATTGCCCGGGAATTAAAGACTCCACCTGGGTTTTGTTTAAGCTCCCTTGCTTATAGCAATATTTTAAAAAACTTAGGGATGCTGAGAAAGATCACGCGACTGGCGGAGGGCATTCAAGGAGAAAGTTTAGAGCAAATTAATCAGGTCTCAGACCAAATTAGGGCGGAGATCCTGGGGATAGAGCTCCCTACCGAACTATTAAAGGCTTTGGAAGAAGCCTATGAGCGATTAAAAATGGGTCGGGAAAATATTTTGGTAGCTGTACGTTCCTCTGCCACTGCAGAAGACTTGCCCTCTGCTTCCTTTGCCGGGCAAATGGACAGCTACTTAAATGTTTCCGGCTTTCCGGAATTACTTCTGGCTCTAAAGAAATGTTGGGCGTCGCTTTGGACATCACGCGGGATACATTACCGCTTTCAAAAAGGAATTGGTCAAAAGAACATTGCCATGGCCGTTATTGTTCAGGAAATGGTGCCGGCAGAGATAGCGGGTGTCATGTTTACCGCTAACCCCATAACCAATTGCCGCCAGGAGTATTATATTGAAGCAGTCAGAGGATTAGGTGATGCATTGGTTTCAGGAGAAAGCAATGCAGACCGCTATCTGGTAACAAAAAAAGACCTTCATATTCGATCAAAAGAGCTCGTTGATTCTTGTCCTTATATGACTGATTTTCAAATCAAAACCTTAGCTGATTATGGAGCAAAACTGGAGTTTCTCTATGAGGAACATCAGGATATAGAATGGGCCATGGTCCGAGGAGAGATTTATATCCTGCAAACTCGGCCGATAACAACCTTGGAGGACGAGGCACTAACCCCGGTAGAAACGGATAAAATGACTAAAATTCAAAAAGAGATTTGGACTAACATCAATGAGCGTTTCCCGGAACCGATACTGCCTATGGATGGGATTGTGGCGAAAATCTATTATATGAGTCTTTTTAACGCTTATCAGGAATTAGGTTTTTATGTTCCTTTTGTGGATTGGCGTAATGTGGAGCAAGGAATTTTCCCTGATTTTTATCTGCCGCCCAGGATCAAAAGGACGCCACGCCGTCTGGTGAAATATACCAAAACCTTGGGTTGGGATCTGGAAAAGGAATGGAAGGATAATGAAGCTGCTTTTGATAAATTCTTACGTTTACTAAAGAACCCTGAATTACCCAGGTTCCCTTTAGAAGTGATTCTGGAGTATGTGGAAGATGGTCTGCGGGATTTCCAGCGTGCCGTAACATTTCGTTATGTGATCTACCTTCAATATCGGTCTTTTTATCATTTACTTTCTCGTTTGATGGTCTTATTGCATGGTGCGGAAGGAAAGGCTGTTTTAGAAGGGTTGCTCTCCGATGAGACCCATATCACCGGGGAATTAAATCGAGCCTTACTGGATTTAGCATTAAAAGCAAAAATAAGCGACGAAATCAAAGACCTGATTGTGCAGAAACCTCCCTTAGACGTGGCATCCTCCTTAAAGGATTTTCCTTTGGGAGAAGAATATCTCCAGGAATTTCATCGTTTTCTTGAGCAATATGGAGATCGGGAATTGTCTCAAGGCTTAGGCGGGATAGCTGCCAAAACATGGCGCGATCGTCCGGACGTGGTCTGGGGGATGATCAAAGGAATATTGATTGCCGATGCAAGTGCTCAGCTCCAAAAAGAATCCCAGCCGGTAAGAAGAATCGAAGCGGAGGAGAAATTACGAAAACTGAGCTCGAAAGGTATTTACAAGATTTTAGCGGCAGATCGTTATTTAGACCGCTTGATTGATGTGGCACGGAAATACAATATTTTTCGGGAGAATAGTCATTTTTATCTAACCCAGGGAATGACGGTTTTCCGCACTCTTTTTTTGGAAATCGGTCGTCTTCTGGTTAAACGAGACTTGTTGGAGCATCAAGAGGATATCATGTATTTGACTTATTTTGAATTGAAAGAGATTATTTATGCTTTATACAGCTATCGCAAGGTGAGCAGATTAGAACTAAAGGAGAAAATTTATACCAGAAAACAAAGACAGGAGCGCCGTCGGAGACACTGGGCCGGACGCCATGTGATGGTATCCTGGGAGGAGGAAAAACTCATTCAAGGGATAGGAGCCAGCTGCGGGGTTGTTTCCGGTCCCTGTAAAATCATTATCGATCCTCAGGATTTTTCCCGATTACGCCCCGGGGATATACTGGTGGCTTTATACACTAATCCTGCGTGGACGCCCACCTTTTCTTTTATCGGTGGTCTGGTGGCAGAGTACGGTAGCACTGTATCCCATGCGGCTATTATTGCGCGGGAATATGGTATTCCGGCAGTGATGGGGGTAAAGGGAGCCACACAAATTCTCAAGGATGGTGAGGAGATTACCATTGACGGCTCCAGAGGATTAATTCAAAGAAGTAAATAACGGAATGAATCTAGGGGAGGAACATATGATACAAATAAAAAATGAAATAAGGAAACATTGGAAAAATTGCTACTAGGAAATAAAGGGCAAAGAATCAAAGTATAAAAAAGAATCGAAGAGCAGGGAAAAAGGTTGTCATATGGGCTGTTTAGGGGAAAAATGGAGGTGGACGGGTGGTAAAGAATGATTCTTTAATTAAAAACTTGTTTGCGGCATTCATTTCCGATATCAATCAGGGTCTTGCTGTTGTGAATGCAGAATCGGGCTTCTTGGAAATTTGTAACCGTCAATTTGCAGAAATTATGCATCTGGACCATGCTCTACTTACGAAGAATAAAATTAGCGAAGTAATCCCAGGATTTGCTGAGTACAAAAATGAAACTCAGCAAGTGATCACGGTTTCCGGGCGACATCAGGTTTGTTTAAAATTCATAGATTTCGGGAATGAACAGTTGGGATTTTTTGTTATGGTGCTTGCCTCAGAGATGTTGAATCAGGAGCAGGAAGAGATAATCTTTATGAATAAAGCATTTCAAACTGTTTTAGATCACATTGATGAAGGTGTGTTAATTGCTGACGATAAGAATCGAATCACCTACTGCAATCAAGTACAGTTGGATTTCGATGGTTTGAAACTAAAGGATATTAAGTAATTGCGAAATGGACTAAAACAAAAAGTTCAAGATGTCTATGACTTTGATCTGGAAATCAGTATGATGCGAAAATGTGTAGAAACAGAACAGCCGATTGATACCTATGTCCGGTATATATCTAATCGCGGTCAATACGTTCGTGTCACGGGGAATAATTTCCCTGTTCGTCATAATGAAAAAACTATGGGTTCCGTGGCAATTTACGAAACTTACGCAAAAGTGAGGATATGGCGTGCAAAATTATTGAATTGCAGAAAAAATCAGTGAAGATCAACCGGATCTGGAGGATACATTGAGCAGGTATTGATTTCCTCTAAAAAGAAATATTTTTCCTTTGATGATCTTCTTGGTGATGGTATCGCCGGAAGCATTGAGGTGGCGGCGCGCCTCAATCGGATTCCCCTGTATTTTATCTTTGGAGAAACCGGTACGGAAAAGAAATGTTTGCCCAAAGTATTCACAATGAAAGCGATAGAAGCCATAAGCCCCTTGTTTCCATTAATTGTGCGGCTATTCCGGAAAATCTGCTGGAAGGAATCGTTTTCGGTACATTGAAGGGGGTATTTACCGGGGCAATGGACCGAAAAGGTCTTTTTGAGGAAGCGGATGGGGGTACGATCTTTTTAGATGAAATAAACTCCATGCCCATTGCCCTACAGAGTAAACTGTTACGTGTTTTGGAAGAAGGAAAGGTGCGGCGCTTGGGAGGGAAGGAGGAGATCCCTGTTGATGTGCGCATCATTAGCTGCAGCAATGTCCATCCACAGCAAGCGATTGGAGAAAATTTAATTCGCTCTGACTTGTATTATCGTCTGGCAGTGGTCAACATTGAAATTCCTCCCCTGCGCGAGCGCAAAGAAGATATCCGGGAACTGGTGCAATTCTTTGTGGGCCGGTTTAATCTCAAATTTAAAAAGAATGTTTGTCAAATCAGTCCAGGAATATTTAAACTCCTAAAGTCATATGACTGGCCGGGGAATGTGCGTCAGTTAAAACACTGGGTAGAGTCAGCCATGAATATGATTCCGGCAGATGAACCGATTTTAAGCGAAAAATATGCTCCTCAAGGCCTGCACTTATTTTATGGAAAGGTTAAGGACACAGATAAAAGGGAAAAAAAGGGAGAGATCTTCACTCAGATTCATGAACATGAACGATTGAAAATCGAAGAGGCATTAAAGCGTAACAGAGGAAACATCTCCAAGACTGCTCAAGAACTGGGGATCAGTCGTCAGGTTTTGTATTATCGCATGCGCAAGTACGAGATCAAATAACCAAATTGACTGATAAATGAGAAATAATTAAATAAAACAAAAATAACTTTATTAAGAAAAGAAAAGTAGTGTAGAAAAATGTATTTGTCTGTACAAAAGTCTACACTATTTTTCTTTTTTTTACCTACAACAAAAAATAGGAAGATCGGAGTTCCCTTAGGTGAAAGGTAGAAGTAAAGAAAAAAGAGGCCAATCCCTTGTCTAGGAACGCATTTCAAGACTTAATATACTTTTAGGCAAAAAAATTGAGTTTTGGCATAATAGTTGCATTTATATTGGGTAAATCCTCGAGATCAGAAACTGAATATCTCTGAGGAATTATAAAAAATTCGAGGTGAAACAGATGTCAAGGAATGCACATGCAAATTACAGCAGAACGAGTGGCTTTGGTGTGAATGTTTTTTCCCAGGATGAACTCTACGGGATTCACTGCGCAACCTTAGATGTTTTACAACATGTGGGCGTGCGAGTAGACAGTAAGTCTGCCCAGGAAATATTTGTCTCAGGAGGAGCTAGCGTAGATCCGAAAACGGATATCGTTAAAATTCCTCCTTATCTAGTGGAAGAAGCAGTGCAATCTGCCCCCTGTACTCTTCTCTTGGCCGCCAGAGATCCCCAAAAGGATTATATTTTAGAAAGTAATCGAGTAGGCTTCGTAAATTTTGGCGAAGGGGTCAACGTCATTGATCCGGTAACGAGGCAATATCGTACTAGTACCAAGGAAGATGTTGCCAATGCAGCAAAAATGAGTGATTACCTTTCTGAAATGGATATCAGTTATCGGGCGGTCGTAGCTCAAGATTACCCGGGTCCGGCACAAGCATTGCATAATGCCGAGGTAATTTTTCCAAACACTACCAAGCACTTTTTCATAGGTGCCGATGGAGTGCGCAATGCTCGGAAACTGATTGAGATGGCAGCAGCCGTGGTGGGTAGTCGTGAAGCGTTGCGAGAAAGACCCATTATCAGTTTTAACGTATGCCCCACCAGTTTATTAAAGTTGATTCCGGAATGCACGGATGTGGTGATTGAAGCTGCTCAAGCTGGCATACCGGTTAACATCATATCTATGGCCATGGCCGGTGCTACTTCACCGGTAACCCTGGCAGGGTCTTTAGTAACACACAATGCGGAGGTTTTAAGTACCATTGTTCTCAGTCAGCTGACTCGAAAAGGAGCACCCTGTATTTATGCCAGCTCTACGACGATTATGGATATGAGGCATACCACGGCACCAGTAGGTGCTCCCGAACTAGGCATGATCAGTGCTGCGGTGGCCAAAATGGCTCAATATTACAATCTACCTAGCTTTGTAGCCGGTGGGTAGGCAGATAGCAAAATACCCGATGCCCAGGCTGCGCACGAAAAAACCCTTACAGGTCTACTTGCTGCCCAGGGTGGCGCAAATCTGATCTATGGGGCGGGCATGCTGGATATGGGTATGACCTTTGATTTTGCCCAATTTGTTATGGATAACGAAATATTTAAAATGATCCGAAAAGTTATCGGAGGTATTGATGTTACTGATCAGAACATGGCTGTGGAGGTCATCAAGGAGATTGGCCCCGGCGGCGAGTTTGTCAGCCATCAGCATACCTTTGAAAACTTCAAAAAAGAACAATCCCATAGTAAACTGTTTGATCGTTCCATGCGGGAAACCTGGGTTGTTGAAGGGTCAACCGATTTAACAGCACGCGCTTATGAAGAGGCAAATCGGATTTTGGAACAGCATTGCCCTGCACCTTTACCTGAAGGCGTTACAGAAACGCTTCGTAAGATTGTCGAAGAAGCGGAAAAAGAGTATGCAGCAGAAAAGGAGTAATGAGTAGGATTTCAATAAGAACATGATATAAAGGGGGAAAAAACATGTCAAAAGCAGAGATTTTAGAAAAATTGAGTGAAGGTGTACGAGAAGGAGATGCGGATCAGGTTCAGGAATGGACTGAGAAAGCCATTGATGCGGGGATAGCCCCTCTTGATGTGATCAATGACGGTTTAACGAAAGGAATTCAGGAAGTAGGGTCCTTGTTCTCAGCAGGTACTTATTATTTACCGGATTTATTATTGGGAGCCAAGGCGATGGAAAGGGGTATTAAAATCTTAGAACCCTTAATGGCCGACGGCAACCGAACGTTTTTGGGGAAAGTATTGATGGGTACCGTTCAGGGTGACCTCCATGAAATTGGCAAGAATATTGTTATTATGATGCTGAAGACAGAAGGATTCGAAGTCATCGATCTAGGTATTGATGTTCCCTCGGATAAGTTTATTGCAGAAGCAAAGGCGATCAACCCAGATATTATTGGTATTTCAGCTTTGCTCACAACTACTGTTGGCCGACAGAAGGAAATCATTGAGCTCCTCGAGGAAGAAGGTATGCGCAAAGATGTTAAGGTGATGATTGGCGGTGCTCCTATTAATCAGAATTGGGCGGACAGTATCGGTGCCGACGGTTATGCTGAGGATGCTACTGAAGCTGTTAGAGTTGCGAAAGCCTTGATGGGAAAAGGAAATTAATTTTTTGATGAAAGATTACTTAGAGAAAAGGGGAGGATGGAAGATGAGATTCGATTACTATACCGAAGCACAGCTTCAGCAGGTGCATGAAGCAAGTCTCGATCTGTTAAAAAAAGTAGGAATAAGTACCAGTTCGGAAAGATTCCGCACCCTTCTATTAGATCATGGATGTGTGGAAAAGGGAAACAGAATTCTTTTTACTCAGGATGTAATTGACAAAGGGATGAAGACGGTTCCCTCCGTGTTTAATCTTTATGGTCGCAATAACGGACCGGTGTTGGAAATCGGAAAGAAAAAAGGATATTGCCAGACCCTGGTGGGTGCTCCCTCTGTGATCGATCTGGAAAGTGGCGCACGACGGGATTGTCTGGTGCAAGACCTGGCGGATATCACTCGTTTGGCCGATGGCTTGGAAAATGTTGATATCATATCACCCCTATTCCCTCGGGATGTACCTCAGGAAATCATTTTAACAACGGAGACAGCTGTCTGTTTACGTAATACTTCTAAACCTTTGAGTATCTGTGTGGAATCTTCACGAGAACTCCAATTCATCAAGGAGCTTTTAATCGCGGTGGCAGGCAGTGCTGAAGCATTAAGGGAGAAACCCATTGCTACCCTGCCGGTATCACCGGTGAGCCCTTTGGAATATGGATTTGATCCGGCGGAAGCGCTGCTTGATGTGGTGGAAGCCGGTTTACCCTTAGGGGTGGAGCCTTGCCCTCAAATGGGTGCCACCGGACCTATGAGTATGAACGGACTTGTAGCCATGCACAATGCAGAAATTTTGGCCGGTGTTATTGCTGCTCAATTGTATCAACCGGGTTGTCCTTTGACCATGTCTTCTCGGGCCACCTTTATGGATATGAGATCAGGTCTCGGACTTTGGGCGATGCCGGAAATGGGCATGATGTCAGCCGGTCTTAATCAACTGGGACGGTATTATCAAATCCCCGTAGCCCCCGGCGGTACTGCGGAAGTTCCAAGATTGCCGATATGCAAAGTGGGTATGAGCATCTCTATAATGCTTTAATGGAAGGTCTCGCCGGCAGTGATATTATCGGTTCGGCCGGATCTCTGGACAATGCTTTGATATCCTGTTATGTGATGCTGGTGGTAGATGATGAATTATCATCGGTGGTGAAAAGAACCATTCAGGAAATTGAGGTAAACGATGACAACCTGGCGGTGGACGTAGTCGCAGAAGTTATTGAAAATCAGGATAATTTCCTGGGGCACAAGCATACGCGCAAATATTTGCGTGCCGGAGAACTATGGGTGCCGAGCATCAGTCAGAGACAAACCTTTGAAAAATGGGCGCAGAAGGGGCAAAAACTGGAAGATGTAGCGAAGGAAAAAGCGATCCATTTACTGGCAACCCATCAACCTGCTCCTTTGGGTAGTGAGATTGAAAATGAATTTGATAAGATTCTTGAAGGAGCAAAAAAAGCATTGATGTAGCTTATGATGAAATAAGACAATTAGCTCAGATAAATGATGCTTCTTGAACCGTAAGGGAAAAGAAGCATCTATCTTAATCTGATTTCAGGGGATTGTTAAGCTGATTTGTGATTAATTTAGACAAAGAGTAGAAGAGGAGGCATCATATGAATGACACCAAAAAAGCAGTAGAAAAATTAGAAATTGATAAAGTGTTGTATTTTATCCCGATAATTTTGATTTTATCTGCTTGCGTCTATCTGGGTTTTAATCTGGAAAAAGCCAATGATATCATTAATGCTGTCTTTGCCTATATCACAGGGAATTTTAGTTGGTTTTATCAATTTTTCACCTTTGCTTGTGTGGCCGTGTGTATGTACTTGATTTTTGGTAAATATGGTAGTATGAGATTTGGTGATGAGAAACCGGAGTTTTCCAATTTTAGCTGGATATCGATGATTTTTACGGCAGCTTTGGGGGGATCCGTAGTCTTATGGGCGACGATTGAATCATTTTATTATGTCATGGGCCCTCCCTTCGGTGTGGAACCATTTTCTTATGAGGCCTATCGATGGGCTACAACCTATCCTTATTTTCACTGGGGCTTTACCGGTAATTCCATGTATTGTGCCCTGGGTGTTACCTTTGCTTATATGTTCTGGGTCCGAAAAAAAGACGTCAATCGCGCGAGTAGTGCCTGTTCCTTGGTCCTCGGGGAAAAAATCACCGCCGGTTGGCTTGGTAAAGTGATTGACATTTTACTAATTATTTCCATCGTGGGTGGTATTGCAACTACACTGGGGCTTTCGACTCCCTTAGCCAGTGAGCTGATCGTTTCTCTTTTTGGTATTCCTCATACCTTATCCATGGATATTGTTTTAATTGTTTTTTGGATTATCACCATTTCCTTTTGTGTATATAGTGGTTTAAACAAAGGAATCCGCATCATCAGTAATGTTCGGATGTGGCTCATGTTTGGGATTTTGGGTTTTGTCTTCTTGGTGGGGCCGAAGGTCTTTATGTTGAATAATTTTTGTGAAGGCATAGGCAACATGATGAATGATTTCTTTAAAATGAGTTTTTATACCGAACCCTATGGCAACAAAGATTTTAACGGTTTCCCTCAATGGTGGACGATATTTTACTGGGCTTGGTGGGCCGGTTATGCTTCTCAAATGGGCATTTATTTTGCTCGTATTTCACGGGGGAGAACTGTAAGAGCGTTCTGTTTGGCCATTTTAGGAGCGACCGGCCTTGGGGTGTGGATTTTCTTTGCTGTTTTTGGTAATTACACCCTCCATGGTTTTATTAATGGTAAACTGCCTCTCTTGCCGGATATATTAAACAATGCGGGAAATGCTGCTGCCGTCGTCCATGTATGGGAGTCCATGCCTGTGCCCACCTTATTCCTTTTTGCCATGCTTTTACTGACCTTAATTGCCACGATTACCCTGATGAACGGCGCCGCCTACACCTTGGCGATGTTAAGCACCAAAAAACTATCGGGTAAACAGGAACCGGCCGGGTGGAATCGTATTTCCTGGGCTTTCGTGCTCGGTATTTTAGCCCTGATTCTCATGGCTATTGGTGGCTTGAAGGCTGTGCAGACTTCGAGTATTTTAGTTTCCTTCCCCATGTTGTTTATCTTTATCGTCATTATTGCCGGGTTCTTTAAGGTAACCAGAGAAGATAACTGGGGCAATCTCTTTGGGGAAGCGACTCAAAATGTTGTTATCAAAATAGACTCAGAATCAACCAATATGTAATGCTCAATTATGAGGATTCAAGGTTTTGTTTAGTAGGATGAAAAGGGTGGTTTTCCACTCTTTTCATCTTGCATGGTAATATAGAAAAGGAGTGGTCAGTATGTGTGCCAGAACATTAAGAGCGGGAATACCCATGATGTCCGGCTTTAGTCTAAATACGTTTACAGAAGAACAATTGGATTTGATTCATTTTGCTACGTTGGAAATTCTACAGGATGTTGGTGTTAAGGTGGAGTTGCCGGAAGCGAGCCAAATATTTGCTGATGGCGGTTGCAAGGTGAAGCACCATGGGGAGTATGATCTTGTAAAGATTCCCGGATATGTGGTAGAAGATTGTCTGCGCTGGGCACCCAGTAGTATTGTTTTTTACGGCCGGGCAAAAAAGGATGATTATGCCGCAGACGGCAAGAGAACAGGTGCCAGTCCTTTTGGAGAGAATGTTCAGGTCATTGACAGACAAAGCCGCAAAGTGCGCAAATCCGTTAAACAGGATTTAGCGGAAGCCACGCTAATCTGTGATTACTACCAACAGGTGCCGATGGTGGAGAGGGCTTTGTGTTCCGGTGATCAAATTCCGAGGGCCCAAGCTCTTCATAATTTTCAAGCAATGGTTACTCATACCTCTAAGCACATTTTGCTTTCCTTTGGTACGGGAGAAAGTGCGCAGAAAATCATTGAGATGGCCTATGAGGTGGCGGGAAGTAAACAGGCTTTTGAAGAAAGGCCTTTTGTTACAGCCTTTGTTTGCCCTACTAGCCCATTGGTGCTAGTCAAACAATGCTGTGAAGGTACCATTACAGCAGCTAGAGGAGGTGCCGGGGTAGCCATTATACCTATGGCTTTGAGCGGAGCCACTGCGCCTGCAACCTTGGCCGGGACCTTAGTACAGCATAATGCTGAAGTATTAAGCAATTTGGTCCTGGCACAATTAACAAGAAAAGGGACTCCCACCATGTACAGCACCTGCAGCACGATTATGGATTTACGCTTTACCCTTGCCGCTGTGGGGGCTCCGGAATGGGGTATTCTCAGTGCTGCTTTGGCCCGGGTTGCTCAATACTACAAACTGCCTTTCTGGGGGAACGGAGGGCAAACAGACAGCAAAATGGTTGATGCCCAAGCCGGTTATGAATCTTCTTTGACGATGCTTTTAACTACTTTATCCGGTGCCAATATCACTTATGGAGCCGGTTGCCTGGAATCCGGACTAACTTTTGATTTTGCCAAATTTGTCTTAGATATGGAAAACTTCACTCTGGTTCAAAAGGCAGTGGCCGGCATTGACCTGAGTGATGAACAGATGGCTTTGGATGTGATCAAAGAGGTTGGGCCAGGAGGAGAATTTATGACCCATCCCCATACCTTTAAACATATGAAAGAAATGTCCATGTCCAAAATTTTTGACCGCCGTAATCGTTCTCTGTGGGAAGAATTTACCGGGGGTAAAGATGCAACTGAGGGGGCATACAAGGAAGCAGAAAGAATCTTAGCCGAGCATCGGCCGGTGCCTGTCTCCCCGTCGGCAATGACAACTATGGATGAAATCATACGGGACTTTGAACATCAATGCAAATAAGAAAAAAGTTTTCCGGTGATTTATAAAATCATATCGATCTCAGGATTAAAAATTTCTAAAAATATAAATATAAGAAAAAAGGGGTCTGAGAGCAATCCCGACACTTTGCTCCTCATATTTTACACCTCTGGGATCGGTGAAAAGGAGGGGTAGTTTTGAATCAAGGAGAACATAAACCAATTTATGCTAAGGTCAACTACCAGGTATTTGGCATTGCTGCGAGTGCGTGTTTAGTGTTTTTTGTCCCCTTAATCTTAATGCAGGATGCTGCTCAAGGTGTAGTAAATCAGATGATGAATGTTATTACCCACACCACAGATTGGTTTTTTGAGATAGTTGTTTTCGGTTGCTTGGTATTTTTAGCTTGGCTTGCTTTCAGCCGTTACGGTAAGGTAAAATTAGGCGGGCCGGATGATCAGCCGGAATTTTCTACTTTTACCTGGATCGCCATGATGTTTTGCGGTGGTACCGGGGCGGGGATTGTTTACTGGTCTACTGTGGAGCCAATCTTTTACTTGCAGTTTCCTCCCTTTTGGATCGAGCCTTTTTCACCCCAAGCCGCTCAATACGCTCTTTCCTATGGTATTTTTCACTGGGGTTACAGCGCCTGGGCTACTTTTGCTTTGCCTGCCGTTGTTTTTGCTTATGTTTACTACGTACGGAAAAGACCTGTGCTCACAGTGAGCTATGCCTGTCGAGGTGTTATTGGAAAAATGGCGGACGGCTGGCTAGGTAAACTCATCGACGCTATTGTCGTCATCGGTTTGGTAGGTGGCATGGCTACAGCCTTGGGGTTTATCGTGCCCATGCTATCAAAGATTTCTGCTGATTATTTGGGGATTGATGAAACTACGATTTTTAAAATGTTGGTATTATTAGCGATCACCCTTGTTTATAGCTGGAGTGCATATCACGGCTTAAAGAGTGGTATTGCCAAACTGGCTGATTTTAACATGTATTTAATGTTTGCTTTGTTGGCATTTGTCTTTGTTGTCGGCCCTACAGGTTTTATGCTTTCACTATTTGCTGACAATATTGGGGTTTTGCTTCATGATTTTGTACGCATGAGTTTTTATACGGATCCCATCACAAATTCTAGTTTTCCCCAGGGCTGGACAGTTTTCTATTGGGCCTGGTGGATTGCTTGGGCTATGTATATCGGTCTGTTCGGAGCCAGAATCTCCAAAGGACGTACCATTCGAGGGTTGATTTTTAACATGCTCTTCTCCACAACTGCTGCATGTATGCTCTTTTATATGATTTTTGGCGGCTATCAGGTAGATGCCATCTTAAATAAAGGACTGACTGTCTCGGATATTCTGACAATACCAAGGGGGACCTGCTGTTGTCTCGTGGTTCTTAAATGTTCTGCCCTTAAAAGCAGTGGTAATACCCTTTTTTGTTTTTGTCATGGTGATTGCCACTGCAACGGGAACAGATGCCGCTTCCTATACCTTAGCCAATATGACCTGTGTTGAAGTAAAAGACGGAGTGGATCCTCCCCGGTGGAATCGCTTGTTTTGGGCCGGTATGATCTGTCTGGCTTCAGTAGCTCTTCTTCTTGTGGGTGGTATGGAAGTGGTGCAACTTTCCTCGGTGTTAACAGCGGTACCCATTTTACCGGTGATGGTAATTCTGGCAATTTCTTTAGTAAAATGGCTGAGGGAGGATTTTGGTCGTGAACAGCCTATGATCATGGCGCAATACCTTACAAAGCACATAAATAAAACGGAAAATCATTAAAAAAGGAAAACAGGAACGACAGAATTATCGTTCCTGTTTTTTTAAATTCACATAGGGTCGACGAATCTCACTTTGCAGATAAGATTTCTTGCTTTAATTCAGTGTATCTTTTTGTAAAATAAGGTCCGTTTTGCGCTTCCCGATGGTCAAGGCCAAAAGCACGAGGACTCACGGCCAGAATAGGCGGAGCTTGGATTCTTTTCGCAACACCCATTCCGGTGTATTGTTTCCACCAATATTCTAAGTCATCAATAAAATCTTTGTCCGTAGGAAATATTAATTTAATTAATCCCGGTTGACAGCCGATTTTTTCTTCCAGGATACCTTGCTGATACCAGGTTAAAAAATCTTCAGGAGTTTTGCGTTCCCAAGGTTCAACAAAAGCCCGAAAAAGAAAATCATGGTAAGGATAAAGGATGGGGTCTCCCTTTCCTTCATCAACATTTTGTGCGGGGGAAAGCTCTGCACTGGGTACTAAGTCAATCATCTTTTGAGGGATCGCTTCCTGGCCATAAACGTCCTGGTTAAGATACTGGGCCAGCTCGTAGACTTGAAATTTCCAGAGATCCCCTAGGATACTTAAAACACCTGCCTGGTCTCCATAAAGGGTGCTGTAACCTATTGTGCTCTCGTTTTTATTGGCATTGCAGGTAAAACCTCCGCCGAAAACTGCCGCTAAACCGGCTAAGATGCGTGCCGAACGATCCCGGGCTTGAATATTTTCTTTGGCAAAGGAGCTAACAGCAAGGTTGATTTGTTTATTATTTGCGAGATTAGTAATGGGGGTTTCTTCGATTTGTTTGACGGTGTAATCCACCACCTCTTGGATCGGCAAGACCGTATAATTACAGCCCAAGTTTTTTGCCAGTTGGTAAGCTAAGCTTTTTGTCGTTTCAGAGCTGTACATGCTGGGCATATTCACCAAAAGCACATTTTCATGGCCTAAGATCTGGCTATAGAGGCAGGCGTTCAGAGCAGAATCAATGCCTCCGGAGAGACCGATGACCACCTTCTTCATGCCGATGGAATCAAGAAATTGTCTTGCTCCATAGGTTAAGGCTTGATAAATCATTTTGACATCCCGATCATCGGGGATTTCCTTTGTTCTAAGACTCATTTTATCTTCCGGGATATAGTTTGTTATTTTTAAATCAGAGGCAAAAGGCGGACAGAAGTTAACGACCTCTCCTTGGCGATTATAAAAGCAGCTTAAACCTTCGTAGGTAAAGATGTTTTTGCCATTGTTTTGGATTCCGGTGTGATTGACATATGCAAGAGGTGTTTTGCATTCTTTAATCCAAGAAGAGAATATTTGGTTTCTTTGATAGTTTTTCCCTACGGTGAAGGGAGAACTGGCAATATTAATAAAAAGGTCCACTGAGCTGTTTTGAAGCATAGCTGCCATAGGGTTTAAGCTGTCACCATCGTTTTGGCTATTTATTTCACCCAACAGGCAGCCTAGGTGCACGGTCTGTTGATTTAATGTAAGTTGAACCGGCTGAAACAGTTGTTGCAGCTCCATTCCTTCTTCATGGGCTAATTGGGACAAGCTGAAAAAATGCCGAGAATCATCAAAAGACCGATAATCGGCGTTAAGCGATTTAATACGATAAGGATAGGGAAAGTTACTGTTTCCCCACAATTTCCCTTGGTACGCGATAAAGCAGGCATTATATTTGCGAACCCGACCATCTTTTCCTGTACGCTGCCAATCCACAGCCACATTGCCGAAAACAATACAAATATCCTGAGCAAGCTGAATAATTTCTTCACCTCGTGCAACACAGTCTCTCAGATAAGATGACTGTTCCCAGGTATCCCCTAATAAATAGCCGGGAATACACAGTTCAGGAAATATGATCAAATCTGTTTTCAGGTTTTTTGCTTCTCGGATCATTTTTTTCATGGTGTGGGTATTCAGGTCAGGTCTTCCGGGGACAACCTGCATTTGTCCTAATGCGATTTTCAAGTAATTTCCCTCCCCTAAATATTTTGATATTATTATCTCCCATTTTCGCGATAAAAAAGATAAATCCTTTTTGTTCGACAGCAATTGAGATAATCTTAATAAAACACAATTATTTTAATTAGATAATAAATTTGATATACTACAAGGGCATAGAGGTTTTTCTGCATTTTTTGAGAAAATGAAGATGATACGGAGGCTTGATGATGAAATTATGGGGTGGACGGTTTGCCAAAAAAACCGATTATTTGGTTGAAGATTTTCATTCTTCGATCTCTTTTGATCAAAGATTGTATCGCCAGGATATCCAAGGATCCATCGCCCATGCACGAATGTTGGGCAAGCAGGGAATTATTACCACCGAGGAAGCGGATCAATTGGTCGCGGGTTACAAGCTATCCAACGGGATATTGAAGCGGGTCAGGTGACCTTTGAGGTAGATGCGGAAGATATCCATATGAATATTGAAAAAATTCTCACGGAACGAGTAGGTGAAGTGGGCAAAAAGCTTCATACTGCTCGAAGTAGAAATGATCAGGTTGCTTTGGATATTCGTTTATACTTAAAAAAAGAAATTAAAGAAGTGGCCGGACTTCTGCTTACTTTACAGGAAGTGCTCCTTGATCTGACGGATCAACATCTCACGACGGTAATGCCTGGTTATACTCATCTGCAAAAGGCCCAGCCGATAACCTTAGCCCATCATTTAATGGCCTATTTTCAAATGTTTTCCCGTGATTTGGAGCGACTGCAGGATTGCTATAAGCGCGTGGACGTAATGCCTCTGGGATCAGGTGCTTTGGCCGGGACCACCTTTCCCATTGATCGGCACCATGTCCAAGAACAATTAGGCTTTGCCCAAATTACTATGAACAGCTTAGATGGGGTTAGTGATCGGGATTTTGCCGTGGAATTTTGCAGTGTTGCTTCTTTAATCATGATGCATCTCTCCCGTTTTTCCGAGGAAATCGTTCTCTGGTCCAGCAATGAGTTTAGGTTTATCACCTTAGATGACGGCTACAGTACCGGTTCCTCCATTATGCCTCAGAAGAAGAATCCTGATGTAGCGGAACTGGTTCGTGGTAAAACGGGCCGGGTCTATGGGGATTTAATGGGTCTGCTAACGGTATTAAAAGGCCTTCCCTTAGCTTATAATAAGGATATGCAAGAGGATAAAGAAGCTTTATTTGATGCTGTGGATACGGTAAAAAAATGTCTTATGGTATTTGCCCCGATGCTTAAAACGATGAAAGTCAATAAACAGGCGATGCGTTCAGGAGTTACCGGAGGATTTATTAATGCCACGGATGCTGCCGATTATCTGGCGGCCCAAAATGTTCCTTTCCGTGAAGCCCATGAGATTGTAGGAAAAATGGTCTTATATTGCGAGCAAGAGGGTAAATCCCTTGAAGAATTAACCTTGAGCGAAATGAAAGGATTCTCTCCTGTATTTGAGCAAGATATCTTTGCAAAAATATCACCGGAAAAATGCGTTGAAGCAAGGGATGTACCGGGAGGTCCGGCACCTCGGGCAGTGGCAGCAGCTGCTGATCTGGGGCGAGAGGAATTGGCAGTGATTAATGATTGGTTAAAATAGAAAATCGGGAGTTTTTATGACAAAAACTTTCCAGATAATAATGATTATTTAAGGAGGAAGGGTATGGGGAGGAAAATTGCCCTTGTTACGGATAGTACCAGTGACTTAACGGCAGATTACGTGCAAGAAAACAATATTCATGTTATGCCCCTAAAAGTTGTTTATCGGGACAGAGAGTTTTTGGACAGGGTAGAGATTCAGCCCCAGGAGATATATGACAAACTAGAAGAGGAAATACCCTCCACATCCACGCCTTCGGTGGGAGAAGTGACGGATTTTTTTGCCCGATTAATTAAGGAAGGTTATGAAGAGATTATTTCCATTCATCTGTCTAGCGGATTAAGCGGAACTGTTAATACCGTACGCTTAGCCGCCGAACACTTTCCCGATATAAAAATTAAAGTCATAGATTCCAAATCCATTTCCATGGGAACAGGATTGCTGGTACAACAAGCGGCCGATTTTATTAAAAAAGGGATGAATTTGGAGTCCATTGTGGCAAAAGTACATGAAATCAGGGAAAATTTATCGGTCATTTTCATTGTAAAAACCTTAGAGTATTTGAAAAAAGGTGGTAGGATTGGCTATGTTTCTGCCACCATGGGGAGTTTGCTGGATTTAAAACCGATCATTGCTGTGAATAAGGAAGGTAAATACTTCACTTTGGCGAAGGTTCGTGGCCGCAAAAAATCATTGGAAAAAATTTTGACGCTGGCCAAAGAAGCAGCCGAAAAACAAAGATTAAAGATGATCGTGATGCATGGAGATGCTCTGGAAGAGGCCAAATATATTTTTCATGAGCTGACAAAAAGCGGTAAATTTAAAGAGCTTAAAATTGGAGAAGTGGGGCCGGTAATTGGAGTTCATACAGGCCCCGGAGTTGTGGGCATTGCTTTCCATCCGGCATAAGGATTGAGGAAGTGGAGCTAAAACTCCACCTAGATACTAAGATACTAATAAATTATGTTAATCAAGCAAAAAATCTGTCAGCTGTTGGAGATCTTTGATATGAATGATATTTTTTTCCATGTCGATCCAGCCTTCTTCCCGCATATTGACTAATTCCCGCGAGAGAGAAGGGCGCTGAATACCCATATGTTCTGCGATGATTTCTTTGGAAAAGGGTAATTTAATGGTAAGGTTTCCTTGCTTTTCGTATTCCTCCAGGAGAAAATAGGCAATTTTTTGTCTGATGGTGCCCATGGAAAGCTCTTTGATTTTTTTGTTCAGCATTAAGATTCGTTCCGATAAAAGGCTCAAAAAGTTTTCCAAAAATTCAGGGTGCTTACGGCATAAGGAGATAATCGTGCTTTTTTGCAGAAAAAGGATTTGGGCCGGAGTGCGGCTGACCACGGTGCCGGGATAGAGATGCACCTTTGAAAAGATCAGTGCCTCTCCAAAAATATTCCCTTCCTTAAAATGAGCCATGGTAACTGTTTTGCCTGAAGCGTAGATTTTTTGGATTTCGATTTCCCCGGACAGAATAATCCCTAAGCGATCACAGTTCTCCCCTTCCTCGGCAATTAAGGCATCTTTGGAAAATGTAACGATTCTTGTGGGGGCATTTTCCATCATTTTTTTAATATCATGAGTATTGATGGTACCAAAAAGGGGGCTTTTTTGTAAAACGGATAGATCCTGAACCATGATATTTCCTTTCTAAAAAGTTTTTCTCTCCGTAACATCTGTTACATAGATATATTGTAAACTATTTTATAATATGATTAAAGCTAAACGAGGAGGAAATAAAAAATGAAAATGAAAAGAAATATTATTCATATTGATGAAGAAAAATGTGACGGTTGTGGATTATGTGCTACCGCCTGTCATGAAGGCGCGATAGCGATTGTAGACGGGAAAGCCCGTTTAATCAGCGATAAATATTGTGACGGTTTGGGGGATTGTTTACCCGCATGTCCTCAAGACGCCATTCATATGATTGAAAGAGAAGCGGATCCCTATGATGATGATGCGGTGCAGGCCTTGAAAAAGGAAAAAGAGAAGAATAAAAAAGCAGATGAACCTAAACTGCCTTGCGGATGTCCCGGCACTATGGCCAAAATGATTAAAAGAGAGAAAACAACAGCTCCTGTCACGGCAGCGGTTGCGGATACATCCGATGCCAGACCTTCGGAACTGACTCAATGGCCGGTACAGTTGAAACTGGTCAATCCCCAAGCCGATTATTTACGTGGCGCCAACCTTTTGGTAGCCGCCGATTGTACCGCTTTTTCCTATGGGGATTTTCATCGAGATTTTATCAAAGATCATACTGTGGTCATCGGTTGTCCCAAGTTGGATGATAATCAGTATTATATTGATAAACTGACCGAGATATTGGCAGGGAATGATATTAAGAGTATTACGGTGGTTAGAATGGAGGTTCCTTGCTGTGGCGGTATCGTCCATGCAGTGAAACAGGCAATGTTAAATACGCAAAAGATTGTCCCCTACCGTGAAGTAACTATCGGTTTAGATGGAAACATCAGGTAATCAACCGCTCTGATGCGGTGCAGATAAATTTAATAAAAAAAGCCGGAGGAAAAAATCGCTTCGGCTTTTTTATTTTTGTTAATGACCGCGGGGCATGCAAATAATTTCTTTAATGTTAGTCTGAAATATATGGGTACTGTGTGCCGGTGTGAGGACTATTGCCGTATCTGCGCCCGATCCGGTGCCTCCTACCGCGATAATTTCCTCCCCGTAAGGAATCAGCCCGGCATCGAGGGCCATAACAGATATTTCTACGCACACTTTAGCTCCTTGTCCGAACATGCGTAGAGTATCGGCAATAATTTCTGCAGGATATACTCCCTGATGCTTTAAACGCAAAGCTCTGTCTACACCCGCCAGAAGATGGGTGGTTGTTAAAACCTTAATCCCTTCTTTTTGTAACATAAGCCGGGTTTCCTGAGATAGTTCATCTTCGCCGGGATTACGAAACCCCACATGATGGGAGACACACACGATATTGAGACCGGAACCGATAAATTGTTTAACCGTATTGCCGGTATTTGATGCCACCACCAAGTGCTTGATCCCTGCTGCCTTTGCTTTCTTGATAGCATTTTCCACGGTTTCCAAAGTATTATCTTTGCCCTTCTTTTCAAACAGTATCATGTTAAAACCTCCTAAACCATATATATTAATTTAATTTTATCAAATTGGCTGAGAAAAGTCATTTTATCAGAAAAATAAAATATTGATGATCTATAAAGAGAGTGATATAATAACTGTATTTGTTCTGAGAGGAGTAATTAAAATAATGATATATAGAAAAGCAAAAATGGCCGATGTAGAAGCGATCCATGGTTTAATAAATGATTATGCAAACAAAGGTTTAATGCTGGCGCGATCACGTAGCTCCATATATGAAAATTTACGAGAGTATTTAATCGCAGAAGACGAGGGTAATGTGGTTGGCGTGGGGGGATTACACATTATGTGGCATGATTTAGGGGAAATTCGGGCTTTGGCCATTGATCCTGCCTATGTAAAACAAGGTATTGGTCGCCGCATCATAGAGTTATTGGAAGAGGAAGCACGTGGGCTGGGCTTACCTCAATTATTTGCCTTGACTTATCAACCAGGATTTTTTGTAAAATGCGGTTTTCAGGAAGTAGAAAACAGTATCTTACCCCAAAAGGTCTGGAAAGAATGCATTAACTGCCCCAAATTTCCTGATTGTGATGAGCAGGCGGTATTGAAAATTTTAGAGGATTAATGAGTACACAAAAAGCACAACATCTGTTGTGCTTTTTTCATATCTTGCCTTTCTTTGGAATAAATTGATGATAAGAAAGGGGAGACGCCAAAATGAAAAAGAAGCAGCAATTATTGCAAAATTATCAGGCCAAATTTAAAAGTGCTTTTGTTAATGTCCTGGAGATCCCCACGGATATCGCGTTAAATTTGCCGCGCATTATCATGCTGGGCAATCTCCAATTAAACATAGAAAATCATAAAGGAATTGTGGAGTACGGCGAAAACAAAATCAGAATAGCCGTAACCAGAGGCTATCTGGAAATCATGGGAAGAAACCTGGTTTTAAGGAATGTGCAATTAGATGAAATCATGATCAACGGGGAGATCGACCGTCTGGAAATAAAAATTACCGGTTAGGAGAGACCGCCGTGAAAAAGCTTTTAAATTATTTATTAGGTTATATCACCATTAACATCAAAGGAGAAGGGGTAGAACGCTTTCTCAATATAGCCCTGCAGAGAGGCATGAATATTTGGGATATCCGGCGAAAGAAGGATGGTACGGTTGATGCTCGGGTTCATTTAACTGCGATTAAGCCGTTAAGGCATGTAGCCCGTAAGAGTCGTTGTACCTTTCGTATTGTAGAACGAGCCGGCCTGCCCTTTCGCTTAAAGACTCTTAAAAAGAGAAAATCCATGGCCGTCGGTGGGGTCCTGTTTTTGATCAGTTTATACTTTCTTTCCTCTTTTGTTTTATTTATTGATGTCACCAGCCAGGAACCGATGAGATATGTGAGTTCTGAAACGGTAAAACGCTTGGCCCAAGAAAAAGGCTTAATGGTGGGACGTCCCAAATGGATGGTGGATTTTACCGAGACGGAAAAATACTTAATGAATCAACTGCCCCAACTATCCTGGGTGGATGTTAGAGCTCAGGGGACCAAGGTAGAAATTGAAATCGTCGAAAAGGTATTACCGGAACCGGGGGAAAGGGATAAAACTCCCGGAAATATTGTGGCTTTTAAGGATGGGATGATTACGGAAATATTGGTGATGCGTGGTCAAGCACGGATTGCAGTGGGGGATACGGTTTCCAAAGGAGAAGTATTAATTTCCGGTTTAATATTGCCGGAAGCAGGAGATGCGGTCCCTCAGTCCGCCTCCATCGAAACCGAGCCGGAGTTGGTAAAAGCGGACGGTATTGTCCGGGCCAAAGTCTGGTATCGGGGGTATGGTGAATGTCCCAAGGTGGAAAAGGAAGCAAAACTTACGGGGAAAAGGGCCCGTTCTTTGACCTTTAAATGGGGCGATTATGAGCTAAAAATATGGGGTGATCAAGAAAGTCCTTATTCTATTGGTGAAGAAAAGGTTGCAAGCAAAAAAATCAATTGGTTCGGGGGAAAAGGCTCGCCCCTTGAGATGATCATCACCACATATTATGAAGGGGAAATCATAGAAAAAAAATGGGGTACCGAGGGTGCCCGGAGCCAAGCTATACAAAAGGCTCTCTTTATGGTGCAGCAACAGATTTCCCCTCGAGCACAAATCGTCAATCAGGAAATTAAACCCCTGGAAGAAGGGCAGGATGGGGTGCAGAGGGTTTTTGTAGTTATTGAAACGGAAGAGGACATTGGGAAATTTCTTGCCATTGAGTAATAATAAAAAAAAATGTATAATGAAGTGATTTACCAAATTTTATCCGGGAGGGATTTGTTTTTTGACATTACGTGCAGAACGAAGGATTACAATTGGCAGCAATGGGATTGCGGCAAATTTGTTGGGTCAAAGAGATGAAAACTTGAGCATTTTGGAGAAAAATCTTCAGGCAGGGATTGTGGTGCGGGGAGATCAAGTTATTCTCACCGGATCTCCTGAAGAATTGGATCAGGCACAACGGGTTTTTGAACATCTTTTGACCTTAGCCCGAGCAGGTGTTGTGATTACTCCGCCGGCGATAAATTATGCTTTAAGTGTAATGGCTCAGGATCAGAGACAAATCGCCGAAAAATTAACGGAAAATATTTATGTCACGTCTCGGGGAAAACAAATAAAAGCTAAAACCTGGGGACAGTACCAATATATTCAGTCGATCAGAAAAAACGGCCTTGTTTTTGGCATTGGTCCGGCCGGTACGGGCAAGACATATTTGGCTGTGGTGATGGCTGTCGTTGCCTTAAAAAATAAAGAGGTAAAAAGGATTATTCTAACCAGGCCTGCTGTGGAAGCGGGAGAAAATTTAGGGTTTCTGCCCGGAGATCTACAAGATAAGGTGGATCCATACTTAAGGCCTCTCTATGATAGTTTGTATGATACCTTGGGCATGGATACCGCGCAAAAACTAATGGAGAAAAATACCATCGAAGTTGCACCTCTGGCTTATATGCGGGGACGCACCTTAGATGATGCTTTTATTATTTTGGATGAAGCTCAGAATACCACTCCCCAGCAGATGAAAATGTTTTTAACCAGAATCGGGTTTGGTTCTCGTGCCGTGGTCACCGGTGATATTACTCAGGTGGATTTGCCTCGAGGACAGCAATCCGGGTTGATGCACGTGCAAAAAATATTACAGGAAATTTCAGGGATTGATTTTTGTTATTTAACCCAAGCAGATGTGGTACGTCATCCATTGGTGCAGAAAATTATTCTCGCTTATGAAAAAAGTGGGATATGACTCCTAAGGAGTGATTGCTATGCCTAAGGGACAAGACTTAAAAGGTTTTGCACCCCTGCCCTTTGTAAGATTTTTCAAAAATAATACTGCTCGCCGTCTTCTCTTATGGGCCATGTTTTTCTTATTAAGTTTCTTGATTTTGAGCATGGGCTTTTTGCCGGATCAAGAGGTTCTCGAGGAGGGGGAAATTGCCTCCAGAGATATTTTTTATAGCGGAAGTACGGTTACCATTACCAGTGAAATTAGAACCGAGGAAGCGCGTAAAAGTGCAGCTCAGGGAATAACGCAGATTTATCGGGACGATCCGCAGGCGGTCTCGCGCATAATCGAAGAGATTAAGGCGTTCTTTAATAAATTTCAAAGTATCCGGAGCAATCAGACTTTGGGAGTAGCGGTACAAGAAGATCAGCTTCAATCTCTTTTAGGAGAAACCTTAACTGCCGAGCAAGCAGGAACCTTGCTGCGGGCAGATGCAGCCGACGTCAAGGGACTGGAGGCGAAGATCGTTGAGATTATTGAGCAATCTATGGCAGAAAAAGTCAAAGAAGAACAACTGAACGAAGTACAAGAAAGAATTCTTGCCAATATTGCCACGCTTAATATTAACAATGTTTATAAGATTTTTTTGACCGGGATGGTAAACCAGATCAAGCTTGAGCCTAATCTGATCTATGATCCGGTGGCCACAGCCGAAGAGGTAGAACATAAAATTGCCCAGGTGGAACCGGTTCAGGTCACAGTAAGACCGGGAGAAAAATTAGTAGAAAAAGGAACCGCTGTAACGGCAGAGCAGATTGAAGTGCTGCAGCATTTAGGTCTGCAGAGGGAAGGAACTTCGGCATTAATCTTTGTTGGTTTATTGGGCTTTGTTATTATCACTTATGGTGTCCTGATCTACTATATTAATAGCTATCGACCCAGTATTCAAAGAAAAGAATCCAACATTATTCTGATTGGACTTTTGCTTAATGTGACTTTAATTATTGCTAAAATTTTCACCTCCATTCAAATTTCGGACAAGCCGGAAATTGCAGCCCAGATTATCTATGCCGTTCCTGTTGCCGCTTGTTCCATGTTAGCCGCTATCTTAATGGATGTGCGCATTGCTTCCCTGATTACGGTTCTACTCGGTCTTTATTTGGGCGTAATGACCAACGGTCAAATGGTCTATAGCACTGTAGCTATAATCGGCGGGTTGATCGCTATTTATCGCGTTGCGGGGCTCAGTCAAAGATCTCAATTGGCGCGAGTCAGCATCGATATCGGTTTGATCAGTGCCTTAACGGTGATCGCTTTAGGTTTAATCTGGAATCAATCGCCACCTGTGATTGGCTTAGGAGCCTCCATGGGAATTCTAAATGGTATCTTGGCATCTATCTTGACCATTGGAACTCTGCCATTTTTGGAATCGGCTTTTGGTATTACAACCTCTGTGCGACTCTTGGAGCTTTCCAGCCCTAGCCATCCATTAATGAAAAGACTGATGATGGAAGCACCGGGCACATATAATCATAGTATTTTAGTGGGCAACCTGGGGGAAGCCGCCGCCGATGCTATCGGTGCCGATTCCCTTTTGGTCCGGGTAGGTTCTTATTATCATGATATCGGAAAGCTTAAAAGACCGTATTTTTTTACTGAAAATCAACCGGCAGCAGAAAATCCCCATGACAAAATTACTCCGACACTAAGCACTTTAATTATTATCTCCCACGTGAAAGATGGAGTTGAACTGGCCAAGGAGCACCGGTTTCCTCGTTTGATCTTGGACATTATTGAACAGCACCATGGCAATAGCTTGGTTTCCTATTTTTATCATAAAGCGAAGGAAGGAGATAAGGCGGAGGGTATTTTGGAATCTGATTTTCGCTATCAAGCCCCAAGCCTCAGAGCAAAGAAGTGGCCATAATTATGCTGGCGGATAGTGTTCAAGCAGCAGTCCAGGCCATGGAAAAACCCAGCAAGAGTCTGATTGAGGCGAAGGTACGGGAACTTGTGAAGAGCAAAGTGGATGACGGCCAACTAAGCGACTGTGATTTGACCTTTAGAGATATTGAAACGATAATCCAACGCCTTTTTAGTTGTTTTGAACGGAATTTTTCATAGCAGAATCGAGTATCCGGACCAGATCGCTAAGGAAATGGAAAAGGGGAAATTGAAACATGGAGTTAATAATAAGGAATCAACAGGACAAGATCAGCTTATCACCTGAAATGGAAAAGTTACTTTCTGATGTGGTGCAAGAAGTTTTGCAATTAGAGGCCGATCATATGGAGTGGGAGGTAAGTATTCTGCTGGTAGATGATGAGGAGATCAGATCTTTAAACCGGGAGTATCGGGGCATTGACCGTCCTACGGATGTTTTATCCTTTGCCATGGCTGAAGATGTGGAGGACCTTGATTTTCCGGAATTTATGGTTCCGGAGGACAACTATATTTTAGGGGATATTGTCATTTCTGTAGAAACGGCCCAAAAGCAGGGAAGAGAATTCGGTCATTCCTTAGAACGAGAAATGGGTTATCTTGCGGTACACGGAATGCTGCATTTATTAGGTTATGATCATGAGACAGAAGTAGAACGGGCTCAAATGCGCAAAAAGGAAGAAGAAGTTTTATTAAATCTAGGTTTGTTCAGGGAAGAGTAGAAATGCATAAGAGATCGAGAAATTTCCTTGAAAGTGCAGGATTTGCCATCAGCGGCATGCTTTATTCCTGGCGTACGCAGCGCAATATCCGCATTCATAGCTTTTTTGCCGTGGGTGTTTTGTTTTTGGCCCTTTTATTGTCTGTTTCCCGGACTGAACTGGCAATTTTAATTTTGGCGATCATGATGGTGCTTACTTTGGAGCTGGTAAATACCTCCTTGGAGGCCATTGTAAATATGGTGACGGAGGAATACTTGCCCTTGGCAAAGATTGCCAAGGATGTCGCGGCCGGGGCAGTAATGATAGCAAGCCTAGGGGCCGTACTGGTAGGACTACTTATATTTGGTCCGCGCATTTATCTAATAATTAACTATCACTAAAACACAGCTTGCGGTGGAATAAATGGCCATGAAGGGGGATACTATGAAACCAAAGGTATTGGTAGCAGGAATAACCATTTTCTTTGTGCTGCTTTTCATCGGGTTTGACGTGCTCAATCGTTGGTCGTCCCGGGAGAACAACTCCATAGAAGAAACTGTGGGCGTGGGCGCAGGAGAGGAAGAACAGAGCGCAGAAGAAATATTCCCTTATCACTGCCCTTTTGACGGAACTCCCTTGAAAGAACTGCCTTTACGTCCTGTGGTGGTAACCATTGATAATTACGCCGCTGCCCGTCCTCAATCCGGGTTGAGTCAGGCCGATTTAATCTATGAAATTCCCGCGGAAGGGGGCATAACCAGATTATTAGCCCTTTATTATCATGGTCAGGCGGATAAGATCGGTCCTATCCGGAGCGCTCGCCCATATTTGGCCGCCATTGCTCAGGAATGGCAAGGGGTTTTCATTCATGTGGGAGAAAGCCCCCAGGCCCAAACTTTTTTCAAAAGAGAAAACCTGGATCATATTAACGAAATGTTTCATCCCCAGGGATTCTGGCGGGAACGAAACCGTAAGGCGCCCCATAACCTATACAGTAGCAGTAAAAATATCTGGCAAGAAATCACTAAAAAAGGTTGGGATGAAGCAAAGTCGATCGAGGGCTTTTCCTTTTCACCAGAGGCGGAGAGGAACTTATTTACCTCCGGTATTAAGGCCTCCCAAGTAACCATTGCTTATCCATACAGTACGGTATCCTTTAAACTGGCTGAGGATGGGGCGCTTTATCAGCGCTTTATCGGCAACCAAGCACATATCGATCAAGAGACATCTCTCCCTTTAAGTGCAGCTAACATCCTGGTACAGGAAACGCGGATCCGATCTATTGACGATGTAGGTCGTTTGGAAATTGAACTGATGGGTGAAGGCCGCGCGTGGCTCTTCTCCCAGGGTGAAGTTATTGAGGGGCGATGGGTAAAAGAAGGGAAAAAGCCCACCCAATTCCTTGATCAAGCCGGTAAAGATTTTCTTCTCACACCGGGACAAACGTGGATCGAAATTATCGGAGCAAGTAACAGGGTGGAATATCAATAATCATGGCAGGAAGTGATATGATGGATGAGCTTCATTTATTGATTCTGGCTGAAGAGGGCAAAAAAAAGGCATATGCCCCCTACTCCGGTTTTCGGGTGGGAGCTGCCTTACTCACAAAAGAAGGTAAAGTGTTTACCGGATGCAATGTGGAGAATGCTTCCTACGGTCTTTCTAACTGTGCGGAACGAACAGCGGTATTTGCTGCTGTCGCAGCAGGCTACCGGGATTTTGATGCTTTGGCTATTGTCTCAGATTCGGGAACAGCCACCTATCCTTGCGGAGCCTGCCGGCAGGTCTTGGTGGAATTCAATCCCGATATGAAAATTATTATGGGAAATCAGGCCGGGGAATTATTAATGGAGAAAGCAGGGGATTTATTGCCTCATTATTTTTCCGGTCAGGACATGGAAAAATTGGAAGGAGGGAATTCATGACAGCTTTTAAATCGGGCTTTGTCACCATTATCGGACGGCCCAATGTGGGAAAATCCACCTTACTCAACGCAGTTTTAGGCCAAAAAATTGCCATTATGTCGGATAAACCCCAAACGACCAGGAATAAAATTCAAGGTTTTTATACCACACAAGAGGCGCAAATTATATTTATCGATACCCCCGGCATTCACAAACCCCAGCATAAGCTGGGAGAATACATGGTGACGGTAGCAGAACGGACTTTAAATGAAGTTGATGTAGTTCTTTATCTGGTGGATGGTAGCGCCAAATTTGGCGCGGGGGAAGAGTTCATCATCAAACAATTGGCGCAAATTGAGACCCCTGTTTTTTTGGTGATTAATAAAATTGATTTAATTACCCGGGAGCAATTATTCGACCTTATAGCTGAATACAGCAATAAGTTTTCCTTTGCTGAGATTATCCCCCTTTCAGCTTTAAAGGAAGACGGGGTGGATCATTTGGTGGAAATATTGGTACAATACTTAGCGGAAGGACCTTTGTATTATCCGGAAGACATGATCACGGATCAACCGGAAAAAGCCATTGTGGCGGAATTGATCAGAGAAAAGGTTCTGCTTTTGACCCGAGAAGAAATTCCTCATTCCGTAGCGGTAGAAGTAACCGATTTCAAGGAAAGAGAAGAGAACATAATTTATATCGGGGCTGTGATTTATGTGGAGCGAGATTCCCAAAAAGGCATTATCATCGGGAAAAAGGGCAGTATGCTCAAAAAAATCGGAGAAATGGCGCGCATAGATATTGAAAATCTCCTGGATAGTAAGGTATATTTAGATCTGTGGGTCAAAGTAAAAAAAGATTGGCGTAATCAGGATGTGTCTTTAAGAAATTTTGGTTTTGATAAAAAAAATATTTAGTGACACCAATAACAGTTTAGGAGAGAGGTGGAAGCAAAGGATGGACAGTGACCCTGGCAGTAGAAAGAAAAACATAAATAAAACAGCTGCCGGGAGAATAGACCATTCCAATAACTCCTGGCAGAGGAGAGGAGTTATTGTGTATGCATTTTGATGAAGTTTATCCAAATATCAAGGAATATCTAGTGACACAAGAATTAGAAAAAGCCAGAAAATTGGCGGCTGAATTTCAACCGGCGGATATTGCGGAAAGTGTCTCGAAGCTGCCTGTGGATGAAATTGCACCGATTTTAAGCCTTTTGTCCCCTGAAACCGCCGGCGAAGTGATTAACCGCCTGGATGCGGAATTGGCCGGGAATGTCCTGTGTACCATGGAAGAAGAGAAATCCGGGGCCATTATCGATGAAATGTTTTCGGATGATGTGGCGGACATTTTAGGTGAAATGACAGAGCAGGAAAAGGATAAGATCCTGAGCCTCATGGAGCAGGAAGATGCCAGTGATGTACGAGAACTGCTCGCGTTTGAGGAGGATACCGCCGGGGGGATCATGACCACTGAATACGTGGCCATTTTACAAAATATTACGGCGGAACGGGCGATTCAGGTGATCAGAGAAACCGCCCCTGATGCGGAAACCGTTTATTACGTTTATGTCATCAACGATAAAAATCAACTGGTGGGCGTCATTTCTTTACGGGAATTAATTATTGCGCATCCGCAGGTTTTGATCGAAGACATTATGCACCATAAGGTAAAAAGCGTGAATGTCCATATGGACCAGGAAGAAGTCGCCCGGTTGGTTGCCAAATACGATTTTTTAGCGATTCCGGTTGTAGATGATGACCAGAGCTTAGTGGGGATTATTACCGTAGACGATGTTATTGATGTTATTCATGAGGAAGCTTCGGAAGATATTTATCGTTTAGCGGGGACAGCGGAGGTCGACTTTGAAAACGTCTTGTGGAAACGTATCTGGGATGCAGTGCGAGATCGTTTGCCCTGGCTTTTAATTACCTTATTTGGAGGATTACTGGCAGGGGGAATTATCCGAGGTTTGGAAAAGGAAATTCAGGCCGTGGTAGCCTTGTCTTATTTTATTCCGCTCCTCATGGGCATGGGAGGGAATGTGGGGACTCAATCCTCAACCCTTGCCGTGCGGGGCTTGGCTACAGGGCAAGTTGATGCAGGTAAAATGTTGCAAACCGTGGGCACGGAGGCTTTAATCGGCGTAGGTGTTGGGTTGATTTGCGGGTTGATCGTCACTGTTGTTGCTTTCTTTTGGCAAAAAAGCGTACTACTGGGATTGGTTGTAGGAATTGCCCTTTGCGCTAATATGATTACGGCTTCCACCATGGGTACCTTTGTACCGCTGATATTAAAACGATTTGGGATTGATCCTGCTGTAGCTTCCGCCCCTTTTATCAGCACCTCGATTGATATTATTGGATTACTGATTTATGCCGGCTTGGCCTCCGTATTTATCAGTTGGTTGGTTTAAACATGAGTAAATTATATGCTGCTCAAGCTATCGTGATCAGAGCCCGAGATTTTAGCGAGGCGGATAAAATTCTCGTTCTCTATACCAGGGAATACGGTAAATTTCAAGCTATTGCCAAAGGAGCACGGAAATCCACCAGCCGTCTGCGGGGGGGAGTGCAAATGTTTGCCCATACTCGGTTGCTCCTTTATCGTGGCAAGAGCCTTGATCTTGTTTCCCAGGCAGAAAATATCGAAAGCTTTGGGGCATTGCACAAGGACCTGGAAAAGCTTGTTTATGCCTCTTATATCATGGAATTGTTGGAACATGCTGTTCCGGAACGGGAGCCCAATGAAAAGATTTTTTTCACTACTTTAATGACTTTAGGGCTGCTTCAGGGGGATGATCCGGAGCTGGTTTGCCGGATGTATGAGCTGAAGCTCCTGCATCTTTTAGGATACCATCCCCATTTAACAGACTGTATCGGTTGTGAAAAACCCTTGGGCAACGAGGCCTTTTATCTTAGTCCGGAGCAGGGCGGTCTCCTCTGTCAAAGCTGCGCCGGTGGGGGAAAAGATGCAGGTCTTTTGACTGCGGGTACGGTTTTGGTATTACAGAGGCTATTGACTATAGATCCTCGACAAATGTTGCGCCTGAAGGTTTCGCCCCAACAACGTCAGGAACTGGAGTTAGCCGTGGAACACTATTTGACGTACCATTTAGAAAGAGCTATTAAAGCCAAAAAAGTTATGAAGGATATGCTTCCCAATTTATCACCCAAAAGCTGAGTATCCCACGGATGCTCAGCTTTTTATTATCATTTAGTCAATTTTTTTTCTTTTCTTATGCGGGTGCTTTTCCTGCTTCCAAAAGCACATGATTTCTCATTAAGAAAAAACCTTGAATAAACATGAGGAAACCGGTCGCAATGAGGATCCATTCAATTTTAATCATATCGGACAGAGGTCCGAAGAAGAGCATTCCTAAGGGCATGGTGGAACTGGCGATCATGGTTAAGATACCAAAGACCCGCCCTAAGAAATTTTCATCAACCTTTTCCTGCAATAATACGGTAGAAGGTGTATTGAAGAAGGGCATCACCAGACCGGATAAACCCATAATCAACAGGTAAAGAGGAAAGTAGGGGATTATGCCTAAGGATAGGGTAAAAAAGCCCATGCACAGACAGGATAAGGTCATAGTATGGATCTTGTTCTTAAAACCACCCCAATAGGCAATAACAAATCCGCCCAGCATCATCCCCGAAGCAAAGGCAATCTCAATCGCGGTGAGACGCCAGACATCTGCCCCAAAACTGCGTGTGACCTGGAGGGGTGTTAAAAAAGCAACAGGAGCAGCCAAAAAGAAAAAGATGGCACAGAAGATGAAGAAATGGCGCACAAAATCATGTTTTTTGACGTAAGCCAGCCCCTCCTTCATATCTGTAAAATAATTGAACGCCTGCTTTTCTCTGGCTTTGCGATGAGCCGGTACGTGCAAAAAGAAAAGCAAGGTTGTAATGGCAATAATTGCGGTAATGACATCAAGAAAAAATATAGTTTCAATCGTCGAAACTGTAAGGAGTGCTCCACCTAGCATGGGGGAGGCCAGCATGATTAGAGACTGAATACTTCCGTTAGTGGCATTCACCCTCATCAGTCGGTCTTCCGGAACAATTTGAGGGAGAAAGGCTCCCACTGCCGGCGATTGTACACCGGACCCAAAGGAACGAATCGCTGAAATTACAAATAGTAGCCATAGAGCTTCGTAGCCCATCAAGTAGAGGATGGCCAAGAGCAAAGTAAAGGATGCGATCATGGCATCGGCGAAAATGATGAGAAATTTCCGGTTGTAACGATCCGCCCATACCCCGGCAAAGGGGGAAATGAACAGAGTGGGCAGAAAACCGCATAAGATGGAGATCGTCATCATCATGCCCGATTGAGTCGTTAATGTAATATGCCAAAGAATAGCGAACTGAACGAGGGAAGAGCCAAAAAGACTGATGGTCTGGCTTCCAATAAATAGAATGGTATTTTTGATCCAATTATTTTTCATTTTGCTAAGAAATCTCCTTTATGTCTGTTAAGTTTCGATGCATAAACAAGTCTATTCCGGGGCATAAATTTTAATAAAAACATTTTTCGCCATCGGGTGAGGCGAAAAGGAGTGAACAAAGTGGACGATATACTGAGAAAAATAGAAACAATTATTGACAGAACCGGTGTTAGTTATGCATCAGCCAAAGAAGCTCTGGAGAAATCCGGAGACAGTGTTGTTGATGCTATTATTTATCTGGAGCAAAAACTTCATACATCGACAGGCAGATGGCATCAACTGACAGGGGTCTTGGCAAAGGGCCGGAAGACCAGAATCCGCGTTTTAAAAGAGGGCGAGCAAGTGGCAGAAGTACCCATGGCAGCAGGGATCCTAGGTTTAATCGGAACAATTACCTTGCCGGGACTTGCCGCTATTGGTGCCATTGGATCTGTTGCGGCCTTATTAAACAATTATTCTTTACAAGTAAAAGAATCGGAAGCATTGGATGATCAACAAGATGAAAATATGATTTGATGATCCGCCCTTGAATCATCATAACACCCAAAGACCTCTTGGGGAAGAGAAAATTTAAGGATCTGCTATTGACTTTTTTACGATGAGGTTTTAAGATGGAAAAAAATGAATTTAAGTTCATTTTATCTAGATTCGGATAAGTAAATGATGGGGGTATGATGGAATGAAAGGGAAAGATGGGAGAAAGAGAAAAATCGCCTTAGTGCCGGCTTTGATACTGGCGCTAGTACTTTTGGCCGGATGCGGACAGGAAAAGGCAGGGGAAGAAGGAACGGGACCCAAGCCGATTAAAATTGCTGTCTTGCCGGTAGAAGATATGATACCGATGCTTGTGGCTCAGGAGCAGGGATACTTTACCGAGGAACAAGTTCAAGTGGAGTTGATCAATTTCCAAAGTCCCGTGGAGCAAAGCAATGCCATGCAGTCCGGAGGAATGGACGGGATGCAAACCGATATGATCGTGGCCGCATTGTTGAAGGATTCCGGATTGGACTTAAGGATTACCTCAATTACCTTAGGGGTCACTCCTCAGGAAGGCCGCTTTGCCATTCTTGCTGCGCCACAATCGGATATTAATTCCCTGGAAGATTTAAAAGGGAAGAACATCGGAATCTCCTATAACTCCATTATCGAATATGTTACCGACGGACTGCTGACAGCCGGGGGTATCGATCCCGGTGAAGTGAAGAAAACCGCCATACCCAAAATTCCGGTGCGCATGGAAATGCTTTTCAGCAATCAGATTGATGCCATTGTGGTACCTGATCCCTTGGTAACCTTTGCCGTGCATCAAGGTGCTAAGGTAATTGCGCAGGATACGGAAAAAAACCTTTCCCAAGCGGTGTTGTTTTTTACTCAGAAAACCATTGAGGAGAATAAAGCAGGAGTGGATGCCTTTTACCGCGCTTATCGTAAAGCTGTGGATGATTTAAATAACCGCCCTGAAGACTTTCGGACTTTGTTGGTAGAAAATATAAATATTCCGGAGCCAATTGCCGAAAATTATCAAATACAGCATTATCCCCAACCTCAGGCACCCGCTGCATCGGATGTGGAGCAAATTCTTGAATGGGCGAAGGATAAAGAACTTATTAAAAATGATTTAAAGTATCAAGATCTGGTGCAGGATATATTCAGTTGATGGTTTGAGAGGAAGTAGAAAAGAATGTTGACAAGGAAGTTTAATTTTGCTAAAGTTGTAGAATAATAAAGAATGCCATGATGGAGATAAGTAGTCAGCAGATTTTAGAGCAGAGAGCCGGGTGGGTGAGAACCGGCAATAGTACTGACGAAGGCACTCCGGAGCTTTTCAGATGAAAGAGTATCGATTAGTCTGGAGCGGAGATTCCTCCGTTATCAAAGAATGAAGATGGACTTTGATGTCAATCAGGGTGGAACCGCGGGAAAACAACCTCTCGTCCCTGTAGCTCTTTGCTGCAGAGGCGAGGGGTTTTTATATTTTCTAATATTCAAAATATTGGAGGGAGAAAGATGAATTTCCAGGATCTTATTTTGCATTTGAACAAATTCTGGGGTGAACAAAATTGTATTATTCAACAGCCCTATGATATGGAAAAGGGCGCCGGTACCATGAACCCGGCCACGGCTCTTCGAGCTTTAGGCCCGGAACCGTGGGATGTGGCCTATGTGGAACCTTCCCGACGTCCTACTGATGGGCGCTATGGGGAAAACCCCAACCGCTTACAGCATTATTATCAATATCAGGTAATCCTTAAACCTTCCCCGGATAACATTGTGGAGCTTTATATGGACAGCCTGCGCGCCATTGGAATAAAACCAGAGGAGCATGATATCCGTCTTGTGGAGGACAATTGGGAATCGGCTAACTTAGGAGCATGGGGTCTAGGCTGGGAGGTATGGCTGGACGGGATGGAAATCACTCAGTTCACCTATTTTCAGCAATTCGGAGGTTTGGAATGTCGCCCGGTAAGCGGAGAGATTACCTATGGAATCGAACGTTTAGCGATGTTTATTCAAAAGGTAGACAGTGTTTATGATATTGAATGGGTCAATGGAATTACCTATGGAGATGTGCATCATCAAACAGAGGTGGATTATTCTCATTATAACTTCACCGTAGCCGACACCGCGATGCTTTTTCAGCTTTTTGAGATGTATGAGGAAGAATTTAACAGAACCATTGAACATGGTCTGGTGCAGCCAGCCTATGATTATGTACTGAAATGCTCCCACTCCTTTAATCTGCTGGATGCCCGGGGGGCCATAAGCGTTACGGAGCGGCAAAGCTATATCACCCGGGTGCGCAATTTGGCCAAGGTGGTTAGCCTGGCCTATGTGAAACAGCGAGAGAGCCTTGGCTTTCCTCTGATAAAAGATCAAAAAAAGCGCGAAGAAATGGGCCTTGCTCCTTTGTCAGAAGTAAAGGGGAGCTCAAATGACCTTCAAGGACAGACCAATAGTGATGGTAAGGAGGCTTAATCATGGCTAAGGATTTATTATTTGAACTGGGAACAGAAGAAATTCCCGCCCGCTTTATGGCACCGGCCCTGAAACAGATGAAAGATCTGTCCGAGGCGGGTTTAAAGGAGCTTCGACTAAATTATACATCTGTCAATGTTTATGGCACGCCCCGTAGATTAGCCTTGCTGGTAAATGGCCTTGCGGAGCACCAACCGGATTTGACCGAAGAGGTGAAAGGACCCTCTATTAAAGCAGCTTACGATGGTGATGGCAATCCTACAAAAGCGGTTTTGGGCTTTGCCCGGGGGCAAGGTGTTCAGGTGGAGGATTTGGTGGTTAAAGAAACCCCAGCCGGCAAGTATGTTTTTGCTTCAAAAAGAAATCCCGGGCAACCGGCCGAGACGGTGCTTCCAGAGATGTTGACCAATATCATACATAAGTTGTATTTCCCCAAACCTATGCGCTGGGGGGATTCAGACTTGAAATTTGCTCGTCCCATACGCTGGATCGTAGCCCTGTTTGGCACAGAAGTATTAGATGTAACCATCGGAGATATTAAGGCGGACCGCTTTAGTCGCAGTCACCGTTTCCTAGGTTCCGGTGTGGTAGAATTAGCTTCGGCTCAAGAATATATAACAAAATTAAATGAAAATTATTGTTTTGTCGATCAGGAAGAAAGAAAAGAGCTTATTTGGGAACAGATCACTGCCGTGGCCGCGGAAAATGGCGGGAAGGTATATAAGGACGAAAAATTATTGGAAGAAGTCACCCAACTCTTGGAATACCCTACTGCTCTATGCGGCGGTTTTGAAGAAAAATATTTGGCTTTACCTCAAGAAGTATTAATCACGCCCATGCGGGAGCATCAACGATATTTTCCCGTATTCAAAGAAGACGGCACTTTGTTGCCCAAATTTATCACGGTGCGCAATGGCTTAGCAGAGCATATCGAAATTGTGACTGCGGGAAATGAAAAGGTGCTGCGTGCCAGGTTAGCTGATGCGGAATTCTTTTATACGGAAGATCTTAAGAAAAATTTGGCGGATAATGTGGCGAAGCTGGAAACAATCGTTTTCCACGAAAAATTGGGCACCTTGGCTAACAAAGTTAAGCGTATAGAAAAACTTGCTCATTTTATCGGGACGCAATTAGGCTTCTCCCCAGAGGAGCTTCAAGCAACGAGTCGCGCCGCTTTTTTGGCCAAAGCTGACCTCGTTTCCAATGTGGTGTATGAATTTCCTGAACTCCAGGGTATTATGGGCGAATACTATGCCCGACATGCCGGGGAAGAGGAGTCGGTGGCAGTTGCCATTAGGGAGCATTATTTGCCTCGCTTTGCCGGTGATGAGGTTCCGGCCACAAAAGTGGGCATGGCAGTGTCCATGGCTGATAAAATGGATAGCATTGTAGGATTTTTTGGCATGGATATTCAGCCCACCGGATCTCAGGATCCTTATGCCCTGCGCAGACAGGCCTTGGGTATTGTACATACTATTTTAGAGCGAGATCTGACAATATCCCTGAAGGCAATGGTGGAAAAATCTTATCAACTCTTGTCGGAACAAGTTGATTTCCTTAATTCTCAGGAGAAAACCAGGGAGGACCTCCTGGCCTTTTTCCAGCAGAGAATGGAAAATGTTTTGTCTGATTCCGGAGTTCGTTACGATGTGATTAATGCTGTTTTAGTAGGTCAGCTGGACAATTTGGGTGAGGCGAAACAAAAAGCTGTCGCTTTAAGTGCTTTTAGGGAAACAGAAGAGTTTCGTCAGCTAATTACCGGTTATAAGCGGGCAGCTAACCTGGCCAAAAATGCTGTGCACAGCCGGGTCAGGGAGGACCTCTTCTCCGATCCGGCGGAAAACCGGCTTTATCAGGAATTCCAAAAGGTCAAAAAGGATGCCGATTCTTACGTGCAGTCCAAGGATTATCAAAAGGCTCTGGGTATGATCGGAGAATTAAGAACTGTAATTGATGATTTTTTTACCGCCGTCATGGTTATGGTGGAGGATGAAAAGATCAAAGAAAATCGCCTCGCCTTATTAAAGCAAATTGCAGATTATGTTAAGGATATAGCAGATCTTTCCCAATTAGTAGATTGAAGCAAGTCAAAAACTTGGTGAGTTTTCACCAAGTTTTTTTCGTGATGAAGGCTTTCGTCATTATTACCCCATATTCTGCAATAATTCCTATTGACTGTTAAAGGAAAATTAAATATAGTATATGTTATATTATTAAATAAACCTAATAATGTATCACATTCCTCTAAGTGTTCTTACAGTCGAAGGGGGTGACAAATATTCAATTAACAGAGCGACAGAAAGAGATTATACTTATTGTTAAAGAAAACGGACCGATTACCGGTGAAAATATTGCCCAACATCTTAATCTTTCAAGAGCGGCTTTGAGAGCGGATTTGACCATTTTAGTCATGGCAGGTCTCATTGATGCCAAGCCTCGGGTGGGTTATTTTTATGTGGGTGGGAGTTCTCGTACAATGATTTCGGAAAAGGTCATGGATATGAAGGTTAAGGATTGTAAATCCGTGCCCATTGTCGAGCGGGAAGAAGCCTCTGTCTATGATACCATTGTGAAAATGTTTATCAGCGATGTGGGAACCCTCTTTATCGTGAGCCAAGGGGGTATTTTACAAGGGGCCGTTTCCAGAAAAGATCTTTTAAAGTTGACTTTAGGCCAGGGAGATTTGCATAGTATGCCGGTAAACGTAATTATGACCAGAATGCCCAATATTATTACTACTACCTTAGATGAGTCCATTTTTGAGGCCACCAAAAAAATCATTGAGCATCAGATAGACGGTCTTCCTGTGGTGCGGCCATGCGCAGTAGAGGGGCCTAATTTTGGTTTGCCGGAAGTGGTTGGCAGATTCACAAAAACGAATGTCACCAGGATCTTCCTGGAATTATTGGAAGGGGATTAAAAAAAATTTATGAATGTGAACAAAGACAAACCGGTAATATTTGTTGTTTCCGATTCCCTAGGGGAGACAGCAGATCTGCTGGCCCGTGCTGCAGCCAGCCAGTTTGATGGCGAAGGGGTAGAAATACGCCGGGTGCCTTATGTTTCTGAGAAGTCAGAAATTGAAACAATTTTTAAGGAAGCGGCTGAGTACAAAAGTGTGATTATCTTTACGGTGGTTGTCAATGAACTGAGACAAGAGATTGCTCGCTTGTCCCAGGAAAATCAGATTCCATGTGTAGATCTTTTAGGGCCTACTCTGGATGCGGTAACTAAGGTTTCCGGGCAGCAGCCGAAGATGGAGACAGGTTTGTTAAGAAAGATGGACCGGGATTATTTCCGCAAGATAGAAGCCGTGGAGTTTGCGGTCAAATATGACGACGGGAAAGATGCTCGAGGCTTGATTCAAGCAGATGTTGTTTTAACAGGGGTGTCTCGAACCTCTAAAACCCCGGTTTGCATGTATTTAGGTCATAAGAAAATAAAGGCAGCTAATATGCCTTTGGTGCCCGAGATTGCACCACCTCAGGAATTATTTGAGATTAATCCCAAAAAAATAATAGGTTTAACGATAAAAGCTGAAGCACTTAATAGAATCAGGAACGAGAGATTAAGGGCTTTAGGTTTAAACGCCGGAGCCGACTATGCCAATATCAACCGAATTATTGAAGAATTGGAGTATGCGGAAAGTATTTTTAAACGTATTGGTTGTGTCGTGATTGATGTTTCTAATCGGGCAATCGAAGAGACTGCCGGGAAAATACTAGAACTATATTATAAGGGGGAGAAAAATGCCAAATAAGAAAAAGTATGTATATCTGTTTCAGGAAGGAAAGGCAGATATGAAAGATTTACTGGGAGGTAAAGGAGCCAACTTGGCGGAAATGACCAACATTGGACTCCCGGTTCCGCCCGGATTAACCATTACTACCGAGGCTTGTAATGAGTATTATGTTTTTGGAGAAAAATTTCCCCCCGGCTTGGAAGAAGAGTTGGAACAGGGACTCAAAGATCTGGAGAGGAAAATTGGGAAAAAATTCGGCGATAGCGAAAATCCCCTTTTGGTTTCTGTACGTTCCGGGGCTAAGTTTTCCATGCCAGGCATGATGGATACGATCTTAAATTTAGGTTTGACGGATACCTCTGTTCAAGGAATGATAAAATCCACCAATAACGAGCGCTTTGCCTTGGATTGTTATCGTCGGTTCATCCATATGTTTGGTGATGTAGCGATGGGTGTACCTCATCATGAATTTGAAGCGATCTTGGCTGAGAAGAAAGAAGCAGAGCATGTTCAGTTTGATAATCAACTGACGGTAGAGGCCTTACATAAAGTTATCGAAAGCTATAAATCCTTGTATCGCAAACATACCGGCGCAGATTTTCCACAAGATCCCTATCAACAACTGCTTTTAGCGATAAAAGCTGTTTTCGGTTCCTGGAATAGCGACCGGGCTATTGTGTATCGCAAACATAACAAGATTCCTGATGATTTGGGCACTGCGGTCAATGTGCAGGCCATGGTTTTTGGCAATATGGGTGATGATTGTGGTACCGGGGTAGCCTTTACGAGAAATCCCGCGACGGGAGAAAAGAAATTATATGGTGAATATTTGATTAATGCCCAGGGCGAGGATGTAGTAGCCGGTATTCGAACACCATTACCAATTTCCCGTTTGGAAGAGGATATGCCGGAAATTTATCGGCAATTTGAGGATATCAGCCAGCTCTTAGAGAAACATTATCGAGATATGCAGGATATTGAGTTTACTGTGGAACGAGGCAAACTCTTTATGCTTCAGACCAGAAACGGAAAAAGAACTGCTGCTGCTGCCATGAAGGTTGCTGTTGATATGGTGCACGAAGGCTTAATCACCAAGGAAGAAGCCATACTTCGCGTAGATCCTTTGCAGATCAATCAATTGCTTCATCCGCAAATTGATGTTAATGCTAAATTTCAAGTTATTGCCACGGGACTTCCTGCTTCTCCTGGAGCGGCTTATGGTAGTGTGGTCTTTACGGCCAATGATGCTGAAGCCCAGGGCAAAGCCGGTAAAAAAGTAATCTTGGTGCGTACGGAAACTACGCCGGACGATATTCATGGTTTAGTAATGGCTCAAGGCGTGCTGACCAGCCGTGGAGGGATGACCAGTCACGCTGCCGTAGTAGCCCGTGGTATGGGTAAACCTGCTGTTTGCGGCTGTGAAGCAATTAAAATTGATTACCAGCAGAAATTATTTACCGTGGGAGATCTCACTATAAAAGAAGGCGATACTATCTCCATCGATGGCGCCACCGGCAAGGTGATTTTAGGTGAGGTACCTACAATCGCACCGGAACTGGGAGGAGATTTTGCCGAATTCTTAGGTTGGGCAGATGAAATCAGAACCTTAGGTGTCAGGGCTAATGCAGATACTCCGGCAGATGCTAAAAAAGCCCGGGAATTTGGAGCTTCTGGTATTGGTTTAACGCGTACAGAGCATATGTTTATGGAGCAAGAGCGTCTGCCTTTTGTGCAAAAGATGATTATGGCGGATACTGCTGAAGAAAGAGAAGAGGCGCTGGGGCATCTTTTACCCTTCCAACAGGAGGACTTTTACGGTATTTTGAAATCCATGGAAGGTTATCCTGTGTGCATTCGCTTGCTGGATCCTCCTTTACATGAATTCCTGCCTAACCGGGAAGATCTTTTGGTTGAAATTACAAAGTTAAAATGCACCGGCGGAGATCCTGAGTTAATTAAGAAGAAGAAAAATTGTTGAAAAAAGTAGAGGAGCTCCATGAATTTAACCCCATGCTTGGTCTCAGAGGTTGTCGTTTAGGCATTACTTATCCCGAAATCTATGCCATGCAGGCCCGAGCAATCTTCCAGGCGATGGCTCAACTGACGAAGGAAGGAATTAAAGCCATACCTGAAGTGGAAATCCTTGGTTATCCACGTAAATGAGCTGGCTTTCCTGCGTAAGCAAACGGTGGAGATTGCAGAGCAGGTAATGAAAGAAACAGGTGTGGAATTTGAGTACACAGTGGGGACGATGATCGAAGTGCCTAGAGCAGCCTTAACAGCCGATGAAATTGCCATGGAAGCAGATTTCTTTTCCTTTGGTACTAACGACTTAACTCAGACCACCTTTGGTTTTCTCGAGATGATGCAGAAGGAAAATTCCTGCAACATTATCTGGATCATAAAGTCTTAAAAGAAAATCCCTTTGTGACCATCGATCCTCAGGGGGTAGGTAAATTAATGGATATGGCTGTGAAAGGTGGACGGAGCACCAAACCGGATTTGTTGATCGGGATTTGCGGGGAGCATGGTGGGGATCCTGAATCCATCCAAACTTGCCATCAATTGGGTTTAGACTTTGTCAGTTGTTCTCCTTTCCGGGTACCGATTGCCCGACTGGCTGCTGCCCAGGCTGTGGTAAACCACAAGGTGCAATCGAGGTAAAATCAAATAGTATTGGTCAAACACGCAGGTTCAAGACATTATGCGCTTCATGAATAATCAGAACAAGGGTACTGTCACTTAATGAGTTTAAGAGGCAGTACTTTTTTCTACTTATAAGGCAAAAAAGTGCTATAATGAGCATAAGTAGATTATTACGAAATAATATGAGAAGGAAAGTTTATGCTAAAAGCATACAGACATTTTTGCAAGTAATCAGTAGTCTATGTTTTTTATGTGAGGCAGGTTAACATGTCAAAAATAAAAATTATGTTAATTATTGTGGTAGTTCTCATTGCTATATTTTTAACAGTTTCTTTTATAGCTAAATATGTGTTTAATCAAAAAGTAGAAAAGGAAATTGAAGAACTTTATAGCAAGGTAAAAAACAAGGGTGAAATTGTGACTAATGAAGATTTATCTGGGTTACCGCAAAATGTTAAGAAGTGGCTTGAATACACTGGAATTATTGGAAAAGAAAAAATAGTTTCTGTTCACGTAAAACAAAAAGCATATATGCGATTGGAAAATGATAAGCCATGGATGCCAGTTGAAGCAGAACAATATTTTACTACAGATGAGCCAGGTTTCATCTGGAAAGCAAAGATTAAGCTTGCTCCGCTATTCTATATTTCAGGAAGGGATAAATACGCGAACGGAAAAGGAAATATGCTAATCAAAATGCATTCCTTATTTACAGTTGCAGATTCTACGGGAAAAGAAATCGACCAAGGTAGCCTATTAAGATATCTGGCGGAGACAATGTGGTTCCCTACTGCAGCTTTGAATGAATACTTAACTTGGGAAGAGCTGGATCAATATAATGCCAAAGTGACGATGACTTATGGAGAGATAACGGCTTCAGGAATATTTACATTTAATGATAAATGGCAGGTTATTAATTTTGAGGCTGAAAGATATGGTGATTTTAATGGGGAAATCAGGTTAGAGACATGGTCAATTCCTGTACGAGATTATAAAGAATTTGAGGGAATCGGGATACCTACCAAAGGGGACGTTACTTGGAAATTAGATACAGGAGATTTTAATTGGTTTAATTTTGAAGTTACAGAAATTGAGTATAATAATTACTAAAATATTTAGATAGTGCAAATGATTTTTTATCAAATTTATATCATGTTCATTTAACAAGCGAGAAGTGAAATGAGTAATACTTATAGGTATTTATATATAAGGTGTTCCACAATAATAGATATTAATGATTGGTCTATTTTGATAGCTGCCGCCCAGGCTGGAGTAAACAATAAAGATAAAGCGAAATAATTATTAAATAAATAATATCGATCGGGTACTGAAACTTAATTTAAGGGCAGTACCCTATTAATTTTTACGGCCTATGTATCAATAATTTTATTGATACAGCTAAGTTCTATAAAATATCGGGCCGTTTCTTCAGGTGTGTACTTCATCTTGTTATCTACCCACCATTTAACTGTTTCAGAAAAACTTCCCACAAGATGGTTCAACACGAAATCGGCTGGGGCGTTAACCCTTATTTCATTTGAATACCTGATAAACATTTCAGTCAGGTATTCTTTAAAATATTTCATAAAGAGTTCGCCACTTTCGCAGGACAAAATGCCAACAAGGTTCTTTTCATTGTCCTTCAGATGGTGGAGGATGTGGGTAAGCCGAGCTTCAAGGTTGTTGTTTCCTCCGGAAAAGTCATGGGTATTTTCCGACATGAGTTCATCGGAAAATACGTGGTTGAAGATATCGGTACACAACGCTTTTAATAGTTCATCCTTTGTTTCAAAATGAGCATAAAAAGTGCTTCGACCAATATTTGCCTCATCAATGATTTCCTGTACCGTTATATTTCTGTATTGCTTTGTTTCAAGAAGGGTGCTTAGGGCCTTAAAAATAGAGTCTCTGGTTTTTTTCTGCCTTCTATCCATGTAAAACCTCCTGGACAAATACTGAAAAATGTTCCGTAACTTACAGAGGGACCATTTTGCTTATTGTATATTTTGGCAAAGAATCATATAATTTTAATGAACAAAGTGTTCTGTAACAAACAAATTGTATCATAATTTTAACAAAAACGCTATCGGAAGGTATTATATAATGAAGAGCATAAATGATTTTTTGGCTGGGGTACCAATGACTATAGTAGGCGGGATATTTCTCCTTGTAAGCTTGATTTTGCTGCTTATGAAAATTGAACTTCCCGTTGACCCGGCATGGATTTCTTTGGTCATCTGTGGGATTCCGCTTTTATATCTGGCTATATGGAGGATTATTTACAACAAAGGGATGAGCAAGATATCATCCGCCCTCTTGATTTCCATTGCGATGATTGCAGCCCTTGCCATAGGAGACCTTTTTGCAGCTGCTGAAGTGGCCTTTATCATGGCCCTTGGTGCGATTATCGAGGATAAAACTGCTGAACGATCGAAAAAAGGTTTAAAGAAACTTATTAGCCTTGCGCCCCAACAAGGACGCCTAATTAATAACGGAAAAGAAAGAATGATAAATACAGAAGCAATAAAAGCCGGTGATCTCCTGCGGGTTCTTCCCGGAGAAATAATTCCTGTTGATGGGACCATTATAAGCGGAAATACTTCAGTGGATCAGGCGATTCTGACAGGCGAGTCATTACCTGTGGACAAGGCGTCAGGTGACGGTGTTTTCAGTGGAACGATCAACTGTTTTGGGGCAATCGACATGAAAGCCACCAATGTGGGTGCGGATAGCTCATTTCAAAAGCTGATTCGGATGGTGCGGGATGCAGAAAATAAGCAAGCCCCCATTCAGCGTATCGCAGATAAATGGGCCACCTGGCTTGTGCCGGTAGCATTGTTAATTGCCGTTGCAACGTATCTTTTAACCCAGGATATGGTTCGTGGCGTAACAGTATTAGTCGTATTTTGCCCCTGTGCTTTAGTACTTGCTACTCCTACGGCAATTATGGCTGCTATCGGGCAGGCAACTAAACATGGGGTCGTTATTAAATCCGGAGCGGCCCTGGAAAAGATGGGCAAGGTCGATATCATCGCTTTTGATAAAACCGGCACACTTACATGGGGAAAGCTGGAAGTCAGTGATATCATATCTTTTAAAGCAAATTTGGACGAGAATGAGATACTGGCTTTGGTTGCTGCAACAGAAGCTCGTAGTGAACACCCCTTGGGAAAGGCCATAGTCGCCCACGCGAAGGATCAAGGCATTAATATGGTAGATGCTGAAAGATTTCGTATGGAGGCCGGCAAAGGGATTTATGCCCAGGTGAGCGGAAAAGATCTCTTTTGTGGCAGCGAGAGATACTTAAGAGAAAACGGAATTGAGATCCCGCAACAAATTATTGATACCTTGGATATATTGCGAAACCAGGGTAAAGCATTGATTCTGGTAGCTATCGACAGGCTTTGTGTTAGTGTAATCGGTCTTTCAGACGTACTACGTGCTACAGCCCTCAAAAGCATTGCTGAGTTGGATCAGATGGGAACAAAGACAGTCCTACTTACCGGAGATAACCGCAGCACAGCAGATTATTTTGCAAAGCAAGTAGGAATTACCTCGGTGCGGGCAGAATTATTACCGGAGGATAAGGTACAAAGCATTGTGCACCTGCAACAGGAGGGTAAATTCGTATGTATGATTGGAGATGGTGTGAATGATGCTCCTGCTCTCAAGACGGCCGATGTAGGGGTGGCGATGGGAGCCATGGGGAGCGATATTGCTGTGGATGCTGCAGATATTGCTTTAATGGGTGATGACATTGCTCAAATACCCTACCTAAAGAGGCTTTCTAATGCCACCGTGCGTACCATTAAATTAAGTATTTCCTTTTCCTTATCGATAAATTTTATGGCAATTTTGATGTCATTCATGGGATGGCTAACTCCAACAACCGGAGCCTTAGTCCATAATTTAGGATCAATATTGGTGGTATTGTTTGCGGCGATGCTGTATGATAGGAACTTTATTAATTTAACAGAAACGGAGAAAAGCAGTAGTGACAAGGGTATAGGTTCCTGGTCGCCTGCTACATCGGATTAACGGATCTGAACCGGGGGATTGTTATTTAATTGTAGAGACGATACCCTGGTTTTTTTAATAGATTTAGTTGTGTTTAAAAAAATGTGTTATAATGGATATAAGAGGATATTAGGAAGGAAAGTTAGTTTTATCTTGGTATTTCTTATTTTGAGGGAGTAAGGTGGGAAAGAAAATAGTGGTTATGATAGGTGAGACATATGAGAAAATATTCCACAAAAACCCAGTTCTTTATACTAATCAAAGAGATCATTATAAAAAAATTTAATGAAAATAATAGTGTCTTAGGTGAATGCGCACTGATCAATATTCGAAGACTTTATTATTTATCAATTATTGCGATCCCGTTACGCATTCTCAATATTTATTTATTTGCTTCTTCCATGGAATCATATGACACACCAATCTTGAAGATGTGGAGCCAAGGAATCATTGCTAGTCATTCAATATTACTAGTTTTTATGGTCGGCTTTTTTTTAACAACACATAAATTAAAAAACAGAACAGACCCAAATAAAACCATGTATATAATACAATATGTGGCTGTGATTGTTATTATGGCTTCCGGTACTGCCATTGTCTCTATTGATCAACTGGTAACGACTAACATTACCCCATTTCTATTAATTTGCGTTATCTGTGGATTAGTTTTTTTGATCAGACCATTAATTTCCATAATTATCTATATAACTTCATATGTGGCATATTATTATTTAATCGGGTTAACCATTATGAATCCGCAGATGCTGCTTTCCAATAGAGTTAACGGAATTACTGCCGTTGGCCTCGGTTTATTGCTGAGCATAATTTTGTGGCATTATAATTACACCAATATAACCCAAAAACGGCGCATCGAAATGCAAAAAAAACAATTAGAAAGAATGGCTTATTATGACTCACTTACCGAATTGCCTAACCGGCGTTTGTTAAATAAATTGATCAAACAAGAATTCTCTTCCATAGAACGTCACAATCATGAATCGGTTATTATTATTCTAGACATTGATGATTTTAAAAACATTAATGATACATACGGTCATCTGAGTGGTGACATTGTCCTAAAGCAGCTGGCCGATATTTTGCAAAACAGCGTTAGGGAATCAGATACCGTGTCCAGGTTTGGTGGAGAAGAATTTATCATCCTCATGCCCAACACTACTTTGGCAGGCGGATTTGCCTTTGCCGAAAGGCTGCGAAAACTAATTATGGAAAAGAGCTTTTCCATTGGTTCGGATACATTGCGCATTACATGCAGTTTCGGGGTATCCCTACTTTGTGAAACTCAGGGTCATAACTTGGAGGAGTACTATTCATTTGCAGATCAGGCTCTCTATTGGGCAAAACAACATGGTAAGAATAGGACTGAAGTATGTTATGGATGTGGAGGGAATGACTTTTAGGTGGATCTTGCATAGTGGTCTGTATACTAAATCACCCCCGTTTAAGAGACAACATATAATATTAAGAAAGGAGTTGATCAAAATGAATGATATTGACAAAAAGTACTCAAATACAAAAGAAGTTTATCAACCTATGCATGAAAAAGACGGTTTTGCCATTTTATAGGGGCCAGCTTAGGTGACCAGATTAACAATTACACTATCTGGACTGATAATACTTCCTTTGGAACCTCCGGAAAACCTTTTGACACTTCAACAATCATCATTACCACTGCCAACAAAGAATCAATCAGCACATGCTTGATGCTTTGTACGATTCCGGCTTTGGCCCCGGTATTATTAATAATGACAATATTCCTATAGACCTAGTTAATATGGGACTGGAAAAGGGCAAAGATCACTTTTCGTTTGTTATGAGGGCTAACATTTTTCAAGATCCGAATGTAGGCTGGGATTATATTTATAACATAGAGAAATATTTTACAGTTTTACGCATTACCCCCCAAAAGCTATATACTCCTGCTCACCCCTGGCCTATACCGGCACTTAAAGCAAAGGAGACTTGTACTACTGAATTCCAGGTAATTCCTACTGCAAGGAAGACACTGGATTATTTAAGAAATCAAATTATCAGTAAATATAAAAATCCAGAATATGATGGCATAGATTTGGATTTTAATCTCGCAATACTTGATAACTATGAGGGTATATTACAGGACGTGAACCTTTGGATTGATAACAGAGATACAATCTATGCTAAAACGGAAAGTTTCCAATTAGCTACCGATGATGATTTTGTAATTGTATATGGCGTCAATAACACACAAACGGAATTTGCAACTTTTATCAACGTGAGCTTGTATGGTGATGAGCTCTGGAACGGCGTTGCCGGAACCGTGTTTACAAATGAACTCCAGTGCCCTGCTGATGAATATTTCCCTGCATATGATAAAAACAGCAGGAACTATTATGTAGTGAAAATGGCCAGACGCGCCACGGAAAGAAATGAGATTGTTATACCATATAGTACCGGCAATCCAAAAGGGTCGGCTTATGGAGTTGATAACAATCATAAGTTATTTTTAGTCATCAGAATGTATCTCAACCAGAAAACCAAGGTTGCTTCAGCTCCTTTTGATATTATCTGGGGCCATGCAGTCCTTTTTACAAAAAAGAAAAGACACGATCTGGATTGCTAAAATAAAATATTTTATAGGATTATGAATCTCAAAGACGCAGACCGACATTCTTCAAGTGGGGCACGAAAGTAAAGACTGCACTAAAGGTTTTATCCTTCGGTGCAGTCTGCCTTTTACAGGTCTCCAGCCACATTGCCACTTTCAAAATAGTATACTTCAGTTCTTCATATAGAATCTGAGCTATAATGCTTTATGGTGATAAAATTCAAATCATTTTACTTTTCACTAATCTTAATGGTAAATCCTTTAGCTCTTAGTTTATCAAAAATAACATCAATTTGTTCACGACTCATACCTTCGGCCGGATGTATACCAATTGCTTTTATCGAACCGTCAGCAATTGATTGAGCAATTACAGAGGCTGGCCAAGTGGTTTCGGCTGCACCATTCTCATCCAACTCATAGATAAACTTTTTATCTACGCCATCTTTTTTGCCTTCAACAGTCACTCTAAAATAACCATTTTCATTTTTGGCTTTTTCTACATCCTTAAATTTACGTTCCATGATACTCATTGAAACTTCGATTAAATTAATAGTTTTTCCGTTGACGGTCAGCGGTTCAGCATCATCCATGCCGGCTTCCATGAGTTTAAAGTACAGATCTGTAGCTTCTGTAGGGATTAACCCTCCATGAACGGTAACATTCTTAACTCCATCGATAAATTTTGGTAATGTTGCCGTTTCGGCATGGCTCACATAATAAACATCCTCATCATATTTGCCATCTTGGGAAGTTACCCTTAATTTATTTGTTCCGGCGGGAATGTCCGAATATTTTCCGTCAAGATATTGGTATGCATTGCCTTGTAAAATATTATATAAGTGGCGCACAACGCCTACCCCACCACCAGCCAATGCCGGCCATAGCCAGATAACGGAGATGCTATCTGTTTGATCAAGTTGACAAGCTGCATGTTTAGCAAACATGTTTGTTAAGCCCGGTGAGACACCGATGCCAATAAATACAGGAATATTTGCTTCTTTTGCTTGAGCGTTGAGATTTTCAATAACTGCTAATGTCGGTTTATAATCGTCGTTAATATCTACATATGGAACTCTTGCTTCAATAGCAGCTTTCACAATCGGTTCGCCATATTTGTAATAAGGTCCGATTAGATTACATACCACATCAGGATTTATATTTTTTAGTAGATTTACCAACTCCTCATGTTGATTGGCATCTACTTTAACCGCTTTAACACTACTATTGCTTGAATTTTGTAGATCTTGGGCAATTTTTTCTGCACCCTCAAGGTTATAATCGGCTAGAATTAACTCTTCGACGCCACTCTTTGCTAAATCTAGTGCCACTGTTGACCCTTCTACCCCGGCTCCACCGTAAGCGTCAAAGACATCGTCACATAGAAATACAAACCGTGGAATAGTACAATCACAATGAATATAGTTGAAAAAGGTTGAAAAAGTAAGCAAACTTTTTCAAGCAGAAATGGAGTGATTGTATGGATACAAGAAAAGTTGCAGCTGAGTACCGATTATCACAATGGATGCGTGTGATTAAGGAACAACAGTGTAGCTTATCATGGTCATTAACAGATGCTTATTTTTATCCAAAACGGCACATGTATCAGTGATACATGTGCCGTTTTGGGAAATACTGGCGAGTGTGTCAGCAGCGTCTGAAGTTTTCATAATCAATATCATATTTTTTTAATTTCCGATATAAGGTACTCCTGCCTATTCCTAATATTCTTGCACTTTCTTTGATGTTTCCTTTGTGCTTCTTAAAGCATTATTGATCTCTCTCATTTCAGAGTTTAAAAGCTTATTATTCTTAATTTCCAGGTTTTTGAACACTTGTTCATAATTTTCAATAATATGTTTTGGGAGGCAACTATAGGTTATCCGGGAATCCTCTATTTCATTAAAAATTCTTTCAATTACATTTTCTAATTCCCGGATATTGCCTGGCCAATAATAAGATTCTAAAATTCTGATTACGTCTTGATCGACTTGAACGACTTTTTGTTAAATCGACTGCTAAATTTATTTACAAAGCAAACTACCAATGGCTCCACGTCATCTATTCTTTCTCTTAAGGGAGGTATAATCAACGAAAAAACATTTAATCTATAAAATAAATCTGCGCGAAAACTATTCATTTTTATTTCAGTTCTTAGATCTTTATTGGTAGCTGCGATAATTCTAATGTCTACATAGTTTTTCCTAGTTCCTCCTATGCGCACGACGCTTCTGTCTTGAATCACTCGGAGAAGCTTGGCTTGCATGTCTAAAGGCATTTCTCCGATTTCGTCTAAAAAAATAGTACCTCCATTGGCAAGTTCCATTTGCCGGGATGTCCTTTTTTACTGGCACCGGTAAAAGATCCTTCCTCATATCCAAACAATTCACTCTCAATAAGGCTCATGGGTATTGCGGCGCAATTTATCGCTATGAAAGGATGGTGACGTCGGGAGGAAGCGTTATGAATGGAGTGAGCAAATAGTTCTTTCCGGTCCCGCTTCTCCTTGAATTAAGACAGTAGTTTCACTATCAGCTACTTTTCGTGCATCTTCCTTTAGTTTCTTCATGATTTCACTTTTGTCGGTGATGTTATCGAAGGAATATTTGGCATCAAATCCGGAATACTTACTCACTAAGCTATATACCTTATCTATTTCTTCGATAATCACCATATATTCCCGGACGATTCCTTCTTGATCTTCTATGCCATAAATTTCACAATTATATCTCCTATTAGGTTTTCCTCGTAAATATATTTCTTGATTTAATTTTCCGTTATGTTTTATGCATTCGGCAAATATTTCATCCCAGTTCTCGATGATCTCTGCTATTTTTTTGTTTTCGATTTTTTTATCATTGCCGTTTAATATTTTATACATGTAATTATTCGCCTGTCTTATATTCCCGAAGATATCGACAGCTATAATTCCTGCCTTTATTGAACCAACAAGTTTATGCACCTGAGAATATGCAAAATATAACTCGTCATGTGCCTTTTTTACTTTCATTTCATTTTCGATCGCCGACACTGCTGCAACAACTAGTCCTAAAGTGTGATTATGAACTTTTCCCACCTTTGCTGTTATATTTAAGCATCCGATGATGTTACCTGCCACATCATGAATCGGTGCCCCGGTGCAAGACCATAAATGATGATAATATAAATAATGTTCACTTCCATTTATTTGTACAGGTAAATCCTCAAATAAGGCGGTACCGATCCCATTTGTGCCGGCTGTTTTTTCATCCTTGTACATGCCTACTTCGATATGATTTTCATATGCTGTTCTTATGTCCTCTTCGGTGCCCTTTATATATAAAATGCACCCATCTCTATCTGAAAGCATGATGCAGTAACCGGTATCGTTTAAAAATTCGTGAAGATTGTTAATAAAGGGAATAGCCAATTCAATAAACTCTTTATTTATTTCCAGTTTGGTTTTTAATTCTTCCCTTGACAACGGGATATTATGATCAACAAAATTCCGGTTTAATAAATATTTTTCACACCTTTGATGAGAGTTTTCAATAATTTCTTGATGTTTGTCTTGAGAATACACTAGTACCCCTCCCCCAATAATAATGACAAAACGGTAAATGCAATTTATATATATCCTTATAACGGATCGGGGCTTGGCGTAAAATCCTGCCCTTGAAGATTTTGTCAGGCGCCGGAGCCTCAAAAGTTTCTTTTTATTGACTTCGCTAAATGAGTATAAAACCCTTGTTATGGTCGGCCGAAAGATGACAGTTAATATTTGGTGCAATTATTTTTGCCTAAAGGTTTGGAGAGTTAATCTTACTGTAAAATGAATTTTCTACACTAAAATACAAAATGTTTATTACAAGTATTTTATTAAGAAAAATTATGATTTCTCTGCAGGATATTACAAATATTTGTAGAATAATAAGCTTTACAATGGTATACATGCAAAATACCAATTGTATTTTAGGTTTGTGATAAATAGCTTCCACTGATTCCTGGAAACCTGTATATTACGGTAAAATTAGATAATATGGTTTTTTGGAAAGGAGGATTAAAGGGGATTATTTAAGAGAATTAATTAGAAAGGAGGCTTATTCATTTAATAATTGAGTGATACATTTTGTATAGGAAAAGATACTTGATACATGTATTGCAGATGAGATAGTGCGAATGAATTGGCTCCGTCATTGTATATCGGCAGTGGATATACGAAAAGGGTTGTTCAAGTTGATTTTGCAAGTTAGAAAGGAGAGAAGACAGTTGTATACAACAAAGAGTTTATATTCTCAGGCTAATTATGAGGTTAACCAAACGATTTCATGGAAGATGCTTAGTGATGACCAGTGTGAAAACATTTTTTTGACTGCCCTTGAAATATTGGAAAGAACCGGCGTTGAGATCGCAAACAAAGAAGCATTGGATCTGTTTGAAAAAGCTGGGTGCTGGGTTGATGATAACCGGGTAAGAATTCCTTCTTCATTAACCGAATGGGCTGTGCGAACTGCACCTTCCAGAATTACGATTTGTGACAGAAACGGTAAGAGGGCTTTAAGCCTTGAAACTACAAACGTTTATTTTGGGCCGGGATATGAAAATGTCAACGTGCTTGATCCTCTAACCGGCTCTTTAAGAAAACCGGTCAAAGATGATGTTGTTAACTGCGCCATTGTATGTGATGCGTTAAAAAATATTGATTTTGCCATGAGCAATGGACAGCCGACTGATGTTAATCCTGCCCTAGCCGAGGTTCATGCTTTCGAGGCTTTGGTATCAAACACAACCAAACCTGTCGTGCAATCTGTTAAAACGCTGGCGCAAGCACAAGCTGTTGTAGATATTGCATCTTCCATTGCCGGTGGTTTGCGGGAACTGCAAAAAAATCCTTTCCTGGTGCTACATATTCAAACTGAAGGTACTCTAATTCATTCTGACGAGACGATGGCAAAAGTAATTTTTGCGGCACAGAATGGAATCCCCTTTATTTACAATACAAAATTAATCGCCGGAGATACTGCTCCTGCAACACCGGCCGGAGCCATTGTCTTAGCTTTGGCAGATGTTTTAACCGGCACTATCCTCAGCCAGTTGGTGCGGCAGGGAGCACATATCATTGCCGGCGGTTTATTTACCATTGATGATCAGGATAATGAAATTCTACCTTTGGGGGCGCCTGAAGTGGAATTAATGGGTACGGGCTTTGCCAATGTGCTGCGTCATTTACGTTTGCCTAATTTTGGCTTTGCTGGTGCCACCGATGCCAAAATCAGTGATGCCCAAATGGGGCTTGAATCTGCCTTTTCTATTCTCCATGCCGGATTAAGCGGCACTAACCTGATTCATGGATGCGGCCAGATGGAATATGGTTTGACTGGCTCCTTGGAACTCCTTGTCATGGGTGATGAGGCCATGGGTATGACCCGAAGAATAATGAAGGGTATCGAGACAAACGAGGAAAGACTGGCTCGTGGTGTGATTGATGCGGTACAACCCGGCGGACATTACCTGGGAGAAGAGCATACCATGAAATACTTTAGATCTGAGGTATGGTGGCCGACCTTGATGAACCGGAAGCGGATTGATGATTGGAAAGCGGAGGGTGCCAAACCGATGGGTCAGAGAGTTAAGGAAAAAACCCAGGATCTTTTGAAGAATCATCTGCCCACTAAGCTTACTGCAGATAAAGTAGCAGAGATTCAAGCTATTGTCGCAAAAGCAGAAGCTTCATTAAAATAGGAATAACTGAGATAGAAAGGAGAGATTTAAGTTGACAACGAGAAGTAATTATCAAGCTTATACCAGCACCCAAATGAGTGTTTTCTCACCTGATCAGTGTCAGGAGTTAGTATATGCCGCTACAGAGGCCATGTGGCGCACGGGGACAGATTTTCATGATCAAGAATGTTTGGATATCCTGAAGAAAGCCGGTTGTTGGGTTGACGGCAAAAGAGTAAGGATACCGGCCCATATTACGGAACGGGCACTGCAAACATGTCAAAAGCACATCGTGCTGTGCAACAGCCGCACCGGTGCTCGAGAATTGTTTATCGAAGGAAATAATGCCTATTTTGGCTCCGGGCCTTGTACTCCTTTTACCAGAAACCCCTTTACCAATGAAAGACATCGTGCTACGAGACAATCTGTTGGTTGGGCGACTAAAGTTCTTGATGCCCTGCCTCATATAGATTACGCGATGTCACTGGGTATTGTTCAGGATGTACCTCTTTTGATTTCTGATCGTCACGAATTTGAACAACAGATTCTTAACACGGAAAAACCGATTATTACTGTCTGTGTGGACGAGTGGGGTCAGGAAGACGTAATTAAGATGGCGGAAATCGTTGCCGGCGGAGAAGAAGAGCTGCGCATGAACCCTTTTATCTGCCTCTATGCTGAGCCTATTTCTCCTGGCGTGCATTGTCGTGAAGCAGCGCAGAAACTTTTAATTGGTGCGAAAAAAGGATTACCCACCATTTACACACCTTGTATTATGGCCGGCGGCACGGCTCCCATTACCATGGCCGGAGTGATGGTCCAAGGCTTAGTTGAAAGCTTAAGCGGCCTCGTGCTCAGCCAATGTACCCGTGAAGGTGCTCCCTTTATTATGGGCGGTGTTTATACGATTCTGGATATGGGATCAACTATTTTCTCTTATGGAGCACCGGAACTTAGTCTGCTCCTGGCCGGACTGGCAGACGTAGCTCATTATCTCAGAATTCCCATGTTTGGTACTGCCGGTTGTACCGATGCATGTATAATTGATGAACAAGCCGGGATGGAAGCAGCTATATCAATAGCCATGACCAATATGTCCGGTGCCAACCTGAACCACGATACCGGTTATTCTGAATACGGCACCACCTCCAATCTGGATTTAGTGGTCATTGCCGATGAAGTCCTGGGCATGGCCAGACGATTAACAAAAGGGATCAGAGTAGATCAGGAAACTTTAGCCTTAGATTTAATTGAGAAAGTAGGGCCTGGGGGTAAATTCGGTGACGAGGAACATACCAAGGAACATATGAAGGAAAACTATGTGCCGCGGTTAGTAAACAGAGCTGCCCGAGAAATTTTTGAAAAAGCCGGGAGCAAACCATTAACCCAGGTTGCCAATGAAAAAGTACGTGATATCATCAACTATCATGAACCGGCTCCGCTGCCCAAAGATATGGCGGCAAAGATCAGAGATATCGTAGAGCATGCCGTTGGGCATATGCCCGGGGAAGATTAAAAGATTATGGCTGCCCACTATTGTGGGCAGCCTCTACCATTATTAAATTTTTTAAGGCTTAGGGGGAAAGACAATGTCACTAGTACTTGGTATCGATACGGGAGGCACTTACACCGATGGAGTTGTGGTAGATACGGAAAAGAAACTAATTCTTGGAAAGGCTAAGGCTCTTACGACCAGGGAAGATCTGGCCATCGGAATCCGCAACTGTATCAATAATTTGGAATTCGCGGACTTTCAAAATATTAATATCGTTTCTCTTTCTACGACTTTAGCCACAAATGCAATTGTCGAGGGGCGTGGTTGTCAAGTAGGATTGCTCATGCTGGGGCATGAGCCAATTGGCAAAATACCTGCCGCCTGTTATTCTGTGCTGCCCGGAGGACATAATATTAAAGGCCGATCTCTGGGGGATCTGGACATTGAATTGACTCGTAAGGCAATTAATGATTTTAAAGGTAAGGTTGATGCTGTTGCCATATCCGGTTATCTAAGCGTAAGGAATCCGGAACATGAAATTGCAGTAAGTAAGATGGTTAAGGAAATCTTAAATCTTCCTGTAGTATGTGCGCATCAACTGACAACCTCATTAGGTTTTCATGAGCGTACCGTAACCGCCATCCTTAATGCCAGATTAATACCTATTATTACGGAATTAATCGAATCGGTGCATCTGGTTCTGGAAGAAAAGAAAATTGATGCCTCCATCATGATCGTCAAAGGGGACGGGTGTTTGATGAGTGAATCTTTAGCGCGGGAAAAACCCATCGAGACGATTTTATCCGGTCCCGCGTCCAGCATTATCGGAGGAACATTTTTAACCCAGACTCCCGATGCTTTGGTCTTAGATATGGGGGGGACGACTACGGATATCGCCATTTTAAAGAATGGTGTCCCCAGAATCAATCAGGAAGGTGCTTCTGTCGGTGGCTGGCTGACTAGGGTGCAGGCAGCAGAAGTTTATACTTATGGAATAGGTGGAGATAGTTATATTCAGGTTGACCGGGAAAGAAAAATCATTGTCGGACCGCAAAGAGTGTGGCCTTTGTGTCTCATTGCCGATCGATATCCTTCTCTTATTGAAGATCTGAAGATCAATTTTTTTGACAGCTATGACTTAATGTATGGACAGCCGACGGATTGTTATATGTTTTTAAAAAATAATACGGTAGAAAAGCTTACTGAGTGGGAAGAAAAAGTGATCCTCCTTTTGCAGGAAAGCCCCAGGAGTTTATATTTTTTGGCGAAACAATTGGATATTGATGCTAATTTATTTAACCTGCAGCATCTGGTAAACCTGGGTATCATTGCACGGATCTCTGTTACTCCTACCGATGTTCTTCACGCCAAAGGCATTTATCATCAATGGAACACTAAAGCGTCACAAATTGGTATCGATATCTTGGCCGGTAAGGCCGGCATGTCCAGAGAAGAATTTCTTGAAGCTGCCACGGAAAGAATCATTAATGATTTGTGTATTACTTGTCTGCAAAGCTTGGCTGGTACAGAAGGGCAAAAAACCTGGTTTAAAGATGACGAAATGTCCATGTATTTCATCAATAAAGCCCTTTCCCCCCAAAAGGATCAGGCCTATGACTGCTCTTTTAAATTGAGAACGCCTGTGATCGGCATTGGAGCACCTGTGAAAGCCTGGTTACCTAAAATGGCGGAAAAATTAAATACTCAATTGATTATTCCTCCTCATGCCGAGATTGCCAATGCCGTTGGGGCGGCGACAGGCAAAATTATGGAAACGATTAAAGTTTTAATTAATGTGGGGGAAGGGGGCAAAGGTTTTTTAATGCATGCCCCTTGGGAACGTAGGGTTTTTGAGGAATTGAGTGTAGCAGTATCATTTGCTCTGAAAGAAGCTAAAGAAAGAGCAGCTAGTGCTGCGGAAAAGGCCGGAGCAATAGATTATGAATTAATTATTAACCATGAAGACGTGTATGCGAATGCCAGTATGATTGAAAATGATGTTTATGTGGAATCAAGAATAGAAGTAACGGCGGTGGGTCGTCCGGAATGGGAAAAAGAAGAAGAAAAGGAAGGCTTTTTTGTTTTTAAAGAATTTTGATCCAAAATAAAAAAAATTTGCTTAAAATTCATCCATATATCTTGGTTAAGTGTGGAGTATTTTAAATTATAGTAGCCCTAAATTGTCGCTCATGGCTATATCTGGGGCTACTTTTACTGTAGAAGAATGCAAAACCGATGATAGGATTTGGTTATAATATTAATCTTGTTGAAGAGTATAAAATAATTAAGAAAATTAAGCAAACTTGAAACGAATAAAAGAAAACTATTGGCAGCTTAAGTGAAATCTGAGATAATAGGGATATATTGAAGGCATGATTTAAACTTAATATCAAGGAGAAATGAAAGTGACTGAAAAACTATCGACGGAAGATCTTTATGAAATTCTAAAAAACCGAATTATTAAACTGGAATACAGCCCCGGCCAAGTACTTAATGAAGCCGATGTTGCAGATGAATTTAATCTAAGCCGGACCCCTGTCAGGAAAACTTTTGAACAACTAAAAAGTCGAAAATTATTAAACATCATTCCGCGCTATGGTGCTCAGGTCGCCCCCATAGATTTTCGCCATATGAAATCAGTACTTGAAGTAGTACGAGAACTGGAAGGTTATGCAATTCGACTTGCTGTCGAGCGGATACCTGAAGAAAATATTAAAGAATTGGAGAATATTGTCGCGCGGATTGCAGATTATGATATTGCCACAGAATATAAGACGATCATTATGGAAGATGAGAAATTTCATCAGATCATAATAAAAGCCAGTGAAAATCCCTGCTTGATCGAAATACTAACGGACTTGCATTTACATACGGAACGGCTCTGGTTTTATTCACAGAGAGAATTAACCGATCTTAGTATGTTCCGTGATACGTTATCTGATATCGTTAAAGCCGTAAAAAACAGGGACGGTGATTTGGCCGAAGCCAGCTCCAAAAAACATACTGATGAGTTTGTTAACTTAATAAAAAGCGAATTATTATAGAAACCGGGAAAGATTCCCTGAGAATCCCCTGATAAATACCTATTTTTAAAATAAAATAGGTATTTTTACTGATACACCCAGAGTTAATTTGAAAATATGAATATTTGAGGTAGCAATTTTGAACAATAATAAGTGATGGAAAGGGGAGAAAACCTTATATGAACAAAAATAAAATGCATTTTAACCATGTTCTGACGTATGCCGGTGCTTTCATAGCATTTTTAATCGGATCCGGATTTGCTACCGGCCAGGAGATAATGCAGTATTTTGTTTCTTATGGTTTTATGGGAATTGTCGGTGCTGCTGTTGTCCTTGTATTATTTTTGTATGTCGGTGTTAGTTTTATCTCCGCAGGCTATCATAACAAATTTGCAATAAGAAATGATATCTATAAATACTATTGCGGTAAGTACATAGGTGCTTTTTATGATTATTTTTCAGTATTGTTTATTTATATGTCTTTTATTGTGATGATTGGAGGAGCCGGAGCTACCTTACATCAGCAATATAACCTGCCCACATTTGCCGGTGGAATATTTATGGGGATTTTGGTGGCTGGAACAGTGATGTTTGGTCTGAACAAAATTGTAAATGTAATTGGTAAGATTGGGCCTGTCATCGCAATTGTGGCCATTCTCTTGGGTTTGGTTGGTATCTTGATGAATCCTCAAGGGTTAGTTACAGCAAATAAAATTATTCCTGAGTTAAATCTCCTGTCGGCTTCAACAAATTGGCTCTTTGCTGCCGGCTCTTATGTAGGGTTTTGTATGCTTTGGCTTGCGACATTTATCTCTGCCATGGGGGCTGAAGCAAATAATAAAAAAGAAGCTGTTTGGGGTGTTATTTTTGGGGCCATCGGTTTTTCTGCCGCTGTGATCATTATGGCATTAGGTTTTATGGCCAATGTTGAGTCGTTGGCAGGATCTTTGGTGCCGACATTGATTCTGGCCGGGAAATTACATCCTAACGTGGCCACTATATTTTCCTTGATAGTTGTTACAGGTATTTACACAACGGCAGTTCCTCTCCTGTGGACAGTCGTTGCACGAGTTGCTGATGAAAAGGCAGGTAAGTTTAAAATAATTACCATAATATTAGCTGCCATCGGGACATTTATTGGATTGATGGTTCCTTTTGATCGGTTGGTAAATATTATTTATGTGATCAATGGCTATGTCGGAATATTATTATTGGGGTTAATGTTATTTAAGGATCTGAAGCAGAAAAGCAAAAGCTGATAGATAACTGAATACAGAGCAAAATTTGACTCATCTACCTACCTAATAGATAAGGAGATGAGTAACTTTTTATTTTCTTCTAAAATATTACTTATAATAAATTAATAGAATTAATGATAAAATTATTGTTATAATTATATTTAATTTGATTATATAGTATTTGCTATTAAGATTTTGAAAATTATTATTTAAAGAATATTATTTTAATAACGGATAATATAAATTTAGGTAATTAGAGGAGGATTTTGGCAGATAACAGCGAATGTATATCATAAAAACACTTTGCGAACAAGTACAGAAATACTGAATGTATTTTATCCTGGAGCAACTCAGGGTAGAAAATTTCTTGAGTGGGTATAATACATAGATCATAGGAGGTGTGCTCAAATGAGTAAGATACATGATTTGATTATTATCGGAGCAGGTCCGGCGGGTTTAGCAGCAGCCATTTATGCCGGAAGGTCGAAATTGGATACATTGTTGATCGAAAAGGAAAAAGCCGGCGGGCAAATTGTTATTACCTCGGAAATTGAAAACTATCCCGGCGGCATTGAAGGGGAAACCGGCCCATCATTGATTGGACGCATGGTGCAGCAGGTCGATCATTTCGGTACAGCTAAGGTATATGATACTATCGTAGATTTGGAACTAAAGGGAGAAGTAAAAAAAGTTATCGGTAAAAACGAGGAGTATCTCGCAAAAACGGTGATTTTAGCCACTGGAGCTTTCCCACGTCCCATCGGCTGCCCCGGAGAAAAGGAATTGATCGGCAAAGGCGTCTCCTATTGCGCTACCTGTGATGCTTCATTTTTTGAGGACATGGAAGTTTATGTGGTCGGCGGCGGAGATTCAGCTGTAGAAGAGGCAATATATTTGACTAAGTTTGCTCGCAAGGTAACAATTGTACACCGCAGGGATGAACTGCGCGCAGTTAAATCAATACAGGAGAAGGCTTTCGCTAATCCCAAAATTGATTTTTTATGGGATTCTGTGATTACCGAGCTAAAAGGTGACGGCATTCTTGAAAGCATGGTGGTGAAGAATGTTAAAACCGGAGTAGAAAGGGAAATTTTCGCACCTGAGGAAGATGGCACATTTGGAGTGTTTGTATTTGTAGGTTTCGTACCTCAAACTGGTTTGTTCGTGGACAAGGTTGCTATGGAAAATGGCTATATCCTGACGGATGATGATATGAAGACTGATATTCCAGGCGTATTTGCTGCCGGTGACCTGCGCAAAAAGTCTTTGCGTCAGGTGGTTACAGCAGCAGCTGACGGAGCAATTGCTGCGATGCAGGCTGAGAAATACCTGAATGAGTAATAGTTATTACCAATAATTTTAAGGAGGTTTTCCCATGATCGAGGTAGGAAAAGAAAATTTTGAAGCTGAGGTTTTACAAGCTGAGGGTTTAGTGGTAGTTGATTTTTGGAATGACAAATGTGAGCCTTGTAAAGCTTTGATGCCGCATGTCCATGCGTTGGCAGAGAAGTATCAGGGTAAAGCTAAGTTTTGCAGTCTTGACACAACCAGTAATAAGAGACTCTCCATTAGCCAAAAGGTTTTAGGGTTGCCTACGATTGCCTTTTATCGCAATGGGGAAAAAATTGACGAATTGGTCAAGGAAATTACCATTGGAGATGTGGAAGCAAAACTGAACGAATTATTATAAAAAGGTCTGTTTCTGAAGAAAATTTTGATTCTCCATTAGGGGAACAAAAATAAAAAACAAACCACATTTAAAAGAAAGGAGTATGCACTATGCTGCAAGGCAAAAAAGTTGCCATTATCGGTGACCGTGACGGTATTCCCGGACCGGCCATTGAGGAATGTGTCAAATCCGCCGGTGCAGAAATAGTATTCTCTACTACAGAATGCTTTGTCTGAACGGCGGCCGGAGCAATGGATTTGGAAAACCAAGCTAGGATTAAGGAATTAACGGAAAAATACGGTAATGAGGATTTAGTCATTGTTTTAGGCGGAGCGGAAGCAGAAGCATCCGGTCTCGCAGCTGAAACCGTAGCAACCGGAGATCCTACCTTTGCAGGTCCATTATCCGGAGTCTCGTTGGGACTCAAATCATATCATATATTTGAACTTAAGGATGAAGTTGATGAAGCTGTTTATGATGAACAAATCAGCATGATGGAAATGGTCCTTGATGTTGATGAAATTGTCAAGGAAGTTCAGACTTATCGCGGTTAATTTGGAGGTGTTTTCATGAGCTTTCCGGTTGTAAAAGGTGCCGCCTATGCTTTAATTCAAGCAACTGAAATGATGCTTTATCACGGTACCACTCAAACCTCGGAACGGCGCAAGAACCCGGATTCAGAGCATTTGCAAAAACTACCTGAGCATGTGAGAAGCTTTCAAGATGCTGTAAGTTATCCTCCTAACCAGGTATATATTGGCAATATGACTCCCGATGCATTAAAAGATATCCCTCGTCCCTGGTATCAGGCACCGGTTTCCGGTGCCTCCCGGGAAGGGAAGTACGGTGAAATTATGCCGGAAGATGAATTTATCGGTTTAATGAAGATCGTTGATGTTTTTGATTTGGTGGTATTGGAAGAAAAGTTTCAGGAAAATGTCCAAGAAAAACTTTCAGCCCATAGGATTCTTGGAGATATTAAGGATCTGGATAAGTTATCTAAGAATCCTGCCCAATTTGAGGAAATTGAAAAACTGGTCCATGAACAGACAGGGCAGCCCTTATATTTCGCAGGAAAGCTGGTAGGTTGTGTTAAGAAGGCCCATGAGTTCGATGAAGCATTATCGGATCATGTTATGTTGGAAAATCTTGTGAGCAAGGCTTCGGCAGTTTTTGCTTTGAAACTTCTGCTGGTCAAGACATCATTACAAGCAGAGGAAGTAGATTATATTATTGAGTGCTCTGAAGAAGCTTGTGGTGATATGAATCAAAGAGGCGGCGGGAACTTTGCCAAAGCCATAGGGGAATACTGTGGTTGTATTAATGCTACCGGTTCTGATACCAGAAGCTTTTGTGCCGGTCCCGCCCATAGTATGGTTGAAGCTGCTGCTTTGGCTCAATCCGGTATTTACAAAAATGTTGTCGTGGTGGCAGGTGGATCATCGGTGAAGTTGGGCATGAATTCGAAGGATCATGTTAAGAAAGATATGCCTGCATTAGAAGATGTCCTGGGAGCATTTGCTGTTCATATTGGGGAAAACGATGGAATAAACCCGGTGATTCGTACAGATGGTATTGGACGCCACCGAATCGGTTCCGGTGCTTCGCCCCAGGCCGTTATGACGGCAATTGTTGCCGATCCATTAGATAAACTGGGCTACAAGATACCTGATGTGGATCGTTATTCGGCTGAAATGCAAACCCCGGAAATTACCGAACCTGCCGGAGCAGGAGATGTTCCCATGGCAAATTATAAAATGATTGCTGCTCTTGCCGTAAAAAGAGGAGAACTGGAAAAAAAGGATCTACTCAAAGCGGTGGATCAATTTGGGATGCCTGGATTTGCTCCGACTCAAGGACATATTCCTTCCGGAGTGCCCTTTGTGGGACATGCCCGGGAAATGATCTTGGAGGGGAAAATCGATAGAGCGATGATTGTTGGTAAAGGAAGTCTCTTCTTAGGGAGATTGACGAACCTCTTCGATGGTATCTCCTTGGTCATGGAAAAAAATAGCGGTGTATCAAGTGAAACCGGTTTTAACAAGGAAGAAGTAAGATTAATGATTGCTGAGGCATTACGAGATTTTGCTAAAGCTTTTCGTGCCGAATAAAGATGCCGATTTAATACCCTAAAGGGGGTGAAATCTTGGGTGTAAACCAGATCAAAGAAACAATTGCTGAAGTATTTGAAGAAATAGCCCAGGGAGTGGAGACAGGATCCTTTGGGAAAAAAATCAGAGTGGGTTTGACTGTTTTAGGCAGTGAACATGGCCCCGATGAATTAATAGCGGGAGCAGAAACGGCCCAAAGCCAAAATCCGCATCTGCAGGTGGTGGTTATCGGCAGCGGAGTCGACACAAAATTGGAAATCATCGAAGCTCATGATGAGCAAGAGGCTCATGATAAAATGGATCAACTACTCTCCAACAGATCTCTAGATGCAGCTGTGACCATGCACTATAATTTCCCCATCGGTGTATCAACTGTAGGTAAAGTTTTAACTCCTGCCCAAGGGCAAGAAATGTATTTGGCCACTACGACAGGTACTTCTGCCACCGACCGGGTAGTTGCAATGCTGAGAAACACGATTTATGGTATTGCTACAGCAAAAGCGTGTGGTAAAAGTAATCCTACAGTGGGCATTCTGAATATTGATGGAGCAAGACAGGTGGAAAGATCTTTAAAGAAACTTCGGGACGGGGGTTATCCCATCCAATTTGCCGAATCTGCTCGAGCAGACGGTGGAGTGGTCATGCGAGGTAATGATCTTTTAATGGGTATTCCCAATATTATGGTCCATGACAGTTTAACGGGAAATGTATTAACGAAGGTTTTTTCCGCCTATAGTACCGGAGGAAGTTTTGAGTCTTTAGGGTCCGGATATGGCCCCGGTGTGGGAGAAGGTTATGACCGGATTATCTGCATTATCTCCCGTGCCTCGGGTGCCCCGGTCATCGCCAACGCAATTCGTTTTGCGGCGGACTGTGCTAAGGGTAAATTGCCGGAAAAGGTCAAGGAAGAGTTTGCCTTAGTGCAAAAAGCCGGTTGGAACCAACTGATCCAATCTTTAAATTGCACAGCAACAACAAAACCTGTTGAAGGTAGTGATGTTACAGCACCACCGAAAAAAACGGTAACTGAAACAATTCCCGGCATTGAAGTCATGCAGTTGGAGGATGCTGTTTTGGCCTTATGGAAGGCCGGCATCTACGCTGAAAGCGGTATGGGTTGTACCGGGCCGATTGTGATGATTGCTCCAGAAGATCAGGAAAAAGCTATGGTCATATTAAAGGAAAATGATTACCTGTAAAGATAGTTTCTGTAACAAAGGAGAGACTTCATTGAAAAGCATCATCATCACGAACAATACCCTTGTGAGAGAAAAATTCCCCAATGTGCTTTTTATTGATGGTTCGGTCGAGGACACCTTAATTAAAGTCAGGGATATGGTTTACGCGGGTCATGAGTTGGTCAGTCATCCTTTGGCGGCAAGCTTACGATTGATCTATTCTCCATTTCGGTCCGTCATTGTCGGGCAACGTTTGGAAAAAGTAGATCCTTTATCTGCGCAAATCATTGAGGACAGTATTATCAAGTATAAACTGCATACGGACCATAGGAAGAAAGATATGACCCATGGTGATGATTATCAGAAAATTGATTTAATACTTTTACAAACTGCCTTGTCGGAACACCAAGCAATTTGGTCTTAAAAAGATTTTGTCTGATATTTTAGGAGGTGACTACATTGAAATTAGAAATTGGTAGAATTAAGATCAAGGATATTCAATTAGGAACAGAAAACTCCATCAAAGAGGGCGTTTTGACCGTTGATAGTGAAGGTTTAATTGCCAAACTCAAGGAAGATGACAGAATTACAGATGTGAAACTTGATGTAGCCAGGCCCGGTGAAAAGGTTCGCATAATCCCTGTCAAAGACGTTATTGAACCAAGAGTAAAAATTTCAGGCGGGAACAATGGTTTCCCCGGAATTACCTCAAGACAAGCCCAATGTGGCGAAGGAAGAACCAACGTTCTTTATGGCGCAGCTGTTGTCACTGTGGGCGATATCGTTGGTTTTCAGGAGGGTGTTATCGATATGTGGGGTGAAGGTGCCAAATGGACTCCTTTCTCCAAAACCCTGAATTTGACCGTAGATATTTCGGTAAAAGAAGGTATGGCGCCTCATGTTCATGAAGAAACGGTACGTTTGGCCGGTTTAAAGGCCGGAGAATATGTTGGACTTGCTGGCAAAGACATTGCTCCAGACGAAGTGATTACTTACGAAATGGGCAATATTTTTGAAGAAACAGCAAAATACCCTAATCTGCCTAAGGTATTGTATGCACAAATGATGATTACCCAAGGGCTGCTTCATGATACCTATATTTATGGTGTCAATGCCCAGACGATTTTGCCTGCGGTGCTACATCCCTTTGAAGAATTAGATAATGCCGTGGTAAGCGGCAATTGTGTTGCTGCCTGTGATAAGATCACTACCTTTCAGCATCAGAATAACAGTGTTATTGAGGATCTTTATGCCCAGCATGGTAAAGAAATTAACTTCCTAGGTTGCATTATGGTGCCCGAGCATACCACATTAGCAGGAAAGCTGCGCGTTTCCGACTACGTTTTGAAGCTAGCTAAAATGTTTGGAGCAGATGCCGTGGTGGTTTCTGAGGAAGGATACGGAAATCCTGATACCGACTTACTCATGATTTGTAAGAAATGTGAAGATGCCGGCATTATCACTCAGTTAATTACCGACGAATGTGCAGGCAGAGACGGTATGTCTCAGCCCTTGGCCGACACAGCCAAAGAAGCGGTTGCCGTTGTTTCCGGAGGAAACGTGAGTCACGTTGTGACCTTACCTCCTGCAGAAAAGGTCATTGGTGATCCTACCTCTATCGCTAGTTTTAGCAGGCGGTTGGGACGGAGCCTTATTGGAAGACGGTACCTTGATGTGTGAATTGAATGCGGTCATTGGTGCAACTTCTGAAATCGGATTTCATAATGTGACCTGCAGGTTATATTAAAATTTAATGAAAGGAGGAAAAAAGATGTCTCAAAAATATAAAGTATTATACTATGTGAATCAGTTTTTTGGCCAGGTAGGTGGGGAAGAAAAGGCCGGTATGGCTCCGGAATTTCGGGCGGAAAAAGTAGGGCCGGCAGTCGGTTTTGAAGGAGCTCTTAAAGGCCAAGGCGAAGTAGTAGGAACTTTTATCTGTGGTGATAACTACTTTAACGAAAATCAAGAGGATGCCTTATCTTTTATTCTGGATAAAGTAAAAGAAATAGCTCCCGATGTCTTTGTAGCCGGTCCTGCTTTTAATGCCGGACGTTACGGTGTTGCTTGTGCAGAGACATGTAAGGCTGTGGCTGCAGAGCTCAATATTCCTGTGGTTACCGGCATGTATCATGAGAATCCGGGCGTAGATGCCTGTAAAGAAGTGGCCTATGTTATCTCCACCTCTGATACTGCCGGTGGTATGAGAAAAGCGCTCCCCTTAATGGCAGCTATTACCGATAAATTAGCCCGCGGTTTGGAAATAGGTTCTCCGGAAGAAGAAGGATATATTCCGCGCGGCATGAGAAAAACTCTTTTTGTTGAAAAAAGAGGTTCCTTGCGCGCCGTAGAAATGTTACTTGCCCGGCTAAAAGGTGAGCCTTTTGAAACAGAAATGCCTATGCCTGTTTTTGATGAGGTAGATCCGGCTCCTGCGATCAAAGATCTAAGTAAGGCCACAATTGCTTTATGTACCTCCGGAGGTATTGTTCCGGAAGGGAACCCAGATCATATTCAATCCGCTAGTGCGCAAAAATGGGGTAAATATGATGTCACCGGTAAGGACTCTCTTGCTGCTCCTGACTTTTATACCACGCATGGCGGTTACGACCCTGTTTATGCTAATGAAGATCCGGATCGCGTCGTTCCTTTGGATATTCTACGCGAGTTTGAAAAAGAGGGATATATCGGCAAGGTTTATGAGTTTTTTTATACCACGACCGGTACCGGGACAGCTGTAAGCAAAGGTGTGGAATTTGGTACTGAAATTGGTGCCGAACTAAAAGCCGCCGGTGTAGATGGGGTCATACTCACCTCTACCTGAGGTACCTGTACTCGTTGCGGAGCAACGATGGTTAAAGAAATCGAAAGATACGGTATCCCTATTGTGCACATGGCAACTATTACTACGATTTCCGAATCAGTGGGGGCTAATAGAATCGTACCCACAATAGCGATTCCCTACCCGGTAGGAAATCCCAATCTTAATGCAGAAGATGAGTATAAAATGAGAAAAGCTTTGGTGAAGAAAGCCGTGGATGCTTTGGCCACCGAAATTACCGGTGTTACGCATTTTGAATAAAAAATAAAATAAATAAAAGCACAACAGATCATTGTTGTGCTTTTCCTATTCTAGGTCATTTGGCCAAAAGGGACATTCTTGCTTCAGGCATTCTTGATTGTTTTTATGATAGTGGCAAGAAATAGGCTCTTTAATCTCAAGATTCAGCCTGAAAAGGTCATTAATTTGGGGAAGTACGCTTTTTATTGCGATGAAAGTGGTCCTTTTGCAACAACGAGGACCACCTAGTTCTGCCATTTCAATTAAAGCTTGCCCTGTGGCACGATTAAGGTAGCCCCATGGTTTTCGGGACATGGGAGTACTATTGGTGATGATGCTTAAAAAAATTCCCAACCCAACCGCTGCACCGCAAGCTCCGTAAAAGCCACAAAAACCGCCTAAAACATTTTGGGCACGTTTTAAAGCTTCGTCAAGATCTCTTTCCAAAACAGAGATGTCACTTCCTTGATGCTGACGACAAACTGTTAGCAAGGCTGCGGGTACGATATAATGATGTACCGGGCAATGCATAGGCAAACCTTCAATATCCATCAATTGCATTAATAAATCAATCAAATCAGCTTCTTTGGTGTCTTTGAAATAGTCTATACAGGCATCTGTTACCATTGTGTAATATACTTCATATTCTCCCATACTCATGCTTCTTCTCCCCTTTTAATTAAATATATTTAAGATTCTGCGCATATGTAAAACAGATCATATCAAATGATAGACTTAATCAATTAGATGACTAAATCAGCATAACAAATAATGGTATATAAATCAAGTATTCGGTAGTAATTTAAATTAAAGAGTGCTTTTCTGTGCTAAATCCCTTATAATAGCTATGAAACAAATAGAATCTGTGGGGTGTTATAATAATGAAAAAACATATGCTTCTAATGGTAATACTCATTCTAATCTTTAGCCTTTCTCTCGGTTGTGCCGACAGTACTTCGGAAACCAAGACAGGGACTACCGTTATTGATAGTATCGGACGGGAAGTTGTCATCGAAAAAACCCCGGAAAAAATTATCTCCATTTCTCCGGCAATCACAGAGATTCTCTTTGCTATAGGATTGGATCAAGAGATCATTGGGGTTTCTGATTATTGTGACTATCCGGAAGCTGCACTGGCCAAGGACAAAATTGGAGGGTTTAAAGATCCCAACGTAGAAGTTATTCTCTCTATGGATCCTGATCTAGTCTTTGCTTCAGCAGGCGTACAGGAAGAATTAATTACAACTATGGAGGAGTTAAATCTTCCCGTTGTGGTTTTAGAATCAGCTACAATTGAGCAGGTGCTAAGCAATATTGCATTGGCCGGTGAGATTACCGGTAAAAACGAAACAGCGAAAGAAATTGTTGACGATATGAGACAAAAAATGGATGAAATCATCAATAAGGTAAAAGATCAGCCTAAACCCAAGGTGTTTTTTGAAGTTTGGGATGATCCTTTTAATGTCGGCGGGATCCACCAGCTTTATTCATAATCTTATTGAAACGGCTGGGGGGACCAATGTTGCCGGTATAACGGAAGACGAGTTTTTCACCTTCAGTATGGAAAAATTACTGGAAAATGACCCGGATATTTATATCATTAATGCTCATAGTCATACACCGGAGGATATTAAAACGAGAACCGGTTATGAGGTATTGAGTGCCGTTAAAAATGATCAGGTATTTACCGTAGATGACAGTCTGATCAGCCGGAGCAGGTCCTCGCGTGATTCAAGGACTGGAACAATTGGCCAAAATCATCCATCCGGAGATTTTTTGATTAAGATGAATTTTAAAGAGAAACGAAAACTTTGGAAATCATTATTGATATCCTTAAGTATCGCTTTAGTCTTGATTAGTATTTACACTGTAACCATCGGACCGGCAGAAATATCTTTTCAAGCTGCCATGAGCATTATTCTTGCAAAGATTCCTTTCATTCAACAACGGATTGACTTGGCACAGTATTCTGAGGTACAACTAACAATTATTTGGTCCCTTAGAGTGCCCCGGGTGATTCTAGCCGGTTTGGTGGGTGGTGCCCTAGGTGTGGTAGGTGCTTCGTTCCAAGGTTTTTTCAAAACCCCATGGCGGATCCTTCTGTCATCGGCGTATCCTCTGGAGCAGCTTTAGGAGCGACCCTGGCTATTGTGACCGGAATGGGGGGGTTCTTGGGCTTTTTACGCATTCCCATTTTTAGTTTCACCGGTGCCCTGCTTACGACCTTTCTTGTTTATACCCTGGGCAGGGTCGGTAATAAGGTGGTTGTCTCCACCCTGCTCTTGGCGGGCATTGCCCTTAGTTCCTTTTTACAGGCCATGATCTCCTTTCTCATGGTTATGAATGCAGAAAAAATGGAAAAGGTTTATTTTTGGATATTGGGGAGTTTTGCGAACAGAAATTGGGAACATGTGCAGATTGCCGCTCCCTTAATAATAGTAGGTGTATTGTTACTAATGCTGTTTTCTAAAGAGCTAAATGCCATGGTTTTCGGAGATAGTACCGCCCATCATCTGGGCATTGATTTAGAAAAAGTAAAAGTAATTATCTTGGTGCTGGCATCCCTTACGGCGGCAGGCGCGGTGGCTGTTTGTGGAATTATCGGCTTTGTCGGTTTAATTATTCCTCATATCGTGCGCATGTTGGTAGGACCGGATCATCGCATCCTGCTTCCCATGTCCTTCCTTGTAGGAGGGATCTTTATGGTAATTACGGACACAGTTGCCAGAACCATTTTTGCTCCCATGGAAATCCCCATTGGAGTCATCACGGCCATGTTCGGTGGACCATTTTTTATTTATCTGCTGAAAAAAAAGAAGGATAGCTTTTTTTAGGAGGAATTTTTGTGGCACATGGGATTGAAGGGAAAGACATTACCTTTCGTTACGGTAGTGAAAATATTTTAGAGAAGATCTCATTTGAAATAGAGAAAGGGAGTTTTGTCAGTATTCTGGGACCGAATGGTTCAGGAAAATCCACCTTATTAAAGAATATCTCGGCAGAGCTGACGCCAAATACTGGAATGGTTTTTTTAGAGAGCCAGGATATTTTTACAATTAAAAGAAAAACCTTGGCGCAGAATATGGCGGTAGTTCCTCAAGATACTGGGGCGGAATTTCCCTTTTCCGTGATGGAGACGGTGTTGCTGGGTCGTATGCCACATCAAAAAAGATTCCAGGGAGAAAGCGAGCGAGATTTGGAAATTGCCAAGCACGCCATGGAATTGACCAATGTGTGGCATCTTCGGGATCGTGCTATCAATGAATTAAGTGGTGGCGAACGACAAAGAGTGATTGCTGCCAGAGCTTTAACTCAGGAACCGAAGGTGATCTTGTTGGACGAGCCTACCTCCCATTTGGATCTCCAGCATCAATTGGATTTATTGGAATTGATGGAGGATCTTAACCGCACTAAAGGATTAACAGTGATTGCTGTCTTACATGATCTCAATCTTGCGGCCCAGTTCAGTCAAAAAATTATTCTTTTAAGCGATGGTAAAATAAAAGCCTATGGAGAGCCTCATGAAGTATTAACCACAGAAATGATTCGTGAGATCTATCATGTGGAGGTGGCAGTATCCACCAATGAGATTACCGGAAGGCTAAATATCGTTCCTCTAAGCAAAATAAGAAAAAAACATGAAAACAAAGAAAATGTAAAAGTCCATCTTGTCTGCGGCGGAGGAAGCGGTGTTTATTTAATGGAACAATTGCATCAGTATGGGTATCAAATTAGCTGCGGCGTGTTAAATGTGGGGGACTCGGACTGGAAAAAAGCCGGAGAAATCAATGCCCAAATATCAGAAGAAGTTCCTTTTGCACCCATTTCTCAAAAAGCGCTCGAGATGAATCAAGGGTTGATTCAGGATGCGGATTTAATTGTTGTCTTACCTGTGCCTTTTGGTGAAGGAAATTTAGCTAATCTACAACAGGTCTATGATGTCCACCAGCATCAACGTAAGAAAGTTATTATTGTGGAACAAAATGAATTTAATCGGCAGGATTTTACCGGGGGGAAGGCTGAACGCTTGATAGAGCAAATGGTTGAAAACGGCGCGATTAAAGTAAGCAGTATTACGGAGGTTTTGGAGCATTTATAGGCAAATCTTTCCCGTGAAGTTCAATGGGAAGGATTTTTTCTTGACAAATCCAATTAGATGAATTATTATCTAGTTAGTTGTCTGACTAATTAAAAAGGAAGATGCTATGAAGGAAATTGTGCAAATATGTAAAGCTTTTGGGGATGAAACCAGACTGAAAATATTGATTACCATAACCAAAAGAGGGATTTGCGCTAAAGGTTTAGCCAAGCATTTGGAGCTTTCAGAGGCAACGGTTTCCCAACATTTAAAAATTCTTAGAGAAGCGGGGATTATTGTCGGAGAAAAAAGGGGCTATTATGTCCTTTATCGTATCAGACAATCAACCTTGCAGGAATTAACGGATTTTTTTCAAAGGGTAAAGGAAGGCACATTGGAAACTGAGTCTTTGGGGATAAGTATTCCTACTCAATGCAGAGCCAATTGTAAAGCTGCCCACGGTAAATGCTGTCAAAAAAACTTTTAATTTTGAAGGGAGAAAAAAATGAAAGTTTGTGTACCGGTTCAAGAAAACAAGGGTTTAGAAAGTATTGCTTATAACCATTTCGGGTCGGCTCCATATTTTTTAATCATTGATTTGGAAAATGAGGAGATCAAGGCTATTAATAATGGTGATGCCCATCACGAACATGGCATGTGCCAACCCTTAAAAGCATTAGGGGGCGAAAAAGTAGATGCCATTTTAGTGGGTGGTATTGGTGCCGGAGCTTTGATGAAATTGAATGCTCAGGGTGTAAAGGCTTATCGCGTGGAACAAGGCACGGTAGCTCAGAATATCGAAGCTTTTAAAAAGAATCAGTTGCCCATGTTTTCGGTGCAAAACAGCTGTAATCATCATGGCTGCGGTGGGCATTAAAAATTGAAATTGCTCATTCAAGAAAATAAGGATAAAAGAAAATAAAGATAAATGGAAAAGTAAGCAGAAAACCTGCTTACTTTTTAACTTGTTAGGGGTTTCCCGATGCGCAATTCTCTCTTTCTTACATATATTAATTCTGAGAAGTTTTTTTGAAGGGGGAATTTTTATGGCCGAAACTTTAATTCGTTTGAACCAATTGCCTTTGGGAAAGGCCGGTATTATAAAACAGATTACTGCAGAAGGAAGTATTCGCAGAAGAATGCTGGATCTTGGCATGATTATCAATACATCAATTGAGGCTTTGCAAAAAAGCCCATCCGGAGATCCCACGGCATATTATATCCGGGGTGCAGTCATCGCTCTGCGGGCTGAATTAGCAGAGGAAATCCTAGTGGAACTAGACAGTTAAGAGGGGGGAAGTCAGGCATGGGTTTAACCAGTCAATCCACGGGGTTGGGTGTTTTGCAGCAAGCGATCGGAAAAGAGCTCCTCGACCATGAAAAAGTGATTGCTTTGGCCGGGAATCCCAATGTCGGTAAAAGCACGGTATTTAACAGTTTAACCGGGTTAAATCAGCATACAGGAAACTGGCCTGGAAAAACTGTGACCAATGCCCATGGTCGATATAATTACAAGGATCAATCCTTTATTTTGGTGGACATTCCTGGCACCTATTCTTTAATGTCAAGTTCGATGGAAGAAGAGGTAGCCAGGGATTTTGTTTGTTTCGGAGCGCCTAGCACCACGGTGATTGTTACAGATGCTACTTGTTTGGAAAGAAATCTGAATTTGGTGCTGCAAATTATGGAGATTACTTCAAAAGTAGTGGTTTGTGTTAATTTGATGGATGAGGCGAGGCGAAAAGGCATCAGCATTAATTTGTCGCGTCTTGAAGCAGCTTTAGGCGTACCTGTGGTGGGTACCAATGCGCGAAGTAATTGCGGCTTGGATAATTTGATGGACGCAGTAAACGATGTGGTTCAAAATAAGAGAAAAACCATGCCTCTTCGTATTACCTATGATCCGGTAATAGAAGAAGGGGTGAAAATGGTTGAGCCATACGTAAAAAAGCTGGTAGGAGATGACATTGATAGCCGTTGGGTATCATTTAGGCTTCTTGATGGGGAGATTAATATTATTCGTTCTTTGGAAAAATTTCTCGAGATTAAGCTGCATGAAGATCATGCCCTGATGGAATCTTTAGGCCGAGCAATAAAATATTTAGGTGACCAAGGTATTCATGAAGAAAAATATCGGGATTTAATTGTATCCAGTCTCGTGCAAAAAGCAGAAGAGATTTGTCAAAATGGCGTAGTTGATTTTGAAAAACAGCAATTTCATCAATTTGATCGGAAAATGGATCGCCTTCTGATCTCCAAAACCTTTGGTATTCCTATTATGATAGGTTTATTAGCAATGATTTTTTGGTTGACCATTACAGGGGCGAACTATCCTTCGCAATTTATTGCTTTCCTGCTCTTTGGTGTGGAAGAAAAATTGACAGTGCTTTTTGAGGTGCTTCATGCCCCCCCATGGCTTCATGGAGTTCTTGTTTTAGGGGTATACCGAACTATAGCTTGGGTGATTTCTGTGATGCTTCCTCCGATGGCAATATTTTTCCCCTTATTTACCCTTTTAGAAGATTTGGGATACTTACCTAGAATTGCCTTTAACTTGGATGGTTTTTTTCAAAGAGCTTGTGCCCATGGAAAACAAGCTCTGACCATGTGTATGGGTTTTGGCTGTAATGCAGCGGGAATTATTGGCTGCCGTATTATTGATTCGCCCCGGGAGAGGTTAATCGCAATCCTGACCAATAATTTTGTACCTTGTAACGGGCGTTTTCCCATCCTCATTGCTATCTCTACTATCTTTATCGGTGGTTTGGTGGCGGAGCCCTATCGTTCCCTAGTGTCAACGATGGCCATGGTCGGTGTGGTCTTGCTGGGGATAGTAATGACCCTAATGATTTCAAAAGTTTTATCGCAGACGATCCTAAAAGGAATTCCCTCATCTTTTACCTTGGAACTTCCTCCTTACCGTAAACCTCAAATCGGACGTATTTTGGTCCGTTCTCTCTTAGATCGCACCCTGTTTGTTTTAGGGCGGGCAATTTGTGTTGCTGCACCGGCAGGATTAGTTATTTGGTGTATGGCCAATATCACAGTGGGCGAAAGCAGCATTTTAAATCAATCTGCCCGGTTGCTGCAGCCTTTTGCGCATCTTATCGGCTTAGATGGATATATTTTAATGGCTTTTATCCTGGGGTTGCCTGCCAATGAAATTGTCATACCCATCATGATCATGAGTTATCTCTCTGCTGGCAGCATGTTAGAATTAAGCAGCTTAACGGCTCTTCGGGACCTCTTAGTATTTCATGGCTGGACCTGGCTTACAGGGGTGTGTGTAATGCTCTTTTCTTTAATGCACTATCCCTGTGGTACCACTCTTTGGACGATTAAGAAAGAAACCGGGAGTTGGAAATGGACCGTGCTTGCTTTTTTAATCCCTACAATAACGGGTATTATGGTCTGCTTTATTGTGACTCAGGTGGCACGTTTTCTGTTTTAACCGGTTAGCCGTTTTAGGTCCGGCGTAAACAGTTATTCCGCCTAATTGATACAACACAGACTATCCGCTCGCTGTCTCTTACTTATGTTTCACAATATATCGAACCGCCACTGATTCCATCTCTTTGTTCCAAGAACGGGATTAGTGGCAGTTTATTTTTTGAACTATGCCACACCAAATGGAAATATTTACTTGATAGTGTAATTATTAATTATAGATTGCTATATTTTGGGTATCATGATAATATAAATAATGTAATGAGAATGAGTCTTATTCGAGTTTAGTGAGGAGCGAAATGCATGAAAAGAAAAATTGTCGGTCTGTTTTTGATTGTTGCTTTAATCATTCTGCCCGGTTGTGCCGGGAAAACTGAGGGAACCCCCGTTCAATCCCATCAAGAGGAGGCAGGTACCCCTCTTAAAATCACGACTTCTTTTTATCCGATGTACATTATGGCCTTAAACATTACCGATGGGGCCACCGGGATCGAGCTGGTTAATCTAACAAAACCCACTACAGGATGCCTTCATGATTATCAACTTACTCCCGGTGATATGAAAAATCTTCAGGATGCTGAGATTATGATTGTAAATGGAGCAGGGATGGAATCCTTTCTTGCTGAAATTGCCGGCACCCGAGCTGATTTGAAAATAATTGATGCCAGCAAAGGTCTGAAACTTCTACAAAATGAGAAAGATGGTTCACTGAATCCTCATTTATGGGTGAGTATTACCGGCGCCATCAGCCAAACCAAAAATATCGGGCAACAGTTGGCAGCAGCGGATCCGGAACGGGCCTCTTTATATCTTGCCAATACACAAACGTATGTGGAAAAATTGGAGCAGCTAAAAGCAAAAATGCATCAAAGAATTGATCTTTTGGCAAATCGTAACATCGTCACCTTTCATGAATCTTTTCCTTACTTTGCTCAGGAGTTTAATTTAAATATTAAGGCCGTGATTCAGAGAGAGCCGGGAACTGAACCTTCTCCGGGAGAATTAATCGATACCATTAAAGTCGTTAAGGCATCGGGCGTCAAAGTGCTTTTTACGGAACCTCAGTATGGGGATACTGCTGCGGAAACAATTGCTCGGGAAACCGGGGCACAAGTTTATTATTTAGATCCTGCCGTCACCGGTCCGGCTCATAAAGATGCTTATCTTCAGATCATGGAGGAAAATTTGCGGGTTTTAGAGGAGGCTTTACAATAATGTCTGATTGCTGCCCCCTTGCTTTGGCAGTGAAGGGCGCTCATTGCGGCCGGTGTTGCACCAAGATTAACAACCTTACTGTGGTGAAGGGGAAAAAAACCATTATTCATGATATTAATTTACATATTCATTGCGGTGAGCTGACGGCAATCATTGGCCCTAATGGAGGTGGGAAAAGCACCTTCTTAAAGGCGATTATTGGCGAACTTAACTATAAAGGGGAGATTACCTTTCTTTCTCATAAAGAAAAAAAAGGGCGTTGGCCTCAGGTCGGCTATGTACCCCAACGGGGGGATTTCGATCCCGGATCTCCTGTAAGTGTGGGGGATTTGTTCCTCAGTCGCTATCGCAGAAAGCCGTTATGGCTTTTCTCGTCGCAAAAAGAGCGGGAAAAAACCTTAAAATGTCTTTCCCGGGTACAAGCAGAGCATTTAATTGATCGGAAATTAGGCGAATTGTCCGGAGGGGAAATTCAACGGGTGCTATTGGCCCTTGCCATGGAACCCGTGCCTGAGTTGCTACTTTTGGATGAACCGGTTTCCGGAGTAGATTACAAAGGCCGCAATATATTTTACCGGTTGGTTGCTGATTTCAGGAAGCAATATGATCTTTCTATTTTAATGGTTTCCCACGACATAAAACTAATGCGCTATTTTGCGGACCGGATGGTTTTTTTGGATAAAACTATTCTTTGTCAAGGCACACCGGAGGAGGTTATGAACAATAATCAGGTGGTTCAATCCTTCGGTAACATGGAATTAGGGCAGGATTCGCAGTTGTTAATACACAACTAACTACCACGGAGATCAAGAGCTCTGGCGGAATTTAAAGTGCGTGGAAGGAGGAAAATTTTGGAGATATGGTATAGAATTGGTGATAGATTATTACCTTTTTCCTGGACAGAACATAATTTCATGCTCAATGCTTTATTGGCCGTGCTGATCGTTACGCCCCTTTTTGGCATGCTGGGTACCATGGTCGTGAATAATCACATGGCTTTTTTTTCCGATACCATCGGTCACTCTGCTTTAACAGGTATTGGGATTGGCGTAATCTTGGGGCTGCATCAACCCTTGGGGGCCATGGTCATTTTTGCTGTTTTTATGGCGGTAACCGTCTCTCTTGTAAAAGAGTTTACGATGACTTCTACGGATACTGTAATCGGTGTGTTTTCAGCTGTCGCGGTTGCCTTAGGCATTGTAATTCTTTCTCAGGGAGGGGGCTTTAACAAATATTCCGGGTATTTGATTGGAGACATTTTAAGTATCACCCCGGAAAACATCGCACTTTTATTGATGATCCTGGTCGGATTTATGATATATTGGTATTATTCTTTTAATTCCCTTGTTCTTTTAACCATTAATCCTTCTTTAGCACGGAGCAGAGGGATTAATGTTCGTCGGGCAGAAATGGTTTTTACCATTGCTTTGGCAGTTATTGTGACTGTTTCGATTCAATGGTTGGGTATTATGATCATTAATTCTCTTTTGATACTTCCGGCGGCGGCATCCCGTAATTTTTCGCGCAATATCAGACAATACCATTTTCTCACAATAGTGATCTCAATGGTAAGCGGAATTACAGGTTTGATTTTGTCCTTCTATTGGGACACGGCCTCCGGGGCAACGATTGTCTTAGTAGCGGCATTTTTCTTTGTAGTAAGCTTTATGAAGAAACATATCTACGGGTAAGAGGGGGAGAGATTTATGGATCGAGTTGAATTGATTTCCCGTGAGTTTATTGCTCAGGGGTATAAGATTACGAAGCAGCGCCGAGCGATTCTTACCATATTAGATGAATCGGAACACCCTTTAACAGCGGAAGAAATTTATTTAAGGATTCAGGCGAAAAACAATGTATCCAGCCTGGCAACAGTATACCGTAATCTTAAAACCTTGGTGGATGCGGGTTATGTGGTTAAATCAGGCCTTTTTGAGGATAAGGTACAATATCGTTTGCAGAACGATCCCCATACCCATAATTTAATCTGTCTGGGATGTCACAAGGTAATTCCCCTGTCTGATTGCCCTTTAAATTGTTTGGGCGAAACCTTGGGGAAAAAAGAAGGGTTTACCGTAACCGACCATAAAATAGAATTGTATGGGTTTTGCTTTGAGTGTGAATATCGTAACGGTAAGCAGCGCATCAAAGAAATTGACAGGTGTAAATAAATATGATAGTCTAATATAAAAAGAGCAAGGGAGCTTCTGGAAGAGGCTGAGAGGAAGATGAAAATCTTCGACCTTACCTGATTTGGATAATGCCAACGTAGGGATGCGAACAAATTTTTTGTTTGTTTGGGGATATGCCAATGAAGGCGTATCCCTTTTCTCTTCTTTAGAGGGGTCTCTAAATTTTTTCTTTACTAAAACGAAAACGGAGTGAGAAAATTGACTAATAATCAACAACCAATAGCGGTATCTGATCGTTTGTATGAAAGTGTGCAAGAAATCTGGGAGTCCTACCATCAACACCCTTTTATCCAGGGTATCAAGAGGGGTGACCTGTCCCTGGACCGTTTCCGTTATTACATGGTACAGGATTATCTATATCTTTATGATTATGCCAAGGTTTTTGCTCTAGGCCTAGTAAAGGCCAAGGATCCTCGGCTGATGCGTTTTTTTGCTGATAATGTGGATCAGATTCTCAACGGGGAAATGAAGATTCATCAAGGATATATGAAGCGTCTGGGTATATTGGAGGATGAGATAGTTCACGCGCGGAAAGCGATCACTAATGAATCCTATACCAATTACATGTTGTCTCTAGGTTTTCAAGGGGGAGTTGTTGATATTATTACGGCCATCCTTTCTTGTTCGTGGAGTTATGCAGAAATAGGCAGGCGGATTGCGTCATCAAATCCCCAATCCCTAGACCATGAGTTCTTTGGTGAATGGGTTCGGGGCTATACCTCGGAAGCATTTGTCGGCACTAATGATTCCTTATTGGAGATGATGAACTCCTTAACTCGTGACTATGATGAGGAGCAAATTCAAAACTTGATTGATGTTTTTGTAAATTGTAGTATTTTTGAGAAAATGTTCTGGGACATGGCGTGGAATATGGAGAAATAACATGCTGGTTTTTAATAAGGTAAGCTTTCAATATCCTACAGAGGATTTTAATATTATCGATGATTTGTCTTTTCATATTGCCCCGGGAGAATTTGCCTCTCTAATCGGGGTTAGCGGTTGCGGCAAAAGTACTGTTTTTCGTCTGATTACTCAGTTGCTGCAACCCAAGTCAGGAACGATTCTGGTCGGAAGGAAAAACATCAGCGGCCAGAAAAACTATGTAGGCTATATGCCCCAAAAGGACCTGCTTTTTCCTTGGAGAACCATTGGACAAAACCTGGAACTGCCTATGGAGTTGCAAGGTTTAACCAGGTCGGAGCGGGAGAGAAAAAGAGATCAGGTACTGGAAGAAATCGGCCTTAAAGGTTATGGCAATAAATACCCTAAGGAATTGTCCGGAGGGATGCGTCAGCGTGTCGCTTTTGGACGCACTATTCTGACGGATTCTGAATTGCTGCTCTTGGACGAGCCTTTCACGGCACTGGATTTTTTAACAAAGCTGGACATGCAGGAGTGGTTGTTATCTGAGTGGCAGCAGCTGCAAAAAACCATCCTGTTTATCACCCATGATATAGAAGAGGCCATTTTTTTGTCGCAAACTATCTTTATCGTGCGTGAAAAGCCCATTCGTACTTTGGAGAGGATCGAGGTCCCATTGTCTAAGACCCGTTCCCGTGCCTGTCTGAATATGCCCCAGATTGCAGAACTAAAAAAATATCTCATGGATTTGTTGAGAAAGCAGGTAGTTTCCTGATGAAAACACAGAAAGGATATCTGGTATCTTTAATCTTTGTTGTGGTACTTTTCGTAGTTTGGCAAATCGGTGCCATGAGGGTAAATGCTGCCTATATTATTCCCAGCCCTATGCAGATTATGGAAAAAATTTGGGAGCTGAGAGAGGTTCTTTTTGGTGCTCACTTGCCGGCAACCATGCAGGTGACCGGATTGGGGCTGTTGATCTCTCTAGTTTTAGGCCTCTTTTTGGCGGTGGTGATGGATTTGAACCCTATGGTGGAAAAGGCTTTATACCCGGTAATTATTGCATCCCAGACCATTCCTACCCCTGCCATTGCACCTCTTTTTGTGCTGTGGTTTGGTTATAGTATTTGGAGTAAGGTATTAGTGACTGTATTATTTACATTTTTCCCCATTACGATAACGGTTTTTGACGGTTTGAAAGCATCAAAAACGGAAATGGAAGAATTACTCTACACCTATGGAGCCGGAAAAAAAGAAGTTTTTATCAAGTTAAAGATCCCCACGGCTTTACCTGCATTCTTCTCAGCAATTAAAATGGCCATTCCTTTAAGTATTATTGGGGCCGCCATCGGGGAATGGCTGGGGGCCAAAAGCGGTCTTGGTTATTTCAGTCGTCGGATGATGTCTCAGTTAGACGGGGCAGGTGTCTTTGCTCCCATTATTATCTTATCCTTTGTGGCTATGATTCTCGTGGGATTAGTGGCTATAGTGGAGAAGATCGCAATTCGTTGGCAAAAAGAAATTTAAATGGAGAACAAGAAATAAGGGGGCAGCAAAAATGAAAAAAACAGGAATCTTAGTTATGATGTTGTTGGTTTTAATCTTATTAGGGGTTGGTTGCGGGACAAATGATGCCGCTCAACTACCGGAAGACCAATTAAAAGAGGAGCATCAACTCAGGGAAATAGATGTGGTTTTGGACTGGTATCCCAACGCCTTGCATACTTTTTTATATGTAGCTATGGATAAAGGATATTTTGCTGAGGAAGGACTTAAGGTGAATGTGCACTTTCCCACCAACACCAATGATGCTTTATCTTTGGTCGCGGCAAATCAAGCTGAAATAGGCCTGTATTATTTACAAGATATTATCATCGCGCGGGCTAATCAGAATGTACCGGTAAAATCCATTGGTGCAGTGGTACAATCACCTTTAAATATTGTACTCTCCCTAAAAGAACAAGGAATTATCTCGCCGGGGGATTTAGTAGGTAAAACCATCGGTTATGCAGGGACGGAAATAAGTGAAGCCTTGATAAAAAGTATTATGAATCATGTGGGTGCTGATTTTAGTGATGTGACCATGATTGACGTAGGGTTTGATTTAATGTCTTCGATGACCACGAAAAATGTCGATGCAACCATTGGGTGCTTGATAAACCATGAGGTACCTTTATTAGAAGAAGAAGGTTTTGAAGTAAATTGGTTTATGCTGGATGAATATGGTGTGCCCAGTTTTTATGAGGCGGTCTTTCTGGCCGGCGATGCAACCATTACCCATGATCAGGAAATGCTAAATTCCTTTATGCGCGCGTGTAAAAAGGGCTTTAAGGATATGCAGGAACAGCCGGAGGAGTCTCTGACGATGCTCCTAAATCATCAAAATGAAGAAAATTTTCCTTTGTCGGAAGCGGTGGAGAGAAAAAGTCTGGAAATCCTTCTTCCCTTAATGGCATCGGCAGATGCTCCTTTCTTATCTCAATCTGAAACGGTGTGGCAGGAAAATATTGAATGGCTTTACCAAGAGGGCTTGCTTGACCGGATAATCGAGGTTTCAGATGTAATGGTTGAGATTAATTAAGAGCTCATGTGAGAGAAAAATTTCTGAGGCACCAAGTTTTTTTCCGATTTTAGCAGGAACTTTTGTTCTTTTCACGTATTCTATATATAAGGAGCAACCTGACTCTATCATCCCTTTTTGCCGGGATGTTCCTGATAAAGCCTTTGATCAAGAGGTGGATCAAGTGATGTTATTTCGTGAACAGACGGAAAATTGGGAATTAAAAAACTTATCCGTATACGCTCAGAAAAGTAAGATGACCCTTGGCCGTAAAACACCTGAGGAGGAATGTCAGGTACGTACTGCTTTTCAAAGAGATCGAGATCGAATTATTCATTCCAAAGCCTTTCGCCGCTTGAAATTAAAGACCCAAGTTTTCATTGCTCCTGAAGGGGATCATTTTCGCACCCGCCTTACTCATACCTTGGAGGTGGCACAAATTGCCCGTACAGTAGCGCGGGCTTTATGCTTAAATGAGGATCTGACAGAAGCTATTGCCTTGGGTCATGACCTAGGCCACACGCCCTTTGGCCATGCTGGGGAAGAAGCTTTGGATGAGATGATGAAGGACGGATTCCGTCATAATCATCAAAGTTTGCGTATCGTTGAAAAGATTGAAGGGGGAAGAGGACTAAATCTTACTTGGGAGGTAAGAGACGGTATTTTACATCATACCGGGCCTATGAAACCGGCAACATTAGAAGGCCAAGTGGTCAAAATCGCTGATCGCATTGCTTATATTAATCATGATATTGATGACGCCATCCAAGGGAAAATTATCTCCAAAAGTGACTTGCCATTTTCCTGCCTTAAGGTTTTAGGCTCCCGCCATAGTGAACGAATAAATACTATGGTCAAGGATTTAATTAAATGTAGTATCAATCGTGAAGAAATTGGGATGAGCAGTGAGATTAAGTCGGCTATGGATGAACTGAGAAGTTTCTTATTCAAACGGGTCTATATCGGATCAAAAGCCAAATGGGAAGAAACAAAAGCTAAGGATATGCTAAAAATTCTCTTTTCCTATTACTTAAAGCATCCTGAGGTGCTACCCCAAGAGTACCGGTCCGGAGATGAACATGAAGTTCAGGTTTGTGATTATGTGGCAGGCATGACGGATCGTTATGCTATTGCTCAGTTTAACGAAATTTTTGTGCCCGGCGGCTTTCGCATGGAATAATTGAATAAAATTGTCAGGTATAAATATTGATTAAAAGAATAGAAGGAAGAATTATAAACCTCTTCGTTGGTCAGACTATCCGAATAGCGACGAACTACGCGGCAGGGTTTATGATCTTCCTTCTGTCTTTATTATCCCCGTACTTATTCTTCTTATACAAAAAATGCACTTATTATTTTTTTATTTAGGTTGTACAAAGGTTAGCGCACCACAGTTTTAAGGTATAAATTACCATATGGGGGGAAATACTAAAAAAACCCTCTTTTTTCGAAATGATAGCAGGAATTACGTAAAAAAACGCGAATACAATATGTTTCGAAGGAGGGTTTCGGTGAAAATTTTAGTTGATGCTGATGCTTGTCCGGTGAAAGAAGTCGTAATTTCAGTAGGAAGAGAAAAAAATGTCCCTGTGGAAATGATCGCTTCATTTAATCATCATATCGCGGAAGTACCGGGCATAAAGGTGATTGTGACGGATACGGGACAGGATGCCGCAGATTATGTGATCGCTAATCGCGTAGAAGATCAGGATATTGTGGTAACCCAGGACTACGGTTTAGCAGCTCTGGTTCTAGGACGAAAAGGGCGGGCTCTATCTCCCCGAGGTTTGATTTTTACAAAGGAGAATATTAATAGTCTATTAATGCAGCGTCATATTTCCTCCAAGCTTCGTAGAGGAGGCGTTAAAACAAAAGGACCGTCTGCTTTCTCCCGCGAGGATCAAAATAATTTTTTGAAGTCCTTGCTGCAATTGTTAGAATGATCTAGATAAATTATCCTTTTATAAGCTATTTTATGATAATAGTAGAATCTATAAAAGCACAATATTCTCTACATCAAAAAAGAAGGAAAAAGCGGAAAAACGGCGAAAGATAGCACATGATCATTTTTAGTACAATCTTAGTACAATCTAGGTAACAATCAAGTGAGGTGGTGCAGGAGAATGAGATTTGTACCGCCGGAAATTATCGAGGAAATACGCGAAAAAACTGATATTGTAGAGGTAATTTCCGATTATGTCAGTTTAAAAAGACAAGGCAAGAATTATGTCGGGTTATGTCCCTTTCATATAGAAGATACACCATCTTTTTCCGTTTCTCCCGATAAACAAATTTTTTATTGTTTTGGCTGCCATAAGGGAGGCAGTATCATTAATTTTATTATGGAACAGGAGAATTTAACCTTGCCGGAGGCTGCCACGAAGTTGGCGGAAAAAGCCGGTATTGTGATCCCGGATAGTTCTCCCAAGAGTCGGAATAGTGTGGATCAATCTGAAAAAATCCGATTGACAACGATGCATGAAGCAGCTGCAGATTATTATCATCATCTTTTGCTAAACGCTAAAATGGCTGAAGAACCTTTGAATTATTTAAAAAAAAGAGGCATCAGCCTGGAAGTGATAAAAGAGTTTCGTCTGGGATTTGCTCCAAAAGCATGGGACTATTTAATTAAGCATCTATTAGCTCAGGGATTTCAAGAAAGGGAGATGGAAAAGGCCGGATTGGCCGCAAAAAGTGCCCGTGGCACATATTATGATAAATTTCGCAATCGAATTATGTTTCCTATCCAAGATTTTAAGGGCAAAGTTATTGCTTTTGGTGGTCGGGCGTTCCATGATGAGTTACCGAAATATCTTAATTCCTCGGAAACCCCCATCTTTAACAAGTCGCGAAATCTTTACGGATTGAGCAATGCCGCCGGGATGATTCGACAAAAAGATGAAGCAGTGCTGATGGAAGGTTATATGGATGTGCTTGCCGCTCATCAATACGGCATTAAAAATGCCGTTGCTTCCTTGGGAACATCCCTGACCCCGGAACAAGGAAAATTATTAAAGCGCTATTCTGCTAATGTTTTAATCTCCTATGATGCAGATCCAGCCGGAGTGCAGGCTACCTATCGCGGATTGGATATACTGCACAATCTGGATATCCGGGTAAGGGTCATGAAACTCCCTCAGGGCATGGATCCGGATGATTTTTTACATCACTATGATTACCAAGCCTGGGTAAAACTTGCGGAAGAACAATCTTTAAGCCTCGTGGAGTATAAGTTGCAGTTGGCAATGGAAAAATATAATATTCAAACGATTGAAGGTAAAGCTCATGTGGTTCGGGAATTGCTGCCTGACCTGGCAAAAATAAAAAGCCAGGTGGAAAAAGACCAATATATTAAGCTCGTCGCAAGTGCTTTAAATATCTCCCACGAATCCATTTATGCAGATTTGCGACAAAGTAAAAGAGTGGCATTTAATAAGGATAATTTTAGCAAGGGAAAGCATACTAACAATGCACCAGGTTTTGAAGAAAATCTTGCTCTGAGCAACAAACATAATGCGCTAATTTTAGCGGAACAAAACTTGTTGAAGCTAATGATTGAGAATCGTAAGATTTTTGATTATGTGGAAGACACTCTAGGCTTAAACTTCTCGCTGGATGAGAAAATAATTAGGATTTTAAAATACATCAAGAAAATATATGCGGAATTTGATTGGTTACCTGTGACTTTGATTGAAAGTGTCCATGAAGAAGATTTAAAGCAATTCCTTTCACCATTATTTATGGAAGATTACTCGGAAAATATTAATAAAAGTTTATTAGTACGAGATTATATAAAAACCATCCGCTATTATCGCTTAAAAGAACGCATTCAGGAAATTCAAGAAGCAATTAGTTCCTATGAGCAACAAAATATGACCGAAGATATTATGGCCATGTTGCCGGAATTAAATCTGTTACAACAAGAAATGCAGAAATTAAAAGGATAATTTTTACTATTGGAAGGGGGGACATAATGAAGCCGAATCAAGTAAAATTTGACGCAGTAAAAAAATTGATGGAAACAGGGAAACAAAAGGGTACTTTAACTTATACGGAAATTATTGAGATGTTAAGTGAACTTGATTTATCTCCAGATCAAATGGATGATATATATGAGCACTTAAGTCAAGAAGGAATCATCGTTACTTCCGGATCCGGTGCAAATCTGGAACCATTGGAAAGTACAAATGAAAATGAAGATGTTGATGCTTCTACCCCCGAAGAAGAACACGAATTGGATTTATCCATTCCTGAAGGTGTAGCTATAGACGATCCTGTACGCATGTATTTAAAAGAAATCGGTCGTGTGCCTTTATTAACCGCGGAAGAAGAAATAGCACTTGCTAAAAGAATGGAAGCGGGAGATGAGGAAGCGAAAAGACGCTTGGCAGAAGCAAATCTTCGTCTAGTAGTCAGCATTGCTAAAAGATACGTAGGCAGAGGCATGCTTTTCTTGGATTTGATCCAGGAAGGAAATTTAGGTCTCATTAAGGCTGTAGAGAAGTTTGATTATCAAAAAGGATTTAAATTCAGTACCTATGCTACCTGGTGGATTCGCCAGGCGATTACGCGAGCTATTGCCGACCAGGCTCGTACCATCAGAATTCCTGTGCATATGGTAGAAACTATTAATAAATTAATCAGAGTATCGCGCCAATTGCTTCAAGAATTAGGAAGGGAAGCAACACCTGAAGAGATTGCCAAGGAAATGGATATACCTGTAGAACGGGTGCGGGAAATTATGAAAATTGCCCAGGAGCCTGTCTCTTTGGAAACTCCGATTGGAGAAGAGGAAGACAGCCATTTGGGGGATTTTATTGAGGATGAAGATGCTCCGGCACCTGCGGAGGCAGCCTCATTTATGTTGCTAAAGGCACAGCTGGAAGAGGTCTTAGAGACTTTGACCAATCGGGAGAAAAAGGTATTACAATTGCGCTTCGGTTTGGAGGACGGTCGTTCTCGAACCTTAGAGGAAGTTGGTCAGGTATTTGGTGTCACCAGAGAACGTATTCGTCAGATAGAAGCCAAAGCATTAAGAAAACTGCGCCATCCAAGCCGCAGCAAGAAGCTGAAGGACTATTTGGAATAAAAAATCATTGACCCACAAGGAATGTTTTAGTATAATTATTGTTGCTGGATAAGCGTTCCCTGATAGCTCAATGGTAGAGCACTCGGCTGTTAACCGAGTTGTTGTTGGTTCGAGCCCAACTCGGGGAGCCATTTAGGGCCTATAGCTCAGCGGTAGAGCCACCGGCTCATAACCGGTCGGTCCCTGGTTCGATCCCAGGTGGGCCCACCAATATGTTATTAAAAAGGGCAAGAACCAAATAACAATGGTTTCTTGCTTTTTTATTTTTGAAATAACTAACGATAAGTCTGCTTAGTACTCAGTTTATAATTGGTACGAAGGATTATTGAGACCATATTTTGAATACTAAGAGTACGATTGGGGTGATGCATGGGATGCAGATCAAACTTTCAGAGCGATTAGCTGTTGTGGCAGCTTTTGTACCGCTGGGATCAGTTGTGGCCGACATTGGAACAGACCATGGGTATTTACCTGCTCATCTTATTATGGAAGGCATTTCTCCTTATGTTATTGCAGCAGATGTTCATGAACTTCCTTTATCTAAGGCGGTTCAGCTGGTTAGTCTTTTGGCCATTGATAAAAAAGTATCTTTGCGTTTGGGGGATGGCTTAAAAGTATTAACACCTGGTGAAGCACAGGCGATTGTTATCGCCGGTATCGGAGCTTTAACAATGATCCATATCTTATCGGCATCACCGGATGTTTTAGGTAAAACCAAGCGTTTGGTTCTACAACCCATGCGCGATACCGTGAAACTAAGAGAATGGCTGATTAATAATAATTGGATAATTATTGATGAAGAATTAGTATGTGAGGAAGATCAATATTATGAGATTATTGTGGCAGAGCCGGGGCTAAGCACCCTAACCCCGGAGGAAATGGAATTTGGTCCGATACTTTTACAAAAAAAGCACCCGCTTTTGAAAGCCTTTCTGAGAGAAAAACTTAAAACCCTGAAGAACATAGATCAGGCTTTGGATTATGCTACCAATCCAAAGGGTCAAGCTCAGAAAGAAGATATAAAAAAGAAAATTGGGGATTTGGAGAGAGTGAGGGCATCTCTATGAAGGTTTGGGAATTGATGCAAATAATGGAGGATATTGCCCCGGCCCATTTAGCAGAAGAATGGGATCATGTGGGTTTAGAGGTAGGGGATTTAAATCAAGATGTTCACCGGATCCTAATCACACTTGATGCTGACCCGCGGGTGATTGAGGAGGCAATTAGTAAAAGAGTAAATCTAATCATAACTCATCATCCCATGTTTTTTCGTGCCGTAAAAAATTTATTATGGCATCAACCTTTGGGTAAAATGGTATATCAATTAATCAAAAATGATATCGCACTGTTTTCTGCCCATACCAATCTGGATATTACGAACGGGGGCACTAATGATTATCTGGCAGAATTGCTAGGCCTTACGGATGTGACGGTTCTGGCAGAAACAAAGGAAGAAGAATTGTTTAAATTGGTAGTATTTGTTCCCGTTAATTATCTGGATCAGGTGCGCGATGCGATCTCAGAGGCAGGAGCCGGTCATATCGGAAATTACTCCCATTGTACTTTTGCGGCACCGGGGGAAGGGTCTTTTATGCCCTTAGCGGATACCAACCCTTTTGTGGGAAAACAGGGTGAACTGGAAAAGACACCGGAATTTCGCCTGGAAACAATTGTCCCTGCTTCTCTTTTAAATCAAGTGATCATGGCGATGAAGTCATCTCATCCATATGAGGAGGTGGCCTATGATCTTTATAAAACTAATGTACCGGGTGCAGTAGATGGTTTGGGGCGAGTAGGCTCGCTTCCCCAACCCGTAACTCTAAATCAATTAGCCGATAAAGTCAAAAAGCTCCTCGGTGTAAATAGTCTAAGGGTTGTGGGAGAAGGGGCAAGACTGATTTCTCGTGTTGCCGTCTGCAGCGGCAGCGGCATGTCTTTACTAAAAAATGCCCACAATAAGGGAGCTCAGTGTTTTCTTACCGGGGATATGAAGTACCATGAGGCTCAGGAGGCACTGGCCCAACAAATTGCTGTAATTGATGCTGATCATTTTGCCACTGAGGGCATCTTTGTTCCTCGTTTTGCCACCTTATTAAAAAACAAAATATCACAGGATGAGGTTACGATTTTGACAAGTGAAATCAATACCAATCCCTGGCGTTTTTATTAGGATAGGATTAATCACCCTATCCTATTTATTTTTCCTATTGATTTTTTTCCCACTTCGTCAAAACAGCAAAAAATATTTACTAAACGAAAGGAGTAAGGCGATGTTATTGAAACAACTTTATCATCTACAAGAGTTGGAAAGAAAAGAGCTGGAAATACGGCAGTCGCTAAAATCATTACCTCAGTTAAAAGAATTGAAAAAGATGAAAAAACGTTTTCTTGAAAAACAAGAGCAATTGGCCGAAGCGCAAGAAGCATTTGAAAAAATATCAGCCCGGCTGAACCAAAGTGAAAAGCAGGTTCAAGATGTGGAAGAGAAAACTAGATCCTTGAAGGAGCTTCTCTACGGGGGAACCAGCAATAATGCCAAGGAACTGGAAAACATCGATCAGCAATTGAAGGTTTTAAATGAGCAAATTGCCAAGTTCAACCTTGGAAACCTGGAAATGATGGAAGAAAAAGAAGACTTGGGTCAAAAATTAGGTCAGATTGAGCAGGAACTAAAGGTGCAGTATCAGAAGTTTAATAAGTTAAAACTACAATATAATCAGGTTAAACTAAATATGGAACAAGAGCTAAGAGGCATAGAAGAGGATAAGCAGGAAATCATGGCTGACCTTGATGATCAATCCAGGTCCTGGTTTCAAGCAAGAAAAGAAAAATTTGACGGGTATCCTATCGGCAAGATCATGGAGAATCATGCGTGCAGTGGATGTCACACTGTAATACCGATCATCATTGTAAAAGAAGCGAGATTAAAAAAGGAGCTTGTTTATTGTGAATGTTGTGGTCGCGCCCTTTACGCTCCACAATTAATCTAAAGATCAGAAAAAGTCCCGCCCAATATTGACAACAGAAGAGAGATGTTAAATAATGATATAATATGATTTTGAGATAAATTTCAATTATCCCAAAACCTGGTGCACATACTTTACCGCGATAAAAGCATGGGTATTCGTAGAAATAGCATCAGATAAATTAAAATAAGCAGGTGGTAAATATGGGGAATAATAAGGAAATTAATTTGGCCCGCAAGGGGATTGAAGAGCTTATTGCCTATGTGCCGGGGAAACCGGTGGAAGAAGTAGCCAGGGAATATGGTATTTCAGAGATTATTAAGCTGGCGTCTAATGAGAATCCTTTGGGTACATCACCGAAGGCTGTGGCAGCGATGCAGCAGGTAATAAACAGTGTTTATATGTATCCGGAAGGCAGTAGTCCGGCTCTAAGAGAAAGAATCGCTGAGAATTACGGTATTGAAAAGGATATGGTGATATTTGGCAATGGGGCAGATAATATTCTCCTTCTCATCGCTCAAGCCTTTATCAATGAAGGTGATGAGGTGATCATCGGCGATCCCACTTTTTCCGTATATGAGACGACAACGAAGATCATGGGTGGACGTGTGATTAAAGTGCCTTTAAAGAATTTTACTTATGATTTAGCCGGTATCAAAGGAAAAATTACGGAGAAAACCAAGATCATTTATATTTGTAATCCTAATAATCCTACCGGTACAATTGTCTATCAGGATGAAATTGCGCAATTTATGTCTGCGGTGCCTGAAAACTGTCTTGTGGTTTTTGATGAAGCTTACGCGGAATTTGCCCAAAAGGGCAATTTCCCTCAAACGATCCAATTTGTTAAGGATCAGAGGAATGTCTTGATTGTCCGCACCTTTTCCAAGGTTTACGGACTGGCCGGCGTTCGTGTGGGGTACGCTGTGGGTCCTAGGCATTTGCTCCAGATATTAAACAAGGTGGTAGAACCTTTCCCTGTGAACAAGTTTGCTCAGGCGGGGGCCTTAGGTGCTTTGGAGGATCAGGAATTCTTAAATGAAGTCCTTCAGGTAACTGAAGAAGGGAAAAAATATTTATATCAGGAATTAACCAAGATGCGCATGACCTATGCCCCCTCTTTTACTAATTTTGTCTTTGTTGATTTAAAAAGAGACGCCCAGGAAATTACCCAAAAACTAATCGAACGGGGTATTATTATCAGACCGGGACATATTTGGGGGTTACCTACCTGTGCCCGCATCACCATCGGAACGATGAGCCAAAATAAGAAATTAATTGAATCCTTGAGAGAGATTGTCAAGGAATATGATAAAAAATAATTATTTCTCTCAAAAAAACAACACTTTAAAGAATTAAAGTATTGAAGTATTTCTTCCTTTGGTGTAGAATATAGCATGTCAGGAATGTTAAGCAATTGATAAGCATTAAACTAAAAGTTTGATGCAAAAAGAATAATCAGAGGAGGAAACTATGAAAAAGAAAAGTATTGTTTTATTGGCACTTATTTTATCTCTGGCCCTATTTTTTGTAGGATGTGGCGGAACTGAAGAGGATCCGGCCGCAAATCAAGAAGGTCAAGAAAACCAAGGAAGCCAAGAGGGAGACTCCTCGTGGGCAAAAATTCAGGATAAAGGAAAATTCGTCGTTGGTTTGGATGATAATTATCCTCCTGCCGGTTTTCGTGATGCAGACGGTGAGTTAGTTGGCATTGACATCGATTTAGCCAAAGAAGCGGCTAAGAGGTTGGGCGTAGAAGTAGAATTCCAGCCTGTCCAATGGGATGGCGTTTTAATGAATCTGAAAAACGGAGACATTGATGTAATTTGGAATGCCTTGGGTGTTACACCTGAAAGAGAAGAACAAATTGCTTTTACCAAAGTATATATGATCGATAAAAACATAATTGTCGTGCCTGTCGATTCCCCCATTAAAACCAAAGCAGATTTGGCCGGAAAAGTAATCGGGCTTCAGGCCGGGAGCACTGCAGAACCTGCTGTTACCGGTGATCCCGTTGGTGCGGAATTGAAAGAAATTCGGAAATTTGAAAATCCCACCCAGGCTTTGTTAGATCTCCAGGCCGGGCGTATTGATGCGGTGGTAACCAATGAGATGAACGGTCGTTTTCTGATTACCCAGGATAATGCACAGGATAAATATTATATTTTATCGGAAGAAGAAGGTTATTTTGGTGAAGAACCTTATGCTGTCGGTTTGAGAAAGGAAGACGAGACTTTCCTGGCTGAGTTAAACCGAGCATTGGATGAGATGAAGGCAGATGGTGCCGCAGCCGAAATCAGTGAGAAATGGTTTGGAGCAAACATAATCGAATAATTACCTGTTGACAAGAAGGGTATTAAACAAATAAAATGAACAATAGGGAATAGTAAGTATGATTATGTGCTTCTATTCCCTGTTTATTATGTTATAGGAAAACGAAGAAATGAAGAAATTATGACAAGCTGAAGGGAAAACACCATGGAATACATCTGGGAGATTTTACCGGTACTTTTGAAGGGTCTTGGGGTATCCTTAAAAATTTATTTTACAGTAATTGCTTTGATTCTGCCATTAGCGATATTGGTGGCCATTGGCAAGGTGTCCGGACCGAAAATTTTAAAAAAAATTCTCCATTTATATACTTGGATTTGGCGAGGTACTCCTTTGCTGCTCCAATTGTTTTTTGTTTACTATGCCTTTCCTTATTTGGGAATTACCTTATCCCCATTTACCTGCGTCGTTCTTGCTTTTGTGGTAAATATTACGGCCTATGAAGCGGAGATTATCCGGGCAGGAATTGAGTCCATTGACAAAGGACAGTTTGAAGCCGCCAAAGCTCTAGGTATGAGTTATTGGCAAACCATGCGCCGGATCATTATTCCCCAGACTGTAAGACGGGTCTTGCCTGCTACCTGTAACGAAGCCATCCTAACATTTAAGGATACGGCCTTGGTTGCTACCGTAACCATAGGTGACTTGATGCGTTCTGCTAAGGAACTAGTTTTTGTTGATTATAGAATTACTCCCTTTATTGTCGCCTTTGCCTTTTATCTGTTGATTTCCTCCATTTTGGTGCAGATTTTTGACCGGTTAGAAAAAAGGTATTCCATCTACGAATAAGGAATCAGAGGCCATTAAGAGAGAATAGGAGAAAGTAATGGAGCAACTGGAATATATCAAAAGTATTTTACCCTTTATGTTATCCGGATTGGAATTAACTGCCAAAATTTACGTTGGGACATTGATATTTTCTCTGCCCATCGGTGTGCTTGCTGCCATTGGCAAGGTGTCCGGGCCCAAAATTTTAAAAAAGATTCTCTTTTTATATACCTGGATTGTGCGCGGCACTCCTTTGCTTTTGCAATTGTTTTTTGTCTTTTTCGGCCTTCCTGTTCTGGGCATCAAACTACCGTATTTTGCAGCAGCTATTCTTACCTATTCCTTAAATTATGGGGCTTATTTAACGGAGATCTTCCGTGGGGGTATCGAGTCCATCGACAAGGGGCAGTACGAAGCATCAAAAGCTTTAGGCTTTAGCTATAGCCAAACGATGCGTCGCATTATCATTCCCCAAACCGTCCGACGGGTTTTACCGCCTACGTGCAGTGAAGCGATAAATTTGGTGAAAGATACGCCGATGCTGGCTCTTCTAGGTATGGCAGATTTATTAAGGATCTCAAATCAGATTTTTACCAGGGATTTCAATATTACCCCATATATCTTGGCATTTATTATTTATTTAATGATTTCTTCCGTTTTGGTGAGGCTGTTTAGTAATTTGGAGAAGAAATACTCTGTTTATTAGTAGGAGCGTGCATCATGAACGTAATTCGAATGAGCAATATTCATAAGCATTTTGGAGATCTTCATGTTTTAAAGGGCGTATCCTTGGAGGTCAAAAAAGGAGAAATTGTTTCCATCATTGGCCCCAGCGGCTCAGGTAAAAGTACCTTTCTGCGCTGTATGAATCAATTGGAGAGAATTGACAGTGGCGTGGTGGAGATTGATGGCATGGTAGTGGAGGCCGCAGGGGATGTAGCGGAAAAAGTCACGGCTTCTCCTCAAGAAGTACGAGCAGCTTATCGAAAAATGGGTATGGTTTTTCAAAATTTTAATCTCTTTCCTCATATGACCGTGCTGGGCAATGTGATTGAAGCCCCTATTACCGTTAAAAAAATGGCTAAGGATGCGGCTATTGAAATTGCAGAACAACAATTGGCCAAGGTAGGTTTATTGGATAAAAAAGATGCTTACCCCTCCAAACTGTCCGGGGGGCAAAGACAAAGGGTGGCCATTGCCAGGGCCTTGGCCATGGAACCTGATATTATGCTTTTTGATGAGCCTACATCTGCTCTCGATCCGGAATTGGTAGGGGAGGTGTTGGAGGTAATTAAGAAGCTGGCCGCGGATCATATGACGATGCTCGTGGTGACACATGAAATGTCTTTTGCCCGGGAACTCTCTCACCGTATTATTTTTATGGATGAAGGGCAAATTATCGAGGAATGTTCCCCGCAACAGTTTTTTGAAGCCCCCAGCCACACTCGGGTGAAATCATTTTTAGAGAAAATGCTTTAACCCTGTCTAAGGGACTTGTTTTTTCAGGCAAAAGGTGTTATACTGACAATCCAAGTAAATAGAGGGTAATTGAGTAAATTGAGTGATCGCGGACAGAGTACCGAAAGGTCCTGTCTGAGGAAAGTCCGAGCTCCATAGGGCAGGGTGCTGGTTAATGGCCAGTGAGGGCGACCTCCAGGATAGTGCCACAGACATGTAGACCGCCTAAGACGGCTTTTGCCGGACGGCAAGGATGGAACGGTGCGGTAAGAGCGCACCAGCAGCCAGGTGACTGGTTGGCTAGGTAAACCCCACCCGGTGCAAGACCGAATAGGGGAGCATGAGGATGGCCCGTCCTGCTCCCGGGTTAGGTTGCTTGAGATGCTAGGTAACTGGCATCCTAGATAGATGATCACTTTCAACAAAACTCGGCTTATAGATTTGGTCAATTACTTTTTATTGGCTTATGTTTAGGGGGAACACGTCTTTTAAAGATGTGTTTTTTTATTTAGAGAATTTTATCAATCTGTCATAGGAGTAGGTAAATAATGATCATAGGTGTCTTATCAGATTCGCATATTACCGGAAAAGGTAATAAATTAGCACCTTTTATTTGGCAAGCATTTGCCGAGGTGGATTTAATTCTTCATGCCGGGGATATTATTGATGAGCAGGTACTGATTGACTTAAATGCGCTGGCTCCTGTTGAGGCCGTATACGGAAATATGGATCAGGGTCGCATATATCATCTTTTCCCGCTCACTCAGAAAAAGATTATTACGGCCGGAAATAAAAAAATTGGATTAATTCATGGGGATGGGTTTTCAGGAAGTACCCTGCATAGAGCCTCAGAAGCCTTTCAGGGTGACGCTGTGGATTGTGTAGTCTTTGGACATAGCCATCAACCTTTCAATCAGGTGATCAACGGCGTACTCATGTTTAATCCGGGATCCTGTATGCAACCACGCAGAGAACCTCAACCGTCTTGTGGAATATTATATGTGGGGCAGGAGGTAACAGGAGAAATCCTTTATTTTAATAAATAAAGGATTTAACGTAAACGGTCATTAAATAAAAAATATGGCATAGGGGACAGAAGAATAGTTGCTCTTTTCATGAAGAGAAAGAGAATAATTGAGTTTAACGAGAATAATAATGTACAGGTTGGCTTTTTGCCAGATATGAAGAAGCGAGGTGTGTCTATGATCATCGGAACATGCATTTACGATATTCATATATATTGTTCTCAGTCGTTAAAGGACAAAAGAAGGATATTAAAGAGTGTTATCGACCGGATAAAAAACAAGTTTAATGTATCCATTGCAGAAATTGATCACCAAGATAGTTGGGATCATGCGGTTATTGGTATTGCTGTGGTGAGCAATCATACAACCCATGTTAATCAAATGCTGAATAATATCACACATTTCTTGGAAAACAGCGATAATGAGATTGAAATCACCCACGTGACGATGGAAATTATTTGATGATTGGTGTTACCTTTTTCTCAGTTGTGTACAATAGGCGGTTAAGGCAAGAAAAATAAAAACAATCCATGTAATAGCCATCACGATTAGAGCAGTAGTATTACCGCAGGCGGTACAGAGACAGTCCCAGGAAACACATAACCAGAACCCGCCTAAAGCCAGTAGGCTTCCTATGAAAACAGAAATGAAGCCAATCTTAACGGAGCATTTCAGACAACGGGCCCAATAACCCCCTATGATTGGTAATAATATGCAACCGACAATAATTAGGATAATATACATGATCGTTGGAGACTCCATCAGTTGCACCTCCTTAAGTTATCATATTCATAAGTAAAGTTTACCACATTTCACAGGATAAAGGGAGGGGTTTCTGTGCAATTACAAAATAATTTTCTTGAGTTTTCAAGGAGCAGATAAAAAAACCGTTATTTCGTGGGAATAACGGTTTTTTTATTGACATGGGGATTAAATGCATTATATACTTTATAACAAGATAATTGACTATATCTAATAATCGAGCACATCTAATGATCTTTTTTAAGAGGAGGCTATAAGGCCTGGGCAGATCTTTTAGTTGAGGAGGACGAGAATGGGTGACATTGATCTAATTCAAAAAGCAAAAGAAAGTGCATTAAGTGGTAAGCTTCTGGATCGGGAAAGTATCATAGCTTTACTTCAAATTAATCCTGAATCTCAAGCATGTACTACCTTGGGAAAGGCGGCCCGGGAAGTGGCTTCTGTGGTGTGTAAAGATCGGGCCTATCTTTGGGCCGCTATAGGTATGGATCGCAAACCTTGCGCCATGAACTGTGATTTCTGCTCTTTTGGTGCAGAATGGAATATTGTGACGGAGGAGTATGAGTTTTCTCAAGAGGAAGTAGTTCAGCTTGCCAAGCAATTTGTGGAGCAAGGAGTACGTTGGATTGTACTTAGAACAACTCAGTTTTACAGTTTGGAAGCCCTGATAAAATTAGTGCACTTTATCAGGAAGAATGTGCCTGGTGAATATGAGCTGGGCCTTAATGTAGGTGAGTTTGATGCCTATATGGCCGAAAAACTAGCCGCCAACGGCTTGGATTTTGTTTATCATTCCTTAAGGCTTCGGGAGGGAATCAACACAAAATTTAACCCTCAAGACAGATTAGCCACCATGGAGGCAGTAAAAAATTCCCCTATCAAATTAGTTTCTTTAGTCGAGCCTATTGGAATTGAACATAGCAATGAAGAGATCGCCGATGCTTTTTTGACGGCGATGAAATACCATGCCCTTGTTACCGGCGCGATGGAGCGGATTCCGGTGCAAGGAACTCCCTTAGGCAAGTTACCTGCAATCGAGGAAAAAAGGCTGGCTCAGATTATTGCGGTGACTAGACTGGCGGCAAATTTTCACGCCCCCGACATCTGCGTACATCGTGCTTCTGAACTTGCTATGGAGTGGGGAGCCAACGTAACTGTGGTAGAGACCGGCGCCATCCCTCGGGATATCTGTAAAAGTTCCAAGAATGAATGGAAGGGCTTTAGTCCTGAACTGGCCCAAAAATGGTTTGAAGCAAAAAATTATCAGGTATTTTCCCAAGGAGAATAATGATGAGAAAAATAATCACCATATTTATTTTGTTTATGCTGGTGTTTTCACTTTCCGCCTGCGGCACAAATAACGGGACCAATCACGACGTGAGTAATGGAGATGGAATCATGACTCTTGACGTAGGCACCTGGAAAACGCCTCAGACGATAACGCCTTTCTTTTACCAGAATCAAATTGCCGATAACCTTAATGTTAACGTTGTCCCTTTCACCAATCCCGGTGATATGAAAACAGCTTTAATGGCCGGCAGCCTGGATCTCTGCGGGACAACAATTGTAACCGCCATTACTGCCGCGTCCAAGGACGAACCAGTTAAGATCGTGGCCGGGTTGTCAAATAAGTGTTCTGCTTTGGTTGTGGGCACTGATTCTGATATCGAGACCGGGGCGGACTTAAAGGGCAAAAAAATTGCTTATGTACCGGGAACCATGCATCATCTGCTTTTATTGGAGGTTTTAAATAAGCACGGCTTAGATCCGGAAAAAGACGTTGAATTGATGCGCATTGACTTTTTTGATATGGGACAGGCCCTGGCCCAAGGTACCGTTGACGCTTTCTATAGCGGAGAGCCCTATCCCTCTATCGCCGTAAAGGAAGGTTACGGAAAGATTCTTCTTTATCCCGACGACAATGAAGGCTTTGGCATTATTAACAGTGCTGTGATGACCTCGCAAGATAAGATTGATAATAATCGGGAAATCATTCAAAACCTGGTCACCGCCCATGCTCAAGCAACGGAGTTTTTGATTAATAACAGGCAAGATTGGCTTGACAAATCTGAAGAGTTTGGCACGGCAAGAGATGTTCTAGAAGTAGCTGCCGATAATATTGAATTTTTTTGGGAATTTGATGATCACTACATGAAAAGCGTAGAAAATCTGGCCCAGCGTATGCTGGAACAAGGCTTAATTACCAAAATACCTGATATTGAAGCCATGTTTGATTTAAGCTTTATGGAGCAGGCAAAAAGGAAATGAAGTAAGTGATGAAACGACCCTGGAAAAAAATTAATCTGATAGGATTGTTCCTGCCGGTTTCAATTATCCTCATCTGGTTATTGGTAGCAGAGACAGGGAAAATCCCCCACTATTTATTGCCCAGCCCCAAAGACATTATTTTCGTATTTATTGATTTCATCAGCGGCGGGGCAAAACTGTCGCCCTATTCGGGACAATTTTTGGATCATCTGTGGACCAGCTTGTCCAGAGTACTCGTTGGATTTTCTCTAGCAACTTTGTTCGGCCTCTTGTTGGGCTTTTTGACCGGCTGGATTCCCATGGCAAAACGCATTATTGACCCCACGGCTAATGCCATCAGGACGGTTCCGGGTATCGGTTGGCTGCCTATTGCTATGGTTTGGTTTGGTGTTGGGGAGCGGACGACTATTTTTCTTATTGCCCTGGTTTCTTTCTTTCCCATCTATCTCAATACCGCTCACGGGGCGTCCTCTGTGCCGCTGCTGCTGGTACGTGCCGGTAGAATGCTGGGGGCTGGTAAATTAACCTTATTTAGAACCATCGTGCTACCGTGGGCTTTTCCTGATGTTATAGTTGGTTTGCGTCTTGGTTTGGGGGTTTCCTGGTCATTCTTGGTCTTGGGGGAACTAACCGGGGTTGCTACCGGGTTGGGTGCTGTGATGATGGATTCCAGAATGCTGGGCCAAACAGAAATGATTCTTGTGTCCATGCTGTGCATTGCGGTGATGGGGTTTTTGACAGATCGCTTGCTTTATTGGGTTTGTAAATTGATTTATCCGGTCCGGGAGGTTGCTGCAAAGTGAACAAGCAAGATGTGCTGCTTCTCAAAAATATGTACAAAACTTACCCTGGACCCTCCGGGCAAGAGAAACTCCATGTTTTGGAGGATATTTCCCTGCAGATTGGTCAAGGCGAAATTATCGCCTTGTTAGGGCCGAGCGGATGCGGGAAATCGACAGTTCTCAACATTTCGGCCGGCTTTGAAAGTCCGGATGCGGGAGAAGTATTGTTTTTCAATCAACCTGTAACGGCACCTTCTCCTCAAAGAAGTGTTGTTTTTCAATCAGCAGTACTTTTTCCCTGGCTTACCGTAAGACAAAATATTGCCTATGGCTTAAAACGTAAGAAAATGAGCCGTTCCCGGATTGAAGAGGAAAGCAAAAAATTCATCAACCTTGTTGGGCTGGAGGGCTTTGATAACTATTATCCCCATCAATTATCCGGTGGCATGCAGCAAAGAGTTGCTTTGGCAAGAGTGCTGATTCTGGAACCCCAAATGCTATTGATGGATGAACCTTTTGCCGCTTTGGATTATCAAACACGAATATCTATGCAACAGCTTCTTTTGTCCATATCCATGCAGCTTAATCCTTCCATACTTTTCGTGACTCATGATGTTGACGAAGCCCTGATCCTGGCCGACCGGATTTATATTATGAGCAGACTTCCCGGTCGTATTATACGGGAGATTATTGTACCTTTTCAAAAGCCTAGATCGATCTCAACCCTTACTCAGCAAAAGTTTATGGATATCAAGCAAGAAATCTTTCAGCTTTTACTGGAAGGGTCACTGTGACCGTTAATTCTTATGAATTGACGGTTTTTTTGTGGTAGGAAGAAATAAAAGATAACAATTGGTTGCCATTTAAGGTTCGATCTTTTAAACTGTAAGTATCATTTGTGTCAGGAGGACGAACATGAAGTATATCGTTATATTAGGAGATGGCATGGCAGATTACCCTTTAGCTGCCTATGATCATAAAACTCCCTTGCAGATGGCTCATACACCCCATATTGATAGCTTGGTAAAGACCTCGGAGGTAGGTATGGTACAAACTATTCCCGAGGGTTATCCTCCCGGGAGTGATGTGGCCAATATGTCGGTTTTGGGTTATGAACCCCAAATTTATTATACAGGTCGTTCCCCGTTAGAAGCAGTGAGCTTAGGGGTTGATTTAGGAGAAAATGATATTGCCTTCAGATGTAATCTGGTATCATTATCGGCTGAAGAAAACTATGCAGATAAAACCATGCTGGATTATAGTTCCGGAGAGATTACCAGTGAAGAGGCGGCCCTCTTAATTGATGATATTAATAAGGCCATCGGTACCAAAGAGTTTCATTTCCATCCGGGGATCAGTTACCGTCATTTAATGGTTTGGATTAACGGTGCCTGGGAGTTTGATTTAACGCCTCCCCACGATATCTCTGATCAGGTTATCGGAACATATCTGCCCCAAGGGGCAGGAAGCGATGTCTTAACAGACATGATGATTAAAAGTGCAAAGATTTTAAAAGATCATCCGGTGAACCGAAAAAGAAGGGAACAAGGGCTTCCGCCGGCCACATCCATCTGGCTGTGGGGACTGGGTAAGAAACCCAATTTGATGCCTTTTGCTGAAAAATTTGGATTAAATGGCTCGGTGATTTGTGCTGTGGATTTAATTAAAGGATTAGGAATCTGTGCCGGGTTAAATGCCCCCCTGGTTCCCGGTGCTACCGGGGGCGTCCATACTAATTTTCAAGGGAAAGCCGATGCTGCTCTCCAGGAATTAAAAGCGGGAAAAGATTTTCTTTACCTCCATGTGGAAGCTCCTGATGAGGCGGGGCACCAAGGAAATATTAAGGAAAAGATCGGCGCTATTGAAAAAATTGATGAACAGGTAGTAGGTAGACTGCTGCGGGGACTGGAGGAAATGAAAGAGGATTATCGCCTGTTATTCTTACCGGACCACCCGACCCCCATTTCCCTTAAAACCCATACGGCAGAACCGGTACCCTTCCTTCTTTATGATAGCCGCCGCTCGGTCTCTTCCGGAGTTTCTCGCTATACAGAAGAAGATATTGCAGCGCAAGGAAACTTTATCAAAAGCGGTCCAACATTAATGGAAAAATTTATTAAGGGAGAATAAAGGTTTTTATGGCAGAATTACCTGATAAGGAACAAAAAGAAGGATATGTCCGGGATTTATTCAACACCATTGCCGGCAAATACGATCTTTTGAATGTGATTATGACCTTTGGTATGGATGCCCGCTGGCGCAGGTATGCTGTCAAGCGCTCTGAAGTTGGGCCAGGCAGCAAGGTCTTGGATATTTGCTGCGGAACCGGAAAAATAACCATACAATTGGCGGAGCAAGTTGGAGCGGCAGGCCATGTTACCGGATTAGATTTTTCCCAGCAGATGCTGAATGTGGCCCACAAAAGGGTGGCCGCATCAGGGCTGGAAAAAAGCATTACCCTAGTTCAGGGTAATGCCATGAGCTTGCCTTTCCCGGATGATACTTTTGATGCCGTGACTGTCGGATGGGGTTTGCGTAATGTGCCGGATATATTAACTGTAGTCCAGGAAATGATTCGGGTCGTAAAACCCGGTGGTATGGTGGTTTCTTTAGATATGGCAAAACCGGAAATACCGGTTTTTAAACAAATCTATTGGCTGTATTGTGATCATTTAGTGCCTTTGATGGGGAAAATTTGGGCCAGAAAAGGCTCGGCATACCATTATCTCAATGATTCGGCTAAGGCCTTTTTGCATCAAAGGGAATTGGCGCGGCTTTTTCAAAGGGCCGGTCTGGAGCAGGCGTCATACCATAATTTGTTTGGTGGAGTCGTAGCTGTAGTAGCAGGCAGAAAGCCTTAAAGGAGTGTAATATGAAGGTTAGTGGTAATCTGAAGGGTATCTCGCAGGTAATGATGGAAAGACTGGATCAATTATATGAGTTTCAGGTAGAACGAGGTCTGATCATAGATGAGGCATTGGCCTTAGAAATGGCCGGAATTACCCATGAAATCAATAAGGAAATTGCCGTATATCTGGATAGACGCGGCAAGGTACTGCATGTGGCTGTCGGCAATGATGATACAGTTCCTTTGGAGGGAATTTCATTGCGTCGTAGTGAAAAAGGGTTAAGTGGTGTGCGGTGTGTCCATACCCATCCCGGAGGAGACGGACAATTAAGCAGTGTTGATTTGGCAGCTCTGGAAATGATGCATTTTGATTGTATGGCTGCTTTGGGAGTTTTAAAAGACGGTTCCGTGGGTACCGTAGGCATTGCCTTTAAATCATCAGATCCCGATCACCCCGAAATACGCCATCAGGTCTTAGCGAGATTAAGCGCATTAAAAGAAATCGATTTATTGGAAATGGTGGCGGCAATCGATAAATCCATTGATCAATTGTATACCGTCGGAGAAATAAAGAACAAAGAAAAGGCTTTTTTAATAGCCTTGCAAAGAGATGCTCACCCGGAAGATGTGGAGGAATCTTTGCGCGAACTGGAACAACTGGCGGAAACTGCCGGTGTGTTGGTGGTGGCAAAAGATATTCAAAAAAGGAGTCGTCCCGATGCGGCGACCTTTATTGGTCAGGGTAAGGCGCGGGAGATTCAACTTCTGGCACAAGCAAAAGGCATTGACGTGGTCATTTTTGATGACGAATTATCCCCGGCCCAGCAAAGAAACCTAGAAAATTTAATTGGCGTAAAAATTATTGACCGTTCCATGCTGATACTAGATATTTTTGCCCAAAGGGCATGGAGCAACGAAGGTAAATTGCAGGTAGAACTGGCTCAATTAAAATATCTGCTGCCCCGCTTAATGGGTCAGGGTACCGTGCTCTCCCGTTTGGGCGGGGGCATTGGTACGAGAGGACCTGGAGAAACCAAGCTTGAGGTTGATCGGAGAAGAATCCGCAAGCGCATAACTGATCTGGAGCAGCGCTTGGAGATGGTAAAAAAGTCTCGTGCCCTGCATCGAAAAAGATGGGCATCTATGGAATTGCCGGTAGTTGCTTTGGTCGGCTATACCAATGCCGGCAAGTCTACTTTGATGCATGCCTTAACAGGCGCCGATGTTTTGATCGAGGATAAGCTTTTTGCCACATTGGATTCTACCACCAGGAAGGTGGATTTGCCCGATGGACGCTCTTTTTTGCTCACGGATACCGTTGGTTTTATTCGCAAACTGCCTCATCATTTAATTGCCGCCTTTCGCGGCACCCTTGAAGGAACTGCAGAAGCAGATCTTTTGCTTCATGTAGTGGATGGCAGCAGTGAGCAGTTAGAAGAACATGCGGCTACCGTGCATCTTGTTTTAAAGGATTTAGGTATTAAAGATAAGCCGATTATTACTGTGATCAATAAGATGGATCTAATGGATTATGAGGGCGCGATTAAGCGTTTGCTGCATCTTTATGAGCCGGCGGTGGCTGTTTCTGCCCGGGAGAAAATCGGCCTGGAAGATCTGTTGCAGAAGATCGGAGAAACTTTGCCCCAGGATCTGAAGTTGATCAAAGTGATGATACCTTTCAGCAAGACATCTCTTGTGGCTGAGATTCATAATCAAGGGAGAATGATCAAAGAGGAATATCTTCCCGAGGGTATTAGTATTGAAGCCTATGTAGATTCCCGTTTAAAAAGTTTCATAGAGAAGGAATTGGGATAGCATGAATTTATTTTGCGTCCCATTTTTTTTGCTCTATTTGGGGCAGAATAGATTAAGCATAAAATTTTCCTCTAAGGAGCGTATCGAGTGACGGAAAAAATATTTTTTTTGGGAGCAGGTGCTTCTCGGGAGGCGGGAATCCCCACGCAAAAAGAATTATGGGAGGAAATTCAAAAAAATTACTTCAAAACCGGCGCTTTAGAGCTAAAAAAAATTCTGGACTTTGCCGCATATCTTAATTTTGCAAAACCAAACAGTAATGTTCAAACGAATACGGCGGAGCTCTTAACATTAATTGATCTGACATTAGAACAAAACTCTGCCCTGGGGAAATATGCGGAAAAGGATTTGCGCCGGATTAAAGAAATCTTGCTGGCAGCCATCTGTGATGTTCTTGAAGGGGCGGTAAAAAAAGAACGCTACGGGGTTTTAGCGGATTTTTGTCAGCAGCTGACCTCTGAGGACTGCATTATTTCCTTAAATTATGATACTGTTGTGGATCATATCCTTTTTGACTGCTGGGGCGCAGTAGATTATGGTTTTTCTATTGAATTTATGGATGAAAAAGCAATCTTTACGCCCAAGGAAGCTTGGCAACCTTTATTGTTAAAACCCCATGGTTCTTTGAACTGGCTTTATTGCGCCCGATGCAATCAGCTTTATCTTTTGCTGGATTCAAGCGCCCCAAAATCTCCTTGCGGGCTGAAATGCCGCAGGGACCGGCATCCTTTGTCACGGGTCATGGTCACCCCCTCATATCATAAAAGATTTCGGGTTCCCCAGTTACATGATGTATGGAGACAATGTTTTGCCAGAATCAATCGTGCTCAAGTCATATATTTTATTGGCTATTCTTTCCCTCCCGGGGATGTGCATATCATTCACCTGATTAAGCGGGCGGTACTGGCCAGTGGACACCGTCCGGAGATTTATGTAATTTCACCTGATACCTGCGGCACAGTATTAAAAAATTGTGAAAATATCTTCTCCACCTTTTATTATTATCGCACCTCTTTTCATGATTATTTTTATGGTAAAATGTAGACATCATGATACTGCTCCGCGCAGAAGAAAGGTCATGGGGAGGAAATATGGAAAAAATATTGATTGTGGATGATGAAGAAAATATCGTTAGTCTCATTGATTATAATTTGAAAAGTGCCGGTTTTCAGACGTTGACCGCTTATAATGGGCAGGATGGTTTAACCATGGCCCTGGAGCATCAACCGGATTTAATTGTTTTAGATTTAATGCTTCCCAAGATGGATGGCTTTGATGTCGTGCGGGAACTACGCAAATCCAGTGACGTGCCGGTCCTGATGTTGACCGCACGAAGCGAAGAGTTTGATCGGGTGTTGGCTTTAGAATTGGGAGCAGATGATTATCTGACTAAACCCTTTAGCATCAGGGAATTAATTGCTCGAGTCAAGGCGATTTTACGCCGATCCTCCGGAAAAAGAGAAGAGACATTGAATAAGGTCTTGCAGGTTGGCTCCATCACCATTGATGAAGAAAAGCATCAGGTATTTGTTGATGATAAGGAAATCGATCTTACCACGAAGGAATTTGATCTATTAAAATTATTGATGACTAATCCCGGGCGGGTATTTTCCCGTGAAAAGCTTTTGGAACAATTGTGGGATTATGAATTTTTTGGGGATAGCAGAACGATCGATGTTCATATTAGGCATTTAAGAAAAAAGATAGAAAAAGATTCGGCAAACCCACGTTATTTAAAAACGGTGTGGGGTGTTGGCTATAAGTTTGGGGAGTAAAATATATGTTTCAGGGAATCAGAGGGAAAATTCTCTATAATTATCTCTTTTTGATTCTGATTTCCATGTTAGTGGTGGGTATCTCACTGATTTGGATGCTGCAGAATTATTTAATGGGTAATTTAGAGGATAATATGACAAATCAAGGACGATTAATTGCCGATAGCGTATCAGAAGAAGTCAGTCTGGGAAGATTTGATGAAGTGCAAGAAAAGGTAATCGTGTTAGGCACAGAGCTTAATTTGCGCATTACCATTGTTCTCTATGATGGTCGGGTGATTGGCGATTCAAAATCTGATCCTGGCAGTATGGAAAATCATAAGAACCGCATTGAAATCAATCAAGCCTTGCAGCAACAGATTGGTATTGATAAGAGAAAAAGCGCTACTACTGAGATTGAAACCATGTATTTAGCGGTACCCATCTTAAATCAGGGAGAAGTATTAGGTGCAGCCCGTATTGCTCTTCCCTTGCAGGAAATAGATCATACGGTCTTAAAAGTACTGGGTTTTATGTTGATGGGGATCATACTTGCTACTTTCATTGCTGTTTTAATCAGCTTTAAACTGGCAAAAGGAATTATAGAGCCCATTGAAAATATCAGCAGAGGGGCGCGTAAAATTGCGGGAGGGGATTTGACCACCCGGGTCTATTCCGGCCTGCGGGATGAGATTGGCGAACTGGGCTTGGCCATCAATGATATGACAAAAACGCTCCAGCAGCACATTGAAGAAATATCTCAAGAGAAAAGTCGTTTGGAAAACATTTTGGCAACAATTGCTAGTGGCGTGATTATGTTAGATAAATACGGTTTCATCCGGGTGGTCAATCCGGCAGCGGAAGAAATGTTTGGCATCAATGCTCTGTTAGCAGAAGGAAAGCAGCATGTGGAAGTGATTCGTAATTACGGTTTGAATCAGGAAATCGAAAACTGCCTGCTGCAAGAAAAATTTATCGAGTATGAGTTTACCCTGTATTTTCCTGAGGAACGAATAATGCAGTGTTATTTGGCACCTTTTTATCGGGATAAAAAGAGTGCAGGGATTACAATCGTATTTCATGATATCACGAAAATTCGGAAGGTAGAGCAGATGAGAGCTGATTTTGTGGCCAATGCTTCCCATGAATTAAGAACACCCCTGACTGTAATTAAGGGGTATAGTGAAACATTACTTAGCGGGGCTTTAAATGATCGGGAACATGCCGAAAAATTTATTACCATCATTGATCACGAAGCGGACCGTCTGCAGAGACTTGTGGAGGAGCTATTAAACTTATCTCATCTGGAATCCCACCAGCAGGAACCAGCCGAGGAATCAACGGATCTGCTTACTATTATTCCCGCTGTGGGGGAAGAAATGAAACCGCGTCTGTTGGAAAAAGAAATTATTTTAGATATAGCTTTGCCTAGGGAGCTTCCTCATATCAAAGCAAATCCGGATCGTTTCAAACAGATTCTGGTTAATTTACTTGACAATGCCATAAAATATTCTCCTAAGGGAAGCCGGGTTCAAGTGATGACCCAAGAAGAAGAAATGACCGTAAAAGTTTTGGTTAAAGATACCGGCATGGGAATTCCCGCTAAGGACTTGCCGCGTATTTTTGAACGTTTCTATCGGGTTGATAAAGCGAGAAGTCGTCAAATGGGTGGTTTTGGTTTAGGATTATCAATTGTGCGGCATATGGTAGAAAATATGGGTGGGACCATTGGGGTGGAAAGTGAAGAGAACAAAGGCAGCACCTTTTGGTTTGCTTTGCCCAAGGATGAATAACCGGGACATTTTATTTTAACAAATTCTTAACAAATGGTTAATTCATCCTTCACATAAAAGCTGTAAAGTGATATTGAAGTAATTAAACAAGAAAAAGCTTAGGAGGATGAAGAATGTTTTCAAGACGTAATATCAAAACTGGATTAATTGCAGTATTTTTAGTGACAATGCTCGCCTTAACCGGGTGTGGCGGTACTAAGGAATCTCCGAATCAACCGGAAGGCCAAGAAGGAACTGAAGGCTTATCAGGCAGCATTCAAATAGCCGGATCCACATCTGTACAACCCTTAGCAGAAGAATTGGCGGCAGCTTTTATGGATAAGAACTCTGATGTGAAAATTGATGTACAAGGTGGAGGTTCCAGCGCCGGTGTTAAAGCTGCTGCTGATGGTGTAGCTGATATCGGAATGGCATCCAGAGAATTAAAAGATGAAGAAAAAGATTCTGTTCAAGCTACTGTAATTGCCCAAGACGGTATTGCCGTTGTTGTAAATGCCGGTAATGATGTATCTGACCTGACCATGGACCAGGTTAAAGGTATCTTTGCCGGAGAAATTTCCAACTGGGATCAAGTTGGCGGAGCCAGTGCCCCCATTGTGGTTATCAATCGTGAGGAAGGTTCCGGAACACGTGGCGCCTTTGAAGAACTTGTTTTAGGCGAAGAAACATCATTTACAGAAAGTGCAGCAATTCAAAATTCCACCGGAGCCGTACGTACAGCTATTTCCAGTGATGTAAATGCCATCGGTTATATATCCATGGGTTCTATGGATGATAGTGTGAAGGCACTGCAAGTTGATGGCGTAGAAGCTATTGAAGATAATGTGCTTGCCGGTACTTATAAAATAGCCAGACCTTTTAATTTCTTAACTATGGGAGAACCCACTGATTTATCAAAAGCATTTATTGACTGGATTTTAAGTGCTGAAGGTCAGGAACTTGTAGCAGAAGCCTTTATTCCTGTTCAATAAAATATTAGTCTTACCATTAAAAATTATGCTTGAAGGGATAGGGAAGGTGGTAAATCATCTCTATCCCTTGTTTCATGAACAATGATAGAGCTAGGATCGCCGGAGGTCTTAAAGAATCATGAATAATTCAAAAGAAAAAATAATTGAGGCAGGTTTATTTATTGCCGCCATCACCCAGGTTTTAGTCATCATTTTAATCGGCATTTTTGTCTTTAAAGAAGGATTGCCGGTAATGCAAAAATATGGGGTGATAGAATTTCTGTTTGGCGAGATTTGGAATCCCGCAAATCAGATTTATGGTATTTATCCCATGATTATTGGGACCATCGTGGTAACTCTAGGGTCATTGATTTTAGGCGTTCCCTTAGGAATTGCTACAGCCATCTTTTTGGCGGAGATTGTTCCGGACAAAAACGGTCGGATCTTTCGCCCGGCAATTGAGCTTTTAGCCGGAATTCCCTCCGTTATTTATGGACTATTTGGTATGGTTCTGGTTAAGAATTTGATCCTGTATATTGAAAGAGAATTTCTTGGGACTGTTCTGCCGCCGCAGTATCAAGTGGGTTATAGTGTTTTAACAGCATCCATCATCCTGGCGGTGATGATTTTACCTACGATTATTAACATTTCTGAAGATTCCATCCGTAGTGTGCCTATGGAATATAAGGAAGGAAGCCTGGCATTGGGCGCTACTCATTGGCAAACAATATCCAAGGTTTTGCTTCCTGCTGCTAAATCAGGAATTATGACATCTGTTGTTTTAGGGATGGGACGAGCCTTGGGTGAAACCATGGCGGTGATCATGGTTGCCGGGAACACGGTATTAATTCCGGAGCTTTCCCTGCAGGCATATTCGCTCCGGTGCGTACATTAACAGGAAATATTGCTCTGGAAATGGGTTATGCCGGACCTGAGCATCAACAAGCTTTGTTTGCAACGGGTATAGTTTTATTTGTCTTTATCATGGTTTTAAATCTTTTTGCCGGATATATTGCCCGGAAAGGGGTGCGCAATTCATAATGAACGTTAGGACCAAAGAAAAGGTTGCCAGGGTTATTTTGTGGACTGCGGCGTCTATTACAGTGGGTTTTCTTTTAGTGATCATCGGATATATTTTTGTTCAGGGGATCGGAGTAATCAGCCTAGACTTCATTATTGATAAACCGCGCAAAATGGGCTCTGAGGGTGGGATCTTTCCCTCCATCGTGGGTACATTATATTTAATTGTCACGACCTTATTGTTTGCCGTTCCTATTGGAGTGGGGGCCGCTGTGTATCTGAATGAATACACCCGGGAAGGAAAATCATTCAATTGATTCGTTTTGGAACAGAAGCCTTAGCAGGTATTCCTTCGATTATATTCGGATTATTTGGTTTTGCCTTTTTTGTAATTTTGCTTAAACCTATTACCGGAGGTTGGTCAATTCTTTCCGGTTCTTTAACAGGAGCATTTATGGTATTGCCTACCATTGTGCGTACCTCAGAAGAGGCTTTAAAAGCCGTACCACAGTCCTATAGGGAAGGAAGTTTGGCATTGGGAGCAAGCAAGTGGCAAACAATCAGTAAGGTGGTGCTCCCGGCGGCCATTCCTGGCGTTTTAACCGGTATTATTCTGGCCATTGGCAGGGTGGTAGGAGAGACAGCCGCTCTTCTTCTGACCTTAGGGGGTACGTTACTTTTACCTAACTCCTTATTTGACGGAGCTCGGACCATGTCCATGCATCTCTACATGGTAGCTATGGAAACGGGAGCCATGGATGTAGCCTTTGGTACCGGTGTAGTATTGATTGTTACAATATTTGTTATCAATACTATAGCTGGGATTTTAAGGAGAAGACTAGAATTGACTTCGGGCAGGAGGTAAGATAAAATGAATTTAAAAATTGATACGCAAAATCTTGATCTATATTATGGCAATTTTCAAGCTTTAAGTCAGGTGAATTTACCGGTTCAGGAGAAAGGTATCACCGCTTTAATCGGACCCTCCGGATGTGGGAAATCCACTTTTTTACGTGTTTTAAACCGTATGAATGATTTGATCACCGGGGTTCGTATTGAAGGCAAGGTTTTGATGGACGGAAAAGATATCTATGAGAAGTCCGTTGATGTCGTGGCCTTGAGAAAAAAAGTCGGCATGGTTTTTCAGAAGCCTAATCCTTTCCCTATGACCATTTACGACAATATTGCCTATGGGCCTAAGATCCATGGTATCAAGGATAAACGCAAGCTGGATGAGATCGTGGAGCGCAGTTTAAAATCAGCAGCATTATGGGATGAGGTAAAGGGTCGCCTGCACAAGCCTGCCTTAGGGTTATCCGGTGGTCAGCAGCAGAGACTATGTATTGCCCGGGTACTGTCTGTAGAACCTGAAGTATTACTGATGGATGAGCCAACCTCGGCGTTGGATCCTATTTCTACCATGAAAATTGAGGAATTAGCCCATGAATTAAAAGAAAAATATACAATTGTCATTGTAACCCATAACATGCAGCAGGCAGCACGAATTTCTGATCAGACGGCCTTTTTTTTAACCGGGGAGATGATTGAATATGGGAGTACAGACATTATCTTCACTAAACCTCAAGACAGAAGAACAGAAGATTATATCACCGGTCGTTTTGGTTGATCATATGGGAGGGAGGACTCTAAAACATGGTCAGGGAGAATTATGATAGTCAATTGCAGGATCTACGTCATCAGCTTCTGCGTATGGGTAGTTTGGTAGAAGAAGAGATTACGGGAGCAGTATCTGCCCTTGTCAATCGAGATTTTGATTTGGCCCAAAAAGTTATTGACAATGACGATGATGTAGATAATTTCCATAATGAGATAGAAGATCTTTGTTTGAGATTAATTGCCACCCAGCAGCCTATCGCCAAAGATTTGCGTAGAATCGCAACTGCATTAAAAATTATTGGTGAGTTGGAACGGATGGCTGATCATGCTGTTGATATTGCAAAAATAACGATTAAAATTGGCTCGGAGCCATTGCTTAAACCGTTGATAGACATTCCTCGTATGTCGGAATACGTACGTAAAATGGTGCGTAACTCCTTAGATGCTTATGTGAATGAAGATGTTACTTTGGCTGAAAGTGTAGGCGAGGATGATGATTTGGTAGATCATCTGCACAATCAAATCTTTCGAGAATTATTGACATATATGATGGAAGATGCCAAAAAGATTTCTCAGGCTACCCAATTATTGTTTGTAAGCCGATATTTGGAGCGTATTGGTGATCGGGCAACGAACATCTGTGAATCGATCATATTTTTGGTTACCGGAAATCGCCGAGAGCTTAATTAAATTTAAGTAGAAAATACTACTGATTCACTTTATTTTAATAAGACGGGCAAGAAACCTCCTGTTTTTGAATAAGATGAATGGTAAGAGCATCTCTTTATTCAAGTATTGGAGGGTTATGAATGATGGACTTTAATAGTTTTTTTCGCAAAAAAATGTTAAAAATATTTGGTGGAAACAAATTTTCTGCTCTATTTTGTGAGCTTCAGAATATTGCCCGTATGTTGGTTTTTTTTGCTACGGTAGGCCTTTTCTTGTATGCCTTAGTTTTCCCCCATTTTTGGATTATTCTTATTATTTTTATGCTCTTTTTAGCCCTTTTGGCACTATTAAATTAGGAGCGATTAACCTAGATTTCTTTTCTTCGTAAATGTATAATGATGGTAAATATGTTGCGGAAGGGTGATGTTTTTGAAAATCAATTATTTAGGACATGCTTGTTTTGTTCTGGAGGGAAATAAGAAAATTATCATCGATCCTTTTTTGACAGGAAATCCCATGGCTGTGCAGAAGGCAAAGGAAATAGAGGCAGATTACATTTTGGTCACCCATGGCCATGGGGATCACCTGGGGGATGCGCTGGAAATTGCTCGACGCTGCCAAGGTACCATCATAGCCCCAAATGAATTAGCTGTATATTGCGGTCAAAAGGGAGCACAGGTGCACGCAATGCATATTGGAGGAGCTTATACCTTTCCCGGAGTGAGAGTTAAATTGACTCCGGCCTGGCATGGATCCGCATTTGTCGAAGGTGAAAATATTATTTATACGGGTACTCCCTGCGGATTTTTAATTTGGATGGATGATCTATGTATTTATCATGCTGGAGATACGGGACTATTCGGTGATATGGAGCAAGTGATCGGCCGGAAGCACCACATAGATTTGGCACTTTTGCCTATTGGAGATAATTTTACGATGGGCCCGGAAGATGCGGTGTATGCTGCAGAATGGATTAAGGCCAAAATGGTGATTCCGATGCATTATAATACTTGGCCTCTGATTGAGCAGGATCCTAATGCTTTTAAGGAAGCCGTGGAAACAAAAACAAAAAGCAAATGTCTGGTGTTAAAGCCGGGAGAAAGCCTAGAATTATAAAAAAAAAGATTATGAATAATGCGGATGAGATTACTCGCACCACCGCATTATTTTTTTGTTTTAGGGGAACATAAGAAAGATCATTGCTCCTCGGGACTAGATCAAAAGGAGGTGTTGTTTTGGAACCAAGTGCCTATGATTTTTTAGTCAAATCACTTTTAAATGAACAAGAAATGGTGAGGGACTACCAGAGATTTGCCATGGAGGTAAAGGATCCGGAAATTGAAAAAAGCTTTCGCCATTGGGCGGAGGAAGATGGGTTACGCGCTAGAAAAATTGAAGAATATCTGCACAAATTGCAAGGAGATCATGAAAGAACCCGTTAGTACGGGTTCTTTCCACAAATGAGCAATAAGTTTTTTGGAGGAAGCAGATGTTTATCGGATGTGGATTATGTAATGGAATTGCAGAACCGGGCAGATGTCCTGTTTGCGGTGGCCCGATGAAGGACTTGGGCATGAGAGAGGACTATTTTGGCCCGTATAGTCCCTATCAGGATGGGGAATTAATTGAACGATTACACCGGGCCGAGGGCAAAGATTCTTTTATCTGTATTCATTTGGTATATTGTCCCTCATGTCAATATCATGGGCAGGTGAAGATTCCGATTTAAATTTGAAAAAAATAGCAAAATAAATCCAATTTAATCAGGCCATAATAATAGAGGAAATTGAAGTTTTGAAAAATCTAAAAAATGAGGTGGGAAAATGAGAGTTGAAAAAAGCGATGCCATCAATCGCGTAAAGTGTATTGTCAACAGCTGCGCATACTATCAATCTGGTGATCACTGTTCAGCAAGTACCATTGAAATTCAGCCTCGAAACGCTTCAAATTCAGGAGAAACTGACTGTGCGACTTTTTCTCCTAAAATGTAAGGGAGAAAATGATCTTAAACAATGATCTTAAGAAGGAGGTATAAGCATGTCTCAGCAATTATCCCAAAAAGACTTAATGTACTTGACAGACCTGATGAGTATTGAAAAAGAGCAGGTTCAAAAGTTCCAGGATGCAGCGAATCAGGTGACTGATCCTCAAAGTAAAAATATGTATCAGGATATAGCAAATATGCATCAAAGGCACTTTGATACCTTAAATCAACATGTCACCAAGGGAAATAATATGATGTCCTAAAAAAATAAAAGGAGGAAGAGTACATGCCTCAGAATGATAAATCTATTGCTTCTGAATGTCTCTTGCATCAAAAGTATTTGGCGGATTCTTATACCGGCATGGCACGAGAAACAGCTTGTGATGCTTTGTTTACCGACGTATTAAAAATATGCCAGGAAGAATTACAAGCCAATCATCAGATCTTTAATTTTATGAATCAGCAGGGATGGTATCAGGTGCAAAATGCCGACCAGAATCAAATCAATCAAGCACTTGGTCAAATTCAGCAATTACAGGGCCAGAGCATGCAATAACTAAATGAAAACATGAAAAAGTCGCAATGTTGCATTGCGATTTTTTCATGTTTTCATTTACAATTATAGATGATAAGGTATACCATAGTAAAGGTGGTTAAAAAAAGGAAAGGAATTTTTTTTAATATGACAGGTCTCAGTAAGGTTCAGCAAGAAATCTTCGCGATATTGGAGGATACCTATCGGGGCATGACTACTGCCCTAAATTTTTCTAATCCCTTTGAACTGATGGTGGCTACTATATTATCAGCCCAAACCAATGATAATCAAGTAAATAAGATTACCGAGGCTTTGTTTAAAAAATATCAAACTCCGGAGCAATTTTCCCGGCTTAAACCGGAAGAATTGGAACAAGAGATCAAGACTTGCGGTCTATATAAGAATAAAGCAAAAAATATCATTGCCAGTGCTAAGCTGATTCAGGATCAATTCAGAGGTGAAGTGCCCCAAACCAGGGAGGAATTATTGCTTTTGCCGGGGGTGGGAAGAAAGACAGCTAATGTTATTTTGAGCAATGCTTTTAATATTCCTGCTTTTGCGGTAGATACCCATGTTTTTCGGGTTTCTGCTCGTTTGGGTTTAAGCAGCGGTACCAATCCCACTGTGACGGAAGGTGAACTAACAGCACTGATTCCCGAAGAAAAATGGGGTGATGCGCATCATTGGTTCATCTGGCATGGTCGTAAAATTTGTTTCGCGAGAAAGCCAAAATGTTCATCTTGTCCCCTAAAACATTTATGTCCATCAATTCAAGAGTATGAGGAGGTAAAATTATGAGTAAGAGATTACAAAGGGGCTTAATTTTAGCGATTATTTTAATATTTGTATGTACAGGAACAGCTTATGGGGCTAATAGCTTGGATGAGGCCCGAAGCTTGATTCAAACGCGCTTTTATCAGGAGGTCAATGCAGATGTCTTAACTAAGGATTCAATTTCGGAGATGGTTGAAGCCTTAAATGATCCTCATTCTTCATATATTTCCCCGGAGGATTTTATGGATTATTTAAATTCTTTAGGTGGTAGTTATGTGGGCGTAGGCATGTATATTACTGAGTCTAACGGTCAGGTTCAAGTGGTACGTCCCATACCAGGGAGCCCGGCAGAAAAAGTCGGTTTAAAGGAAAAGGATATTATCACCCACATCGACGATGAGGATATACGTGGCTTAACCTCCAGTGAGGCGGCAGCGAAAGTGCGCGGCCCGGAAGGTACTAAAGTTAAAATCACGGTAAAGAGAGCAGAAAAAATCCTGCATTTTACGGTAGAAAGGCAAACTATCGATATTCCCAGTGTGGAATATCGCTTATTAGAACAGGGCATCGGTTACATTCAATTATTTAATTTCACCTCCAGATCGGCTCAGGAAATGACCGATGCTTTAGAAGATCTAGTTGACCAGGGATGAAACCTTGGTGCTGGATTTAAGAGATAACCCGGGAGGATTACTAAATGCAGCAGTGGAGTTGCGGCGAATTTTGTACCCCGAGGGCCGGTGGTTCATGTAGTTCAAAGAGGTGACCGGGAATATACCTTAAGAACTTTCCAAACGCCTTACGGAATTCCTGTTGCTGTGTTGGTTAATGAAGGAACAGCCAGTGCTGCAGAGATATTAACCGGCGCCATTCAAGACGCAAAAACCGGTGTCGTTATCGGGACACAAACCTATGGAAAAGGCAGTGTACAAACGATTTTTTCTTTGAGTGACGGAGGCGGATTAAAATTAACAACAGCCAAGTACTTAACAAGGGGCAGACAGGATATTAACGGAAAAGGCATCAAACCGGATTTTGTGGAAGAAGATATAAATAAGCAATTAAAATTGGCAATCCAAAAACTAGGCAGTAAAACCCCCTTGTTTAATGTCCAAATGAATGTTGGATCAACCTTAGTTTTAGTAGATTATCAGACGTATGAATTACCTGTTTCTCCTTATCTGCAAAAAGCGACTGTAATGGTACCATTAAGGCAAGTAGCCAATTATTGCGGTGGAGATGTGCATTGGCAGAATAATACCATATTGCTAATTTCATCCACAGGCGAGTTTCAGATTGAACCTTTAACGCTTGCGATCAAATCTCCCCAAGGAGAAATCCTGGGCTATGGTGCCATAAAGGAGGGGACCACCATGGTCCCGGCACGTTTATTAGCAGATATACTGGGATGTGAAATCACTTGGCAGGAAAAAGATCAATCTATTTATTTGTACGATAATTAAGACAAATGTTAGAATGAGGCAAGGTTCTACCCCTTGCTCCACTAAGTAGAGAGAGAGCAAATTTTTCTCTTTTCAGTTGACAAGGGGTAGGATCTTAGTTATAATAAAAAAGCGCTTGAGAGAAACAAAGATTAATTTTATAAAGAAAGTCTTTGACAATAAGAGAAAATTTGTGTATACTATAGCTTGTGCCGATAAAGATTTGGGTGATTAGCTCAGCTGGGAGAGCGCCTGCCTTACAAGCAGGATGTCGGCAGTTCAATCCTGTCATCGCCCACCATGAACATTGGAACTGTGGTGTAGTGGTCTAACATGCCGGCCTGTCACGCCGGAGATCGCGGGTTCAACTCCCGTCAGTTCCGCCATTAGCCTCGGTAGCTCAGTTGGTAGAGCAGAGGACTGAAAATCCTCGTGTCGCTGGTTCGATTCCGGCCCGAGGCACCATTTGCGGGCGTAACTCAGTGGTAGAGTGCGACCTTGCCAAGGTCGAAGTCGAGGGTTCGAATCCCTTCGCCCGCTCCAAAAGTGCCATAAAAAAACAGAGATCAATGATCTCTGTTTTTTTATTGATATCAAATTATCCCATATTTACATCGTCCACGTTCCTCCCGGTGTAAGGAGCAACTGCAGAATTTGTTCTTCCACACCATCATGGGCATTAATATAAATTAAAAATTGATCTTTTTTATAAGAGGTCTTAAATTCATAGCACAAGACTTCCTTTCCTGTTGCCAGAGGAATTAAAGTAAGGCGTTTGCTTTCTACCGATAGATTGGGGTTTAATTTTTTTTCTGCTTCCTCAAGGGAAAGTTTCGGTTCGGGCAGATTACGTTCTTCATGCTGCATCAGATAGCCTAAACCTTCAAACCCCACAATTTGACCATTATCCAGGGCGACATTTACTTTTACCAGATCAGGATATATAATGACATCCTTTTCCTGATAGGCAAAAGAGACGATCAAGGTGTTTTCCTGACGCAGAGAATAAGTAGGCTCCATGGATTTGTACGAAGTTTTTGACAAGAAGGTCTCGGCTTTTTCTAAGGCCTCTTCCAGACCTATTTTTGCCTCTCCAATACTACGTGAATTCATCATCATGGTGATATGTCCGCCTTGTTGGCTTACATCTACGTAAATGACCTCGCCCTGATTGGGCACCCGAGGTGCAATGCGAACTGAGTAAATGGGAATACTGGCCTCTGGAGTGCTTTTGCCGTTATCAGTCACCACATATTCAATATCATCTCTTAGATCGGCAAAATCCCGTGCCCGCTTTTTGGCCTCTTCTTCACTAATCATGGCTCCGGTAACGGCCTTAGGATTCTTTGTCTCCAAATGATCGGAAAAGGGGCCGTCATAGATCAAAGTAGGATGTTGATTCATTTGTTCATTGATTTTTGCAAAATTTGAATTCAAGTAATCAGTGGATTCCTGCTTTAATTTATTATTACTCGCCTTCCTTGTTTCTTGCCAATTAATGCCGTTCTGTTGCACTTCTTTTTGTAGTTCTATCAAGTCCCCGCTCAGCTGGGATATTTGGTTATGTAAATCCTCTAATGTATTTAATTGTTCCGTATTCATGGTGCGACCATCGGCTGTGTTTTTGGCCATAGTATAGGCATAATCCCCTAATTGGGTGAGAAATCTCTGAGTCCTGGTCAAAGTAGTATGGGCTAGAGGCAGTTGACCCAGGTTATCTTGGGCAAAATTTGATTGCCACCAGATATCGGACAATAATCTAATACTTTGTTGGGGGGAACCGGAAACAAGGCTTTTTGATGTGAGTACAGAAAGGTTTTCCACGTTTTCCACTAGATTGTAAAAAGAGCGTTGATGTTCGTTTTCCATGAGAATTTTGTTTTCCTGGTTAATCCGATATTGACCGAAACCCCAAACCCCCGTAACAAGTAAAGCGATTGTTAATAAACCCGTTAACCAATGACGCTGCATTTTTTACCACCTCATATTTATATTCCAAAAACATGGTTTCCATATTTAACGACTATTTTTCGGGTCCAAATCCAAGCGCTCACCGGTTTGGAAGGGTTCCAAAAATATAAGCAGCCATAAGAAGGATCCCAGCCGTTTAACGCATCTCTGGCTGCTTTGACAGAGTCATTATTAGGCTGGGTGTTAACCCGACCATTGGCAACTGACTCTAAAGCCCGCCCCTGATATACTACTCCGGATAATGAATTGGGGAAGTCAGCATTACTGACGCGGTTTAAAAGTACTGCCCCTACAGCGACTTTTCCTATATAAGGCTCTGCTTCTGCTTCCGCATGAATAGCTCGTGCCAGGAGCATAGTGTCACCGCTTACTGAAACCTTACTCGGCTGATATTCAGGAGGAGAGGTTGTTTGGCCTGTTGTTCCGGAAACAATGCCTAGGGCATTGTAAGTTTGAGTTCCCACAATTCCATCGGCAGTAAGCCCGTTTTTCCGTTGGAAATCTTTGATGGCATTAAAAGTCGAGGCTCCTAAATATCCGTCAATAGGCCCTTTATAGTAACCCCAACTACTTAATTTTTGTTGCACCAAGGTTACATTGCTGCCACTGCTGCCCCAGTATAATGTTGGTCTTGACTGTGCTCTTCCTGATTCATAGGTTAAAAAAACTACAGTCATAATCATTAATAAAAATGAGATGATCAGTATTGTTTTTTTATTTTTCATCCGATATCCTCCTTGGCATAATCGTATTATTTTTTATAGTTTCACTCTTAACCAAGGTTTTTATTCTTAGGATCAAGTCTAAATTCAGCTTTTGTCCTTTCAAAACATGATAAAAGCAATAAAAGTGATTAAAAATTTTTGATAAATTACAAATGATACTTGCAAATGGCGCCAAACTATGTTATTATAAACTTCGCGCGAGGCGCCATGGCCAAGTGGTAAGGCAGAGGACTGCAAATCCTTTACCCCCAGTTCAAATCTGGGTGGCGCCTCCAAAATTTGCCGGAGTGGCGGAACTGGCAGACGCACAGGACTTAAAATCCTGCGATCCTCACAGATCGTACCGGTTCGATTCCGGTCTCCGGCACCATAGTAAAAAGGGTTTCAGGATTATTCCTGGAACCCTTTTTACTTGCCTAAAATAGTAAAATTAATTAATGCTTAGGTGATGAGCTTGAATATTTATGGAATCAAGAAATTCTCAATTTCTTTCATGGTATTGTCGTAGAGATTATGGTAATACATCCGGTGATCCAGCACATGAATGAATCCGTTCCCTGGAAACAATGGGGTAAGCAACCTGCTTCGTTTTGGCATAAGACCCCTCATCATAATACTTATCAAAAATTAATTTACCGCCACTTTCTTCAATGAATCTTAACCGATCCCCACTTCCAAAGGGTCCGGCATCGATCAATGCTTTTTCCTGCTCTTCATCTGACAGAAGCTCTTGATAGATATGCACTATTTCCTTAGTGTCTAAATAAACCAGTTTGGTGAGCATTTTAAAGGTATCCTTCACCAAAATATAATTATCGCCTAAACCTAGAACTACATATGAATTTTCCCATGCACCGGATGGATTGGGATCCATTTCCCCTTTAAAAAGACTTAGCAGGTCATAATTATCCAATATTTTTTTTGTCCGGTCATCATAAACCCGGGCGGTTTTTCCATCGCCAATGACAACCTGATCTCCGTCGGCACTGAAGACCGGTTTTCCGGAAAACAAAGCATGCACCTTACTTTGATCGACGATCTCCTTTTCCGAAACATAGATTGTGTAGATATCGTAAAATAAATGGGGTGCTCCGGTATTATTATTAATGACAATAACGTCATTTCCGTTTCCGGTCTTGGTTACCTGCATACCTACCCAATCCACACTCATATCAATTTTATCCAGGACCAAATGCTGTCCCTTGCCCGATTTATCCCTTTTACTTAATTCCAGTGTTTTTTTATTGAATAGGTACTCAGGTGTGGAAATTATGAAATTATCGATGATAACAGTGCGTGGGGCTGGGTCCCACACAATTTTCTGGTCAAAATTCTCACTGATGAATCTGAGAGGAACAAAAGTAATCTGGTTCACCACTTTAGCAGGCACATCCACGTCTGCTATGGTGTTATTTACCAGGGCTTTTTTACTGTTCAAGGTCATTACAATCTTTTTTCCATAGTCGTCAGTTAAATCGATGCGCTTTGTTTTATGATCAAATGATACCGCAAACCCCAAGGAATCAGAGATCTTCCTTAAAGGAACGAGTACTCTTCCCTCCTCGATCCGAGGTTTTTCCCTGTTTTCAAACTCCAGATTGTACTGGGAAATTTCTCCCCACTCCATAAAGTAATTGATCTTAACCTGGATTTCATTACTTCCGGATTTTCCTTGTGCGATAACGCTGCTTGAGAGGGCAAGAAGTATCATCAAGGCAAGTATTCCCGTTTTCAAAGCGTTTTTCATTAAGATTCTCCTTCTTTCGAATCGTATTTGATTGCTAAATTTCATCATAAGGTGTATGAAAGGTTACAAGTTATAGACGTGGGAAAGAAAAACCATGTTCCTTGATTTAATAATATTGCAAAATTAAATTACCTGTGAGACTAACAAAGGCCAACAAATAAAAAATCATTAGTACTTTAACTTGCCACGTTATACTTTTCAAAGTATAATGAGACATATATGAACTAAAGAAACTATAACTAATAAGACATGACTTAAACTACTTGTGAATTGTTAAGACATGGTTTTTTGTAGAGTATGCAGGATTTTACAAGCAACTTGCGAGCTATTGGTTTGCCTATGTGTCCAAAGATAACTGAAGCAAAGTCATCATGAAATTGATTACTTTTTCCAGGCCTCCTTCTTCAGGAAGACGTCGGTTATTATCAAACTGATTCGGAGTATCTGGAGAAAGGTACTAAGGTGGGCGTAGTAAAATCTAACAATTAAGATAAAATAGGAGGTTAATAATTTGTTTATAACCGATGAAACAATCAATAAGCTTATTAAAGAAGATATTCCTTATCTTGATTTGACAACACACGTGTTGAATATTGGAAGCCAAAAAGGAAGTATTACCTATACCGCCAGGCAAAATGCCGTGATCTGCGGCACCGATGTAGCAAAAAGGATTTTTGAAAAACTGGAGATAAAAACAAATCATATGATTCCTTCCGGTACCATGGTAAATGCCGGAGATGTTCTAATATCAGGGCAGGGCAGCGCGGAAAGCCTGCATATGGCATGGAAGGTATGTATGAATATCCTGGAATATTGTTCCGGAATTGCCACCAGGACAAGAAGGCTGGTGGACAGTGCCAAGAAAATAAATCCCAAAATAGAAGTGGTTACGACACGCAAAATATTCCCCGGAACAAAGGAACTCTCCATAAAAGCCGCAGTAGATGGGGGAGCCTTGCCCCACAGGCTTGGCTTATCAGAAACGATCCTGATTTTTCAAGAACATACGGTTTTTCTGGGCGGGATAGATGGGTTTTTAAATAAGTTGGCTCATTTCAAGGCCAGAGCATGTGAAAAAAAGATCACTGTTGAGACTAAGTGCAGGGAAGACGCTCTTAAGCTGTGCCGAGCCGGTGTCGATGGGATCCAATTTGATAAAATCCCACATGAGGAGTTGAGGGCAATTGTAGAAGAAATAAGAGAAATAAATCCAGAAATCATACTGATAGCAACCGGTGGAATCAATGCGGAAAATATAGAGGGATATGCTGCTACAGGTGTTGATTCAATTAATACCACTTGGGTTTATTTTGGCAAGCCGGTTGATGTTGGTGTAAAGATGGAATTATCCGAAAATTAAATTAATAACCTAATGGGTCTTGGCATCTGCTTTGGCACATGCCGGGAGCCTATGAAAATTATAAGGAGGAAAAAATGTTTTACAACGCAACAAGAAAGATAAGATTGATATTAATTGTGGTGATGGCTTTATTTGTTTTGGGAGGTTGCGCTAATGAAGCAGATAACACTACGGAGGAAGCAAAATCTTTATTTGCCTATGTGGGTGCCAATCTGAAAGAGCCTGTCAGCGAATTGGCTACCTCTTTTGAAGAGGAAACTGGAGTAAAAGTTGAAATGAACTTTAATAATTCCGGCGCTTTGCTGAATCAAGTAGAAACTATGAAAAAAGGAGATATCTACATGCCTGGAGGGATGACTTTTGTTGAACAGGCAGAGGAAAAAGGACATATTGATCTAGTGATTAGTCCAATCGCTTATCATACTCCGGTGATTGTTACCCCCAAGGATAATCCGGGTCAAGTATCGTCAATTGAAGACCTTGCCAATGAAGGGATAGAATTGGTAATCCCGGATAAGGATGCTACCACTATAGGCAAAACGGCGTATAAGATTTTTGCTAAGATCGGCAAAACAGATGAAATAGAAGAGAATATTATAGCCAATTTGGAAAGTCCCGCTAAGGTAATGGCTGCGATAACCATGGGACAGGGAAATGCAGGAATTGTTGAATACAGCAATACGTTTAAAGATAGAGATAAAATTGAAGTCGTTGAAATTGACCCTGCGGTTAATCAGGTAGAAGAAATACCTATTGCCTCGTTAATATATTCGACAGATCACGAGCTGGCTATGAGTTTTATGGAATACGTACAGGAAAATGGCCCGGGAGTTTTTGGAAAATATGGCTTTAAAACAGAATAAGTATAGCGAACTGTCCGGCAGCATATATTTTGCTGCATTATGGATCATGTTTGCTGTTATGATTCTTTTTCTTCTGTTAGTGATTATCGGTTTATGCTCCTTTAGTGATCTGGATACCTTTATTAATATACTTAAACATCCGGAGTTTCATTTTTCCATAAAGTTTACCCTTTGGACTTCTTTACTGGCCATACTTTTTGCTGTCCTTTTTGCCTTGCCATGCGGCTATATTATGTCCCGCTATCGGCTTCCGGGCAGTGCTTTCTTAGAAGTGTTAATAGATATTCCGATTGTATTGCCTCCCTTGGTAAGCGGGATTGCATTAATGATTTTTTTTGGTCCGTTTTTGGGCGAAAGCTTGGCCCAGGTCGGCATCAACGTTGTCTTTACCCCGTTGGGTGTTATTGTGGCCCAATGGTTTATTGCCACTCCTTTTGCCATTAAAAGCTTTAAGCAAGCTTTTTCTGCAATAGATCAACGAATGGAAAGGGTGGCCAATACTTTAGGTTTTTCTCCGCCCATGGTCTTTCTGATGGTTACGCTGCCTTTGGCAAAAAACGGTCTTATGAGTGGAACCATGATGGCCTGGACCCGTGCCTTAGGAGAGTTTGGAGCAACAGCAATGCTGGCCGGGATCACAAGGATGAAAACAGAGACACTTTCCGTGGCAGTTTTTCTTAACATGTCAATTGGCGATATAAAATTTGCCATTTCCGCGGCAATAGTCATGCTTTTATTGGCTCTGGTATTGCTTATTTTAATAAAAGCGTTTCTTCGAAATGAGGTACGGGTATGAATCGCCCTTTTTTTCAAGTTGCAGACCTAAACGTCAGAGCCGGAAGCTTTGAGCTTAAGGATATTAACTTTTCACTGAATCAAAATGAGTACTTAATAATTCTTGGTCCTACCGGATGTGGAAAAACAATGTTACTGGAAACCCTGGTCGGCTTGCGCAAACCGGTTTCGGGACAGATATTTCTTGATGATCACAATATTACCTCATGGCCTCCGGAGGCGCGGGGCTTGGGATTTGCCTATCAGGACAGCTTGCTCTTTCCTTTTTTGAATGTAAAGGAAAACATATTGTTCGGAGCCAAGGCCAGAAAAAGGCATAAAGAACAGAGCACCCTTAACCGATTGGCAAGGTTAACGGAAGTGATGGGTATTTCACATTTGCTGCGGCGTTTCCCTCAGTCATTAAGTGGTGGTGAGAAGCAGCGGGTCTCTCTCGCGAGGGCCATCTTGATTAACCCTCCTGTTCTTTTACTGGATGAGCCCTTATCAGCTTTGGACCCGCAGACAAGGCAGTCCATGCAGATGCTGCTCCACGAGATACATCAAGCAGAACAATTGGGAATTATTCATGTTACACATGACTTTATGGAGGCTTTACAGTTAGGGACCAAGGTAATAGTTATGAATCAAGGAAAAATCCTGCAACAAGGAGATCCCACGAAGGTTTTTCATAAGCCACGTTCTCTTTTTGTTGCTGGTTTTACCCGGAGTAAAAATATCATCAAAGGAAGACTTGACTACATTAACGGTGTGTTCTGGTTTAGAGATCCAAATAATCACTGTTTTTTTGGGCCATTGCCTGAAAGCAAAGTAACCGAATTAAACATAGCAAATAATGAAAGCAGCAAGGGTCAGAAGGAAATTTGCCTTTTGATTCAGCCGGGGCAATTGGAGCTTAGGCCAAGGGAAAATTTTATTTCCGATAAACAGAATACCTGGACAGCCTATGTGGAAAAAATTATATTTTACAGCTCTCATGTTGAAGTGATCTGTGAAGGAAAAGGAAATTGGTATGTTGCCTTATCCCATAATGAGTGGGATAGGTGGGATTTAAAGGTGGGATCAATGGTAAATTTATCGCTGGACGTGGATCACATCCACCTGTTCCAAAACCTATAATTATCTTCATTTCTTTTAAAATAAATATATCTCCGAGCTGCCGACGCTAAGTGTTTTAATCGGAGAATATAAGCGTAAGGATGGGCGTGTTGCAAAACGTTAATTTAATACGTTGAGCGACACGCTCTTTTTTCGTTTCAAGGGAAGAATCTTCAAAGAAAAAATTAATGACCCGACAAAAATGTTCCATTTCACCATTTTTCTCTGAAAGGTTATTGACATATGACGCAAACAGAGTATAGTATGAGTATAAAGCATATGTCATAAACCATAAGGAGGTGAAGAACATGCCAAGAAGGGATGGAACCGGCCCAATAGGCGCTGGATCAACGACGGGAAGAGGTTTAGGTCTTTGCACAGGTACGAATTTAGTCAAGCGTGGAGCTGGTTTTGGAATGAGATTCGGTCTTGGAAATGCTTGCAGACGAGGTTTTGGTCGTGGTTATGGCCGCGGTTATGGCCGCGGTTTTGGTAGAGGTTTTGCAGTTAACCAGACCTCATCTAATCAGAACTCCACGAAAACAGAAAAAGAGTTGCTCCATGAACAGAAAACTATGTTAAAAGATCAACTTGAAGCTATTGATAAGCAATTAGAGAACCTATAACAGGAATCAGAGATAACCTGAGGACACTCTGGTTATTTCTGATTAAGAGGGAAGTGATAAACCATGGCAAGACCGATGAAATGGAGAAAAGTTTGTTGCTTGCCTGAGAGTAATAGATTCGGTCCCCTTGATTCATCATCAGATGCAAAAAAACATGTAAACATGACCGTTGATGAGTATGAAACGATAAGACTTATTGATTTGGAGGGCTTTACACAAGAAGAGTGCGCCGCGAAGATGAATGTGGCTCGTAGTACCGTTCAAGGCATTTATATTGAGGCCAGAAGAAAGTTGGCCGAATCATTAGTTAAGGGAAAGGTACTGTTGATTGAGGGTGGTGAATACCGTCTTTGTGATGGGTTAGGGAATAGTTGTAGACGCGGTTGCCATAGGCAAAGGCATGGTAGATGATTTATTTAGAATTAAAAAAGAACGGAGGATTCTTATGAAAATATCAATTCCAGTAGATGAAAAAACTTTAGAGTCAAACGTATGTGCATCCTTTGGGCGCACTCCCTATTATCTTATTTATGATATAGAAACTAAAGAAAGTGTATTTATTGATAACAGTGCGGCAACAAGCACAGGGGGTGCCGGAATTAAAGCTGCACAAACAATAGTAGATAATAAAGTAGATGTTTTGTTGATCCCTAGATGTGGGCAAAACGCTGCCGACGTGATTAAATCTGCCGATATCAAAATATATAAAACAACATCAGCTTTGGCAAAGGATAATATCGCCGCTTTTATCGATGGGAAACTACCCATGCTGAATGAATTTCATGCTGGATTTCATGGACAAGGCGGCAATTAATATGAGAATCGCTGTGCTAAGCGGTAAGGGCGGCACGGGAAAAACGCTGGTGTCAGTAAATTTAGCGATGGCAGCGCAATCATCAACGTATATCGATTGTGATGTAGAAGAGCCGAATGGGTATTTGTTTTTTAAGCCTGATGGAATTAAGGATACAGAAATATCAATAAAGATTCCAAAGGTAAATCATGAACTATGCAATGGATGCAGAAAATGTGTTGATTTTTGCAAATTCAACGCTCTTGCCTATATTAAAAATAAAGTGATTGTTTTTGACGATGTGTGCCACTCCTGTGGTGGCTGTATCTTGGTTTGCCCGGAAAAGGCACTATCTGAAAAAGACAAGGTTATTGGCAAAGTACAAGAAGGCACTTCAGGCCAAGTAACGATATACACAGGAATACTAAACACCGGTGAGGCTTCGGGTATTCCTATCATAAAAGATCTACTTGCCGAGAAAAATCTGGACCCCAATAAACCAACTTTTATTGATTGCCCCCCCGGGAGTGCCTGCATTGTTATGGAAAGCATCAAAGATGCAGATTATTGCGTATTGGTAGCTGAACCGACACTGTTTGGTGTTCACAACCTCCAAATGGTATACGAACTGGTAAAGATATTTGATAAGCCTTTTGGAGTGGTTCTTAACAAATGTTTGGAAGAAGAAAATCCGGCAGAGAAGTTCTGTTTAGAAAACAATATTAAGATTTTAGGACAGATTCCTTTTGACACTGACCTGGGAACATTGAATTCAAATGCAGAAATTGCCGTAAATAAGAGTGAAAAGTACCGGGAACTGTTTTCTTCTTTGCTAAAAACAGTAACAATGGAGGAATTGTTTTTTTCTCTGTTAAAAACTGTAACGAAGGTGGTGCAGCATGAAACAACTACTAATCCTTAGTGGAAAAGGGGGTACCGGAAAGACTACAATAGCAAGTGCATTTATAAAACTCGCCGATGCCAAGGCATATGCGGATTGTGATGTAGATGCCCCTAATCTGCACCTTATAACCGGGTGGAATGCTGAACCGGAAAGAACTGACTATTATGGATTGCCAAAAGCGGAGATTAATCGGGAACTGTGTATTGAATGCGGTCAGTGCAGACAAAATTGCCGCTTTGATGCTATTTTAGTAGATGAAAAATATAAAGTGGATTTTTTTGCTTGTGAAGGCTGCGGCGTTTGTGAGTATGTTTGTCCTCTAGAAGCGATAACTTTGATACCGGCAGTAGCTGGAGAATTAATGCTGTATTCTGATAAGGAAAAAGTGTTTTCAACAGCACAACTTAAAATGGGCAGCGGTACCTCCGGATTGCTTGTAACTGAGGTGAAAAAACAGATGAAGTCGGCAGCAGTTGATACTCAGCTGGCCATAATTGATGGATCTCCGGGCATAGGTTGTCCTGTTATTGCATCACTTAGTGGCGTGGATATGGTTTTGATAGTCGCAGAGCCTTCAATATCAGGCATCAGCGATATGAAGCGCATCATAGATACAGCGTCTCAATTTGGAATAAAAATAGCAGTATGTATCAACAAGTATGACACTAACATTGAAAACACAGAAAAAATTGAGGAGTTTTGTGTAAAAAAGGGTCTGCCCTTTATCGGCAAAATACCCTTTGATTCCAACGCAGTAAAAGCTATTAATAATGGTCAAACTATTGTAGATATAGACTGCACCTCAGGGACGGCTGCTAAAGAGGTTTACCACAAGACAATGAATCTACTTTTTTAATAATGTGATGACTAAAAGTCATGCTTATTAAAGACTTCGCGGAAGAGGCAATAAAAAGCACAATGAATTACTGAATCTATTAAAAAGTGATAATTCAGTGACTATAATTAATTATAAGGGATATGACCCTTACAGGCTGAAATAACCAAAGAGGTTAAAGTTAATTTGATGTTTACATATAAAACTTTAATATCTAGCAAAGGAGCAAAAGTATGAGCGAAAAATGCAATCAAAGCCGCAGCAGTAATTCAGAAGGCTGCACAGAAAGAAAAGAACAAGAGACGGATTTCTCTGAGCAACTGCATGAGATGAGTAGCGTCAAAAAGGTTATTGGTGTTGTCAGTGGAAAAGGAGGAGTTGGTAAGTCTCTGGTAACCTCAATGCTTGCGGTTACAATGAATAGAATGGGTCATCATACCGCCATTCTTGATGCGGACGTTACCGGACCATCTATTCCTAAAGCATTTGGTGTTAACGGAAGAGCTTCAAACAGTGAGCATGGATTAATCCCTGTTAGAACCAAGAGCGGTATCGACATTATGTCTGTTAATTTGCTTTTAGAAAACGATACCGATCCGGTTGTTTGGAGAGGCCCACTCATTGCCGGTATGGTCAAGCAGTTTTGGTCTGAAGTTATATGGGACGATGTGGATTATATGTTTATCGATATGCCTCCAGGTACCGGCGATGTTCCTCTAACAGTATTTCAATCCATTGCTGTTGACGGAATTATTGTTGTGACTTCACCACAGGAGCTTGTTTCTATGATTGTGTCGAAAGCAGTCAAGATGGCGGAGATGATGAAAATCCCCATTATCGGTCTGGTGGAAAACATGTCTTATTTTAAATGCCCTGATAACGATAAGGAGTATCAGATATTTGGCGAAAGCCACATAGAAGAAATAGCCGATAAACATAATTTAAAGATCCTTGCTAAAATCCCCATCGACCCCAAAATTTCAGTTGCATGTGACAAGGGTATGATAGAACTTTTCAATGGCAATTGGCTTGAGCCGGTTGCAGAAATTTTAAAAAAAATGGAGGGAAACAAAATGATGAAAATTGCTGTAGCAAGTGATAATGGACTGGTGACGGAGCACTTTGGACATTGTGAAGGTTTTATGATTTTTGATGTCGAAGATAATCAAATCGTCAAAAGCGAAACCATTGCCAACCCTGGGCATAGACCAGGATTCTTGCCTAATTTCTTGAATGATTTGGGTGTGAATGTAATTATTTCAGGTGGAATGGGTGGCGGCGCTATTGACATCTTCAATGAAAAGAATATCGAGGTTATAGTTGGAGCAAGTGGTATGGCCAAAGCAGCGGCAGGAGCTTATCTGCAAGGCTCTCTGAAATCGACCGGTTCCGTTTGCCATGAACACCAACATCATGGTCAATGTGGCCATTAAGAGGCTTAGCTTTCTTTTTTATAAACATCAGCTCTAACCAAAAAAGCAATAACGTTATTGACATATACCTTAAATGCAGTATAATATACTTGTAAGTGACATATGTCTAAAAGCAATTAATAAAATACTAATTATAATTAGGTGAACGGTATACCGTAAAGAAATGAACCTAGTCAACTGGTGTTGGGCTAATGAATTAAGAAAAGTCTGGAATTTACTCAGATGCTTAAAGTTGGATTAATAAGAATTAGTCAATTATGGGAGGAGAAAAAATGACTAAAATTGCAGTAGCAAGTATCAAAGAAAATGTAGCGGAAAATTTTGGGGATTGCAGCAACTTCAATATTTTTGAAGTTGAAAATGAGCAGCCTGGAAAAGCTAAATTTGTCCCTAATCCAGGTAGATCCGGTTATTTGCCATCATTTCTTAATAATATGAAGGTTGATGTTCTTATTGCCGGCAAGATGGGGGAAAACATGGTTAATAGTTTAAAGGAAAAAGGTATTAAAATTGTTCTTGGAGCAGGTGGCAGTGCTCAAGAAGTTGCTCAAGCATATTTACAGGGTACATTAAAATAAAATTTGAACTACATAAAAAAGGTTTACCGAGAAAGTTTATGTTTTTCGGTAAACCTTTTTATTTTTATCGGCTTATGTATTTACATTATTTATGTGACCCTAATCCGCCCTTGTAGTGGGAAGGATTTAATGGGTCTCGCCTTGATGGATCTCGCCCATTTCCTCTCTCAATATTAAAATTCCAGCCATAGTTTTGGGGAATCCTGCGGTAGGGGCCACCAGCATAATGGCGTGCTCAATTTCTTCCCGAGTACAGCCGGATTTAATTGCTTTGATGATATGGGTCCTTAGAGCATATTCATATTGGCAGGTGGTGGAAATGGCGACTTTCAGCAGCCAACGGGTTTTTTCGTCCAAGGGGCCCGTGTTTTCGTGCATGAGGTGTCCGTAGTTTTCATAAGCATGATAAATATTCTCATGTTTTTCGATAAAATATTTCAGGTTATTTTCAATCGTGTCCATAAACCTTTTCCCCCTTTATTTTAGATTTTTTTCAGCATACCCAAATAACAGGAAAGTATCCTTCATATTCTGCCAGAAGCTTCACTTTGGCTCTTGACAATAAAGTCTACAAAATGTAAACTAAAACATATAAGTCTAGATTTTGTAGACCAGAAGGAGATAAATGAAATGATTGAACTAAAACTGACGGAAATGGAAGCAAAATTTGCCGATATCATTTGGGCCAATGAACCGATCCCGTCGGGAGAGTTGGTAAAGCTTTGCGGGGCAGAACTAGATTGGAAGAAATCAACCACTTACACAATCCTGAAAAGACTTGCCAAGAAAGGAATTTTTGAAAACAAAAAGGGCATCGTTTCATCCCGCCTCACTAAGGAAGCCTTTTATGCGGAGCAGAGCAAACAATTTGTGGAGGAAAAATTTGATGGTTCTCTGCCCCGGTTTCTGGCTGCATTCACCAGAAATCATAAGCTAAACCATCAGGAAATTGACGAACTGCAAAAGTTAATCAATGAATATAAGGAGTGATGGTCATGGAGAAGTTGTCCTGTGATGAAAGCGTGCTTAAACAAATGGGGGATGGCATCAAAAAGGATTATTCTTCATCCCTTTTGGCTTTGGCTGCAGGCCGGCGCATCGTAGGTGGCTGTCCTCTTGCTTTTGGGGAAAATAACACGAAGGGACGCATTATGAATGTCTTAAACTACAAAAAGCCAGGATTTTGGATAACCATGGCGGGTATTATTGTTGTGGTGGCGATTTTTATTGCATTAATAAGCAATCCTCAAACAAAGCAGTTAACCGTGCAGGATCTTGCGGAGCAATTCATTGAGCAGGAAATTGCCACGTATCCAAATTATAAGATTATCGATAGTAAAATTACCAAGCTTGAAAAAATGACATTCTTTGATCATTTGCTTTCATCTCCTGTGGAAATATGGAATATTGAATATCGCTTGAAACCGGAGGAATCTGTTGATATCATGCCCGGTGGCATGAGTACAGATGATGGATGGGTTACCGAAGAAAGAGATATGGGGAAACCTTTGCTGGTTTTTTCTTATGAAAAGTCCGAACCAAAGTTTTTAGGCACGATGCTTAGCGGTGAAGGTGATTTTTCTAGACCGGCAGGTCAGGAAACGGCGTTGCGTATCTTTCTGGAAGGGAAGGAGCTTTTGCCGCGGGAAACGTACCAGGGGAACCATATGGTGGTAAAATTTCCTCTTTCACAAGGGGAGACCAGCCAGCTTCTATTGTCTCAGCCCATTGTTCAAGGGGCTAAGGGTATTTGGTGTGTGGAACGCTGGATGGATGGAAACGGTACGGTATATTATCCTCTGCCGGATACAGATCTGATGATCGCTGAATACTACCGGAAATTACAAAAGCAAAGTGATGAGGGCAAGCATCTCGCTCTTTTAGAACCTATGCGCGTGGCCATTGATTTCATTAAGCAAGACTTGGGACAATGGCAAATAACCATGGAGGACCTTGTTCCTCAAGACAAAGCTACGGCAGAGGATTTTTTGGAAACACCGGAAAGTCGATATATCGGATTTATTTTAAATTTTGACATCGACACGTTCTCCAAACCTTCTTTTCAATTAGATCAAATAGAATGGTTAACATTAGATGATGAGGAGAGACTTAAGGAGTTAAACATTGACCCGGATGATTTATCTAATGGGTTTTATATCCATAATCCGAAAAGTTATCCTATGGGGCACCAGGTGACAGAAGAAACCGAATATCAGATTATTGATTGGACAGGTGATATTAAACATAAACCCGTTTCCCTTGAGGAATTTACCCGTTATCTGGGTCAATTTGATGATTTCACACCGCCCTTTTGGGTTACCACCAAGGATGGATTTGTAACAAGTATCATAGAACAATATGTGCCATAAACAGAGTTCCTGACATCAGAAGAGAAATTTTTTCCCGGCTGCTTGAATGAATTGTCATTCTGGTAGCCGGTCTTTGCGTCTGGAAGCAAGCAAGATTTCTTGCGGGATCACAGAAGAAACTACAAAGAAAATAGCAATAGGTAATTCAAGAATTTAGAAGGATACAGAAGATATTTAGCGAATAAGTACAATAATACAATAAAATTCAAGATATTTGAGAAACTTCAAACTTTTATGACAATTGTGAAAAGACTTTTTTATTTGGCAAGTACAATTTTTACTGTGTAATAAGGAGTTTAAAGTTTTTTGCAAGGGAGATGGTCTAAAAAGGGAATTTGAGGTCTAAGCACAAAGTAGAAATGTCAGGTGTTGTCTCTATGAAGCTGTATCGAAGATGTAGCAGGAGGAGGATAATATGAAAAAATTTAAGATTCAGTACGAGGCAAAATTTTGTAAAGCCTGTGGAATTTGCATCGGTCTTTGCCCCAAGAAGGTTTATACAACAGACTATTTGGGCAAAGCCGTGGTAAGCCATGAGGAAAATTGCATCGGATGCAAGACGTGTGAGCTGCATTGCCCGGACTATTGTATGGAGGTGCGTGAGGCATGAGTAAAAAAACAGGTATTGAAGTCCTTCAGGGAAATGAAGCTTGTGCTCAGGGTGCTTTAGCTGCCGGGGTGCGATTTTTTGGGGGTTATCCCATTACCCCGTCTACGGAAATCGCAGAAGTGATGGCACGGGAACTGCCTATTGTCGGTGGCAAGTTTATTCAGATGGAGGATGAGATTGCCGGTATGGCGGTAATAATCGGCGCCAGCCTGACGGGGAAAAAAGTGCTCACAGCTACCAGCGGACCGGGTTTTTCCTTAAAACAAGAAAATCTGGGTTTTGCTTGTATCACAGAAGTTCCTTGTGTTGTGGTCAATGTACAAAGAGGTGGTCCCTCCACAGGCCTTCCTACCAGTCCTGCCCAGGGTGATGTTATGCAGGCTAAGTGGGGTACTCATGGTGATCACCCGGTAATTGCTCTCAGTCCTTCTTCTGTAAAAGAATGCTACACCTTAGCCGTAAGGAGTGTAAATCTGGCGGAGAAATATATGACCCCGGTGATCTTTTTAATGGATGAAGTTATCGGTCATCTAAGAGAACCCTTGAATTATGATGAAGTACAGGATCTGGAAATCATCGAGCGGAAAAAACCTCAAGTGAGCACGGAGGAATATATTGCTTACAGTGCAGATGAAGACGGCATACCGACTTTAGCTCCCTTTGGTACCGGTTACCGTTATCATGTTACAGGTCTTACCCATAGTGAGAGTGGTTATGCCACTATGGTGCCGGCAGAAGTTGATCGGATGAACCGCCGCTTAGTGGCTAAGGTTGATAATAATCTGAAGGATATTTTGGATTGGGAAAACAGTAACGTTGAAGATGCTGAGATTCTGATGGTTGCCTATGGCGGAACCGCCCGCACTGCTAAGGAAGCGATGCGGGAGATGAATCTGGCAGGTTATAAGGTAGGTCTTTTCCGTCCGATTTCTATTTGGCCCTTCCCGGAAGAAGAATTGAAACGTTTGGCAGGGAAGGTGAAAGCAATCGTAGTACCTGAAATGAATCTGGGTCAATTAAAACAGGAAGTGGAGCGCATTGTAGCCGGTACATGTCCGGTCATAGGCATTGGAAAGGTAAATGGGGAATTGCATACTCCGGACGAAATTATTTCCGGTATAAAGGGGGTATTATAAATGCAAGCAACCTACAAAAAATATTTTCGTCAGGATAAACTGCCCCATATTTGGTGTCCCGGTTGTGGCAACGGCATTGTACTCTCGGCCTTTGCCCGGGCAATGGAAAAAATGAATATTAACCGGGATGAAGCTGTGATTGTCTCCGGGATTGGCTGCTCCTCCAGGGCTACCACCTATCTGGATTTTAATACGCTCCATACCACCCACGGGAGAGCTCTGGCTTATGCCACCGGAGTAAAACTGGCCGAACCTCGATTGAAGGTTTTTGTTTTCATGGGCGATGGGGATTCCACTGCTATCGGAGGTAATCATTTAATCCACGCCAGTCGGAGAAATATTGATATCACCGCCATTATTATCGATAATAATATTTATGGCATGACCGGCGGGCAGTATTCTCCTCTTACCCCTACCGGGAAAAGAGCCACCACTGCTCCTTATGGTATGGTAGAGAGGAATTTTGATCTTTGTGAGCTGGTCAAAGGGGCCGGAGCCACCTTTGTTGCCCGGGGTACCACTTATCATGCTAAGCAGTTAACAGATTTGATTGTAGCAGGGGCACAGCATCAGGGATTTGCCGTGATTGAGGCCATGTCCCAATGTCCCATCGTTATGGACGACGTAATAAAATGCGCACAGCCTTGGATATGTTACAATGGTATAAGGAAAATGCAGTTAATGTGAAGGCAGCAGCAAAAATGACGGAAGAGGCACTAAAGGAAAAGTTCCTGATCGGCGAGCTTTATCGGGCGGAAGCTCCGGAGTATACCGCAGCCTATGATCAATTGATTGCAAGGGTTCAAGGAGGTGGAAAAATAAGATGAGTAAAACATGGAATATCAGACTGAGCGGAACCGGAGGTCAAGGTTTAATTCTGGGTGGTATTATTTTGGCCAGCGCGGCAGTGCTGGATGGAAATAATACGGTTCAATCCCAAAGCTATGGTCCGGAAGCAAGAGGAGGCGCCAGTAAGGCCGAAGTCATTATTTCTCAGGAAGAAATTTTCTATCCCAAGGTGGAAAACGCCGACATTTTCCTTTCCATGTCTCAACCCGCTTATCGCAAATATTCTTCCCAGGTTAAAGAAGATGCGATTATCATCATTGATTCCACTTTGGTCAAAGATCTTACCCAAGAGAAAGGTAAATATTATCAGATCCCTATCACCGAGCTGGCCAAACAGGAAACAGGTCGAGAAATGACGGCTAATATTGTTGCTTTAGGAGTAATTGCCGGGATTACCGGAGTGGTGTCGGAAGACGCTTTAAGGAAGGCTGTGCTGGCTCGTATTCCGGCCGGTACGGAAGAATTAAATGAAAAAGCTCTAAATGCCGGAATTCGATCAGGACGGGAAGCTTTGAATAATACCAAGGATTGAATGAAGCATGAGACTGAAAGGGGAATGGATGAGATGTTTGATGATGGAAAAATAGCTGAAGTGAAAAAAAATAAACAGGACTGGACAGCAAAGGTTGAAGCGGGTCTTAAGAAAAGACCGGAAAGAAAAAAAGATTTTACCACTGATTCTGAGATTAACATTGAACGCATATATACACCGGCAGAAATCGATGATTTTTCATATGAGGATAAACTAGGTTTTCCCGGAGAATATCCCTATACAAGAGGTGTACAGCCAACCATGTATCGGGGGCGTCTCTGGACGATGCGTCAATATGCAGGATTTGGTTCTGCTGAAGAAACGAATGAGAGATTTAAATATTTGCTTAACCAGGGCCAAACGGGCTTAAGCTGTGCCTTTGATTTACCCACCCAGATCGGCTATGATTCTGATCAGCCTCTTGCGCGGGGCGAGGTGGGAAAGGTAGGCGTTGCCATAGATTCTTTAAAGGATATGGAAATTCTTTTTGAAGGAATTCCTTTGGATAAGGTAAGTACATCTATGACTATTAACGCCCCGGCTGCCGTACTTTTGGCAATGTATATTGCCGTGGGAGAAAAACAAGGTCTAACTCCGGAACAATTATCGGGTACGATTCAAAATGATATATTAAAAGAATACGTGGCGCGTGGCACCTATATCTTTCCTCCGAAAGAATCCATGCGGTTAATTACCAATACTTTTGAGTATTGTTCTAAAAATGTCCCTAATTGGAATACCATCAGTATCTCCGGCTATCATATCAGGGAAGCAGGCTCCACAGCTGTACAGGAAATCGCTTTTACGCTCGCCGATGGTATTGCCTATGTGGAAGCGGCGCTTCAAGCGGGGCTGGATGTAGATGATTTTGCGCCTCGTTTATCTTTCTTTTTTAATGCTCATATGAACTTTTTCGAAGAAATCGCCAAATTCCGTGCCGCGCGACGCATTTGGGCCAAGATCATGAAGGAAAGATTTAAAGCGCAAAACCCCAAATCCTTAATGCTGCGTTTTCATACTCAAACCGCAGGATGTACTCTTACGGCACAGCAACCAGATGTAAATATTATGCGGGTGGCCTATCAGGCCTTAAGTGCTGTCTTAGGGGGCACTCAGTCCTTACATACCAATTCGCGGGATGAAGCTTTGGCCTTGCCCACGGAAGATTCTGTATTAATTGCCCTTAGAACCCAACAGGTCATCGGTTATGAAATTGGTGTGGCAGATACGGTGGATCCTTTAGGAGGTTCCTATTATATTGAGTCTCTGACCGATGAGATTGAGGCTAAGGTATGGGAATATATTCAAAAGATTGATGATTTAGGCGGGGCTGTGAAGTGTGTTGAGTTAGGTTATATGCAAAAAGAAATCCAAAACAGCGCTTATCGCTATCAAAAAGCCATCGAGAATAACGAACAAGTAGTAATTGGCGTTAATAAATTCCAGATAAAAGAAGAAAGCAAGAAAAATCTAATGCGGGTTGATCCGGCTGTAGAAAAATTCCAAGTGGAAAAAACCCAGAAAGTTAGAGCTGAAAGGGAACAGCAGCAGGTAGATAAGTGTTTGCAGGAACTGAGAGCAGCAGCTCAGACAGATGAAAACCTGATGCCTGTGTTGATCAAAGCTGTGAAATCCTACGCCACATTAGGCGAGATTTGTAATATTTTGCGGGAGGAGTTCGGCGACTATCAGTCCGTTACAACCATTTAAGGAGGAGAGAAGATGTCGGATAGAATAATAAGAGTATTAATAGCAAAACCCGGCCTGGACGGTCATGACCGAGGAGCAAAAGTTATCGCTCAGGCTCTGAGAGACGCAGGGATGGAGGTAATCTACACCGGATTGCGACAAACTCCCGAACAGATAGTGGAAGCGGCAATCCAGGAAGATGTTCAAGTAATAGGCCTAAGCAGTCTTTCCGGCGCCCATATGCATTTGTTCCCTCCTGTAGTAGAATTGTTAAAACAGCAAGACATTACGGATATTTTAGTGATCGGGGGCGGTGTCATCCCGGATGAAGATATCACCCTATTAAAGGAATCCGGTATTGCTGCTGTCTATACGCCAGGGACGACTACTCAGGAAATCATTGATTTTATCAGGGCCAATGTAAAATAAAGTGCAACCGAGGTCTAGGAGGTAAGGCGTGATAAAAAAGAAAAATGATGAACAGGAGGTGCAAAGATGAGCATTAAAATTGATCATATTGGAATTGCAGTGAAAAATTTAGAAGAGGCCAAGAATTTTTGGGAAGGGGTTATGGGTATTCCCATGACCGGGGTAGAAGTAGTCGAAGAGCAAAAAGTTAAGGTAGGTTTTTTCCCCATGGGGGAAAGTGAGGTAGAATTGTTGGAATCAACGGACCCGGATGGTCCCATCGCAAAATTTATTGAGAAAAAGGGTGAAGGTATTCAACATATTGCTTTGCGTGTGGAAGACTTGGAAAAAACCTTGGAAGAATTGAAAGCCCGGGGTATCCGCCTGATTGATGAAAAACCACGTTATGGTGCCGGCGGTGCAAAAATTGCCTTTGTGCACCCCAAGGCTACCTTTGGCACCTTGGTGGAATTGTGCCAAAGAGATTAGAGGTAAAAAGTCTTGATGATCAGAATATTGTAATGTGATGTAAAGATGAGTATACAGGAAGGTCCGTCGCAGATATTAAATTCAGCGCCATCAGGCGCGCGCCCGGAGGTCAATCTATGTGGTCAACTCTGGGTACAACAGAGATTATGGCATCTCGTAAAGGATTTATGGAAAGGGGAAGATAAGCATAAGAAAGTTTAATGTCACCGTAAACGGAGAAACTTTCGCGGTGGAAATTGAAGAAGTGGGTGGTATGAAAGACAATGCAGCTGCTGCCCCGCCTGTGCCGACTGTACAACCAAAAGCGGCAACACCGAAAGCTCCCGTAGAGAAACCGTCTGTTCCCAAACCGATCGCAACCGGTGCTGCCAATGAAGTGACCAGCCCTCTACCCGGGACCATTTTGAATGTGGTAGTTAAGGAAGGACAGTCTGTTCAAGCAAATGACCTGGTTATGATTGTGGAAGCTATGAAAATGGAGAATGAAATTGTTGCCCCGGTTAACGGCACAATTAATGGGATTCATGTCAAGAAAGGTGATAGCGTACAAGCAGGAGACCTGTTATTTACTTTGGTTTAAATAGCCGATTTATTGCTGAATTAAGAGATGTCTAGGGAAGAAATGATAATGGAGGAATTGATACAAGGAATACTGCTGTTTAAATGGCAATTCATAGTAATGTATATCATTGGCGGTACTTTAATCTATTTAGCTATAAAAAGGATTATGAACCTATGCTTTTATTGTCCATTGGTTTTGGGGCAATTCTGGTCAATATCCCACCTTAAATTTTATATTTCAGCAAGGCCAAGCCTTTCCTGTGGATCCCGGCATGCTGTAGATTTTCTATAACTCGGGGATTATGAATGAATTTTTCCCTGTTTGATTTTTGGCGCCTCAAAGTGTGCTGTGGAATGGTTGGCGCCAATTTCTGTTGCGGCGTATTGATTTTATTTCCCCTTTGCGTGACAGTGGCAGCGGGCATTATCGCACCCATTAGTGTATCCCTGATCGGTTTATTAATGTTTGGAAATCTGATTCGTGTACCCGGCAGATCGGCTCGATGATGGCGGGGGGTATCATCCTGGCATTGGTACCGTTATTACTGATGGGCTAACTTGCTTAATCTAAAAGAGGGAGCAAAATGGATTTAATCGGTCTGGGATTGAAAGTGATAGCCATCGATTTAGGTGGTGTTTTTAGCGTTCTAATTATCTTTTATGCACTGATCAAAGGATTGCTCAAGGTTTTCCCACCGAAAGAAGATATATGACTAGGTTTGTTTTTGACTATAGAATAATTTTATAAAAACTTTTAAAGGAGGTAATCTCAGTGGAGCAAAGCTGTGATTTTAAAGAACTGTCCCCAGAGTTGAATCAGTTTATGCAAAAGGTCATTGCTAGGAATCAAGGGGAAACAGAATTTCACCAGGCGATTCAGGAGGTCGTGACCAGCTTAATGCCTTTCCTGGATAAAAACCCTCAGTATAAAAAAGCAAAGATACTGGAACGCATGGTAGAGCCAGAGCGGGTAATCTATTTCCGAGTGCCCTGGGTGGATGATCAAGGAGAAATTCAAGTAAACAGGGGTTTTCGGGTAGAAATGAATAGTGCTATCGGTCCTTATAAGGGCGGATTAAGATTTCATCCCAGTGTAAACTTGAGTGTGATGAAGTTCTTAGCCTTTGAACAGGTTTTTAAGAATAGTCTTACCGGCTTGCCTTTGGGCGGAGGCAAAGGCGGATCCGATTTTGATCCCCGGGGGAAAAGCGATAACGAAGTAATGCATTTTTGCCAGTCTTTTATGAATGAGCTTTTCCGCCATATCGGACCTAACACAGACGTGCCGGCAGGAGATATTGGTGTAGGTGCACGCGAAATTGGTTATCTTTTCGGTCAGTACAAAAGAATAACGAATGAATTTAACGGTGTTCTCACCGGAAAAGGCTACAACTGGGGTGGCAGCTTGATTCGTCCTCAGGCTACAGGCTACGGTACCGGATATTTTCTGGAGGAAATGTTGAAAACCAGGGGTGATAGTGTAGAGGGCAAAACCATCACTATCTCCGGTTATGGGAATGTAGGTACCATGTTCATTGAAAAGGTAAACCAGCTGGGGGGTAAAGTGGTAACCTTCGGCGATGAATTTGGTTATGTCTATGATAAAGACGGCATCCAAGGTGAGAAGCTGGAATATCTGAAGGATCTCTGGGTAAAATATCGCCGTCCGGCCAAAGACTATGCCGATAAATTTGGGGCAGAATGGCATGAAGGAAAACGACCTTGGGAGGTGCCCTGTGATATTGCGGTACCAACTGCGACCCAAAATGAATTAGATTGTGAAGCAGCCAAGACTCTCTTAAAAAACGGCTGCACCTGTGTGGCGGAAAGTGCTAATATGCCCTCTACCATCGAAGCCATGGAGACTTTCCATGATGCCAAGATTCTCTTTGCACCGGGGAAAGCCGTTAATGCCGGCGGCGTTGGGGTATCGGGATTGGAAATGACTCAGAACAGCATGAGACTATGCTGGACCTGTGATGAGGTGGACAACAAGCTGCGCACAATTATGCAGGATATTCATGAGCAATGTGTCCATTATGGCAAGCAGGAGGATGGCTACATTAATTATGTCGCCGGGGCCAATATCGCCGGCTTTGTTAAAGTGGCGGACGCCATGATTGATCAAGGAGTTGTTTAAGCGGATAGCGGATATAGATTTATTTTTGGGATTGAACTTTTTTCGCCTATCTGTTAAAATTAGATTGTATATAAAGTGAATATATTATTGTTCTTAGGTGCCCCGATAGGGGGAGAATAGGGAATCCGGTTGCAATCCGGGACGGACCCACCACTGTAAAGACGAGTTCGCGCCAATCCACTGGCCTATGCTGGGAAGGGGCGTTTGGAACGCTTGAATCTGAGTCAGGAGACCTGCCTAAGAATGTAAAGTCTTTCCGGGGTAACGGAAAGCGGCGGTGATGAAGGCAAAGTCCCGACCACAATAACTATTGTGGCGGTAATTTATTTTTTTAAAAAAAATCAAAAAAATTATTCAAAGGAGACTAGGAAAGATGAAATTACACGGTTTAGAGAATCTTAAAAAAGCAAATGAACAAGAACTGGAAGTAGCTTTACAAGACTTGGTTCGGGGCATTGAAGAACTAGATCAAGAAGCGATGCTCGCAATGCAAAAACGTGTGGATAGCAAGATCAAGCCTACCAGAAGCTTAGGCGTTCTGGAGGATATTGCTCAACAGCTGGCCGGGATTCAACGCACCTCACAGCCCACCATCAAAGGAAAAGCAGTTCTTTTGATGGCCGGGGATCACGGTGTGGTCGCAGAAGGTGTCAGTGCGGCTCCTCAGGAAATCACTGCTCAAATGTTTTATAGCTATTTTGGCGGCGGGGGAGGCATCAATGTCTTGGCGCGAAATGGAGGAGCGGAAGTAATCTGCACCGACATCGGTATTGCCGGCCCCCTGGATCCCCCTGAACTGATGGAAAACCGGGTTAAAAACGGCACGGACAATATGTTGCATGGGCCGGCGATGTCCAAGAAGGAAGCCCTGCTGGCTATTCTTACCGGTGCCAAAATTGCGGCTCAAGCCATTGATTCCGGAGTAAATCTCCTGGCAACAGGTGAGGTGGGCATCGGGAATACCACGCCTAGTTCGGCCCTTATTTCCGTCTTTACCGGTGAGCCGGTGGAAAAGGTTACCGGCACAGGGACCGGATTAAAGGATGCTGCTTTAAAACATAAACAAGAGGTTATTAAACAAGCGATTAAGATTAATCAACCGGATCCGGAGGATCCTTTAGATACGATGGCCAAAGTAGGAGGATTGGAGCATGCCGCTCTTACCGGGGCGATTTTAGAGGCTGCCTACCAACATGTGCCTATTATTTTAGACGGGATTATCGCCGCATCCGCAGCCCTTACCGCAGTTAAATTTGCGCCCCTGGTAAAAGAATATATGATTGCTTCTCATAGTTCAGAAGAATATGGGCAAAGTGTGGCCCTGGAAAAACTTGGTTTCAAACCCAGACTGTATTTTGAAATGCGACTAGGCGAAGGTACCGGCGCTGCCCTTATGTTCCCCATGGTAGATGCCGCCCTGAAAGTGGCTGACGAGATGGCCACCTTTGATACAGCCGGCGTTAGCACCGGAGAGTTTTTAACCAGATAAGTATGTCTAAAAGATATAATAAATGATACAAAATTTAAGACTTAGAAGACTTAAAGGATTTAAAATGAGAAACCTTGGAGTTAGATAAGCAACATCCTAAGCCGGAGGGGCAGTAAGAAACAGCCCGGACCGGCTTTTTAATTTTTGGCAGGAAATAGCTTGCCCATGTTGAATTGATAGGGAAAAGTGTTTTTGCTTTTCATAAGACAGGATACAAAAGGCATTTTCTTGAGGGGGTACCTTGGTGATTTCTTCTTTGTTAAAAGATAAGAGACTTCTTGTTATTGTCGCCTTAATCGGCGCAGTGATAGCCGCGTATGGCAGGGGAAATGCCCTGTCCTTTCTGGGGATCGCTTTTTATCTCCTTTGTGCCGCAGTTATGCTGACGAAACATAAGTTGACATCCTACCTGCTGTGGTTTGCCGTTCTTTTTCATGCCGGGCTTACTGTATATTCCTTGTGGCTGTGGCAGACGACAGGAGTAATCCCTTGTCATTATTGTATGTGGGCGGCGGGCTTTGCTTTGATTGCAGCAGTTGCCTGGTGGAGACCCCCTGTGGTGGTGCTTCCTCTTCTTCTGATGCTTTTGGGTTGGTACAATTGGGAACCGTTTTTTTATGGAGCCTATCTGGAGGAATTCCAGACCAAGGAAACCATTCAGAATTTGGAATCGGAACAATCCCCGACAAAAGAGGAACCGGCTTCAACCGAAGCAAAACCACCTGAAGGAGCATCATCAGAGACCGAGATAAATGAGAAACGAGCTTCAACCGAAGCAAAACCATCCAAAGCAGCATCATCAGAGAGCGAACCACCGAAAACCAATAAAACACAGACCCCGGTGGACGTACCCGCTGTAACTTCCGACACCAAAAAGGGAACATCCACCGATCAGAAAACCACTGCTCCAATCAAAAAAGCTGAAACAACGAAACCCCCGGCAGAAGAAAAACCGGCTCCAGAGATGACAACACCGGAGAAACCGGTGCAGCCACCGGACATGGCATCGACAAATCCGCTTCCTGAGGACGCCCCAAAGAAGCCGATTCAACCGGATCCTGACGCACTGGTGGAGGAAGTGCCGCCCAAGCCTTCTTCCGGGTGAGGTGTATGCGATGATTAATGCCCCCGTGTGGGGCGTTTTATATAATCTGATTAATATCGACATGCAAGCAGTGCCTTGCTTAAGAAAAAATCAAAATTCTAATAAACAAGCGGACATTATCATTGGACAAGGACAGAATTCTTGTATCAAGAAAATGGGGTTGCCGGAATTACGATCAGACCAATTAAAAACTAAAATAGTAGTACGCTACAATAATTGTTCTATGAAAAAAAGAGCCTTCATAAAGGCGATAACGAAACGCAATGATTCGTAGCAGAAAAAATATGATGAGTCATGAAGCTCAACTGTCAGAAAATCACTGATTGTTGAGCTATATTTGTGTGGCTATAATTATATATTTAGTATTGACATACTAAATAAGGATAGTATAATAATGGCATAAAGCACCAAGGAAAGGAGGGCAATGGTGAACACCATAGAAGTGGCGTTAAACGCCTTATATCAAAGGCAAATTTCTTCCCGAGAGCAGTTGCTGACAGAGATGCTGCGTGTCAAAATGACTTTGAAGAAGATAGAAGAAGATTGTAACTTTGATATCTTGACCGATAAAGAGAAGCTTTTTCAAGTGATGAAGAAAACCACGGAAGATGAGCTGGGCTTCTTTCCTGCTGATCGGGCTGACTTTTATAATTTCTTTGAAGTTTTAAAAGATATTGATTTAATCGCTTTTACCTTGGAAATCTATCAAAATGACCGGATGGGGATGATAATTTCCCCAGTTTACTTAAACCGATATATCAGGGAAAGAATCAAAAAGCTTAATCCCAAGAGGGTGCTGATTACTGAGGCGGAAAAGCATTTATCCGGACTAAGGGTAATGGTAGATCAGATGCCCGGGACAGAAATTACTTTTACAACACAATATAAACCTATGCACATTCTTTTGCGGCTGGCCTTTGGTGATTATGAAAATATCACCATTCGCTTTGAGTCCATTTATACAGAGTGCCTGGCCCATGAAAAATTTGATTATATCTATGCATTGCCTGTTTTTGGACATCGACCTGAGGAGATGAGTAAAGAATTCTTAACCAGGGACAGCGACGGCATTGCCATGGAAAATATGCTAGGTCACTTAGGTGAGCAGGGGACTTTGGATATGATTGTGCCCGCTAAGATTACCTTTGCCAGTATGGGATTTGAAAAACTTCGCTCACATATTAAGGAAAACTATTATGTGGAAAATATCTTCATTCTACCGGAAGGAACCTTCAGGCCATCAACGGCGGTGAAGACCTATCTTTTTTCCATATCCACCGAAGCGAAAGAAAAAATTGAGATCGGCACATTTCGGCTGGAAAAGGGGTCCATAGCACTTAAAGATGAGAGGTTAATATCAACTAAAGAATTTTTATCCCATGAGGACTGGCGCATAGAACTTTTGCTGGCGGAAGACGATGAAAATATTCAAAAGTTTAATAGTTCTACTCTGCACAAGGTGAAGCTGAAAGATATCGCCGAGGTGTTCCGAGGTAAATCAATTCTCAAGAAAGACATTGCACCGGGGAACATTTCAGTGCTTAACATCTCCAATATCGAAACGGGAGAGATAGATTATCATGACATGGACACCATCGATGAAGATGAGCGTAAAGTGAAACGCTACGAATTGGCGTCAGGTGATGTGGTTCTATCTTGCCGGGGGACGGCGATCAAGTCCGCAGTATTTGAAGCTCAAGATCAAACCGTTATTGCCTCTGCCAATCTGATTGTGATCAGGCCAAAGGATAAGGTTAAGGGAGAGTTTATCAAGATTTTCTTTGAAAGCCCGGTGGGTTTGGCCCTGATCAAAAGCTTTCAGCGGGGCACCACGATTATGAATATCAACTATGCTGACATTATGGAAATGGAGATTCCCCTGCTTCCGCTAAATAAACAGCAGGCAATGATTGATCAATATTACGAGGAACTGCAGAAGTATCAAGACGCTGTTAGAAAGGCGGAAGTGCGCTGGTCAAATATAAAAGAACGGATATATAATGAACTTATCTAGGAGGGGTTATAAATGGCAGTGAACCTGGAATTTGAAAACAAATTATGGGAGATGGCGGATAAACTGAGGGGTAACATCCAGCCATCCGATTACAAGGCGGTAATATTAGGATTAATTTTCCTGAAATACATTTCGGACAGCTTTGAAGAAAAATTTAACGAATTGGTTGCTGAAGGGGAGGGTTTTGAAGAAGATAGAGATGCCTACATCGCAGACAATATCTTTTTTGTTCCGCCAAGTGCCAGATGGGAATTTATCAAAAAAAGCGCCAAACAAAGCACCATTGGCCAAATAATTGATGATGCGATGATTGCTATTGAAAGGGAAAACAAAAACCTTAAAGGTGTGCTGCCCAAAAATTATGCCCGGCCGGAGCTGGATAAAACCAAGCTGGGTGAATTAATTGACCTTTTCTCATTTAATTTAGGAAATAAAGAATCAAAGGCCCAGGATATTTTGGGACGGGTTTATGAATACTTCCTGGGGAAATTCGGCTCCAGTGAAGGAGAATTTTATACCCCGCCCAGTATTGTCAAACTCCTTGTTGGTATGATCGAGCCCTTTAAAGGCAGAGTTTATGATATAATCTTGCAGAGATTGATACAATTTAATTACCCTAAAAGTTATTGTGCTTAGGGGTGTGCAAACTCCAAAATGGGTGTGCAGATTAGAAGTCGGGGATACTCGGCTATTTTTTATCATAAAATAAAATTTATTTACTGACAGTAATATAATTTGAACTATAAAAAGATTGGAGGAAAATAATGGGGAGTTTTATCTGTATATATTGTGAAAAAGAATACTTAATGGATGAAGTATCAAAATCAGACATTATACCGTTTGCCTTTATAGCAGGAGAAAAACTAATTTTGAAAAATAGGGTGTGTAAAGGTTGTAACAATTTGGTGAATAAAAATGCGGAACAAACGGTGATAAGGCAGCTGGAAAGTCTTAGAAGAAGAATTAACGTAACTAAAAGACAAGGACAACCTCTAAAGAATCAATATGTAATAAAATATAAAAATAATACTATAGAATTAGAGACAAATCCTATTAAATCAGATGACCCTAGCTTATTTTTAACAAAGCCCATATATTTCAAAGATAAGAGTGATAAAGGTATGATAATTGGTCCAATAGAAGAGTAGAGAGATATTGCATCTAAAAAAGGCGAAGGAAATAAGGTTACTATGCCAAATGTTACAGAAGAAAATTTCACTATTTATGAAACATATTCAGTACCAAGAGTAGCATTTTTTCTAAAGAAATGAAAACTATGGTTGCTAAGATCTGCTATGAGTGGTTAATAAAGATGTGTTCAGAATTAAATCCTTTGGAAGATGGATATAAGCACATTCGTAATTCTATATTTACAGATACAGTAGAAGAACGTAATTTAGTTGATGTAATGACAAACACTGATATAGCTAAAGGGTTATTTGAGGATCTTTCTCATTTAGATAAGACTGATATAATTGAATTTATTCCTAAAAAATTAATAGTTGGGGATTACTATTTATTTTTTGAAATAAAAAATAATAAACTCTATTGTTTTTTTGCCTTCATGGGGATGGTTTTATATAGAGTACTTATTGCTTCCGAGGGTCTAATTAATACTAAGGATAATCTTTTAATTTCATTAATTTACAAGTACAAAGGAAGGACAGGGGAGCAAGAAATTCTTAATCCAAATAGGGAAACATGGGCTGGATTAAGCCATCATCTAAGTAATCAAGATAACTACAATAAAGCTGAGGACTATTCAAAATACTTATCAACTAAGATTAATGAACTAATTAAATATAGAATAGAAGAATAATTTTTAAATATATTCTAGTTTCAAATCTATGATAAAGCTCTAATAAGAAATTTATGCTGAAAAAAGTAGGGTTTAGTAGAACATATAAAGATTTAAGTTAGGAGGATATTGATATTATGAACTATATAAAATTAAACGATATTTTAGGGCTTAAAGATGGTGAAATATCAAACAGTAAAATAGAACTTAATATGCAGGCAGGTGTTGGTGGAGAATCTTATATCGATCTTTGGCTCTATAGCAATGAAAGTGATAAGGAGAATGGAACTTGTCCAGAATGTGGATATTGGGGATGGTATGGTAATCAAAGAAACTTTAGGCCAGGTCAATGGGTATTTAGCTTTGTAAGATTAAGAGATGATGAATGGCTTTTTACTTCAGCTGCAGAGATTATTGATGTTCCTGAAAATACTTTTGCAAAGATAAAAGTTATTGATAAATATAAGCCTTACTTTGGTAGATTAGTTATTCAACTTGTGAAGGGACAAACCTTTGCACGCTATACTTTTAACCTTTCTAAGTATATAGAAGAAAGTAGAGTAAAAGCTATTTTACCAGCATTATATGGCGGAGAGGATTTTCCAGGCTATGATAAGGTTAGATTATCATATAAGCAATTGGAAACCATAATTAAGTATGGTAAAAATGATTGGCTTGCAGCCCTAGAAAATCAGAAGGCAGTATATTTATTAACTGATAAAACTAGTGGAAAGATGTATGTTGGTTCTGCTACAAGTGACTATGGTATGCTATTACAGCGATGGAGAAGTTATATAGAAAATGGTCATGGTGAAAACAAGGGAGTTAGTAGAAATAGTAAATATAAAAGGGTTTGATTATATAAAAACAAACTTATCCTTGAAAATTATAATGCAAAGGTAGACGACCTTATAATACTAGAAAGAGAATCTTGGTGGAAAGAAACATTGCAAACTAGAATATTTGGATATAACAGTAACTAAAGGGGGTATCAATATTGAACGATGAAGAAAAAGAAAGAAAATTGAAGGGTTAGTTCAAAAGAGCGAGGAAGTATCTATAGAAAAATACTATTCAACCTTAGAAGAAATAGGGGATTACAAATCAAATTATAAAGATTATATGACAACAGCACCTATAAATGTTGATATTGAATTGGGTCGCTTATCAAATTCTGACTATGAACTTTGTACTGCACTCATAATGCTTTTAAGAGGATTACTTTTCCAATGGATCATTTGAAGAAAGATATTATAAGGGACAAGTTACTCCTATTGTTGAAAAAATGATAGAATTACTTTAAGGATTTTTATTTTGAAAGGAGAAACTATGGATAAGAAAAATTAGAAATCTCAAGTCCCTTTAAATTGATGTATCTTATACACAAAATATGGCAGCGGATATACAAGCCAGTATGGAAAAACGAAATAAAGAATTAGAAGAATCTTTTCAGAAATTCATGAGAATAGACAAAAAATGCAGGAAGCAATTAAACAAACAGCAATAAATACTGGTGAAAACCAATGTGCATTTACAAAATGTTATAATAAACCAAAATGGTTATATAACTATATTAAAAGAGCAAATTGATTTACAAAATAAGCAGCTAGAATTAAATGAACAGCAATTAAGTATTCTTAAAGTATTTTTCATCAACAGAAGATGGTGTTGATATTGAACAGGAAATTTTAAAACTTATCCAAGAGCAAATTGATTCAAATCATCCGCTATGGGACTTTGTAAAAGATAAGTGAGGGATGTGGCTGTAGCAGGCATTACAGTAGAGCACCAGTTATATTAAATGCAATGTGTACTGTTTTTATCATCCAAAGGTATAAATTTACCATAGAATTGATTTTGAGATTGTTCCTATAAGAAAACACTCCGCAGTTTGACAGGGCGAGTGTTTTTGGATTTCGCATCCTAATTATATTTCTATACCATTTTTAAAGCTTACCTGAACCTCATCTTCCTCAAAAACCGTCACATAATCCACCAGGCCATTCCATAAAAGAGGATCAAATTCGGCAATCAATTCATCTTGATTTTTCAGTTCATTTAGAAAGATTTCTAGGTTTTTATGCCTGGTTATTTTATCCTTAATCTCCTCGGTTGTAAGCTCTAGGTCAGCTTTAGCGGTATCAAATCTTTCTACTAGCCATCATATCTTCTTTGATATTCTTCTTTGGTCCAAAGCTGTATGAGCATTTTCATGAATAATATTTTGAATTAAATCAGCTACAACCTCTAATTCATTTTGTAGTTTATATTTCTTATTTTCTTAGATTCTCAGTGTTGAAAGTTGTTGTTTCTAAAATTTTAAAGTTTGCTATTTCATCCTTATCTTCAAGCAGCTTATTTGTAGCCTTTATAAATACCTCTTTGATGGTTTCTTCATCAAGGTGGATATTCCGATGCGGCGGAGCCGTGATTCCGGTGTGGCGGAAGCCACCTGTCCGGAATCAGGGAGCCACCTCTTTTAATCTAGTTATTCACTTTGTGATTTATCTAATCCAAATACCTCACGCATTGACATGTCCTTAGATGGGTCAATGTATTCGATATTGATTTTATATGCATCGTGTACGATGCGGTCAAGAATAGCATCAGCTAATGGATTATCGTCACCACCGAGCTGTTCGTACCAACCTTCTTGGCGAAACTGAGTGCAAAAGACTGTGGATGATTTCTTTCTGCGCTTGTGGATTAACTCAAAGAGATCCTTACATTCGATTTCTGACAGTTTCATTAGTAACCACTCATCGATGATAAGTAAAATCGGTTTAGTATATTTAGCTAGCACCTTCTGGAATGTTCCTTCATTTCGGGCAATTTCCAGATCCAGCAGGAGTTCCGGGAGACGAACATACTTAACGGTGTAATATTGCTTGCATGCCTCCATGCCAAAGGCACAGGCCATATATGTTTTGCCACTTCCCGTGGCACCGGTAATGAAAATATTTCGATACTCTGTGATGTATTCACATGAGGCAAGCCTTTTAATTAAATCTTTATTCAGCTTGCGCCCTGATGTATAGTCAATATCCATGATGCTGGCTCCGGGCTGATCAAGTTCAGCTTTTCGGATAAGACGTTTTAAACGGTTGTTTTTTCGACTGGAGTATTCAATATCCACCAGCATACCAAAGCGGTCTTCAAAAGGAACATCTTTAATTTTAGTGTCATTCATTTGATTACGGAATGCATCTGACATAGCAGTCAATCGCATTTCTATTAATTTATCAATAGTACTTTGATTTGTCATGCTTTCTTACCTCCATAGTAGCTGGCACCTCTGGTAATGCCATAATTGTTAAGTGTGGATTCTGGTTTTTCTGCGTCACATTTATTTGGCAGCATCTTATCCTTACCAGCTGTAAGGATGTTTTTAATGCTCTTATAGCTTGGTGATGCTGTATAGGACAATGCTTTTTCACAGGCGGCTTCTAATCGGCTGACAGAATACTTATCCACCAGTTTTAGAAGCCCCATACAGCTTTTGTAGGATTGCTGCTCCACACGCCCGGAGGCAAGAATTGCATTTACAACTTCATATGTATTGTTTCCGATCCGCTTAGCCCATTCACGGAAGCGATCTCCGTTCCATTCCAGATATTTCTGGTGATCCAGCGGCATATGCTCCACAATGGTGCTATACTGTCCAGGTCGTCCATAAAGACGGCGATGGGAGGCTATGCGGTTATGGTTATAGAAAACTTCAATAATTTTTTCTGTTAATCCTCGTACATCAACTTTACGCTTGATGTATTCGTAAGGGATCGAGTAGTGCATTTTTTTCTATCGATATGTGATAATTGAACTGAACGGTGGCTTGTTTCCATTCAGCCAGTTCATATCGGGTAGCAGGTAAAGGTGCCAGTAATGGCAGTTCTTCCCCAAGAAACAAACTCCGTCTGCTACCTTCTTTCTTTTGGAAGAGGTTTGCGTTGAACTTGTCCAATTTTTCCTGAATTGCCTGATTTAATTCAGAAAGAGAAAAAGAACTGTTCATTCCGAGTGCGGCTGTTATCCAGGTAGATATGTTTCAACGGAGCCCTCCACATTTGGTTTGTCCTTGGGTTTTCTTACTTGGCAGGAATGATAGCTGCACCATAATGTTCCGCTATATCATGATAAGTGGTATTCAGTTCTGTGTGTACCAGCCTTTGTTGTGATTCACAGCTGTCCGACAGTTATCTGGCACTAAAACCTTGGCAACACCGCCAAAGAACTCGTACATGTGCACATGTGCGGTTATCCATGCCCATATTGCTTTTCATTAATGAAAGCCTCCGCATATGTGTACTGGCTGTAAGTCATGACACCGACAAAGAGATAGGCGTTTGTGGTTTCACCGGTATCCGGGTCGATGATGTGCGCCGGATCACCTGCCCAGTCAACTTCGATCTGCTCACCTGGTTTACGGGGGATGTGCATGGTAGCACGGCGTTTCTGCTCGTCTTGTTGGATGTAGTAGCAAAATTGTGAATACATTAGAGGCTGCTCTTTATTCATACGGCAATCTTCGCAGTATTCCGTCCACAAGAGCTTTTTGCTGACACCATTTTTCAGTAGTTCCTTACGGATGTAATCGCAGGCCAGGCATGCGTTTTGTTGCGGCATCTGACTTGGTTCTGGGAAACATGATTTCCTCTAAGACGGCATCGGTATGACTGTCATCAAGCGGCCAGCATATGTTTAATTCCTTTGCTCGTGCAGACACCTTAGCCACTGTCTTGCGTGAAACAATGCTAACCAGACAAATGTTTCGTTCGCTAAATCCGAGACTTTTAAGTCTTAGGATTTCACGATATTTGGTCACGGTGTGACCCCCTTTAACTGAATTTACATCGTTTGGGATGCATAAACACAGTATAGAGGATAATTTATAAATGTGGCTCCCTTTGCGCCGGAATGCTGGCTCCCATCATACCGGAATGGTGGCCCCCAATGACCGGACAGGAGTAAAATGCTCCGGAATACTCACACCTACCTTGTTTCCAATAGCATGTTTATTACCTATTTGCATAGCCCAAGACTCACGCCTATCATCTGTCCAGCAATCAGTTCTTGTTGTTGATTGCCATTTTTGAAAGGTAAATCTGCCCATCATAGAAATGAATGATTAGTTCATCTTGCCCTTGACCACAACTTTTTTCTACATCTTCAGTGAATGTTTCTTCATCAAATTCTTCTAAACTAAGGGCTATAGCGAGATATTTTTTAAGCATTTTTTCTGGTATGTTTTTGCAAGAGTTTTTTTACCGAAAGTTGCAAATAATTTTTCCATAGTATTGCACCCATTTTCTCCATAATGTTGCAAGCTCCATTTTCTACTTTTCAGCAGAAAAATAGAGTTTTGCAGACATTTATCACAATTTTGATCTTTGAAAAATGATGCCAGGGTTTGCCCTGAAAACCCCGCCCTCGTACGGGGCAGAGGGCCATTAGAATGGCCTCTGAATTAAGGGTTTTGGTATTGACTGGCCGTCAAGGGTCTCGGCTAGCGCTCTCGATGAACTCCGCTACGCTTCGCCTCTGACAGCCGCCAGGTATACTTTATAAGATCAGCTAGAAATATTACTATACCTGTGTTCGAGTTCTTTAATCATTGGTGTTTGGTTATGTCATCGGCCCTTGCTGTTCCGTTGAGGTTATCGAGCGGTAAATGTCAAAGGATGCTGATTCCCTTGACGGTTGTTTTCTCCCGGAAACAAGAGAAGATAGCAGTGGTGCATAAGCCTGCTCATATGGGCGGCGGCAGTCATCTGCTCATCATAGAGTACATTAACCCACCGGGAAAAATTCCAAGTTTGTGTTAAGAATGACCGATTTCTGCTCATGTATCTCGGAAAGAAAGTCAAAGAGCAATTGGGCGCCAGTACGGTCGTATGGTACGTAACCCCACTCATCAAGGATAATGATAGACGCTTTATTCAGTTTTTTTAGTAACATTCCGGAGTGTTCCAGCCTTCTTTGCTTCCGAAAGTTGATTGACCAATGCTGCGGTACGGTAAAACTTAACAGGAATGCCTTTTTGACAGGCAGTCACGCCCAGTGCAATTGAAAGCATGGTTTTACCGGTTCCTGTTCTGTCACATGATAATATTTTTCTTTCCCTCACAAAATTAAGGGATTTCAGGCTTTCCGGCGTTAGGTCTGAAGGAAGGGTATTTCATCAAAACGGAATCCTTCAAATGTTTTGATGCTATAGAAGCCTGCATTATTAATCAGTTTAGCTACACGGCCTTGTTCACGGTTTTTAGTTCTGCAGATAATAATTTATATAAATACTTCCTGATGGGATTCGCCCTCCATTGTCTGTGCCATCGGCCAGATTGCGGCTTAACTTTAGTTTTTTGCAACAGTCTATAATTTTATCTTCAAGCATTTGCGGCACCTCCTTTTTCAGGAAGACGTCGTAAGCAATAAGGTTGGTTGTCATCTGACCGACTTTTGGCATTTCCGACCAAGCGGCATGGCGGAAGTTCTGGGCACATCGGCGTAAAGACGCCGGTAAAGGTTTCTCAGACTATCGGCATCGGATGCCCCATAACATAGCGCCTGATTGACAGTGTTAAGAGCACTTTCGAAGCCGGTTCTGTCCGTGAGTTCTGCCAGAACTTTAAGGATCTTTCCTGTTTCGTATTGGAACAGCCCTCAAGGAACTGTTTCATTGCAGACGGCATTATGTCATAGACACCCGAATATTTCAATGCGCGCGGTCGTATGGAAAGCTGCCTAAGGTATGGAAGCCGTCCATGCTCTGCTGTTTAGTATCGCCGTAAAGACGGCGGTGTCTTACGATTTCGCGATAGTTTTCATCCATCACGATAACAAGCGATGATGTCAGTTTCAGGTTAACTGCTAATATTTGCATGTTTCGGTGATACCGAATATTCATGCATTCCTTTATTCAAATAAAATTTGCCCCAGTTGTTAGTAGTAACAGCCTTTTTACTGCTCAGGTCGAATTCAATTTCAGAAGGATGACAATGTTTTAAATCTTCCTCAAACAGTTCCTCTATTGTTTTGTTGTGGCGGTAATGCTCTCTTTTGGCATCTTCCTCACACATATTGGAGTAGTTGCCGGTTAAAATCGGGAAGATTAAGAAAACGCGGTATGGGGACAAGTAAGTTACGTCTATGGTAACCGACTTTAGCCAACGTTGCCTTTTTCATGGCCTTCACCGGGATTCATGAACACGGTTTTGAAACGGTAGTGCTCCCTGGAACCGGTCAAACCTTTCTGTGGTCTCACGGCCGCCGCCTCGGATTACTTTAGTAACAATTGTTTTAGTGTTGTCAAAACCATAATTGCCGGGCACAACACCACGTCGAAGATTGTGTCCAGTCCTTCCAGTAGGCATTCCATGTTTCGCCGTAGAATAGTTGCAAGTAGCCTTTATTGTAAGGGAATGACACTTCGAGGTATTTTCCAGTTAGGCGCTTACTGTTTCATAAAAATCGGCTGTGCCGAAATCAACCTGGGCTCTTCCCGGGCGATGTTCCAGAGGGAGGAACCCACCCCTGGCAATTCATTAAATATCTCCTTATGTTTTACGGCATAGTAAGTAGCGACTGTCCTATAGGAACAATTAAAACTGCAAACTCTTTTTTAAGACGCTGAAATACCCTCTTGGCAGTATGTCTTTGTTTACGCGGTGCCTGTTTATCCTCTTCAAGCCATTTGTCTATAGTTGGCTTGTAGGGATCCAGCTTTGGGCATAAATGCTGTTCCGAAGCTGGTTTGGGAGCTGGTTCATTGAAGTCCGTCATATCGACATACTCGTACTGTTTCAGTCCACTTGCATTGCATTTGCAATTTGGAAATGTTCTCTCCTTTCATGAAGAAACGGAATCTGATATCATGTATCTTGTCCATTGTAAGCATTCTTCCTTTCCTCCTTGTAGCTTTGGTCAGATACAAGGCAGGTTATGGTTTATGCCTGCAGCCGGATTTTTTGCAATACTATGGAATTTCCAATTGCAACATTCTGGAATTTTAACTTGCAACTTTCGGTATTTTATCTTACAACAAATACTGGTACATCTTTAGGATGGCAGTGAGCGATGCCCTTTTCACTTTTTGTCCTGCAGGTCCAAATATAGTAGACCTCTTTAGCATTTTTTCTTTGCCTTTTCCCACTTCGCCTATAGCTCTTTCCACAAATGTCACATTTAATTTTGCTAGTGAAACAAGTGGTCTTTATAGCCTTGTTAGCAAAGACTCCTAGTTCACGTCTTTTTGCAACTTCAGCTTGAACCTTATCAAATATTTCCTTTTCAATAATAACAGGATGAGTATTCTCAGCATAATACATGGGAAGTTCTCCACGGTTTATCTTTGTTTTCTTAGTGATATGGTCTTCATGTAACTGATAAACTAAAATGGACAGAAAACAACAAATAAGAATGAACAGTATTGACACAACTTTCCAAAAAAGGCGATAGAGCTGGAAATAAAACAGCTTTTATCATAGCAGAGGAGGAAGAAATGAACATATTAGAAGGGTGGAATATGTATTTAGATATCCAGGATCTAAAGAAGAAGCATTTTAACGTAAGCCAGATATCAAGGCGGTTAGATCTATCTCGAACTACAGTATATAAGTATCTGGATATAAGTCCAGAAGAAATGGAACAGATTTTAGAAAAACGAAAAACCAGGAGCAAGAAATTAGATAAGCATCGAGAGCTAATTAAATCCTGGTTGATACAATATCAGGATATGACCAGTGCACAGGTGTTTGACTGGCTGCAAGAAAGAAAACTTGATGGAGGTGTTAGCGAAGGAACAGTTAGAAATTATGTCAGACAATTAAGAGAGGAGTGTGGTATTCCCCAAGTTAAGTACGTGCGTCAATACGAAGCCATTGATGAATTACCTGCCGGACAGCAAATGCAGATGGACTTTGGACAAATCGGCCTACGTAGTAGCATTGGTAGAATAGTAACTCTTTACTTTGTGACCTTCGTACTGGCCCACTCCCGGCATAAATATGTGGAGTGGCTGGATCGTCCGTTTACAACTCGAGATTTAATAAATGCCCATGAAAACGCATTTGAATAATAGCGTTATGGAGGGATGACTAAGGAAATTGTATACGATCAGGACCATCTAATATTGGTCGTTAGTAGAATGTTGGAGATCTGTTACTTACCAAAGAGTTTGCAGATTACCATAAGAACCGAAAATTCAAGATTTACATGTAAAAAAAGCAGATCCGAAACAAAAGGAAAGGTTGAAAATGTGGTGAAATTTGTAAAAAAGGAACTTGCCAGGAACCGTACCTTCCATAACCTCGAAAGCTGAACGAAGATTGTTTAGCCTGGTTAGAGCGAACCGGTAATGGAAAAGTTCACAATACAACAAAAAGATACCGGCTGAAGTGTTTGCCCTAGAAAAACAACACCTCATCCCGGTACCCCACACAAGATAAATTTTTCAACTAAGATTATAACCAGAGTGATCCGTAAAAGACAATACCATAACCTATCAAGGAAATCGTTACGCACTACCGCTGGGAAGTTGCGAACCAGATCGCAAGGTTACTGTAAGCATGAAGATGAGGGTATGCTAATAATTTCAAATGAAGAAACCCAGCAAGAGATTATTCGTTATCCCTTATGCATAGAAAAAGGGCGCCTCATCAAGAGCAGTGACTGCCGGAGAGAAAAAGATAAAGGAATTGAAGCCTATCTGAAAGAAGTGGTTCAGATTCTAAATGACTCCCCGGAAGCAAGCAGCTTTCTAAACCAGGTGCGGCAGGACAAACCCCGCTACATAAGGGACCAGTTAAAAATCATTAAAGATCATAGTAAAGATAAATCCCCTGAACTAATTAAGCAGGCCCTGAATTATTGCTTAAAAAATCATCTTTATGGAGCAACGGATTTTGTTGATACATTAAATTATTTTGCCAGCATTAATTGTCCGGCAGAGGGAAAACGAAATATTGAAAATACCCTTCAGCCACTTCATGAGAATAACCGTTCTGTTTTTAAGACCCGTAGAAGTGTGATATGGGTATATATATAAAAGAATTACAGGGAGTGAATCAATGTCAGTAGAACTTGAGCAGCTTAAAAACTACATGAAGCGCTTAAAAATAACGGAAGCCGCTGCAGTGGTAGATGAGATGTTAATGGATGCCCAGGTGAAGGAACCCAGTTATCAATCATTCCTGATGAACCTGATGCAGCATGAGATTGGTAAACGAGAAGAAAAACAATTAGGGAGGCTCTACAAATTAGCTGCCTTCCCCGAACATAAGACCTTAGATGATTTTGATTTGTCTGAGCAGCAGTCTCTAAGCAAAAAGCAATTAAAACAGCTACAAGAGCTTATCTGGCTGGAACAGGCCTACAATCTGATTCTGCTAGGCCCTCCTGGAGTTGGGAAAACATGTTTATCCATTGGCCTGGGGATTGAAGCCATAAGCCGAGGTTACCGTGTAACTTTTATTCAGATGGATGAACTGATCCGTCTTCTGAAAACCGAAGAAATCAGCCGCAACTCCAGGGCAAAGGTTAAAAGAATGGTCGGTTCTGACTTGGTGATTATTGATGACTTAATGTTCATGGCTATTGACCGCCACGAGGCTAACCTCTTTTTTCAACTAATCAACAAGCTCTATGCCCAGACCTCAATTATCATTACCTCCAACAAAGGTCCAGAAGACTGGGGCGACATCCTGGGTGATCCGGCGATTACCACTGCTATTCTGGATCGCTTAATTCACAAGAGCGAGGTCATCCATCTAACCGGTGACAGCTATCGTATGAAGCACCGCCAAACCATTTTTGGCAATAATTAGGTGTTCAAAGTTATTTATCATTTTTTGTTCATTTTTACTTGACGGTTACACTTCAATATAAGTTTTTTGAAGTAGTGAATTTCCCGTATATTTTTCCTGTCTTAAGATGGCTCTTATGGAGGTGTTTGAAAAGTGCCCACCCGTATAAGATTTAATTCCCATCTCTTTAAGTTGCTTTTCTGTATGTTCAGCTGAGTAGCCCTTGAGGAAATTGTCATAAATAAGTCTTATAACTTCAGCTTCTTCTGGGACAATATTAAACTTTTCACCATCCCATCGGTATCCGTAGATACAGAAGGAATTTACTATTCCTTTTTGGAAGCCTTTACGAATACCCCATTTAACATTCTCACTAATAGAGCGACTTTCTTCTTGTGCAAACGAGCCTAGAAGGGTGAGCATAAGCTCTCCATCATCACTTAGTGAATTAATATTTTCACTTTCAAAGCGAACCTCAATTCCAAGCTCTTTTAGATACCTTACTGTTTCCAGTAAATCTATAGTACACATGAGCAAACCTTGAAATTGATTTAGTTAGAATGATGTCTATTTTACCTTTTTCACAGTCCTCAATCATTCTTTGAAACTCAGTACGATTGTCTGTTGTTCCAGTAATACCTTCATCTGCATAAACACCTGCATATATCCATTCCTTGTTTTTTGATGAAGGAACTGTAAATGACTTATCTGAGCAGACATAGAATGGAAGGTACGACCTTTTCTTCTGAGACCCTAGCATAGGCAGCTACCTTTTTCTTTTGGTAGGATAGGTAGAGAAGGCTCTATCTTTCCTTAACTTTCTTCATTTAATCACTTTCCTTACTATACATCACTTACAAAGCCAGTTAAGTCAAGGTAATATAGTAATTAAAGGAGCTAATTTAGGTTGATACATTTTTCAAGCATTTCATCTTTAAATTGGTCGTATTCACTAATTGTGATAGACCTTTTTCAAGCATAGATTTGAGCAATAGCCATAGTGACTCCATAGTCTTTTTCTGTTTGAAACATTTCTTCACTCATGAATATCACCTCCAAAGCGGTGTTTGATATAACAGGAATGGCAGCAATACTTTCTTTTAGAATTACCGTAGGCAGTGAAGGGCTTACCACAATTTGCACAGGAGAAAGAATAAATGGCTTTCTTATTTACCATCTCAGGGTGGGCATTCCACCACTTAACACGGCATATATCACTACAGAATTTCAAAGGTTTCTTACCTAGAACTTGTTTCAGTTCTTTCCCACAGTTTTTGCAAAAGGTAAGGTCAATCTTTTTATTCCCTTTTCCAACGTAACCGCCTAGATTGTTTCTTCTACAAAAAGACTTAATTGTATTTATTGAGATGCCAAGAGCATCAGCAATTTTTGAATAACTGAGTCCTAGTTGTCTAAATTCTATAATCTTTTCTTTTTGTAATTCATTCATGGATTTACCTCCCTCTGAGAGGCAAAAGAAAAACCCCTCACTATCTAAAGGACAGTGAGGGGGAAAATCCGTAGTAAAAATTTAATTATTCAGTTTTTATAAAGGCATCAGTAAAACCTGCAGCCTTAACCTTTTTAACATAGCATCAGCATTAGCTTTAACAGCATAATGCTCCTACTTGAACTCTATATAGTTTAGTAGGGGAGGATGATGGGGGAGATGCAGGTGTCTTTTTTGAATCATTTTTGCAACGTAGTGTTGCCTTAACATCTGCCCTAAAAGTATCCATATTTTTACCGTGCTTTGGAAACCAATTTCTAGGGTCGCTGTGGTTACTGGCTATTCCTTTTTGATGTCCTTCATAGTGTCCAATGATATCTTTTTCAGTAAGATTATAGAGCTAAAAGATGCACACATAGTCTGACAGCTTATAAACCTTTATTAAAATAGGTAGCATCAGTATGATTATCTTCACAGATTTCAAAACCTATATGCGTATTGTTAGCATCACTCACCTGCATGCCATCCCCTATGATCCCAAGGCAGGGTTTGATAAGTGGCAATAGACTCCATCCTTAAGCTTCTTGCCAATAAAGGCATGAACGCAGACTTGTCTGCCATCTGGTCTATCTTGATTCCAATGATTATTATATTGATTTGTACCAAGGAGTCCATCATCTGACCAACATACCTCTAAGGTTTGGATTGTTTGCTCCAGTTGAGTGAACCATAATTCTCTAGGTTTAATCTTTCTTCCAGCCTTATAGCAAGCGTTTTTAGTAAAAATAATAAGTTTTCTTAAGTTCATTATTCATTTCCCCCTTTGTTGTGTAGCTGTGCTAGAACATCTTTTAATTTCTCTGGTATTGGTAACCCCCTGGGCCTTGATGCGTTTTCGAGCATGAGACACTCCTTCATTGGAGCAATAGAAAAAGATGATAGCAGTCCTAAGCACACTCCCATCACTGATGAGATTTGTATCAGATGATATGCCCAATCCTAACTAAAACAAAGATGAGTACCTTCTTAAATATCCTCTAAAGCCAACATCACTAGATAGTGTTTTATCTACGATGGCAATACATAACTCCAGTGATATAATCAGCTTACCATTAAAGCAACTAAAGCATATAAAAGCCATCAAGTCCCCCGAGAAACCAACCTGCGCTATCCACCGATGGCAGCAAATATCATCTGAACAATATTCCAAACTTCTCTCATGTAATTTCCCTCACTTTCATAAAAGTTTTATCTATTAAAAAGACGCCCAGTGAAGGACGTCATTATCTATTTCTTAAGTTGTATATTAGTACGGGGCAAAGAAAATAAACCCATTTCCTTCACGTAAAAGCCATCTCCCGGTACATAAAATAGCGCCGCCAAACATGTTCCCGTGGAGTCAGAGCAAAGTTTGGCTGTTCTACCCCTTCCCAGTAAATCCTGTCTGCTGAAGCATAAAGCATATTCTCCGTAAAGAGAGCATATTTCCCCCAGTCCTTCATCCATACAATGTTTTGAGGATTTGGTGCTTTGTTGTCTGCCAAATCTCCATAGTGGGATAGATTGGTCTCAATCAGTTGTGCGGCACTATCGTTTAGAACACATAGATTCACACTAAAAAGTTTCCGTGCGTTCCATGGTATCTAAACCTGTGAACAAAGAGTTTATTATTAACGGACCGAATATACATGTAGCGATGGTCCAGCGGATCCTCAGGTATGGTTGTAGTCCAGGCCCAAGGCGTGGCAGAGCTTGCAACAGCGATGGATTTATCTCCTCCAACAACCCCTACAAAGTTCTCTTTATGGGCAGTCAAATATTTAAAGATAGGTACAGAGTTTCCATCAGAGCCTGTAAGAGTCCACTCTGTTCTTTCCGTGGAGTCAAAGCTATAATAGACAGGTGACCTATACCACCACCAACTTACAATTCCTACATTTCTAGTAGCATCATAGGCTCCTGTTTCCATATGGTTTTGAGCACCTGCACAGTACCCAGCATTATGCCAGGTGATCCCATCAAAGGAAGCGATTATATTAGCAAGACCTACGATTCTGGCTAAAAACACACCATTTCCTGCCCATAGAATTTCAGGCTCTCCGTGACTCCACCAAGGAACATCAGCAATTGTCCACTGCCCAGTTTGATGATTAAAATATGACATTCTATTCGCAGCCTGGTATACGGCAATTTTCGCCTGGCCATTGTCAAATACATCAATCCTTGTGGCACTTCCTGTTTGAGAATATCCAAAGTCATTATAATAACGCTTTGTCCACTTTAAGGTTGGGATAGGAAGGATAAGATTTCTCTAATACTCAAAGGCTGTCCATATGGCCAGTGTATTATTAAATCTATCATGATAGGTCACTTTAATTCTCCCATACTTTTTCTATTGCTGTAATTCTGCCACTACTGTCTGTGGTGTAATTGTATCTTGCTTTTTTCCCATCAGCGTAACAATGTCGAAACTTGTCATATCAACTGTAAGGATAGACACTTCTTTTAGTAAAAGCTCTGAGAATATCCTCTCAAGGGTAATGCTAGTCATACGACCTGAATCATCTAAGGTAAAGCTATAATCTGCATAATACTGGATGGGTGCTGCCTCTTTCTACTTCATAGGTGACGTGGATCATGTTTTCTTCAATCCTAATGTTTTACAATGGTATAGGAGACTCCCAAGTCATCTAGCTGAGTCTTAATACCGCCAATGGATTCATCCACCCCTTGAAAGTTTTCATCTTACATCTTCTTTAAACTCCTCGATGTATTGATTCAGTGTATAAAGAGGTTTCAGTTCCACTTTGGTGTTTTGAGACCTTAAGATGTCTTTTTCATGGAGATTACTTTGATTTTAAAGTCTACTCCCAGTAATTTATGCTTTACTGTTACTGTATCTCCAATGGAAAACCTTTAAGAGGGGTTTATAATCTTCATACCTTGGTATGTCTTCGCTGGATAAAATCCACTTGATAGTTAACTGCGAAAGCAGCATGTTCATAGAGGTAGTTCTCCGCCATTTGTCTAAGGCTTTCTTCATCCTTGGCTTCTTTAAAATCCACTCTCTTTATTAGTTTAAAATCTGGGTAATCTAGTCCTGACCACTGGGCATTAATAAGATATTTTTCTGGTAGGGTTAGACCTTCGGCTCCTAGAGGATAAATCCCAGTTAGCACTTCATCGGCACTGAGCTTTTCGTTACCTGTGATGTTTTTTCCATAGGCTACTGTAACCCTTTATCATTTAAGTGTCTAGCATTAATTTTTATATTAAAATTATCTCTAAAGAGTTCACCCTTCCAATCTATTGGTCACCATGAAGATGGCCTGAGAAGCAGACCTTCTAATAAAATATTGGGTGTTTAATTCTTCAATATCACTTTCAATCGTATAGATATCTGTTAGACCCGCTTCATCTAAAATCATCTCCATGGCATCAATAGAATTTCTATCCACTGCCCTTCGATCTTCAATGAAATAATGATTCAGATCATAGAAGATATGCCTTCCACTAACCCTTAGAAGGTTACTAGGTATGTTCTTTTTTACATGATAAATTCTAAAAAGCTGTCCATCTGCTTTGATAATATTAAAAGGTTTTAGATACTTTTCTTTTCTAGATGTAGGGGATAGATAGCTTGATTTCATAAATCCCGTTTAGCTTTTCTAGGATTTTACACTCTAAGCACTTATCTAAAACACCTAGGCCATTGGTTGAGAAATTACTTTCCTTCTTGTCATAAACTATAATCATTACAACCACCGCCAATTTGGGAGAACTTCAAGCTTTGTCACATTCCCAGTCCAGATGATGGTGTTTTCCCGGCTTTAAAAGGAAATTTCTCCTGTCATTTTAGAGTTGATATTATTCATTTATCATCATAACAGTCCTGATTTCCTGGCTTAAGATGATTTTTCCATCAACCCCACTAAGCTCTATAATTCTGTTTATTAATATTTAACAGGATATCTCCATTGCCATACATAAATAACAGGCTCACTTTCTAAGCTTCCTGGATTATTAATGGTGATATCAGATTCATTAAGATTGATTATTTCATTTTCTACTGCATATTTAAAAGGCTGGCAATTTAAAAAAATCACTGGAAAGCTGGATGTGTATTTGTAGACTTGTGTAAAGTCAATGGCATTCACCACTTGAGCCACATATTTATTATCTTCACCAAAACTAAAAACAAGGTCGCTTTCTCCTGCGTTAAAGAGCCAAGCCTTTATAGCATCAAGTCTTTCCACTAAATTCTCTGTGTCTTTTAGACCACATTCCACTACGATGGTAATGTCCTCATAAGTCTTTTCTCATCATACTGAACCCTGCCATGCCTTCCTGGGATATCCATATATGTACTCTTCTTTTAGGAGAAGGGAGATTAGGCCTTTTAGAAATTACGATGCCATAATCTCGGTAGCTGTTTTTTCCGCCAAATGTAAAGCTAAGCATTAACCTCTCCCTTCCCAGTGATATTTTTTGCCTATAGAACTCTAGCTCATAGGCAAGTTGTTCTATGTCTTTTTCCGTATTGTTTACAAATTTATCTATGTTAAGGGTAAGTCCTCCGCCTCCACCAGCACTGTCTCCCGTAATTTGATTGGTCTGATAATCGTTATAAATTTTACTTCCACGGGGAAGTTCTACAAGCTCTGGTCCAAGCTCTCCTACCATAGTAAGTCCACCTTGGAAAAAGGAAGTCCCAGAGAAATTCTTCCTAAAAGGAGCGGTTACTGTGTTGACTATGTTTTCTGTAATATTTTTAATTCTATTGGTGAAGGTGGCTTCTTTGTTTTCTGCACGTTGATTATTCCATTCACGAAGTCTTGATATGCCATTAGAAATCGCATCTCTCACCCTTGAAAAGGCACCCGATACTTTACTTGCCATAGAAGAGAACTTTCCACCGGTTACACTATCCATGGTGTTTAATGCCGCACCCCAAACGGACTTATATCCTTCAGTGTAGGTGGTAATGGCACCTCTAATTCCACCACCGTTTTCTTCGATTCTTCCTTTAATATTACTCCAAGCTGAAGCTGTGTTACTTTTTAATAACTCCCAGGTTTCATTGGTTCTGCTCTTTACATTGTCCCAGCTTGAGCCTATATTTTCTCTAATGTTACCTAGAGTTTGTGAAGTGCTATCTTTGATGTTTTCCCACTTCTCTGAAATGCTTCCTCTAATAGCTTCCCATCTTTCAGAGGTAGCGGTTTTTAAACTGTCCCAGCCGCTTTGGATGGATTCTCCCATGGAAGTTAAAGTTTCACTGGTACTTTCCTTGATATTAGTCCATCTTTCGCTGATTCCTGTTTTCACATTCTCCCAGGCTTCAGCTGTGCTTTCTTTGATAGAGTTCCACCTTTCAGAGATGGCATCTTTCAGTTCTCCTGCCTTTTCTTTAATGGTATCCCAATTTTTATAGAGAGCCACACCTACTGCAGCAATGCCCACTATGGCTGCTACAGCAATTCCAATAGGACCAGTCAAAGCTGTAAAGGCAGCAGCTAACACACCTTTAATGGCAACAAGTCCTCCTGTAGCAGCAGTAGCACCTCCCACTGCTGCGGTTTTACCTGCAATAGCTAATGAAATCTTAGAGAAAGCACCAATGATTGCTCCTGTTCCTGCTACAATTTTCCCTCCGATGATTAATAGTGGGCCTACTGCTGCAGCTAAGGCAGCTACTTTTACGATGGTCTCTTGGGTAGCTGGGCTAAGGTTAGCAAACCATTCTACAGCTTTTTGTAAGTTTTCAACTAGTGTCTTAAGATGGGGCACCAGCATTTCGAATATCTCAATAGCGACTCCCTCAAGCTGGGATTTTAAAATGGTCAGTTGCCCCTGAAGATTGTCCTGCATAATCTCTGACATTTCCTTTGCAGCACCACTATATTCCCTTGTAGATCTGGTTAATTTCTCATAATCTTCATCAGTGGCATTAATGATTGAAAGCATTTCACTCATGGCTTCTTTCCCAAAAACAGTGGCGCCATATTGAGCCTGTTGTTCCTCTGTTAATCCTCCAAAGGTGTCTCTTAACTGGTCCATTACATCTTTAAAGGGGAGCATATTACCTTGGGCATCTGTAAGCTGAATCCCTAGTTGATCTATTAGTTTAGCGGCTTCCCCTGTAGGCTTTACAAGCCTTGTAATCGCACCACGCAGGGCTGTTCCCGCCTGTCCTCCTTTAATACCCGCATTAGCCATTAACCCTAGGGCAAGGGCTGCATCCTCTGCTGAGTAGCTTAAGCTACCAAAAAGAGGAGCCACATATTTAAATGACTCCCCAAGCATAGATACATTTGTATTTGAATTACTTGATGCGTTTGCCAGGAGATCTGCAAATTCTCCAGCATCAGATGCCTTCATGCCAAAGGCGGTCAGGGCATCGGTGACAATGTCAGAAACTGAGGCAAGGTTCTCTCCACTGGCAGCAGCAAGCATCATAACACCCTCTAGGCCATCCATCATTTGTGTTGTATCCCAACCTGCCATGGCCATGTAGTTTAGAGCCTGAGCTGATTCACTGGCGGTAAACTTTGTTGTTGCTCCCATCTCTTTTGCTTTTTCAGTAAGTTTCTCTAGATCATCTCCTGTGGCCCCTGAGATAGCCTGCACTTTACTCATTTCAGCTTGAAAATCTGAACCGATCTTTACTGCCGCAGCTCCAATACCAACAATAGGTAGGGTGACTTTTTTGGTGAGGTCTTTTCCTACGCTTTCCATCTTTTTACCGATGTCCTGCATGGACTGGCCGATTGGTTCTAGGCTTTTACCTAGCTTATACCAACTGGAGGATTGGACTTCAATTTGTCTATTAATGCTGTTTAGGTCCTGCTCCATCTGAGTAAGACTTGTTCTTGCTTGGTTTAGTTTTATTTCTAAATCCCCAGTAGCCTTGGCATCTTTTCCTTTAGTTTCTACTGACTTTTGATGGGCCTTTTCTAAAGCCTCTACCTTTTGTCTTTGTAGTTCTTTTTGTTTGGTTAAAGAGCCTGATTTGGTTCTTAATTTATCCAGTTCACTGCCGTGTTTTCCAAGCTCTGAACTTGCCAGTTTAAACTCCGACTGGACCTTTCTCATTTCTTGATTAAGCTTTCCAATCCCATTTTGAAAGCCAGTAGAGTCAAGACCTACCCTGACATTAAGTTGACCGATATCCGCCATATCCCTCACCTCCTTTTGGGCATAAAATTAGTTATCATAGGCAATAAAAAAACACCCACTTTAGGTGTTATAAGACTTCATCAATATAGATTTGCTCCGTAGTAATGTTTCGTTTAATCAGCCTTAAATAATAGATCATGTCCATCTGGTCGATCTCTTGAAGTTTCC
>JAXGQR010000035.1:0-1525 GCA_040766325.1 Dehalobacterium sp. | reverse complement strand
AGCCAAAGTAAGCGTTTCCAGCGGTTACTCCAATGACCCGGTTATGGCAGATTACCAAAACTATGGATTTTGCGGAGTTTTGCCCAAGCCCTATAAAATTGAAGAAGTAAACCAAATATTGCATGCTTTGCTGGATAAAAAGGAAGCCGGCTAGGATAAGCGTATGCCCATTTTATTCTGGTATTCAGGAAAGCAAAACTATTACCATCTCGCGAACCGGAAGCGACGATTATAATCAATAAACTATTGTGACCAATTAAATAGCGATTTACCCAAACGGGGCATTTCTTTAAGACAGGAATGCCCCGTTTATTTGATTACCAGCATCACGCATCTGACCTTAATTACCCTTCCTTTAAATACTTTTTCCGCCGCTTTTTTGCTTTTGGTTCCATGCGCATATCCAGATTTATCGTCAAATTTGCTCTATAATTGCCAATTTTCGCAAAATACAATAACATTATAAATAAGATTAATGGACGATCTCTCTTTTATCGTAAAAATGAGAATTACCACCGCATCTGCCTGGTATTATGACTTTTTATGTCCGGAGAGAAAGACATCAAAATTAAATCAAAAGGAGGGGTAAAAACATCAAAATTTATAAATAAAGGAGGAAAGAAAACTAATGAGTAAACCTTGGCTAAAAGATTTTGAAGACGATCTGGCCCGATGGCGTCCTCGCTGGGAATCTCTCTATGATGACGGGATGCCCCGAAATTTCGATTATCCCGATACTCCGCTGAAAGACTATTTTAACAAGTGGGCAGAGCTTCATCCGGAAAAACCATACCTACTGATAAACGATATTGAATTGAATTACGGATTGTGTAACAACATGGCGCGGCGAATGGCTAATGCCTTGCTGGATTTAGGAGTTAAAAAAGGTGATCGGGTTGCCATAATGGCTCCTAATTTACCGCAATATGTAATTGCACTGCAGGCTCTGTTTAAAATTGGAGCTATTGAGGTACCATCAAATGTCTTATATACGGTTCCTGAACTTGATTTGCAGTTTAAAGACAGCGGAACCGAAACTGTAATAGTTATGGCAGCCTATGCGGATAAAGCTATCCAGATAATGAAAGACCCGGCTTCACCGGTGAAAAGGGTTATTGCTTTCCAGGTACCCGGAATCCCTGCCGAAGTGGAAAAAGGTGAAAATATTTATGACTTCAACGAACTGATGGCCGGGGCTGACGATAGTGAACCGGATATTGAAGTATTGGGCTCAGATATCGCCAAACTCCAATACACAGGAGGAACAACCGGTGTCCCCAAAGGTTGTGTTCTTACCAATAAAATGTTGCTGTCCCAGGCAATCAGAACCTCTACCTGGTGTACCGCCAATTTTACACTGGTGCCCTTTGATGAAATAAAAACCCTGGCGGCCATCCCGCTTAACCACATCTACGGTTATAACGGTAATGTTAATGCTTGCCTGTATACCGGAGGAACGATTGTATTGGTCCCCCTGCCGATGCCGGACAATATTCTTAAAGCCATCAATCAACATGAGCCTAAC
>JAXGQR010000034.1:0-2494 GCA_040766325.1 Dehalobacterium sp. | reverse complement strand
ATCAGGCGGCCGGCGGGCCTGTTTTACGTTGACGCAGGCGCCATGACCGACGGAATGGTTATCGTCGCGCCCACCGTGCTTTCGCACGAAAGCAGGCCGTCCGTATAGCCATACACCGTTACAATGTCGTCTTCCAAAATTCTGTCTTCTTCCAGCGTGAAGTAAACGAACATCATTTTATCATAGTCTTCGTTCACGGCTATGCGCATCTGGACTTCGTCCGTGTAGTCTTCCAGCACCTGTACGACCTCGCCCGTGAAATAGACGCTTTGCATGCCATACTTGTCCGGGTTGCGGGCATAGGCATTGTAATCCAGCTTCTTGCATGACTTCTTGAAATCGCGCTCGGCCACGGCGGGGTCAACTGTCTTGACGGGCGTCGGTTCGGGCGTATGTTCCGGCCTGGGCGTCGGTTCCGCAAACGCCGCTTCGGTTGGCTGCGGAGGCACAACGTTCGCGGCCGGGGCCGCACATCCGGCCAAGGCTACTGCCAGCACCGCGCACAAAATCAATGCTGCCTTTTTCATGATCCATTCCTCCCTCTATCTTTTCCTTTACGGAAAATCAGTCACAGCATACCAAAAGATCGTTCCACCAAAAGTGAAAAACAGAAAAACGAAGATGATACCCTATTTTACCGATGCAGCTGCGACGATAATGGTACATAAAGAGGCGTGCCATGTAGGCCGCTCCTTCTTGCATCCTTGTTTAGGGAGCAGTGGAGGATTTAATAGATGTCGCAATAGTTCCTAATTAAGTTTACCATAAGAGGAATTTTACATTTTTTGGTGAATTAACACATTGAATATGGAGAGGAGCTAATGCTATGAATAATTTACAAGAAAAATTCAGTTTATTTGCAGATACAACTAAGAAGTTAAGCGAAGACAGGAATAGAAATGTATACTATCCGATATTTCTTGACTTAGTGAACCTTATTATCCACTCTGTAGATTCATCTGTTAGGTTTCAGACTTTAAAGTATTTGACCTTTAAGTATTTTCCTAATTCCATGACAGATATAGAATATTTGCTAAATTGTACAGTAGAAACCAGCGAAAAGAATCCTGACAATGATATTACGAGTTATAAAATTAACGAAGGATATGTGACAATCAGTTTTGAATATAATCGTGAAACAAACATAATGGATAATGTTAGACTATTTGCCCTTACTAATCCTATGATAGTAAATAGGAGAGCTAACAGAAAAGCTTCAGAGGTTTTACATAGTAGATATCTTACGTATTTTTCCATATTATTTGCTGGTTATGATGCAAAAGTCATGACAGATAAGAATCTACAAAACGAAGTTAATAATTTTTTAAATCCAAAAGAAAAGAGTGTCCTGGGCATTTTTAATGATATGGATTACCGAGATATACATATTCATTATAGTTGCGAGCCAGGCAGTTATTTTTCAATTAACATCAATTTTGATTCGTTTCCAGATGAGCAAATGGATGAAGAAACCCATAAACTAATGCAAGAAACAAAAGATATGAAGCACAATTTTCTTAATAATTTCAACCCGCACACTTCGCAAGCTGATGAAGAACATGAATTAACACCAGAGGAAGTAAAGGCGCAAGCAACAAAAGATTTATGTGAATTATATAAAAACCAATATGAATTTGAAAAAGAAAGGCATAGGCAAGAAATAATCTCTGCATGCAGAATTTTCATCCTAAATGGTTATAATGATCAGTTATATGCAACTATAAAAAAAGCTGAATCCATAGATTTTCAAGAAGGAGATGTTGAAGCCTTTATTGGTAAAAAGCTGATCCCAGAATTGTACAAGTATTGCATGATGTTGTCTGATAAATCAAAACTCAATGCGATGGAAAACGAAATATTATCAAAATCCAACGAGCTACTTAAGGAATTTGTTAATAATAGCATTATTTTTAATAGAGAGTACTTGGGCAAAATGCTATTGGTCTATACAGGGCTATTAAAAATGCTGGACAAAACATGTATCGACAATGGCTATTCAGGAATTAAGCATATGTTTGAGGAAAAAGGATTTTCTGCGGATGATTTAAAGGGATTTTTTAATGGTCATATCATTGGGCTTGCAATGCTGTCGAGGTTTATTATGGGACAAGAAGTATGTCCGTTGTGTGGTTTTGATATTTTGCCATCTATTTCGGAAAACACTCAGAAAATATATATTTGCTCCAATCATGAATGTGATTATGCACAAGACGAAAGCGCGAAGATTACAACAGTTCCAAAACTGAATATTGAATCAAGAATCTTGCCCAATTAAATTTCCAAATCAATCTTACTACAAAAAGGGCGGCCCGATGGGCCGCCTCGCTCTATCCAACGCTTACCGTATAAAATTCGTAAACACCCGCTCTCCTCGTCTTTTGGTAGATAAGGTATCATAAATTGCGCAAATTTGGAAAAGCGTCATAAAGAAAGGGACATGGACGCAGCCGCTTGGTAGAATAAGTTGTCACACCATTCACCAAGAAAGGGGCTG
>JAXGQR010000033.1:0-2713 GCA_040766325.1 Dehalobacterium sp. | reverse complement strand
AGAACAAGCGAAACCCGAAAAAACCGAAAAACCTGAAAAGTCTGAGAAACCTGAAAAACCCGAAAAACAAGAAAAGTCAGACCGGGAGAAATGGGTAAGACAGGAAGAACCCGACCGTGAAAAGTGGGAAAGACGAGAAAAGTCTGAAGACCAAGAAAAGCGGGAAGGCCGGGAAAAGTTTGAAGACCGAGAGAAATGGGAAAACCGAGAAAAGTCCGACGATAAAGACAAACAGGAAAGCCGGGAATGGGGGGAAGAAAATAAACAAGACAGAAAAATATTTGATATTAAGGTCATAGAGGTAACCGAAAAGGAAGTTAATGAAGCAAAGAAGATGGGAATTACACCGGGGAAGCTTAATTTAATCGGAAAACTTCAGGAAGCGGCAAATTTGGCAGGCCATGAGATAAATCCGGACAAATGGCTGGGTAAATCTGTGCATGAAATTAATGAGAAAATCAAAGAATACAAAGAAGAATTAAAACAAAAAGAAAAGTACAACAAAGACAAGAATGACAAAAGCAACAATTCAAAAACCCCATCAAACAAGAGCAGTAAAAATGAAAACGAAAATTGGAACAACCCTTTTGATTTCAATGGGGGTAGAGACAAAAAGAGATATTAGAATTTGACAAACATTTCATATTATAATATAGTAATTATACCTGTGGGAACATTCTCACAGGTAGATTTTATTGGAAGAAACATAAATTTTCATAAGCCGTATCAATATGAATACAATAAATGCAAATAAGTTTTTAAAGAGGGGTTTAATGATTAATTTTATTATTAAAAAATTTATTAAAGATTATGAAAATATTAATGACCAAAAGGTAAGAGAGTCATACGGCATAACGGCCAGCGTTACGGGTATAATTGCAAATTTCCTTTTAAGTGCGGGAAAGATAGTGACAGGCATATTATTTAACAGCATTTCCGTTACGGCTGACGGAATAAATAACCTGTCCGACGGAGCATCTTCCGTAATTACCCTTATAGGTTTTAAAATCTCCGGCAAACCTGCCGACCATGACCACCCCTTCGGCCACGCGAGAATGGAATACCTGACGGGGCTTGTTTTGGGAATTGCCGTGATTTTAGCAGGAATTGAACTGATTAAGTCATCCTTCGGTAAAATCATGAACCCTTCCAAAACCATATTTTCCACAGAGATGATAATGGTATTGGTTCTATCTGTTTTAATCAAGCTGTGGCTTAGTTTATTCTACAAAAAACTTGGCGATAGAATTTCATCAGCGACCCTTAAGGCATCCTCCACAGACTCAAGAAATGATGTTATTTCCACCTTAGTCGTGCTTTTATCCTTGTTCATAACTGAAATAACAGGCTTTGAGGTGGATGGTTATGCGGGAGTTTTGGTAGCCCTCTTTATTTTGTATTCGGGATATGACATACTGAGAGATATACTGAATCCCTTGCTTGGAGAAATGCCGGATGAAAAATTGGTTGAGGCAATAGAAAACAAGCTTATATCCTATGAAGGAATAATAAATATCCATGACCTTGTTGTCCATAATTACGGGCCTAACAGGTACTTTGCAACGGTTCATGCGGAAGTTGACGCCAAGGAGAACATATTGCGGTCTCATGATTTAATCGATAATATCGAGAGGGATTTTGCAAGAGAAATGGATATCAACCTTGTTATCCACTTGGATCCCATAATTACCGATGATGAGGAAATCAATGAATTGAGAAGCATGACCGAAGAAAAGGTAAAGTCTGTTGACGAAAGGCTTTCCATGCATGATTTCAGGGTTGTTAAGGGAGAAACCCACACCAATTTGATATTTGACGTGGTTGTGCCGGTAGGATATGAAATAAAGTCATCGGAACTCGTTAATTTAATTGAAAAGGAAATCAAAAAAGAAGACGAAAGATACTTTGCCGTTGTAACAATTGACAAGAACTATGTTTCAACATATATGAACGATATAAAATGACAAGGGGACGGGTGTATACCCGTCCGCCCTATCTTTTATTGCTGCATCCTAAAACGTTTCTCATCTTATGGGCAACCATATCCTTAATTGCCGTTCTCCCGGGGCCTAAATATTTTCTCGGGTCGAATTCGGAAGGATGTTCAACAAAGAATTGTCTTATACATGCAGTGAGAGCAAGTCTTAAATCCGTATCGATATTTATTTTGCATACTCCTAATTGAGCAGCCCGCCTCAACATTTCTTCAGGAACTCCTGCGGCTCCCGGTATCTGTCCACCGTATTTATTGCATAGTTGGACAAATTCTGCCGGCACCGAAGATGCCCCGTGTAAAACTAACGGAAAACCGGGAAGGAGTCTTGTTATGGTCTCTAATCTCTCGAAGTCTAATGTAGGTTCTCCCTTGAACTTATAAGCACCATGGCTTGTTCCTATAGCAATGGCCAATGAATCAACACCTGTTCTTTCCACGAATTCCACGGCTTCATCAGGATCGGTATATGTAGCATCTTTGGATTTGACCTTAATTGCATCCTCTACCCCTGCCAACTTGCCCAGTTCTGCTTCTACCACAACTCCTTTGGAGTGGGCATATTCAACCACTTTTTTGGTAAGGGCAATATTTTCTTCAAAAGGATATTTAGAGCCGTCAATCATAACAGAGGTGAAACCATCATCAACACACTGCTTGCAAATTTCAAAATCTTCACCATGGTCCAAGTGAAGACAGATGTCCAATCCTGTATCTTCT
>JAXGQR010000032.1:0-4876 GCA_040766325.1 Dehalobacterium sp. | reverse complement strand
TATGGTTGCCTACAATATGGCCTTCCTCAACCATTCTTTTAACCAGGTCCGGCTCCTCTTCCAGGTAGTGGCCTACTAAGAAAAATGCCGCCTTTACATCATGAGCTTTCAAGGTATCCAATATTTTGGGAGTATTGCCGTTCTCAAACCCTGCATCAAAGGTAAGATAAATACATTTTTCATCCGGGTCTCCCACGTAATAGGCATTGTATTTTTTTAAAAAGTCTTTGCCCGCATTCCCCATGGGGGGTGCTCCCTCTGCATTGAATTTAAGTCCCCAATTTGTTATATTTGTAGAAACCGTAACAGAAAAATTCCTGATAAGGCTGACGCTTAACAAACCAAAAACCACCAATAGTGCTATTAATATTATAATGAATAATTTTTTGTTAATTCTTAGAACCACATTTCTCACCCCTTTATTCATTTATATATATAAGGGGGCATAATATGTCTATAAAATATTTCATATTTTAAAAAACATTCTTTGACAAACTAATATAAATACACTATAATGTTATGGATATTATACTAATGAGGAGAAAATATGTTAGAGCATCTTATAAACATTATCGTTCCTAACATTGCTCATTTTCTTGAGCTGATTGGAGTCTTTATCATCCTGTATTCGGCGATAAAGGCATTTATTAAATATGGATTGCTCCGGTTCGACTTCGGAGACGAAAGAATAAAAATAGAATTATCCCAGGCTTTGGCAATGGCTCTGGAATTCAAGTTAGGGGCGGAAATCCTGAAAACTTTGATCATCAGAACCATAGATGAGTTAATAATTCTTGCTTCCATTGTAATATTGAGAGCAGCCTTAACATTTATAATACATTGGGAAATAGAGACCTCGAAGCGGGGAAGCCACTCCAATGAAACAAAAATAACTGAAAACAAAGAATAAAAGAGCAGAAAAACCGTTGAAATTCAACGGTTTTTCTTATAGTCAAGCCTTCCTCATCTGATGAAATGCGTATAAACCTTCCTTTCATATTCCGGCTTTTTAACTTTCCCTTCGCCAAATTCAATCAGCTTTAAGAGCCACGCCATGTTTTTGCCTAATATTCTCAATATTTGCATACCTTCCTCGTCCTGCAAAACCTCTTTGGGACCTCTGCCGTATATGACATTCCAGTAGTTTGATGTAGGTATTACCATTTCCGCATAGGTCAGATAATTGTTGAGCTGATTAAAGGCAGGAAGACCGCCGGACCGTCTTACGGCGGTTATACCCACTCCAACCTTGTGCCTGTACAAGGAATTATTGGCACTTCCCACATAGAATGCCCTGTCCAAAAATGCTTTCATTTCAGCTGATATATCCGAATAATGTACCGGTGACCCAAGTATTATCCCATCTGCTTCCTTCATTTTTTGTATCCATTCATTTACATCGTCATCTATGATGCATCTTTCATCCCTTGATTTGAAGCAGTGGTTACATGCAGTACACCCTTTTATGTTCTTATTTCCCACATGAATTATTTCGACTTCGATATTTTCAGCTGTCAGCTGTTCGGCAACAAGCCTAATGGCTTCATAGGTATTTCCTTCTTTTCTTGGGCTTCCGTTAAATGCAACGACTTTCATTTTTACCTCCATAAACACCCTGGTGGGATTTTATTTAATTGCTTCCATCAATACTCTTTCGATTTTTTCTTTTGTTGGAACCCCCTCATGGACCTTGACTCCGTCCACATAAAATGTAGGGACGTAGTAATAATCGTGAGCGTTGGCTGCCTGCACATCCTTGTTTTCATCTATGTATTCCATGTCTATATTGGCATATTCAGAATTGTTGGCTATCAAATCATCCAATATCCTGAATGCTCTCCTGCAATGGGGACAGCCTTCCATATAAAAAATTTTAACCTTTTTCATTTATCCTCCCATTTCCAATAATTCTTGCTTCTTAGATATTATTTCATCAATTCTTTTGCCGTATTCTTCTAAGCTTTTGAAGTTGCGTATGGTCTCATGCTTGTTTTCACCGATAATTATTTTGCTTGAAGCCCCGAGACCGCACCCTAATATGGTTTCCAATTCCTCAATCATGACCATATTGTAGATGCATTCCCTGCCTTCTTTGGTATAACCGATATTTTCCGAGTTGCCTTTAATATTTTTTTGTCTGTACATATAGTAGGGTTTATACCCCTTATCCCGGCAAACCTCATTTATTACGGCATGCATCTTATTAATAAGGTCATAATCCTTATTCAGCCGGGAGCTTTCCTTGGTAAGCTCGGAAAGCTTTTTGTAAGCCAAGGTATGGACCGTTATATTTTCAGGACTTAATCCTGAAATAATTTCAATTGTTTTTCTCACATCTTCCTCATCTTCACCGGGCAAACCCAAAATCAGGTCCATATTTATGGTCTTAAATCCGATTTCTCTTGCCAAAAAGTATGCATCAACAATTTCAGAGCTTAAGTGTTTCCTCCCCACTGCCGATAAGGTATAGTCGTTCATGGTTTGGGGGTTTATGGATATCCTGTTGACAAGATTGTTTTTCAGGCAGACAAGTTTTCCCTTGTTTAAAGTGTCCGGTCTTCCGGCTTCAAAGGTTATTTCTCTTATTTCCGATAAATCGTAATGCTTGTTAATTGCTTTAAAAATCCTATCGATTTGGTCTTCATTCAATAGGGAAGGGGTTCCCCCTCCTATGTAAACCGTATGCAAGTTCAGCTTTCTCTTTATAGCAAGAGCTATGGTTTTTTCAATTTCAAAGACTAATATATCCAAATAAGAATTAATTTTCTTTTCAGGGCAGTTTACAAATGAGGTAAAGGAGCAATAGGTGCACTTTGAAGGGCAGAAGGGAATCCCGATGTATAAATTGTAATTGGATTTGTTTGTTTTGTCGTCTATATATTTTTCTTCGATCTTTAATATATCCCAAAGAAGCTTTATTTTTTCTTCCTTTACTTCATAGGTATTTGTCAATATCTCATTTATTTCTTCCCTGCTTTTGTTTTGCCGTCTTGCAATTATCAATATTTTTGCTACCCTGACCCCGGTCAAAATGCCGTAATCGGGTTCAACCTTGTAGTATGATTTCAAAACATTGTGGATTGTTTTTATCACCAAGGTTTTTTTAAGTTTTTTTACGCCGTGTTTCTCCAAAACAATGTCATCCGCTTTGAAGCATGATTCGTATAAGAGGTCCTTGTCCATGTAAAGGCGGGCTTCTGCCCTTATTGTTTCTCCTTCGTCGAGGCATGACACAAGAGACAGGCCCCTTCCTTCAAAGGAGCCGTGAGATATTTCATAATCAGCATTTAAATCAAATACTCTCAGTGCATTTCTGACTTCGTATTCATAATCATGACCCGATAAATAGAATTTGAACATTATCCTTACCTTTTATCACCTTGTCTTTACAAAAGGATTCAAGAGTTTTTCCTCTTTTATTGTCGAAGGCGACATGTGACCCGGATAAATCACCGTATCATCATCGTATTTGAATATTTTGTCCTTGATTGAGCTTATAATCTCATCATAAGACCCTCCCGGAAAATCGGTTCTCCCGATGGACCTCCTAAACAGGGTGTCTCCCGTCATCATAATGTTTCCCGCCTTGATGCAGATGCCCCCCTTGGTATGTCCGGGAGTATGAATTATTTCAAACTTTAAATCGCCTAAATTGATTTGGTCTCCATCCTCCAGCAAAACATCAGCTTTTATCGAAATTTCCTTCCTGAACATGGACTTTGTAAAGTTCATCCCGCTGTCCTTGAGACCTTCCGCATCTTCCCTGTGGATATAAACTTTTAGCCCGTATTTATCCACTAAGTCTTCCACGGCTCCGATATGGTCCCCGTGACAGTGGGTCAGAATAATTATTTTTGGAGTTACTTTCAACTCATTTAATTTACTGTCAATTTTATTAAAATCAGCGCCGGGATCTATTATGGCTGCCTCCCTTGTCACTTCGCTTGCGGCGATATAACAGTTGGCACCGTAGATCCCAACTTCCAATGCTTCAAATATCATTATTTCCTCCTAAAAAAGTCTTTTGCTGTCAAGCAGTATGGTTACGGGGCCGTCATTTATCAGCTCTACCTCCATGTGTGCCCCGAATTCCCCTGCCTCTGTGGTAATATTTTTTTCCTTCATGGAGTCAATGAATCTTTCATACATGGGAATTGCCTTTTCCGGTCTTGCAGCTTGGGTAAAGCTTGGCCTCCTCCCCTTCCTTGCATCTCCAAGCAAGGTGAACTGGGAAATAACCAATAAGCTTCCCCCGACATCCAAAAGGCTCTTGTTCATTTTTCCTTCTTCATCTTCAAATATTCTAAGGTTTGGAATTTTATCGCACATATATTCCAAATCCTTTTCTTCGTCACTTTCTTCCACTCCCAGCAAGAGTAAAATACCCCGGTCTATTTTTCCGATGATTTTTTCTTCAACCTTTACCCTTGCCCTTGATACTCGCTGTACAACTGCTCTCATTTTTCACCCTCACAATAACATGACTCACTTCTTGGTTCTGTAGGCTTCCAATACTCCGTCTAATTTCTTAATCTTTTTAATCAAATCCTCTATTTGCTTTATATCATTTATTTCAAATCCGATATCGACTATTGCTATCTTATCCTTATTTATTCTCAAATTAAGGGACACGGCATTAAGCTTGGCATCCACATAAAGGGAGGTAATGTCCTGGAGAAGCTTTGGTCTGTCCAAAGCTTTAATCTGAAGTTCGCTGATGAATGTTGCCTTTTCTTTATTATCCCACTGAACCTCAATAAATCTCTGGTCGTCAGAATCGCTCAAATCATGTATGTTTGTGCAGTCAGCCCTGTGAATTGATACTCCTCTGCCTCTTGTAATATATCCTACTATAGCATCTCCCGGAACGGGATTA
>JAXGQR010000031.1:0-1745 GCA_040766325.1 Dehalobacterium sp. | reverse complement strand
GGCTGATGAGCATGATTTTCCTCTGGTGGTAGTTCGTGAAACCGTAAATTTTATTGATGTTACCCGGGATTTGCATACTATGATCATTACAAAAGACTCCATCACCTTTTCCCGCATGGAAGAGTTTTCTGCGAAGTTAAACGCGATCCTCCTGGCACCTCATGATATTGAAGATATTTTAGATGTGGCACATCAATTTACGGAACAAAATGTGGTTTATGTACCGGTGCAGGGAAATGCTATTTTTGTGCCTTCCATTCCCATGGCAGACCGCAGGACTTTCCTTAAACTAACCGAACAAGTTCCGAATGGTGATGCTAATCATTCCTTTATCAGCAGACCCATCAATGTGCTGAACCGTAAATGGGCAGATGTGTATCTTTTTTCAATGCATCAAGAATTGAAAGATATCGAAATCTTAATTTTGGACCGTGTGGTTATGTCACTTACCCAGGAGCTTCTTCGGGAATTATCCCTTAAGGAGAAAAGGTACCATGAGGAAAATTATTGGATTACGAACTGGATTAATGGACGCCTTCCCGAATACGAAGTGACCCATAAATTGAATGATTTTTTGATGAAGTCGGATATTTCCGGTTATCAGGTAAGCGTTTTGAAGTTCGATACTCAATCCTGGAATGATAAGTATTTAAGCAAATTTATGACTCACACCATGATTGTGGCACGTTCCCTTTTTGAAGAAGAAGGATTTTATTTGCTGGGAACACATGAAGTTGATCAATTGATTTTTGTTCTGATGGATCATAATTCAGGAAAGGATCGAAAAAAGAGGATATCTAAAATTATCAGTCAATTACAATTAAGGAACCAGTCTCTGCCTAAGGATATTCACGCCCTTTATGGGGTGGGTAAAAGAGTATCCCACGTCAGCGATGTGAAAATCAGTTTTGAAACGGCCCTCGATGCTATTGCCATCCAAAAAAGAACTGGAAAAAACGAGCCCATATATGATGACCTACACATTTATCGCATTATATCCTTATTGGATCGTGTCAGTAATTTGGATAATTTGATTGAAGAGTATTTGACACCGGTCATCGAGTATGATCATGAGCATAATACGGAACTGATGAAAACCCTGGAAGTTTATTGCGGCTGCAACGGGTCGAAACAGCAAACAGCTGAACTCCTTTTCATTGTGCGCCAAGGTCTCTATTTACGCGTTCAAAAGTTGGAAAATCTTTTAGGTGAGGATTTTATGAAGGCAGAAAAACGTTTAGCTATAGAATTGGCTCTCTGTGCTTACAATTATAAAAGAACGGTTTCATGACCTAATTGTGAAATTCAGCCGGATGGATTATTTGCAAGACCATTCGGCTGAATTTGTCCTTGAACCATAAGTAAATTCTTTATTGTGATCAAAGCTTTTGCCAAGTAAAATTATTGTTAACACAATGTAAAGCATATATCTAGAACTCTTTAACGAAATGAGCACTGCTTAAAATCCCTGATTATTGTATGCTAATGATAGTATAAACAAAAAACTAATTATAGCAGGAAAATGTTTTAAGGTTCCCTGATAAGGAGGCATCGGTGTCGCATAAGGTTTATTTCGGAGATGGTATTTGACTGAAAGCCATCACTTTACTGTAACAGCAGGGAAGAATAAAGGACAACAATAAGTTGAAAGTGGGGAGTGATAAAATGGCTGAAGCAAAAAGAGAAGCCAAGATAAGCGTCAATAATTTAACAAAGAGCTTTGGTGATCTGTTGGTTTTAGATAA
>JAXGQR010000030.1:0-2087 GCA_040766325.1 Dehalobacterium sp. | reverse complement strand
AAAGCGGTGGTGATGATTGGTGAGGTAGGCGGTACCATGGAGGAAGAAGTAGCTGAAGCCATTGAAAAGAAGATTTTTACTAAACCTCTAGTGGCGTTTATGGGTGGGAGAACAGCACCTAAGGGAACAAAAATGGGCCATGCAGGAGCAATTATTACGGCCGGAAAAGGTACAGTTGCTGATAAAATTGAAGCGTTAACAGCTGCCGGTGCTTTGATTGCTGATAGACCGAGAATGATTGGAACATTACTTCAATCTTTGCTGCCGAAATAAATGTTGTCAGAAAAAATAATGATTATTGTGGCTACAAAAACCATCATAAAATATTCCATGGACATAAGGTTATGTAAGAATAACATAAAACGGAGGGAGATACCGTGGAGATAGATCTTATTAGTATTTTTGTGAATCTTATCCAACCAAGTACAATATTGTACTTGGTTGTGGGAGTTGGTTTCGGCATAATTATTGGTGCAATACCGGGTTTAACTCCTACAATGGGTGTTGCTTTATTGGTTCCCATGACATTTAAAATGGATCCGGCTACCGGATTGATCTTTCTGGGCGGTATTTACACAGGGTCTGTTTATGGAGGCTCTGTTGCCGCAATTTTGTTGAATGTCCCCGGTGCACCGGCCTCAATTGCCACCATGTTTGACGGCAGTCCCATGGCAAAAAAAGGAGATGCGGAAAGAGCCTTATATTTATCGGTTCTTTCTTCTGGGATTGGTGGGATTTTTGGTATTATTCTGCTTCTGCTCTTTGCACCACCTTTGGCCGCTTTTTCGATAAAATTTGGTCCGGCAGAAAGCTTTTGGGTGGCTATTTTCGGTATCACAATTATTGCTAGTCTTTCCGACAAATCCATTGTAAAAGGGCTCATAGGTGGTTCGATTGGGCTCGTACTAAGTACGGTTGGGATTAGTACTATCAGCGGTACTGAACGCTTTACTTTTGGTGCCATTGGACTGATAGGGGGGATATCCTTAGTCGCAGCTTTAATTGGTATGTTTGCCCTATCCCAATGTCTTTCTTACATTGAAGAGCTTTATTCATCCGATAGCTCAAAAAAGGAGATATTTACAGGCCGAAAAAAAGGAAGTTTAAAGATAGCGTTGAAAAATATTAAGGAAAGTATGAGAGCCCTTTCTCTAGGCAGCGCCATTGGTGCTATTGTTGGCATTGTTCCCGGGGCTGGAGGTCAGGTGGCTTCATTAATGGCTTACAATGAAGCAAAAAGAAGTTCTAAAAAAAAGGATTTATTTGGAACAGGACATCCTGAAGGGCTTATTGCCGCAGAAAGTTCGAATAATGCTATGGTAGGAGGGTCATTGATACCACTTTTAACCATAGGTATCCCTGGCAGTCCCACGGCGGCCGTACTGTTAGGAGGGCTTCTAATTCATGGATTGTGGCCGGGTCCTGAGCTTTTTACTACTTATGCTGATGTCTCTTATACCTTTATTTTTGGCATGCTTATAGCCCAATTTGTTATGGTGGTGCTGGGTATTTTGGGAGGACAATATTTCAGTAAGGTTTTGTTGGTTCCTCAACATTATTTGGTGCCGTCGATCATTGTTCTTTGTGTCATTGGCTCCTTTGCTACCCAAAATAGTTACAGTGATGTGTTGATTATGGTGGCTTTGGGGATTGGCATGTTTCTGCTTCTTAAGGTGGGAGTTTCTGCCGCTGCGTTAATTTTGGGATTAATCTTAGGAAGTTATGCAGAAGAAGGCTTCCTCTTATCTATCCGGGCAGGCGAGGCAGCAGGTTCAGTTTTTTCCTACCTATTTTTAAGCCCGATATCAATGGTTATGATTGCCCTATGCATCCTGTCTATTGGCTCAACAATCTGGCTTCAGAGACGGAGTTCTGCTCAGAAAACAAGTGAATTAATGGAAGAAATAAAAAGTGAGGAAGCAGCTGAATTAGGAATGCAATCTGTAAAAAGAATTACGATAGATCGGTTTTTTTCCATTGGGCTTGTTATCGTTGCCGCAGTTTTTTTACTGATTTCTAAGGATTTCCCCACTGAAGTGGCTATCTTTCCCAGGATTATTCTGGTTTTGACGATCATTTTTGGGTTT
>JAXGQR010000003.1:0-296936 GCA_040766325.1 Dehalobacterium sp. | reverse complement strand
CAGGAGGTCCGGCCGGGGGCTGTATTCCTGAAGATCTTCTTGATTTAAAAATTGATTATGAGCGTCTGGCCGAAGCAGGAACTATCATGGGCTCCGGCGGGATGATTGTGATGGATGAATCCACCTGTGTGGTAGATGTAGCAAGATATTTTTTATCCTTTACTATGGACGAATCCTGCGGTAAATGTACCCCTTGCCGTGAAGGTGGTAAGCAGATGCTCCATGTGCTGACCAAGATTACCCAGGGGGAAGGAACCCTTGAGGATCTGGACTTTTTAGAACATTTGGCTCATGTGATGAAGGAAACATCTTTATGCGGACTGGGGAAAATGGCCGGAAATCCGGTGCTTACCACCATGAGATATTTTCGGGAAGAATACCTAAGTCATGTCCTGGAGGGAAAATGTCCTGCCGGAGTTTGCAAAGCACTAATCACCTATGATATCGACAAAGATTTATGTACCGGTTGCGGTAGATGCTTAAAAAATTGCCCGGTGGAGGCTATATCGGGTGGAAAAAAAGAAGTCCATGTAATCGATCAGACGAAATGCACCAAATGCGGTACTTGCTTTGAGGTATGTAAATTTGATGCCGTTAGGCGGGAATAGAGGTGATTCGGTGATTCAATTAACAATAGATGGAAAGCTGATGCAGGCTGAGGAAGGCATGACCATTCTGGAACTGGCCAATCGGCAGGAGATATATATACCCCACCTTTGTTATCATCCTGCTTTAAGTAATTTTGGCTCCTGCCGCATCTGCATGGTTGAGGTTGAAAAAGGCGGAAAATCCAAGGTGGAAGCAGCATGTACCTATCCCGTGGAGGAAGGTTTAGTGGTAATTACCAATTCTCCAAAGATTCAGGATTTACGTAAAACCATCCTTGAGCTTCTTATCGCCAGGTGCCCGGAAGTAATGGTCTTAAAGGAGATTGCCCGTAAACTGGGCATTAAACCGGCAGGGATGCCGGTCATGGATCAGGATAAGAAACGGTGTATTTTGTGTGGGAAATGTGTGCGGGTGTGCAAAGAAGTCATCGGGAAAAGCGCTGTCAGCTTTGCTCATCGCGGTAATGAGCGTAAGGTATCTGCACCTTTCGACATGCAGTCGGAGGATTGTATAGGCTGCACAGCCTGTAACTTTGTTTGTCCCGCATGGGCAATTAAGGTAGAGATGAGGCAGGACCAGAAATATCTGGTACCTTGGAAAACCATCATTAACCTGGCTCATTGTAAAAAATGCGGGAATTCCTATATCCCGGAGAAGGTAAAGACCTTTTTAATGAAAGAAGAAGGGGATCTTCCTGATGATTATCAAACTCTCTGCCCTGATTGCCGACGTAAAAATACGGCGGAACGCGTAATTAGCAAGGGAGAAAACTATTGGAGTACATCCTTAGTATTCAATAAAAGCAAATAGTAGAGAGCTGATCCGGATGTTGAAAAGTCATAATCAAAGAAATAAGGAGGAGAAACCGTGGATGCAGAAAGATTAAATAAAAGAAGCAAAGACTCGGCGGTTCAAGAGATGATTCAAAAAGCAGAAAAAGACGGTATTGAAACCGTTTGGGATCGTTTTGAAAAGCAGGAGCCTCAATGCGGTTTTGGCAATCTGGGATTATGCTGTCGCCATTGCCTCCAGGGACCGTGTCGCATTAATCCCTTCGGTGAGGAGCCAAAGGCCGGTATTTGTGGCGCTACTGCCGATACCATGGTAGCCCGGGGCATCGATCGGGCCATTGCTGCTGGGACTGCAGCCCATTCCGGTCATGCCAAGCATCTGGCACATACTCTTAAGAAAATGGCTCAAGGTGAGGTCACAGATTACCGGATTAAAGATGAAGGAAAACTTCTGAGGGTAGCTCAAAGAATGGGTATTGCAACCGAGGGGCGTACTCAGCAGGAAATTGCGTTGGATTTAGCGGAAGCGGCTTTGGCGGACTTTCATGAAAAGGATACTCCGGTGATGTGGGCGGCTACAACGGTAACAGAGAAACGGGTACAAGTTCTGAAAGACTTAGGACTGGTTCCTAAGGGTATTGATCACGAGATTTCAGAAATCATGCATCGTACCCTTTATGGCGTGGATGCGGATCCTGTGAATCTCCTCTTAGGGGGCTTAAGATGTGCTGTAGCAGATTTGGCCGGCAGTTATATGGGAACTGATTTATCGGATATTTTGTTTGGCACCCCTGTACCGGTGGTCACAGAGGCAAATTTGGGCACCATCAAAGCGGATCAGGTGAATATTGCTGTCCACGGACACAATCCGGTGCTGTCGGATATTCTGGTGACTGTTGCTCAGAAAATGAAAGAAGAGGCTGTGGCGGCAGGGGCCCAAGGAGTTAATCTGGTGGGCATTTGTTGTACGGGAAATGAAATCATGATGCGTCATGGTATCCCTTCCTGTACTCATTCCGTCAGTTCGGAGATGGCTCTGATCACTGGCGCGGTGGATGTGATGGTGGTCGATTATCAATGTATCATGCCCTCACTGGCCACAGTAGCAGAATGTATGGGGACCACCTTGGTTACCACCATGGATATCTGTAAAATCCCCGGGGCCAAGCATCTGGAGTTTAAAGAAGAGAAGGCAAAAGAAAATGCCAGGGAAGTTATTGGCATCGGTATTAAGAATTTTCAGCGGCGCCAAGGGAAAAAGACCAGTATTCCCCTAAGAAAAGAAACGGTGGCGGCCGGTTTTTCTACGGAAGCCATTGTAAGTGCTTTGGCCAAACTGGATGGGGAAAATCCCTTGAAGCCTTTGGTGGATAACATTGTTTCCGGGAATATCAGAGGGGTATGCTTATTTGCCGGCTGTAATAATGTCAAGGTTTCTCAAGATCATAATTTTATTACCATCGCAGAAAGAATGCTTAAGGAAAATGTTTTAGTGCTGGCCACAGGCTGTGGTGCCGGGGCCTTAATGCGTCATGGATTTATGGATCCGGCCAATGTGGATCAGCTTTGCGGTGATAAAATTAAAGGTGTGTTGACTGCGCTTGGCGAGGCTAACGGCCTTGGTGGCCCTTTGCCTCCGGTATTGCACATGGGATCTTGTGTAGATAATTCCCGTCCCGTTGCCGTGGCAGTAGCTGTGGCTAATTATTTAGGAGTGGATACAGATAAATTGCCGGTGGTGGCTTCTGCTGCAGAGGCAGTTTCCGAAAAGGCAGTTTCTATTGGCTGTTATGCCGTGGCAGCAGGGCTGCCCACTCATGTGGGGGTTATGCTACCGGTATTAGGCAGTCCTTTGGTGACCGAAGTGTTAACGGAAAAAATTGGAGATCTCACCGGCGGATACTTTTTAGTTGATTTGGATCCGGACTCCGCCGCAGAGAAGTTACTGGCAGCCATTGATGAAAGACGCAAAGGTTTGGGGATCTAAGTCAACCCCATTTGTGATAATTGGCATCGGTTTTCATCGTACTATAATATAAGCATTAAAAGTGTAAAAATGAAAACGACAAAAATCAATGATATGAGGTGCAACATGAAAATTGGGATTTTAGTGCGTGAGGAAACGATGCAAAAATGTACCGGCAAAGGCTGTTTAAAAGCTTTTCAAGCAAGAAAAGATTCCTTTGCTAAATACGATGATGCCGCAGAACTTTTAGCTTTTACTCATGCGGGAGGGCAGTTAGAGCATAAAATAACTAAAATGATTGATAACGGGATAACAGTAGTACACCTGTCCTCTTGTATGAGAGCAAAGTCGCCGGATTATGAAACTTTGGCGGACCGCTTAGCGGAACATTTTGATGTTATTGGTTACACTCATGGTTCAGCTGAGGGCAAAACGAGAAAGGCGGTAATACGCACCAAAAAAACGATTTAAAACAGTAAGAACAAGGAATGATGTTTTAAAAAAAGATTAGTGATATAATCTTTTACTAGACTGAGAAAGGGGGAGCTGTGTGAAAACTATTAAGTACCAAACCATTGTGGACGAAGTAGCCAAGCTTTGCCAGGAGGCTAATTTTTACTTAGGCGAGGATGTTTTAAACGCTTTTCAAAAGGGATTGAAGGAAGAAGTATCACAGACAGGAAAAGATGTTTTAAATCAATTGATTGAGAATGCAGAAATTGCCCGGTCGGAACAGGTGCCTATGTGTCAGGACTGCGGTGTGGCCGTAGTGTTTGTTGAGTTAGGGCAGGATGTTAATATTTCCGGTGGTTTTATCAATAATGCTATAACCGAGGGCGTTATCAAAGGATACGGAGAAGGTTATTTAAGAAAATCCATCTGTGATCCTTTCAGTAGAAAAAATACCGGCAACAATGCACCGGCTATCATTCATACAGAAATTATTCCGGGAGAGGAAATAAAAATTACTGTGGCGCCTAAAGGAGGCGGCAGCGAAAATATGAGTGGAATAGCCATGCTGCCGCCTTCTGCGGGGATTGAAGGGGCAAAAAAATTCATCATAGAAAAAGTAAAACAGGCGGGACCTAATACTTGTCCCCCCATCGTGGTCGGAGTCGGTATCGGAGGAAATTTTGAAAAATCAGCCCTTTTAGCTAAAAAGGCTTTATTAAGAACTATCGGCGAAGCCCATCCTTTCTCGGAAGTAGCTGAGATTGAGCAAGACTTACTGACTAGGATTAATAAGCTGGGCATCGGTCCTGCCGGTCTGGGAGGTAAAGGGACCTTTAGAATTGGCGGTGGAAGTTCACCCTGTCATATTACCGGTTACCGGTGGCGGTAAATATCAGGTGTCATGCTGCCCGGCACCAAGAGTATGAAATTGTAGGGAGGAGTCAGATGACAACACATCATTTAGCCACTCCTCTGACGGACGATGATCTAAGTGGATTGAAAATTGGAGATTTGGTTTTTTTGAATGGTGTTATTTATACCGGAAGAGATGAAGCTCATAAACGCTTAGTGGATTTAATCGATCAGGGACAGGATCTTCCCGTTGATTTACAAGGGCATGTGATTTATTATGTGGGACCGGCACCGGCAAAACCGGGGCAGGTGATCGGTTCCGCAGGACCCACCACCAGTTACCGTATGGATGCTTATGCTCCGATATTGATGGAAAAGAAAGGCCTCAAAGGAATGATTGGTAAGGGACTAAGAAATGATGATGTTAAAGCGGCCATAAAAAAACATAAGGCTGTTTATTTTGGTGCCACGGGGGGAGCCGGCGCCCTTTTGGCCAAGCGTATTAAATCATCGGAAGTGATTGCATATCCGGAACTGGGACCGGAAGCGATTCGTAAGTTGGAGGTGGAGGATCTGCCCCTTACTGTCATCAATGATATTTATGGGGGAGATCTATATGAGGAAGGCGTAAAAAAATATCGAGTTGATGAATAAAGGAAGACGAGGCATTAATAACAGTTAGTCATAAAAGATAATATTTAGATTATTAAAAATGAGGGAAGGGGAAGTTCAATGGATATTTTTCAGGAATCATACAATTTCATGAGGAGAAAAAGGGTAAGATTGAAGTAACTCCCTTGGCACCTGTAACCAATGAAAAATTAAGTCCTGGCCTTCTCACCCTGGAGTATCGGAACCTTGCAGGTGATTAGTAAGGATGTTCGCGCTGTCAACAAATATACCCGTCGGTGGAATATAAATTTGGCGATTGTCTCTGATGGTACTGCTGTTTTAGGGCTGGGAGATATCGGACCGGGCAAGATCTACATTGTGGAAGGAAAGGCTGTTTTTATTTAAGGCTTTTGGCGGTGTGGATGCTTTTCCGCTCTGCATTAATACCAAGAGATGTTAACGAGATTGTAGAATTTGTGAAACGACTGGAACCTACCTTGCCGGGGTTAATCTAGAAGATATTTCTGCTCCCCGATGTTTTGAGATTGAACAGCGCTTAAAAAAAGAAACCAAGATGGCGATCTTTCATGATGATCAGCATGGTACCGCCATTGTTTGTATGGCCGGTTTAATTAATGCTTTGAAAATTGTCCAAAATTAGAAAGAATAAGGTTGTTACCTGTGGTGCAAAGGCGGCGGGGATCACGTCATTAAGCTTCCAGTATGGGCGTAAAGAACGTAATTATGTGCGACCGTCACGGTGCGATTTATGAGGGGCGTAAAGAAGGTATGAACCAGGAAAAAGAAGAAATTGCCCGTGTGACCAACAGGGACATGGTTAAGGATTCTTTGGCGGATGCCTTTAAAGAACAGACGTTTTATCGGTGTTCAGGCCACAGCGCTTGTTACCAAAAGATGATCACGGCTATGAATCCCGGAGCTATTGTGATGGCTATAGCGAACCCCACGCCGGGGATTATGCCGGATGTAGAAGAAGCAAGTGCAACCATTGGCGCACCGGTCGTTCAGACTTTCCAACCAGGTGAATAATGTTCTGGCTTTTCCGGGCTTATTTCCGGGGAGCATTGGATGCAGGCCTCTGATATAAAATGACCATGAAGATTGCAGCAGCCTATGCCATTGCATCTCAAATTTCTGAGGATGAATTATCACCGGATTATGTCATTCCCAAAAGCCTTTAATCCTGAAGTGGGTCCTGCCGTAGCAAAAGCGGTGGCTCAAGCCGCCATGGAAAGCGGAGTGGCAGGAAAACAGGTGAATCCGGATTGGGTAGCAGAGCATTGCCGGGACATGTGTACCATCGGAAAATAAAAATAAACATAGTTGATCAGCAATAAAAAACAAACACGCTTCAGTTTCATATGTGCCTGAGCGTGTTTATTTACAATTGATTTTAAAGCCTATTGACATGCAAAATATTGGCGATGCCTTTATATTTTACCTCTAAATAAAAAGACGGATTTTTCATAGCCTAATGCTGTATGCGATTATAGGATTTGAAAAGGAGAAAATAAAATGGCCTTATTCTTGCAATAAATATAATTCTATAATTTTGTCATTATTATTATTGTGGCAAAAACTGTAGAAGTGATATATTGGTTTAGTTGTTGTAAATATATTGCCAAAGTGAAAAGGACTGCTTAGTTCAATCTGTATATGTTTTACATGAGAGGGCGTATCAATGGAAAAATATTTTGGTAAAATTAGTAAATCTATTTTCTGGGTTTCTGCAGTTGTAGGACTTATCATTTATTTTGTTGACGATGATCACCACAGTGTGTTGGCTAGCCAAACTGTAACTTGTACTAATTTAGACAGTTTTATCTTATACTTGTTGCCTTGTTTTTAGTTTTGTTTACTTTGTATTTAGTAATATGGAAATAATAAGTTAAGAAAAGACAGTGAAGAACAGTGCAGCACAAACACCTGATTTGCCATGCCATTCAGCGCGGAGCATGGGGATTGGTCTTGTTTTGGGGTGTGAACCTATTAATCACTTAGCCGCTGCTCCTTTGCAGAAGAGTGGATCTCCTCGGGCTGCTGCCGAAGCGATGCGGGCTCTTTTCCATTGGGGACTTCACCCCTGGTCTTTTTATGAGGTAGTAATGATGCCTTGGAGTTATTTAGCTTCCGAAGGGCCTGCCGGGCTTAATCAGTTCTTGCTTCTATCCTGTGTTAGTGAAGAAGGAATCAAAAGGCCCAATTGGAAAGACGATTGACATTATTGCAGTTGTGGTAACTCTTTTCGAAGTGCTTAACATCTTTGGGATTGGGGTTTGCAAGTTACAGGTGGACTTAATTTCCTTTATGATACTCCCAATAGTGGAATTGTTTCCTACTTGTGTAGCCATATTTACCATATTGTTTACTATTTCTGCATTTTTCAGTATTAATCGCGGGATTAAATGGCTGAGCAATACTAATGTAGTTATTGCTGTTATCTTATTAGCTTTTTCATTATTTTTGGGCCATACAGATATTTGCTGAATATTTTTATGGAAAGTCTCTGGCTCATATATTTCACAATATTGTTTGGATGAGTTTCTTCCTAGATACCCAGGGAGAGGCTGCTGCTAACGCCGGTTTTGACTGGACTGGGGCCTGGACTGTATTTTATTGGGCCTGGTGGATTACCTGGGCTCCTTTTGTCGGTTCTTTTATTGCCCGTATCTCGCGGGGAAGAACGATCAGAGAAGCCGTTATGGGCATTTTAGTTGCTCCTACTCTATTTTGTTTTATTTGGTTTGCTTTCTTAGGTGGAACTGCAATTAACATGGAGCTCTTACAGGGTCTTCCCATTAGTGAGGCAGTATTCACAGACCTTACCAGTTCTTTGTTTACTGTCTTTAGCTATTTGCCGATGTCCGAAATATTCTCCATTTTAGCTATGATCATGGTTTCGATATTCTTTATAACATCAGCTGACTCAGCTACATTTGTGGTAGGTATGATGACATCGGGGGGCGCTTTAGAACCAAAGGGTGGATTAAAAATATTTTGGGGTATTATACAAGGAGCAATTGCCGCTGGATTAATAGTGACCGGTGGTCTAGAGTCGGTACAAGCAGTAGCTTTAGCTGCAGGCTTACCCTTTATGGTGATCATGCTGTTTATGGTGTATAGTATGCTTAAAGGATTACGTGAAGATGAAATGGTGCAGCCCTGTACTCCTATTATTTCCACTAAAGGATCAAAACTTCAGTAAATAATGCTAACTAAAGTACGATATAAAAAGACCCGGATTTTCCGGGTCTTTTTTTTAGAATAGAAGGTATTTTTAGTAAGATGTAGAATATATAATTAATGGCCTAATCCATTGGTCCATTGAACCAATGGCGTGAAAGAGGTGGAACGATGGAAATAAGTTTAGATCGAAAAAATGGTATTCCGTTATATCTGCAATTGAAAGATCAAATTAAACATTTAATTCATATTGGGGTTTTATCCAGCAATGACAAGTTACCCCCGGAACGAGAGTTAGCGGAGCAACTTAAGGTAAGTCGAAATACAGCCAGTATGGCTTATAAAGAACTTGAGTCTGAAGGAATTCTTCTTTCCCTCCAGGGACGGGGGACCTTTGTTGCTGATTCCAATTTGGTGCTTCAACAGGAGAGCATGAAAGAAAAACTGCTCCGAATTGTGGACTTGGCAATTGAAGACGCTGCGGGGTTGGGTTTTTCTTGGATGAGTTTCTTGCTCTTACACAAGTGCGCGTGATGGAAAAGAAGGATATGTTAAGAAAGTTAAAAATTGCTTTTATTGAATGCCATCCGGAGCAGTTAGAGTACTTTGTGAAAGAAGTTAAATTGGGGCCGGGTGTTAATATCATACCCATTCTTTTAGAAGAACTGCGCCAATCTAAGCCTAAAATGATAGAAGTATTAAGTACTTTTGATATGATCGTGACATCACTTTCGCATTTAAATGAGGTAAATCACATCATGCCTAAAAGTAACCACAAAATTCTTGGTATTGCCCTGGAGCCGCAAATTGAAACCATTGTGCGAATTGCCAAACTTCCTCCTCAGGCCCGCGTGTCTATTGTCTGTCAATCCGAGGCCTATAGTCAACGTGTTCAACAAGCGATGGAACGAGCAGGGGTCAATCATCTTAAGTGGCAAACCATTACAGATAAATTAGAATCAGGAATGTTTCAAGTAATAAATGAGGCGTCGGCGATCATCGTAAATTCCAGCAGACGGAAGGAGGTAGAACAGTTTATTAAAGGCAAATTGGAAGTGATTGAGTTCCGTTTTTTACCTGATGCCGGGTCTCTGAATATGATTAAATCAGTGCTTATGGAATGTAAAAAGTAGACAGTGAGGGAGGGATTGAATTTGTCTGAAAAAGCAACTATTGTTTTAGGGGTGATCGGAGCGGATGTTCATGCCGTGGGCAATCGGATTCTCGACTACGCTTTTACCGAGGCGGGTTTTAATGTCATAAATATCGGTGTATTGTCCAGTCAGGAAGAATTTATTCATGCCACCATCGAAACCGGCGCAGATGCAATATTGGTCTCATCTTTATATGGACATGGAGAAATTGACTGTCGGGGGCTGAGGGAAAATTGTGAGGAATCAGGAATTGGTGATATTCTTCTTTATGTTGGGGGCAATTTAGTGGTCGGCAAGCAAGATTGGGAAGAAGTAAAGGCAAGGTTTTTAAAAATGGGTTTTAATCGAGTGTATCCTCCCGGTACTTTACCGGAAGAAGCTATTCGTGATTTATCCTTAGATTTAGGTTGTTTGTAATCGCCTAAAAGGGGGAGAGGTCTTGGAATTATCTTTATTTGTCGATTTTGGCAGTACATATACCAAAGTAATGGTGATTGATCTGGAAGATGAGTCAGTTATGGCTGCTATTGTTACGCCCACTACTGTTACAACCGATATTACGGAAGGATTGACCAGGGCCCTGGAACTGATCAATACCCAATTGGGCTTTGAACCGGATTATAAACATAGAGTAGCCTGCAGCAGTGCTGCCGGAGGACTGAAAATGGTGGCCATTGGTCTGGTTCATGAGCTGACGGCGGAAGCAGCAAAACAAGCATCTTTAGGTGCCGGCGCCCGTGTTATGGATGTTTTTTCCTATGAATTAACCTCCGAAGAAATTAAGAAGATAGATGATCTTCACCCTGACATTATTCTCTTAGCCGGAGGGACTGATGGCGGCAATAAAACGGTACTTGTTCATAATGCAGGTATGCTTGGCACATTAAGGGAAAAAGTACCGGTTATTATCGCGGGAAATAAGGTGGTTGCTCCTCAGGCGGCGGAAATTTTTAAAAATCGGGGTTTTGAAGCTTTTGTTGTTGAGAACGTGTTGCCCGGACTAGGGAAACTAAATGTAGAACCGGCCAGACAAAAAATCAGGGAGATATTTCTGAAGAGAATTATCGAAGCGAAAGGTCTGAAAAAGGCGGAAAAGTTGCTTGACGGTATTTTAATGCCAACACCGGCTGCGGTATTGGCAGCAGCGCAACTGCTTTCACAGGGTGTCGGAACCTATGCCGGGTGGGGTGATTTATTGGTCGTAGATCCGGGAGGAGCCACTACAGATGTTCATTCCATTGGATCAGGTGCACCTACAAAATCCGGTGTGATCTGGAAGGGCTTACCGGAACCTGAGGTAAAAAGAACGGTAGAAGGAGACTTAGGCATGCGCTGCAGTGCGCAGGCTCTTTTCGAAACCGGTACAGAGTATCTTAATTCCTATGGTAGCTGTAATACATGTGATTTACAAAATTATGTGGCAAGTTTAGACCGGCAGACGGATTTTTTGCCTCATTCTCAGGAAGAGAAGGATTATGATATCTTATTAGGGATGGCTGCTGTTGAAATTGCTGTGGAACGTCATGCAGGACATATAGAACATATTTACACTCCTGTGGGGCTAAGTATTGTGCAGTACGGCAAGGACTTACAAAATATACAACATGTTATTGGCACCGGAGGAATACTGGTTCATAGCGCCGATCCTGCCCGTATCCTGGAAAGGACTATTATGGATCCTCAGAAGGGGTATATTTTAAAACCTAAAGCACCGGGATTGTGGCTGGATAAGCAATATTTGATGTCGGCGTTAGGTATGTTAGGTGAGCTCGACGCCGAAAAGGCTTTTCGTATGCTTGACAAATATATGGTAAGGTTAGGGAGGAATAATCTTGGAAGAACTGAAGAACCAAAAATGGACTGAAGATTTTTTTCTTGCCCAGAGAAAAGAAGTCTTAAATCAGTGGCCTACAGGTGAGGCTGTTGATCTATCTGAGGCTTTAGAATATCACCATAAGATACCCCAAAAGAAAAACTTTGGCTTAAAGATGCTTGAAGCGGATAAAGCTCAAAAGACACTCGTCCAGCCTCGGGCTGGGGTAGCCTTGATCCGAGAACATATAGAACTGCTTCAATATTTAGAGGATGACGATGGAGCAGATTTATTGCCCACAACTATTGATTCATATACCAGACAAAATCGTTATCAGGAAGCACAAGAAGGAATTAAAGAAAGCAGAGCCGTGGGTCGGTCTATGTTAAATGGTTTTCCTGCTGTGAATCATGGTGTAGCTGCATGCAGGCAGGTCGTGGAGGCAGTAAAAAGCCCCTTACAGGTACGTCATGGCACCCCTGATGCCAGACTATTGGCAGAAATTACCTTAGCCGGCGGTTTTACCTCCTATGAGGGAGGAGGTATTTCTTATAATATTCCTTATGCAAAAGATATTCTTTTAGAGCAATCCATTTTATGGTGGCAATATGTAGATCGTTTGGTAGGCTATTATGAAGAAAAGGGTATTACCATCAATCGTGAACCTTTTGGCCCTTTAACAGGGACTTTAGTGCCACCTTGTATCTCTCATGTTGTTGCGATCATTGAAGCACTTCTTGCTGCCGAGCAGGGGGTAAAAAATATTACGGTCGGATATGGACAGTGTGGCAATTTAATTCAAGATATCGCGGCAATTTATACCCTTAAGGAATTGTGCGAGCAGTATTTAACTGATTTTGGGTATCGTGACTTTAACGTTACCACCGTTTTTCATCAATGGATGGGAGGCTTTCCCCAAGATGAAAATATGGCCTTCGGGGTGATTTCCTGGGGGGCAGTTACAGCGGCATTGTCCAACGCCACGAAAGTAATTGTCAAGACGCCCCATGAAGCCATTGGGGTGCCGACAAAAGAAGCTAATCGTGCGGGAATTAAAACTACGAAGCAGGTTATCAATATGTTAAAAGATCAAATGTTGGAGAATACCCCCGGTTTAGATATAGAAAAGGATATGATCAGGAAGGAAACCAAAGCCATTATTGAAAAGGTCCTGGAACTCGGAGAGGGAGATGTGGCACAAGGTGCGGTAAGGGCGATTAAGGCGGGGATAATTGATGTTCCCTTCGCTCCCAGCAGGTGTAATGCGGGGAAAATTATCCCGGTACGGGATAATCATGGGGCAGTGCGCATTCTTGATATGGGTAATATCCCCATGACCCAGGAAATTCGGGAATTCCATACGGAAAAGATTGCTGAACGAGGACGAGCGGAATTGCGGGAACCTTCTTTCCAGATGGTGATTAATGATATTTATGCCATTGGAAAAGGGATGCTTGTTGGTAAACCGAAATAAATTGTGAGGAGAAGGATTATTATGCGCATAGTTGATGTAATTACCTCTGCAGGTTTGACAGGATTTTTCTTTGATGATCAAAAAGCGATCAAACAGGGTGCTGCCCAGGATGGTTTCGCATATGCCGGGAACCCGGTAACTCCGGGATTTACTTCTATTCGGCAAAAGGGTGAGTCTATTTCCATAATGCTGGTTTTGGAGGATGGTCAGATTGCCTATGGAGATTGTGCTGCTGTGCAGTACTCCGGTGTGGGAGGGCGCGACCCCTTGTTTTTAGCTGAAGAATATATACCTTTGATTCATGAGGAAATTAAGCCGAAGCTAATCGGACGGGAGATTGTTTCTTTTAAGGATTTAGCAGAAGATTTTGATCACATGGTCACCAAGGCAGGCCATAGGCTTCATACCGCTATTCGTTATGGATTGACTCAGGCTATTTTAGATGCTACAGCGAAATCCCGGCATAAGACCATGGCGGAAGTTGTCGCTGAAGAATATAATACTGATCTCGCATCTCAACCTATTCCGATTTTCTGTCAAACAGGGGATGATCGATACACTAACGCTGATAAGAGCATTTTAAAGTGTGTTGATGTACTGCCCCATGGTTTAATTAATCATGTAGGGACAAAACTAGGCAACCAAGGTGAACTTCTGCTCAGCTACGTTGAATGGTTGAAAAAAAGGATTGTTCAAATAGGGCATGAGGCGTATCGTCCTGTATTGCACATTGATGTTTACGGAACCATCGGACTGCTTTTTAATGATGATACAGCGAAAATGGCGGCATACTTAGGAAAGCTGGAAGAGGTTGCTACGCCGTTTAAATTAAGAATTGAAGGTCCTTTGGATGCTGGGAGTAAAGAGGGGCAATTAATTAAACTAAAAGAGTTGAAAAAAGAGTTGTTGGACCGTGAAATTCATGTAGAAATAGTTGCTGACGAATGGTGTAATACTTTGGAGGATATCAAAGAATTTGTCGATCATCAGGTTTGCGATATGATACAAATAAAAACGCCGGATTTAGGTGGTCTTAATAATATTATTGAGGCGGTACTATATGCGAAGGAGAATGGAGTAGGAGCTTATTTAGGGGGAACCTGTAATGAAACTGAAAGGTCGTCCCAGGTTTGCGTCCATATTGCGCTAGCGACCCAGCCCACTCAAATATTAGCTAAACCGGGTATGGGCGTTGACGAAGGTCTTATGATCACTCATAACGAAATGCAGCGAGCATTAGCAATTTTACAGGCACGAAGTAAAAAGTAATTGGAGTATATTTAAAAAAATGTATCGACTGAGGGAGGAAGTTTAAATGAGGGAGGAAATCAGGATCTTGTCCCCCACGGCGATATTGGGTTATGGCTTTCCCCAATCGTCTTTTGACCAGGGAATGAAACATAAGCCCGATGTCATTGCCGTAGATGCCGGTTCTAGTGATCCCGGTCCTTATTACTTAGGAGCGGGAAAATCGTTTACTGATGCACAAGCCGTTAAAAGGGATTTAAGGATCATGCTTAAAGCAGGAATTAAAGAAAAAATCCCGGTTATTATTGGCACGGCGGGAGGCTCCGGGGCCAATAGCCACGTAGATTGGTGTTTGGAAATTATCCGGGACATCGCCCAAGAAGAAGATTTACACTTTAAAATGGCTGTCATAGGTGCAGAAATAGATCAAAAATTCCTCAGGAAACAGCTTGACCAGGGAACGATCAGTGCACTGGACCCCGGGCAGCCTTTGACGGAAGAGCAGTTAGCTGCTACGACTCGAGTTGTGGCTCAGATGGGGACGGAACCTATTATCAATGCCCTTAATAATCAAGCGGATGTAATCTTAGCAGGTCGTGCTTATGATCCGGCGGTGTTTGCTGCTTTGCCCATGATTCAAGGTTTTGACCCCGGACTTGCTCTGCACCTGGGGAAAATATTAGAGTGTGCAGCCATCGCTGCCATACCGGGAAGCGGAAGCGATTGTATGTTTGGGATACTTCGCCAAGATAGCTTCAGTATTTTCCCTCTTAATCCCGAAAGAAAATGCACGGTAACATCTGTTGCCGCTCATACCCTGTACGAAAAAACAAATCCTTATATCCTGCCTGGTCCGGGAGGGGTTTTAGATCTTAAGGAATGCCACTTCAGCCAGGAAAATGAAAATACTGTTCGAGTGACAGGCAGTCGCTTTATTACGGCAGAAAAATATACTTTAAAACTTGAAGGTGCAAAAGTAGTGGGTTATCGAGCCCTTTCCATTGCCGGTGCTCGTGATCCGGTATTTATTTCTCAACTGGACACAATAATTAAGGGTGTAGAGGATCGTTTGTGTGATAACTTTAAAGAAGTTGATCCCCAAAGCTATCAACTGATGTTTCATATCTATGGCAGGGATGGTGTGATGGGTGATTTGGAGCCTACACCAGAGATTAAATCCCATGAAATAGGCATTATTATAGAAGTAGTGGCGGATACTCAAGAAATGGCGAATACGTTAATCAGCTTTGCCAGGTCTACCATACTTCATTATGGGTATACAGGTCGCATCGCAACGGCAGGTAATTTAGCGTTTCCCTATTCGCCGTCGGATCTGCAAGGTGGGCCGGTGTATGAGTTTAGCGTTTATCACCTGCTTCAGGTAGAAGATCCCGCGGAACTGTTTCCGATCAGCTGGGAGGAGATTTAGGAGGTATGAATATGGTTTCAATCAGAGATTTAGCGGTTGTTATTCGCAGTAAGAATGCCGGACCTTATGAACTGACCTTTGATATTATTTTTAAAGATAAAGAGACCTATGAAAGGGTAAAAGCTTCAAGATTTTTTAACAAAGAGCTATTTGCCAAACTCTATCGAATCCCGGTGGAAGATGTCATTTCATTTGTGGAATTTGATCCGGCTTATGCGATCAAGTGTACCATAAAAAGACCATTGGGAGCTGGGAATTTAGGTGAAACCGACGTGTATGGTGCTCAACAGCATGCCCCACTTCTGGATCTCGTCCTGCCCATTGAGTAAAAGTTATTTTGGAGGTGCTGGTATGGTTGCTCCGGTATATGAATATTTAAGGCATGCTCAGTATTATGCGCCACGGGGTAAAAAGCGCTTAATGATGCTCGGTTCCAATATTTCCCAAAGATACTTAAGTGCTGAAGATAAAATCGTGGGCTTAGTGGGCGATGCCGGAGCGGGAAAATCTGTCTTAATCCAGGGCATGTTTCCCGGTTTGGAATTGACCAATGATGATGATGGGATTAATATTAGGCCCCTTCCTTTGATGCACGATGTAGAGAATAATCACTTTCGCTATCATAGCTATCATATTGATATGCGTTTTGAGGCAGCTTTTACACAAATGTGGATTCTTGCGGAGGCAGTACAGAAAGCCGTTAAGGCTCATCGGAGAGTAGTTATTGAGCACTTTGAGCTCTTATATCCTGCTTTAAAGAAAAATGCGGATATTTTAATTGGCATAGGGGAAGAAGTTATTGTAACTAGGCCCGGTGTATTTGGACCGGAACCTGAAGAGATTGCCGAAAGAGTATTTGCATCACTTAAGCTACGTAAAATGTCTCATACTGCAGAAGATTTAACGGTAATGGTGCTGCACGACATGGGGATTACGAAGCCACGGATTCACTCTGATATCAGTCACGGTTTTTTAATGGGATTTCAAGAAAAACCGGATTTTGATTTACCCATGGTAGAATCTAAGGTAAAACAATTAATTCAAGAAGACTTACCGATTTGCTATATCGACGATGAGCATATAAAAGTGGGGGATCGATTGTGGAAATGTACCGGACCTCGTTTACACATGCAATCTACTGGAGATGTAAAAGATTTTCGGCTGTTAAGGAAGTATCAATGGGACCCCGTTCAAGAATCGTATCTCATTGCCGGGTTAACCGGAAAATAAAGTGAAACTTCTATCAGTATGGTTTTCTTTATCTCCTCCTGATAGTTAGTTGAACCAATCAGGAACTAACCGTCCGTAATAAAAAGAAAATGCCTCGTTCACTTCGGTGCTTCGAGGCGTATTTTATATTCTACTTTATGTTTACATGCCACTCATTCCATTTTATAATAAGGCCGAATGATATTATCTGCTTTATCGCGTAACACTAGTAAGAATAGCGAGGTTTATTGTGAAAGATAATTTATTATCGATAGAAATATTTTTCCTTGAGATCATGGGTATTATATACATATTTACCGATTTCCCACTTCTACGGTGGGTAATTGCCCTAATCCTGTTTATTATCGTTTTTGTGAGTTTACTCCGGATGCGGGGTTTTAATCTAATTTTAGCATTATTTTTTCTTTTAAGCAGTATCGGTATTAGTTTTTATGCCCATAGTTCCTGGCAGTCATGGTTTTTAAGCTTGAACCAGAATATTACTCTCCTTACATTGCTGATATCCGTACCTTTCTTATCTATTCCCTTGGTAAAAGGTGGTTTTGAACCGACCCTTATGGCTTTTTACGAAAAAAAGATTCATTCAGAAGGAGGGTATCTGGGGTTTTCTACCCTCCTTACCTACTTATTAGGTATTTTTGTTAATGTGGCAGCGGTACCTTTAGTATTGGATTTAACTGATTCTCAATCAAAAAAATACTCCAGTCGTTTAATTGCAGCAGCAATCACAAGAGCTTACCCTGCTTCTTTAATTTTTACTCCTAATTCCGTAGCCTTTGGCAGCGTGCTGTATTATATGCCGGTTACCTGGGGACAATTGGCTCCGGGAGTATTATTACTTTCCTTTCTCTTTTTAGGAGTGGGATTTATCATAGAACGACCATCCTTTGCTGCTCTCCCTATGGAAAGTGCCCCTGAGACGGTCATAGATTGGAAAAAGCTTGGGGAACTGCTTCTTACCGGGTTAGTAATCATCATCGCCATTTTAGCTATTCATTATTTATTGAGCATATCGGTTATTGAGTCTGTTCCTTTGGTCTCCTTGACCTTACCCTTTATCTGGATGTTCGTAAAAAAGAAATCTTTCATGATTAAAACAGAATTCACAAAATATGTCTTTTCTTTATGCAACCTTAATAACATTATTGTCATTTTTGCAACTGCCGGATGTTTTGCGCAAGCAATCAGTATTTCTGGATTTGATCAGATGTTATCCAACTTTATTCTTTCTATTAACTTTTTACCTCAGATCGTCATTAATCTGATTTTTCTTTTGGTCTTCATTGTATCATCTGTCATTGGGATTCATCCCATAGCCAGCGGTGTAGTGTTGATGACTGCCATTGATCCGGTTTCCACCGGTTTATCCACCCTCCGTTTTGCAATATTGATCCTTTGTGGATGGGGTTTGGCAGTTGCTGTATCACCTGTTTCTGTAACCAATGTGCTCACTGCTCATCGATTAGATCGTGAGGCCGGAGAAATCGGCACCTTATGGAATATACCCTTTGCATTGGTTACATCCTTAATTGTGGCAATTGTTTTAAGTATATCAAGCATCTGATGGAAAAAACAGGAACCGGGAGTACAGGTTCCTGTTTTTATCTCTTAAAGCACTTTTTCTATCTAGTGAACTTAGTTAAAAATTTTACCAGTTCTTCTTTTGATTCATGAATCAGGGATGTATATTTCTCTCCCTTTTCTTCGGGAGTGTAGTCAACCATGATCCAATTGTAGCATGCATATTCTTCTCTTTTCATGTCTAAAACCTCCTTATTAAATAAAATCATATATCTCATATGATTGTTTTTTCTTAATTCTATTATAGACTTTTGCGAACATGATTACAATGTTTTCCTTAGCTTACGATTAATGTAAATTTAAAGAGCAAACATAATATAACTCTAATATAAATATTAAAATAACTCACAACACCTTATATGAATTATTATACCCTCAAGGCTTTTGATAAGCAACATCAAAAGATGATAACAATGATACCAATTATCAAGTGTTATCATAATAGATAAATTATCCAAGAAAGGATGCCTTGTGTGAACCACATATTATAAAATCTGAAGGATTGGGGATAGAACTTTTCTCTTTTTTCATAGTATAATGATAATATTGTGGGTACTAACAAGCAAAATCTTAATTATTTGCAGGTGAAAAAAGTGAAGAATTGTAATATTGAAAAACTAGCAGAGTTATTTTCGGAACATACGGACATTATGTATCGAGACCGCTTTTTTAATTCAGCGATTTTATTATTATTAATTTATCGTCAAGGGGAATATCATTTTGTTTTTGAAAAAAGAAGTTCCCACATCCAACAGGGGGGTGAGATCTGTTTTCCGGGAGGCCGCTATGATCCTTCTCTTGATCGAAATTTTCAACAAACGGCAGTGCGGGAAGCTGCAGAAGAATTAGGCATCTTAGCGGATAAAATCCGGGTATTGGGCAAATTGGGTACACTGGTTACCCCTTTAGGTGTTTTGGTGGAAGGATTCCTAGGGTTAGCTGAGATTTCCTTTGAGGAAATCGTCTCTGATCCTCGGGAAGTGGAATATGTGTTCTCGGTGCCGGTATCATTTTTTGAACAAGAAAAGCCCCAAGAATATCAATTGGATATTTCGATTAATCCTAGTCGTATTGATGAGAATGGTCAAAAGGAAATATTGTTTCCTGCCGAAGAGCTTCAGGTACCTGAAAAATATCATGGACCTTGGCAAGGGTGTAAACATAAAGTGTTTGTGTATCGTTACCAGGGAGAGGTGATTTGGGGAATTACCGCAGCTTTTATTAATAGTTTTATCCAAAGATGTCAAGCCCAAAAAAATGAAAGGATCTGAGTCGGTGCAATATAAAATTCTCTTTCTTTTATTTGCCGGTCATTTAATCACTGATGTCACCCAAGGGATGGTACCGGCTTTATTGCCATATTTTATTTCTGAATATGGTCTGAGCTATTCGGCAGCCGGTTTCTTAATTTTAGCCCTGACGATTTCTTCATCAATTGTGCAGCCTGTATTTGGCTATTTGGCTGATAAAAAATCCCTTCCCTGGTTTGTGGCTTTAGGTCCTCTTTTAGCGGGGACAGGGATTGCCGTTGCCGGATTGTTTCATCAATATTATGTAATTGTTGGGGGAATATTTCTCTGTGGACTTGGCGTAGCGGCTTTTCATCCTGAAGGAGCCCGTATCGCCGGAAAGGTGTCCGGTGAGAAAAAAGCTTCCGGAATGAGTTTGTTTTCCGTCGGTGGTAATGCCGGTTTTGCTTTAGGTCCGATGGTTACAACGGGACTTATTTTATTGCTGGGTTTAAAAGGTATTGCTTTATATCTGGTTCCGGCAGTGATCATGTCTCTTGTCTTATTTCAGCAAATTAGCAGACTTTCTCGGTTTTCGCCTCAGGGAAATCAAAACAAAGAGATTCGACAGAGTGAACAAAAAAATCCTGATCCAAAGCAGGAGAACCAAGAGGTCTGGGGTGCTTTTATCTTATTGACCCTAGCCATTATTTGCCGCTCTATCATTCATCAGGGTATAAACACTTTTCTGCCTTCCTATTGGATAGAGGTTTTTCATGCTTCTAAAGAAGGGGCCAGCATGGCTTTAACCGTTCTGCTGGGCATGGGGGTATTAGGCAATCTTGCAGGAGGGCGGTTAGGGGATCGTTTTGGATATCAAAGAACTGTGATGGTGGCATTCTTCTTGCTTATTCCTCAATTGTTCATATTCTCCAATCTTACTAATGTTACAGCAGCTACGATCTTATTAATGACCATTGGATTTACTATCTTTGTGTCCTTTAGCCCTATGATTGTCATGGGACAGTTGTTTTTGCCAAAGAGAGCCGGCTTTGCTTCGGGAATTACCATCGGTTTAGCTGTCAGTGTAGGTGGCTTTGTTGCTCCCCTTTGGGGCAAATTAGCGGATTTTGCTGGGGTAGAGGCTGTTTTTCAATTCTTGCCAGCATTTCCAATTTTGGCGGTAGTATTAATGTATTTTGTACCTAAATTTATGAGAAAACGGGTTGTCTCGGTGTAAAAAATTTAGTTTAAATAAAAAACAAGAGACCAGTTACTACAAACTTTTATGTTTGATGGTAACTGGTTTCTTTTTATCCTGCTTTCTTCTTCAATCTCTAGGTGGATGCTTTTTCGCAGGCCGTTAATAACGGTTTACGATTTTTACTTTGCCAAGCTTCTCGGCGATTACTGCAGTGTATCTTAAAATAAAGTCAATTCTTCTTCCGCGTCGTTGATAAAAAAATCTGATTAGCACAAAAAAGTCATAACATACTTTTGTTGGACAGATAGAACATTTTTATTAGATAATACGAAGTAAAGTTGGTATTTGCCAAAAAACTAAGATTTCCTGAGAGTTTTTTACGGCTAGTTTGGTTAGACCAAGGTGAAATTATTATGGGAAATATTGATGCATTTATTTCCAATAAAGATAGCGGTCCAGAACTTATTCGGGGCTTCAATTACAGTCTTTTGTCAACAATATTCAATTAGCGTTGGCTGCACAAGCGTAATAATTTCTGGGGGAACAGAGGATGTATGAAAAGAAATGAATTTAATTTAGATGAAATGACACCTTTGGAAAGGTCTCAGGCAATGGCACGGGGAGAGAGTTTTGACCGGATACCTTGTTGCCCTTCCTTAGGAGAACAGCCAGCTCGATTAATAGGAGTAACCGTGTCCCAATATTTAAACGATCCTCAAATTATGGCCCGGGCACAAATTGTTGCTTTTAAGATGTATGGCCAAGACGGGGTAGGTGTGGGACCGGATCAATTTGGCTTAGCGGAAGCATTAGGGGCCAGGATAAAATACTCTGCCGATCATCCGCCTCAGGTGAGCGAGGCCTATATCGAGAAGGCTGAAGATTTTGGAAAGGTTAGGATCATTGACCCCAAAAAAGATGGAAGATTCCCGCTCTATTTAGAGGCTTTGGAGATTTTACAAGATCACATCGGATCCTTAGTGAAAGTTGGCACCGGGATTGGTGGTCCTTTTACCTCGGCAGCATTATTGAGGGGAATACCTAATTTTTTGAGAGATCTTAAAAAAAATCCTGATGCTGTCCATGGTCTCCTAGAACGAACAACCGCAAATATATTGTGCTATATGGAAGTGTGCTGGGAAAAAGGCATTATTTCAAGTATCGGTGAACCATTTGCTTCCAACGATGTAATCAGCCCCGCTCATTTTCGAGAATTTGTCTTGCCCTATTTAAAAAAAATCGGTCATTGGTTCCAGGTTAAGATCGAAAAAGGATATTCCCTGCATATTTGCGGCAAAACTTATAAAATCTGGCACGACATCGCCGATTCCGGGGCAGGGAGTTTCAGTCTTGATCAAGTAGAGGATTTGGCGGAGGTAAAAAAAGTGATTGGTCACCGGATAGCTTTAAAAGGAAATGTTCCTCCGGTCGATGTAATGCTCCAGGGCACGCGGGCAGATATTATGCAGGCCGCAAAGGTTTGTATGATGAAAGCGGGTGATAATCCCAAGGGATTTGTGTTAGGAACAGGGTGTAGAATTCCATTAGAAACAAAAGCGGAAAATGTGTTAGCTTTAATGGATAGTGCACGGATTTTTGGAAGAATGCCGTTAAAGCCAATGTTTAATTCAGATTAAAAGGTTTTTTATATTTTGATGTTACAAGATGCCGATAAATACCATAATTATACGGGGATAATGGAACATGATTGATGAGGAATATTTTTTAGAAGTACATGATGTCGTAAAGAGATTCGGCCACGTTACAGCATTAGATGGAGTTAGTTTAAAGGCAGCACTGGGAGAAATTCTGGCCATTGTGGGTGATAATGGGGCCGGTAAATCGACGTTGATCAAGATCTTGACTGGGGTGTTGGTACCGGATCGGGGCAGGATCGTCATTGACGGCAAATCCTATTTGGCTCTCACGCCGAAAATTGCCTTGGAAGCTGGCATTTCCACAGTATATCAGGATCTGGCTCTGGCTAACAGCCGGGATGTAGCGACAAATATTTTTCTCGGAAGAGAGCTTACCAAAAGAGGTTTCCTGGATAACAAAAAAATGTATGCTGAGGCTGAGGAATTAATCCGTAATCTAGGTATTGCTATACCTGATGTGCGGATGCCGGTTGAGGTTTTAAGTGGGGGACAAAGACAGGGCACCGCCGTAGCCCGGGCCGTCCATCAGGGGGGTAAATTTTTCATTTTTGATGAACCGACTGCGGCGATGGGTCTAACCGAATCCGCAACCGTCATTAAATTGATTAAAAATCTTGCACAGCAGGGCTATGGTGTGATTATTATCAGTCATAATCTACCCCAGGTATTCGAAATTTCCGACCGTATCTGCGTCATGCGACATGGCCGGATAGTAGGTAAAGTTAAAACGACAGAAACGGATATGGAGGATATAGTAGCTATGATTACCGGGGCGGTGAATAAATCATGATCAATAATCAGCTATCGGGTTTAAAGAATCGGGATTTCTTTAACAATATTTTTTTTCGGCAATATGGAGCCCGAATCTTACTGATCGCTGTTTTACTAACTATGATGACTTTTTTGACTTTTACCTCTGAGTATTTTCTTACCTGGAAAAATGCCAAGAATATTCTCAATCTTGCTTCCACCTATATCCTGCTATCCGTAGGCATGACCTTTGTCATATGTTCTGCGGGTATTGATCTTTCTGTTGGTTCGATCATGGCTATGAGTTCTGTTGTGATGGGTTTTGCCATGAAAGCAGGTTTCCCCGTAGGATTGGCTGTTTTTTTAGGTCTGATCACCGGAACCCTGATTGGTGCCATCAATGGCTTAATTATCTCTAAGATGAAGATTAATCCTTTGATCGCTACCTTAAGTATGATGTCAATTGTGCGAGGCTTGGTGATATTAATCACGGACGGCAGGCCGATCTTCGGCTTTGACAGCTCGTTCACCTTTTGGGGCGGCGCGACATCCATATTTCATCCTTTGGGTTGGGAGGGAAACCTGGTTAACACCATTAACCCACCAATTGCGCTTGCTTTGCTGGTGACTTTACTGGCTTGGATTATTTTGGAGAAAACTAAATTGGGACGTTATTGCCTGGTGCTGGGCAGTAATGAGGGTGCTTTACATAAAACCGGTGGCAATACCCATTTTTATAAAGTGCTGGTTTATGCTCTTTCCGGATTTTGTGCTGCCATGGCCGGATTTATTGTGGCAGCCAGACTTAATACCTGTGAACCGCTGGCCGGAACAGGCTATGAAATGGATGCAATTGCGGCGGTGGTTTTAGGAGGCACGCTGATCCAAGGTGGGAGCGGCAGTATCAGCGGTACCTTCATTGCTTGTCTCGTGCTGGCTGTAATGCGAAACGGTTTAACGATTCTCTCCATTTCGTCTAATTACCAACAGCTCTTAACTGGGCTAATCGTATTGAGCGCGGTGGCAGTTTCTGAAATAAAGAAAAGAAAGGAGTAGAAGAAAATGTCTGGATTAGTCGTAGAAGATAAAGTGCTATGTCTGGGTGCAGTGGCCATGGATATTATCTTGGTAAAGCCGAATGCTTCCTCGGGATGATGGTTTTTCCTTAATTGAAGAAGAGAGATTGGTACCTGGCGGCAGCAGCTCCAATGTAGCTGTAGCCCTTCGTCAGATGGGCGTAAAAGTATATCAAACCGGCCAGATCGGCGATGATCACCTGGGCAATATCTTTGCTGCTGATTTACGGGAAAAAGGAGTAAATACAGAATACCTGGTAGTGAAAAAAGGCGGTACCACACTGCACACTTATATAATTACGGCACCGAAAGGCAAACACTGCATCTTTGCTAATCTAGGTGATGCGGTTAATACTTTGCTACCGGAATATTTACCGGAGTATGTTTTAGATGGGATTACCTGTTTTTATACGGATATGTATTCACCTCGTACTGCGTTGTACTTAGCCCAAAAGGCGCGCCAAAAGGGTATTCCTGTGGTTTATAATATGCAAAATGTACCAAGTTTTATGGTTGATTGCGGTGTGACAAAGGAAAAAATCCGGCATATGCTTTCTCTCTGTACTCTATTTATCAGCGGTAGGGATGGATATCGAGAAATGACCGGGCTGGAAGATCCTTCAAATGCTATGAAAAGTCTACAAAGATCCTTCTCCATTGAAGATGGATTAATTTGTACGGCCGGCGACAACGGTGCTTATTGGTTAAAAGGCGAGACCATTTTGGTTCAAAAGCCTTTTGTCATAGATCCGGTGGATACAACCGGTGCCGGAGATTGTTTTTCCGCCGGAATCATCTATGATTTTTATTGCCGCCATACCTCACCTCAGGAGGCACTATTTTTCGCCTCTGCAGCGGCAGCTCTTAAGTGTATGACAAAGGGACCACGCAGTACTGCTGATCTGGCCCGGATTGAGGGGTTTATTGATAAGGGGAGTAAAGTCCCTGATAACGCTTGATCAGCATCAGATGAAAAAGCACTCTGATGCCAAGAATCAGTTAATCATTATTAGAATGATTAAAATAAAAAAGCAAATAAAGGAAGGAAAGAAAATGAAAAAAATTTTATCATTACTTATGATCACTTTAATGGTGATCACGCTGGTCGGTTGTGCTCAGAGTGGGGAAGAACCGGAGCAGGATCCGAATGCTGAAAATGGAGCAACAGCTACAGAAGAACCGGAAACCAATAGTGCCTTTGATGAAGCCAATCGGGCTTTGGAAGAAGCTTTGGCTCCTCTCCCAGACAAAGAAACAGGTGTAAAGATTGCCGCTATTGAAAGTACTTTAGCAAATTCCTTCTGGATCACAATGCAAGAAGGTTACGAAGCTGCTGCACAAGAGTGGGGTGTGGACGTCGACGTGATGGCGACCGACACTGAAACCGACACCCAGGGACAATTGGAAATCATGAACACTTTGTTGACCAAAGACTATGCAGCGATCGCTGTTTCACCCCTTACAGAACAAAATTTAATTCCCGGGATTGTAGCTGCCAATCAGAATGAAGTACCTGTGGTAGCTGTAGGCAACGGTGTTGATGGCAGAAGCTTTGGCAGCTACCAATGGTTCAATTGCCGCCTTTGTTACTTCTGATTTCAAGGCTCAAGGTAGACTCGGTGCTGAATATATCATTGAAAAACCGGGGAAAAGGGAAGGTAGCCGTCATCGAAGGTATACCTGGTGCAACTCAAAGTGATGCTCGGAGAGACGGTGCAGTAGAGGCATTTGAAGCTGCCGGCATGGATATACTACCGGTGCAAACTGCTAATTTTGATCGTCAGACAGCATATGATTTGATGAGTGCTCTTATTGATGCTAATTCCGATATCGTAGGGGTAACCTGCGGTAATGATATTATGGCTCTGGGTGTGGTGGAAGCTCTAAAGGATAAAGATATGAAAGATAAGGTTATGGTAGTTGGTGTTGACTTTATCGAAGAGGCTAAAGCTTCGATTGAAGCCGGTGAACTGGACGCTACGGTGGCTATGTCCCCATATTTGTTTGGAAAAGCAGGTCTTTTAGCTTCATTGAAAGCTATCCAAGGCCATACTTTTGACGAAACTGTGATCTGGACTCCTCTAAGCTTGGTCACAGCGGAAAATGTTGCTTCCATGGAAGGTTGGAAATAAGACCAAGATTATAAAGGCGTACTCTCAAAGAAGCACGCCTTTTGTTTTATTTTCAGGAAGTTACTTTATTGATCAAGGGAGGTATTCATTATGGAATATAACTTACATAACCGCATTCTAGGCGCATTGATTGGGGCCGGAGCGGGGGACGCCATGGGTGCCGCTACCGAGGCCCGGACTACCGAGCAAATCAGGGAATATTTCGGACATACGGTAACTGATTTTGAAACTCCCCCTATGGATACATTTGGGGCCGGCAACAAGCCGGGCCAATTAACTGATGATTTCAGTTCCGCTTTTTTCCTGGCGAAGAGCATCGTGGATAATCATGGTATTGTGGATCAAGAGGCTGTACAAAATGCCCTGATTAACTGGTCGGAACATGCGGTCTTTTTTGATCGCTTTGCCGGTCCGACTACCCGCCTTGCCATTCGTCGTTTCAAGGGTGAGGAAATCCGAGAGACGAAAGGGGTGCAATTAGTAACCAGACAGGCTACCAACGGTTCGGCCATGCGCATTTCTCCCATTGGTCTTCTCAATCCCGGCAATTTGGATCAGACGATAGCCGATGCGGTCACAGTAACGATGATTACCCATGATAATTATTTAGCAATCTCCGGAGCATGTGCCGTGGCATGCGCCGTTAGCAGAGCCGTTATGATGGATAGCGATGTATACAATGTGCTGCAAGCCGCTTTATATGGGGCAGGGGAAGGTGAACGTTTGGGTCTTGAGGTTGCCCGTGATGTGGCAGGTCCATCTGTACTGCGACGCATGGAAGTGGCTATTGAAATTGGTTTAGGCCGTGGTACTCCCGAGGAGAAGATGCGGGAAATCGGGGACCGTGTTGGTACCGGTTTGCATATTTCAGAAGCAGTTCCCGCCGCCATCGGCTTCTTTGCTGCAAACAGTGGTGATGCTCTTGGTTCAATCATTGGGGCAGTTAACGTTGGCTATGACACGGATACTGTGGCTACTATGTCCGGAGCCATTGCCGGGGCGTTAAAGGGGGCCGGTGCATATCCCGAGCATTTCTTGCCTACCATGGAAAGTGTCAATGGACTTGACATTAGTGGTTTAGCTGTCCAGATTAGTTCCATTGCCAATAAACGTATGAAAGGAGGATGCTGAGATGAGCAAAGTTTTAAGCCGATATGACAGAGTACTGGGCTGTCTGCTGGGAGCCGCAGTCGGTGATGCTATGGGTGCCGCTACGGAAACGAAGTCTACCAGGCAGATTGAGAAAATATTCAACGGACGAGTTTGTGATTTTCAAACACCACCTGATGACGTACCGGCACATGGACGTAAAGCAGGGCAAATCACAGATGCGTTCAGTATTCCTTATGTTCTCACTGATCACTTGCTTAAAGCCAAGGGAAAGATTACCAAACAGTTGGGGGAAGCAGCTTTACAGGAATGGGGCCAAAGTGAATGGTTTGCTCCTTTTGCCGGAATGACAACTCGTAAAGTGGTCAATCGTCTGAATGAGGATCATTCCATAGGTACCTGGGCTTATGCCGGCCACTTGGGCAATAAGCTTTTTAAAGGACATTATTATGCCCTATCCTCTAATGGAGCAGCAGTCAAAGCTTATCCAGCCGGCTTACTACATCCTGATGATCTAAATAAGACAATAGAGGATACCATCGAGCTGACCATGGCTTCCCATGACGACCCTTTGAGCATTTCCGGGGCTTGTGCTATTGCCGCTGCGATCAGCAAGGGGATGTCCGGTCAGGCCGGAGTATACGATATGGTACAGGCAGCCTGCCATGGAGCGGAAAAAGGTGAGGTTGAAGCGTGCAAGCGGGATGATATCTGGGTATATCCTGGGCCATCAGTAACCAAGCGCATCGATATGGCGATCGAATTGGTGCTGCGCGGTGGCTTTCACAGCGGACGGCATATGGAGGAATTACGAGATTTAATTGGCTGCGGACCGGCGATTGCCGAGACGGTACCTACAGCCATCGGCCTCTTTATTGCTCATCAAGGACAGACCATGTCGGCGATTTATGATGGAGTTAATATTGGTGATGAAACTTCTGCCATTGCATCCATTGTTGGGGCGCTTTGTGGGGTGCTAAAGGGTAAAGACGGCATCTGCCCAGGCAATTTGGAGTTAATTGAGGCTGCAAACGGAATTGATCTTCAGGATCAGGCGAAAAGGATCTGCGCCTTGATTGATTAGAAAACTTGGCTGGTGCCAGGCACGCCGGATTAAAACGATAAAAAACAAAAGACCAGTTACTACAAGCTTTTTGTGTTTGATGGTAACTGGTTTTTTTATCCTTCTCTTTTCAATACCAGGTGGATGCTTTTTTGCAGTCGGTTTTTAACGGTTCACGATTTCTACTTTGCCAAGCTTCTCGGCGATTACATTTTTATATTCTTGTGAGACCGGCTTTAGCCAGGGAACGGCACCCGGGCGATCCAAAGTATTTAACTGCACCTTTTTGATGCCTAATTCTTCAATGGTCTCTTTGAACAGAGCCAATTCTTTCTCCCCGTCGTTGATATCAGGAATAATAAAGATCTCCAACCAAATCTCACCGGGGAAATTCTCCGTTAAATTTTTGATACCTGAAATAATAGCTTCCGGTGTGAGACTGGCCGCGGGACGGTTCATTTTTGCGAATGCTTGGGGCGATACCCCATCAAGGGAAGGAACGACGAGATCAGCTTTTTGAAGATCATCAATTACTGCAGGGTCATTGAGCAACGTGGCATTTGTAAGTACAGCCACCTTATATTGAGGATATTTTTCTTTTAAAAAGTTAATGATTTCCCCTAGGCCGCTATGCAGGGTGGGTTCACCGGATCCGGCAAAAGTGATGTAGTCTAGCTCCGGACCTTTTATTAAATATTGATCCAGATCATCAATTATTTCTTGAGTAGGAAGGTATTCTTTACGTTCAAGGGTTAACAGACTGGTGGCACCGCATTCGCAATAAATACAATCCAGGCTACAGGTTTTGTGCGGCATTACATCCACACCTAAAGAACGTCCTAAGCGGCGGGAACGGACAGGACCATAATGAAAGCGCTGTTTCATAAAACAAACCTCCTTTGCATGAGATCAATCATTGATAAGATTAAAATAGCTTCATCCTATCTTGATTTAGTCTAATATATCGCTGTTGAATTTGCAAGGATATAGCGGGACGATAACGAATCAACAGTATCATTGTAAAAACTTTTATCGGCACCAATTGACTCTGCTAAACATGATAATATACACTAAGAGGAGAATAATGGAGGTAAAACTGTGCTGCAGTTAATGAGATATTTAAAACCATATTGGAAAACTGCTTTGGCCGCTCCTTTGCTAATGATGGTGGAAGTGGTCTCAGAATTACTTTTGCCTATCTTAATGGCTCGCATCGTGGATGAGGGGATTGCTCTGGGGAACATTCCTTTGATTGTGCAAACGGGGCTGATTATGATTGGAGTTACCATTGTTGGCATGTTGGGAGGCTTTGGCTGTTCGGCATTTTCTAGTATCAGTGCTCAGAACTTCGGTGCCGATTTGCGTTTGAATGTTTTCCGTAAGGTACAGTCCTTTTCTTTTACTGAACTGGATTACTTCGATACCGGCTCTTTGATAACCCGTTTAACAAATGACGTGGGGCAGGTGCAGGTCTTTGTCATGATGCTTTTGCGGGTGATGATTAAAGCCCCTTTGCTGTTTACAGGTGGGATTATTATGACGATCTTGGTGAATCCGGGTTTAGCAAAAATTTTATTTGGTGCCGTTCCTTTTTTAACTGTGATTTTATTTTATGTCATAAAAAAAGGAATCCCTTTATACGCGGCGGTGCAAAAGGCCTTAGACCGGGTAAATGGTGTGGTGCGGGAAAATCTGGCCGGAATCAGGGTGGTAAAGGCCTTTGTGCGGGAAGACTTTGAAAAAAAACGTTTTAATCAATCCAATCAACAACTGGTTGATTCCGGTGTGCGCGCAGCGCGGGTGATGGGATTAATTATGCCCTCTGTCACGTTAATACTAAATCTTAGCGTTCTCGCTGTACTCTGGTTTGGAGGAATTCAGGTTAATCAGGGTAATATGCAGGTGGGAGAAGTAATGGCCTTTATTAATTATATGAGTCAAATTATGTTTTCCTTGATGATGGCCGGATTTATCCTGATGATGATTTCGAGGGCGAAGGTTTCCGGGGACCGTATTCAGGAAGTTTTAATCAAGGAACCATCGATTGAAAATGCCCCGGATGCAGCGGAGGCTTCTGTTGGCAAAGGAAAATTGATTTTGAAAGGGTGGATTTTCGTTATCCTCAGGGTAGCGGAGAACCAGTCTTAAAGGACTTGACTTTTACGGTTTTCCCCGGAGAAAGAGCAGCGATACTGGGGTCCACCGGTTCTGGAAAGAGTTCATTGATTCATTTGATATCGGTTTTACGATGTAACATCAGGGCGGGTTTTGATCGATGGTCGGGATGTGCAGGATATCCAACTTGATGTGCTGCGTCAAAGCATTGGGTTGGTGCCCCAAAAATCTCTACTTTTCTCCGGTACCGTGTGGGAAAATATCCGGTGGGGTAAGTCGGAGGCAGATGATAATGAAGTGATTGCGGCAGCACAAATGGCTCAAGCCCATGATTTTATCCAGTCTTTACCCCGAGGTTATGATACTGTTTTAGGACAAAGAGGTGTTAATTTATCCGGTGGGCAAAAGCAACGTATCGCCATCGCTCGGGCTATTATTAAAAAAGCGCCGATTTTGATCTTGGATGATAGCACCAGTGCCGTGGATGTGACTACGGAGCGTTTGATTCAAAAAGGAATGAAGGAAGGACTGCCCGACACTACTTGTTTGATTATTGCCCAAAGAATTTCCAGCGTCATGGATGCGGATAAGATTTTAGTCTTAGAGGATGGGGAATTGGTGGCATTGGGAAGCCACGAAAAGCTCTTACGCTGCTGCCCGGTTTATCAGGATATTTATGATTCCCAAATAGGAGGGAGGGAATCTCATGACTAAAGAAAGAATCGAGGATAATGGGCAAGGTGGAGAGCGTAACTATGATGTACCCAAAAGAAAAGCCGGTCTTCTGGGACCCGGGGAGCGACCCAAAGATCGCATGGGCACTACGAAACGGATATGGAAATATTTAGGGCGACGTCGAACTCGCCTGACTGTGGTATTTCTTATAATTCTTACGATGACCCTTTTATCTTTGATTGGTCCTTTGCTAATTGGCTGGGGCGTGGATGAGATGGTCAAAGGACCGGGTCAGGTGGACTTTTCTGCCTTGGGTAAAATCGTTCTGACTCTTTTTATCATCTATTTGTGCATTTCCTCCATGCATTGGTTGCAAATCTACGTCATTTCCGGAATTGCCCAGGAAACAGTAGGGGATATGCGCAAGGATTTATTCAGTAAACTGCAGATTCTTCCTGTTAAATTTTTTGACAGTCACTCCCATGGTAATCTAATGAGCCGTTTTACTAATGATGTAGAAAATGTCAGCACCAGCTTGTCCCAAGGAATCACCCAGATTTTTTCCTCCCTGTTAACTATTTTGGGGACACTCATTATGATGCTTTATTTAAGTCCTTTACTGACATTAGTCAGTATTATAACCATTCCTCTAGGGATATTTGCTACGGGAAAAATTGCCGTTCAAACTAGGAAGTATTTCTCCCACCAGCAAAAGGAACTAGGAGAACTAAATGGTTATATTGAAGAAACTATTACAGGACAAAGAGTTGTTAAAGCCTTTGGCCGCGAGGAGTATGTTCTGGACCATTTTGATCAGATCAATACCCGGCTAAAAAGGGTGGGGTCAAAAGCCCAAATCCTGTCCGGTTTAGTCCACCCGATTATGCATGTGGTGAATAATATGAGCTTTGCCATCGCTGCTTTTGGTGGAGGGTTATTGGCGGTACATGAAGTAATTACCGTGGGGGCGATCGCCAGCTTTCTTAGCTATTCTCGCCAGTTTGCTCGTCCCATTAATGAATTGGCAAACCAAATTAATATGATCCAATCGGCTTTGGCGGGGGCGGAACGGGTTTTTGAGCTCTTGGATGAAATCCCGGAGTTAGACAATGAAATGGATGCCCAAGTGATCATGGAAACAAGGGGTAAGGTCGATTTTAAAAATGTTACCTTTGGTTATGAGAAAGACCGTCATGTATTAAAAAATATTAATATCCAGGCGCTTCCCGGACAATCCATCGCCTTAGTCGGACCTACCGGGGCTGGTAAAACCACCATTGTTAATCTGCTCACCCGCTTTTACGAAATCGATCAGGGTGAAATTCTAATTGATGGGGTTAATATCAAGCGGATACCTAAGGATAGTCTGCGTTCTACTTTGGGTATTGTACTTCAGGATACTTATCTCTTCTCCGATACGGTACGGGAAAATATTCGTTATGGACGATTAGATGCTACGGATCAAGAGGTGGAAAAGGCAGCTCGGATGGCTAATGCAGAATCTTTTATATTACGTTTACCTGAAGGCTATAATACTCTTCTTTCAGGAGAAGGAGGACGTCTTTCCGGAGGGCAAAGACAACTTCTTACTATTGCCAGGGCAATTCTGGCAGATCCCTCTATCCTGATTTTGGATGAAGCCACCAGCAGTGTAGATACCAGAACAGAGGTGCAGATTCAACGGGGTATGCTCGCTATGATGAAAGGACGTACCAGTTTTGTTATCGCCCATCGTTTAAGTACGATTCGTAAAGCGGATCTAATTATCGTGCTGAGAGACGGAGAGATTATTGAGGAAGGGAATCATGAGGAACTTATTCAGGCCGGGGGTTTTTATGCCCGGCTCTATCACAGTCAGGCTGGGGAACTTCCTTCCAACAAAAAAATAACCGGCCAGGAAAAAGGATGTTGCCGACCTTGTAGCGAATAGATATAGATATTCCTGTTATTGGACAAACTTATTGAATAGGGAATTTTATAAAAGGATGAGATTTCAAGAAGCAATATCCTTAAATTATTAAACAAAGGAGCGAGGAATGATGGTCAAGCTATATGCATTAACAACCTGCCCCTGGTGCAAAAAAGTGAAGGCATTGCTTAACGAAGAAGGTATTTCCTATGAAGTGTTTGATGTGGATATGATGATGGGGCAAGAACAGGAGGATGCTTTGGCAGAGGTGGAAAAACTAACAGGGAAAAGAGCTTTTCCTGTAACCGTAATCAATGATTTAGTGATTCAAGGATATAAGCCGGAGGAACTAAGAGAGGCAACTAAAAATGAAAAATAAATTATTTTGCCCTGTCTGTGAGGTTAGTTTTATTCTTAAAAAGCCTCTTAAAAAAGGGGATACGGTAGTGTGTCCCGTATGCGGAGCAAAATTAGTGGTTGATGAGGAAGAGCCCCTCACGGCTTCACGTTTTCCTCAACCCCCCTTAGATGAGATAATGGAAAGAATTGATAAATTTGCTCAATTAAGAGGCTTCGTTTTTAAGGAAAATAAGCAGGAAATCGTGGACGGGTTATTAGCCAAAAATGAACGTTTCGGTGATTTTTTCTGTCCTTGTCGCTTTGACAATATCCAAGAGAATGTCTGTCCCTGTAAAGAAACGCGCATGGGGTACGTCATTAGAGAGGGCAGTTGTTTATGAGGCCTCTTTTATAAAGCGGAATAGGTAATTGCGCTTTATCTTAATCCTATAAAAAATTAAAGCCAGGTGGGGTAATTGTCCCTCCTGGCTCATTTATTTGGCTTATTGTATTAGAATGCACCCAACATTGAACCTAAGGGGCCTTTCTCATCTATGATATCTTGAATCTCATAGACGGAGATGGGGAAAAAGGGAAACCCATAGGCATAAGGAGTAAGTTCATAAAGTTGATAATATAGCACCAATGCTTTATCTCCAATGTAGAAATCTTGATCCGGATTGATTTGGGTAAATTCTTCAAAGACAGGAATACTTCTTACTTCAATTTGTGCTTTAACAAGTGCAGATAAGCGTTCTACATAGTTGACATTGGGAAGAAACAAATCCTTTAATTGGTAAAGAACCCCCGTTTCTATATTATAAGTTAAAGAACGGAGCAGGGTTAAGCCGTGGGCACCTCCGGAAAAGGCATAATTGATGAAGGTGAGGCTTAAAATGCCCCGCTGGTTCGTCTTGATTTCATATGAAGCTGTAACGGTGGAATTGGGATTTTCAAAATAACCTTGCGCTTGCAATAATTCATAGACGGTTTTTAAGATGTTTTCATTGATTGTTTGTTGAATTTCTTTATTAGAAAGACCGCTAACAATCGGGTAATAAAGGTCTAATCTCTCACTTTTTAAGTGTATGGTTCGCACTAAAACAGGTAGTTTGGTGATGTTTTTCATGACCATCTTCCTTTTAGAAAACAAATCTGAGTTCCATCCAATCCAAGGCGATCCAATCATTGGCACCGGCGTTGGAGGTATTTCGGATGACCACTCTGTTGTTCAGACGGGCTAGTCGGGGAGATATGTTTAACACCAATTCATTCCAGTTGGTGAACTGTTGCCCGGCAGGCCTGCCGTGTACAAAGGGCAGCCGGCTCACGTTTTGACGCTGTCCGTTAAAGGTTACATTGATGCTGTAACGGTTTTCCACTACATTGTAATGATCATCCAAAGCGCCTCGAATGACTAGTTCTAATCTTTGGGCATTGTTCAGAAGAATGGCCATCAAAGGAGGTAAGTTAAAGGTCCAGGTGCCCTGAGTTCCGGAATAAAGAATGTCGGCATTTCCACTAGGATTGCCATAGTTGGGGTAACCGGTCAGTTCTTTTCTCAGCACCAATACACGGGAAGGATTCTGATTGCTGAGGATCGGTTGAGGACCCTGGCGGGTTAGCTGGAGCTCATCTTCTTCAATCTCTATCAATCTTAGGTCATCTGATTCGTCTATTCCTTGTAATTGCATTTCCTGGATTCCGTGGCTATAGGGGCACATTCCATACCAATAACATGGCATCATAAATCTTCACCTCGCATCATTTTTCTGTATTATATGAAGGTTCAGCTTGTTCAAGTGACAGAAGCTTTTCATTAAATTAAAGTTGGATGGTTATATTTAGTAAATAATGGGAACAAAGGGATATATAACGAGGAATTCGGGGGAAAATGTCGAAACCAATATGGGAAGGCTGATTTATGTCAATTGTCTTCTAAAAGGAACATAATCACTGGGGACAAAGATCAGAAAGGGGGAAACAGTTTGAAGGAGTACGGTGTTTTTGACATTATCGGGCCGGTGATGATTGGCCCTTCCAGTTCACATACGGCGGGAGCTGCAAGACTGGGATATATGGCGCGGAAAATTGCAGGTGATGAAATTAACGAAGTGGTTTTTTACCTTCATGGTTCTTTTGCCAAAACTTATGCCGGTCACGGTACCGACAGAGCGCTACTGGCAGGAGTTATGGGATTTATGCCGGATGATGAAGAAATCAGGGAGGCCTTTGTTATTGCCCGGGATCGGGGTCTGATCTACCGGTTTGAAGAAAAAGATTTAGGAGAGGTTCATCCAAATACAGTAAAAATCGTATTGTATACCCAAGGCGGAGCTAGTTGGGGGATCACAGGCTCATCCATTGGGGGCGGAAAGGTGAAGATTATACGTATCAATGAATTAGATGTGGATTTTGCAGGAGAATACACCACTTTAATCACCTATCATCAAGACCGTCCGGGGGTGATTGCATTTATTTCCTCTATTTTGGCTAACTATAATATCAATATTGCGTTTATGAAGGTATTTAGAGAAAATAAAGGGGATAATGCTGTTTTAATTGCGGAAACAGATGAGGATATTTCTGCGTCAGTAATTTCTGAGGTCGCAAAGAACCCCCATATATATCAGGTGAAAGTATTACAGCCAATTTAGCTGGGCAAAGAAGGAGGTAAAGGGAGTGCAGATTAAAAACGGTACCGCTCTATTAGACCTTTGTGCGGAAAAAAACCTTTCTCTACACCAGATAATACTCTTATATGAGAGCGATAAAACAGGTAAGACACCGGAGGAAATCAAACGTCTCATGGCAAATAACCTTCAGGTGATGAAAACAAGTGCTTATCAAGGATTAGCGGAAGATTCAACTTTAAAAGGGAAAATTATTGGTGAACAAGGAAAAAAAATGTATCAACGGTATCAGACAGTGCAGCCAGTGTGCGGTTTTACCATGGCTCGAGCAGTGAGCTTTGCCTTAAGTGTAACAGAGGTTAATGCATCCATGGGGCGTATTGTGGCTTCTCCCACCGCCGGTTCCTGCGGTGTACTGCCAGGGGTATTATTCAGTTTGGCAGAATCTCATCAAATAGGTGAGGAACAATTGGTAGAAGGTCTTTTTACTGCTGGTGCTATAGGTATGGTGATTGCCAAAAATGCCTCCTTATCGGGAGCAGAAGGAGGATGTCAGGCAGAGGTGGGATCTGCTTCTGCCATGGGAGCAGCGGCTGTAGTGGAAATTATGAGCGGTACCCCGGAACAAGCTCTACATGCTGGTGCCATAGCCTTAAAAAATCTCTTAGGCCTGGTCTGCGATCCTATTGCAGGATTGGTAGAAGCCCCCTGCTCTAAAAGAAATGCTATCGGGACGGCCAATGCCTTGGTATCAGCGGAAATGGCCTTAGCGGGAATCGAAAGTGTTATTCCTTTTGATGAAGTAGTAGAAGCTATGTATCGGGTAGGCAATTCCATGCCCTGTGCCTTGAGGGAAACTGCTGAAGGAGGTTTAGCGACAACGACTACGGGACGAAGGTTAAAACAAGAAATTTTTCATGACTCCATAGAAGGAAAAAAATAAAAAATAAACTTGTTGGATCAGCGTTTTCTTGATCTCAACAAGTTTATGCTATACTGGCGTAATCTTTTTGAATCTTATCGATTTTGATGAAATATGGTTTCCGTGCAACAAACTGGGTGATATAATGAAAATCGGCAGTTTTTAATAATTCATAAGCTAATTTGAAGTTGGCTCCAATATTTGCCGGTGCATGAGCATCTGAGCCCACGGTAATAATTTCTCCTCCCAGCTCCCGGTATCTTTTTAGCACATCCAGAGAGGGATGGGTGCGATTCAGACCATAATGATAACCGGAAGTATTGAGTTCAATACCATGCCCTGTCTCAATGATGGTTTTTAGAATCGTGTCCATGATTTCTGCGTAATCTTGAGGGTTAAGCTCTTTGCTGCCTCGAGGATTGTAACGGGCGATAAAATCCAAATGGCCACAGACATCGTAATTGTTCAGGTGTTTAATATTTGACAAAAGCCCTTCGAAATACCTAAGACAAGCAGTATGAGCTGTGGTCTGATAAAAAAACTCTTCACTGCTGCAGCTGATGCCGTACGCAGTATGGGTGGAACCGATGACAAAATCAAAGGGATATTTTTCTAAAACCCGGTTGATGAGATGGATGACGTGAGATTGGATGCCGATTTCAATCCCGAGATGCAGCTGAATATCCTTTTCGTATTGAGCCTTTAGTGTTTGAAAGTTGGCCACATATTGATCCAGGTTCAATGGAGTATAATCTGGAGCAGGAAAATCAAAATCTAAATGATCTGTAATTACCAGTTCTTGAAAACTCTTGCCGATGGCGCTTTTAATCATAGTTTCCATAGAGGCTGTGCCGTCGGGAGAAAAGTTAGTATGAACATGATTGTCGGAAAACATTTTTTACTTACCTCCTTTGCCTATATTATAGCCAATCTTTGTTAAGAACATGTTAAGAGAAGGTAAGTATATTGTTAGATATTAGGAGATTGATGATTAAGTATTCCAAGGCCAGGTATATAGACAGCGAATTAAACCACAGGCCAATCGTTTGCCGGCAGCTCCTGAGGGCTGGCTTCTAAAATCATCTGGGTTTTCATGAATGATAACTGTTCGTCCCAACACATCCGCCACATGAAATTTATCGGTAAAGAATATCATCATTGCAGAGCCGTGATTGGAAAATAAAACGGGAAAATCCCCAGCATGATTGCCATGGGGTTGATTGGTAGGATTCCAGTGCCCTCCGGCATTTTGGAAGGGATTGGTGGGATCACCGACGGTACAATCCCCATTTTCATGGAGATGGAAACCATGGGGACCAATGGGTGGAGAATTTTCTTGAGCGGGACGATAGGGCGGAAGCCCGGAAACATTGACATATATTTCTGTTCCACCTGATACATCTCTTAAATAGACAATGCCCCGAATGCGGGGGGCCAGAGGGCCGCCTATAATCTGTGCAGTGGCAGCAATACAGGGATATTGATTATTCAATCCACATCAACTCCATAATTATTTTACTAAGAAAATATGAGATAAGAATGCGAAATAGACCTGGGGTTTACAAAACCAGGGATATGTTAATGGAGGATCTATGATAACGAGAGGGTTAAATGTGATTAATAGTAAGGAATCGGTTTTTTTAATACCGGAGGGCATTTTGGATTTGAAAGATAACCGGATCCTGAATAACCATGCATTAGCAGTAAAAGAAGGTCGGATTACTGCTTTGTTGCCGGTAGATCAGGCGCCTTTGTGGGCAGAAAAGGAGCAAGGAAAAATCATTCCCTTACCCGGATTAACCTTGATGCCGGGTTTAGTAGATTGTCATATGCATTTTGCTCTAGATAGTGTAGATTTTAATAAATGCTTAGCTCGTTGGTCGGATCATAATTCCGTAGAGGAGCAGATAAAAAAGTTCGCTTATCAATTAATGGAAAACGGTATTATGGCCCTTCGGGATGGAGGAGATCTTAGAGGGATTGGTTTGGCGGCCAAAATGATCCTTAGGCCTCGACTCCTGGTACAAGCTACCGGATATGCTTTGCGGCGTACGGGGCTATATGGCACCTTTTTAGGAAAAGGAATTAATACTGTTCGGGAAGGTAAAGAACAGATTCGGGAATTGGCTACTTTAGGAGTGGATCAAATCAAGATCGTTGTTTCCGGGATAGTGAGTTTTTCCTTATATGAGAAGGTTGGCCCCCTCCATTTTAGTCTGAAGGAATTGCAGGAACTGATCGAGGAGTGCCATTCCTTAGGATTAAAGGTTATGGCTCATGTTAATTCCAACACTGGTGTAACCCAAGCCGTTCAGGCAGGAGTGGATTCAGTTGAGCACGGCTATTTCATCAGCGATGATTCTTTAGCTATTATGAAGGAAAAAGGGATTGCTTGGGTTCCGACCATTATTCCTGTAGCAGCACAAACCAGAGAACCCTGGTCAGAAGCTCATGATGGGGCAGGTATAGATGTTATTGAGAAAACATACATGCGTCATATGGCACAGGTAAAAAAAGCCTCTGCCTTAGGAATTTCCTTGGGAATAGGCACCGATGCCGGTGCCATTGGTGCCCCCCATGGTTCTTCATATTATGAAGAACTTGCATTGTATCGTGCAGCAGGTTTGTCTCAAGAAGAAATCCTTAAAGCGGCAATCTTTGAAGGAGCAAGAATCATTGGTCTGGATCCTAACTGGGGTCGGATGGAAATGGGAAGTCCCGCATATCTGATTGGGGTACAAGGAAATCCTTTGCGGGATTTATCATCCTTAAAACGAGTAAAAAGTATTATACTCCCCGAGCCTTAGGAACTTGCTCTAGGATAGGATCCCATGATGGATAAGGATGTGACATAGTGTTCGGCTACTTTTAAGACTTTTTGAATCTGATCATCCCCGATATGGCCTTCAAAATCCAGATAAAAAATATATTCTCCCATCATTTTTCGAGAAGGGCGTGATTCGATTTTGGTAAGATTAATCCCCTTTTGGGCAAATAATAGCAACAGTTGAGCCAGGGTGCCGGGTTGATGTGCCAGAGATAAAACCAGGGAGGTTTTATCCTTTCCGGTTGGGGGCAGGATTTCCCCTCCCAAGACAATAAAGCGCGTGGTATTTTCCGGCACATCACTGATATTGGCTTCAAACACCTCCAGTCCATAAATTTTTGCCGCATTCATGTTCCCGATGGCCGCACAGGAATGAAGATCAATGGCTATCCGCCGGGCAGCTTCTGCTGTGCTGGCCACACCTCGCCAGGGCAGATGAGGCAGGTGAAGCTTAAGATAATTTTGGCACTGGGCTAAAGCCTGATCATGAGAGATAACACCGGTCAGTTGATCTTTCCCTATACCGGGCTTGACCAGAAGGTGATGCTCAATTTTGATCAAGGTTTCACCTTGGATTTTTAATTCGGGAAAGGCGCTTAATCCGTCCAGTACTTGGAGAACTGTGCCTTCAAGAAGGTTTTCGATGGGCAGGATGCCATGATGAATCTGCCCACCGGATACAGCTATCATCACAGATCTAATATCCGGATAAGGAATCAAATTGTGATGTGGAAAAACATTTTGAGCTGCTGCTTCTGTGTATGTGCCTCTGGGTCCTAAATAACCAATATTTTTTTCTTGCATAACCCTGCGCGCTCCCTTGTTAAATAGTCTTTTTCACCAGTTGAGATAGAGGTTTTAATTCTTCCATTAAAAGAGAGAACTTTTAAGAGATAAGGATTGGGGTCCATCACACATGGCTTGTAGAGGGTTGGGATGGACTTCTGCCATGAGACCATGTGCTCCTACTGCTACCGCGGCTCTGGCCAAAGGTGTGACTAAATGCCAGTCACCGGTGGCATGGCTGGGGTCAATAATAATGGGCAGATGACTTAATCTTTTAATCAAAGGTACAGCGCTGATATCCAGGGTGTTACGGGTCGCTGTTTCAAAGGTGCGAATGCCCCGCTCGCAGAGAACCACATTATAATTTCCTTCGGACATAATATATTCGGCTGCCATTAGCCACTCCTCAATGGTAGCGGAGAGCCCCCTTTTTAGGATCACAGGTTTCCCAGATTTTCCGGCTTGGCGTAATAATTGGAAATTCTGCATATTACGAGCACCAATCTGAATCAGATCCATAAGACAAAGACATCTCCAGGCTATAGGAGTCAATGATCTCGGTAACAATTTTTAAACCGGTCAGGTCTCGTGCCTCTGCCAGGATTTTCAACCCCTTTTCTTCCAAACCTTGGAAGCTATAAGGAGGTACGGGGTTTGAAGGCCCCCCTCTTAAGATGTGCGCACCAGCTTCCTTTACCCCTTGGGCAGCACTTAAAAGTTGCTCACGGCTTTCCACCGCGCAGGGCCCGGCGATGACTGTGAAATTATCCCCCCAATTCTCACACCGTCAATATCAATGACTGAGTCCTCAGATTTTACTTCTTTGCTTACCAGTTTGTAGGGTTTCATAATAGGTACAATATTTTCCACCCCAGCCATCAATTCTAATCCCATTGAGGAAATAGCTTTCTTGTCACCAATAGCTCCAATAACGATTTTTTCCACTCCCCGAATAATATGGCTGCTGAATCCCTCATATGCTAATCTATTTGTTACGGCACTGATATTTTCTTCGGATGAATTTTTATTCATGACAATAATCATTTTAAATCCCCTTGTAATAAGACTTTATTTTTAAATAAAAAAACCACAGAGATCATCCTGATAAGGGACGAAATCTGTGGAGAATCCGCGGTACCACCCTGGTTGGCAGCAAAAAGCTAGCCCAGCTTTTAAGTACGGGAAAACTTCAATAAAAAACATCTCAGTCCTGTTAGGAACGAGATGTCTCGCGGTACCATCCTATTAAGCATTTTCATGCCCACTCGAACAGGTACGGGAAGTAATCCGATACCTTCTTCCTTGATAACGGCGGAAGTTTCCCGGCTGTGGCTACTTACGATGTCTTTGAAGTTCATCGGTTCACCTTGCGGCTCAGGAGGGAACTTCATCAGGTCACGTTTTGTATGTGCTTCCAGTCTCCGACACATACTCCCTGGAAAAACAGGATCCCAACTACTTTTCTCCGTCACAGCCTTTTGTATACGAATTAAAACAAATCATAGCAGATCCATTTTGGGTTGTCAAGACATTTTATGCATCTCCCAGCCATTTGTTGAATCTTTTTAATAGCCGGCTTTTTAGTAAAAAGTACATAATTATGCCAGCTCCCAAAAGGATTAAAACGCCGATCCAGGAATAACGTTCTAGGAGGGTCAAGGCATAACTCCAATTATTACCTAATACATAGCCCAAAATTGTCATAAAGGCCACCCAGGGAGTAATTCCGATCCAAGTAAAAAGATAAAAACGTAAGGTAGGCATTTTGGCTATGCCTGCAAAGTAAGAAACATAGTTTCGAAAAAACATTAATCGTCCAAAGGCTACAAAGAAAGCGCCGAATTTCTTAAACCAACGTTCTGTGATATTAAAATTTTTATGAGACAAGCCAAAATAGGGACCATAATTCAGCACCAAAGGTCGTCCGCCAATTTTCCCGATGCAATAAGGAAATGTAGTGGCAGCGGTATAACCGATAGAAGCGATCAGAATGGCCAAAGGAAGGGACATTTGGCCCTGGGAGGCTAGAAAGCCATAGATAAGCAAGAAGGTACCTCCCGGAAAAGGAATAGAAAGCCCTTCCATAAAGAGTGCTCCTGCCGCGCCGGCATATCCAAATTGACTAATGAAAGGAACTATTCTAGCAAATTCAAAATCCCAAATTGCCATGGTATGATACCCTCCTTTTTATCCCTAATGCTATTATTATATCGAAAATATAAAATTTAACCATGACTTTTAAAAAAAATTTAACAATCTTGGGGTGCGTCATTTAATTAACAAGAAAAGGAGTGAATAGAGGATTATTAATTGGCACAGAATGAAATGTAATCATTAATATTTCTGGGGGTGAAAAAGTGAAAAAAACTAGGCAAACAGGCAGGAGAGGTCAGAAGGAAGAAGAAATTCCGATGGGATTGGCCAATGAAGAGATAGGAAAACAAGGAATGGAACAGGCAAAAAAAAGGGGAAGAACTTGTTAGTAACACAAAAAAAATCACCCTAAATTCTGATGACTCAGATTCAGGGTGATTTTTGTTTCTAACATCCGGACAAGGCACAAGGTCCCAAATTACATTTGCCACAAACATCACATAGCCCCAGTTGAGGATAATTTTCGGCAACATGTAATAATTGGGCATAACATTTTTGTTTGTCCCAGCTGTTGATTTGCAAAGCTCCTGTGGGGCAATTTTTTACGCATACAGTACAAGAGCCTTTTTGATAATAAAGACAATATTCTACTGTGGGTTTGGGTGTGGGAGGTATTTTTTCTGAGATGATAATACTTCCGAAGCGCCCGGCACAGCCGGCAGGTGTGATTAAAAGGTGATTGAGTCCAAAGGTGCCTAGTCCGGCTACATAGGCGGCACTACGGTGTGACCAAGCGGCGGTAAGATCCACCTCATTAAAGTTATGTGTTGCTTTTTGGAACCCAGAAGAGACCCTTCCTGCGCCAATTCGTCTTTCAGACGCGCACAAATATCTCCTATCAATGTATTTGCATCGATGTAAGCCCGGGCCCATTCCACAGGAACCTCTTGAGCCAAACGATTGGCCTGGACGATGCCTTCGGAAAAGGGCACAAAGAAAGCGACTACAGTTTTGGCTTCTGGTAGGATTTCCCGGGGATGGACAACATGGGGTCCGATAATGCTTTTCATCTGGGTAAACAGGTGATCATGGCTGGAAGCATAACCGATAAGAGGCGAACGATAGCGCGTCTGGGTATTAGCATCTCGCACCATCTCATTGATGATGTCTTCGATTTTTTGCTTTAATTCCATTTACAGTACCTCCTTTATCTTGGGGTCAATCCTGTTTCTTTTCAGGAAGATTCGATGCAGAAAAGCAATTTCCTTTTAAAGCAATAATGTTTTTATTTTATCACCTAAAATGAGACTTTTTTCCGTGACTAAAGCATCGTAAGCTAGGATTTGTACACCGGCTTGATGGGCCTCCGATAAAGCCTCACTGAATTTCGGATCCATCAGGGTGTTAGGAGTGAAATAATTAATCCTCTTCATCTGTACCAAAAAGAAGATATAGCCTTGATACCCTTCTTCCACCGCTCTGATCATTTCTTGAATATGTTTAGTTCCCCGGAGAGTAGGGGCATCGGGAAACATAGCTACACCTTGATTTTCTAATGTGACTCCTTTTACTTCAATAAATCCTTGCTGTTTCATATCATTTTCAAAGTAAAGGTCAAAACGTGACCGACCGAAGGACATCTCTTTTTTTAATATTGTTACAGGATGGATTTCAGGGATGCGATTATTACGTATACCTTCAAAAACAACAGTGTTGGGAGCCTGGGAATCAATGTTTATCAAAAGATCCCCTTTATAAACGGCAATTAAGGAATACTTCGTTTTCCGGTTAGGGTTGGAGGATTTTTCTAAGATCACATCAGCACCGGTCTGCAATAATTCCCGACAGCGTCCCGTATTTTTAACATGGACAACTTCCTCCTTGCCATCAATGAGGACACGGGCAATAAAACGGTTCGGTCTGTGTAAAAAGGTGGCTTTTTTGATTAATCTATACTCCATGGTGTTCTCCTTAGTGATAGTTTTAAATATAACTCTCAAGATTTTAAAAACGGTACTTATCTGCTTATTGCTAAGACTTTATCATAAAAGCCGCAGCGAAAGCTAGTCAAATAGTTTCTTGAGCTAGAGAATAAAGCGAGGTATAATAACATCAGTAATTCAATTTTATGAAGAGGTAAGCATAGTGAATGTGTCGGAGTTTAATCAATTAATACTATCATTGCTTGAGGAAGATTATTACAAGCCCATCGATTATTTGGTTCAGGAGTTGCGTGTGGAATTTCCTGAGCAGTATCATCAAGTGATGCAACAATTTCAGGAAGAATATCATTTAAGTGCCTGTGGTGCCATGATGAGTCCTATTACTGCCATTAACTATTCTCTGAACGTTTTAATTAAAGAAAACAAGGTGGAAAAGATAAAAGAGAAGGGTCAGAGTTTGTGGCGGTTAAAACTACCTGTTTTTTGATGCAAGTTTATTTTACTTCACTAAGAGGAATCAAATGAAAATTTCACAGAGAGGAGAGAATAAATAAAGTAGTGCATTCCATACAAAAAGATTCTTTTCATTTGGAAAGATTGGTTTTATTTCGTAATTTTAGGGAAGATCCTTTATTAATAAAATTTAAAAATGTAGTGGAGGACCGGGAGCTTCTTCGAGAGCAAGATTTTTATCACCTTTGTGCAGATTTGGTTTGCGAGGCAGAAACACATCATTGGTCGGGTAATTTGTGGCACCATCATTTGACACTCTTGTTAGCTCAAGCAGAAAATGTTTTTAGCCGAACCTGTGCCTTTTATGGTGAAGATATATTAGAGGGCAGCATTTTGCAACTGGCGCTACATGATCTGAGATTAATACAGAACATGTATCATTTTGATTGGCGCAGCTTATGTACTTGCGTTCCGCCCCATATTGTTGATTCTATCGAGAATTTTACCCTTGTAGATCACGAAGACAAAAAAATCGCGCTATCGGAGCAAAATCTCCTAGCTTTGCAGGAGACCTTTCCATGGCAGGAAGATCCAACTATGATGGCTAAAATTCTTATTGATTTTTATTATAGGACCGGATATGGTCCCATGTGCCTTTTTTCCTCTTTTCATTGGCAGGACGATGCAGGATTAGTGGGCATTCAGTATCCGGATCTTATCCGCCTAGATGATTTAATCGGTTATGAAGATCAAAAAAAAATCATTCTTAATAACACGGAAACCTTTGTACGGGGCAAGAAAGCTAATCATGTTCTCTTGTATGGGGAACGTGGCACAGGAAAGTCATCTACGATTAAGGCTTTGGTAAATGAATATTGGTCTCGCGGACTGCGTTTAGTGGAAGTTCATAAAGGCCAATTTGCATCTTTGCCGCTAATTATGCGAAAGTTAAGAGATTTTCCCCAACGGTTTTTGGTTTTTCTAGATGATCTGTCTTTTGAAAGCAATGAAACGGACTATAAATATCTTAAATACCTTCTAGAGGGAGGTATGGAAATGTTGCCTGATAATGTGGTTATTTACGCTACTTCCAACAGGAGACATTTGGTTCGGGAAAATTGGCAGGACAGGGAAGGCGGAGGAGAAGTTAATATTCGTGATTCCGTTTCGGAGAAACTCTCCTTAGCAGACCGCTTTGGTATTACTGTGACCTATACTTCTCCTGATCAGGATCAATACGTAGAAATTGTCATGGGATTGGCAGAGCAATACCGTTTGGATCTTCCTCCGGAACTGCTCAAAGAAAAGGCTTTAATATGGGAACGGTGGTATAATGGACGCTCAGGGCGCACGGCAAAACAGTTTATTCAAAGTTTATTTGATAACTAAGTGCCACCAAAATAAAAAATCAAGGGATATCCTGAAAATTCCAATGGAAACTCAGGATATTTTTTTGTACATCCCACATAATAAACACAGCAAAAAGGATATTAACTTTAAAGGAATGAGGTGTTCACCAATGAAGAAAAATCGTCTGTCAATTCTATTATTGGCGCTGCTGGTATTAACTTTGCTAGTTAGTGCCTGTTCTCCTGCTCAAAGGCCGTTACCGGAACAAAATGAACCCAATACGGCACCACAAACCAACCCTGCAGATCAAAGAAATAATCCCGTAGATAAAAGAAATGACGGGGCTAGGGAAAGAACAAACGATATTCAGATGCGTGCAGAAAAACTTGCCCGTGTGAGCGATGCTGTGCCCGGAGTTGAGGATGCAACTGTTGTAATTTCAGGAAATACATGCTATGTAGGTTTGGATGTGGAAGGTAATTTACAAGGAACGGAAACAAAAAGAGTAGAAAAAGAAGTTCAGGAGAAAATTTTATCATCAGATTCTGCAATAACTCGATGTGTGGTAGCCTCCGATGCCGATACAGTCAGTCGTTTGGAGAATATTGCTGAAGGGATCAGAAATGGTACACCACTTTCGACCTTTGGTAATGAATTAGAAGAAATCGGCAGAAGAATCATGCCGAATATGGAAACTGAAAGGACAAGGTAAAAGCCTTATCATAAATCATATCAACAAAATAAGAAGAATTTTAGATTTTGCACGTAATAAGAGGCGGCCGACTGATTAAGAGGCAGCCTCTATCTTTTTATTAACTCACAAGTGAAGAAAATTATCTTAAGAAAGGAAAAATAATCGTATATATGTTAAAATAAGCATGTTGATTGAAAGATTTTATAGAGGAGGTTTTAATTATGAATAAGGTTATATTACTATGTGGCAGCCCACGTCCGAAGGGTAATACTATGCAGGTTTTGCAGTCCTGTGCACAGATTATTCAAGACAACGGAGTGGCGGCAGAAATAATCTCCTTTGCCGGTATGAACATTAAATCTTGTATTGCCTGCAATAAGTGCATTGAGTTGAAAAAGTGTGTCCAGGAGGACGGCTTGAATGAAATCATCGAAAAAATCCGAGAAGCAAAAGGCTTAATTGTGGGAGCGCCTGTCTACTATGGTACGGCACGGGGCGATATGATGTCTGCCTTACAACGTATTGGCAAGGTTTCCGGGGCTACAGATCAATATTTGTCCTGGAAGGTAGGCGGTCCTATAGCTGTCGCACGGCGCGGCGGGCATACGGCTTCAATTCAAGAAATGCTCATGTTCTATTTTATCAACGATATGATTGTCCCAGGATCAACCTATTGGAATATTGTCTTTGGCAAAAATCCAGGAGAAGCCCTGGAAGACCAGGAAGGGATGAAGACGGTACATAGGTTTGGGGAAAATGTAGCTAAATTAGTAAAAATTCTGGATCAGGAAAATGGTGCTGCCAATTAAGTAAATGAAACCAGTTCAGATCACGATCAAGATAAGGAGTAAGAACCAGGAGTGAAATGGAGTGTCGTTACATTACTGACAATACTACTAGGCTGTTATGGATTAATCAACTACTTTGTGGGGTTACGCGGCTGGCAATACTTTTTTAATTATATTCCCGGTTCTAATCGAATGATTTATTGGATTCTGTTTGGGGTAGTGTCCCTTTCTTGTATTTTCCGCCAGGTAGGGGAAAAATATTTTTCAACTTATGTTAATCTCATGTTGACTTGGATCGGCTCCTATTGGCTGGGAATTCTTTTCTATGCTTTGTTAATTTTTGGTACTCTGGATTTGGCTAGCTTAATTATGAAAGGGAGCATCTCACGTGCTTTTCGCATGGGTTTAGGGGTGATGCTCCTTATTCTCTTACTTCAGGTGGTGGGAACTTATCTTGCCTGGCAACCGGTGGTTAAGCAATATGAACTGACGATCGCTAAATCAGGAGGATCCCTTTCCGAACTTCGTTTGGTGCTGGTTTCCGATGTCCACTTAGATAAAATTGTTGATGGTCAACGACTCAATAAAATGGTGGAGATAATTAATGAAAGAGAACCGGATTTGGTAGTTTTTGCTGGGGATATTGTGGACAGCAGTGCAGATGTCATGGCAGAAGAAAAGCTTATTGATGCTTTAAAAAAACTAGCTCCCCTTTATGGTACATATGCTGTTTTGGGCAATCATGAATATATTCATGGAGCAGTAGCACAGGTGATGGAACATTTCCGCCAGGGAGGAGCACGTGTCCTGAGGGATGAGGTGGTGCACATTGCGGACAGCTTTTATTTGATCGGGCGGGATGACCGTTCCAAAGAGAGATTTTACGGTGTACCACGCCAATCCCTCGGTGATTTGATGAGCGGAGTAGATAAACATGCTCCTGTGCTCTTATTAGATCACCGGCCGGATCGTTTGACAGAGGCTGAACAAATGGGCGTTGACCTACAGTTGTCCGGTCATACTCACGGAGGCCAACTTTTTCCTGTTAATTTAATTACCAGCGGTATCTTCGAAACTGATGGCGGTTATTTAAAAAAAGGGCTCTACAGGTAATTGTTTCCACGGGATGTGGGACCTGGGGTTCACCTATTCGTATCGGAAGCAGAAGTGAAATCGTAGATATATTAATTCATTTTCAACCTTAGGGACAGAATAAAGATCATGAAGAAGCAGGAAAGGAGCTGTTTTATGTCAGATTATTGCATCAGAGGGACAGGAGCAGGCGAAGGAATTCGCATTTGGGTTTGTACGACAACGAATCTTTGTGAAGAGGCGAGACGCCGTCATAATACCTATCCCGTGGCCAGTGCTGCATTAGGACGTATGCTTACCGCCGGTGTAATGATGGGATTGAATCTAAAGGGTGAAGATATTCTCACCTTAAGGGTATTAGGCAACGGACCCTTGGGGGCTATTGTGGTTGTGGCTAATGCCCGGGGCGAAGTAAGAGGATATGTAGAAAATCCCCATGTCCATGTGCCCAGCATCAGACCGGGAAAGCTAAATGTTGGTGATGCTGTCGGTAAAGATGGGTTTTTATATGTGGTGAAAGATTTAGGTCTGAAAGATCCTTATACAGGCAGCGTGCCTTTAGTATCCGGTGAAATCGCCGAAGATCTTACCCGCTATTTTTTCGAGTCGGAACAAACACCTTCCGCGGTAGGCCTGGGGGTATTAATTAATCCTGATCATACTGTGAAGGCGGCTGGGGGATATATTGTACAGTTAATGCCTGGGGTTGATGAAGAGGCAATTACCCAGTTGGAAAAAAATATCGCAGCGGCCCCCCCTGTAAGTCAGATGATTGATAATGACATGACTCCGGAAGAAATTGGATTAAGGATTTTAGACGGCATGGATTTTCATGTATTGGAAAAGCAGCCGGTATCTTTTAAATGTAATTGCTCTCGTGAACGGGCACAGCACATTTTAAAGGGTATTGGTCGGGATGAACTCTATGCTCTCTTAGATGACCAGGGGTGCGGAGAATTAACTTGTCATTTTTGCGAAGAAAAATATCGCTTTTCAAAAGAGGAAATTAAAGAAATGATTTCTGAGATTGATCGTGCAAGCAAAAAAAACAAATAAAATTAAATAGTTCAAGCTTATAATTTGTCCTCCGGTAACCATTGAATTATTCAGGCATATATTGTACTGAATATCAATGAAAGGAGGGCTTAACTGTGAAGTATACTGTACAACAGGGAGATACCTTATGGTTAATTGCCAGAAGGTTTGGTGTCAGTCTGGATGAACTGATTGAGGCCAACCCGATTATTGCGGATCCGGACTATATTCAGGTAGGATTAATCATTGAGATTCCCAGAAAAAACAATGAATATGTGGTAAAAAGAGGAGATACCATGTGGCTGATTGCCAAAAGGTTTGGTGTCAGCCTGGATGATTTGATCAACGCCAATCCTCAGATTTCCGACCCTAATCTGATTAACGTGGGGGATGTTATTTATCTGCCGGAACCGGATATGGACGATTATGAAAACAACACTTCCACCAATCAACAGGTACATATTAACTATATAAATACCAAAAAAAAGGACACTTCTCCCATTACAGTGCAGCCGACTCAACAAAATCCACCCAAACATCCTGTTTATCAGGAGCCGGCGCAGAAGGAGAGAGAAAAGTCAAATTTTTAAAGAATATGCAATACGTTGTTAAGGCAGGAGATACTTTATTCAAAATAGGCAAAATGTTCGGTGTTTCTTTGCCCAATTTAATTGAAGCCAATAAACATATTGAAGATCCGGATAAAATATATCCGGGAAATAAGATTATCATACCGGTGGCCCCACCTCAGGATTCACTGCAAAAGCATGAAGAGGAGATCAAGGTGAAACCGTCTCCCGCAACTGGGTTGCCCATGATGCCGCCGGTGCAAATGCCTGCAATGCCACCGATGCAAATAATGCCTATGCCTATGCCTATGCCCTATGCGCAAACCATGCCAACTATGGATATGGATTGTCCTATGATGAGTCATTGTATGGAAATGATGCATATGATGCAGATGAATCACATGCATCACATGAACCAAATGGCACAGATGATGGAAATGATGCAGCCCATGCAAATGCATTGCTGCCCGGGTATGTGTCCTTTGATGATGATGGATGATGAGTCCCAACAAGTGCCAGAAATGCAACAGCAAGTACAACAGGAGCAGCAATATAAGCAACATGAACTGCAAGAAAAGGAATGCCATCAGCAGCAAGAACAGGAGCAAAAGCAAGAGGAAAAGCAAGTGCAAAAGGGGAAAAAAGTACAGCAGGAGCAGAAATATTATCAGAAGGAAGAGGAAGAGCAGGCGCAGCAGGAGGAGCAAGCATATAAAAAGGTTCAGCAGCACGTACAGCAAAATGTGAAGAAGCGTAAAAGAAAAGGCTGTAAAAAATGTAGAGGTTACTGATAAAAAGATCAGAAAGAGTCCGCAGGGCTCTTTTCTCTGTTAGGAAAATTGACCTTGCGCATGTTGCGGCAAAACATTTAATCAAACGATGATGAAAGAAATGAAGGAATAAAAACAGATGATGGATAAAGTGTTTTTAGGTGAATGTAAAACATACCAGCAAGAAGATGTTAATCGGATAGTTGAAAAAATGTTTGATGCTTACGGAGGGGTGAGAAGAATATTCCGTCCGGGGGAAAGGATTTTCTTGAAAGTTAATCTTTTAATGAAAAAGAAACCGGAGGAAGCCGTAACGACTCACCCAGCTGTTGTGGAAGCAGTGGCAGCACAATTACTGGCTGCAGGATGCCGAGTGGTTATCGGGGACAGTCCCGGTGGACCTTTTACACCGGTTTTGTTAAAAAGCGTTTATCAGACTACGGGCATGACTCAAGTGGCAAAGCGTCTTGATTGCACATTGAATTATGATGTGTCAACAGTTACAGTACCTGTGGAGGACGGTTATCTGGTGAAATCCCTGACCTTGGTTCGTGCGATGTGGGAAGCAGATGGCGTGGTCAGCATAGCAAAATTGAAAACTCATGGTATGACTGTTTTTACCGCGGCGGTAAAGAATATGTTTGGGGGGATTCCTGGACTAATTAAGGCGGAATACCATTTTAAAATGCCGGAACAGCAAGAATTTTGCCATCTTTTAGTTGACATTTGTCAAAAAATCAATCCCCGTTTTTCCATTATCGATGGTATTATCGGTATGGAGGGAGACGGTCCGTCTTCTGGATCGCCTCGACCCATTTACACTTTGGTGGGTGGTCTTAACCCGCATCAGGTAGATTGGGTGGGGGCAGCATTAATAGGATTGGATCAAGAAAAAGCACCTACTTTGCGTGCGGCTAAAGAGAGACAGTTATTTTCGAAGGATTTTGAAATTATAGGAGCATCCTTATCCGGTTTAAAGGTTATTGATTTTAAGATTCCTCTCATTAGAAACGTTCATTTTTATCGAGGAAAAGTGCCTGTATGGATGGCAAGTTATTTGGATCGTTGTCTGACGCCTCGACCGATTTTCCATCATGAGTTATGTACCGGTTGTGCAGTCTGTCAAAAAAGTTGTCCCCCGGGCATCATTGAAATGAAAGAAGGTAAACCGGAGGTAGACTTAACAGCTTGTATCCGATGCTTTTGTTGTCAGGAACTTTGTCCTCAACATGCGGTGGAGATTAAACGCTCTTGGTTATTAAAAAAGTTTTTAAAATAAATTGGAGTCAGATCCAAAGAAATGACTCCAATTTTTTGTGCGTTTGTAGTTATTTGATACCGGAAGTCATAGCTCTTTCTGCGATTTCTATGGCGGTTTTCACCATATTTCCGCATTGTCGAGACGGAACGGATCCAAATCCTTCAGCTTGCACTGTATCGTAAATCCCTAATTCTTTGGCGATTTCCATTTTCAGCTGTTCAGACATAACGCCTTTCCGCCTTGCCATGTCTAAAACCCCCTCGCAGTTTTTAACATTTTTACAACGCACCATTTCTATTCTGTGTAAATTAATATAACTTATGATAAAAGAATATGGATAATATGTCAGATATTTTAGTTTATGAAGGGAATTGTGCTGATTAATCGGCAAAAAAAATTTAAGCAATTGAGATCAATAAAAGGAAATTTTAAATTCACGTAAAACAGATTTATGAAAATCAAGGGGGAAAACTAGTAGGGGACATGTTGAAACTTTAGTTTTTCACGGTCCTAATGGTCCTAATAATGATAAATCTGGAATTCTCAAATTGATTACCACCTTTGTATTTATAATTTGAATCATAAAAAATATTGTGCATTTCAAAAGTGCAAGATTATAGCAAAAAGGAAGTGTCTTATTGATGAAATTTGCAGAACGCATGGATCGGTTTGGGGAAGGTATTTTCTTTGAGTTGGGAGCAATTAAAAATGGATTTTTAGCAGCTGGGAAAAGAGTTGTTGACCTAAGTGTCGGAGCACCAAGTCTTTCCCCAGCCCCTCATATTATTGATGCCCTGGTGACTGCAGCAAATGATGGAAGAAATTACGTATATGGTATCAATGATGGTGATGAGCTTTTACAAGCTGTAAGTGAATGGTATCAACGGCGTTATGGTGTTTGTCTGGACCCCAAAACTGAAATCGCTTCTCTTTTAGGTTCACAAGATGGCTTGGCTCATATTTCCCTTGCTGTGGTAAATCCCGAGGAATTAGTTCTTGTACCTGATCCCTGCTATCCCATCTATCGGGGAGGTGTATTTCTTGCAGACGCCCAGCTTCATTTTATGCCCCAGAGACCTGAAAATGGCTGTGTTATTGATTTAAGTGAAATTCCTATTGAAATTGCCGAAAAAGCCAAGCTGATGATCGTTTCTTATCCAAATAATCCGACAAGCAGTATAGCCTCACCGTCGTTTTATCGGGATTTGATTGAATTTGCTAAAAAGTACAACATTATTGTTCTTCATGATAACACATACAGTGAACTTGTTTTTGACAGCAAGGTTACCGGCAGCTTTTTATCATATGAAGGAGCATTTGATGTTGGAATAGAGTTTAATTCCCTATCAAAATCATATAGTCTAGCCGGTGCCAGGATCGGTTTTGCTTTGGGCAATAAAGATGTGATCGGATGTCTGAAAAAGATAAAGTCCAATATTGATTTAGGTATGTTTATACCATTTCAAAAGGCTGCTATTGCAGCTTTGACAGGTCCCCAGGACTGTATTACCGAAACTCGTGCTGCTTATAAAAAGCGTCGAGATATTTTGGTAGAAGGACTAAACTCCATCGGATGGGAAATAGAAAAACCGGCGGCTACCTTTTATGTATGGACAAGAATTCCCCCAAGGTTTAAATGTGACAAGGAATTTGCCTTGCAATTAGTACAAAAAACAGGGGTTCTGGTTATTCCCGGCAGTTCATTTGGTGAGGCTGGAGCAGGGTATGTACGCATGGCTTTTGTTCAGAATGAAGAAGATCTGCTCTGGGCGGTTGAAAGCATCGAGAAAAGCGGAATCCTTGCTTAAATCAATAACCCATTGATTATGTTGTGAGTTTATCAATCAGAAATATTTTAAAAAAATGGGCAAAAAAATAAAAAAAAATTAAATTGAGCAGGAAAAGCGCAACAAGATATCGAACATATAACAAGAAATCATAATTTAAATACTGCAAAAGAAATAATGAGAAAATTTAAATACTGTAAAAAATTAAATAGAAATAATAGTCGGAATTCATCAAATCTTTGATTTGCCGAGATATGTCCCGCCTGAACTAAAATGAAGGTTAACAAGGAGTATGCTACCGGCAAGTTGTCAAGTTCTATTATAAATAATGCTGTTTTATCTATCTCCCCCAACTAGCGAAGGGAATCGATCGGGTATTAAGCCAGCAAGCAGGATGAACATAAGAATTTCATCCTGATGCTGGTTTATTTATTTTATGGAAGGAGGGAAAACAGGTTTAAAACTCTCGATTTAAATTACCATAAGAGGAAGAACATTGTGTGATGGAAAGGAAGGTATTTTTTATGAGTAGTGAAGAAAAAAATTCGAAAGGTTTTTGGTGGAGACTCGCTATTGTTGTTGGCATACCCCTGATAATGTGGTTTTTGGAACCCCCTGCCGGTCTAAGCGTAGAGGCTTGGCATATCCTGGCAGTGTATATCGGTGCCATTTTGGGGGTAATTTTCAAACCCTATCCCGAACCGGTAATTTTGCTGGTAGCATGTACTACCCTGGGGGTTGTGTTTTTAGATTATAAAATGGCCTTGAGCGGTTTTTCCAACAGAACTGCTTGGCTGGTTTTTTCTGCGTATCTAATTGGTCAGGCTTTTGTGGATACCAATTTGGGAAAAAGGATTTCATATCATCTGTTAAAAAAATTCGGCAGATCATCCCTTTCCGTGGGCTATGTAATGGCCTTCTCCGACCTTTTGGTCAGCCCGGCGACACCTTCCAATACGGCACGAACCGGGGGCATTGTTTATCCTATTTTTAGAAGTTTGGCTGTAGCTCTTGGCTCCAATCCCGGACCTACATCCAGAAAGATTGGCTCCTATTTAACGCTTTTATCATTTCAAAACAGTATGACTACCCATGCCATGTTTGTTACCGCCGGTGCTTCGAACTTGGTGGTCATGGAATTTGCCTCATCGATTCTCGACATTCATGTCAGCTGGATTGGTTGGTTTATCGCAATTTTAGTTCCTGGTTTGGCAGCATTTTTATTCATGCCCTGGCTGGTTTACAAAGTCTATCCGCCGGAAATAAAAGCGATTCCGGAGAGTAAAAAAATTGCAGAAGATGGTCTGAAAGAGTTAGGTACTATGACCCGACAGGAAAAGTTTTTGGCTTTGTTTTTTGTCCTGGCCATTATCGGCTGGGCCACAGCTGAGATCTCGGGCATCAATTCTACGGTAGTCGCCCTGGCATTTGTATGTTTATGTCTGCTTTTCCGTGTGGTTCCATGGAAGTCCCTGGCAACCAATGATAAAGCCTGGACCACATATATTTGGTATGCCGGTATTTTAGGGATTGCTGCTTTATTGGCTGATGCAGGATTCTTTTTGTGGCTGGCGGATATTATGGGTAAAAACTTACCTCTCGCCGGTATGAACCCGATTCTAATATACCTCATATTGTTAGTGATAAGTATTCTACCCAGGTATTTATTTGCATCTACAGCAGCTTTTGCGGCTTCTTTCTACCCGGTGCTTTTTTCCATGGCTATAGCCGCCGAAGTAAACTTAATGGTCGTAGGCTTATTGCTCATGTATAGTTTATCCTATGGTTCTGCTGTGACTCCATACTCCAATGCTGTGGGACCCCTTCTCTTTGGGACCGACTACGTTGAAGACAGTAAAATGATATGGATCGTAGGTGCTTTATTGGCAGTCGTTGGTATTGTTTGCCTGATGGTACTGGGATTACCTTATTGGAAAATATTGGGGTTATGGTAAGGGTATATATCAAATAGGAAACCTTTACAAAATACAATAACTGTTACATTCTTATTTTAACATAACAAAAAAGGGTTTTCCCTGTTAAGGTCGAATAAATATATTATAAAACTCAAAATATTAAGCATTGGAGGGGAAGACCATTAGTACAAACACGATGATTTTAGTAGGTCATGCCGCATTACCTCAGGGGACGGCCGCTAAAGGTTCTTACGATCATCTTGCTCTTGTAGTTGAGATTGATAAAAAGTACGGGGTCATTGTTAATGCCGAGTGTTCTCTGGTTACGGCACTGGCAGATTCGACTGTGAAAAAACTTTTAGTGGGGTGCAGTTTACAGGATGGGGTTGAAGTAATCATTGAGGAGATTTTCAGCAGCTACTATGGCGGTGCCAGAAATGCTCTCATCGCCGCTCTGAAGGATCTTAACAGAGAATATCGCAAGATTAAAGAAATGTAACCGTTTCGTGGGCGATACGTTGATTATCTAGCGGACGAAAGCCGGTTACAGTTCGAAAGGGATGTTTTATATGAGATACTGTTCTATATGCGACCGTTTGAGAAAATCAAACGTTATGAGCTAATAGACAGCCAGTTGAAAAATTGGTTGTCTATTTTTATTTTCCGGAAAGCAGACAAAGTTTTTTCATTATCATTTATAAGTAATTGCGAAATGGACTAAAACAAAAAGTTCAAGATGTCCTGGTAACAACAAAAATTAATTTTTAAAGGCCGAAAAGGCAAAAAGTTTACTTCTAGATGTAGGTAGAAAAAATGGGCGCAGGAAATAAACCCATGGATATAGATATATGGAATTACAATATACTTCTATGCAATGAGCGGCTTCAGGCTGCGAATGTATTTATGCTTATGAATGCGATCAGCAAGAACAACCGTGATTAACTGGGTAATACCAGCTAATAATAAATCGGCGTGTAGAGTCTTTTCATTCTGAGTCCTGCGGCCAGCAAGGCAAAAACTATCTTTAAAATGGTTGATAGATTTTTCAACAACGGAACGAATTTTGTAGGTTTCATCCCATTCTTCGGTACCACGGATTGTACCGGGGTAGGCACGAAGATTTTTCTCGGGATAAATGTAAACCATTCGTCCGCACAGAGAGTCAGTACAAGGATTATCACAGTGGGTACGGCGGCGATATTTGCCATCAAGGCACTTGTCCCAGGACATTTTAGGGCAGACAAACTTAAAAGTTGGAATCCCACACCTAGATTTGCTGCCTTCTGGTTTCATAGGAAGATTTTTATCATGAGGGCAGCAGGGAATACCATCTTCGTTAATGGTATAGTCCTGGTTTTCAAGACCGGAACGAGAATTAAGAGGGATGTATGCTTTTTCAAAATTCAGTTCAGTAAACAGGGATTTATAGATGTTAACTGTATCAAAAGCAGCGTCCCCGAGGAAAACCTTTGGATTGATTAAAGGATGCTTATCAAAAAAGTCCTTAAGAACAGGGATAAGGGCTTTGGCATCTCCAAGGGATTTATCTTCTTGGGGAGAATCGGTTTTCTTTTCCACAATAATGTCCGGGTGAGCGTCTATGAAATTTTTATTGTAGAAAGAGATGTCACGGACAATACCAAGACCGTTGGTAATGATACCAAATTTGAAAACATAGCAGAAATGTCCATTGATGTAGAGTTGTTTAATGGCCTGGTTTGAAGTTGCATGTGAAGGCATAGATTTATAGGCTGCTTTATAGGGGTCATAGGAGTCATCGAGTCCTATTGCTTTCTTGAAAGCTTTTAGCTGACTGATAATACGGTTTGCATATTTGGGATTATTTTCAGTAACAAAGGCTTCAATACCGGAAGTATCGAAGATGGTCATAGAAGCAAGGGATTCATCAATCTTTTGGCATATCGGTTCGGTTACATCAACAAGTGAATCGAAAAACGATTGTAAGTCCATTAGAAAATCCTGTTTAAACCGTGTTATCTTAGAGGCATCTGGAACCTTTGAAAAGCCACAGAAATCGCGTAGTTCTTTTGAATACTGAAGAAAGATAAGAAGAAGATTGTCAGTAGGGATGGAGAAAATCCGCTGAATGAGCAGCGCCCAAAGGAAACCGGAAAGAGGGTATATACGCTTTCTACCAAAATAGGAATAAAAGTGATTATAGAAGGAAGCAGGAATAAGTTCCTCAAGATTAATGTTATCTTCGAGAAGTGATAGGAAATGATATTTATCATTTTCAAAAACATTATTACAGTCGGAATAAATGTCTGCAAAGGATATTTGTTTCGGTCTGGCCACTAGTTTATAACTCCTTTCTTAGATGTAGTTTTATTATTTCTTACAACTTAATTTTACTTCATTTTGGAGAGGAGTTATATATAAAAGATGTTAACAAAGGCCTGCATTTATGCGGGTTACGGCGTTTCGCAAACGCCTAATTATCATTTATATAAGGAGGAGGCTTTTAAATGGCAAATATGCAAAAAATCCCCGTTACTGTGTATCGCGGAGGAACAAGCAAAGCATTGGTATTCCTTAAGGGGAATCTACCAGATGATCCGGACGAACGGGACCGGACTATCCTTGCAGCTTATGGCAGTCCTGATCCCAGACAGATTGACGGAATGGGCGGAGCGGACTCCCTAACCAGTAAAATGGCGATTATTGAAAAATCGGAGCGTCCAGATGCCGATATTAATTATACTTTCGGCCAAGTCAGTTTGTTCAACGCTACTGTGGATTACTCCGGAAACTGCGGTAATATTTCTTCGGCTGTTGGACCGTTTGCGATTGATGAAGGGCTGGTTCCTGCCGTAGAACCGATCACTACCGTGCGCATTTTTAACACCAATACCAAGAAGGTTATTGTAGCGGAAGTACCGGTTAAAGACGGGCAGCCCCAGGTGGACGGAGATTTCTCTATTGATGGGGTACCTGGAACCGGTGCGCGCATTGTTTTGAATTTCCTTGATTCGGCTGGTTCGGTAACGGGTAAACTTCTGCCCACCGGAAATGTTACAGATGTGGTTGAAACGAGTCAGGGTAAGTTTACCGTTTCCTTCGTAGACTCGGCAAATCCTGTAATATTTGTGAAGGCAGAAGAATTGGGCATCAAAGGTCCGGAACTCCCGGATGAGGTGAATGCTAATCCTAAACTCATGGAAACTCTGGAAGAAATTCGCGGCTTATTTGCCGTAAAAATTGGTCGGGCAGATGATTGGAAAAATGCCAGAGTGGTTAGTCCTGCCGTACCTAAAATATGTTTTGTTTCCAAAGCCCAAACTTATACCGCTTCCGATGGCAGAATCATCAAAGAGGAAGAAATTGATATTGTAGGGCGTATGATGTCTATGCAAAAACCCCATAAAGCTTATGCAGTGACAGGTGCCGTTTGCACAGGAACAGCTGCCAAAATTCCTGGTAGTGTGGTATTTGATCTGCTTTCTGAAGAAGCCAGACAGAAAAATCAGATTCGCATCGGTCATCCTTCCGGGAAATTGGAAGTAGAGGTTGATGTGGAACAAAAGAACGGGGAAACGATATTGCATAAAGCAGCTTTGGCCAGAACTGCCCGACGTTTGATGGATGGTAATGTATACGTATCCCGAGCAAAAGTTGCTTCAATCGAACTGGAGACATCAGCCAAGAAAAAATCCGAGAAGTAAGGGAGGATCAACCATGGGAGAAGAGTTAATTCAAATTAATGTTTTAGGAAGGGATTATCAGGTGCCGGGAAACCTGACCATTATGACGGCTTTGGAGTGGATTGGATATAAATATACCCGGGGATGCGGATGTCGCGGAGGGTTTTGCGGAGCATGTGCTACTTTATATCGAGTACCGGGTGATTATAGAATTCATCCTGCACTGGCTTGTCTTGAGATGGTTGTGCCGGGTATGACGATATTGCAAGTACCCACATTTCCCTCGCAAAAGGCCCTTTATGACATGGATAAAATCGATAATCCATCGAAGGCATTACTAGAATTATATCCGGAAATAAAAAAATGTGTGGGTTGCGGGGCTTGTAGCAAAGCTTGTCCGATGGACTTAAAACCCATTGATTATATTGCGGCTGCGTTACGCGGTGATTGGAAAGAAGCAGCGGAGCTTTCCTTTGAATGTATTATGTGCGGCTTATGTTCTGCTCGGTGTACCGGAGAGCTTGTGCCCTATAACATTGCTCTTTTTGTACGGAGATATCTTTCTAAACACATTCGGCCGAAACCTCAACATCTGATTGAACGCAATAAGGATATCCGGTCAGGCAAGTTTGACCAAGGGGTAAAAGCACTGGCTGATTTATCGGAAGCAGAACTGAAAAAAATATACGATGAAAGAGAATTTGAGAAGCTATAAAGGGGGATTATTATGTCAGGCTATCCTGCAATGATGCAAGAATCTATTAAAAAATTGTATGAAACCCGAGAATTCAGACTCAAACAGGAGATTCCGCGCATGCAATTTGCGGAGAGAGAAAAGCTGCTCCATGAATGGCATCCTGATTATCGGCCGGACAGCATCAAAGAGGTGCGTCTTGGGCCTAATAAAGGGGAAAAACTTACCAATAAGTTGGTAGATTTGTTAGAAGGCAGAAGTTGCGTCGATCCGGATAAAATTGATTTAAACAAGATCGATTATGATGTAGATGTTTTGGTCATTGGAGCCGGAGGAGGCGGTTTGTCGGCTTCGATTATCGCTCATCAACAAGGGGCTAAGGTCTTATTGGCAACTAAGCTGCGCATGGGAGATTCCAATACCATCATGGCTGAGGGGGGAATTGCCGCCGCTACGCAGCCTAATGATTCTTTGGAAAGACATTTTATCGATACCTTGGGTGGCGGGCGTTTTAAAAACAAGCGCGACGTGATTAGCGCCCTGGTTCATGATGGTCCGCTGATTGTAGAATGGTTAAAGGATCTCGGCGCCATGTTCGACACCAAAGATAACGGTGACTTGGTAGTATCCTTTGCCGGTGGACAACAACGGAGAAGAGTTCATTCCTGCAAGGATGTAAGCGGAATGGAATTTCTGCGTGTTGTTCGGGATGAATTTCGCAACCTGAAAATACCTGCTTTGGAATACACCCCGGTAGTGGAATTGTTGCTGGACAAAGAGGGGAAATGTGCCGGAGCAATCCTACAGAATTTAGAAACCAAGGAATATTTGGTGGTCAAGGCAAAAGCCGTAATTTTGGCCACCGGCGGCATCGGTCGTCTCCATCCCTGCGACTTCCCTACCACCAACCACTACGGTGCTACTGCCGACGGGCTGGTATTTGCCTATCGAGCCGGAGCAAAATTGCTTCATATGGGTAATATCCAATTTCATCCCACCGGTGCCATGTGGCCGGAGCAGTTATTGGGACAATTGATTACGGAGGCTTTACGGGGCAACGGGGCCCAGTTAGTAAATGTTAATGGGGAAAGATTTATTAACGAACTGGAAACGCGGGATACCGTATCTTCCGGTCTCATTCGGGAAGTACAGGGCAGAGGAAATGGGATACCTACGCCTACGGGAAGAGCAGGGATTTGGTTGGATACGGCGCTTATTGATATACGGGGTGATGTGGGGAAACTGGATCGTATGTTTGCCGGAATCGTGAAACGTTTTAGAGATTATGGTATTGATGTGCATAAAGAGCCCATTATGATTTTCCCCACTCAGCATTATCAAAACGGAGGCGTGGAAATAGATCCGGAAGCCAGAACCAACGTACCAGGCTTTTTTGCAGCGGGAGAGTGCTCCGGTGGGGTACAGGGGATTAACCGTTTGGGCGGTAACTCCTTATTGGACATCTTTGTCTTCGGACATAGAAGCGCCAACAGTGCGGTGGAATACATTAAAGGGGTGAAAGTCGGTACGCCAACATTGGAACATCTCAAGAAATACCATCAGGAATTGGATAAATTGGGTATCCATAACGGGCTGACTTCTCCCATCCTCTTGCCGGATTATATCCGTCCGGAAATAAAGGAAAGAAGTGCAAGTTGCGCCAGTAATAACTGAGAAAGGGTGATTGATAGTGCCGGGATATAAAACTTTACCCCAAAATCGAGAACTGATTAACTCAATTCTCGATACTGCATGGTCTCCGGTAGCCAAATTTCGCTTGCTTTCCGGCGGAATGTCTCCAAATAACCTTCTGGAAGGTGGAGACGAAGTAGCAGGACAGAGGGCCTGCATCGCCTGTGGCAACTGCGTGGACGCTTGCCCGGTGGTTTTAAGGGAACAAAATCGAGTAGACCTTCAGGCAGATAGGACTTCTTTACATTTGGAACAAATTGTTGATGATGAATGTCTGCGTTGTTACCGTTGTGTTCAGGCTTGTCCTCAGGTTGACGGAAAATTAAAAATTGTTGCTACCAGACATCGCATGACAGAAAAGCTTGTCCATTGGTGGATGGCCATCGGCTATGTATTGCTTGCGGCCACAGGGATTGCCATGAACCATTTTGGCCAGGATTGGAATGAGTTCTTTTTTATGCTGGTCAGTATTGCCCATAAGTGTGGGGCAGTGATGTGGTTGATGTCTCCATTCCTTTTCTATTACTTTGACCGTTATCATTTTAATCGCATGATGAAAGCGGTATTTTCCATTGGGAAAAACGACTTTGCCTGGTGGAAGCAGGCATTTAAAAGTGTATTTTCCAAAGAAAAACCTCCCTTCCAGGGTGAATACAATCCGGGTCAAAAATACTGGTATATCATTATTTTCCTGACCATGACAGTACTAGGTGTGACTGGGATCATTCGCTGGTTCTGGGAAGGTACCATTGCTGCCGAAATTATGGCTACGTTAATATTAGTACATGTGATTTTTGCCTATGTTATTGATATTAATTTTGCTTACCATTTTGGTCGTAAATTTTTGAGCCGCGCCATTCAGTGGTTCCGTCTCATGTCAAAAGAAACCGTATCCGACATCGTTATGTCCGACGAAAAAACAAATGCAGTCTCCAAATCAGCAAGTATGGGAATTGTTGACCCCAATTCTCAAAAAGTTTCAGCCTAACAACAATCTTTTTAAAAATCTAATTTGTTATGGATGAGCAGTTCAGTTATTCAGACGGAGACAAAGAAAACTCCGTCTGAATGATGAACTAGCAATAATAATGGGGGTGTTTTCATGGGTTTGACTGTTGCGCAAAAAATAATTAAGGAACATTTAGTGACCGGTGAAATGAAAGCTGGAGAAGAAATCGGTATTAAAATTGATCATACCTTGGTACAGGATGCTACAGGTACCATGGCTTTTCTACAGTTTGAGGCTATGGGGATCCCAAAGGTCAAGACAGAAAAAAGTCTCATTTATGTAGACCATAATACCTTGCAAACCGGTTTTGAAAGCCCGGACGATCATATCTTTTTACAGGATATGGCTTCCAATATCGGTGTTATTTATTCCAGACCGGGCAATGGCATTTGCCACCAGGTTAATCTGGAGCGTTTTGCGGAACCGGGCAAAACATTGCTGGGTGCGGACAGCCATACTCCTACTGCAGGTGGCGTAGGCATGCTGGCTATTGGTGCCGGCGGTCTTGACGTTGCTGTAGCCATGGGAGGCGGTCCTTTTTATACCACAATGCCTAAAATAATTAATGTGAAACTGACCGGTAAATTGGCTCCTTGGGCCAGTGCGAAAGATATTGTTTTGGAAGTGCTAAGAAGACTCACCGTAAAAGGAGGTTTAAAAGCAGTCCTGGAATACACAGGAGATGGAGTAAAAACCTTGAGTGTGCCGGAACGGGCTACCATCACCAACATGGGTGCGGAAACCGGGGCCACATCTTCTATTTTCCCTAGTGATGAAATTACCCTGGAATTTTTAAAAGCTCAAGAGCGGGAAGCAGCTTGGAAACCTTTGGCTGCAGATTCTGATGCTGTTTATGATCAAGAAGTGGAAATCAATCTAGCTGAACTTACGCCTTTAGTTGCATGCCCTCATAGCCCTGATAATGTTAAGACAGTTAAAGAACTGGAAGGAATGAAAATTGATCAGGTCATGATTGGCAGCTGCACCAACTCCTCCTATTTAGATTTAATGAAAGCAGCACAAATTTTAAAAGGAAAAAGGTGCATCCTGAGGTAAGTTTGGTTATTGCTTGCGGATCAAGACAGGTATTCCAGATGTTGGCAGACAATGGTAGTATGGCTGAACTGATTAAAGCAGGAGCAAGAATCTTGGAATGTGCTTGCGGTCCTTGTATCGGCATGGGCCAATCTCCCAAGTCGGCAGGAGTTTCTCTCAGAACTATTAATAGAAACTTTAAAGGACGCACCGGAACTAAGGATGCCGAAGCTTATCTTGTCAGCCCGGAAACTGCTGCCGCTAGTGCAGTCGCGGGAGTTCTGACGGATCCTAGATCTTTAGGAGAACCTATTGAAGTGGAAATGCCGGAGAAATTTGCCGTGGACGACAGTATGTTTATTTTTCCTGAATACGGCAATAAAGAGGTCCGTCGAGGCCCCAACATTAAGGCATTGCCTTTAAAGGGCGAGCTGGAAGAGAGTCTCAAAGGGGAAATTCTATTGAAGGTGGGAGACAATATTACCACTGACCACATTATGCCTGCCGGTGCTAAGATTCTTCCTTTACGGTCCAATATTCCTGCCATGGCCGAGCATGTATTTGAACCTGTTGATTCAGAATTTCCTGCACGAGCCAAAGAAAAAGGCGGCGGGATTGTGTTAGGCGGAGATAATTACGGTCAGGGATCGAGCAGGGAACACGCAGCATTAGCTCCTATGTACTTGGGAGTGACAGCTGTTATTGCCAAGTCTATGGCGAGAATTCACGGTGACAACTTAGTGAATTTCGGTATTGTACCACTTATTTTGGCTGATCCGGCTGTTTATGAAGAGATTTCTCTAGGTGATCAGTTGGAAATCAAAGACCTTAAAGCAAAAATCACACAAGGTGATGAGGAATTGACCGTGCAAAATCTGACCACGGGTCAGGAATTTACGGTAAATCTTTCCCTTTCTGATCGTCAGAGAGAAGTTCTTTCCGGCGGTGGTACCCTGAACTATATGAAAAAGAAAAACGGTTAAGCAGGATTAGGAAACTGCAATGCGAATAATTAAGGTTTAGGCCTAGAATAAAAAAACAGGAGGCAGTATTTATGGATAAAATTCAAATGAAAACACCATTGGTCGAGATGGATGGAGATGAAATGACCAGGATTATCTGGCAGTCCATTAAAGATATTTTGATCAACCCCTACATTGATTTAAAAACAGAATATTATGATTTGGGTTTAAAACACCGGGATGAAACCAATGATCAGGTGACTATTGATGCTTCAAATGCGACCAAAAAATATGGAGTTGCTGTGAAATGTGCTACCATTACCCCTAATGCCCAAAGGGTTGAAGAATATAACCTGAAGCAAATGTGGAAAAGCCCCAACGGTACTATTCGAGCCATTCTTGACGGCACGGTTTTTCGCACCCCGATTATTGTTAACAGCATAAAACCTTATGTTAAGACTTGGACCAAGCCGATTTCCATTGCGCGTCATGCTTATGGTGATATTTATAAAAATGTGGAGATGCAGGTGCCGGGCCCCGGTAAAGCTGAATTGGTTTTTACCGGTGAAGACGGCCAAGTCATAAAGGAAACAATTTTTGATTTTAATAGCCCCGGCGTGATCATGGGCATGCATAATATTGATAAGTCCATTGCCAGTTTCGCTCGAGCTTGTTTTAATTTTGCCTTGGATCAAAAGATGGATCTCTGGTTTGCCACCAAAGATACTATCTCCAAAAATATGACCACCGTTTCAAAGATATTTTTGAGGAAATCTTTGAACAGGAATATAAGGAGAACTATGCCGCAGCCAATATCCAATATTTTTATACCTTAATTGACGATATCGTTGCTCGTGTAATGCGTTCGGAAGGTGGCATTGTCTGGGCTTGCAAAAACTACGATGGCGACGTAATGTCGGATATGGTGGCATCTGCCTTCGGTAGTCTTGCCATGATGACTTCTGTTCTCGTTTCCCCCGATGGATATTTTGAATACGAAGCGGCCCACGGCACAAGTAACGAGACATTATTACCAACATTTAGAAGGGAAGGGAAAAACCTCGACCAATTCTATGGCGACCTTGTTTGCCTGGACAGGTGCTTTAAAGAAACGAGGGGAATTAGACGGGCTTGCTGAACTAACTGCATTTGGAGAAAAATTAGAAAAGGCAGCGATTCAAACTATTGAAGAAGGTGTTATGACCAAAGACTTGGCTGTGCTTTCCGAATTGTCCGAGAAAAAAATCGTCAATACCGTTGACTTCCTAAAAGAGATTAATACCCGTTTGGCAGCAATGCTTTAATTTCCTCATAATTAAACGGAAGAGATTTCCCGACACAAATAAGGATATTGTTTCTTGTGTTCTGATAGAAAAATATTTTGGGTACAGGATAACGCCGCAATAGCTCATTGTGGCGTTATCCCAAAATTGCAGAGTTCAAAACGCTACACCGGGAGGGTAAAATGAAAAAGTATATAATTAAATATAACGATCAGCGCTGCAAAGCGTGCGGGATCTGTATCGGCTTATGCCCCAAGGAAGTATATACCGCAGACTATTTAGGCAAGGCTGTGGTGAGTAATATAGAAAATTGTAGTGGGTGCAAGATCTGTGAGCTTCATTGCCCGGACTATTGTATGGAGGTGCTTGTTCATGAGTAAAAAAACAGGAATTGAAGTGCTCCAGGGAAATGAAGCATGTGCCCAAGGAGCTTTAGCGGCAGGCGTGCGCTTTTTTGGGGGTTATCCCATCACTCCATCAACAGAAATTGCCGAAGAAATGGCTAAGGAATTGCCCAAATTAGGAGGCAAGTTCATTCAAATGGAAGATGAAATTGCCGGGATGGCGGTGGTAATCGGAGCCAGCCTGACAGGGAAAAAAGTGCTTACCGCCACCAGTGGACCCGGGTTCTCTCTGAAACAAGAGAATTTGGGTTATGCCTGCATTACGGAGGTACCTTGCGTTATAGTAAACGTGCAAAGGGGTGGTCCCTCGACCGGATTACCCACCAGTCCCGCTCAGGGGGATGTGATGCAGGCAAAATGGGGCACCCATGGAGACCATCCGATAATTGCCCTCTGCCCATCAACAGTCAAAGAATGCTACACTCTGACCGTGAAATGTGTTAACCTAGCAGAAAAGTATATGACACCGGTGATTTTATTAATGGATGAAGTCATCGGGCACTTAAGAGAGCCCCTTAATTTTGATGAGGTTCAGGACCTGGAAGTGATTAATCGCAAGAGACCGGAAGTCGGTCCTGAAGAATATGTTGCGTACAGTGCCGGCACAGATGGCATTCCTGCCTTAGCGCCCTTTGGTACAGGATATCGTTATCATGTAACCGGTCTGACTCATAATGAAAGCGGTTATTCCACCATGGTTCCGGAGGAAGTAGACCGTATGAACCGGCGTTTGATGGCCAAGATTGAGCAGCATCTAGACGATATCCTGGAATGGGAAAATGACCAGGTAGAAGGAGCAGATGTGGTAGTGGTGGCTTATGGGGGTACTGCCCGATCCGCCAAGGAAGCAATGAGAGAATTAAACAAGGCAGGGCACAAGATCGGTGTTTTCCGCCCCATCTCCATCTGGCCTTTTCCGGAGGAAGAATTGAAAAGAATCGCGGGACAGACAAAAGCCATCCTGGTACCGGAAATGAACATGGGACAATTAAAAGGGGAAATAGAACGGATAGTCGCCGGAGCATGCCCGGTAGTAGGTTTAAGCAAGGTAGATGGGGAATTATTTACCCCTGCCGAGATTATTGCCGGAATAAAGGGGGTACTTTAAATGCAGGAAGCATATAAAAAATATTTTCGTCAGGAGAAACTGCCCCATATTTGGTGTCCGGGTTGCGGTAATGGGATTGTACTGTCAGCTTTTGCTCGGGCGATGGAAAAGTTGGAAATAGACCGCAACGAGGCAGTGATCGTTTCCGGAATTGGCTGCTCTTCCCGTGCCACCACTTATCTGGATTTTAATACTCTGCATACAACTCATGGCAGAGCCCTGGCTTTTGCCACAGGCGTCAAACTAGCTGAGCCCAGACTAAAAGTATTCGTTTTCATGGGCGACGGGGATTCTACAGCCATCGGGGGGAATCATTTGATCCATGCCAGCAGGAGAAATATTGACATAACCGCAATTATCATCGATAACAATATTTACGGCATGACGGGGGGACAGTATTCACCCCTGACGCCAACAGGGAAAAGAGCCACCACAGCTCCTTATGGTATGGTGGAGAGGAATTTTGATCTTTGTGATTTAACCAAAGGAGCCGGAGCCACCTTTGTTGCCCGCGGAACCACCTATCATGCCAAACAGCTAACGGATTTGATTGTGGCCGGTGCTCAGCATAAGGGATTTTCCGTGATTGAGGCTATTTCTGCGTGCCCTATCAGCTATGGGAGACGCAACAAGATGCGCTCGGCAGTGGAAATGTTAAACTGGCAAAAGGAACATGCCGTCAATGTAAAAGCAGCGGCAAAAATGACCCCGGAAGCTTTGGCAGGAAAGTTTTTGATCGGTGAGCTCTATAGGGGGGAAGCACCTGAATACACAGCCTCCTATGATCAATTGATTGCATCCTTACAGGGAGGTGACAAATAAAATGACTCAAAAATGGAATATCAGGTTAAGCGGCACCGGAGGCCAGGGTTTGATCCTGGGGGGGATTATTCTGGCTAGTGCTGCCGTGGTCGACGGTTTCAATTCGGTACAGTCTCAAAGTTACGGACCGGAAGCCAGAGGAGGAGCCAGTAAAGCGGAAGTGGTCATTTCTGATGAAGAAATTTTTTATCCCAAAGTAGATAAGGCAGATATTTTTCTGGCCATGTCTCAAAAAGCTTATGAAAAATATTCTCCGCAGATCAAGGAAGATGCCATCGTGATCATTGACTCAACTTTTGTCAAGAATCTAAAAGAGGCCTCTAAAGGCAAATATTATCAAATCCCCATCACGGAACTGGCCAAAGAGGCAACAGGCCGGGAAATGACGGCAAATATTGCAGCCCTTGGGGTCATTGTGGGCATTACCCATTTAGTATCGGAAGAGGCTCTGACGCAAGCAGTTTTAGCGCGGATTCCCGCAGGTACGGAAGAGCTGAACGAGAAAGCACTTAAGGCTGGGATTAAAGCAGGGCAAGAAGCGGTATAAGGTATTTCGCCAAGAGATAACATCTTTACGGCAGTTAAATATGCAAGGAGGCTATCAGCGATGAAAATGTACGAGTATATGGGCAAAGACCTTTTTAGACAGTTTGGCATCACGGTTCCCAATGGACGAGTGGCTCGGACACCGGAAGAGGCAGGGGCGGCTACAGCTGAAATAGGTGATGCTGTAATTAAATCTCAAATATTATCCGGTAAAAGAGGAAAAGCAGGAGGTATTAAATTTACTGCCGATCCGGAAGAAGGAAGAGCATTTGCTGCAGAACTCTTGGGAAGTGAGTTAAGGGGACTGACGGTAGATGCGCTGCTGGTGGAAGAAAAATTGAAAATTGACAAGGAATACTATTTGGCCATTACCATTGATCGGGGTACGAAACGACCGGTAGTCCTGGCATCCACCCATGGAGGGATGGATATCGAAGATGTTCCGGAAGAACATATGGTAAGATATGACGTGGATTATGGAATTGGGATGATGCCCTTTGCTGCCCGGGAGATAACCCGGCTCATGGGTTTGCCTGCCGTAGAGGCAAAACAGGTTCAGAATATTTTAGGTAAACTTTACCGCATGTTCGTGGAATTGGATGCAGAACTGGTGGAAATTAATCCTTTGGTGGTCAGTGGGGAAAAAGTGATTGCGGCGGATGCCAAGGTTACCATAGATGACGATGCTCTTTTCCGCCATCAAGATTTGCCTTATGTGGAAGAACGATCCGAATCGGAAAAGAAAGCCCACGAATTGGGACTGGCTTATGTGGATTTGGATGGTAATATCGGAGTCATGGCTAACGGAGCAGGGATTACTATGGCCACTCTGGACACAATTCAATATTATGGGGGAGCTGCAGCTAATTTCTTGGATGCCGGAGGCGGCGCCGGGGAGGAGGCTACTGCAAAAGCACTGGAACTGATTCTGGCCAAAAACCCGAAAGCAATTTTGATCAATATCTTCGGCGGCATTACCCGCTGTGATGATGTGGCTAATGCCTTTGCCGCTGTTAAAAAGAAAGTGGGCATACCCGTACCGGTAGTAATCCGTTTGGTGGGCACCAATCAGGAAAAGGGCCGGGAAATTTTAAAAGAAGTAGGGATCGAAGCTTTTGATACCATGCATGAAGCTGCTCAAAAAGCCGTAGAACTGGCAAAAAATGAAGCATAGGAGGGATGATGATCAATGGCAATCTATATTGACGAAAATACACATGTTTTAATACAGGGAATCACAGGAAACCAGGGGACTTTTCATACGCGCCAGATGGTAGCATATGGAACCAAGGTCGTGGGGGGGACTTCCCCGGGGAAAGGTGGCCAGATGGTAGATGATATCCCCGTGTACAACTCCGTGCGGGAAGCCATGGAACACCAGCGGGTAGATGCATCCATTCTATTTGTGCCGGCAGCTTTTGCCAAAGACGGTGCCTTCGAGGCCATCCGAGCAGGGGTTAAAGTTTTGGTACTGCTGCCGGAACATATCCCGGTGCATGATGCCATGGCAATTATGGACTATGCCCGGGCCATGGGGACAACTATCGTAGGACCTAATACCTTTGGATTGGTATCTTCGGGAAAATGCAAGATTGGGATCATGCCCAATCAGTATTTTGTCCCCGGTCCGGTGGGAGTGGTAGCACGCTCCGGGACCTTAAGCTATGAAATTGTGGGCTCACTAGCTGCGGCAGGATTAGGTACCAGTACGGTAGTGGGCTTAGGAGGCGACCGGGTAGTCGGGCTGAATTTCATTGACGTATTGCCCAAGTTTGAGCAGGATCCCGATACCAAAGCGATTGTTTTGGCGGGAGAAATCGGAGGTACGGCGGAAGAAGAAGCGGCAGCATACATTAAGGAATATATCAAGAAACCTGTGGTTGCTTATCTTGCCGGGAAAAGTGCACCTGCGGGCAAACGCATGGGGCATGCCGGAGCCATAATTGAGCGGGGCATGGGAACATTTGAAGGCAAGGTTAAAGCTTTGAATGCCGTAGGGGTAGAAGTGGCCTCCCTCTCTTTTGAAGTACCCGAGTTAGTGAAGAAGGTATTGAAATAAAATAATAAATTAAACTAAGTCTTTATTGGTGAAATTCAGGTGATAAGCAAACGGGAATCCTTCTGAAACATGAGGTTCCGTTTGCTTCTGACTTTCCAGTCTGACAATAATTGCCGATAAGAGCATGGGGGAATAAAGATGGAAGGATATCAAATACTGAACACTTTGTTGTTGATGATCATCCTGATATGGCGGCGTATACCTATCGGATATGTGATGTTGGGTTGTTCGGCAATGTTAGCCTTAATGTATCGTACCCATATAATCGACTTTTTCATGATGTTGTGGCGGGGTGTCACCAATCCAGTGACCATGGAATTAGTCATTATTTTAATTTTTATTATGGTGTTTGAAGCTCTGCTCAGAAAAGAAGGCTACCTGGAAAATATGCTCACGGGATTGCAGGCTGTCATTCCCAACCCACGCATTGTGATGGCACTATTACCGATTTTTATCGGGGTGATGCCTTCAGCAGGTGGAGCCTTATTTTCCGCACCTTTGGTTGAGCATGCCGCAAAAGATCTTTCCGCTACCCCAGAGCAAAAGAGCTTTGTCAACTTCTATTATCGTCACGTAACGGAATATTTTTTGCCCATCTATCCCAGTGTCTTATTAATTGCATCTATGGCGAATTTGCATGTTCGTCAGCTGATTTTAGCCCTGATTCCATTTGGTGCCCTGGCTGTTTTGCTGGGGATTCCGGAATTAAAAAAAATTGCCATCGTCAAAAAGGAAGACCATGAACGAACGGAAAAAAAGCAGGTCACAAAAGAATTGCTTTTAAGTGCCTTACCCATCTTGATTGTCGTTTTTTTAGTATTGGTAGTGGCAACCAAGGTCTGGATTGGGGTGGGATCGGTGCTTTTATACTTGTTTATTTATCACCGTTACACACCGAACAAAATATGGAATCTGTTGCGTGATGCATTTAAGTTCAAAACCATCTTTCTTGTATTCGCCGTGATGATTTTCAAACAGGTTCTGGAGGATACCGGGGCAGTTGCTGCTTTGCCTCAACTATTATCTCAATTGCCGGTGCCCTCTTACTTTGTATTTATTGTCATTAATTTTATTGTTGGAGTTATGACCGGTCACATGATCGCGATTGTAGGTATTGGCTTTCCTCTGGCTTTAGCTGTGTTGGGAGCAAGCTTTGATGTGCAAACCGCGGTGCTGTTATTTATAGCTGGTTTTGCCGGCCAGATGATTACACCTACGCATCTTTGTTTGACCCTGACAGTGAATTTTTTTAAGGCAGATCTAAGTAAGGTCATCAGGATGCTTATCGGTCGGGAAGCCGCACTTTTGGCTGCAGCAATTGCAGTATACATGATTATTTAGTATTTGCAATTTTTAGCAAAACTTGTCCAGTATTTAACATATAATAAATGTTATTAATATCAAACAGCGATTTTGACATTTATCAAAATCGCTGTTTTCTATTTATTGCACAGATTTGTTAATATTTTAAGTTAATACTTGCGACTGCGCTGTAGCAGTATTCTTGATGCGCGAGATGGGTGCCAAAGAGGGGGTTACCGTAATTTGTTTTTAATTCTTTGTAGAATGGGAGTAGTTTTAACATAACGATTTACCTAATAATCAAATAAAATAAACTTATCTAAATATTTAAATAATAAAGCAGGAATTAAGAAAAGTATGTGGAATATTAAATAAACTAAAAATTGACATAAGATTGATCATACAAAAAATTTAAATAGTTTTATAATTATACTGTGTTTTTCACAAACCATTGAGAACATTGATGGATATGAGTGTAAGAACAGCCAGTAGGTAGCATCTATCTATTTGGCTGTTCTTTTACTTTAGAAAATAATTTTCAAAAACTCTGCACTGCCATCTGTTTATAACAAGAATAAAGATGATTAAGAGCTTTTATCCGATAACTGATTGCCACAAAAACCTCGCTTTTAAGCGGTGGGAAAAGTGACAGCAGGTGCTGAAAATTATACTTATTGCCATTAACTCAGTTTTTGAAGGAGGGGATATGTTAAGGTTGGATTCTAAAGAGAATAATTTTTTTTGATGAAGAATAAAAAAAATTTGAGGAGGTTTATTTATGTTGAAAAAATTTGGTAAGGTTATCATTTCTTTGGGTATTATGATTGGATTGACGGCTTTTATGGCAGGATGTGGTGGGGGAGACGCAACTGGTGGGGAAAAGATTTCTATTAAGTTTAGCCATGTGGTGGGACCAGAAACACCTAAAGGATTAGCGGCTCAAAAGTTTGCTGATTTGGTAGCGGAAAAAAGTGATAATCGTATTAACGTAAAAGTTTATCCTTCAGGCCAGCTTTATGGAGACAAAGATGAGCTGGAAGCACTTCAAACTAATAACGTACAGATGATAGCACCATCAGCAGGAAAAATGGTTGCCCTGGATCCCAGATTTCAACTACCGGACTTGCCCTTCATATTTAAAAATGAGGAAGCCAGCAATAAATTCTGGGATGGTCCGGGAGGACAGCAACTTTTTTCCGGTTTAGAGGAAATTGGGATCAAGGGTTTGGCATCTTGGCCCAACGGCATGAGAAATTGGATCAATGGTAAAAGAGAAATAAAAACACCGGTAGATCTGAAGGGACTTAAGCTACGTATTCCCAGCGGCGGCGTGCTAACGGAGACCCATAAGGAATTGGGAGCAGGAGCTGTGGGTATTCCTTTTTCGGAGGTATATACCTCCTTGCAGCAGGGAACCATTGACGGCACCTTAGGCAGTATTGACAATATTAAAACGGAACGTTATTACGAGGTTATTAAAAACATGACTATTGCGGATCTGAATAGCTTGAATTATATTGTCCTTGTGAACTTAGATTTTTGGAATAACCTTACAGATGAGGACCGGGGTATTCTAGAAGAAGCATTGTCAGAGGCGACGGTTTATGAACGAGAGTTGTCTTTGGAGATGAATTCTTATGAAGAAGGAAGCGAATTAGGCAATATGTTTGCTGATGCGAATGTGAAAATTGTCCAATTAACAGATGAAGAAAAGGCAGCATTTAGGGAAGCATTACAGGGAGTATATGATATGTATACACCTGTGATTGGAGCCGACCTTCTTAAATTAGCAGAAGAAGCCAATCAATAAGGAGGCGACCTGATGAGTAAATGGCGTGAAATACGTGACATAATTGAAGAAATTTTGGCAGGAGGATTTTTCCTGGCTGGCTGTGCATTGGTAGTATATGGGGTTATTGTCCGTTATCTGTTTCATAAGCCGCTTTTTTGGGTTGACGAAGTTTCCACCTACCTTTTGGTATGGGGCATTCTATTGGGCTGGTCCATGGCAGAGAAAAAAGGTAAGCATCTTTCTGTAGGCATACTGTATGATTTTCTACCTAAAAGATTCCAGTACGTGATTAGTATTTTTGAAAAAATTTGCAGCTTGTTGTTCAGTGCTTTTCTTACCGCAGCATCTTACTTTTTATGGTTACACTATTATAATAATGGTCAAATCTCCACAAATTCCCAAGTTGAATTATGGCTGGTTTATCTGATTATGCCTATCGGTTCTATTTTGTTAGGCATAAGATTTTTGGAAGAGTTGGTCAATATCATTAAAACAGGGGAAGTTCCCAGAGGAGGTGACCATCATTAATGAATACGACAATTATTTTATTCACCATCTTTATTGTGCTGTTTCTTTTACATGTGCCTATTGGCATTAGTTTAGGGATTGCCAGCATTATCAGCTTATACCTGATTGGTGATTTTAATATGTTTATGATTGCCCAACGCATGTTTACTGGGATGGATCATACCACATTAATGGCCATACCGGGATTCGTCTTTGCCGGAATTATCATGGGGCAGGGAGGCATCTCCGGCGCCTTAATTAGATTCATGAGGGCATGGCTTGGTCATATCCGGGGTGGATTGTCCATCATCGCGATTTTGGCTTGTACGGTTTTTGCCGCAATTTCCGGATCCAGCCCTGCCACGGCAGCTGCTGTAGGAGGAATTATGATTCCGGCAATGGTAGCAAGCGGTTATGATAAAAACTATTCTATGGGCGCAGTGGCTGCAGGGGGCACCATCGGAATTTTGATTCCCCTCAGCATTACTTTTGTCTTAATTGGCACCACAGCCGAGCAGTCCATTGCCAGGTTGTTTACGGCCGGGATTATTCCCGGGCTGTTACTGAGCTTGGTATTTATTCTCGTGTTGCCGTGATCTATGCCGTTAAAAAGAATTATGGCGGGGAAGAGCGATCAAACTGGGAGGAAAAGAAAAACGCCACGATCCATGCCATTCCGGCGATGCTGCTTCCTGTTTTGATTATAACAGCGATCTACAGCGGTGTAGCTACCCCGACAGAAGTTTCCTTTCTTTCTGTAGCCTATGCCATTATTGCCGGTAAGTTTGTCTACAAAGAGCTTAATTTTAAAAACTTCCGTACCATGGTGAGTGATTCAATTGCCACTACGTCGATGATTTTCTTGATCATAGCCAATGCCATGACCTTTGCTCTCTTTTTGGCAAGTGAGCAAATTCCTCAGCAAGTGGTTAACTGGGTAGTGAGCCAAGATATTTCCACGGCTGCTTTTTGGGTGTTTTGCTTTTTTCTGTTTATTGTTCTGGGTACGTTTTTGGAAGCCGTTGCTATTGTTCTAATTACCTTACCTGTGCTGTTGCCGGTAATCAAGGTTTTGGGGATCGACATCACTCATTTCGCCGTTTTTATGGTGATGATGATAGAAATGGCCATGATCACACCGCCGGTGGGTTTAAACCTCTTTGTTGTCGCCGGTACCAACAATGCCACCTTAGAAGAAGTTCTAAGAGGAGTAATACCCTTTATGCTGGCGATGTTGGTTGCGATTTTGCTGGTGGTCTTAATTCCGCAAATTGCTTTATTCTTACCAAATACCATGGGTAATTGATCAAGAAACGATACGTATATTATTTTTGATTATAGAGTATGGAAGTGCAAACCGGGAAGCCAGGATTATCAGCTGGATTCCCGGTATTTTTATTGTTAGGTTAGGAAGGATAAGGACAACTATGGCTTTTGCCTGTATCAGAAGCATGGTGTAAACTATGTTTTCAATAAGCGATCCTGAATTATTCATGAACAAATAATATTCACGCTGATTTCGTTAATAATCGAGCATCAACTTGTAAATGATTGATCCGAACTTCATTAACGTAAAATAGTTAAAGGCATGACGGAGACAGGAGTTGAAAAATAAAATGCAATAAGCAGGATTATGGAATCTGGTGTGCGAATTATGGAGGATAAGATTCTGCTCTTGCTGCTAAAAAATACGGAGTGGCAGTGGAATGAGCCGCAATAACCTCTAATGCTCAAAGGGTTGAAGAATACAAAATGAAGGCTTCAAATGATGGGGGGTGCAGGTTGCTTCCCTCTCCTTGAGGTATCTGAGTTGGTTAAGAAAGTTTTGAAATCAGGTAAAACAGAACGAAGTGTGTCACAATTATTATGAGTGAATTGAGGGTATGGTGTGGAGAGCAAAAATAAATGTAATAAAAAGGCGATTGTGAAATTTGCTGGTGCTTTTATTGCCTGGATCATTGGCTCCGGCTTTTCAACAGGTCAAGAAGTGCTGCAGTTTTTTGCCAGCTATGGATACTTGAGTTATGGTGTTATTTTGCTTAATTTAATCGGGTTTTTGTTTTTGGGGCCGCTTTTGTTAGTTAGAGGATTTGAACACAAATCGGAAGAAGCATTTAATCAATTTAAATATTTTTGTGGTGAACGGCTGGGTACATTTTATTCATGGCTGATTCCGGTGATATTGGTTTTGATTATGCCGGTATTAATCTCAGGTGCCGGTGCGACACTTAACGAGTATTATCGCATCAACCATTATATCGGTTCGGCGTTTATGGCAGGCGCGGTCTTATGCGCTTATCTGATTGGATTTGAGCGATTGATTAAAATTGTTTCCTCAATTGGACCTATGATTATCTTTTTTCTCTGTTGGTGGGCACGATTACTATCTATCGTGACTTTGATAATTTTGTGGAAGTTGCGTACTATGGAGCAGTATTAAGTGCAAAACAATCATCACCCCATTGGATGCTTAGTTCTCTTTTATATTTATCCTTATGTTTTCTGAGTGGTAGTACATATTTCACCGCACTTGGTATATCGGCGGTTAATCGAAAAGATGCAAAGTATGGAGCATTACTGGCTGCCGTTGCCTTGATTTTGTGCATTGGAATTGTGAGTACAGCGATCTTATTGAATGGAAAAAATACAGCTGTGTTGGAAATTCCCATGCTGCATTTAGCTGAAAAGATTTCTAGTATTCTTGGTGCTATTTTTTCTATTGTGTTGATATTAGGTATGTTTTCTTCTTGTTCGGCAATGATGTGGACTGTATGCAGCCGTTTTATATGGGGCGGGAAAAGAGGAAATCGTTTTTTTGCGGGTTTTGTGGCTATCTTCATTTTTCTTTTAGGCATGTTTCCTTTCAGCGAGCTTATAAGTGTATTTTATCCCCTTGTAGGATATATCGGATTACCTTATCTCGGTTGTTTACTATATAGAGGAATAAGATGTGAACTCCCGATTTGGAACACTGTTTCTGATAATGCAAAGAATTAGTGAATCTTGTGGGTGCAATGCCTATTGCTTTTTAGGGATAAAGGTATATAATATAAAATGTAATCATTACACTATTGAAATACTTCAATAATGAATTACCGAAGACTTTATGAAATTTCCCTTCCCCAAATAATAACGGACAAGATTTATTCAAGACGCGGTTTGACGGTAAACGGGCTGAGAATTATCCCATAGATGATAAAAGAATTGTAAATTCTTAAAAGAAAATAATATAAAACACAGGAGGAAAAAAATGATTAAATATCGTTGTTCAGTATGTGGTTATATTCATGAAGGTGAAGTGGCAGATGACTTTAAATGTCCTAAATGCCGACAGCCGGCATCAGTATTTGTGTTAGTAGAAGAGAAAGCTGAATCGGTTAATAAGTATGTAGGAACAAAGACCGAAAAAAACCTTATGGAAGCCTTTGCCGGTGAAAGTCAAGCGCGCAATAAGTATACTTATTTTGCCCATATTGCTCAGGTAGAAGGCTTTGATCAGATGGCGGAAATCTTTTTAAAAACAGCAAGAAATGAGCAGGAACATGCCCGTATATGGTTTGAAGAACTAGGCAATTTAGGTAAGACGGCGGAAAATCTTTTACACGCGGCTGAAGGCGAAAACTATGAATGGACCGATATGTATGATCGTTTTGCTCAAGATGCCGAAGCAGAAGGATTTAAAGATTTGGCAGAAAAATTCCGCAAGGTTGCAGCAATCGAAAAAGCACATGAAGAGCGTTATCGCGCTTTATTAAATAACATGGAGATGCAGCAGGTATTTGAAAAAGGCGAAGAAACCATGTGGGAATGCCGGATCTGCGGTCATTTGATCATGGGCAAAAAAGCTCCGGAAGTATGCCCCGTATGTAATTATGCCCAGTCCTATTTTGAAGTGAGAGCAGAAAACTATTAAGATAAGATAATTTTCTCCGAATTGGATTAATACGATGAAGTTAAAGAAATAGGCTGCGCATAAGCTGCAGCCTATTTTAATCCCCAAATCTAAATTTTAATATGTAAGGTTAATAAATCATGCGATCCCAATGACGATGAGCGGCAACAGCATTGATAAATTGATCGATAAACCGGTCGTTATTACTATTTGCGACAACTCCGATGCTGCTAATCATGTTATTCTCCAGCCATTTTTCACCCTCATACATTGCCCCGATGGGTTTAAAGTGCATAAAAGCCTCTTTGATAAAACAAGTGGCGTCATGATCAAATTTTGCAGGTAAGTTGCTGCCGCCAACAGCAAGTACAGCATCAAATAGGACGGAGGATGCAGTCAAAAAGGTATGCTGCACGTCCAGTTCCCGATTATCGTTTGCTTTGACCATGCCAAGATGTTCGCTGATGATTTCCATATCAAGTTTCTTTGACCTCAGAAAATCAATGGTTTCAATGATACTTCCCTGAAATCCTTCTGCTAATACAACTGCGATCTTCAGTGTGTCCATTTTTTTGATGGTGTTTTCCTGGCTAAGAGCCGGGGATAATTTTACGGCAGTCGGTTCTGTTTGATTTTGCGGTGGATTTACGCCAATATTTGCTGCAATCTTTGTGGCCAGCTCCACACTGACATTTGAAAACATTTCCACAACCTGTTGTTTAACGTTTTTATCCTTAACCTTGCCCACCTCGAAGCTGAAAGCGCCGATGATGTGTTCCTTCTCGACACCACTCATGCTGTTCCAGAACATTATCGCCTGAGAAAAGTTATCTTTAAAACTGTCGCTTCGGGCCCGTACCTTTTTCCCCGCAATCTTTTCTTGATAATGTTCATATCCACCTTCTATCGGAGCAACAGGACTTGGGGTATCATTTGCCAGGGAATTTCTATGGTAGGATACTTTTCCTAGATTGATTGTTTGTCTGTGATAGCCGTCACGCTGATTATTATGCACAGGGATGATAGGTTTATTAATAGGTATTTCATGGAAATTAGGGCCGCCTAAGCGAATTAGCTGAGTATCGATATAAGAAAATAATCTTCCTTGTAAGAGGGGATCATTGGAAAAATCAATACCGGGCACTAAATGACCGGGATGGAAAGCGACCTGTTCCGTTTCAGCAAAGAAGTTATCAACATTGCGATTTAAGGTCATTTTACCAATTATTTTTACAGGAATTTCTTCTTCCGGCCACACCTTGGTGGGATCCAAGATATCAAAGTCGAAACTAAATTCCTCTTCCTCTTTTATTAGTTGCACACCAAGTTCCCATTCAGGATAATTACCACTTTCAATGGCGTCAAATAAGTCGCGGCGATGAAAATCAGGATCTTTACCAGATATTTTTTGAGCTTCGTCCCACACCAGGGAATGGACCCCAAGCATCGGTTTCCAGTGGAATCTGACAAAATGAGCGGTGCCTCCATTATTAATCAAGCGGAAGGTATTAATGCTAAAACCCTCCATCATGCGAAAGCTGCGCGGGATTCCTCTGTCAGACATGATCCACATAACTTGATGGGCCGTTTCTTGATTATTGATGACAAAATCCCAAAAAGTATCATGGGCTGCTGTAGCCTGAGGAATCTCATTATGAGGCTCAGGTTTATTAGCATGAATGATATCAGGAAACTTGATCGCGTCCTGAATAAAGAACACACCCATATTATTGCTCACCAGATCGTAAACGCCTTCCTCGGTATAAAACTTGGTCGCAAAACCTCGCACGTCTCTAACAGTATCTGCCGAACCCCGAGAACCGATTACTGTTGAAAAGCGTACGAAAACCGGTGTTTTCACAGCCGGATCCTGCAAGAATTTTGCTTTGGTGAATTCATTCAGAGGTTGATATAATTGGAACTCCCCATGGGCGCCAAAGCCACGGGCATGAACGACCCGTTCGGGAATTCGTTCGTGATCAAAATGTGTGATTTTTTCTCTAAAATGAAAATCCTCCATTAATGTAGGACCACGCTCTCCAGCTTTTAGAGAAAATTCATCTTGAGCCATTTTTAATCCTTGGTTCGTTGTTAGTGCCTGTCCCCTATCATCAGTTCTAAAAGTGTTCAGCTGTTCGTGTTTCTTATTGTCCATCAGTAAAGGCTTCTCCTTCGTTTGCAAATAGTATTTTATAGAAGTAGTTTGTTTAAAACATGAAATATTATGTACAGGGAGTTTCATGATTCAGGTGACAAAATTTATAAATATGTTTAAGTTGAATTAATGGTTAGGGGAAACGAGGGAGGAAAGTTGAGAACGACTCGACTCGACTCATAAAGAGACATAAAACAGAGATTCTGATATAATAATCCCATATAAGTAAAAAGTGATAATCCGGTGCATTTAATTAAATTTTTATCAGGGGTGCAAAATAATGAAATTCAAGAAAAAGTTGATACTAATATTTCTGGGAATGGTTCTTTTTAGCCTTAGTATTGTTGGTGCTCCGGCGGCTCAAAATCAAGATATTACGGTCATCATTGATGAACAACAGCAGAGTTTTTCTCCGTCACCGATAATTAATAATGACAGGACTCTAGTACCGATGCGGCCGTTTTTTGAAGCTTTGGGGGCTCAGGTGGACTGGGATAATCAGTCTAAAACGGTTGTGGGAACAAGAGATGCTGTGGTCGTAAAATTAACCATCAATCAAACTGCGGCTTTCGTCAATGAAAAGCAGGTTAATTTGGTAACTCCCGGACAGATCATTGATGGATCTACATATATACCCCTACGGTTTGTTGGTGAAGCACTGGGTGATGAAGTTGCCTGGGATGGAACAAATAAGACTATCACCATCACGTCCGATCGTGCTCAAAACCAACCGACACTCAAGGTGCATTTTATTGATGTGGGACAAGGAGATTGTGAGCTTATTCAACTTCCTAACGGAAAAACTATCTTGATTGATGGTGGAAAGGGCGGAATGTATGCCCGAGTTGCCGCTGTTTTAGCTGCGGAAAAAATCAAGAAATTAGATGTCGTCATTGGTACTCATACAGATGATGACCATATCGGATCACTACCGGGGATCATCAAAAACTATGAAGTGGGCACGGTTTATTTGAACGGCACCGATGATACTAGATTATATGACGCCTTGATGCGAGAAGCTCATCAGAAAGGATTAGTTGTCAATCAGCTACTGCAAGGGGATATTCTTGACATTGACCCGGAGGTGGAAATTAAAGTGCTGGCGCCGGCGGTCATCGACACAGATAGTGATAATGATAACTGTCCGATTATGAAGGTAGCTTATGGCGATAAGAGTTTTTTATTTACCGGTGATGCCGAAAAAGCCACAGAACATGCGGCACTTGCCTATGATCAGGAAAGTCTAAAGAGTGATGTGGTGAAGGTAGGGCACCATGGGTCCACCACATCCTCCACTCCGGCCTTCGCTAAAGCAGTTTCGCCGGTTCTGGCAATTATTGAGGTGGGAGTAGATAACAGTTACGGTCATCCGGACGAGATCGTGGTTAACCGATGGCAGTTATTGGGTGCGAAGGTGTACACTACGGCAGTGCATGGCAATCTTACGGTAACCACGGATGGCAATAATTTGGGGATTTTTTCCGATAAAAACAACGAAGCTCTGGAAAAGGCGCTTAACGCCAAGAATTCGGCGACAGAAAAAGATATAGAAGCCAACTTTATTGGCAATAAAAATACTAAGGTGTTCCACTACTCTAATTGTACCAGTGTTGGAACGATGAACGAGAAAAATAAAGTATTGTTGCAATCCACCCATGATGCACTTGATGCAGGCTATAGTTCATGCGGGATTTGCAGGCCGTAAAAAACCGGGGAGAGCAAGGGGGGAGCGAGGGGACGGTTCCTTTGCTTCCCCTTTCTTTTTTGACAAGGAATGAGAAATTTGATAGACTCGATGCCTAATATTCTCAAAAAACATCACGATTAAGGAGGTCTCTTTTATGTTTGATTTACATGGTCGCGTCGCAGTAGTTACAGGAGCTTCGTCGGGGTTAGGACGTCAAATGGCAATTGGTTTTGCAAAACAGGGAGCAGACTTGGTCATCTTAGCCCGGAGAATTGAAAAGTTGGAGAAAGTAGCTGAGGAAATCAGAATCTTTGGTGTTAGATGTTTACCTATCCAATGTGATGTAACCGATACAGATGCAGTGAACAAAGCCGCAGAAGAAGCAGTCGAATTATACGGAAAAGTTGATATTTTAGTCAATAATGCCGGTGCATCCAAAAATGCCGGTGTGCTGGAAATGACTGATGAAGATTGGAATTTTACCATGCAGGCAGACTTGACAAGCGTTTTTAAGGTTACAAGAGCATTTGCAAAATATATGGTTGAAAAGAGATATGGCAGAATTATTAATATTGCTTCTATTTATGGGCAGGTTGGAAATACCGCTATGGATACAGTTGCATATCACTCTTCAAAAGGCGGCGTTGTTAACTTTACTAGAGCCGTTGCTGCCGAATTAGCTAAGTATAACGTAACATGTAATACAATCAGCCCTGGGTATTTTGAAACAGAATTAACTGCCGATACGTTAAATACTGAATCCTTTACAGAGTTCATGAAAGCCACAGTTCCTCTTGGGCGTTATGGTCATGAAGGAGAATTGAATCCTGCCGCAGTTTTCTTGGCCAGCGATGAGGCTTCCTACATCACAGGACAGAACATAAAAGTAGACGGGGGATATACATCGGTATAATCGAGAAGAAGCTAGTCCCTACATAAAATACACGCGAGATGAATATGAACTACTTACTGAATAGCCACGATTTGGCATTTTATCACTTGCCAAATGTCGTGGCTATTTTTCTGTGGATTATATTTAGATATTTTGCGATTTGTAAGTCTTTTTGAAGATTTTACTATACATTTTGTTAGGTACCCGATGCGCTTTTTGTGATACATTAATCTTATTAAAATTATCATATCCAGTTATCAAGCAAAAGATTATCCTCATTTCCTTTGTCATAATTGAAAACGATAGAGTAACTGAAAAACCTTTTAACGATTAGATTGTGCAAATGGTAACAAAAGATCTTGCAGTGATCATTAGAGCCATGATAGAATATATTGAAAACAGTTATAATAATTGAGAAATTATCTTTTAAAGATAACTGTTATGATGTATTATTAAATTATTAATAAGTGTGGTCTTTTTTAGATTATCTTAAAAATGAGTTAAGTATTTTTTTGTGATTCAGTTCAAAGAAACGAGATCCAAAGGTCGAAAATGCACGATAACTTATTTATGAAAGAGGGGTAATGTATGGAGGGAATGGAACTGTCAAAAGCCGCAGTCAGTAATCGTGATAAAATTAAGGCCATTGAAGAAAAAGCCGGCGTAAAAATCACTGATTGTTATCAATGCGGCAAATGCTCTGCCGGATGTCCGGTAGCTTTTGCTATGGATAAAACACCTCGGCAAATTATTCGTCTTCTACAGTTGGGCATGCTGGATGAAGCCTTGAAGACGCATACGATTTGGCTTTGTGCTACTTGTCAAACATGTAGTACCAGATGTCCCCGAGATGTTGATTTGGCTACGCTGAATGAGGTTTTGCAGGCAGCGCAGAAAAGGGTTATATAACGGAGAAAATATGGATAAGTTCCATGATATTTCTCACTAATGTTAAAACTTTGGCAAGTCCCAGGAAGTATATTTGAGTGGTTTTTATAATTTAAGATCTGGGAATTTATTCCAGGATGTAGATTCTGCACCTCGCCTCTTTCTGACAGGTAAGGCTCATCTTAAACCTTCACTTGTGAAAGACAGAAAATCCGTGCAAAAAATCTTCGAAAAATGTTTTGAAGGGAGAGAATAGGATTGAAATATGCTTATTATCCCGGGTGTTCGTTAGATGCCACCGGGATTGAATATAATTTGTCCACCAAATTGATTGCTAAAAATCTGGGTATGGAATTATGGGAAATTCCCGATTGGAATTGCTGCGGTGCTTCTTCTGCCCATTTAGCGGATCATCTCTTTTCTCTGGCGTTGCCGGCACGTAACTTGGCTATTGCTGAAAAAGAAGGCTTGGAAACGGTGGCAATTCCTTGTGCTGCTTGTTTTATCCGTAGTAAGGCCGCTTCAGAGGCGGTCAAATCCTCTCCCGAAATGCAGCAAAAAATAGCTGACGTGATTGAAATGGATTTTCAAGGAAAAAGTGAAGTCCTGTCCATGTTGGATGTTATCGGCAAAAAAATTGGATTGGAAAAGATTAAAGCCCAGGTAACGAAACCTTTGACCGGTATGAAGGTAGCTAGTTATTACGGATGTTTATTGGTGCGTCCACCTAAGATTGCCCAAAGCGATGATACGGAAAATCCTATGGTGATGGATAATATTATGGAAGCCATTGGTGCCGAGCCGGTGGATTGGTCTTTTAAAGTCGAATGCTGCGGTGCCAGTCATGTGGTAACGAAGCCTGATGTCGGCAAAGAAATGATTTATGAGATTCTAAAAAATGCCCAAAATAGCGGAGCCGGGGAGCCATTGCAACGGCCTGTCCTCCACTGCATGCTGAATTTGGATATGAGACAAAAACAAATCAACGCAAAAAAAGGCACCAACTTTAATATACCCATTTATTATTTTACTGAATTAATGGCCATGTCCTTTGGTTATGAGCCGAAAGATGTGGGTATGGAGAAACATTTTGTGCCAGCGGTAGAATTAATTCAGGAAGTCTTTGGGCGCTCAAGGAGGGAAGAAGCATGAGACGTGTAGGAGTATTTGTCTGTCATTGCGGTACCAATATTTCCGCTATGGTCGATGTGGTCAAAGTTGCAGAGGTTGCTAAATCCATGCCTAATGTGGTATTTGCTGTGGATTATAAATATATGTGTTCCGAACCCGGCCAAGCGGTTATTCAGGAAGCGATTAAAGAGCATAATTTAAATCGGGTTGTAGTAGCTGCCTGTTCTCCCAGAATGCATGAGGCTACCTTCCAAAAGGCTATTGCCGCAGCAGGGTTGAATCCCTACCTGCTGGAAATTGCCAATCTTCGAGAACAATGTGCCTGGGTGCATACGGATAAGGAAAAAGCTACGGACAAAGCTATTGATTTAGTGCGCATGGCAGTGGCTAAGGTTTCCAGTAATGAGGAGTTATTTACTTCGACGATTCCTATTACCAAGCGGGCCTTGGTTATTGGCGGAGGGATTGCCGGTATGCAGGCTGCTTTGGATATTGCTGATGCCGGGCATCAAGTTACTTTGGTCGAAAGAGAGGCAACCATCGGGGGAAAAATGGCGATGTTGGATAAAACATTCCCCACTTTGGACTGTTCTGCCTGAATTAGCACACCGAAGATGGTTGCTGCGGCGCAGCACCCTAATATTGAATTACTCACTTATTGTGAGATTGAAGATGTAGCCGGTTATATCGGCAATTTTGATGTAACGATCAGGAAAAAAGCAAAATATGTAGATTATGAAAAATGCACCGGCTGCGGGCTGTGTGAAACCAAATGCCCCTCGAAGGTAGCAAGTGAGTATGACTTAGGCTTGGGGAAACGACCCAGTATTTATAAGCCTTTTGCTCAAGCCGTACCTAGTAAACCAGTGATTGATCCCGTGAATTGCCGCAAACTAATTAATGGTAAATGCGGTATTTGCGCAAAAATTTGTCCCACGGGGGCAATTAATTACGAAGATAAAGATGAATTGATTACTGAGAAATTCGGGGCGATTGTGATGGCCACCGGCTTCGATCTCTTTGAATGGGAAAAGTCTTATGGAGAGTATGGTTTTGGGAGATATCCCGACGTGATTTCCGGCCTTCATTTTGAAAGAATGTCTAATGCCTCCGGGCCTACCGGCGGGAAGATTATCCGTCCTTCCGATGGCAAGGAACCAAAGACTGTTGTCTTCATTAAATGTGTTGGATCCCGTGACAATGTAAAAGGTAAGGAATATTGTTCTCGGGCCTGCTGTATGTATACAGCGAAGCATGCTCATCAGGTTATCGATAAAATTCAAGATTCCCAGGCCTATGTTTTCTATATGGATGTGAGAACGCCGGGTAAAGCCTATGATGAGTTTTATAATAAGACCTTGGATGATGGTGCGGTGTACCTTAGAGGCCGGGTCTCAAAGATTTATCCCGAAGGAGATAAGCTGATTTGCAAAGGTGAAGATACCTTAATTGGAGAAAATGTTACAGTTGCTGCCGATTTAGTGGTTTTAGCCACGGCAATGGTGCCTTCCAAGGGTTATGAAGAAATTTCCGGTAAGATCGGTTTTTCCACAGATAAAGACGGCTGGTTCCAGGAGGCTCATCCAAAGCTTCGTCCTGTAGAGACTCATACCGGGGGCGTATTCTTAGCAGGTGCTTGTCAGGGACCGAAGGATATTCCTGATACCGTGGCTCAAGCCAGTGCTGCTGCGGTAAAGGTTTGCGGTCTTTTAAGCAAGGATGAGATGGAAGCCGATCCCATGATCAGTCGCGTTAATACGGATAAATGCTCCGGCTGCGGCATGTGTGTTCCCTGCTGTCCTTATAAAGCCATTGAACTGAAACCGATTCATGAAAGACAGCATGGCAAGACAGTGGAAAGAAAAGTCGCCACAGTTAATACTGGCTTGTGCCAGGGTTGTGGCGCCTGTACCGTAGCTTGCCGACCCGGTGCGATTGATTTAGCTGGATTTACTAATGCTCAAATTCTCAAGGAGGTGGATGCGCTGTGTCTGTAGAAAACAACTGGGCCCCTAAAATACTTGCTTTCTGCTGCAACTGGTGTGCATACGCAGGTGGAGATTTAGCCGGCTTAAACCGATTGAAATACCCGGACAATGTGAGAGTCTTAAGAGTTCCTTGTTCCGGTCGTGTCAATCCTCAATTTGTATTGCGGGCATTTCAGAAAGGTGTAGACGGCGTTTTGGTTGCCGGCTGACACCCGGGCGACTGCCACTATGTTAGTGGCAATTATTTCACCCGTCGTCGATTCCTTTTGATGCAGAGATTCTTGGAGTATAACGGTGTGGATCCCAATCGATTCCAGGCTCGGTGGATTTCCGGCTCCGAAGCGGAGAAATTTAAGCAAACTATGATCGGGATCAGTGACGATATTAAGGCTCTTGGGCCGAACAGGAAGTTGAGGGAAGCCGAATGAGTGATATTCAAACAAAAATGAGGGAGATCGCAAAAGATCTTTTGCAAAAAGAGGAAGTCAAGTATGTGATCGGCTGGGAAAAAGGCAGATTCCCCCAACAATCTCCACCGGCCTTTATCACTTCTGCCGAAGATACAGACCGTTTAGTATGGGACGCATATTGTTTGGCAGGAACGTCGAAATACCTCTTGGATGATAAATTTCCTGAAGGGAAAATCGGGTTATTTGTTAGAGGGTGTGATTCCCGGGGTGTCAACAGACTGATTCAGGATAATCAGGTAAAAAGAGAAAATGTTTATTTGATCGGTATTCCCTGTGACGGGAAAAAAGACCCCGATACCGGAGAAATGGCTAAGAAATGTCGGGAATGTACTCATCCCAATCCGGTGGTATATAATGTCCTCTTGGGGGAAAAGGTGCCGGAAACCGCTAAACCGGAACGTTTCAATGATGTGATTGAACTGGAGAAATTGTCTCCCGATGAAAAGTATGAGTATTGGGCCAAGCAGTTTGATAAGTGTATTCGTTGTTATGCTTGCCGTAATATTTGTCCTGCCTGCAATTGCCGAGAATGCTTTGTTGATCAGCATCATGTTGGTTGGCAGGGCAAGCAGAATAACAGGGCGGAAAACCAGGTCTTTGGCTTAACTCGCGCTTACCATATTGGAGATCGATGTATTGAATGTGGCGAGTGTGAACGGGTGTGCCCCATGGGATTACCTTTGATGGCATTAAACCGCAAGCTGATTAAGGACTTAAATGAATTATTTGGTCCTTACGAAGCGGCGGTGGACTTGGAAGTTAAGCCACCGTTGGGCTTATATAAAGAAGACGATCCGGAAGAATATATGTAGGGAGGTGGTAAGCAGTGAAAATTTTAGCAAAAAGTAAGTTAAATGAAGCAATCGACATTTTGGCCAAAGATGCCCATGTTTTAGTTCCTACGAAGGTGGACGGCGTGAGCAAGTTTGCTCCTTGGGGTGGCCCGGGTACTCCCGATTTTGAAGCCGTGAATACTCTGCTGCCGCCTAAGGATGTTTTATTCCCCCATACAGAAAAGATGTATTCATATAAGATCGCTAATCAGGAAGTAACTGAAATGAATATTCATAATGAAGCGGAGAATACTGTTATTTTTGGTCTGAGACCTTGCGACATGCAGAGTATTAAATGTATGGATGATGTTTTCTTAACCAGAACCTATGTGGATGATTATTATAAGGAAAAACGTGAGAAAACCCTTACCGTTTGCATTGGCTGCGCCAAGGTTGCGCCGACCTGCTTCTGTGATTCTATGGGAGGCGAACCGGGGAAACATGAGTCTGCCGATGTACAAATGTACGATGCTGGAGATTCCTATGGTGTGGAAGCTCAGACGGAAGCAGGTGAAGCTATTTTGACCAAATGGCAAGGCTTGCTGGAAGATGGGGAGGTTCAAATTCCTCAACCCGAATGTACACTAAAGGTAGATATGACTGACGTACCTCAGAAATTGTCTAAAATGTTTGAAAGTCCTATGTGGCAGGATATTAGCCGGAAATGTATCGGTTGTGGCACATGTACCTATGTTTGTCCCACCTGTTACTGCTTTGATGTAGATGTAAAAAATGCGGGCAATGAGGGGTATCGCTTCAGATGCTGGGATTCTTGTATGTTTTCCGAATACACCCGCATGGCAGGGGGACACAATCCCCGTCCTAGTAAAAGCGAGCGCATCCGCAACAGATTTTTACACAAACTGGAGTTTTTTAATGAAAGATACGGAAAAAACCTTTGCGTAGGCTGTGGACGATGTGTGGCCAAATGTCCTGTTAATGTGGACATTACCCTGTTTATCGATAAGTTGAAGGAGGTGCCTGTAGGTGAGTAATTGCAGCTGTGAGAGTGGCAATCCTTTGGTGCCTACTTTAGGAACCGTTTTTAAAATTGTCGAAGAAACTCCTGATATTAAAACTTTTCATGTTAGTACTAAAGATGGCAAAAAACCTTTTACACCTATGCCGGGTCAATTGGGTATGTTTTCCTTGATTAATATCGGTGAAGGCATGTTTTCTGTAACCTCTCAAGGAGAAAATCATATCGAGTTTGCGATTAAAAAATGCGGTATGCTGACTGATGCCCTTCATGAAATTAGAGAAGGGCAGACTGTGGGCGTAAGAGGACCCTATGGTAATGGTTTCCCCATTGACATGTGTAAAGGGAAGGATATGCTCTATATCGGCGGAGGGATTGGACTTGCTCCCGTGCGTTCCTTAATCAAATATAGTTTTGAGCATCGGGATGATTTCGGGAAAATCGATATTGTTTATGGTTCCAGATCCCCGGCAGACCTGTGCTTTAAAGAAGACCTTTTTGAAAACTGGCCTAAAGAAAAAGATACCCAGGTTCATATCACGGTGGACAAAGGTGATGAAGATTGGAAGGGTAATGTGGGCTTTGTACCTGCTTTCTTGGAACAGGTTAATCCAGATCCTAAAGGCAAGATCGTGGTGCTTTGCGGACCACCCATTATGATTAAGTTCTGTCTTCAATCCTTAGCCAAAATGGGCTATAAGGACGAACAAGTGATTACAACTTTGGAAATGAGGATGAAGTGTGGCATTGGTAAATGCGGGCGATGTAATATCGGCAGTAAATATGTTTGTTTAGACGGCCCTGTATTTACCATGGAAGAACTGAACGGATTACCTAACGAGTTTTAATTATGGTTAATAATAACAGAACCCCGTCAGAATATACTGTCGGGGTTTGTTTTAATTATTGGACAAGGAAGATTTTAACCGGGTTATTTTTTAAAGGTTATAGTGGCATCTTTTGGTAACGCCATACCGGCAGTAACCTCTAATACTTTTAAAGCACCGGAGGGTACGGGACAGGAAACATGAGGCAGATGTTTCACTGCCGCATTTAAAACTTTTGATTCTCCTTTTTTGAACAATTCGTCCATAACATTTACTTCAGTAAGATCGGCGGCCATTTTGGGAACATTGGGACAATTAGTGGCGAATTTCAGTTTATATTGAAAGTCACCCAGGTCTTCTGCGGATACTGTTGTTTCAAACCCGCAGATACCGGCAAAAATGCATGCTTCTGCCATAATAAAAACCTCCTTTATCTATAAATAAACTATACATCAGATAAAAACGGGTACCCGCTGGGGGTATGATATTAGAATTATACTTGTTATGTATGAAAAAGGCAAGAAGAAAATTTTCCTGAAGAGAGTCTAACTTTTACGTCTTTTTGCGGAAATTTTTGATATAATGTTAGCAAGTTTTAATAAAAAAATATTGAGAGATGTAAAGATTGGAGTTGTTGATTTGCTTGTTGATTATCATATACACTCTGTAGGTCATGGGGAAAGAGCACAAACGCCGGAGAATCTGGAATCCTTTATTCTTCAGGGAATCAGGGCGGGTATGAAAGAAATCGGATTTTGTGATCATGACTGGGTAGCAAAAAGACCGGATTTTCCTTTACTGAAGTCGATGCAAAAAAAATATCCGGAAATTGAGATTCGCATTGGTATCGAGGTTGACCACATTATAGGACGGGATAAGGAAATTGCTTCTTTTCTTGAAAACCAGCCTTTTGATTATGTATTAGGAGGCATACATCATTTAGGTGAGAATAATTGGATGTTCGACCATCCAGACTATAAAAAAGGTTATCGGGACAGGGATATAGACGATTTATACCGTCAATATTTTCACACCGTAGAACAGGCTGTCTTATCCGGATTTTATCAAATTATTGCTCATATAGATTTAATCAAGGTTTTCGGCTACCGACCGAAAAAACCGGTATTGATGCTTATGGGCGGATTGTTAGAGATTATCAAGGAAAAATCCATCGCGATTGAATTGAATACCAATGGTTTTTTTAAACCGGTAGGAGAAATCTATCCGTCCTTCGAGATCCTACAACAATGCAGAAAAATGGGTATTCCTGTGGTTTTTGGTTCGGATGCTCATCAGTTTGACCAGGTCGGAAGGAAAATTGAAGAGGCAGCTGCCATGGCATATCAGGCCGGGTATCGTCAGATTGCCACCTTTAAGCAAAAAGAACTTATTCTAAGAGATTTAGACCAATTGGTAATTGGCTCAATTAAAAAGGTCATATAGTAAATTAAATTATTAGTTATAGATCGAATTTTAGGAGGTGACTCCATGAGTGTTAATGATCAGGCGATGGAACTTGCTAAAACACTACAGGAAAGCAATGAATATCGGCAATACCTTACAGCGAAGAAAAGACTGCAAGAGGATGATAAAAATACCGCTTTGCTTCAAGAATTTCGCCGCATTCAATTGGAACTACAAATCGCTGAGATTTCAGGGGAAGATACAGAGAGTGCCTTGGAGCAATTAGAACGTATTTATCAACAAATAAGTCTTAATCCTATTGTTAACGAATTTCTGACAGCTGAATACCAATTAGCCCGGTTGATGATGGATGTCCAAAAGATACTCAGCGAAGCATTGGAATTTTGGCATGAGGCTGATATTAATAAAAAATATTTGAATTAAATTAATCTACGAAACCCATACTTTCACAAATCATAATAAGGATAGTGTAAATCATGAAGCCAATAAAAAGGATGACCAAACAAAGAAAGATTATCTTAGAAGTGCTTAAGGGTACCACCTGCCATCCTACAGCTGATTGGATCTATGAGCAAGCCAGAAAAGAACTGCCTGATATCAGTCTGGGTACCATCTATCGTAATCTTCAACATTTGGTGCAGGAGGGAGAAATTCAAGAGCTGAATTATGGGAGTACATTTCGCCGCTTTGACGGCAATACGGCGTTGCATTATCACTTTGTTTGTCGTAGCTGTGGACAGGTTATGGATATAGATCTACCGGTCCGTCGAGAATTGGATGGTGAAGCAGCCCTAGCTGTTGAGGGATTGGTAGAAGAACACCGATTAGAATTTTATGGAGTATGCGGACAATGCCATGATAAAATCCGGAGTATGGAAGGATTAAAGGGGTGTGTGACGTGAATTTTTCCATTAGTGAATTGGAAGAGAAGTTTCGGCAGGAAAGTTATATTTCCGATCAGGATATTTTAGTACCGGTTTTTTTAGCTTTAAAGCTGGAAAAGCCTCTTTTAATCACCGGGGCGCCGGGAGTAGGCAAAACGGAAATTGCTAAAGTATTAAGTTCAATACTTAATACAGAATTAATTCGCCTCCAATGCTATGAAGGTTTGGATGAAAACAAGGCTTTATACGAATGGAACTATCAAAAACAGTTGCTGCATATTCAGGCACATAAGGAAAGCCAAATGGTGGAAGAAGATATTTTTTCCAAGGAATACCTTTTGGAACGTCCTTTATTAAAAGCAATTACCCAGCCGAAAAAAGTTGTTTTGCTCATTGATGAAATTGATAAAACCGATGCCGAGTTTGAAGCTTTTTTATTTGAAGTTTTGTCTGACTTTCAGGTCTCAGTGCCGGAAATCGGTACTATTAAGGCTAAGGAAATTCCCGTTGTGATTCTTACCAGCAATGGAGAACGGGATTTGTCAGACGGATTAAAACGGCGCTGTATCTTTCTTCATATAGATTTTCCTTCTATAGAAAAAGAAGCGGAAATCATTAAAGCTAAGGTACCGGAATTGGGTACGGAGCTAACTTGGCAGTTAGCAAGAAGCGTTGCTTATTTGCGTAATGAATTGGCCTTGAAAAAGAAACCCTCCATTTCGGAAACCTTGGATTGGGCGCAGGCTCTTTTAACTTTAAACGCCCAAAGGATGACAGAACATCTGGTGGACCAAACCGTCAGTCTGCTTCTGAAAGACAAAGAAGACCTGGACTTATTTCGGGAAAAGGGTGGAGCCAAGGCGATGCTAAAACAAACATCTTCTTCTGAAAGCAAAACTCGCAAGCATCCATCCGGGAAGGTGTAGAGTGGACAACTTCTTAGAAAATAATATTGTTCGTTTTGTGCAAATTCTGCGTAGCTTAGGGATTCCAGCTGGAACCTCGGAAGCTTTGGATGCTTTGATTGCCGTGCAAAGTATTGATTTGACCAACCAAAAACAATTTAAAGCGGCATTAAAAGCTACCTTAGTCAAGGATGCTGTTCATGATCCGTTATTTAATTCTGCTTTTACCAAATTTTTTGTTGAGTCCCCTTTACGCGATCTGCAGTTGGATGCTAAAAAAGAATATACGGAGGGTTTGGAAGAAGCAATAAAGGAACTGGAGTTTCAGGATCAGCCTTTAGATCTTGATCAGCAATATCTCGATTTGTACGGCCAGCTGTCCCAGGAAAGCCGACAACAAGTTAAGGATTTTCTCAAAAAAACTTCCGAAGGGAAAAATGTTTCGGCTAGGTTTAAGCCCATTGTAGAGAATGTGATCAAAGGTGCCTTGGAATACCACCGCACTCATAGTGATCTTCCACAGGTGATTCCTGTGGAACTCACAGGTGAAGAGGAAATTGATGCCGTGCTCCATGAGATTTCTCATAATCAGGAATTAGTGGATTTATACTTTCAAAACATGGCGTCTATTCATGAGAAGGATTATCAAGAAGCAACTCTATTAATTCGCAAGTTAGCCCGGCGTTTGGCTTCCCGAATCAGTCGCCGTTATAAACAGAGCTCAAAAATCAAGCGTATTGATGTGCGTCGTTCAATTCGAGCCGGAATTAAATACGGTGGAACTCTACTTGATCTGAAATACCGTCAAAAAAAGGTACAGAAACCGGAGATCCTGCTTTTGTGTGATGTGTCCGGCTCAATGATAAAATACTCCCAGTTTACCCTCCAGTTTATGAGCGGTCTAGCGGAGGTTTTGCCCCGTATGCATGCCTTTGTTTTTGCTGAGACACTGGAAAAGTTAGATTTAATGGATTTTTCTTTTGAAGAATTAGCGCAAAGTGATCGATGGGGGGAGGGCACGAATCTCAATGTTTCTTTGCAGCAATTGATGAAAAATCATCCGGGACTGCTTAAACCCCAAACTGTTTTTATTATCTTAAGCGATACAAAAACAATGGAACCGGAAGCTACTGCCCGGCTGCTGCACATTATTAATAGGAAAATTAAAGAGATTCTCTGGCTCAATCCTTTACCCGGTGATCAATGGGCCAAATATTCTACGGTGAAGCTTTTCCAACAACATGCAAGAATGTGGGAATGCAGTTCATTAGCTCATTTATCAAAAGCTTTACGCCATCAACTGGGATAGTAGGTGGAAGGATTATTTTTGGGGCAGAAAAGAGATTAATTTTAGTTGCTAAAAATTATGAGTTGACAGCTTTTCATAAAGTCTATATTATTATCTTGTTGTAAATATTTAATGGGAGGGAATTTTTGTGGTATTGCAAGCAATTAGACGCGGTAAGAGGAAGATGCGCATACCTTTAATCATAATGGTAGCTATGTTAGCATTTGGACTGGTAGGTTCTTATGCAATTTGGAGTTCGCCAAACATAGATAATGCCCAAAAGGATGTTGACCCCCAAGCTATGGTTGATAACCTTCAAATCAGTATCGATCAGTATGAGAAGGATTTAGCCAAAAATCCTACTGACTTTACCATATTGAAAAGTCTTGGTGAGGTAAGATCTCAACAAGGTGGGTTTTACCTCCAGTTGAATGATCGGGAAAAGAGTCAAGAGGTCTTTGCGAAAGGGCTAGAAAATTATTTACTAGCCATTGAACATGCCCCTGAGGAGCTTAACAATCAAGGTCAAGCAGATCTCATGGTAGCTGCAGCCTATTGTGCTTCTAACGGCGGACAGGAAAATACTGCCGGTCCCTTATATCAAAAGGCTATTCAATTGACTCCGGAGGATTTTTCGGCCAGATCAAATTATGTGATCTTTCTTGCCTTTTATCTGCAAGATATAGAAGCAGCAAAGAAAGAAATCGCTGATTACAAAGGACTATTGCCGGAAGGGGATGAGCGCATCGCCCAAGCAGATCAATTGCAGGGCCTGATTGAATCCCTGGAACAACAAAGTCAACCTAATGGGTCTGCGGAATCCGCAGAACAAACGGATCAAGCCCCGACTAAGGATGCTACCGAGGGACAGGGTCAGGTAACCGGAGAAACTGAAGAATAATCAAAATACCACCCTGGTCATAGCACCAGGGTTTTTTTGTTTAAAGAAAAAGTTTGATCATGAAATATTGATAACTTTCAGGCCATAAAAGTGGGGAGGGAGGAAAGATCATGAAGGTGCTTCAGGTGCTATGCCAACATCCGGGGTATACGGGAAGCGGCATCTTTCTGCAGGCTTTGGCCCGAACGGGAAATGATACCGGTACTCATTTTGGAGTGGTGGCAGGAGTAGCACAAGATAGCGAGGTTATGGTGGCGCAAAAGATTCATCCTGCCAATTTTTTTCCGGTACTGTTTGAAACAGATGATCTGCCCTTTCCCGTGGTAGGTATGAGTGATGTCATGCCTTATCCCAGCACCAGATATCAGGACTTAACCGATGAGATGTTGGAAAGTTGGGAGAGAAGTTTCTATAAAACTTTGCTTCGTGCAAAAAAAGAGTTTCGACCTGAACTGGTTTTGGGTCACCATCTTTGGCTGCTTACTTCCCTGACTCGAAAAATCATGCCTGATGTACCAATTTATGGCATCTGCCATGGTACCTGCCTAAGACAGTATCAACTTGTTCCACGACTGGCCGGTCTTGCTAGGGAGGGCTGCCGAGAGCTGGATGGTGTTTTTGCTCTCCATGAAGAGCACAAAGAGGAGATTCATCGTCTGCTCAAAATCCCCAAAGACCGTATCCTGGTGAGTGGTGCCGGCTATCATCCTGAGATTTTTTATCCTTCGAAAACTATAAAGAGTATTACTTCTCTGAAGCTGGTGTATGCAGGAAAGCTCAGTGCGGCCAAAGGAGTGCCTTCTCTTATGCGAGTATTTGACCAATTGACTAAAAAGAATCACGATTTGGAGCTTCATCTGGTCGGATCTGGGGGCGAGAGAATAAAGAAGGAGATCATAACTCAGGTTCGCACCGGATCTCGCATTTTTTTCCATGGTCAATTGTCTCAAGAGGCTTTGGCAGAGCTTTTTCGTTCGGCTCATCTGTTTGTTCTTCCTTCTTTTTTTGAAGGACTCCCTTTGGTGGTGCTGGAAGCACTAGCTTCGGGTCTTAGGGTGGTGACAACGGATCTACCGGGATTGCGACAATATTTGGGACCAGTTATTGAAAAAAGCGGCATGATTACCTATGTAAATCTACCTTCACTCCGGATAGACGTGCCGGAGGCAGGAGATCTGCCTGTTTTTGAAGAACAACTTCATAATGCTCTCCAATTACAGATTTCTTTCGTTCGACAAAGGATCAGCCCTAGTTCAGCAACGAGAGAGGCAATTCAGGCATTAAGCTGGCAGAGAGTCTGGGAGCGTATGAGATCATCTTATCAAAATAAATTATTAAAAGGCATGACCAGATAAAATTATTTAATTTTTAAAAATAGCAACGAGATGGTATGATAAGAACATCGGTGTGAAATGTACGAAGATAAAGAGGGAATATTATGATCATTGATACCCATCTCCACGAAAGTAAATACTCTTTGGACAGTTTTGTCTCATTGGAGGAAATTGTCACTCAGGCCCGGCAGATGGGACTGGATGGGATATGTATTACGGATCATGAAAGCAACGAAATCAAGGATGAGGCGCGTCGTCTTGCTCAGGAGACAGGTTTTCTTATTATTGTTGGCGCAGAGGTACTGACCTGGCAAGGTGATGTCACGGTTTTCGGGCTGGATGAAATTCCACAGGAAAGACTCCAGGCTGCGGAGCTTTTGGATATGGTAGTTAAAAAGGGCGGAGTTGCCGTCAGTGCCCACCCTTTTAGACAGAATAATCGCGGTATGGGGCATGCCATTAGGGAAATGGAGCTCCTGGGTGGAGTAGAAACTTTTAATGGCAATACGGATTTTGAGCAGAATTTGGATGCTTACTATCTGGCTCAAGAGCTTGGTCTGCCCTGTCTAGGCGGTAGTGACGCTCATGCACGCCATGAGGTTGGTCGTTATGCCACGGTGTTTCCGGACGGTATCCGAGATGAACAGGATTTAATCCAAGCCATTTATGATCGGGCAGTCTATCCTGTTGCCTATCTAGAGAGCACCTATGTACCTTTTCCCTATCTTGAGGGGTTTGGAATGGAAGCATTATTATCTCATGATATTTAAGGAACGATGTAGCTAATGGTTACATCGTTTTTTGATTTATTACCAATGAGTTAGTTTGACGGGTCATTCGAAGAGTGATATATTTGGATAAATTGTATGAATAAGATGGGATAATAGGGGGTAGGGTTTTATGGTTACTAAAATCGATCAGGCAAGATTGGTTTCTTGGAGACGTTGGCTTCATTCACATCCGGAAACAACTGGGCAGGAAAAAAACACGGCAACTTTCTTGGCTCGGGAATTAGCTGCTTTAGGATTGAGGGTTCAAGAAAACGTTTTCGGTTATGGGTTGGTGGCGGAATTAAAAGGGAGGAGGGAAGGGAAATGTCTGGCTCTCAGAGCGGATATGGATGCTTTGCCGATAACTGAGGAAACGGATTTGGATTTTAAATCTATCTATTCCGGAACCATGCATGCCTGCGGTCACGATGCCCATATGGCGATCCTTTTAGAAACGGCAGCCCAATTGGTAGCGGATCCTCCTCCGGGAGGGGTGAAGTTTATCTTGCAACCCAGTGAGGAAAAACCCCCGGGTGGAGCAAAATATATGATCGAAGCCGGAGTATTGAATAATCCTGATGTAGATGCTGTTTTGGGGCTCCATGTTTCTCCTTTCTATCCTGTAGGGACCATCGTCATCAAAGAAGGAGTGATGATGGCCATTGCCGATGATTTTGAATTGATAATCAAAGGTAAGGGCGGTCATGGGGCAACACCTCATTTGACGGTAGATCCTATAGTGATAACGGCGCAGGTTATTCAAGGGTTGCAGCAGATAATTAGTCGCAGGATAGATCCTAGTGCCCCGTCGTTACTCTCTTTTGGGACAATTCATGGAGGAAGTACTCAAAATATAATACCCGATCGCGTAGTCCTAACCGGAACGGTGCGCAGCACCGATCAGCGGGTGCGAGAAAGAATTATTACTTTGATGCACCAAACCCTAAAGGGGATTACCGGTGCCTGGGGCGCTGATTATGCACTTCATTATTTGTATGGCTATCCCCCTGTGATTAATTCCCCGGAGATTACCCGGTTAATTATGGAGTCAGTAAAAGAAGTGCCGGAATTGACTTTGGAAGTTATGGAAAAACCAATGATGATCGGGGAGGATTTTTCTTATTACGGGCAGTCCGTTTCAGCCGGATTTTTCTTTTTAGGTTGTGGCAGTGAAGAAAAAAACTACCCGCTTCATAATTGTTGTTTTGATATCGAGGAAACTTGCTTGCCTTTAGGTGTTAAGGTCATGGTTCAAACCGTGCGAAAGTTCTTTCAGGATTAGTGATCAGGTGAATACTGGATATCAGGATCAAGAGATTGGGAAAAAAGTGTATGAATATAATGTAGTAGAGGAGACGGTTTATGTCTCCTCTTTTTCTTGGGTTATTTCTTGCTCCTCGATGATTTCTGCCTCCGTTTCATGTCTCCTTTGAGCCAGACTAGGTTTTAAAGACGGCTTTTTTCTCCAGCCGATCATTAGGCTGATGACAAGAATGGCGGCAATGGCGATAAATACTATTGTGGTATAGCTAATGTTCAATATCTTTCACTCCTTTATGGTTTTTATCTGACGGACTTACAGTTATATATTTCCTAAAATTAAGAAATCATATCAATCAATAAAAAAAATTTAATTTTTTAATTAAAAAAGAAGGGAAATGTGGGGCAGATAGAGAATATGGTGGTGTAAAGTGGGTAAAAGTGGTGATGTATTCATCGAAATGAGGCCGGCAACATGTTCATGGGAGAATTTCAACATACTATTGATCCGAAAGGTCGGTTATTTATGCCGGTCAAGTTCCGGGAAGAGTTAGGTGAAACCTTCGTGGTGACTAAGGGGCTGGATAACTGTCTGTTTGTTTACTCCCAAAAAGAATGGCAGCGTTTGGAATCAAAATTGAAGGCCTTACCTTTTACCAAAGCAGATGCCAGAGCATTTACTCGGCTTTTCTTTTCAGGAGCTATGGAATGCGGACTGGATAAACAGGGAAGAATATTACTCCCCGCTAATCTACGCGAATATGCTAAGCTGGATAAAGATGCAGTTATCATTGGAGTTTCAGCCCGAGTTGAAATTTGGAGCAAAAAACAGTGGGATCAATACAACGATCAGGTTGGTATCGAATACGAAAACTTGGCTGAAAAATTGGTAGATTTCGATTTGGATCTCTAGCGGGAATATCGAGACAGGTGGTTGGGACGTGGAATTTTATCATATCCCCGTTTTGTTGGAAGAATGTATGGAGGGACTAAAACTTAAGAGTTCCGGTATTTATGTTGATTGCACTATGGGAGGAGCAGGCCATTCCCGAGAAATTTTAGAACGTACCTCTCCGGAAGGTAGATTAATCGCTGTCGATCAGGATGAAACAGCAGTAGAGATTGGCAGAGAGCGGTTAAGGGAATACGGATCTCGAGTTACTGTTGTCCATGATAACTTTGGTAATATAAAAAACATTCTAGAAAAATTGCAGGTTGATCTTGTGGATGGTTTTCTCTTTGATGTGGGGGTATCCTCTTACCAGTTGGACAACCCGGAAAGGGGTTTTTCTTATATGGAGGATGCACCTTTGGACATGAGAATGGATAAGGAGCATCAAACAGTAACAGCGGCCGATCTATTGAATAACGCCGATGTTGAGGAGATATCCAGGATTATTTTTACATATGGGGAAGAAAGATGGGCGAAAAGAATCGCTCAATTTATCGGGGAATTTCGCAAGGCAAATAGAATCACCTCTACAGGTGAATTAGTCTCCATCATTAAGAAAGCGATTCCGGCAGGTGCCCGAAAAGATGGTCCACACCCCGCCAAGAGGACCTTTCAGGCGCTTCGGATTGCTATAAATAACGAATTGGAAATATTAGAATCGGTAGTAGCAGATGCTACCAATTTTTTAAAGCCTGGGGGTAGGATCTGTGTAATCACATTTCATTCCCTTGAAGATAGAATTATTAAGAGAGAGTATCAAAAGCTCGCCGGGGCGTGTTCATGTCCCCCCGGCATTCCTGTTTGTGTTTGTGGTCACAAAAGACTATTAAAAATCATCACGAGGAAGCCGATTTTGCCGTCAGAAAAAGAGATTAATGAAAATCCCAGAGCCAGAAGTGCAAAATTAAGGGTCGCAGAAAAGGTTCTAAATAATTATAAGGAGGAATAAGTTTTGTTAGAGGCAAGGCAATTTTCCCAAGATTATAGTTACGAGCAGGAACCGGTTATAACACGTAAAGTGATCAAACGCAAGGTTAAATCTCGCCAAGCAAGCCTGATCTTCGCCAAAGTACTCGTGGTAGGAATTATTCTTCTTGCAGTTATTACCGGTTTAATGCTCGCCGCGACCCATGCGCAAATCACTTACCGAAACAGCAATATTATCCAGATCAAAAAAGAAATTTCTGACTTGCAAATTGCCAACGAACGGTTACAATTAGAAATAGCGCGTAAGAAATCTCTAGATCGTATTGAAGGTATTGCAACTAAGGAATTGGGTATGATCCAGCCGGGGATCAATGACATTAAATATGTTGCTGTTAATATTAACGATCATGATGCAGAAAATGCTGTAACTAATGAAGAAAGCGGAGTAACCGTAGATTCCTCTTTAAATACAAAAGTGCATCCAGTTGTTTTAAGTGTCAACGAATTGATCGATCGGTATGCTTATGATTTATAAAAATTCACCCCTGGGGAGTGAGGGGCACTGTGCAAACTACTACTATATTGATGAGACGAAGGATAGCATATCTCTTTTTTGGAGTAATCGCTGCCTTCTTTCTTTTGTTAGTCCGTCTGGCATATTTGCAATTTGTGACAGGTGATGAGCTGCAGCTAAAAGCAGAACAGCTACGGATGAGAGAAGTTCCCATTGCGGCGAAGAGAGGGATCGTCTATGATCGAAATATGAATAAGTTGGCCATTAGCGTCAGCGCAGATTCGATTTATGCTCTTCCGCCGGAAGTTAAAGCGTCAGGCAAGGCTGAAGATATCGCCAAACAATTGGCTCCCTTCTTGGAGATGGACGAAGAAAAGGTTCTGGAGAAAATTACTGTTTCCCGTTCCTTTGAATGGCTGAAAAGAAAAATTGATTTTGAAAAAGCTCAAAAAATCAGGGAATTGGATTTACCGGGTATTAAGATTGTGGAAGAATCCCAAAGGTTTTATCCGAAAGATAACTTAGCTGCTCATGTGCTGGGCTTTTCCGGTGTGGATAATCAGGGTTTGGAAGGAATTGAAGTGGCCCGAGATCAGGATTTAAAAGGTGTACCCGGCAGTATATTAGTAGAATATGACGCTCGAGGACAGGAATTGCCCCATGCCGTACATAAATACAATCCCCCTTTAGACGGAAAAAGTCTTGTTTTGACCATTGATGAAACCATTCAATATTTTGCAGAAAGAGAACTGGATAAGGCTATGGCTGGACCCTCCAGGCCTAAAAAAGCAACTGTCATTGTGATGCAGCCTAAAACCGGGGAAATCCTGGCCTTGGCTAATCGACCGGGGTATGATTCTAATAAATATAGGGAATTTTCCTCGGAAAACTGGCGAAATGCCGGTGTTTCCAATACCTATGAACCGGGATCAACTTTTAAAATTATTACCACGGCGGCAGCTTTGGAGGAGGGTGTGGTGAGACCTGAGGATCGTTTTTATGATCCCGGCTATTATTCTGTAGGGGGGCATCGTATCAAATGCTGGCGTTCTTATAATCCCCACGGTAGTCAGTCCTTCACTGAGGTGATGGAAAACTCCTGTAATCCCGGCTTTGTAGAAGTGGGTCTACGGATGGAAGAAAAGGAGAAAGGTGTTTTTTATAAATATATTAATGCTTTTGGTTTTGGACAGAAAACAGGCATTGAACTGCCCGGTGAAGCCTCCGGGATCATGATTAAAGAAGAAGATTTAAAGCCGATCAATATTGGAACGATTTCTATCGGACAGGGAATTGCTGTGACACCTCTTCAGTTGATCACCGCCGTATCAGCGGTGGCCAATGGCGGTGTCCTGATGGAACCGCAAATTGTTCGACAGGTGCTGGATGGGGACAACAATGTACTGCAGGATTTCCAGCCGAAAGAAATTCGTCGCGTGGTTTCTGAGCAAACGGCAAAAACCGAAAGAGAAATGCTAGAAAGCGTTGTTGCTCGAGGAACAGGAAGAAATGCCTATATTCCCGGCTATCGAGTAGGTGGAAAGACGGGAACGGCACAAAAAGCAGGTTCTGGTGGCTATATGCCTGGGAAATATGTTGCTTCTTTTATTGGCATGGCTCCGGTTAATGATCCTGAAATAGTTTGTTTGGTGATCATGGATGAACCTCAGGGATATCCCAATCAGGGGGGACAGATAGCCGCGCCTGTTTTTAAAGCCGTGGTTGAAGATTCCCTGAGATATCTAGGAGTGATTTCCCAATATACCGTTGATCAAGAAGAGGACAATAAGACCACTAGTCAGGTTCGGCAAGTTTCCGTTCCGGAAGTGATTAATTTGACGCCGGATGAGGCTACGAAAGTTTTAAAAATTGAAGGATTTAAGGCGAAAATCAAAGGTTCGGGAAAGATTGTTACCAGTCAAACTCCTGCCGGTATGGCTAAGGTTAAAGAGGGAAGTGAGGTCATTCTGAATTTGGGCGAGGGAGATGCTTCACTGGTTCCGGGGACTGTTACTGTACCTGATTTGACAGGAAAAAGAGTTCGGGAGGTAGCCGAATTGTTGGGCGCCATGGGGCTAAAGCTGAATCCGGACGGGTATGGGCAAGTGGTGCGCCAAGAACCTGTTCCGGGGACAATAATCAAGACAGGTCAAGAGGTAAAGGTGTTTTTTGCGGATGAGGAAACACAGGAAACCATGGGGCCATGATGGAACGAATAGGAGTTGCCTTTAAAACAACTCCTATTCTGATTTTGCGCAAGGGTGGGATTAATTAACAGGCAATTTTCAGCCTGTTGATCAATAGATTGGGTCGACAAAGAGAAGGTTTCACTTGTTAAATTGCCTGTTATGAGGGTAAGATATGGATAGAGGTGAGATATATGTTGCTTTCGGTAATCGCAGAATCTTTGCATGGGGAAATAAGAGGGGTAGGGAATCCGGAGATCACCGGTATTTCTTATGACTCGCGCAAGGTTCAACCGGGTAATCTATTTGTTTGTCTCCAGGGGATAAAAAGTGATGGCCATGATTATGGACAAGAAGCGTTGGAACGAGGGGCAGTGGCCATTTTAGTTAAGTTTTTTTTGGATGATTTATCGGAAAACATCATCCAGATCAAGGTGCCTGATACCAGGGGGGCATTAGCCCAGGTTTCTTCTCTTTGGTACGGTTTTCCTGACCAAAAGCTAAGGGTAATTGGTGTCACCGGTACCAATGGTAAAACCACCACGACTCATCTGCTCAAGGGACTTTTGGAAGGAGAAAGAAAAAAAGTTGGTTTGGTGGGAACGATTCATAATATGGTTGGTAAAGATATACTGCCTTCCACTCATACGACACCAGAATCATGGGAGTTAACAGGTCTTTTTGACCAAATGGTGGAAAAAGGAGTGGAAACGGTGGTTATGGAGGTTTCCTCTCATGCATTAAAGCAACATCGGGTGGCCGGATGTGAGTTTGATGTGGCGGTGTTTACCAATCTCACTCAGGACCATTTGGATTATCATCCAGACTTTGATGATTATTTGGCCAGTAAACTGATGCTCTTTGAAAATCTGCATACCGGGAAAAAGGGCGGAGCCAAATATGCTGTGATCAATGGAGATGATCTTAGAGCCGAGGAGTTTAAAAGGGCTGTACAAGAACGGGTACCGGTGTGGACTTACGGGATTCGGGAGATGGCTGACGTTCAGGCAGAAGATATAAAAATAACACCTCGAGGGAGCACTTTCGATTTAATCGTCAACCAAGAAATTTTTCCTATTAAGATTCCTTTAGTGGGCATCTTTAACGTTTATAATGTTTTGGCTGTAATCACTGTCGCCTTGGCTGAAGGAATTGCCTTATCTCATATTGCAGAATTTTTAGAAGAAGCACCTCAAGTAGCCGGACGATTTGAGTTGGTAGATGAGGGACAGGAGTTTCCTGTGATTGTAGATTATGCCCATACACCGGACGGCCTGGAGAACATTCTTTCTACAGCCAAAGAAATTACTCGCGGCAAACTGATTACTGTTTTTGGCTGCGGGGGTGATCGGGATCGAGGAAAAAGACCGATCATGGGGAAAATTTCCGGCTTATTCAGTGATTTTTCCTTTGTCACTTCCGACAATCCCCGCTCTGAGGAGCCTATTGCTATAATGAAAGAGATTGAAAAGGGGATTTCTTCCGTGACCTCCGCCTACAAAATGATTGAAAAGCGGGATATGGCTATTAATGAGGCAATACAAATGGCAGGACCGGAGGATATGGTGATCATAGCCGGGAAGGGACACGAAGATTATCAATTGGTGCAAGGCAAAACACTTCATTTTGACGATCGAGAAGTGGCCCGTCAAGTTTTACAACGAATAAGATAACAAGGCGGTTTCCGTAATGAAGATAGCATTAATCTGTATTTTCACTTCTTTTTTAATCGGTTTAATTATTGGCCCTATCCTTATTCCCATGCTCAGGGCACTAAAGTTTGGACAATTGGTTCGTAATGATGGTCCCAAAAGACATTTAAAAAAGATTGGTACTCCCACCATGGGAGGAATAATCTTTATTTTAGCTATGATGGGGACACTAGTGATCTGGAGCGATTTAAGTATTGAGGTACTCCTTTGTGGGGGCATGGTCCTAGGTTTTGGCTTGATCGGATTGTTAGACGATGTAATAAAGGTGGCTCTAAAAAGGCCTTTAGGATTAAAAGCTCGGGAAAAGATTTTGGGGCAGCTTTTATTATCTGCACTCCTTCTTTTCACCGGGGTGCATTTTTTGGGCAGGGGCACGGATCTGGTGGTTCCCCTTACAGGAATGAAGTGGGAGCTGGGATCCTGGTATTATGTAACTGGAGCCATTCTGGTGGTTGGAACAACCAATGCAGTCAATCTTACCGATGGCCTTGATGGATTGGCCGCAGGGTGTAGTTTTTTTGTCTATTTAGGCTACTTAATTATCTGTCTTTTGGCGATTAGCAGGCCACCTGTTTTAGGTCTTGATTATCTGGATCTAGCTTTATTTGCCGGTGCGATGTGTGGAGGTTGTCTTGCTTTTCTTGTTTTTAATCGTTATCCGGCTAAAGTTTTTATGGGAGATACCGGATCTCTAGCCTTAGGGGGGGGGATTGCCGCTTTGGCGATTCTTACGAAAACAGAATTAGTTCTGCCGATACTAGGCGGTGTTTTTGTCATCGAAGCTCTATCGGTGATCCTACAGGTGATAAGCTTCCGCCTAACTGGTAAACGGATTTTCCGCATGAGTCCTTTGCACCATCATTTTGAATTGGTGGGTTGGCGGGAAACTAAGGTGGTTCATGTATTTTGGATGCTGGCAGTTTTGTTTGTGCTTGCAGGCCTTTTTCTGGTAACGGTGTAAGGTGAATTCCATGGAGGTTTAATTATGTGGGAGCAAGATGTACATAAAAAGAAAGTTTTAGTAATCGGTGGAGGAAAAAGTGGTTGTGCTGTGGCAAGCTTCTTGAGTGATAAGGGTGCACAGGTGACATTGACAGATAGCAAATCCATTGCGGATTTAGAACATGTTTTGACTGGGCTTAAGAATAAAACCGTGGATTTTATATTTGGAGCTGAACCAGAGATTATACCGGGGAGATTTGATTATGCCGTAATCAGTCCGGGCATTCCTCTCGATACGCCTTTGGTGCAGAGACTCCTTCAGACCGGGGTCCCCATAACCGGGGAAATGGAACTAGCTTTTCAGTACAGTAAATCCCCTTTTGTGGCCATCACCGGAACCAATGGTAAAACCACAACCACTTCTTTACTAGGACAAATTTTTGCCGATGGGGGAGTTCCTGTCTTTGTGGGCGGTAACATCGGCACTCCCCTGATTAACAAGGTAGAAGGTTTATCTGAGGAAACAATCATTGTTGCTGAAGTATCCAGTTTTCAGTTAGAAACAATTTCATCCTTTCGTCCGAAGGTCGCTGTGATTCTGAATATCACACCAGATCATTTAGACCGCCATAAAACTATGGAAGGTTATGCCGAAGCAAAAAGCCGGATTTTTGAAAATCAAGAGGCCAATGACTACACAGTATTAAATTATGATGATCCCAGAGTACGAGCACTTAGGAATAAAACCCGAGGTCAGGTAGTGTTTATTAGTCAAGAGACAGAATTATCCCAGGGGATATTTGTTAAGGATGGGTTCATCACCATTAAATCAAAGGAAAATACGCTTCATGTCATAGATGTGAATTGCATATGTATTAAGGGCAAGCATAATTTGGAAAATGCACTGGCTGCGACAGCAGCTGCTTTTTGTCTGGGAATTTCTCCGAAGAATATTGCTACTACCTTAAAAAAATTTCCCGGGGTTCCGCATCGGCTGGAGTTTGTGAAAAAGGTTGCCGGGGTATCCTATTATAATGATTCCAAAGGCACAAACCCGGAATCAACTATTAAAGCTCTGGAAGCATTTAATCAACCTGTTGTTTTAATTGCAGGAGGGAAAAATAAAGGCAGTGATTTTACCAAATTAGCCGCTTTGATTAAGGAAAAAGTTCGTGCCATAATTCTTGTGGGGGAAGCAGCCCCCGATATTGAGAAAGCGTTGCGGACAGAAGGGTTTCACAAGATCTATACAGTGCTAAGTTTTACCGAGACAGTCTCCTTAGCCCAAAAACTGGCACAATCAGGAGACATTGTTTTATTATCCCCCGCCTGTGCCAGTTGGGATATGTTTAATAATTTTGAAGAGCGCGGGGACCTCTTTAAAAAGTTGGTTCTTGAGTTGCTTTAGGGGGTTTGAAGATGGTATTAAAGAAAAAATCGCCGGATTTTTTGATATTTCTCTCAGTGCTCTTATTGCTAGGGATTGGCATTATTATGGTTTTTAGCTCCAGTCAATATGTGGCATATTATCAGACTTATGATCCGGAATTAAAAACAGGAGATGCTTTTGTCTTTTTACGACGGCAGTTTTTTAATGCCATGATAGGTATCGCCGCCATGGTTTTTGTCATGAAGATTAACTATCAAAAGCTCAAATTTTTCGCTAAACCAGGAATCATCATTTCCTTTATACTTCTAGCTGTTTTAATGATCGATGGAGTGGGCATCGAGCGGCACGGTTCTGTGCGCTGGCTGGGGGTAGGTAGTATGCAGATTCAACCTTCGGAAATTTTTAAAGTAGCTCTGGTTTTGTATTTGTCCAAGTTTTTAAGTGAACGGCAGCATGTGATGAAATCGTTTAAAGAGGGATTTTTACCGCCCTTATTATTAATGGGTGGTGCTTGCTTTTTGATTTTGATGCAGCCAGATCTGGGGACTGCTATGACCTTAGCCGGTACTACCGTAGTAATGTTATGGGCAGCAGGGGCCAAAAAAAGCCATTTAGCGATGTTGGTTGCCGCCGGGTTGATCTTTGTTGTCGCCGCCATTGTTTTAGAACCTTATCGTTTGGAGCGCATTTTTGCCTATTTAGATCCTTGGCAGGATCCCCAGGATAGCGGGTTCCAAACAGTGCAATCTCTCCTTGCCATAGGTTCTGGAGGATTGGCCGGGGTGGGTTTAGGCTACGGTAGAGCCAAAATGTTCTATCTTCCGGAACGGCATACGGACTTTATATTTGCCGTGATTGCAGAGGAATTAGGCTTTATTGGCGGTACAGCTGTGATTCTGCTTTTTTTACTTTTCATTTGGCGCGGATTAAAGGTAGCTGTTTCTTCTCCGGAATCTTTCGGTAGTTTGTTGGCAGTAGGGGTTACGGCTATGGTAGGGCTTCAGGCTGTTCTCAACTTAGGTGTAGTAACAGGTTCATTACCCGTAACCGGAATTACCCTGCCTTTCATCAGTTATGGGGGTTCTTCCCTGATGTTTTCCTTGGCGGGTGTAGGATTATTATTAAATGTTTCGAGATTTGCAGGATTGGATCGGTGAAGGCGATGCGTATTATGATCACAGGTGGCGGGACAGGAGGCCATATCTATCCTGCCCTGGCTATTGCTAAAGGTTTACAGAATATGATGCCTGAGGTAGAACTCTTGTATGTGGGAACCGAAAAAGGCCTGGAAGCGGATATTATCCCTAAGGCTGGACTTCCCTTTACAACGATACCTGTGGAGGGCTTATCCCGCCCATTTTCTTATCGTACCTTGGTCAGTTTAGGAAAAGCGCTACAGGGCAGTCTGGTGGGAAGAAGAATTGTACGTCGTTTTAAACCCCATGTGGTGGTTGGAACGGGGGGGTATGTATGTGGTCCTTTAGTTTTGGCGGCAACTACCATGGGAATTCCCACGATCATTCATGAACAGAATGCTTTTCCGGGTCTAACCAATCGTCTCTTAGCTCGTTTTGTCAGCAAAATTTGTGTTACCTTTGAAGATGCCATAGACCATTTTTCCCAAAAGAAAAAGATTATCGTAACTGGTTTGCCGGTCCGGGAAGAAATCATTACAAGAAGTAGGATAGAAGGATTAAAAAATCTAGGATTATCAAAAGAAAGAATTACCGTAGTGATAACAGGAGGCAGTCAAGGTGCCCGAAGTTTAAATTATGCTATGGCACCGATCTATCAAAAGTTTCAAGAGAATAATAAGATCCAGTTTTTTCATATTACCGGACAGACAGGTTTTGAGGAGAGCCTCGCCTATTACAAAAAGAATCAGATTGACCTGTCCCAAAAGGAGCGTTTTCAGATTGTACCTTACCTTTATCACATGGAGGATGCATTAGCAGCGGCAGATCTGATCATCGGACGAGCTGGAGCATCCTTTCTGGCCGAAATAATGGTGCGAGGTATTCCATCACTGCTGGTACCTTATCCTTATGCGGCATCCAATCATCAGGAATATAATGCTCGAGCATTAGAAAGACGCGGGGCAGCTCATGTAATTTTGGACCGAGATTTAGCAGAAGGGAAATTGCTGGCAGCTTTGGAACATATACTTGATCAGGAGCCTCTGCGGCTTGAAATGAGTAGAGCAGCAAAGCAAATGGGCAGAATAAATGCCTTGGAAGATATTATTAAAACAATTGCAGGATTCAGTAAAACCGGACTCAGTTAGACTGAGAACACAATTTAATCTACATGGCATAAGATATGCCGTATAGTGTTTTGCGGATTCCTGCTTCTTTGGAAGGAGATGGCGATATGAATATGATCAAAAGCCCTATCCATTTTATCGGTATCGGGGGCATTGGCATGAGTGCTATAGCAAAAATTATCTTACAATTAGGGGGGCGAGTTTCCGGAACCGATATGAAGGAATCTGAAACCACCGAGAGACTGCGGAATTTAGGTGGTATAATCAATATCGGTCATGATGCATCCCATATCGGCAGTGATGTGGAGATCGTTGTTTTTTCATCGGCAATTTCGGAAGATAATCCGGAACTGGCTGAAGCGAAAAACCGAAATTTGCAGATTATGTCCCGGGCAGAAATGTTGGCTCAATTGATGGCTCGCCAGGAAAGTATAGCTGTAGCCGGTGCTCACGGAAAAACAACCACTACGGCGATGATTTCTTTGATGTTGGAAACGAATGATTATGATCCGACGATTATCATTGGCGGTGACTTAAAGCAGATTGGCAGTAATGCCAAATTAGGTTTGGGCAAATACCTGGTGGCAGAAGCAGATGAAAGCGATGGTTCCTTTTTAAAGCTCTTTCCCAAGATGGCTGTAATTACCAACATTGAAAACGATCATCTTGATTATTATCGCTCTGTAAAAAATATTGTCACAGCTTTTGAACATTTTGTGGAACAGCTTCCTGAAGACGGCTTAGCCGTGATTTGCCTTGATAATGAACCATTAAGAAAAATAATGGAAAAAGTTCAGGCAAACTATATAACATATGGTATTGAAAGTCCTGATGCGGATTATAGGGCTGAAAACATGCGATTTAACAGTACCCATTCAAAAAGTGATATCTACTATCGGGGAGAAAAATTAGGCGAACTGGAACTCCAGGTCCCGGGAAAACACAATATTTTAAATGCTTTAGGAGCTTTAGCCTTAGGTATTAATTTGGGACTGACCTTTGATCAGGCGGCGGCAGGATTAAAGGAACTTACTGGCGTGAAACGGCGTTTTGATTTTATCGATCAGGTTGGGGGGATCACGATTTATGATGACTACGCTCATCATCCCACAGAATTACAGGCGACCTTAAATGCCGCTAAAGACACCGGTTTTCAAAGGATTATTGCTGTCTTTCAGCCCCATCGCTATAGCAGAACGAAATTATTACAATTTGAATTTGGTGAATCTTTTTCCAATGCTGATTTAGTGATTATCAACGAAATATACTCTGCTTCGGAAAAACCTATTCCTGGGGTTTCCGCAGAGCTGATTGTGCGAGCGATTAAAAATGCTCATCCGGATCAGGAAGTCGTTTACTGTAAGACGGAAGATGAAATCGTAGAATTTTTATGCCGGGAGGGAACCCCCGGGGATCTAGTGATTACCATGGGAGCGGGCAACATTCGTCAGGCCGGTATTCGATTTGCTGAAGTTTATCGTGCACAAAAAAATGCAAAGCCTGACTAAGACTTATAGTTTTTGCGTTAACTAATTTGGCATCCTGATCTTAATTAAGAACTGATTTTTAAAATTACATAGATATAGTGTGACGTCTAAGGTTTCTTCCGCATAGAATGGCATAGAAGAGAAGATGCACTTAAGAGGGGAAGCAAGGTAACTGATGGGGGTGCAGCTAACTTGGAAAGATATGTCATTAAAGGAGGAACCCGGTTACAGGGAATGGTTGACGTTTGCGGGGCAAAAAATGCTGTCTTACCGATTTTGGCAGCAACGATTCTCTGTCCCGAACCCTGTGTCATACATAATGTTCCCTTATTGCAGGACGTTTATTTAATGGTGGATATCCTGGAACATTTAGGGGCCCGGGTTAAATGGGAAAAGAATACATTAATCATTGATGCCGCAGCCATTAATCCTCAACAAATCCCAGAAGAAACTATGAAAAAAATGCGGGCATCTAATCTTGTCATGGGTCCATTGTTAAGCAGGTTTCGCTACGCCAGGATTCCTTTTCCTGGAGGATGTGCCATTGGTTCCCGTCCGATGGATTTCCACATCAAGGGTATTAGACAGTTAGGAGCAACCATCGACGAATCCTATGGCTATATTGAAGCTACTGCAAAAAAATTGAGAGGAAATGAGGTTTATTTTGATTTTCCCAGCGTTGGAGCCACAGAAAACTTGATGATGGCGGCAGTACTTGCTCCTGGAAATACAGTGATCAGAAATGCTGCTCGAGAACCGGAAATCGTAAATTTAGCAAAATATTTGATCCAGTTGGGGGCAAAGATAGCCGGAGCCGGCTGCAGTACCATTTATGTGACCGGTGTTGAGAGTTTGCACGGAGCTGAACATTTTGTGATACCGGATCGGATTGTGGCAGGTACATATATGTTGGCTGCTGCCATTACAGGGGGAGATCTCATTTTAAAAAATGCAGTGGTGGAGCATCTGGAGCCACTTATTGATAAGCTTCGAGCATCCGGAGTATCCGTTCGAAAAAACGGTCAGGGGATCCGCGTGCAGGGGGCAGCTTGTATGAAGGCTGTAGATATCAGGACGATGCCTTATCCGGGATTTCCTACGGATATCCAACCGCAAATGATGGCATATCTGACCTTGGCTCAGGGTACATCAATTATCCTGGAAAATATCTTTGAAAATCGGTTTAAGCACGCCGATGAGTTGCGGCGGATGGGTGCTCAAATCACAGTGGAAGGTAGAATGGCGGTGGTCAAAGGGGCAAAAAGTCTTTCGGGAGCAGAGGTTGAAGCCACAGATTTGCGTGCCGGAGCAGCTTTGGTATTAGCAGGTTTAGCTGCGGAAGGAACGACGATTATAAATCAAATTGAACATATTGACAGAGGTTATCATGCCTTAGAAGAAAAATATCGTATCTTAGGCGCCAAGATTATCAGGGAAAGCTTTAAGAAGTCATGTTTGGATCCACCGTCCCTTTATTCATCTCAGGAAGGCAAAGATAGTGGGATTTACAGCAAAACATGATTTAAATGGAAGCACGAAGGTGCTTTTTTTTAATTGATTTTAGGACAAGACGGTAAGAAAGATGTTATAATAACTGTTAATGAGTCGTTGAGGTGATATTTATGGAAGAGGAGAGAAGAATCCGTTATGTACGCCGGAAAAAACGACCGGGAAATGTAAAATGGCTGACCAAGACTTTAATAATGATTTTTTGTTTGCTTTCCGGATATTATTTCATTCATTCCTCTTTTTTTGCCGTATCTGCCATAGAAGTGCAAGGGATTAAGGAACTGACCTCAACAGATATTGTCGCGCTATCAGGCTTATCAAAGGGAGAAAATATTTTTCAAATCGATTGCACCGCAGCAGAAAGAAAGATTTCTCTCAATTCCATGGTAGACGAAGTAGAAGTGAAAAAAAAATTTCCCCGCTCCCTCCATGTGATCATAAAAGAACGAGTGCCTGTAGCTTTGATTCCTGTAGCCGGAGGCTTGATAGAGATTGATCATGAGGGGCTTGTGTTAAAAAAGACTAGTCAAATCACTCAAGAATCCCTTCCGATTATTACAGGCTTGGAGATACCAAACACCCAGGCGGTAGGCAAAAAAGTTACCTCAGAAAATCTAGAAATGGGTTTAGCCATGATTGCGCAAATGGATAACGAGGCCAGAAAAACCATTGCAGAAATCAATGTTTTTAATCCAAACAAAATTCTTGTCTATACCGTGGATGGTACTGAGGTGCGTTTCGGCAACCAAGAGAATTTTCCGGAAAAATTCACAACATTCTTACAGGTTATTAAAGAAGTCAAGGATGCAGACCAATTAAAGGATATCGAGTATATTGACGTTAGTTTTAGTGGGAAACCGGTGATTTTTTATCGAAAATGATCAAAAATAGGCTAAATTCGGTGATATTTTAACAATAAAAATTATGCTGTTATGCAGGGAATTTTCATTCCATGTGGAAATAAAGAGTTTAGTCATAAATTTTTCAGCCGAAGAGAAAATACTTTCGGTATCGTACCGAAAAGGGGTGCGAGAATTGGACAACCATAATATAGTTGTAGGTTTAGATGTTGGCGCTACAAAAACTGTTATTTTGGTAGGAGAAACGAATGATCACGGTGTTTTAAATATTATTGGAGTTGGAGAACATGCTACCCAAGGCATGAGGAAGGGCAGCATTGTTGACATTGAAGGTGTGACAAAATCCATCTATCAGGCATTAGAAAAAGCGGAACGCATGTGTGACTGCCGCTTGTATCATGTATATTTGGCTGTTACCGGTACCCATCTTTCTTCACTGAATAATAAAGGGGTTATTGCCATAACCAACAGAAACAGGGAGATTACTTCTGATGATGTTACTCGGGTGTTGCAAGCCTCAAAAGTAGTTGCTTTGCCCCAGGATCGTAAAATTATACATATTCATCCTCGCCAATATACGGTAGATGGCAATGAAGGCATTGTTGATCCTGTGGGGATGGCAGGAGCACGTTTAGAAGTGGAGATTAACATTGTAACCGCATCGGGAACAGCGCTACAGAATATTTTACGATGTGTAAATAAAGTGGGTTTGCAGGAAGAAGAGTTACTGCCGGCGGGCTTTGCTTCCGCAGAAGCGGTGCTTATGCCCGATGAAAAGGATTTAGGCTGTTTACTTGTTGACATCGGTGGCAGTGTTACAGATTGTGCAATATTTGATCAAGGTCGTTTATGGGCATCTAGTGCACTTCCGGTAGGAGGTAATTTAATTACTAATGATATTGCTATTGGTTTAAGAATACCGGTAGAAGTAGCGGAAGATATTAAAAAAGAACATGGTTGTGCCTCACGTGGTATGCTCCCATCTCAGGAAACTATTGTTTTACCGGATATTATTGTAGAGAAGACAAAAAAAGTTTCTCCCCAAACCTTGACAGATATTATTGAACCGCGTATGCGAGAAATTCTGACTTTGATTCGCAATGAGGTTAAAAGAGCAGGATATCGCGGTGTATTCCCCGGCGGGATGATTATTACGGGAGGTGCAGCACAACTGAAAGGCTTGGAAGAATTGGCAGCAGAAGAAATGGATTTGCCCGTAAGAATCGCTGGTCCTAAGGAAATTAAAGGCGTTAGTGAGGTCGTGCAAAGTCCAGCTTATGCCACCGCTGTCGGCTTGGTTTTGTATGGAGCAGGCAACCAGCCTGCTTTACAGGTTGCATCCGCGGGAGATGGTTTTTTTGGTGGTGTAGTTGATAGAGTAAAACACCTTTTTGGTGATTTTTTTGCATAAGAAAAGTGAGAACGTTAAGGAGGATTATAATGCTGGAATTTGATGATTATGAAATTGCACAATTCGCCAAAATAAAGGTTGTCGGCGTAGGGGGCGGTGGGAACAATGCAGTGAACCGTATGATCAAGAGTAATCTCAAAGGTGTGGAGTTTATCGGAGTTAATACGGATGCTCAGGCGTTACAGCACTCTCATGCCGAAGTAGTGGTGCAAATTGGAAGTAAATTAACTAAGGGCTTAGGTGCCGGGGCAAACCCGGAAATTGGCAAGAAAGCCGCAGAAGAATCAAAAGAGGAATTAGCCTCAATACTAAAGGGTGCGGATATGGTTTTTGTTACTGCCGGGATGGGTGGTGGTACCGGTACAGGAGCAGCACCTATTGTAGCTGAAGTAGCTAAAGAATTAGGTTCTCTTACCGTAGGTGTTGTGACACGGCCTTTTACTTTTGAAGGCCGGCGTCGGGCTCAACAAGCAGAAGCAGGTATTAGTGATTTGAAAAATTGTGTAGACACATTGATTACAATTCCAAATGATAAATTGCTTCAGGTAATTGATAAAAAAACAACAATCACTGATGCTTTTCTCATCGCTGATGATGTTTTGCGCCAAGGTGTTCAGGGCATTTCCGATTTAATTGCCGTGCCTGGACTGATTAATTTGGATTTTGCCGACGTTAAGACGATTATGAAAGAGGCTGGTTCCGCTTTGATGGGTATTGGGTTAGCATCGGGAGATAGCAGAGCGGCTGATGCAGCCAAAGCGGCTATTTCCAGTCCTTTGTTAGAAACTTCTATTACCGGAGCTAAAGGAGTATTATTAAATATTACCGGTTCCAGCAGCTTAAGTCTTTTTGAAGTTAATGAAGCAGCTGAAATCATTGCCGCCGCGTCAGATCCTGAAGCCAATATTATTTTTGGTGCCGTCATTGATGACAACATTGATGATGCCATTCGGGTGACAGTAATTGCGACGGGATTTGACAGCAGAGGCGTCAAAAAAATTGAGACATCGGACAATATCGATCTCAAACCCTTTACTGTAGATGATTTGGATATTCCAGCATTTTTGCGTAGAAAAATTTAATATCTTTTTGTTTGAAATTATAAAATGCTTTAACTTTTATCAAGAGAAAGACCGATTCCAGGGAATCGGTCTTTTTTTATCTTTAGTATATGCTTATGAATTTGAAATCTGGACTTGCAAAGAAATTGATCGATTTAACGGGAATTATTTTCCATATTCCAGTCATCAAGTGACAAGTTTCTGTTTCTCAATTTATTATAATGAATATGGTTTTGATAAAGAATAGGCTCCAATATATGTACATATATTGGTAAAGGGGTTAGAAGTGCCTTTTCAAAGAATAAAAGAGGTGATGGGCATGGAATCAACTTATATCATCTATGCGGATGTGCTTTTCATCACGAATTTTTTTCTTGATTTCGGTATTTTATGGGCGACTGCCCGGTTCGGCCATTTCGGAACCAATAATTTGCGCATTTTCTTTGGTGCTTTACTGGGCGCTTGTTATGGCGTTCTGATGATTTACCCGGAGCTGGCTTTTCTTTATGAGCTAACCATTAAAATGCTTTTTTCTTTTTTTATTGTAATCTTAGTTTTTCCGCGATTATCGATTAAAAAATACCTTCAGGCTACGGCTTGTTTTTATGGCATCAGTTTTGCTATGGCTGGAGCTGTATTGGGAGGAAGCTCCTTTTTGTCAAATAGTCCCAATATATCCCAATTGATCAATATTAAAAGCACGGCCCTTATTTTTGGTTTTGCCATGGCCCTTATTTTAGGTCGCTGGGGATTAATTTATTTAAGACGTCACTGGCAAAAAAGCCAGTTCAAAATATCTGTGGAGGTATTTATTGATAAAAAATCCTTGAATCTGGAAGCCTTGATTGATACAGGTAATGATTTAAAAGATCCCTTAAGCCTTAAACCAGTCATCATTGTGGAATATCAGGCTTTAAAAAAAATCCTCCCCCTGGACTTTCAGCAGTGTTTTGAAAGATATGGAGAGATAGATGTAACAAAAATTATGGAAAATTGTTCTCATAAGGATTGGATTAGCCATGTGCGCATAGTTCCCTTTCATTCAATTGGCAAACATCATGGCATGCTATTAGGATATAAACCGGATCTGGTTGTGATTTTTGGGCAAGAAAAAATTGTCACCAAGGATGTCATGATCTGCCTGTATCATAAGAGATTGAGCGCTTCCGGAACATATCGGGCAGTCTTGAATCCTGAAGTATTTGAAAGAGCCGCATAACAAAGGAGGATGGCAAGGTGCAAAGAAACTGGATTAAAGTTAAATTGGCCCTCGAAGTGGGGTATCTGCGTATTTTGCAAAAAATGCACATGGAAGCGGATATCTTTTATATTGGGAGCAGTGAAGCACTTCCACCTCCCTTAACCGGCGATGAAGAAATCTATCTATTATCTCGCCTGGAAGAGGGAGATCAGTCGGTTAAGGAAATTTTGATTGAAAGAAATCTACGATTAGTCGTATATATTGCTCGCAAGTTTGAGAATACGGGCGTGGGGATTGAGGATCTGGTGTCCATCGGCACCATTGGTCTCATCAAAGCGGTAAATACCTTTGATCCCGTAAAAAAGATCAAGCTGGCTACTTATGCCTCCCGCTGTATTGAAAACGAAATTCTCATGCATTTACGGCGTACGAATAAAACTCGCTCAGAAGTTTCTTTTGATGAACCTTTAAACATCGATTGGGATGGAAATGAATTATTGCTCTCCGATGTTTTGGGCACGGAAAATGATGTTATATATAAGTCTATTGAAGAAGAGGTAGAGAAAAAGCTCTTAAGTACCGCCATGACTAAATTAAATCAGCGAGAGAAGAAGATCATGGAGCTGCGTTTCGGTTTGATTGATGGGATCGAAAAAACCCAAAAAGAAGTAGCTGATTTTTTGGGTATTTCTCAATCATATATATCTCGTTTGGAAAAAAGAATTATCAAAAGGTTGAAAAAGGAAATTCATAAGATGGAATGAGGAAGTTTATTTATTGGTATAGTAGGCAATACCTACTGCCCCCGGTCCTACATGGGCACCAATGACCGGGCCGATGGGGGAAACAGGAAGGGAAACACCTAAATGATCAGCAATCTTTTCTGCTATTGCCCTAGCGCCGTGCTCATTATTAATGTGATGCACTACCCCTTCACCTAAACCTTTTTGTTGGACATCCTCACAAAAAATCCTCAAAATTTCCTGGACAGCCTTCTCTGAAGTGCGGATTTTATTGATTACAGCAACTTTGCCTTCGTTAACTGTTAGGATTGGTTTTATTTTTAGGATTGTGCCCAATAAATGAGAGGCCCCCCCGATTCTCCCACCTTTTTTTAAATAATTCAAGGTTTGAGGAATAAAAATGAAACGGCTTTTTTCTAAAACCTCTTGGGCAGCTATCAGAACCTGTTCCATAGATGCCTCTTTTTGAGCCCATCTAGCAGCTGCTAATGCAATAAAACCCAGCTGCATGCAATTAGATCTGGAATCGATAATTTCGATCTTGGATTCCGGGTAGTTTTCCCGAATCATGTTTTTTGCCGTTATGGCTGTGCTATAGGTGCCACTCATTTCGGAGGAAAGGAAAATACCCACTACTCCATGGCCTTCTACAATACGTTTTTCAAAGATGTCGTAAATATCCTGAATCCCGGGCTGAGATGATGCCGGGATGGTGGGGTATTTTTCTATTTGGTGGAAAAAAGAAACCGGATCCATCTCTTCCTCCAAAAAGGACTGATCTCCAATATTAATGCTGAGAGATACCACAGAAATATCAAGGTCCTCCCGTAATTGTTTAGTCAAATATGAAGTACTGTCTGTTACTATTTTGATGGACAAATCTATTCCCCTTTGCATGGTATATTTTAATGGTACATATATTCAATTCGACAAAAGTTGCCTTCTACCTTTTACGGCGGAAGGCAATTTTTTTGGCTGTTTAATCTTAAAATTGAATCGATAACATATGCCTACCGTATATTTCCCTTAAACAATGGAAATAATTAAGTTATGATTATTAAATTCCCTGCGAAGGGGGTTCGTGCATTTGTTAATGAATAAAGTTGAAATTTGCGGTGTTAATACCTCAAAATTACCGGTTCTAAAAAATGACGTCATGAGAAAGCTTTTTAAAGATATGCAAAACGGGGATTTAAGTGCCCGGGAAAAAATTATCAGCGGTAACCTGCGTTTAGTACTCAGCGTGATTCAAAGATTTACCAATCGGGGGGAAAATGTTGATGATTTATTTCAAGTAGGCTGTATAGGATTAATGAAGGCAACGGACAATTTTGATTTATCCCAGAACGTAAAGTTCTCTACTTATGCCGTGCCAATGATCATCGGTGAAATCCGACGTTATTTAAGAGATAACAATCCGATTCGCGTTAGCAGATCTTTACGGGATGTGGCTTATAAAGCTCTCCAGGTACGTGATAAATTAGTTAATAAAAACTCTCGCGAGCCTTCTGTAACAGAAATTGCCAAGGAACTGAATATTCCTCGGGAGGAAATTGTTTTTGCTTTAGATGCAATTCAAGAGCCGATTTCTTTGTTCGAACCGATTTATCATGATGGTGGAGATCCCATCTTTGTTATGGATCAAATCGGAGATGAAAAGAATCATGATATTCAGTGGCTTGAGGGGATTGCCGTTCGAGAAGCTCTACGTAAGTTGAACGAGCGGGAGAAAAAAATTATTACCTTACGTTTTTTTGAGGGGAAAACACAGATGGAAGTAGCGGAGGAAATTGGCATTTCTCAAGCGCAAGTTTCTCGGCTGGAAAAAGGTGCATTGCTGCATTTGAAGAAGCAAATGTAGTATCATTATTTTTTTAATCTTCCGGTATGAAGATTAGGAGAGGTGATTTTGATGAAAACAAAAAAAAGATGGGGCTTTTTCTTACTCTTGTTTGGTATTGGCGTGGGTGGGTTTTGCTTAGGTCATCAAGAATATAATGCCAAACCATTGCCCAATAATGATTTAATTAGACTGCATGTTCTAGCTAATAGTGATTCTGCCTATGACCAAAAAGTAAAGCTTCTCGTACGGGATAAGATAATAGAGTATATGACGCCTTATTTTCAAGAAGCAAAAACCATTGAAGAGGCGCGCGCTAAAGTACATGAACAATTGGCTGAGATCAAAAAGTGTGCCGATAATCAGTTGTTATCTTTAGGTGAAAACTATGCTGCGCAAGTGGAAGTGGGGAATTTTAATTTTCCTACAAAAGCTTACGGAAATTTAGTTTTGCCGTCGGGAGAGTATGAAGCGGTGCGCATTGTTTTGGGAGAAGGAGCAGGGAAAAACTGGTGGTGTGTTCTTTATCCTCCCCTTTGCTTTTTGGATATTTCCAGTACCATTGCAGTTCGATCGGTAAATCTTTCTGATACCGATGCAGAGGTGCGTCCCGTGAACGCTCAACCGGTGCGAGTTGTGATCAAGTTTAAGCTTTGGGAGGAAGTGCAGGATTTATTTGAAAGAAGATCTCTGGCAAATGCAAATAAGAGCCCATCGGTGTTACAAAATTAATAATTATTAAAGGGGTGGCCCAAGTCCACGATGTCTAGGAAAAGCAAGGTGAACACGACATTTTCCCTATGACACCGTGGAGAGAGCCTCTTTTTTTATCTAAAATCCTCCATAAATATTTCCGCATCCTGTGGTTTCCATACTTTGTCAATTAATGGTTTCCCTTCCTTAAGCCATGGGAACCGGTCAATAAATGTGGGTCGCTCTACATTATAAAAGATCCCCAAAGGTATCCTTGGCTCTTCATCTTGAGCCAGCTTAAAAGCATCCAATAAATTCGTCTGATCATGCTCCGGGTCAATAAAATAAGTATTGTCCTGATACCATTTATAGGTATTAACCTTATTAAAAGTAACACAAGGCTGAAAAACATCTACCAAAGCATATCCCTTATGATTGATGGCTTCCTTTAGCACACCGATTAGATGCTCCTTAGCTCCGGAGAAACATCGAGCAACAAAGGTACAACCTAATCCCAGTGCTAAGGATACAGGGTTTAAGGGATTTACCCTTACTCCATCTATTTGCATGCTGGTAACATGTCCCAAAGCGGTAGTAGGTGAGCCTTGTCCTTTCGTCAATCCATAGACTTGGTTGTCGTGCACAATATGAACCAAATCCACGTTCCTACGAATATTATGAAGCAGGTGATTTCCCCCTTCTCCATAGCTATCGCCGTCTCCGGTGGAAATAATGACCTGAAGATTCTTGTTGGCCAACTTTGCACCCACTGCCGGAGGAACAGCCCGACCGTGCAGCCCATTGAAACCGTTGGTATTAATATAATGGGGAGTTTTAGCCGCCTGACCTATCCCTGAAACCATTAAAACTTCATGGGGCGCAAGTCCTAAATCTGCTAAGGTTTGTTTTAAAGATGATAAAATATCGAAATTACCGCAGCCGGGACACCAGGTGATTTCACCGGAAATATCATAAGTTTTAAGGTCGGGTGCCATCTATAAAACCTCCTCTTTTAATCTTTGTACAATTTCATAGGAACTGAAAGGTCGACCGTCATATTTTAAGATGCTGGTAGTACATGTAATACTTGTTTCCTGCCTGATCAGTCGAGCCATTTGGCCCAGGTAGTTTTGTTCTACATTTATGATCTTTTCGGTCTGAGCAGCATATTTCTTGAGATTTTTTACAGGTAAAGGCCAGACATCGCCAAAAACTAATGCCCCGATTGCTATCCCTTCTTGATTAAGCATTTCTATCGCTTCTTGTACCGGTCCGTGGGTTGAACCCCAGGCAATACACAAATACCGGGGATTATCTACTCCCAGATATTCAGGCTCCAGTAGTTCATCCCGCAGGAGCTTTAATTTTTTCATACGTTTTTCCATCATCGAGATGCGCATTTCGGCCGATTCAGTTATATTACCCCGTTCGTCATGTTCATCGCTGTCGGCCAGCACGGTTACCCCAGGGAATCTTCCAGGGATTATTCGGGGTGAAATCCCGTTATCCGTTAGGCGGTAACGCATGTGGTATTGATGATCTTCGGGCAGAGATTCTCGAAGATGTCTTTCTATTTTTAAGTTGTTAAAATCAAAGGGAGGACAGGTGCGGCTGCTGTCTCCGAAAAACTGGTCGGCCAGAACAATCACTAAAAGCTGGTATTTATCCGCCAGATTGAGAGCGCGCTGGATTTGGTAGAAACCATCTTCCGGGTTTTTCAAAGCGATTACCATGCGGGGAATTTCCCCATGACTGGCTGAGACGATAAAACCGAGATCCCCCTGTTCTGTCCGGGTGGGGAAGCCAGTTGCCGGGCCGGGCCGCATGGAGTTAATGACTACCAACGGGGTTTCAGTCATACCTGCTAGCCCCAAGGCCTCAGTCATCAAAGAAAACCCTCCGCCGGAGGTAGCGGTCAAAGCCCGTACTCCTGCGAATGAAGCACCAATGGCCATGTTAATCGCCGCAATTTCATCCTCGGCTTGCTCGACAACAATTCCAGCCGCGGCTTGCTTTTTTGAAAGATAGGTCATAATTTCGGTTGAGGGGGTCATCGGGTATCCAGAATAAAAAGCCACTCCACCTGCTAAAGCACCCAGAGCCACTGCCTGATTACCGTTGATCAATATGTGGCGGTCCTCCTTTGCAGAACCGCAATCGAAACTAGACTTGATCATTTTGTATCCTTCATGAAAAGCCTTGATATTTATTTCTCGGATGTTTTCTTTATACTCTTTTTGAAAAACCTGTTCCAGTCTTTCGGTACTTAAACCCAAAAGTTTGATCACGGCGCCCATACCAATAGTACCTGCTACTCTTGAATTACCTAGTTCTTTGGCTGTCCTTTCTAAAGGCAACCCTAAAAAACCTGATTTTTCTCCGGAAAATTTTTCATCACAAATGATATATCCGCCTTCTTTGAGTCGATTACTGTGGAGATTTAAGGTTTCGTCATCGAAAGCCAGAATAATATCTAGCTCTGGCCAATGACCGGTCACAGGGCGATCACTAAGTCTGATTTGGGTGAAGTTATGGCCGCCCCGCACCCTGGACATATAATCCTTGTTGGAAAAAAGGTAAAATCCATTTGTTTTAATGATTCTTTCCAAGGCACCGGTCAGCGTTTCGATCCCCTGGCGGCACCGCCAACTAAAATATTACATTCCATCTATCCAAACCTCCTTTTCGTTATGAAAAGTGTAATGATGCATTTAAGTATATCATTTCATCAAGGTTTTGTAATCCTGTAAGCTTTATTGTCATTTAATAAGATCCGATTTATTACAAAAGCGAGGGGCATAACAGGTGGTTCGTGCTTAATAAAAAATAGTACAAGTTGTGTCAAAACCTAATAGACAAGCATACCATGTAGTATAACAGTTTGAAAGGAGGAAACACCTATGTGTTGCCGCTGCCGCAGACCTGGCCCTATCGCACCTATTGTTAGAAATTGCCATCCTTTTCACGCTACTGTAGATTTAATCATCGTGTTAATCGCGCTGCAATTTCTGTGCGGAATATTTAACGGTGATGATTTGAGGGGTATACTAGATTAAAATTGTTTTCTCGACATATTTGTAACAAGGAATTACTTTTCAGCTGATTATGTAACAATGATGATAGGAGATTTTTCTCCTATTTTTTTATGCATAAAAAATCACCATTTCATTGGAGGGAAGACTGATAGTTTTTGAAATGATGATTCATACTTATGAAGTTTTACGGCTTTCTTTTCCTGATATCCCGTAGAAAAATAGACCTTTAAGACTGCATCGCAATTCATAATCGAAAATGCCCCTCACAGCCAGATCACTGAACAGATGGCCAATTGAATAGATAAACATTTCGATCACCAAAGGAGAGTAATATTCCGATAATTCTCCTTCTAATTTCCCTTGATCTGTTATTTTTAAGGAGGAACCCACCCCTGGCACCATTAAATATCTCCTTATGTTTTACGGCATAGTAAGTAGCGACTGTCCTATAGGAACAATTAAAATCCGCAAACTCTTTTTTAAGACGCTGAAATACCCTCTTGGCAGTATGTCTTTGTTTACGCGGTGCCTGTTTATCCTCTTCAAGCCATTTGTCTATAGTTGGCTTGTAGGGATCCAGCTTTGGGCATAAATGCTGTTCCGAAGCTGGTTTGGGAGCCGGTTCATTGAAGTCCGTCATATCGACATACTTCCGTACTGTTTTCCAGTCCACTTGCATTGCATTTGCAATTTGGGAAATGTTCTCTCCTTTCATGAAGAAACGGAATCTGATATCATGTATCTTGTCCATTGTAAGCATTCTCCTTTCCTCCTTGTAGCTTTGGTCAGATACAAGGATATAGGTTATGGTTTATGCCTGCAATGGATTTTTTGCAATACTATGGAATTTCCAATTGCAACATTCTGGAATTTTAACTTGCAACTTTCGGTATTTTTATCTTACAACAAATATAAGACAAGCATCATTGCCGCCCACAGTTTTCTTGATGAAGGATGAAAAAAGAGGGAAGTTTTATCAAAAACCACATATATTAATTAATGGGGGGGGTGGCTGAAATGATTAAGGTATCTGAATTGAAGATGAAAGATATTATAAATGTTGTGGATGGAAAAAGATTGGGTTTTATTAAGGATATTGAATTAAACCTAGCGGGGGGGCGGATTCATTCGCTAATTCTACCCGGTAGCACTAAATTTATGGGGATATTTGGCCGGTGTGATGATGTGGCTATCAACTGGAACCAAATCAAGAAAGTAGGTACAGATGTTATTTTGGTGGAGGTGCAGTCTTTTACTGAACTTAGGAATCAGGAGCCACCGGAAGACTTATATTAAAATGGGTCCCTCCCATAGAAGGTTATTACAAGTGGCAAATCTACACCTCGGAGTATTTTACAATTTGCCTCAAAGTTATTGACCATTCCACATTTAGTGGGGTATAATAAACCGAGCGCTATATATAGTGCTTGGTTTATTTTTTATGATATACTAAATATTTTATTCCAAATATGAAATGAGACTGAGTTTTCGAAGCAAGATAATTTTTCATTTTTGGGGGGAAAAATATGCGTTGTCCATTTTGCCATTTTGAGGATTCAAAAGTGCTGGAATCACGGTCAGCGGATGAAGGAAGAAGTGTTCGCCGTCGGCGAGAATGTTTGAGTTGCGAGCGCAGGTTCACTACATATGAAAAAATTGAGGAGTTACCTTTGATTGTGGTCAAAAAAGACGGAAAACGGGAAGTTTTTGATGGGAAAAAGCTTTTTAACGGCCTGGTTAAGGCATGCGAAAAAAGACCTGTCACCTATGATCAATTAGAAGAGATCGTTGATGGCATTGAAAGAGAATTCAGGCATTCCTTGGATCGAGAAATCAGCTCAGGGTTAATCGGTGAGAAGGTCATGACGCAGCTACAGGAATTAGATGAGGTGGCTTACGTACGTTTTGCCTCTGTTTACCGTCAATTTAAGGATGTGCATACCTTTATCGAAGAAATTCAGCAACTACAAAAAAAATCAGAGAAATCGGGGTAGAAAGCATGTTCAATACGATTCAAAAAAGAGATGGCCGTATGGTAGATTTTAACGAAAAGAAAATCACCGATGCGATATTTAAAGCAGCCCAATCTGTCGGGGGAGAGGACCGACAGACAGCAATGGAGTTAACCCTAGAGGTTATGAAGTATTTAAAAGAAAAATATAACGGCGATATTTTCGGTGTGGAAGATGTGCAAGATGCGGTGGAAAAAGTATTAATTGAAAGGGGACATGCCCGAACAGCGAAGGCTTATATTTTATATCGTGCCCAACGGAACCGGGTGCGGGAAGGCAAATCAGATTTAATGGAAGCTGTGAAGCAAATTCTTGTGGAAACAAGCCGAGAAAATGCTAATGTTAGCAATTCGCCTTCGGCCAAGATGCTGCAAATTGCCAGTGCGGCTAGTCGTACCTATTATTTATCCCGTTTGATTCCGGAGGAATTTTCTTTAGCTCATCGCAAGGGGGAAATACATATTCACGATTTAGATTTTTATGCCAAAACCTTGACCTGTGTGCAAATTCCCTTGAGTCAGCTATTAGAACAAGGCTTCGATAATGGACATGGCTATATTCGTTCACCCAAACGTCCCGCTTCAGCAGCGGCTTTAGCGGCAATTATTCTACAAAGTTCACAGAATGATATGCATGGAGGGCAATCCTTTGCTTTTTTTGATCGGGACATGGCACCTTTTGTGGAACAGGCTTCAGAGGAGGAAACCTACCAGGCTATGGAAGCCTTGGTTTATAATCTAAATAGTATGCATAGCAGGGCAGGAAGCCAAGTGCCCTTCTCGAGCTTGAATGTAGGAACAGAGACATCGGAGGCAGCCCGAAAAGTTACCCGCAATCTCTTGCTGGCTTATGAAAAAGGATTGGGCCGGGGAGAGAACCCGATTTTTCCCAATATTATTTTCCGCTTGAAGGAAGGGATAAATTTCAATCCAGGAGATCCCAATCGAGATTTATTTGAATTGGCTATGCGGGTTGCTGCACGTCGCATGAACCCTACCTTTAGCTTTATGGATGCCAGCTTTAACCGCGAATATGGCACAGATGTTAGCTACATGGGGTGCCGAACCCGGGTGATGGCTAACCGCAGAGGACCGGCAGTTACAGAAAAACGGGGAAATCTCTCCTTTACCACAATTAATTTACCTCGTATCGGTCTTAAATCAGAGGGTAATGTAGATCGGTTTTACCGTTTTTTGATCAAACTTTGGACTTGACTGCGCGGCAATTATTTCATCGTTATCAGATTCAGGCGAGCCTGAAGGTGCGAGACATGCCCTTTCTTATGGGGCAGCATTTGTATCTCGATTCTGAGGAACTGGGCATGAACGACTCTGTGGAAAAGGCGATTCAACATGGGACTTTATCCATCGGTTTTATTGGATTAGCGGAAGCTTTAACCGCTTTAACGGGGAAGCATCATGGGGAATCTGCAGAATCTCGGCGGCTGGGTGAGGAGATCATTGCTTATATGCGGGAAAAATCTGATCAGTATTGCGAAGATTATGATTTGAATTTTACCTTGTTGGCAACACCGGCGGAAGGATTATCCGGGCGTTTTACGGGTCATGATAGTGAGGAATTTGGTGTCGTCCGCGATGTAACTGATAAAGAGTATTATACGAATTCATTCCATATTCCTGTGGGGCATTCCATCTCTATGTTTGAGAAAATGGCCATCGAAGGGTCTTTTCATAAATATTGTAACGCCGGTCATATCAGCTATGTGGAATTAGCATCGCCACCAATTCATAATTTGGAGGCTGTGGAAACGATTATTCGTCACATGGCTGCCAGTGATATTGGCTATGCCGGGATCAATTTCCCCATCGATTATTGTCTCGGTTGCAGTCATTTAGGTGTTATTAATGAAGATTCCTGCCCTATCTGCAATAGCAATGCCATCCGCAGAGTACGGCGCATTACCGGTTATTTCAGTACCGTAGATCGCTTTAATGATGCCAAGCGCGCTGAATTAAAAGACCGTGTTGCCCATTTCTAACTGCTCATAATATCAAAAACTTTGTATTCAATCATCATATTAAATGACAGTTCAGAGTTCCGGTTCTGAAATCAACGAGATAGAAGAACCGACACAACGCTAAAAAAGGAGATGGCGAAACCAATGAAACAAAAGAACCGTCCCAGCGCATCACTGCGTATTGCAGGCATTGTGCCGGAAAGCGTAGTGGATGGACCGGGTATCCGATATGTTGTTTTTGTTCAGGGTTGTCCTCATCGCTGTATTGGTTGTCATAATCCTGAAACCCATGATTTTCATGGGGGAAAAGTGGTGCATGTTTCGGATCTGGTGCATCAAATCAAGGGCTTGCCCTTGATAAAGGGTATTACCATTAGCGGGGGAGAGCCCTTCTGTCAGGGGCTAGCCTGCAGCATCTTAGCTCATGAAGTGAAATGTCTTGGCAAGAATGTCGTTGTGTATTCCGGGTATACTTATGAGCAGCTCCGGGTGAGGGCGGTGGAGGATCCAAATATTGAGACGCTTCTTTCTTACACTGATATTTTAATCGATGGTCCTTATTTACAGGAGTACCGCGATTTGAATCTCCCATTTAGAGGATCAACCAATCAGCGTTTGATTGAACTTGCTGCCGGAATGTAGAAGGAGTTTTAAAAAAACCGGCGAATGATCTATGCAGAAGAATATAGGGTTATTTGAGGTGTTGAGATGTTTAAAGGTGCAAGTGAAAAATTTAGTATTAGAGAAATGCTCCTGATGCCTGTTGCGATCATAGACCCCTCAAAATGTTCCTCAACCTGGGATTTGGAGATGGAGGAAAAAGGGATTCAAGCTTACCTCTGGCCAAAATCAAAATCAGAATGGAATATGGTGTTGGCCTCGGAGGTAATAAAAAAAGCAGATCGGACCTCATTAGAAAATTTAGCTTTCCCCGGCTTCCCCATTTCTCTTGAAACCCCTGTAGAAGAGATCATCAGTAACCTGGCAAATGCTCCCGGAAGTGGGGGGGTAGTTGTGGACCGGGATGGGTATCCCCAGGGAGTGATTGATCCTGGCATGCTCCTTTCTTTGTTATGGAAAAAAATCCACCATTTAGAGTCTTTTTTAGATACACTAATGGACACAGTCAGTGAGGCCGTCACGGTGATTGATCATGAAAATGCCGTCGTAGGTTGGAATAAGCGAGCGGAGGAATTATACAGTATTCCTGCGGAAACGATTCTTGATCAGGATATTGAACATTTCTTTTCTAGTTTAGTGGTTACTCACGTGATCAGCAAAGACGTGATGAAGAACAAGAACGTACGCAATGACTATCATCAACCTGTTCCGGGCACCCATGTATTGATCAATGCTTCTCCCATACTTTATCAGGATCAGGTTTTAGGGAGTGTCTGTGCCGAACGTGATATTACGGAGACCGTCAGTCTTCATAATGAATTATCACAAAGAAATTCCGAGGTTCGTCAACTAAAAAGTGAGATTACCAAAGGAAAGCCTGTCAAGGATGCTTTTGGAAAAATAGTCGGCCACAGCAAAAAGTTAAATGATGCAGTTAGTTTAGCGCGCCGAGTAGCCAATACTAATGCCGCCGTTTTGATTAGGGGTGAAAGCGGCACGGGCAAAGAATTATTTGCTGAGGCCATCCACCAGGAAAGCTCCCGCAAAGGTAAGCCTTTTGTTGTAATTAATTGTGGGGCGATACCGGCCGCTTTATTTGAAAGTGAGCTCTTTGGTTATCAGCCCGGTGCTTTTACCGGGGCAGACCGGAAAGGACGGCCAGGGAAATTCGAAATAGCCCACACCGGTACCATTTTTTTGGATGAAATCGGTGAGATGCCTTTAGATCTGCAGGTCAAGCTTTTGAGAGTTCTGCAAAGCAAACGTTTTTACAAGGTGGGGGGCGATGAGCCGATGGATGTGGATGTCCGCGTTATCGCAGCCACACACCGCAATCTAGAGCAAATGATTCAGGATCAGTTATTTCGGGAAGATCTCTATTATCGCATTAATGTCGTTTCTCTGGAGATACCTCCTTTGCGTCAGCGCAAGGAAGACATCCCGGAACTACTTTATCTATTTATCAAGGAATTCTGCCTGCAGCAAAATAGGGATATGGTGCAAATCGCTCCTGAAGTAATGACAACTCTTCTGAGTTATCCTTGGCCGGGAAACATCCGTGAGTTGCGCAATGTAGTGGAGCGTATGGTGATTATGGCCGAAGATAATATGATCTTACATGATCATCTGCCCTTATCGATCAGTAAGAAAAAACCCTTGCGAGAAAAAGAAAAAATCCAAGAAGATGCATCTTTAACGGATATTACTGAGCGGACGGAAAAGGAAATTATTTTACGGGCTTTGGAGGAGTCCGGAGGAGATAAATCAAAAGCAGCACGGCGTTTAGGGATTCCCAGAAGCACCATGTATTATAAGATGAAAAAACTTGACATCAAGCTTTAGCGATCATTACTGTCAAAATTTCAACATTAGTGTCGGTAAATTAGACAGTGTTTTCAGAAAAATATCAATTTTTAGGAGATTCCGTGAAGAAATCTCCTTGTTTTTTTATAAGATGAAGACGTAAATAGTAAACGTAAATAAATTGTGGTAGACGGATTGTTTAGAATTGACCTAAAATTTGCATGATTTAAACGATTTACGTCCATTGATCGCCTCCATTGCCCATGTATAAAATTGAAATTATGAGTATGCTTCTGACCTTTGGCATAAAAATTGCTTTATTTGCTTAATAATCATCTTGCTTTTTCAGATGTTTGCACTGGAGGAAGGTTTTGCTGAATCGGATAGTAATTTTTTAAAGACTTTATGTTAAGGGGAGTGACATGGATGCGCATTGAGAATCATCCCATTTTGGATTTTCAACGAGGACAAAAGGTATCTTTTTATTTTGACGGACAATTAGTAGAGGGGTATACAGGTGAGACCATTGCTGCTGCATTACATGCTGCCGGGGTCCGGGTCTTAGGCCATAGTCCGGAGTTGCATCGACCACGGGGTCTGTTTTGCGCTATTGGCAATTGTTCCTCATGCCTAATGGTTGTCAATGGAGAACCCAATGTGCGGGTTTGCGTGGAAAAGGTGCAGCCGGGTATGCAGGTGGAAACACAGCAGGGGAAGGGGTGCCTAAGATGAAACAAATCGAAATTCTTGTGATCGGTGGGGGACCGGCCGGCCTTTGCGCAGCTGCAGCAGCAGCTGAATTAGGTGCTCACGTTCTTGTTTTGGAAAGAGATAGCAAACCGGGCGGACAGCTAGTCAAACAAACCCATAAATTTTTCGGTTCCAAAAAACAATATGCTGGGGACCGGGGGATTCATATTGGAGATTTTCTTCTGGAACAGGTGACCAACCATCCTCTGACTGAGGTTTGGACTGATACTACGGCTTTAGGGATCTATGAAGATGGGGTTGTGACCGTTGAAAAAGACAATCAACATCTAAAAATTAAACCGGAGAAAATTATTGTGGCGACAGGAGCCTCAGAGAAAGCTTTAATGTTTCCCAACAATGATCTACCGGGCATCTATGGAGCTGGTGCTGTTCAAACTTTGATGAATGTAGCCGGCATTGTGCCTGGGCAAAGAGTACTTATGGTAGGAGCAGGAAATATTGGATTGATTGTTTCCTATCAACTGCTTCAAGCAGGGGTGGAAGTAGCGGCGATCATTGAAGGAGCCCCAACAATTGGGGGCTATCTCGTTCATGCCTCAAAAGTGCGTCGAGCAGGGGTTCCCATTATGACCTCTTACACCGTTAAAGAAGCTTATGGCAAGGATACCCTGGAAGGTGCCGTTGTGTGCAAATTAGATGATAAATGGCAGCCTATTCCCGGCACAGAGCAGGACATCAAGGCTGATGTTATGTGTCTCGCTGTTGGTCTCAGTCCCCTTACAGAGCTATGCTGGCAGTCAGGCTGTGAAATGAAATATATAGCTGAGCTATCCGGGCATGTTCCGGTGCGCTCTGAATATCTGGAAACCACCCGACCGGGCTTATATGTGGCCGGTGATGTTAGCGGAGTGGAGGAAGCCAGTGCTGCAATGGTGGAAGGAAGGCTGGCCGGTGTTTCCGCTGCCTTAAGTCTAGGGTTTGGCAAAGACAAAGGATGTCAAATGCAGTTAGATGCTATGGAGGAATTAAAGGAATTACGTTCCGGTCCTGCTGGTGAAAAAACCATGAAGGGACTTGTGAAATTGACTGGAAAGGAGGGAGCCGTATGCTGAATCATACAGGAATTCCCAGCAAAGAAGATCTGAAAAAGGTCCTTCCTTCTGAGGAAAGGCTGCTTCAGGGACCGGTGGCCATTATCGAATGTTTTCAGGAAATCCCTTGTAACCCTTGTACGGAAGCTTGTAAGCAAGGTGCTATTTTACCCATGAAGGACATCAACGATCTGCCGGAAATGGAATTTGAAAAATGTAACGGTTGTGGTGTGTGCATCAGTCGATGTCCGGGCTTAGCTATTTTTATTGTGGATTTTTCCTACAGTCCCACAGAGGCTATTGTGCGTATACCTTATGAATTTGTTCCCCTGCCCGAGGTGGGGCAAATGGTTATTGGCTTAAATCGAGGGGGCGAAGTGGTAGGGACCTTTGAGGTTAAAAAGGTTCAATCCGGCGGTAAGAAAAATATGACTTATACCATTTGGTTGGTGGTTCCCCGGGAGCTGGCCATGGAAGTGCGTAATATTCGTCTTGGAGGGAATAAACATGGAGAATAATGTACTGGTGTGCCGCTGTGAAGATATTACCCTGGAAAGAATTCATCAATTGATAGCAGAAGGGTATTGCACTATTGACGAGATTAAAAGAGTGAGTCGAGCCGGCATGGGACCTTGTCAAGGTCGCACTTGTCGTATGCTTATTGCCCAGGAATTAGCCAAAGCTCTGGGAGTCAGCATGGAAGAGGTTATTATGCCAACCTTCCGTCCGCCAGTGAAAGCAGTAAAATTAGGTACTTTTGCGGGGGGTGAATAAGGTGCAGAAAACAGCAAATGCGGTCATTATCGGAGGAGGAATCATTGGTTGTGCTCTTGCCTATGAATTAGCTCTGCGCGGGATGAAGGATATCGTCTTAGTTGAAAAACAATACCTTTGTTCCGGTGCTACTGGACGCTGTGGTGCCGGTGTCAGGCAGCAATGGGGTACAGAAACTAATGCAATTTTGTCCCGGGACAGTGTCAAACGGTTTGAGCAGATGAATGAAGAATTAGAATATGATCAGGACATTGAATTTAAGCAGGGCGGTTACCTGATGTGTGCTTACACGGAAGCAGAGTGGATCCAATTCCATAAAAATGTAGAACTGCAACAAAGATTAGGTATTCCCGTGGAAATGGTAACCCCGGAAGGCGCTCGGGAAATTGTACCCCACTTAAATATTGAAGGCTTACTGGGGGCTACCTTTTGCCCCACAGACGGCCATGCCAATCCTTTTCACGTAGTAGATGCATATTATAAAGCGGCCAAACGTTTAGGTGTAGTTTTTGAAACATATACGGAAGTAATCGGCATCAAGGTGGAAAACGGCCAGGTGGAAGAGGTTCAGACCACGAAGGGGAATATTAAAACTCATCTGATTATCAATGCGACAAATTACGCCGCCGGCCTCATTTGTAAAATGGTAGGTTATGATTTACCCCTTTATCCTCAGAGACACCAAGCCCTTGCTACCGAGCCTGTTGAGGCGATGCAGGGACCCATGGTGATTTCATTAAGTCACCGTCTTTATTGTCAGCAGGTGCCCCACGGCAGTTTTGTCATGGGGGTAGGAGATCCCCATGAACCAAAGGATTTTAATATCAATTCCAGCTGGGAATTTCTTGAGGATGTGGCGCGCCAAGTCACGACGGTATTACCAATATTGAAAAATCTTCGCGTGGTGCGTCAATGGTCCGGTCTATATGACATGAGTCCCGATGCCAATCCTATTCTGGATCAGGTCCCTGATGTCAATGGGATGTGGGTTTTAGCCGGGTTTAGCGGGCACGGTTTTATGGTCGGTCCTCAAACAGCTGTTTTAGTAGCCCAAAAAATCTTGGGTGAAGAATGTTTCATGCCCATCGAAATTTTTGGTCTTGATCGTTTCCGCCGAGGTGAACTGCTTTTGGAACCATCCGTAGTCTAAAACAGATGATAGTTATCTTTTAGTGAAAAACAAAAGAGAAAAAGGAGCATTATGCTCCTTTTTGTTTTTTTCCAAGGCTATATCCGTCCTCGGTGTCGAATTTTTGATCAGTAAAATCATCTACATTCATTTTAGCCTATGTTCCATACAACAACCTTGAGATTGCTCTTCTCTCAAATGCCCAATGTTTTCATTTTATAGTATAAGTTTTGTCTGGAGATGCCCAAATCCCGGGCAGTCTTGGTAATATTATTCATGTTTTTGTCAAGGCGTTGCCGAATCAGATTTCTTTCTGTTTCTGCCATAATATCTTGTAGTGATCCACTGAGTGACGATAGTTGGGTGCAGGCTTTTTTATTCTCCAATCTTTCCCTGAAATATTCTGGTAAATGGTCAAGCTCCAGGATGGTATCCTCTCTTTGGACAAAATTCATGGCGCTTTCGACAAAATTTTCCAGTTCTCTGACATTACCTGGCCAGTCGTATTCCTCAAAGGCATTAAGCAATTCATCTGAAAGATTATGAATAAAGAGACCGAACTCCAAATTAAACTTTTCGATAAAATGCATAGTTAATACCTTGATATCTTCTGTTCTTTCCACTAAGGGCGGAATATTGATGGTAATGGTTGCCAGACGAAAGTAAAGGTCGGAACGTATGGTTTGCTCCTGCATCGCTTGAGTGGGATCTGTATTGGTGGCACTAATGACTCGGCAATTTACCCCAATGGGCGCACTGCCTCCCAGACGGCGTATCTTTTTTTCCTGAAGGACTCTTAATAGCTTTGCCTGCAAAGTAAGAGGCATAGAATTGATTTCGTCGAGAAAAATGGTGCCGTCTTCCGCTTGTTCAAACAAGCCGGGAACATCAGTTGCTCCGGTAAAAGCACCTTTTACCGTTCCGAATAGCATACTTTCCAAAAGAGTTTCCGGAATAGCAGCACAGTTGACATCAATAAAGGGCCCTTTGGCAAATAAACTGGCATTATGGATTCCTTGAGCAAAGAGTTCTTTTCCGGTACCAGTTTTACCATAGATTAAAATCGGAGATTGACGGGGAGCAATTTGCCGTGCCTCACGGACAATTTTTTTTATTTGCCGACTTTTACCGATAATATCGTCCAGTAGGTAAAAGGCGTCTTTTTGATGATAATTGGTTTCTTTAGTAAATTTTTTTTGTATTTCCATAGTACTGGAGATAAAATCACTCATTTGATTCATATTGCGGAAGATGATAAAAACATGAGTAACCTCGCCATTAAAAAAGAAGGGAATTGCGCTGTAGATCATATTGGTTTTCCTACCATTGGTCAGATAGTACCAGTAAGGCTGTTCTAGAATGGGCTTACAGGTGTTAAAAACCTTTTTAGTCACTTCATCAGCAAAATAATAAGGTTGGAAAAAGCCTCCTTTTCCGTTTTCCCTAGCACTTCCTTCCGATCGAGATTTTCCATTTTTTCTGATTCTCGATTATATAAGATGATCTTGCCATTTTTATTGACTACATAAACTGCTTCATGAATGTTGTCAATGATGTTTTTCAGCAGCTGATTTTCCTCTTCTATCATTTTACTTTGATCCGTAGTTTTTCCGTCCTGGTTAACGAGTACCGTCATGCTAACACCTCCTTATCATTTATTCGAGTTTAAATACTTTTACTAAAAAATACTGTTATTTTGTCATAGTGTAGCAAATAAGTAGAATTACTTGCTCAAAAATTGTAATATAATTTTTCGATGTCAAAATTTGTGACACCTATTTTTATTATGCTAACCCTGGTATTGTAACAAAATTAATACAATTATCTTTTGCTTGAACGGTCCGGGGTAAAACACATTTTTACTAAAACCGGAGAATTCAAGGCTTTCAGGAGCTTTATAAAAGTGGCATGGTATTTGCTGTTATTATAGTTTAAGTAATGAAGCAGGTTTAATAATAGAAAAAACATCATTAAACATCAAAATCGTATTATTGCTCTAAAAATGTTTTCAGACTATTCTATGGCGTTATTTCATTATATTATAACACCACTCTTGAAACAAGTTTTGCTTAATTAGCTTCACTTATAATGAATTGCTAACTATGGGATGTCAATGGTACATCCGTGGTTTATAAAAGAAAAATACCAGAAAGGTGGCAAGAAAATGACGATTAGAAATCCCCGATCGAATTACACGCAAAAAAGTGGTTTTAGTATTAACATGTATACGGACGATGAACTTAGACAAATCCATTATGCGACATTGGAAGTTTTATGGCTGGAAGGAGTTCATATCACATCTAAAGAAGCTTTGGATCTTTTCCAGGACGGTGGTGCGGTGGTAGATCGCAAGGAGGGTTTGGTGCGCATTCCCTCTTATATGGTGGAGGATGCGATTAGTTCTGCTCCCAGTTCCATTATCTTGGGCGGTCGGGATCCCAAGAATAACTGTGTTTTGGAAGACACTCGTGTGAACTTTACAACTTTTGGAGCCGGTGTTAAAACGGTAGATCCCTTTACCGGAGAGATCAGAAATTCTAACAAAGAAGATATAGCTAATTCGGCGCGAGTTGCAGACTATCTTGAGGGTGTCGATGTTTACTCTCACGCTGTTTCAGCCCGAGATTGCCCTAATGCATCCGTTGACTTACATGAAGCAGAGGCTTTCTTAAACAATACGACCAAACACTGTATGCATATTGATATTCTTAACGGTGAACATGCCAAGAAATATATCGAAATGGGTGCCGTCATTATGGGTGGCATGGATAATTTGAGGAAACAACCGGTTATTTCCGCCTTAACCTGTCCGACAAGCCCACTTCAATTAAATAATGAATGTTGTGGAATTATCATTGAATTTGCCCGAGCTGGAATCCCCTGTAATATTTTATCAATGGCCATGTCCGGTGCCACGACACCGGTAACCATTGCCGGAACTCTGGTCATCCATAATGCGGAAGTTCTTGCGGGAATCACCTTATCTCAATTGGCAAACAGGGGCGCACCTGTTATGTACGGCAGTTCTACCACTACCTTTGATCTGCAATTTGCTACGGCTCCTGTCGGTTCACCGGAATTGGGGATCTGTAGCGCCGGGGTGGCTGCTTTAGCCCAATTCTATCTCCTCCCCAGCTTTACAGCAGGGACATAGGCTGACAGCAAATTAACCGACGTACAAGCCGGATTTGAAAAAACCATCACTGCTTTACTGCCTGCCATGGCAGGAGTAAACTTGATTTATGGTATGGGGATGCTGGAGTTAGGGGTAACCTTCAGCTTTGCTCAATTGCTCATTGATGATGAAATTGCTCGCATGGTGAAGAGAGTCGTGAGCGGCGTGGTTATCAACGATGAAACCTTAGCTGTTGACCTGATCAGAAAGGTGGGTGGCGGCACCGGTAAGCACTATCTAATGGAGGAACACACCATGGACCATGTCAGAACAGAGCAATCCAGAGGGAAGCTCTTTGACCGGAAAATGCGTATGACTTGGGAAGGAGAAACCGGCGGTAAGGATGCTGGTGAACGTGCTGCCGATAAAGCCAGAGAAATTCTCAATGAATACCAACCGGAACCCTTGGATAAGGATGTTCAGGCTGAACTGAGAAAGATTGTTGCAAGTATGGAAAAATAAGATTTTAAACCCCTTGTTTCAATATAAGTTAATAACTCGGTGAGGGAAATGCAGAAAAAAGAGGTAGGTGCCCTTTTTTCAACATCACTGAAACTGAGATCAAAAGAGAGGAAATGCAGGTGCATTACCTCTCTTTTTCTTGTAATCTGATCATGAGGTAACATTCGTGGTATTTCCGACCAAGGTGTCAGAAAAAAAGGTCAAAAAAGGCTCCTATTGTACCAAAAGTCAACAAATGTTATAATTATTAGAAAGTTTATTAACAGGAGAGGTTATATGAAAAGTTTTGTCAAAGAAACTTTCCAGGACACATATCTCTTTACGATTCCGGACTTTTCACGTTCCGGATTGGTAAAACACGGTTTTTCCTGTCGTTTGGGTGGTGTGAGCAAGGGAGAATTTTCTTCTTTAAATTTGGCATTTCATGTGGGGGATGATCCGGCTCATGTCATTTCTAATCGAAAAAAGATTGTTCATCTTTTAGATAGTAAAATAGAATCTTTAGTTGCTTCAGAGCAGGTGCATGATCATCAAGTCTTTGTTGTGGAAAAGTCAGTTCAAGGCCGAGGTAGTGATTCTTGTGCGACCGCCATACCCGGTACTGATGCATTAATCACAAATATTCCTGGGATCATGTTAAGTTCTTATTATGCGGATTGTGTACCTCTGTTTTTTTTGGATCTGGAGCATCAAGTGATTGCTTTGGCCCATGCGGGATGGAGGGGTACTGTGCTAAATATTGGCGTTAAGACCCTGGAAAAGATGGCGGAAACATTTTGGACAAGACCGGAGCATTGTTTGATTGGCATTGGTCCTGCTATTGGCAGTTGCTGTTTTCAGGTGGACCAAAAGGTATTAAATACATTTGTATCTACCTTTGATTTTTGTCAACAGTTTACTCAACCACTGGGACAAGGTAAATGGGCCATTGATTTGCCTGGAATCAACCATCATTTGTTAATCAAAAAGGGAGTGCTTCCGGAGCATATTACACAAAGCCGTCTTTGCACCTCATGTAACACTGATCTCTTTTTTTCCTATCGTAAGGAACAAGGCAGAACCGGACGGCAGGCCGCTCTGATTATGCTAAATGAGGAGCGTATTGGAGATGATGAAACATTCTCAACAAAAATATAATAGAGCACAAGATCACAAAGATGTCCATATGAATAAGAGAAAATTACTCTTAGCTTTAATATTTATATTGGTGGCTATTTTCTTTCTTTATCAACCTTTAAAAAATTTTGCCGTGAATAAAATGGTTCGTTTCGGCACGGCAGAGTGGAAGGTTTTGGAGCAAGTGAGACAAGAAGAAGCTGTAATCATCAGAGAGGAGACAGTCATAACCGCCTCGACTGACGGAACATTTGAGACGGTTGCGGCAGAAGGAGATAAGGTGGCTGTGGGGCAGATTATTGGCTATATCAAAACCCGAGGTGCCGCGGCTGATAAGGATTCACTTCAGATCCCTGTAAAAGCACCAAAAGCAGGAGTGCTTTCCTACCAAACCGATGGTTTGGAGGAGGTTTTGAAACCGGATTTACTAAACCATCTACACATAGATAAAATTTCTTCCTTGCTGTCTCAGCAGCAAGAAGAAACTGTACATTTTCCTCAAACTGCCCAGGGCAAGTCTTTATGCAAAATAGTAGATAATCTTATTAATCCTTATCTTTACATCGCAACCTCTTCTTCGGACACGGTGCACTCAATAAAGAAGGGAGATACCATCAAGGTGCGTTTTGCCAACGGTATGATGTCTCAAGCTTTGGTCCGGGAAGTCAAAGAAAGTGACCATCAGTCTGTCATTCTGGTTCGAATATCAAATGGGCCGGATCTGGATATTAAAACGAGACATCTCCCGGTAGAATTGATCACTGATTTTTACGAAGGTGTGACCATTTTAAAAGATGCTTTGGTCCAGGTAAATGATGAAACCGGAGTTTTTGTTTTCAGGCATAGGTTGTGCAGATGGAAGAAAGTTGAGGTTCTGGGAACAATCGGCGACGAAGTTGTAGTTTCCGGTTTGGATATAGGAGAAGAATATATCATCAATCCTTCATTAATTAGAGAAGGTCAAAGATTATATTAGATACGGAGGGTTAGTAAATTGTCTCAGATTGCGATGGCTGTAAACCGAATTAAAGATGAGATTAAAGCAGCCCAGAAACGAAGTCTATACGGGGCTAAGGATGTTTTGCTGTTGGCAGTTACTAAGAATGTGGATGTAGAGCGCATGAAAGAAGCCATAGAATCAGGTATTTCGGTTTTTGGAGAAAACAGGGTCCAAGAGATTGAAAAAAAGTATGATCAAATTCCTACCAAGGTCTCATGGCATTTAATTGGACATCTACAAAGAAATAAGGTAAAATACATCATTAATAAAGTGTCTTTAATTCACTCATTAGATAGTATTTCTTTAGCAGAGGAAATTAATAAAAGAGCACAGCAGATAGAAAAGATTATGCCGGTGCTGGTTCAAGTAAATGTAGCTGATGAAACAACCAAGTTCGGTGTCTCATTGGATCAGGCAATTCCTTTTATTCAGGAAATAAAGGAGCTTCCCAATCTAAAAATTTCAGGATTGATGACTATCGGACCTTTGGTAGAAGATGTGGAAAAAGTGCGGCCAATATTTCGACAACTGCGCGAACTAAGGGATCAGATTCGAGAAATGAATTTACCAGGTGTATCCATGGATTATTTATCCATGGGGATGTCCAATGATTATCTGATCGCGGTTGAAGAAGGGGCGAACATAGTACGTATTGGTAGTGGAATTTTCGGACCGAGATTACCATAATAAGGAGGAATTGGCATGAGTAAAATCTTTGATAAAATGATGGGCGCTATTGGTTTTGAAGTTGAAGAAGAGATTATTGAAACGACTGAAGAAAACAATGCCCAGTACGATCGAGAAAGAAGACAACAAAAGAAGGCCAATCTTTTAGGCTTGCCCAGTCAGCGACCGGTTACTGTAATGTTGGTAAAGGCTGACTCTTATGAAGAAGTAGAATCTATTGGGCAGAATATTAAAGAACGACGTCCAGTCATTGTCAATTTTGATGATGTGGATAAAGAAACAGCTCAACGCATGATAGATTTCTTAAGCGGTGCGGTATTTGCCTTGGATGGCACGGTGCGGAAAGTCTCAGTGGGAACATTCCTCTTTGCTACTACCAATTTGGATATTGTAGGGCAGATTACGGAGGATTATAAGGAAAATAGTTTTTTTAAAGGATTTACCTGGAACAAGAAATAAGTTGGAGGCGCAATGTGACAATTAATATTGGGTTTATCGGAGCCGGAGCAATGGGAGAATCCTTTGTTTCCGGATTATTAAGAACAGAAGAGTACTCTCCTCAGACAGTACACGCTTATGACATTAATGAAAAAAAGCTCCGACATCTGGAGGTAAAGTATGGGATTAAAACTTACACAGATGTCCGTATGATGGTGCAGAATTGTGATGTCATTGTTTTTGCAGTTAAACCACAAAATATTCGGGAGGTTTTATCATCTTTAAAAGATGATTTTACGGAAAAACACTTGATTATTTCCATTGTAGCCGGTTTTGCGATTGAATCCATTTATAAATATGTATCTGAGAAGGTTAGTGTAATCAGGGCAATGCCCAACACCCCCTGCTTGATAAGAAAAGGGGTTACCTGTATGGCTTTTTCAGAGAATGTCAATGAAGCACAAAGAGATATCGCACTGAATATAATGGGTTCGGTAGGACATGTACATATTGTGCAGGAAAAACTGCTCAATGCTGTAACAGGTCTTTCAGGCAGTGGACCTGCATATATATTTTTAGTAATTGAAGCTCTATGTGATGCCGGTGTCAGGGCAGGTATACCTAGAGATATCGCCATGGATTTATCGCTGCAAACGATGATTGGATCTGCCACCATGGCTGATATTACTAAAACCCACCCGGCAATTCTTAAAGATCAAGTGGTTACACCTGATGGGACTACGATTGCTGCTTTGCATGTATTGGACCGTGCCGGTGTGCGGGTAGCCTTTATGGATGCGGTAATTGCAGCAACAGAAAGATCCCGTGAATTGGGCTTAGATTGATAAAGGGGGAAGATGATGACGTCCTACTCAATTGTACGAACTGCTTTTGAGGTATTGAATTGGTTGATTATAATTCGAGTTTTTCTTTCTTGGATTAGGCATGATCCACGTAATCCGTTGATCAGATTTGTTTATGAAATTACAGAACCTATTTTGGCACCTATCAGGCGTATGATTCCTGTGCGTCCGGGCATGCCTATTGATTGGTCTCCATTTATTGCTATCTTACTTCTCATCGTAGTTGAAAAATTAGTTTTAGGGTTGTTATTATAATGAGAGGTAAAGCGGATCGGGAAAAATGTTTGTCTCATATTCGGGATCAGGAATTAAAGCAATCGATGACGCGCCTGTTGGACCACTGGGAACGGGCGTTTTTTCGTTGTAGAACAGAAATCACAGATTTTTATGACCCCTATACTCTGAAGATGAGCACGGATATTATCAGAGGCCTACCGGAGATGTCTTATGCTGCCTTTGGTGGCTATAAAGAAGCAGAACGAAAAGAATTGCAATTTTTCCTACGGAAAATCAGGTAGATGCCGGGGCATTTAAGTTGGCTTACCTTCAAGCGGAAGGAAATTTTAAATTTCGCACCGTCAGCCATCGAGATTTTTTAGGCTCTTTATTATCATTAGGCATTGGCCGGGAAAAAATTGGTGATCTTCTGGTGGGGGAAAAGGGCTGTCAGGTGGTACTGGATCATGATATCTTACCATATGTGCTGTGGAATTGGACCCAGGTGAATGGTGTTGCTATCCAGGTTAGGGAAGTTTGCCAGGACGAGCTGGAGACATCTCAAGGGGAGAAAAAAGAGATTAAATCCACAGTTGCTTCACCACGCCTGGATGCGATCTTAGGTGTAGGTTTTTCTTGTTCCCGCACTAAGACCTTGCCGGATATCAAAGGAGGCAAAGTGCAGGTTAATTGGAAAACGATTATAGATCCTTCTTATCAGATCAAAGAGGAAGATCACATTTCCTATCGAGGTAAAGGACGGATACGAGTGGAATCTTTTTCTGGTCCTACTCAAAAGGGACGATATTTTGTGCGTATTTTATTGTATCTATAGGTACCTGACAGTGCGTTCTATTAAAATAGATTAAAGTTAAGATTTACATCATAAAGGATGATCCGGTTGTTATATATAACAGAAAAGGATGGAAAAGTAATCCTAAAAGTAAAGGTGCAGCCCCGGGCTTCAAAAAATGAGCTGGCGGGTATTTTGGGTGACGCTGTGAAATTAAGGATCACTGCTCCCCCGGTGGAGGGAGAAGCAAATAAATCAGTGATCAAGTTCTTTGCTCGTTTGTTTAAAATCCCCCAAAACCAGGTGCAGATTATCTCGGGAGACTCTTCCCGCAATAAAATTGTGGAATTGACTGGAGTCAATTTAAAAGAAGTGCAGGAAGCGGTCAAGGGTTAATTATTGGATAAAATTGTTATTAGGGAAGATTTAAGGTTGAAATTTTGTTGAAATTGGATATAATAATACTGAACTGAAAGTGAGCAGGACAAGTCTAGTTTTGGATCGACAATTTTTGATCATAGTGAGAAAGCGATGACCGGGATAAGTAAGCAGAACGGTTTTTTTAGAGAATTCGGAGGGGTGGAAGCCGGATAGCCAACTGTTGAAATGATCACCCGGGAGTGATAGCCTGAAAATAGTAGGGTTTTACGGATTCGGCCGTTATCCGAAAAAGTGGCGTAATTAATTACGCAACTAGGGTGGTACCGCGGATCTTTCCGTCCCTTTGGGGATTGGAAAGATTTTTTATTTTTTAATTTTGAAAGGAGTTTCATTATGGATTATTCGAAGACACTAAATTTACCTCAAACTGATTTTCCCATGCGAGGCAACTTACCTAAAAAGGACCCGGAAATAATGCGCTATTGGGAAGAAATGAATATTTACAAAAAGGTTCAGGAACATACGAAGGGGCGAACCAAATTTATCTTACATGATGGTCCTCCTTATGCCAATGGTGATATTCATCTCGGTCATACTTTAAATAAAGTACTGAAAGACATGATTGTCAAATTCAGGTCCATGGACGGTTTTGATGCCCCTTATATTCCCGGCTGGGATACCCATGGTTTACCTATTGAGCAAAGAGCAATTAAAGATCTTAGCTTAAATCGCCACAAAGTGAATATTGTAGAATTCCGCCAGAAATGTGCCGATTATGCCATGAAATATGTGAATGTGCAACGAGAACAGTTTAAACGCTTAGGTGTGCGTGGAGACTGGGAAAACCCTTATATCACTCTTTTACCTGAATATGAAGCAGTCCAGATTGGTGTTTTTGGCGATATGGCAAAAAAAGGTTATATCTACAAAGGACTAAAACCGGTTTATTGGTGTGCTGATTGCGAAACAGCTTTGGCAGAGGCGGAGGTGGAGTATGATGATACCAAATCACCTTCTATTTATGTTAAGTTTCAGGTGAAGGATGGTAAAGGCATCCTTGATGGAGACGCCTCTTTTGTCATTTGGACCACCACACCTTGGACAATTCCGGCAAATGTGGCCATCAGCCTCCATCCTGATTTTGACTACTCACTAGCCGAGGTAGCAGGGGAGAAAATCGTTGTGGCTAAAGAATTGTTACCCGGTTTTCTGCAGCTGCTTGAAATTGAAGACCATAAGATTCTGAAAGAATTTAAGGGCTCTGAATTAGAATATATTGTATGTCGGCATCCTATTATGGATCGTGATTCTTTGGTGGTTTTAGGCGAGCACGTTACTTTAGAGGCTGGGACAGGCTGTGTTCATACGGCACCGGGACATGGTGCGGACGACTTTGAAGTGGGTCGCAAATACAATTTACCGGTGATTTCTCCTTTAGATGATCGAGGTGTATTTACCGCTGAAGGAGCGCAGTTTCAGGGTATGAAGACAGGGGAAGCTAACAAAGCTGTGATTAAGGAACTGGCAGAAAAAGGTGCCTTAATGAAACAGGTTACCATTAACCATCAGTATCCCCATTGTTGGCGTTGTAAACATCCGATTTTGTACCGAGCAACGGAGCAGTGGTTTGCTTCTATTGACGGGTTTCGGGAGCAAGCTTTGGCCGAAATTGATCGAGTGCAGTGGATTCCTAGCTGGGGGAGAGACCGTATCTATAATATGATTAAGGATCGAGGTGACTGGTGTATTTCCCGCCAGCGCACCTGGGGTGTGCCCATTCCCATTTTCTATTGTCAAGAATGCGGGCATCCTGTGATTACCGACCAAACCATTAAACATATTCAAGATCTCTTCCGGGAACACGGTTCGCAGATTTGGTTTGCTAAAGAAGCGAAGGACCTGATACCTCCCGGATTAAAATGTGACCAGTGCGGCCATGATCAGTTTAAGAAGGAAACGGATATTATGGATGTGTGGTTTGATTCCGGTTCCAGTCATGCTGCCGTGTTGGAAAAGCGCGAAGACCAAAGATGGCCGGCGGATCTTTATTTGGAAGGTAGTGACCAACACCGGGGTTGGTTTAATTCATCTCTTTCCACAGCTGTGGCCACAAGGGGCAAGGCTCCTTATAAAGCTGTATTGACTCATGGTTTTGTTGTGGATGAAAAAGGTCGCAAGATGTCTAAATCCAGGGGCAATGTGGTGGATCCTTTAAAGGTTATTGATCAAATGGGAGCAGATGTAATGAGACTCTGGGTTGCTTCTGCTGATTACCGTTCCGATTTGGCCAATTCCCCTGCTATTATGAAACAAATTGCCGAAGCCTATCGCAAAATTCGCAATACAGCACGATTTTTAATGAGCAATCTTTATGATTTTGATCCTTTAAACCATCGCGTGGCTTATGAGGACTTGTTCGAAATTGATCGCTGGGCGATGCATCAGTTGACTGCTCTGATTGACCGTTCTTTAAAAGCATATCGAACGTATGAATTCCATGTTGTTTACCATGCTATCCATAAATTTTGTGTGGTTGATATGAGTGCTTTTTATTTAGATATTGTTAAAGATCGAGTTTATTCTTCACTGGCTCATGATCAGGGAAGGCGTGCCGCTCAAACTGTGATGTATGATACGATCCATGCCTTGGTACGTTTGATCGCACCGATTTTAACCTTTACCTCGGAAGAAATCTGGCGTTATCTGCCCAAAGAAGGAGATATGCCTGTCAGTGTTCAGATGGCTTCTATGCCGGAGGTAGAGAAAAGGTATTTGGATGAGCGATTGGCTGCCAAATGGGATCAGATTTTAGAGATTAGGGAAAAGGTTTCCAAGGAATTGGAGGTTGCTCGACAAAATAAGGTAATCGGTCATTCCCTAAACGCTGCCGTGGATCTATATCCGGGGAAAGAAGTTTATAGAAAATTAAAACCGGTGGAGGATCAATTGAGCACCATCTTTATAGTTTCTGCTACTACATTGCATGAACCGGAAGCTCAGGTACCGGCGGAAGCAGGAAAAGCAGAAGAAATGGATTTGGCGATACTGGTAACTTCGGCACCCGGAGAAAAATGCGAACGTTGTTGGACCTATAGTGTTTCCGTAGGGGAGGATCAGAAGCATCCTACTATTTGTCATCGTTGTTCTCAGGTGGTTAACCAACTTTCTAACATGGAGTAAGATAATAATTATGCTGATACCGGGTTTGTTTTATCAAGGTCTTGTATGCACAATTCCTAAACTTGCGTAGAATGGGGACAAAGGAGGAAGAAATGAAAGACAGAATCATTGTGACAGTAGTTGGTAAGGACAAGGTGGGTATTATTGCCGGGGTTACGACTGTTTTGGCTGACAACGGAGTAAATATTCTGGATATAAGTCAGACGATTATGCAAGACTTTTTCACCATGATTATGATCTGTGATATGTCTGCTTCCTCGGTGGACTTAGCCAGTATTAAAAAAGCCTTAGATGAAGTTGGGGCGCAAATCGGTGTAAAAATTACGGTGCAGCATGAGGAAATATTCCAGTTTATGCACAGGATTTAGCCTGTGAGTTAAAGGAGGGGGGCGACAAAAATGCCCATTGCTTTTCAGCTTGATGAAATTATGGAAACGATTAATATGGTACAGATGGAAAATTTGGATGTACGTACCATTACCATGGGAATTAGTTTAAGGGATTGCATCCATCATGATGTGAAGATTTCCTGTCAAAAAATATATGATAAAATTTATCATTATGCGCAAAACTTAGTTCAAGTTGGGGAAAGCATTGAATCCGATTATGGGATCCCCATTGTCAATAAGAGAATTTCCGTGACACCTATTGCGATGGTAGCGGAAGCTTCAGAAACAGAAGATTATTTTCTTTTTGGCGAGGTCTTGGATCGTGCCGCCAAAGACGTGGGTGTGAACTTTATCGGCGGTTTCTCTGCTTTAGTTCATAAAGGATTTACTCGGGGCGATCGGAATTTAATCCGGTCCATCCCCCAAGTACTAACCGCCACGGAAAGAGTCTGCTCGTCTGTTAATATTGGCACCACCAAGGCCGGCATTAATATGGATGCAGTTTTGGAAATGGGCCGTGTAGTCAAATTAACAGCAGATCTGACAGCCCAAGATGGGGGCCTGGGTTGTGCCAAACTGGTGGTCTTCTGCAACGTTCCCGAGGACAACCCCTTTATGGCCGGTGCTTTTCACGGTATTGGGGAACCGGAGGTTGTGTTGAATGTAGGGGTCAGCGGACCGGGAGCGGTCTTAAGTGCCGTGCGCAAACATCCTGAGGCAGATTTGGGCACATTAGCTGAAGTAATTAAGAAAACGGCATTTAAGGTAACTCGTGTCGGAGAGTTGGTGGGCCGGGTTGCTTCCAGAAAACTCGAAGTTCCCTTTGGGATAGTTGACTTATCCCTGGCTCCTACGCCGGCTATTGGAGACAGCGTTGCAGATATTCTGGAGGCCATGGGGCTGGAGAAGTGTGGCACCCACGGCACCACCGCTGCCTTGGCCATGCTTAATGATGCAGTGAAAAAAGGCGGTTCTATGGCTTCTTCATATGTAGGAGGGTTAAGCGGTGCCTTTATTCCTGTGAGTGAGGATGCCGGTATGATTCGGGCTGTTGAGGATCAGGCTCTGACTATCGATAAATTGGAGGCGATGACCTGCGTTTGCTCCGTGGGACTGGACATGATTACCGTACCGGGAGATACGACGGCCCAAACAATTGCTGCTATTATTGCTGATGAAGCGGCCATTGGAATGATTAATAATAAGACCACAGCTGTGCGCATAATTCCGGCACCGGGAAAAAAAGTGGGGGATTATGTAGAATTCGGCGGTCTTTTGGGGAAAGGGCCGGTGATGTCCGTACATCAGTATGGTTCTGAGAAGTTTGTGCAAAGAGGTGGTCGCATTCCAGCTCCCTTAAATGCCTTAACAAATTAACAGGGAGAGTTATCTAAACAAAGGGGGAGGTTTATCATGGGTTTATCAGATGACCAAATAAAAGCATTAAAGGGAAAAGGATATATTCTTAATAATGACAATGAGCATTTTTCCTGTAGAATTGTTACATCTGGAGGAAAAATCAACGCGAGGGAAGCAAAAAAAATTACAGAAATCGGCGAAAAGTTCGGTCATGGTTATTATGTTTTAACTCAAAGAATGCAAATTGAGATTCCGGGACTTAATTATGAGGACTTAGATCAGGTAACGAAGGAACTGGCAGATGTCGGTTTAATGATTGGCGGAACAGGCAATCGGGTCAGGCCGGTTAATACTTGTAAGGGATCAATTTGTAAATTGGGCTTGTATGACACCTTTGAAGTGACAACAAAATTGAATGAAAAGTTTTATCAAGGATACTACAATGAGATTCTGCCCTCTAAGCTAAGAATTAATATTACCGGTTGTGCGAATAATTGTTCCAAAATTCATCTCGCTTGCATTGGCTTAATAGGCAAAAAAAAGAACCAGGTAGCTGTCATTATAGGAGGTATGGATGGACTTGAGCAGTCTTGGGGACAGGAATTAAAAGGTCTCTATACTGTAGATGAAGCAATGGAAATCATAGAGAAAATAATAGTTTTTTATAAGAATAATGCTCTGCCCGGTGAACGGTTGGGCAAGATGGTGGCAAGAATTGGTTTCGGAGCGATTGAAGAGGCGATTTTAGGACAAGGATAAGAAGGTAAGAGATACCGATCAGTCAAATCAGTCAAAATATTTACGGAAGGCAGCGTTAATGGCAGCGCTGCTTTCTTTTTCAAATGCCAGAAATTTTTCCATGATATTTTTCGCCTCGTTAGTAAGCTGTGACCCGCCTCCCTCGTGGCCGCCCGCATGACTGATAATTAATGGAAAACCTAAACGTTTTTCAATGTCTTTAATCAATTTATGTGCTTGACTATAAGACATATTCATTCTCCGGGCAGAGCGATTTAAAGAACCGGTATCTTCAATTCCTTTTAAAAGAAGGTAAGGTCCACGACCAAAAGCCTTGCCTTCTTTTTCTAGCCAGAGTTTATATTTTGCCTCCATTATCCTCACCTCATTAGAAATTGTATTACCTTATCTTATTCTAATGGTTTATTTTAAATAATGGAAGGAAAAAGTAGCATAAAACAGCTCAAAAATTTTTATTGATTCTTCTTCCAAGTGGATATATTATTATGAGTATAACGGAGGTCATAAAAATATTTTTTGATCAACAGTGTTGAGATGAGGGGATGGTATTTTGGGGTAAAAAAAATTCTACAGGAAGCCTTTTCAATATCTTCCGGTGATTTGGTGGTTTTCCTGGGAGGTGGAGGGAAGACCGGTACTATGAATCGTTTGGCTTTAGAATTAATGGCTCAAGAAAAAGGGTGGTTTATACGACGACAACGAAAATATACCCCCGAAACACTTTCACCAGAACTTCATTTGATTGGAGATTCGAAGACACCTTTAATCATGGATAAGATTATTCCTGAATCGGGTAGCATGGTAGTCCTTGGTAAGATTATTAATTCTGATGGAAAAATCATTGGATTGGATACCGATCAGATCAATGGAATCATGGGAGCAGCACCAGATTTGGTAATTTTGGTGGAAGGGGACGGAGCCAATGGCAAGCCTTTTAAAGCACCTAGAGCATACGAGCCGGTGATTCCGGAAAACACCACCCTAGTGGTACCCGTTTTGGGGGTTGATGCTTTGGATAAACCTTTAGGTGATACATATTTTCATGCTTGGGAGCAAATTTCCGCCTTAACAGGTGTTCCCTGTGGGGGGAGGATTCAAGGAGGGGATGTGGCTCAGGTGCTCTTACATCCGAAAGGTTATAAAAAATTAGTCCCTCACACCGCTCGCTGGATCCCCTTTATTAACAAAGTGGAAACACCAGAGGATGAGGAAAAAGCCTGGGAATTAGTAAGGACCCTCAAAGAAAAAGGCGTGAAAAAGGTGGTCTTTGGATCCCTGAGGCGAGATAACAATCCGGTTGAAGTTGCATGATCCGGTTCAAAAAGTAGTTATCAGAGCAAAGACAATCATACAAAAAGGAGTAAGGAAATTGGATAAGGTTAAAGCTTTGATTTTGGCGGCCGGTTTCTCCAGTCGCATGAAGACAAATAAAATGCTGCTGCCCATGGGGGATATGACGGTTATCGAAAATACCCTCCAGGGATTTCTTCAGCCTGATGTGGATGGTGTGGCCGTGGTGCTGGGGCATGAAAAAGAAAAAATCGCCTCGGTATTGGCCTCTTATCCTGTGGAAATTATCGAAAACCCTCATTTTTCCCAGGGCATGGGTTCTTCTGTACAGGCAGGTATTGAACAGCTTCAGAAGGATGAGGATTTGGCTGGTGTGATGATCACTCCTGGGGACATGCCTTTTATTCAAACCAAAACGGTACGGGAGATCATTAAGACTTATCGAGAATTTACTTATCCTATTATTATTCCTGTTTATCGAGGAAGAAGGGGGCACCCTGCTTTCTTTGCTCAGGAACTCCTGCCCCAGCTATTAGCTATAGCAGGAGATGAGGGTGCCCGCGGTGTTATTCACAGGAATCCAAAAAAATGCTTTTATCTGGAAGTAGATGATTCGGGTATTTTGATTGATATGGATGCACCGGAGGAATATGAAAAATGGCGTCATCAATGGGAGAAAAATGGGAAAATCGTCAAGGTAATGGAGGGAGACCTTTAAGGTGTATTTAGATTATATATTGATAAAAGGGGCCGGAGATTTGGCTAGTGGCGTAGCATGTATATTGCATCAGGCAGGATTTCCTGTTGTGATGACAGAGCTTGATCAGCCGACTTGTGTGCGTAGAAGAGTTTCTTTTGCCGAGGCTGTCTATCAGGGTGAAGCCTGGGTAGCAGGTGTGCAAGGCATTCTAGCCAGTCAGTTTTCCGAAGCCATGGAAGTGACCCAAAAAGGGGCAGTAGCTATCATTGTCGACCCTGAGGGAAAGATAGCACATGAGCATGCTCCGAAAATCTATATTGATGCTTCCATGACGAAGAAAAATATGGGATGCCGTATGGATATGGGCCAAATTGTTCTAGCATTGGGACCCGGCTTTGAAGCCGGCAAAGATGCTCACGGGGTCATTGAAACCCAAAGGGGACCTCACCTGGGAGAAGTTATTTTGTCTGGCCGGGCGGTTCCGGATAGCGGTGTTCCCGGAGATGTTTTGGGTTATACCACAGAAAGACTGCTTCGCTCACCGAGAGAGGGTATTTTCCAAGAGGTCAAATCCTTAGGTGATGAGGTAGATGCCGGGAATATAGTGGCTTATGTAGGGGAGCAGCCTGTGCGGGCGCAGATTTCCGGTACGATACGAGGACTTTTAAGATCCGGCTTAAAGGTAAAGATGGGGATGAAGGTGGGGGATATTCATCCGGAAAAAGGTATTCAGGTGGTGGATCAGGTCACGGATAAAGCCTGGATTATTGGTCTTGGGATACTGCGCGCTATTCTTATTCTAAGGAAAAAAAGTTATCTGGAACAAAGAAAGGAAAAACAGCAGATTTTTTATCGGCTGGAACAATGTATGAAACAGGGAACAGGTGGGGTTCTTTATACCTTGCTGGAGTCAGATGGTTTAGAGGAACTGGAGACGGGAGCACGGCTCTTGGTGCTTCCTGATGGTGAGGTTGTTGGTTCCTTGGGGCTTCCTGCTTTGGATCGGGATATGGTTTTATTGAGTCAAAACAAAGGAATGATGACTTCAGGGACAGAAATGCTTCGTTGGCCCTTGCCCTGGAGCAAAATGGCCGAATTCCCGGAGCATGCTGTGCAGATTTTGCGGGAAGGCGTGGTCTCTCAGAAAAAAATTATTATCTTTGGTGGAGGACATATATCACTTCCTTTGGCAGAAATTGCTGTGATTTTGGGCTTTCGAGTAATTGTTGTTGATGATCGGGATGAGTTTTCTAATCCCCAACGTTTTCCCGGCGCTGAGAAAACGATTTGCTGTGATTTCTCAGAATTATTCGAAAAGAATCTTTTAGCTGGTGAGATTGATCCCGCTACCAGTATTGTCATTGTGACCAGGGGTCATTTGCAGGATCGAGCCTGTGTAGAATATGTCATTGGTTCCAATGCAGCATATATTGGTATGATTGGTAGTAAGGTCAAGGTGCAAAGCACTTTTCGGAAAATGTTGGAAGGTGGCTACACTAGGGACGAATTAAGCAAAATTTCCTCGCCCATTGGATTGGATTTAGGGGGACAAAGTCCAGCAGAAATTGCCTTAAGCATTCTTGCTGAAATTGTTGCCACTCAGTATGGGGCCAGCGGAAAGCCTGTCAAGGAATTGAAAGGTGTGATCTTGCCGTGAATAAGGAAGTAATGGATTGTGTACTGAAAGCTTTGGCTCAGGAAGTAAGCATCGTTCTCGTTACTCTCACTCATACAGATGGATCCACGCCAAGGAAAGCTGGAGCCAAAATGATTGTTTATCCCGACGCATCGATTATTGGTACGATCGGAGGGGGGGCTTTTGAATTCCAGGCGATTAAAAAAGCCCTGGAAGTTTATAATACCAAGCAGTCCATCCATTGGCAGTGTGATTTGGAGGATTTAGGAATGGCCTGCGGCGGACAAGGTTCTGTCTTGATTGAATATATTTAACGTAAATTAGTGGAGGTGCTCTAATGGAAAAAATTGCGGTCCAGGATGCCGTAGGAACAATCTTGTGCCAGGATATAACCCAAATCATACCAGGTGAATTTAAGGGGCGCGCTTTTAAAAAGGGCCATATCATCCGGGAAGAAGATATCGAAACATTGTTAAACTTAGGCAAGGAACATATTTATGTTTGGGCACCGGAACCAGGGGATATTCATGAAAATGATGCTGCCATGCGTTTGGCTCAAGCTACCGCCGGTCAGAATATTTCCTTTGGCGAACCATATGAAGGAAAATGCACTTTAACAGCTGAGCGGAAAGGGTTATTCAAGGTTAATTCAGACCTGCTTTTTGAGATTAATTCGGTAGATTTGGTATCCATTGCCAGCCTGCCGACGAATTTCCCGGTGGAAAAGGACCAGAAATTGGCTGGGGCGCGGGTTATTCCTTTGGTTGTTCCCGAAGAGCATGTGCTACAAGTGGAAAAGCTATGTCAGGAACAGGGAGCAGCATTTCAAGTTAAGCCTTACCATCAGCTGAAAGTCGGGATCATCACGACCGGCAGTGAGGTCTATAAGGGCCGAATTGAGGATAAGTTTGGCCCGGTTATGAAAGAAAAAGTTGCGGCTTTTGATAGTGAGTTTTTGGGGCATGTAATCTGTGATGATGATTTAGAGATGATCGAAAGCTCGATTCATAATTTTGCTGCCCAAGGGGCTGATATGATTATTTTAACCGGGGGGATGTCCGTTGATCCTGATGATCTTACTCCCGGTGCCGTCAGAAAAAGCGGCGCCCGTATTGTCACCTATGGCGTTCCGGCTCAGCCGAAACATGTTTCTCTGTGCCTATTTAGGGCAAACCGTTCTTCTCGGAGTACCCGGGTGTGCCATGTTTAATCGTACCACAGTGCTTGATGTGGTTTTGCCTCGAATCTTTGCCGGAGAAGAGTTGGTTAAGGCTGATTTTATCAAAATGGGTGAAGGGGGCCTATGCTCAACCTGCAAACAGTGTACTTACCCCCATTGCTATTTTGGCAGATAAAGTGCGAAGAGAGAATCACCTTGAGGGTTCGTGCGTGCTAAGGGTTATCAGGAAGGATGTGGTTGGTGATGCAGTGGGAACATGTGGTTAAAAATGGAATTCTTGTTGACGGGGAAAGAACATATCCCGGAAATATCTATATCAAAAATGAAAAAATTGCGGCAATTACTCAGGATGAATTGCCTGGAGATACTTTAGAAGTGACAGATGCTCGGGGTTGCTATGTCTTTCCCGGGTTTATTGATATCCATGTCCATTCCCGGGAAGGTTCACTCGGCACCAGTCCTAAGGAAGATTTTTATCATGCTTCTATGGCTGCTGCTATCGGCGGGTTGACTACAATTTTTGATATGCCTAATATTAATCCTCCAATTTCTAATGTCGAAAATCTAAAAAATCAGGTAGAAAACTTTACCCCCAAGGCTTTTGTTGATTTTGCTCTTTGGGGTATCTGCTTAGGACGGTTGAATATGGATGAAATAGAGCAGTTGAGTCGTGCCGGTGCCATTGCTTTTAAGTTTTTTTGGGGATATGCCATTGACCCCCAAAATTTTCAGCTAGTTTATAATTATCATCCTTCCATGGAACATCTAATTCCGCCTTTGGATGAAGGGGAGATTTATAAAGTCTTTCAAAAAGTGGCACAAACGGGAAAGGTACTGGCAATTCATGCGGAAAACTTTGCTTTAATTCAAACCTTAACCCAAGAGGTAGAAAAGAGCGGAGAAAAAGGTTATGAGGCATTTCTTAAAGGGCGGCCCAATTTGGCGGAAGAAACCACGATACAGACGGGAATTTCCTTTGCCAAGGAGGTAGGAACCCGCTTGCATATTTTGCATGTCACTACCAAAGAAGGAGTGGGCTTGATCAGAGAGGCCCGAGCTAAAGGTTATCCCGTCACCGGGGAAACATGTCCTCATTATTTGTATTTATGCGATGAGGATTTTCCTCGATTAGGTTCATTGATGAAGGTATATCCTCCCATCCGCCGTAGGGAGGATCAGGAGATGCTTTGGCAGGGGTTGCAGGACGGAGTTCTATCGGTGCTTAGTTCCGATCATGCGCCTCATACAGAGGAAGAAAAAGCTTTGGATTTATGGCAGGCTCCTGCCGGGATCACCGGCGTGGAAACTATGTTACCTCTGATGCTTGATAGTGTTAATAAGGGGAAGCTTACTGTCAATCAGCTAGCTCGGATATTATCGGAGCATCCGGCGCGGATTTTTGGTCTCTACCCGGAGAAAGGCTCATTAGAAGTGGGTACTGATGCCGATTTAACCATTGTGGATTTGAGGCTAAAAACCAGGATCAAAAAAGAAAAATTACACAGTAAAACCAAGGTTACCCCTTATGGAGGGATGGAGCTTCAGGGCGCACCGGTACAAACCATTGTCCGGGGTATTACTGTGGCGAAAAATGGTGAAATTGTCGGAACTCCCGGGGGAAAATTTATTCATCCCTAAATAAGATTTAAGAATATGGAAAAGGGATTGGTCCCAATCTGACCGATCTCTTTTTTTACTTTTAAAAAGCTTGGATTTGCAATGTCTAGTTCTTGTCCTAACTAAAAATTATAAAGAGGATCGAGTATCGGTAAAAAAAATACATATACATCTCGAGAGAAATTTTTGCTCGAAAGAATTGACATTTGGTCATTTTTCCGCGAAAATACATAGAAAAGATGAATTATGATTTTGGGAGGCATCACATGGCAGTCCTATTTAAAAAACCTCAGCAGGAACAATTAGATTCATTTTTCAACAAGGATATTTTGAATGCTGCTCAGTTTAAGCTCGAGGATATCGAAACGGTTATGAATACGGCAGGCCATTATGAACAGCTCTTATTTGAAAAGAAAGTGATTAAAGATATGGAAGGGAAGGTCATGGCAGCCCTTTTTTTTGAACCCAGTACCAGAACACGTTTGTCTTTTGAGACGGCGATGCTGCGCTTGGGCGGTGCTGTGATCACGGTGGCCGAATCTGAAACCAACCAAATTTCTTCTTCGGCCAAGGGTGAAACCATTTATGACGCTATTTCTGTTATTGACGGTTATGCCGATGTGATCGTGATTAGAAACCCGGTTACCGGAACTGCGGATCTGGCAGCTCAAGCAGCCTTGCATCCGGTTATTAACGGTGGAGATGGTGCTGGGCAGCATCCTACCCAGGGGCTTTTAGATATCTACACTATTATGAAGGCAAAAGGCCGGGTAGAAGGGTTAACCATTGCCCTGGTAGGTGATTTGAAATATGGCCGCACGGTGCATTCGTTAGTTGAATTCTTTGCTCTTTATGGTTGTGAGTTGATTCTGGCATCTCCCGAAGCACTGAAAATGCCGGCAGAGATTGTGCGGAGCCTGAGAGATAGGGGAATCAAAATTACTGAAACCCATTCTTTAAAAGAAGTGGTTGCTCAGGCTGATGTGTTATATGTAACCCGGGTGCAAAAAGAACGCTTTGCCAGTGTAGCCGAATACGAAGAAGTTAAGGATTTATTTATAGTAGATCAGGAGTTACTCCGCGTGGCCAAGGAAGACATGATTATTTTACATCCTTTGCCCAGAGTTAACGAAATTGCTTTGGAAGTGGATTCTTATCCGGGAGCGTTGTATTTCCAGCAAGCCCATAATGGGTTGTTTGTTCGCATGGCAATTTTAGCTCTTATTACAGGTAGTGTTACTTAATAATCTTTTTAAGAAAATGGAATATGGTATAATCAGGGTGCATCTTTATTATGATAAGGAAACACCCTTTATTTTTTCTTTCCGAAGCTGTTTGAAAAGGAAAGGGCAAGGATATTTTTTTTTCTTCAGGAAAAAATAAAACATGGGGAGGTTGCAAGATCATGGACAAAAATTTAGAAAAAAAGTTGGATCAACTGGCCTTATATCTGGAAAAAATGAAACTGGCGCAATATGTGGACTTGCTGCATAATACCAAGAGATTAATATGGGTCAATTTAATTGCCGGAGTAGCTCGGGGCTTTGGCATTGCCATTGGTTTTACTATATTAGGTGCTCTTGCCTTTTTGATTTTGCAACGTTTGGTGGGTTTGAATCTGCCTCTAATTGGTGATTTCATCGCAGAATTATTGAATTATGTTCAGGAAAGCAAAGGTTTAAGACCATAGTTACAAAGTAAGATCTTCCGATCTAATGCCAGAAAACATGATTATTAATTGCCTATTCTTATTAAGGAGGAATTCGAATTGGATTATCATGAATTAGCCCGTTTTCGTAACTGGCTCTTAAAAGAAAAGGAAGAACTCAGTAAGAGTATCGCAAGTCTCAATCAGGGATTAAGTGACCCAATGGCTGATTCCATCAGTGAATTATCCGTGTACGATAATCATCCGGCGGACATTGGGGATGAAATGTTCGAACGGAGCAAGGACCTGTCCCTTAGGGATAATGCTCAGATCCAGTACCAAAATGTGATAAAGGCTTTAGAAAAAATTGATAACTCTACCTACGGGATCTGTGCTCAGTGCGGGAATCCCATAGATACCAAAAGACTGGAAGCCATGCCCTCAGCAGATTTATGTTTGACTTGTAAAAAAGCACAAACAGGGCCGGACCGTACGCCCCGCCCCATTGAAGAGTATGTTATGCAACCGTCTTTTGGGAAGCATCTTGAGGGCTCTGCTGAGCAAAACACCTTTGATGGGGAAGATGCCTGGCAGGCTGTGGCCCGCTACGGTACCGCCGATACGCCTCAGGATCTAGGAGAAGGTAGTAATGCCCAGTACCCAAATGTTTATAATAATTGGGAAGAGGATCAGGGTGGGGTGACAGATGTCGATCAGATCCCATACATTATTTCCGAAGATGGGACAATTCAAAAGGATTTTAGCTGAGCAGCTGAGCATAAGAAAATATAACAAGAGCCGGTGGGGTAGTTTATTTTAATCAACCCTGAACCGGCTTTAATTTTTTTGCAGGAAATATTTTGACTATGTTGAAATTATAAGGATAAATGGCGGTAAGCTTTACACGAATAAGTTCATTGGATTGGTATTTTTATCTAGCGGAGGAGACGATGATGAAAAAGAGTTTAATAATATTTTTAATAATGGTAAGTATGGTTTTTGCAGGATGTGGGTCAAAGCCGTGAGGAGCCCTCAAAGACATTGATGGGATTTCAATGTTAGCGGTTAAGAAGGCCAGCGAACTCTTAGGCTTAAATTATAAAGCGGATGAAGCAGGGTCCTTTGTTTTGAGTCAAGATGGGATCGTTTTAAAGTTTTATTATGATTCGTCTCATGTGTATAAAGATGGACACATCATGTACATTATGGAAGGTCCGGCGGTAAATGACCAAGGGAAAGCTTATGTACCCTTAAGTTTTTTTACCGACTATCTGGGAACGGAAATCAGTTTTGATGATAAGAATCAGCTCGTTGTATCGGATGATAGCAATTTTTCTTTATATAATGTAGTGCAATTTTTACCCCAAGAAATTCATCAGGCACTTAAAAATCAGGATTACCCTCATCGAGAGGAGATAATCAATGCAGTCCGGCTGCCTTCTTCTTTGGATATTGATATTCCTAAAATCAATATGGAGAAAATTATTGATACCAAGCCTTTAGATGCTTTTTCTTATGATTTCAAAGGAGAATTACGAGAGCATGGATATACGGAAGAAGAAATTTCCAGGTTTTCATATCACGATTTTAAGGTAATAGAAAGCACCTGGCAGCTGACTGAAGAAATGATCAATTCTATAAAAAATGACGATCCGGAACTTGCAGAAAAAGATCTTAGTCAATGGACGATTGGTGATTATCAAAAATACTATAAGGAACGGGACAAGAAAAACCTTGAGTTAAGTTTTACAGAGGAGCAGCTGGCCCAGTTAAATCAAAGAGGAATTCTAATGGAAGATGCCTTTTATCTTTTAAAGGAATTCCAGCAGATGGACAGGATCCTCGCCCAACCTGATGAGGTGCTCAGGAGAATTATGGAAGGATATTATCAATTAAGGATTGATGCTTTGCAATGATTTGGACAAGAAAGTGGTGCACAGGGTAATGGTATAGAATATACGCACAGTAATTTATATGTCTCCAAAAGCAATGGCTCACAATCTATGAGAAATTTAAAAATATCAGAAAAAACAGCATATCCATTGGTATACAATGGATATGCTGTTTTCCATTAATCATATTTTGTTTTTTTCGGGGTACTCCGGAGGAACGGGAACATACTTGGTTATTTGGGGATTTCTAAGCTCATGATCTCAGCAAGGTTGTTTAAGTCATGTGCTTTGATCATCTCTGGGGAGATTGTATACAAAGTCTCTCCAATGTAAATGATTCTCTCGATATTTTTAGCGTTGGGGTACCAATATAAGCCGGCCTTCAGATGATCTTCCTGATCCAGGTGGGTAATGGTCCCTTTTAGGAGAAAACCCTTTGCCAAGTCAAGCTGATAGACATAGGCTCCCTGGAAGGTAAATTCTCCGTAATCAGGAAAATTATTTTGGCTTTGGATTTGATGCTTGTTTTTAATTTCCATCACGGTAACAGGGAAGGCCATTAAATTTTTTTCTCGAGAAAACAAGAGGGCTTTATGATTCCTGAGGAGTTCGGAATCCGTACCTCTGTCCCCGATAATTTCTTGAAATTTTTGTACCGGACGGGTCACATCACTTACATCAAAGAGAGCAATTTTCATGCCTTGGTAAAATGCCATGGTACCTACTTCTTTTCCCATCTCATCTTTTTGACTTAACTCTACGGTGTCTTTTCCAAAACCGATAAGGTGGTTTTCATCATAGGGATGTAGATAATCGCTGTATCCGGGAATTTTCAAGGCCCCGAGAATTTTCGGTTCATGGGGGTTTTTTAGATCAATGACAAAGAGGGGATCAACATTTTTAAATGTAACCATGTAGCCGCGGTTACCCATAAAACGGACGGAATATATTCTTTCGCCGGGGGCGATGTCTTCAATTTTGCCCGTGATCTTCATTTCTTTATCAAAAATATAGATGTTGTTTTTAGATGTAGCCCCGCTACGCCAGGTTGTACCGCTGGTAGTGGCAATCCGGAAAAAACCCTGATGTTCATCCATGGAGAATTGGTTAAGAATGGTACCGGGAACCTCACCTAGGGCATCGTATTTAACTTCCCCTTGATCTAGGGTGAATTTATAGACCAAGGTATTTAATTCCGACACAACATTTTCTCCGGTCTGATAGCCGGTAAGAGCGGCATATAAACTGTGTGCTGTGGCATAAATATTTTCCCCTGCTCCCAGGTAGGCAGAAACTTTCATTTCTTTATCCGGTTGATCCAAATCCAGTCCCGCGGCTATAAGGTAATTGGGTTGAAGTCTGCCCGGGAAATAGCAGATATCTTTATAGGGGATTTCTATCTTTGGGTCTTTCATAATGGAGTCGCGATAAAAAGGCAGTGCCGCCTCTTCCTCGCCCTTCATAATGCGATAATAGTCGATATACTTGTTAGTTGTTAAATAAACCAGGCTTCCTACTTTCCGGGAGGAGATATAGCTTCCTTCTAACTCCACTTCTCTAATTTTTTTGATATTGCTTTTATTGCTAATGTCATAAATAAGGACTTTTACTGTTTGGCTTTGTAAAACAGGAGGGTAAATATTAATGTCTTCGGCAATCAAAGGCCTATTCATCGTATGGTTATCGTAGGAGGAACCGATTACCACCAAGTGCTTGTCATCTACATATAATTCCCGGGGAGAAAATTCTCCGAGGTTAAATTTAATAATTTGGGTGACTGCCATTTTTTCTGCCGGAAAGGCGCGCACAATAACTACCCGGTTGTTATTTACCTGGTAGATATATGAACCGTCGGTTTTGATCAGGTCTCCTTCGTCTACTCCTTCTATCTGGAGGTTGGTAGTTGAAAAGTCAACAGTTTCCCCGGAATTATCCATATACTGGTCTGCTGAAGCAGGTGCTTCTGTTTCGATTGAGCCATCAGCTGTTGCTTTGTTTATCGTTATTTCAGTAGATCTTCCTCCTTGATATAATTCTCTTGCGATTTCTGAGGTAGACAGGATTTTTTTAAGATTTTGGTAGCTGCCTACCACCGGGAGTTTATTTTTCTCAATCAATACTGTTTTTTGTTCTCCTTTCCAGGAAACTCGGGCATAAAGAGCCTCGCTGACAAATCTCACGGGGAGTAGAGTCTGTCCCTTTTCCATAATGGGTTGCGGTGCTAATACGGTCTTATTTCCATTGATACTGGCGGTGTTTTCACGGAGATTAATTTTAAGAACACTTTGTTTGGAAACAGCTTGAATCGTTCCGGTTTTTTCATCCCAGGTGACCTGGGCATCTAAAGCTTCAAAAACAGTTCTAAAGGGGACAAAGACATAGTTATCAACAATCCGAGGCTGAACGTCAAATTTTAAAGTTTTATTGTCGCAGATAACCTTAATTTCTTCTTGTCCGCTTGCAGCTTCTAAAGATGGGAAAAAACTCAAAGAACAGACCAGGATAAAAAATAGAGTAACAACAAGACAGAATTTTTTCATGGCGGCCACCTCCAAAATAATTATTTTAAATTAAATGCTTGCGACTAAAAATATACAATTTACCTATTCTTTTTTTCGTATTCTTTTTCATAGACGCAATTATGGCTGTTTTTGTTTCCCATATTTGGTTATTCTGCAACTTTCAGTCCTAATAATAGTGCTTCTTTATTTTCTCAACCAGGCAGGGAATTGCGCCAAAATTTAAGAATCAAGGTGAGAAGAGCTTATTAATTATTATTAAGGTGTGAATATACAATGAAAAATCAATCAGGCATTTTCAAAAGAAAACCACTGCCAAAAGTTAAAGATATTGAGGCGATGCAGATAGAAATCAGTTCCTTTTGTAATTTACACTGTAAATTTTGTCCTACAAGATACATTAATGAAGCAGGAGAAAAAAACCTGATGACGCTTCAGGTTTTCGAGAAATTACTGCCTTATTTTGACCGAGCTAAATGGGTTTACTTGCAGGGGTGGGGCGAGCCCCTACTAAATAAAGACATTTGGAAAATGGCCAGACTGGCCAAAGCGAAAACCCTTTGCCGGAGGAATGCCGCTATTGTCCCTAAAATATTTGGAATTTAAGAATAATAACTACCTAACTCCTTGTGATTCATGATGGTTTCGTGTTAATATAGGTGCAGCAAAAAAAGCTGATAAAAATTTTGGGGAGAGAATATTTTGGTGCTGATTTTTATCATGGTTGGAGTATTGATTCTGGATCAGTTCACGAAATATCTGGCGTGGACTTATCTGTTGGAAATAGGGAGTATGCCTTTAATATTAAATATTTTTCATCTTACATATGTAGAGAATACCGGGGCGGCATTTAGCCTTTTATCGGGTAAAACAAGTTTTTTTGTTCTGGTAACGGTGATCGCTTTGGCAGCATCACTTTATGTATTTTTTCGGATAGAGCAAAAGTGGGTCCTGCTCCGTGTGGGTCTTGCCCTGGTCATGGGCGGAGCTTTGGGAAATTTGATAGATCGTATTCGTCTCGGTTTTGTGATTGATTTTTTAGATTTACGCATTTGGCCTGTTTTTAATATAGCTGATTGTGCCATTGTTGTGGGCGTGGTTTTAATCGCTTGGGTTCTATGCAGAAACGATATTAGTTTTAAAAAAAAATAATCGATCTATAAAGCCAGTAAATTTGAAAAATGGTGATATCTTTTGGAAGCATTAGAAGGAAAAAAAGTAAAAATTCGTGTGGAGGAGGAACATCTACCGAATCGGTTGGATGTTTTAGTGACCAAGAATTATCCAGGACTTTCCCGTTCCCGGATTCAAAAACTGATAAAGGAGGGGGATGTTTTAGTCAACGGACAGAAGGTCAAGGCTAATTATTCTCCGGCACCTGGAGATGAAATTGAGCTTAGCATACCTCAACTTAGGGAACTGGAGGTAAAAGCTGAAAAGATTCCTTTTCAGGTGGTTTATGAAGACAGAGATCTTTTGGTGGTCAATAAGCCTCAGGGTATGGTAGTGCATCCCGCTGCAGGAAACTATGAAGGTACTCTGGTGAATGCCTTGCTTTATTATTGCCAAGATCTTTCAGGGATAAATGGAGTGATTCGTCCGGGAATTGTTCACCGGATTGATAAAGATACCTCTGGCCTTTTGTTGGTGGCAAAGAATGATTTCACACATATTGGTCTTGCCGCTCAAATTAAAGACCATTCGTTAACTCGTGTCTATCATGCCCTGGTTCATGGTTCTGTGGCTGAACCGGCTGGAGTAATTGATGCCCCGATTGGACGCCATCCAGCACAAAGAAAAAGATGGCGGTGGTGTTAAAAAATTCCAAGCCTGCTGTGACCCATTATCGAGTGCTAGAGCGTTTTCAGGATTATTCTCTGATTGAAGCCAGGCTCAAAACCGGGCGAACCCATCAAATTAGGGTACATATGAGTTACCTAGGCTATCCGGTGGTGGGAGATCCCCTCTATGGACCGCGTAAAGGAAATTTCGGTCTTAAGGGTCAGGCTCTCCATGCGGTTCTTATTGGTTTTCAGCATCCCCGCACTGGAGAGTATCTGGAATTTGAAGCACCTGTACCGGATTATTTTCAAAACATATTAAAAAGATTAAGAAATGAACTATAAACAACTAAGTATCGAGTATCAGGAAAACCCCAGGTAAGGGATGAAGTAAGCAAAGATAAAGTATTAATCCAGGTAGCCTCAGAAATTGTAGAAAGCGCTTTTTTAAATCTATTAAATCAAAATGGAGGTTTTCTATGAGTAAGCAAATTATCCCTATTGAAGCCAAACTACCTGTCTCAAAAGCTATTCCTCTAGCTCTGCAACATGTTTTTGCCATGTTTGGCGCAACTGTTTTGGTACCTTTTCTTACCGGTTTGTCGCCGTCGGTCGCTCTTTTAACTTCAGGGATCGGCACCTTGATATTCCATTTTTTTACTAAAGGAATGGTTCCGGCCTACTTAGGGTCATCCTTTGCCTTTATTGCTCCCTTGGCTTTGTTTGTGACGGAGAAACATTCCTTAGGACAAGCTATGGGCGGCGCCATGATTGCTGGAATAGTTTATCTTATTGTTTTTCTATTGATTAAAGCCTTTGGCACAGGTTTTATTGACCGTTATGCACCTAGCGTGGTAGTAGGCCCTGTCGTTATCATTATTGGATTGGCCCTGGCTCAAACGGCAGTGGGTGGTATGGCTTCTACCAACTGGGTAGTAGCAATTTTTACTCTGATGATTACAGTATTCTATAGTATTATGGGCAGAGGAATGTTTGAAGTAGTTCCCATCCTCTTAGGTATTATTTCCGGTTATATTTTTTCTCTTATTATTCAATATGGCGGTTTTTTACCCAAGCTTCAAGAGATGGGCCTGGCCAGCCCCGATATGCAGTTGATTGATATTACCCCAATTATAAATGCGCCTTGGTTCTCAAATCCGACCTCGGCTTACGCCCAAGATTTTGCCGGACAGGTCTTTTCTTTTGCCAGTTTCCATTTTCCCATTCCTGAATTTACGGCAGCTGCGATGCTGGCCATTGCGCCGATTGCTTTTGTAACCATCATTGAAGATTTAGGGCATATTTTTGTTATTGGTAATGTAACTGAAAAGGATATGATCAAGGATCCCGGATTTGATCGAGTACTGTTGGGGAATGGTCTGGCCACGATTGTGGCGTCCATTTTTGGTGGTCCGCCCAGCACTACCTACGGGGAAAACATTGGAGTTTTGGCCATTACCAAAGTATATAGCTCTTGGGTGATTCGGATCTCGGCCATCATTGCTATTTCATTAAGTTTAATAGGTAAGCTGTCCGCCACCCTGAGTACCATTCCGACCTCCGTAATGGGCGGGATATGTATTCTCCTTTTTGGGATGATTGCCGCTGCCGGTATTCGCACCATGATTGAGGCCAAAACTGATTTATCTTCCACACGCAATCTAATTATTGTTGCGGTCATTTTGATTTTAGGAGTGGGTACAGGAAAAGTGGGTTATGCTACCTTAGCCGGTATTGTTCTGAATATAGTATTGCCGGAGAAATCATAATAAAATCAAAGTGGAGAGGAGTGGTGAAGTGTTTCAGATCTCTGCCCAAATACGATCTAATCGCGCCCTGCAATCGGATGTTTATTTCCTGGAGTTAGAAGCTCCGTCCATCGCCCAAAAAGCGCAACCGGGACAGTTCATACATATCAAAATAAATACAGGATTTGATCCCTTGCTCAGGAGACCTTTTAGTTTACATGAAATTAACCGTGAAGAAGGAGTTTTGGGAGTTCTATATCAGGTGGTGGGTAAGGGGACAAAACTATTAAGTCAAAGACAGGCTGGAGAAAAAATCGATCTTTTGGGCCCTCTGGGAAAAGGCTTTTCTTTAAGCTTTTCAGGAGATCATGGAGTGATGGTCGGAGGTGGGATTGGCGTTGCCCCTCTTTTTCCCCTGGCTGAAAGACTGATTTCATGCGGTAAAAAGATTACAGTGCTCCTGGGAGCCCGGTCCCAGTCCTTGATATTAAGCCGGGAAAAATTTTCTGCCTTGGACTGCCGGGTGTTGGTGGCCACAGATGACGGAAGCCTGGGGGACAAAGGAAATGTGATCGAGCTTTTACAAAGATATCTTTTAGACCATCCAGCGGACTTTCTTTATGCCTGCGGCCCGAAAATCGTCCTGGCCAAGGTGGATCAGCTGGGCTTAGAAAAAGGGATTCCCGGTGAGGTTTCCCTTGAGGCCATGATTGGATGTGGCGTTGGAGCTTGCCTCAGCTGCTCCTGTGCAAAAATAGCAGATGAGGAAACCGGGAAAAAATATGCCAAGGTTTGTTCTGACGGACCTGTTTTTCCCTTTGGGGAGGTGCACATAGATGGCTGTTAACCTTAGGGTAAATATAGGTGGTTTGGTAATGCAAAATCCGGTGACCACTTGCTCCGGCACCTTTGGATTCGGACCGGAGTATGCTCCTTTTGTGGATTTAAATATGTTAGGTGCCATTACAGTCAAAGGAACAACTTTAGAACCTCGTTCAGGGAATGCACCACCTCGGCTGGTAGAAACGCCGGCGGGTATTTTAAACTCCGTTGGTCTGGAAAATCCCGGCGTAGAATCTTTGGTCTCAGAAACCATGCCCTATTTAAGAAATTTTCAGGTACCTGTGATTGTTAATATCGCGGGAAATTCTTTGGAGGATTATCAGGAATTATCAGCACGTTTAGAGGGTGTACCGGGGATTTCCGCCTTGGAAGTAAATATATCTTGCCCTAACGTCAAAAAAGGTGGGATGGCTTTTGGTACGGATCCTTGTGCTGCCCAAGAGGTGATTTCCGGGGTGAAAAGGAATACCTCTCTCCCTGTCATTGCCAAACTTTCGCCCAATGTTACGGACATAGTTGTCATGGCTAAGGCGGCTCAGGCTGGTGGAGCCGATGCCCTTTCTTTGATTAATACTTTGCTGGGCATGGCCATTGATATTGAACAAAGGAAGCCGATCTTAGCTAATACCATGGGAGGACTGTCCGGTCCTGCTATTAAGCCGGTGGCGGTGCGTATGATTTGGCAGGTCAGTCAGGCGGTGCCCTTGCCCATTATTGGCATGGGGGGAATTACTACTTGGCAGGATGCGGTAGAATTGATGCTTGCCGGTGCCACCGGTGTAGCTGTGGGGACAGCCAATTTTATTAATCCTCGTGCAGCGATAGAGATTATTCAGGGGATTGAGGGATACATGGTGCGACATGGCTTTCAGGATGTAAATGAAATTGTTGGCCTAGCATGGAAGAAATTGCAAGATGAAAAATATAAATAAAAAGTTAAGACTGAAAGTGGTAGGGTGAGATAAGAAGAAAAGACCGAGAATTGAAAGATAATGCTGAAAGTTAGAGAAAGTTGGTGATATAATGAAGGAAAAATTAATTGTTGCTCTTGATGTATCAACCCGTGAAGAAGCCTTAACTTTGGTCGAACAGCTTTGGGACAAGGTTGGTGCCTTTAAGGTAGGTATGCAGCTTTATAACAGTGTTGGACCGGATATTGTTAAAGATATTCAATTCCTGGGGGGAAAGGTTTTTGTGGATTTGAAATTTCACGATATCCCCAATACAGTAAGTCAAGCCTCCCGGATCATTACGGGCAAAAAGGCCTTCATGTTTACCCTACATGCATGTGGGGGACAGGAAATGATGGAAAAATCCGCGCGAGCCGTGCGGGAAACGGCTCATGACATGAAGATTACCAAACCCATTGTTTTGGCGATTACCGTCTTAACCAGTATCAGTCAGACAGTTTTTGAAAATGAGGTTGGGATTGCCAAACCCATTCAAGATCAAGTTGTAGAGTGGGCCCAATTAGCTCAAAGGGCCGGTATCGATGGTGTTGTTGCTTCCCCTAAAGAAATTACGGCAATTCGCAAGGCCTGCGGACCGGAATTTGTTATTGTCACACCAGGGATCAGACCGAATTGGGCTGCTTCCAATGATCAAAAAAGAATCTTAACACCCAAGGAAGCGATACAACTGGGTGCTACCTATTTAGTGGTGGGACGTCCTATTACAGCCCATGAACAACCGGGAGAAGCGGCACAAAAAATTGTTGCAGAGATGGAGGAAGGGATTCATGCTTAGTAAGGAACAAGCCTTAAAAATTTTCAAAGAATCAGGAGCTATGCTGGAAGGCCATTTTTTGCTTACCTCCGGTAAACATAGTGACCGCTATATCCAATGTGCCCAGGTCCTTCAATATCCAGATGATACATCTCTCTTATGTCAAGAAATTGCTCGACGCTTCAATTATGATTTGGTGGATTTGGTTATTGGACCTGCCATGGGGGGAATTTTAGTCGCTTTCGAAACGGCCCGTTATTTGGGCGTGAAAGCCATTTTTGCGGAACGAGAAAACGGTCGGATGACTCTGCGTCGCGGGTTTACGATCGAACCGGGACAAAGAGTTTTGGTCGTTGAGGACGTGATCACCACAGGGGGATCGGTGCAAGAAGTGATAGATCTGGTTCATGCTCAAGGAGGCGAAGTTGTTGGAGTAGGCGTTTTGGTTGATCGCAGCGGTGGTAAAGTAGATTTTGGTGTAAAAATTGAAAGCGTAATTTCTATGGAAGTTACCACCTGGGAACCGGAGCAATGTCCTCTTTGTAAAGAAGGCTCACCGGCGATTAAACCCGGAAGTAGAGGGTTAAAATAATGATTAACCGGAATCTTAGCTTATGCCGTTTAATGCACATTTCAAAGCAGCGGGGGAATTAACGGCAGTTAGTTATTAGAGTAACTTATGGTTTATAGTTGATAATAAATAAAGGAAATTAAGGGATTTCGTCGAATATTGATTACTTGCAAGTCAAATCTTAACAGAATCTCAAAAATATTCTCGAATCTCAAAGATTAAAAATTGATTCAGCTATGATTCAAGACGGAGGACTGAAATGCAGGAATTGATTTTCGGCTTGATTGGTGGAACGGCTTTGCTGATGTACGGTGTGGATAAGATGGGGGAAGGATTGGAAAAGGCATCCGGCCCGTTGATGAAACAAATCTTGTCTGCTCTTACCGGTAATGTGTGGATTGCTTTTTTGGTGGGGACCTTTTTAACGGCTTTGGTGCAAAGCAGTACTGCCATCACTGTCCTTACTGTAGGCTTTGTCAATGCCGGCCTCATGAAGCTACCTCAAGCCATCGGCATTATTTACGGAGCTAACATTGGTACGACCTTAACTGCTCAGTTAATGGCTTTTAGTTTTAAATTTAAGCTAACGGATATAGCTTTGCCCATTTTGGGAATTGGCTTTGCTTTATCTTATTTTGCCCGTCGAGATTTAGTCAAACACATAGGTAGCGCCTTGATGGGCTTTGGGATGATGTTTTTGGGCTTAAAAATCTTGAATTCCGGGATACCTATTATGCGAGAAAGTGAAACGCTGCGTTTTTTCTTTGCTAACTACGCTTCTATTCCTATAGTGGGGATATTTCTTGGAGCAGCAGCTACTGCTCTGGTTCATAGCAGCAGTGCCACTGTCGGTTTAGTGATGGTTTTAGGGATGGCCGGGATCTTAGATTTAAAAACAGCTATTCTAATTATGTTAGGAGATAATATTGGGACATGTATTACTGCCCAGTTGGCCAGTATGACAGGAAATATTCATGCGCGCCGCACCGCCTGGGCTCATACCATCTATAATATTTTTGGGGTGGCGGTAGTGGCACTTTTGATGCCTTGGTTTATTATAGTTATTCAGGTATTTACCCAGTATTTGCAACCGGGGGCAAATATCAGTGCCGAGATTGCCAACTCTCACACTCTTTTTAACATCTTTAGCGCTTTTGTCTTTTTGCCCTTGAATAAATATTATGTTAAATTCCTGGAAACTGTTATTCGCGGTAAGGATGAAAAACCATCCGTGCTGGATAAATTGTTGTTGGATACCCCGGTTGCAGCACTTAAAGCAATCCAAGCAGAAATTATTCGGGCAGCAGAAATTACCCGTGCGATGGTTCAGGATGTGATGCAAAGCTTTTATACCGATGATACCAGCAGGTTTAACAAGTTAAGACGGGACGAGGAAACGGTCAATAAATTACAGCGTGATATTACTGCTTATACGGTGGAATTATCAAAACGCCCCTTGTTAGAATCTCAGTCGGTCATGATTCCTGCTCTGATTAGCAGTATCAATCATTTGGAACGGGTGGGGGATCATGCGGAGAATTTTATTGATCTAGCTACGTCAAAAATAGATCGCCATCTCCAATTTAGCGATAAGGCTATTCAGGAATTACAAGAGATGGAAGCGACCATTATGGAAATGTATGAAAAGTCGATTCAAGCGGTTCGTAACAATGATCCTACCATTGTTTATGAAGTATATGAACTGGAAGAAAAAGTGGATGAAATCGCCGCCAAGCTAGTGCAAAAGCACATCAAACGGCTGGAGACGGGAAGTTGTACCGTAGAAGCCGGTGTTATCTTTATCGATATCGTTAATTACCTGGAAAGAATTGCCGACCACGTTTATAAATTCTGCCGGGAAATTTCCGTTGATTTCAAAGAACCGAGAAGAATTGATTAGTAAATTTTGTCATGAATACATTGAACTTTAAAAATGGAGATATTAAAATCATTATTTATTAGGCGTAAGCCACCTGCTTTAATGCGGGAGGCTTACGCCTAATTTATGGGACATGAGCGGTTATCAAATAAGTGGTTAACACTGATGGTTTAGTTCCGGTAAGAGAGATTGTTCCGGGGTTACAAATATAGTCTTCTGTTCAAAATAGATGACCATCCCTGGTTTAGCTCCAGAAGGTTTTTTTACTTTGCTTACTAGGGTGTAATCCACCGGTACTTGGGAGGAATCCCGAGCTTTGCTGTGGTAAGCAGCCAAACGTGCCGCCTCTTCAATGACGGAAAAGGGAATCTCTGCACCGGTTTTGCGTCGGATAATAACGTGGCTCCCCGCAATATTCTTTGTATGAAGCCACAAATCATCTTTCCGCGCCATTTTTAAGGTTAATAAATCATTTTGTTTGTTATTTTTTCCTACCAAAATGGTATAATTATCTCGTGTAGTAAAAGTCAGGGGCGGGGAGGACTTACCCTTGTTTTTTGTTTTTTTTCGGGCATGCTTCTCCTTAAGGTAAGAATTTTCCACCAACTCTTGTCTTATTTCTTCCAGTTCATCAATGTTTTGAGATTGCTCTAGGTAGGTCAGCACAGAAAAAAGATAGTCCAGTTCCTCTTGATTCTTGATCATTTGTTCTTCGATTAATGCCTTCGACGATTTTGCCTTATTATATCTTTTATAATAAAATTGAGCATTTTCTGCAGGTGATAAAACCGGATTCAGCGTAACCGGAATAGATTCTTCCCCGTCATATAAATTATCCAATACAGCCTCACTCATTCCTTTGGATAAGTTATACATATTTGCCGTAATCAGATCCCCCAGCAAACGGTAATGGTTTGCCTCCTCTGTTTCCTGGAGTTTTTCCCGTTGCAGGGCGAGTTTTTTTTCCACCCTTTCTGATTCATTGGTGACGATCTTGATTAATTCTCTTTGCCGTGCTATAAAAAGTTCATTTTCTTCCTGGCGGGTAAAAAAGAAATCCAAGGCCGCACTTATCTGAGGAAATTCCATCAGGCGATACTCACAAAATTGTTGGAGATGGATAAAGGAAAAATCAATGGGTCTTTCCCCATCCAGGACTACATTAGTCTGTAGCTGCCGATTCTTTAAAGGAGCAATGATTTCATTCAGTGCCTGCCAAAGGCGAATCAGCTCATATTCTCCCAATTCATCAATGATCGTCATCTCAGGTAATTGAGCCCTGAAAAGGATCTCTTGAGTCAAAAGAGGCGAGAAACCGGCTAAAATTTGCACTAATCCTTTCTTGACCTTCGTGTTTAAAGGTAAAGAAAGTAATGTCTGAACAAAATTTTCTTCATTGATGGTAAAGGGATCCATTTTTTTTTGTTCCGGAGGTGCGATATAAATTCTGCCCGGTAAAATTTCTCGATGCCGGGATACTAGGTGGGTGTATCTTTTGATACCGTCTAAGATTGTATTATCCTCTGGGTTAACCAGTATGATATTACTGTGCTTGCCCATTATTTCAACGATCAGAGTTCTTTTGCTCGGTTGGCCGATTTCGTCATAGGCTTCCACTGAAAGATGAAGCACCCGGTCCAAACCCTGTTGTTCAATGGCAGCAATACGTCCTCCTTCCAAATGTTTTCTTAACACCATACAAAACATAGGGGGCGTAAGGGGATTTTCTTTCGTTTCTGCGGTAAAATGGATTCGCCCTACCATGGGATGGGCACAGATTAATAATTGATGGCTATCGGAACCTTTGCGGATTTTCAATATCACCGTATGGCGCTCCGGTTGATAGATCTTCAGTATTTTACCAGAAATAATTTTATCCGTCAGTTCTTGTTGGATGGCAGACATGACTAAGCCGTCAAAAGGCATAAATTTCCCCTCCAGACCATTTTCCCAAAGTTTCATAAGTCTTGGGAAAATGAGTGATTGACTGAAATATAGATTTAATTGATAGTATATCATAGGCAAAAATTCAATGCCAGAGGCGGGAAAGTCTTTTATGAACGGGAACAGGATGTAGTTTGTCTAAAGATAGAATAAGCTGAAAATATCAAAAATCAAGAGAATTTATGAGCAAAGAGGAGGATTTTCTCTGGTATGAGTAGAATCAACAAGTGTATGGACATAATAAATGAGAAAACAGGAAAAAGATTCAATGTGTTTAAATGAGTTTAATCGAGGTTTACATATGAAGAAAGGATGAAAATATGGTAAAAAGTATGACCGGTTACGGTCAAGGCGAAGGGTCTTCCGCTAAACATATGTATACAGTGGAAGTAAAATCGGTAAATCATAGATTTTTAGAAATTGTCGTGCGTATGCCTAAAAAGCTTCTTCCATTGGAAGAACGTATCAAAAAACTGGTACAAGAGTATGTTATGCGGGGGCGTTTGGATCTCTTCTTGACCTTGGAGAAAACAGGAGAGCATAAAGATTTGGTAAAGGTTGACAAGGGAATTGGGCTGGCTTATTATGAAGCTTTAAGGGAATTATCTTCTCTTTGTCAGATTAAAGAAGAAGTTCATTTGTCATATCTGGCTCAAATGCCGGGTGTTTTTGTGCTTGAAGAAGAAAAGGAAGATTTAGAAGAAATGTGGCCTGGGATAAAAGTGGCGGTAGTTCAGGCCTGTCAGGGTCTAGCGCTTATGAGGACGGCAGAAGGGGAAAAATTAGCTATCGATCTCGAAAAAAGGGGCAGTATCATTTTGGACTATGTTCAAGATATTGAAGAAAGAAGCCCTTTAGTTGTACAGGAACACCAAGAAAAATTGACCCAAAGAGTGCAGGAATTGTTAGGGGAAATTCAGATTGATGAGAGTAAATTGGCAAATGAGGTGGCTTTTTTTGCCGACAGAGCTTCCATTACAGAGGAACTAGTTCGGTTGAAGAGTCACCTGAGTCAGATGAAGCTGTTTTTAGCCAGCAATGATGCGGTGGGACGTAAGCTTGATTTTTTGGTACAGGAAATGAATCGTGAAATCAATACCATCGGGTCAAAGGCTAATGATTTGATCATCAGTCGTTATGTAGTAGAAGTAAAAAGTGAATTGGAAAAAGTCAGGGAGCAGGTTCAAAATCTGGAGTAAGAAACGGGGGTGAATTTTTTGGCTGTTCCAGAACTAACAAGTGAGGATCGGAACAATGCTTTGGCTAAAGCTCAGGAAATGCGCAAAAAAAGAATGGATATTAGAAAACAATTAAAATCAGGACAATTGAAACTGACAGATGTTTTTGATCAGGTAGAAAATGAAGCTATCGCCCGCATGAGAGTGAGATACCTTTTAGAGTCTTTGCCCCAAATTGGCAAAGTTACCTCCAAAAAAATCATGAAGGAAATTGGTATTGCCGAGACTCGAAGAATACAAGGTCTTGGTCCGAAGCAAAAGGCGGTTTTATTAAATAAATTGGGTAATAATCAGTAAAGAGGAGGAATGATACATGGACATTAAGCTGATTAACATTGGCTTTGGCAATATTGTTTCAGCTAATCGCATCATCGCTATTGTCAGTCCGGAATCGGCACCAATTAAACGGGTGATTCAGGAAGCCCGGGATAAAGGTACATTGGTAGATGCCACTTATGGAAGAAGAACGAGAGCGGTGATCATTACCGACTCCGATCATGTGGTTTTATCGGCTGTGCAGCCGGAAACGGTGGCCAACCGGTTATCCAGTAAAGAAGAAAATTTAACACAACAAAATGATGAATCGGGGGATTAATGTGTTTCCCTTAAAAGAAACAGGACTGCTGATTGTGATCTCCGGACCATCAGGTGTAGGCAAGGGAACGGTATGCTCCTTTTTGAGATTGAAACATCCCGAGATAGCCTTTTCCATCTCAGCAACAACAAGACCTAAGCGGTCCGGAGAGGTGGACGGAGTGAATTATTTTTTTATTTCCCGGGAAGAGTTTATGGCGAGAAGGGAAAAAGGAGATTTTTTAGAATGGGCAGAAGTTTATGGTAATTACTACGGAACTCCTCGCTCGGCAGTAGAAGCGTGTTTAGCTCAGGGAAAGGATGTTTTTTTAGAAATTGACATTCAGGGCGCTTTAAAGGTTAAAGAAATTTTTCCCGAGGGTATTTTTATTTTCCTTCTGCCTCCTTCCAAAGAAGAGTTAGAGAAAAGGATTAAAGGAAGGGCAACAGATAGCCCGGAAACCATCCGTTATCGCCTTTCCTGTGTCGATGGGGAGTTAGCTGCGATCACCGAGTATCAATATGCCATCATCAATGGAGAGGTGGAAAAGGCAGCTGCGGAAATAAAAGCGATTATCAGTGCGGAAAAATGTCGTGTGTCGAGATACAAAGATATTGAAAATTTGAAGGGGGGGAACACCTGTGATTGAACCATCGATAGATCCATTAATGGAAAAGGTGGATGCTAAATATACCCTGGTCGAGATTGCTGCGAAAATTGCCCGGCGCATTACGGAAGAGGAAATGGACCGGGAAGATGAACGTCCTCGAATGAACCCTGTCTCAAAAGCACTTTGGGAAATCGCCGAGGGTAAAGTGACCTGGGAACGGTCTAAGCCGTCTGGGATAAAGTAAACCATGGAGGGAGCATCATGACAGAAGGGAAAACTATTGTCATGGGAGTGACCGGGGGTATTGCAGCCTATAAGGCTGCAGATTTAGTCAGTCGTTTGGTCAAAGAGCGATATAAGGTCCATGTAATTATGACCGAGGCGGCTACCCAATTTGTCAGTCCCTTGACCTTTCGCACCTTATCGGGCAATCCGGTGGCGACAGATTTATTTTCTGAACCGGGGACGTGGAATGTGCATCATATTTCCTTGGCGGAAAAGGCTGACTTGATGGTCATTGCTCCGGCTACGGCTAATATCATCGGTAAAATTGCCCGGGGTATTGCTGATGATATGCTGTCCACCACTGTCATGGCGGCGCGATGCCCAGTGTTGATTGCACCAGCCATGAATGTCAATATGTATCTGAACCCCATTGTCCAGGAAAATATTCGTTACTTAAAAGAACAGGGATATGATTTCGTCGGACCGGTCACCGGTCGTTTAGCCTGTGGTACCCACGGTCAAGGGCGGATGGAAGAAGCTGATGTGATCCAAGAAAAAATTATGGACATTTTCATTGGAAAGAAAGATTTTTTGGGCAAAAAAATATTGGTTACCGCCGGCCCCACCAGAGAGTATCTGGATCCTGTCCGCTTTCTGACTAATCGCAGTACAGGAACTATGGGTTTTTCCCTAGCTAAAGCTGCGCGCAGTCGTGGTGCAACAGTGCATCTGGTATCCGGGCCTACTTCTTTGCCGGATCCTCCGGGCATAAAAATCACCAAAGTTGATTCTGCTCGGGAAATGCAACAAGCGGTAGAAGGGATCTTTCCTGAGACCGACATTGTGATTAAAACGGCAGCTGTGGCGGATTACCGCCCCAAAATAATAGCCGATCAAAAGATAAAGAAAAAAGAAGATGATTTATTTCTAGCATTAGAAAGAAATCCTGATATTCTAAGGAATCTAGGAGAGAAGAAACAACATCAGATCTTAGTGGGCTTTGCTGCTGAATCAGAAAATCTTTTAGAATATGCCAGGGGAAAAATGAAAACGAAAAATCTTGATTTAATTGTTGCCAATAATATTAAGGAAGAGGGTGCCGGATTTGGTACCACAACCAATATCGTAACTATTATCACCAAAGATGGTGAGATACACAAATTGCCGCAAATGACAAAAATCGAGACAGCCCATACTATTTTGGATTATGTGAAGATGCTGGCTGAAGAATAAAGGGAGATGAATTCTTTGAAAAAACTTTTCACTTCAGAATCGGTCACTGAAGGCCATCCTGATAAAATGTGTGATCAAATATCTGATGCAATCTTAGATGCTATTATTGAAAAAGACCCTTATGCCAGGGTAGCTTGTGAAACAACGGTCAACACAGGCTTGGTTTTAGTTTGTGGTGAAATCACTACCAATTGTTATGTAGACATTCCCCGTCTTGTACGGGAAACAGTGCGGGAAATTGGCTATACTAGGGGGAAATTTGGTTTTGATTGTGATACCTGTGCTGTCTTGACTTCCATAGATGAACAATCTCCGGACATTGCCCTGGGAGTCAATAAATCATTAGAAGCAAAAACAAGTGAGAGGGATAATGGAAATATGGAGGATATTGGTGCCGGTGACCAAGGGATGATGTTTGGTTATGCGACCAATGAAACTCCGGAATATATGCCATTGGCGGCAAGTTTAGCGCACCAACTAGCGAAAAAATTATCTGAAATGAGAAAAAGCTGTGAGCTTTCTTATCTGCGTCCCGACGGTAAATCCCAAGTTACGGTAGAGTATGATAACGACAAACCGGTACGGGTAGATACGGTGGTGATATCTACCCAGCATGATCCGGCAGCTTCTTTGGAATTAATCAGGGAGGATATCATCGAAAAAGTCATCAAAACTGTGATCCCATCAAAATTTCTTGATGAAAAGACCCGTTATTATGTCAATCCCACTGGACGCTTTGTTATTGGAGGACCCATGGGAGATGCAGGACTAACAGGCAGAAAAATCATTGTTGATACTTATGGTGGTTATGCCCGTCACGGAGGTGGTGCCTTTTCCGGGAAGGATCCCACTAAGGTGGATCGTTCTGCGGCTTACGGTGCTCGATATGTAGCTAAAAATTTGGTGGCGGCGGGTATAGCCGATCGTTGTGAAATTCAGGTGTCATATGCCATTGGGGTTGCCCAACCTATTTCTATTGCTGTAGAAACCTTTGGTACGGGAAAATTAGAAGAAGAAAAAATAGTAGCCTTGATTCAAAAACATTTTGATTTAACGCCCGCAGGCTTGATCAGGGATTTGGATTTACGACGTCCAATTTATCAACAAACGGCAGCCTATGGTCATTTTGGTCGTCCTGATCTGGATCTTCCTTGGGAACGTTTGGATAAGGTTGAAGCACTTCGTAAAGATATGAAAAACATATAAATATCCCTCATTGAAAAAAATAGCCTTGTCATAAGGCTATTTTTAGTTTCATTTTTCTGCCGGTTTTTTCACTTCTTGCTTTATCTTTTCTGATTCTTGTTTTTTTCTTTCCCAGGGAATATTAAAAATACGCATTACTTCTGGACTCAAATTGGAAATATTGGAACTTTTAACATCGGCCATTTGGCATGCTCCTTCATTTTATTAATAATTATACTATGACAGGGAAAAATATGATTGTCAAACAAATGAATGATGAAAGGAGAAAAGGGGATGTTTTTTAAGGGCAAGGTAGGGAAAAAAAGGTTCTCAGAGCGTATGCATCTGGTGAGCAATTTATTAGGTTCTGCCACAAAGGAAAATTTGGATGGCATTTCTGAACCGACAGAAAAAGCCAAGGTAGAGACATCGGAACAGGTAAACCTAAAATCAGATGAATGATTTGCCATGGATAAAACAAATTTGTCGAAAAAAACACCCGGGCCAGAGGATTTGTTCTCTGGCCCGGGTGTTTTTTTACTGTGCCTGACCGCAGTTATTACAGAACTTAGCTCCTGCAGTCAATTTTTGTCCGCAAGAAGAGCAAGTAATTGTATCTGCCGTACTGGGAGCCACATTGTCTTCAGTCTTAAGACTAGAATCTATTGCTTCTTTGCGTAGTTTGTCTTCAATGACCAGGATTTGATTTTCCAGTTCAGTGATTTCTGCGAAAAATTTAACTAAATCTTCTTCATTTGGAGAAACATTTTGCTTATAAGCAAAGTAAACCAGTTCACCAATGGCAGCTTTTTTTGCTGTGATGTCACCTTCCAGTTGATTCTTCTGCAGTTTTAGTTTCCCAGTCTCCACTAAATCGGCAGACTTGTTTCCGATGGATGAGGCTGTGTCTTTTACCGTTTCGCCTAATTTCTTAAAAAAACTCATGAGCTTACCACCTTTCTTTATATTATCATGTTCATTTAGCCAAAGTTCACGTAACAATTATCTCTTATTTGTTACCGCCAAAGAAATCCCCGATACCGATATTGCCCAAAAGACTTCCCTCATCCTTGTTCCCTTTCTTGCCCTTCATGCTGGATAAGACCTGACCAATAATTCGGCTGAAGGGGAGGGATTGAAGCCATACGGATCCGGGCCCGGTCAAAGTGGCCAGAGCAAGCCCTTCTCCACCAAAAAATGCTGTTTTTACATTAGTGAATTCAATATTGTAATTAATATTAGCGGTCATTGCCACGAGGCAGCCGGTGTCTAAGCGCAAAGTTTCACCAGCTTTTAAATCTTTTTTGGTTATGGTTCCTCCGCTATGAATAAAGACGTTTCTATCCCCAATAAGTTTCTGCATGATGAAGCCTTCTCCGCCAAAAAGAGCGACCCCGATATTCTTTTGGAAGGCTATTTCTAGTTGGGTACCTTTTTCGGCGCATAAGAAACTATCTTTTTGGCAGATGATTTGACCGCCATATTCCGCTAGATTCAAGACTATGATTTTTCCTGGGTAAGGCGCGGAAAAGGCAACTTTAGCGGTTACCTGAGCATGGTTAGTAAACATGGTCATAAAGAGACTTTCTCCTGTAAGAACTCGCTTACCGGCGGAAAAAAGTTTGCTTCCTAAGTCTTTGCCTTCTTTACCTGAACCATCACTAAAAATTGTTTCCATCTTGATGCCCTGCTCCATATACATCATGGCGCCTGCTTCAGCAATAATTGACTCTCCCGGTTCTAATTCAATTTCCACGAATTGCATTTCATGACCTTCGATAGTGTAAGACGCCCTGCCGTCCGGATGTTGATAGGAGTTGTCCTGATAAATGGACTGAGATAAAGGTTGAGGTTCATGAGAAGGGGCAGGAAGCGTTAGCTTAGAACCGCAGCTTTGACAAAACTTGCTGTCGGCGGGGTTTTGAAAACCACAATTGGAGCAATAAGTGTTCATTTGTTTTACTCCTTTCCGAAGTTATAATCATTTTTACATGACTTATCTTAATACTAGATTATCATGCCATCTGGTATTGTCAATAATTATTTTGTTAATTAGAAAAAAATGGCAAATGGCCTTTACAATGTCCTTTGCATGAATAAAATATCAAAAAAAATCCGGGTTCATAAAGAACCCGGATTTAAGATATTATTTATGGAGCTGATGGCCGGATTTGAACCGGCGACCTGCGCATTACGAGTGCGCTGCTCTACCAACTGAGCCACATCAGCAAGACTCCACAGGTTATTTTAACCTCTATACGAATTTTAGTCAAGATAATATCTAATTTACGGCAAATTTTCAGTGGTTTCTAAATTGTAATATTAAATGCAACAAATTTTGAAACCATATGATATTTGGAAGTAATTGCCTGTGGTTGTCAAGGGCGGAGCGAAGCGGAGTTCATTTTACCCTTGACAACCCTAGCACTAATATCCTTTTGTTACCGGTCTGTTTTAACAGACCGGTTGCCTTCCGGCGAGGACAGGGGCTTGGGGACGGAGTACCCAAAAGTTTTCTTGTAAGATTGGTTTAGTAATTAATATAGTTTATTTGCTGGGCTTCGTAAGTAAAGATTTCTTCGGGCGTTCGATATCCAAGGATCTTTCTAGGGAGACTATTACACCAGTTTTGTACCCGCTCTATTTGAGATTGGGTTAAGTCTTTTATCGCTGTTCCTTTGGGAATAAATCTCCTGATCATACCATTATGGCGTTCATTTGTACCTCGTTCCCAAGCAGAATATGGATGAGCATAATAGATATTTATGTCATGGTTGTTTAAACCAGAAAACTCAGAGCCATTGTCTGCGGTAATACTTTTAAACAAGTGAAGAAATAATGATCCAAATTTAATTTTTAGCTCTGTCATGGCATTATCTACAGCTTCACTACACTTTGATGCTAAAGGCAGGATCAAATGTTGCCGTGATTTTCTTTCAGTAAGGGTTAATAATGCCTGATCCCCGGATTTTTTACCGATGACCGTATCAATTTCCCAATGTCCAAATTCTTTTCGTCCTTCAACTATTTCAGGTCGGCTGTCGATACTTTCACCCAGGATACGCTTATTAACTCTTCTGACCGACTTCTTGGGTTTCCTATGAAGTTTAAGCATTAAATCTATATTACGGACCTTCAGTAACCGCTGATCAATATATTTGTATAGGGTTTTCGTACACACCATTTCCGATTTATTCATGGTCAATCTGGCTCTACCTACTACAGCATCTGGGGACCATTTTTCTTTTAAAATCTTTTCTTCAGCATAAAGCAGAAAAAATTCTACCTGAAGCACTTTAGACTTTTTACCGCAGTTCAATCGATTTTTATCATACGCTGCTTGGCCTGTTTCAGGGAAATATACCTCATATTCGCTTAGGTCACTTCGCTTTTGTAGAGTAGTACCGCGTTTGATCTCTCTTGAAACTGTACTGCGATTTCGGCCTAATTTTTTAGCAATAGCGCTTTGAGAATAACCTTCTCTAAGCAGGGAAAAGATACTACCTCTTTCATAACTTGAAAGATGTTTAAAATTACGTGCGGATGTGTTATTCTTATTCTTAAGAGCCATAGCTGAAACCTCCGTATGTGATTGATTCGACACCAATATCATACTAGGTTTCTTGTTATGGTTCTACTGTTTTACACGTTGCATTTCATTTTACAATGAATCTTATGCATTAATTTTTGATAATAGCTTTAATTTTTATTTTATGGGAATCATATCTTTGTTATAATGTATTGATATTAATCAAATGTGAAGGCTGGTGGATAGATGATTACCATAAAGGATGTGGAGCATGTGGCTCTTTTGGCCCGTTTGGAATTGTCTCCGGAAGAAAAAGAAATGTATACGGATCAATTGAATGTTATTTTGAAATATATTAGCAAACTGGAGGAACTGGATACGGAAAATGTGCTGCCAACAGCTCATGTACTTTCCTTACAGAATGTATTGCGTGAGGATGAGGTTTATCCTTCCCTGGATCGGGCGGCAGTGTTAGGAAATGGACCCAGCACGGAAAAAGGTCAGTTTAAAGTGCCACGGATTGTTTAAGTAAAAGGGAGGGTTGTTTATTGTGAGTTTTTATCAAAAAACCATTCATGAACTACATGAATTCTTAATCAGGAAGGAAATCTCCGCCCAAGAACTATGCGCCCAGGTCTATAAGCGTATCGAAGAGGTAGAAAATCAGATAAAAGCCCTGGTGCTTATTGTAGATCAGAACAAAGCCATGGAGGAGGCTCAAAAGGTGGATGCTAGGATTGCCGCAGGAGAGACCATCAGTCCTCTAACAGGCATACCTATGGTATTAAAGGATAATATCTGCACAAAAGATATTAAAACCACCTGTTCATCCCGGATATTAGCAGAATTTCGTCCACCCTATGATGCCCATGTCGTGGAAAAGTTAGCCCAGGCTGGGGCAGTGCTCTGCGGGAAAACTAACATGGATGAATTCGCCATGGGATCTTCCACCGAAAACTCCGGGTATTTTTCCACCAAAAACCCCTGGGATTTAAACAGGGTACCAGGAGGTTCCAGTGGCGGTTCGGCGGCAGCCATAGCGGCTGATGAGTCTGTTTTTTCCCTTGGTTCCGATACCGGAGGATCTATCCGCCAACCCTCTTCCTTTTGTGGTACTGTCGGACTGAAACCTACCTACGGCTTGGTTTCCCGTTACGGATTAATCGCCTATGCTTCATCCCTTGATCAAATCGGTCCTATTACCAAAGATGTTATGGACGCAGCATTGGTCCTAAAGGCCATTGCAGGTCATGACAAAAAAGATTCTACCTCAAGCACAATGTCTGTCCCAGATTATCCTGCTGCCTTAACCGGAGAGATGCGGGGATTGAGAGTGGGTGTACCCAGGGAATATTTTGGTCCCGGACTAGGACTCAGAAGTGAAGGAATGTGTGGAAAAAGCCATCAGGATGATGGAAAGTATGGGGCACAGGTGGCAGAAGACATGCCTCATACTGAATATGCCTTGCCTGCCTATTATCTCATAGCCTCGGCAGAAGCTAGTTCCAATTTGGCCAGATTTGACGGAGTGCGCTACGGCTTTCGTGCGCAGGAAGGGGAAGATGTGGTATCCATGTTCCAGAAAACAAGAAGCTTCGGTTTCGGCAAGGAAGTGAAGCGGCGCATTATGCTGGGTACCTATGCCCTAAGTTCCGGATATTATGATGCCTATTACCTGAAGGCTTTGAAAGTCCGTACCTTGGTGAAACAGGATTTTGATCGTGCTTTTGAAAAATTTGATCTCTTGGCGGCGCCTACCGCGTCTCATCTAGCCTTCCGACACGGTGAAAAAGCGGACAATCCTTTAGCCATGTATCTCTCCGATGTGCTTACTATTCCTATCAATCTGGCGGGTGTTCCGGCCATCTCTGTTCCATGTGGATTTGTCCGGGATCTGCCTGTAGGCCTGCAGTTGATTGGCAAGCCGTTCGGTGAAGAAACCCTGCTTCAGGCATCATTTGCTTATGAAAAAGCCGCCGGCTGGGGAAATCTCAAGCCAAATTTGAAGGGAGTGACCGTCAAATGAGTCGTGATGCCTATGAAATTGTCATCGGCCTGGAAGTCCATGTGGAACTTAAAACAAAGGCAAAGATATTTTGTTCCTGCACTACATCTTTTGGTGCTGATGTCAATACCCATGTCTGTCCCGTCTGTTTGGGCTTACCGGGAGTTTTACCTGTGCTGAACAAGAAAGTGGTGGAATTCGCCATCAAAGCCGGTCTGGCTTTGGATTGCGAGATCAGTTCCTTTTCCAAGTTCGATCGAAAGAATTATTTTTATCCCGATTTGCCCAAAAATTTCCAAACTTCCCAGTATGACTTGCCCATCTGCTTTAACGGTCATCTGGATATTGAGGTAGAAAGCGGTAAAAAAAGGGTTGGAATTACCCGTATTCACATAGAGGAAGATGCGGGAAAACTGACCCACGGCGGGGAGACCATAACTTCATCAGCATATTCTCTGTTGGATTATAACCGTAGTGGTGTACCCCTACTGGAGATAGTCTCTGAACCGGACATGCGTTCCCCGGAAGAAGCTCGTGCCTATTTGGAAAAATTAAAAGCAATTTTAGAATATACGGAAGTATCCGACTGTAAAATGGAGGAAGGTTCTTTGCGCTGTGATGCCAATATTTCCATCATGCCTAAAGGCAGTTTGGTTTTCGGAACCCGAGCGGAAATCAAAAACATGAACTCCTTCCGTGCTTTGGAACGAGCTTTAAATTTTGAAATTGAACGGCAGATTCAGTTGGTGGAGAAGGGCCAGAATGTGATTCAGGAGACCAGGACTTGGGATGATGAAAGGAGCATGACCTTTGCCTTAAGAAGCAAGGAAGAGGCCCATGATTACCGTTATTTCCCAGAACCGGATCTACCCCCATTGGTAATCAGCCCCAAATGGGTGGAAGAAATCCGGGGTACCCTACCGGAATTGCCCGAGGCACGAAAAAAGCGACTTATGAAGGATTATGAACTCCCCCTTTATGATGCTCGAGTTATCACCTCATCAAAAGGAATGGCTGATTATTTCGAAGCTTGCGCCGCCCTATATCCAAAAGCCAAAATCATTAGCAACTGGCTTATGGGAGACCTGTCCCGGCTATTAAATTCCGAGGGCAAAACTTTTTCGGATTGTCCTGTAACCCCTGAGATGTTGACGGAGATGCTGCAGCTGATAGATCAGTGTGTAATCAGCGGAAAAATTGCCAAAACTGTTTTTGAGGAAATGTATAAAACGGGTAAAAGATCTGCTTTGATTGTGAAAGAAAAAGGATTAGAGCAGATTTCCGACCAATCGGAAAATGAATTTTTGGTGGAACAAGTGCTGCAAGAAAATCTCCGGTTGGTGGAAGACTACAGGGCAGGAAAGGAAAAAGTCCTGGGCTTTTTGGTAGGCCAGGTCATGAATAAAAGCAAAGGCAAGGCTAATCCCGCTCTCGTTAATGAACTCTTAAAAAGAAAAATCAGAGACGGTTCTTTTTGATTCTGCAAAAAGAATCGTCCCTATTACTTCCCTACCACGCATCCAATTGCTGATCACTCTACATTCCCCACTCTCCTTTCTTACATAGTGCAGTTTTTTGCGCTAATTTTTAATATTCGGGATAAAATAACAAAGTGGAACAATCCCCAATTCATATTAAAGGTTGGTGACTGGATGATAACCATAACAGATATGGACCATATCACTGCTTTGGCACAAATAGAATTATCCTCGGAAGAAAAGGAAATATATTTAAAACAGATGAATGATATTTTTGCTTATACTGACAAGATAAAGGAACTGAATACGGAAAACGTACCCCCAACGTTTCATGTGCTAGCTTTACAAAATGCTTTCCGCGAGGACCGGGTAAGGGAGGATTGTTAATTTTGCTTTCCTTGCAAAAAACCATTCATGAGCGGCATCAACTCCTTATCGAGAAGGAAATTTCTGCACAGGAACTATGTGCCCAGATCTACGCGCGCATTGAAGAGGTGGAGGATCAGATAAAAGCCCTAATACTTACCTTGGAGCGGGATAAAATCATGAAAGAGGCCCAAAAGATTGATCATAGAATTGCCATGGGAGAAACTATCAGTTCTCTCGCTGGCATGCCTATGGTGTTAAAGGATAATATCTGCACAAAAGGCATTAAAACCACCTGTTCATCCCGGATGTTAGCAGATTTTCACCCGCTCTATGATGCAGCTGTTGCGGAAAAACTAACCCATGCCGGAGCAGTGCTATGCGGTAAGGCCAACATGGACGAATTTGCTATGGGATCTTCCACCGAAAACTCCGGTTATTATCCCACTAGAAACCCCTGGGATCTTAATCGGGTACCAGGAGGTTCCAGCGGTGGTTCGGCAGCAGCAGTGGCGTCAGATGAGGCTGTTTTTTCCCTGGGTTCCGATACAGCGGGATCTATTCGCCAACCTGCTTCTTTTTGCGGAGTGGTAGGCCTGAAGCCAACGTATGGACTTGTTTCCCGATATGGGTTAATTGCATATGCGTCATCAATGGATCAGATTGGTCCGATCACTAAGGATGTGACAGATGCAGCCCTGGTTTTGCAAGCTATTGCCGGACATGACAAAAGAGATTCTACTTCCAGCCCCATACCGGTGCCTAACTATCAGGCTGCTTTAACTGGGGAGATGCGGGGATTGAACGTAGGCATCCCCAAGGAATATTTCGGCCCCGGCTTGGAACCGGAAGTGAAGGAATGTGTGGAAAAAGCGATCCGGCTGATGGAAAGTGTGGGGGCTAAGGTTGCTGAGGTTTCATTGCCCCATACCGAATATGCCCTGCCGGCATATTATCTAATTGCTCCCGTAGAAGCTGCTTCCAACCTAGTCCAATATGGTGGAAGGGGTTATGGTCATCAGAATCATGAAGTTGAGGATGTAGTATCCTTGATTCGTAAAACACGTAAGTTTGGTTTCGGTAATGAAGTAAAGAGGCGCATAATAATAGGCACCTACATCATGTGGAAGGATATCGATGACAATTGCTATTTAAAGGCTTCAAAAGTCCGTACCCTGGTAAAACAGGATTTTGACAGGGCTTTTGAAAAATTTGATCTTTTGGCTGCACCTACTGTATCTCATCTGCCATTCCGGCAGGGTGAAAAAAAAGACGATCCCATAGCCATTTATTCTTCTGATCTACTCACCGTACCCGTAAATTTAGCAGGCATTCCTGCTATCTCCATTCCTTGCGGTTTAGTCCGGGGCTTGCCCGTAGGATTGCAGCTCATTGGCAAGCCATTCGATGAAGAAACTTTGTTTCAGGCCGCATTTGCTTATGAAAAAGTTGCCGAATGGGATAATATTGAGCCACTTTTTGGCTTATAAAATAATTTTATCAAGACCTTTGACATTATAACAATAATCATGTATCCTAACTATAGTCCTTTCAGAAAAGTTGGACAAGAAGGAGGCTTTTAAATGCAAATTACGGAAATTGCCGCTGAAAAAGTTAAAGAAGTTATGACTGAACAGAATAAAGAAAACGGATATCTGCGACTTTACATAGCTGGTGTAGGCTGAGGCGGACCGAATTTTGGAATGGCTCTGGATGAGTCACAAAACCCTAATGATGAATTAGTAGAAGCTTATGGCATTAAAATGATTGCTGATCAAAATGCAGCAAAGGCTTTAGATGGTGCGGTTCTCGATTTTATTGAATCTGAGATGGGTAGTGGATTCCAAATTAAATCTCCCCGTCAGACAGACTGCAGCTCAGGATGCAACTCTTGCGGTTAAACGATAAATTGATAAAACAATAGTCATTTAAATTGCAAACTGTCGGTAAGGTAATCAATCCTTAACCGGCAGTTTTTTTATCTTTTTTCTTTTCAACTTAAGAATTTCCTAAGAATTAGTTTCATTTAATCCTAAGAAATGCTTGATATCATGATCCTAAAGTAAAGGACAAAAGGGTGTGATATAATTTGAAGGAATTAATCTTGAGGAGTGGATCCACATGAACATTCTAGTTTGTGATGATGAAAAAGAAATATTAGATGCAATTACCATTTATTTAGAAAACGAAGGCTATCAGGTTTATAAAGCATCCCATGGGCTGGAAGCCCTGGATGTTGTAGAAAAAAATGAAATACACTTGATTATTATGGATATCATGATGCCCCAAATGGATGGCATCAGAGCAACTTTAAAAATTAGGGAAGATAAAAACATCCCGGTTATTTTGCTTTCGGCGAAATCTGAGGATACCGATAAAATTATCGGATTAAATATGGGGGCGGATGATTATGTGACCAAGCCTTTTAATCCTTTGGAGTTAATTGCTCGGGTCAAGTCACAGCTAAGGAGATATACCGCTCTGGGCAGCATGGAAATCAGAGATAATGTTTATAAAACCGGGGGTCTGATAGTCGATGATGAACGCAAGAATATTTCCGTGGATGGGGAAGAAGTGAAATTAACGCCTGTGCAATACAAGATACTAAGATTACTCACAGCCAATGCAGGCCGGGTTTTTTCCATTGATGAAATTTATGAAAAGGTATGGAGAGAAACAGCATATAACCCGGAAAATACTGTGGCGGTTCATATCAGAAAAATTAGAGAGAAAATTGAAATCAACCCGAAGGAGCCAAAATATTTAAAGGTGGTGTGGGGTATTGGATATAAGGTGGAAAAAATTTAGTTACTCTTCAGTAACAAAAATTATTGTATTTATCATTGCCATATTAAGTTTTACAACAGGGATCACAATCTTTATCAATTCTATCGTATTCCATGACAACGAATTTGAGGCGGCCTTTCAGGAAAACTATTTCTTAAGTATGGATTTCCCGGCTGAAAGCAGCGGTGTGTTGCAGGATTTGCGGGATATTACTCAAAAATATTTAAGTGAAGAACATATATTAAGCGGTGGAGCCATCAAGGATGATGATTTAATACAACTAAAAGAAAATTTGTTTTCAGAGTTTCGTAATAATTCAAGAAGCTATAATCCAAATTTAACGGAGCAGGAAAACTATAAAATATTTATTGAGGAAGATGCAGATAGAATTTTAGCGGAAAAAGACAAGATGATTCAGGAACAATTGCGAGCATTCCGGGAAACTTTACACCGGTTAGAGAATCAAAAAGGGGTGTTTTATTATGCGCATATCTGGGGGAATGAAGTAACCAATAGCCCATACAAAGGCAGAGATGATTTTCTATCCTTTCCGGTTTATATCATATTTGACGGCGTTGAGGAAGAGGTTTTCCCGGAAGAAATTAAGGCCAACAATTATTATTATTGGTTCACATCAAATATCAAGGACTTAGGGACAAATGATGTTCTTTATGTCGGGTTTAGTGACGAATTTCTTGACCCTAGAATTGATGAGTGGCAGGAAAATCATATCCTTGCCGTTAATAATCTGAAAAAAATTGCAGTTTCAATTGTCCTTCTGATCATATCATTTGTTTACTTGGTGGTTGTAACAGGTTCCAAAGAGGATGGGGCGATTCTGGTAAACTTTGTTGATCGAATTTACAATGATATAAAATTGATCATGTGTCTGATATTGATTTTCTTATGGTTTATATTGATAATGAACCTCATGAACTATGTAAAAACCTTTCAAATGGTATTTTTTATTACCTTCCTTATCGGTGCCCTAGGTTTAGTTTTAGTTCTTTCTTTGATGAAAAGCATAAAACGGAGAAATTTCATTAAACATAGTTTAATCTTTTTAGTTTTTTATCGGATTTTTTATTTCTTTAAAGATATCTATGACAGTGGCAGTACGGCGGTTAAGGTTACACTGATAGTGGTTGGTTATCCACTTCTTGTGGCCGCTACATTCTTTATCTTTCCGGTGACTATTGGCATGGCCGTCTGGTTGGCTCATAAAAAGGTAAAGGAATTTAATGCCATTAAAAAAGGGGTACAGAAGGTCAAAGAGGGAGATTTTCGTTATAGTATTAATGTGGCTGGAAAAGGGGAGTTTGCCAATCTTGCCTCAGATATCAACAGTATTACCGATGGATTAAACCATGCAGTGGCAAATGAACTGAAAAGTGAACGTTTCAAAACAGAATTAATCACCAATGTTTCTCATGATATCAGAACTCCTTTAACTTCAATTATCACTTATGTGGATTTACTGAAAAAAGAAAAGGATGAGACAAAGGTGGTTGAGTATATCGAAATATTGGAACAAAAACCCCAAAGGCTTAAGGTACTAACGGACGATCTTTTTGAAGCCTCTAAGGCTACCAGCGGGGATATCCCAATACACCTGGAAAAAATAGAACTAATATCTTTGCTCACCCAGGGATTAGGAGAAATTGATGATAAAATTCGAGAATGTAACCTGGATTTTAAGCTGAATTACCCTGAGGAGAAGGTGTATATTAAAGCGGACGGCAAATTGCTCTGGCGGGCTGTGGAGAATCTCTTTTCCAATATCTTAAAATATACCCGGGCTGGGTCAAGGGTATATATTGAGATTTTAGATCAAGGTAGTGAAATAATGCTGACAGTGAAAAACATTTCTGCCTATGAACTAAACATTTCTGCCGAGGAATTGATGGCTCGCTTTACAAGGGGCGATGAATCCAGAAGCAGCCAAGGAAGCGGATTAGGACTATCCATTGCCAAAAGCCTGATTGAACTTCAGAAAGGCAGTTTTAGAATAGAGATTGACGGGGATTTATTTAAAGCCGTGATACAAATCCCTAAATGGCAGGAATAATATTTTTCCCTATTTGGCATCTTTACAATCTGATTTTTTCCTTATATAATTATGCTGTAGGATAGTAGATAGTTGGCCGAAGAAAAAATGGTCTGTGGTAGTTTAAGCCTGGTGTGATAGTAGGGTGGGTTCATTATCACTATTATTACTTGTTTAACAGCAGATTGGTAATATGGTAGGATGGTAGAAAAGGGCAATTTCTTTGACGAAATAGAGCACTTCTATCAGGAGTGCTTATTTTATTTTCTCCCACTTACCAAAATCGCATGCAGGGGAGGGTAGGGAGAACAAGATCAAACAAATAATTCGAAGGATAATAATGATATTAATGTTTTTAATGAGAGGGTGATGTTTTCTATGAGTTTTAAATTTATCAGGCCTATTCCTACACCGGAAGAAGTAAAAAAAGAGCTGCCACTTAGCCCATTGGCTATGGAAAAAAAGGCAGAGCGCGATCAGAAAATCCGGGAGGTCTTTGAAAGTAAATCAGATAAAAAAATTCTTATCATCGGACCGTGTTCTGCAGACAATGAAGATTCCGTCATGGATTATATGGTTCGTCTGGCGAAACTTGCAGATCAAGTAGCAGACACTTTGATTTTAATCCCGCGCATTTATACCAACAAACCGCGCACAACAGGAGAAGGATATAAAGGGATGCTTCATCAACCAAACATCAGTGACGAACCGAACATGCATAAAGGAATTTATAGTATCAGAAAAATTCACAAAAGGCTAATTGAAGAAACCGGTTTAAGTGCTGCCGACGAAATGCTCTACCCGGAAAACTGCCGATATTTAGACGATGTTCTAGCTTATCATGCTGTGGGAGCACGGTCGGTGGAAAACCAGGAGCATCGCCTTATCGCCAGTGGCATTGATGATCCTGTAGGGATGAAGAACCCTACCAGCGGGGATTTGAATGTGATGCTAAATTCCATTAAAGCCGCGCAATTGCCCCATCGTTTCATATTAAATGGGTTTGAGGTTCAAACTGAGGGCAATCCGTTAGCTCATGCCATACTGAGGGGAGCAATCAATCATTATGGCCGTAACATACCAAACTACCATTATGAAGACTTAATTATGCTAGCCGAAATGTATTTAAAAGGCGGACAAAAAAACCCTACTGTAATTGTGGATTGCAATCATGCCAACTCTATGAAAAATTGGCAGGAGCAACCCAGGATTGGAAGTCATGCACCACACCGACCGAAACAATCAACCGCATGGTTAAGGGCTTGATGATTGAGAGTTATGGAGAACGTAGGACTGGATGGATCTGAGAAAAACGCAGCAACTCGAAAAAATCCACATCTTTAATCGGGATGGGTTTTTATTTTTACATCATCGGTATCAAATTATATAATGTTTTTTAAAAGACACAAATTGTTTATTTTTCTAAAATATTAAATGCAACAAATTGCCATATGATATGAGCGAAGCGGAGTTCATTTTCTTGACCTAGTGTTACCGTTGGACAGGGGACGGAGTACAAATCTTGTAAGATTGGTTTAGTAATTAATATAGTTTATTTGAGATCTGATAAGGATCTTTCTGGAGACTATTACACCAGTTCTCTATTTGAGTTTTTATCGCTGTTCCTTTGGAAATCGGCATTTCAAGGAATATGGATAAGATATTTATGTCATGGTTGTTAGAAAACCAGAGCCATCAGTTTAGAAATAATGATCCAATAATTTTTCATGGCATACACTTTGATGCTAAAGGCAGCAAGCTGAATTTTTGATTATCAATTCCAATTTTTCGTCCTTAACTATGGTGCCGACTTCCAGGATACGTTATTAGATGGTAGTAAGCATTAAAGACCTTCAGTAACCGCTGATCAATATAATCACACAATCGATTTATTCAATCGGGACAGCATGTGGGGACCATTTTTAAAATCTTTTTTCAGCATAAGAAAAAAGACTTTTTTAAGTTCAATCGATTTTTATCGAAATACCATAGCTTAGGTCACTTCGCGCTTTTGTAGAGTAGTTTGATCTCTCTTGAAACTGTAGATTCCTAATTGAATAACCTTATACTTTCATAACTAGATGTTTAAAATTGATGTGTTTTATTTAAGGGCATAGCTGATCGCATGTGAGCAAATCATACTAGCTTGTTATGGTGTTTTACACAATGAATCATTGTTTATTTTTATTATTAAATCAAAAGAAGCTTATTGACATCCTTCGGAAGAAAGCTATAATAAACCTTATAAACGACATATGACACTAAACTAATATAAAAGACAACATATGGTTAATGTTGATGAAGTGATGTGGTTAGATTATGCCGGCCAATGAAATGGCGTAAAGTATGCTGTCTACCTGAAAACAACAAATTTGGGCCCTTGATTTAGAATTTTGATGAAAAAACCATGTCAGAATGACAGTTGATGAGTATGAAACGATCAGGTTGATTGATTTGGTAGGTTTTACGGAAGAGGCAAACCAGATGAATGTCGCGCGCACCACCATTCAAGGTATATATATTGCAGCGAGAAAAAAGCTGGCTGAATCATTATAACGGCAAGGTATTGTTAATTGAGGGAGGAGTGCATCGTCTCAACGGCTTCGGAGAGGGCTGTGGTCGTGGCAGTTGTAATAAACATAAGCATGGCAAAAGATATACAGTTCAAAAGCGGTTATGATCATGATTAATGAATTTAGAATTTATCGATAAAATCGAACTTCTTGGAGAAGGGTAGCTAGACGTATGATAATAATAAAAAACGTTAGTGGAAAAAACACTTCACTTTCGGAAGATTTTAAAAGTGAGCATGGACTTAGCCTGTATATAGAAGCCATAAATCATAAGATATTGTTCGATGTTGGAGCAAGCGGACTTTTTCTTGAAATGCCCATAAAATGGATGTGATGGCGTGATGTTGATTTTCTGATCATTTCACATGGCCATTATGACCATGGTGGATTAAAATATTCAAGGGAAAAACAATAAGGCTGAGGTATTTTTACATCAACAGGCATTTGACAAGCATTATGCCTTGCGTCGACATGGAAAATTAGAACCGATTGGGTTGAGGGACGAATTGAAACGAAACAAACAAATGAGATTCACTTTGGATAGATTACTGATCAGTAAGGGAGTCCAGGTGTTTGCAAATATTGTTCAAAGAGAACCACGTCCCACTTCTAATTATGGATTATTCACTGTGCACTGCGAAAAAATGGTGGATGACACCTTTACTCATGAACAAAATCTCATCGTTGAAGAAGATGGTAAAATACTATTAGTCACAGGTTGTGCCCATAATGGCATTATTAATATATTGGAGCATTTTCAGGCAATTAAAGGGCGAAAGCCTGATTATGTGATCGGCGGGTTCCATCTTTCCAGTCCGATTTATGGCAATGAGTGTAGTGAGACTATTGATAAAATTGGCAAGTATTTACTGGATACTAAGGCCAAGTGTTTTACTTGTCATTGTACAGGTATTGAACCCTATCAGCAACTGAAAGCCGTGATGGGTGCAAATATTGATTACCTGTCAACAGGCAGTGTAATAGAATTATAATAAAAATATGAAGGTAAAGGAGCTACTATTTAATGAGTGAAAAATGCAATCAAAAATGCAGCAGCTGCGCTAAAGACTGTGCAGACAGAAAAGAACAAAAAAATGATTTTTCCGCAAAGCTGCATGAGTTGAGTCGAATAAAAAAAGTCATCGGTGTTGTTAGCGGCAAAGGAGGTGTCGGTAAATCACTTGTTACCTCCATGCTTGCGGTGACTATGAATAGAAGGGGATATCATACTGCTATTCTTGATGCAGACATTACCGGACCTTCGATCCCCAAAGCCTTCGGCATCAAAGATAAAGCGAAGGGTAGTGAACTCGGTGTCTATCCCGTTAAAACTAAAACCGGCATTGATGTGATGTCAGTAAATTTGATTTTAAAAAACGAAACCGATCCGGTCGTCTGGAGAGGACCGGTCATTTCCGGTACGGTCAAGCAATTCTGGACCAATGTCATCTGGAGTGATATCGATTTTATGTTCATTGATATGCCTCCAGGCACCGGTGATGTACCACTTACCGTCTTTCAATCTATGGCTGTGGATGGCATTATTGTTGTCACTTCTCCCCAGGAGCTGGTATCGATGATTGTTGCTAAAGCAGTAAAAATGGCAGAGATGATGAATGTCCCTATTATCGGTCTGGTGGAAAACATGTCATATTTTAGATGCCCTGATAATGGCAAAGACTATCAGATATTTGGCGACAGCCATATAGAAGAAATTGCGGATAAGCATAACTTAAAGGTTCTGGCAAAACTACCTATTGATCCCCAAATATCTACTGCTATCGACGAGGGAATGATCGAGCACTTTGAAGGCAATTGGCTCGATCCGGTGTCTCAAATATTAGAGAAGATGTAAGGTATAGGAAAGAGGCCTGCAATTATCATGGTAGACCCCTTGTAATTGTATTATGAAGTAAGGAGACAAATATGAAAAACGGTAAGGTAATTTTAATTTCAGGGGCATCAAGAGGCATAGGGCGGGAGATGGCTAAATATTTTGCCAGACAGGGTAATAAAATTGTTGCAAACTATAGCAAATCGGCAGATGAAGCCAAAAGTCTATATGATGAAATATCTCCTTTTAATGAGGATGTTATTACTATCCAAGCTGATATTTCAGATCGGCTACAAGTAAAGAGTATGTTTAAAAAGACGATTGAAAAGTTTGGTAAGATTGATGTTCTCATAAACAATGCTAGTATTAATATTGACGCTTCGCTTATGAATATGACTGATGAGAATTGGCAAAAAGTGATTGATACTAATCTTACAGGAAATTTTATTTGCTCGCAGGAATTTGTTTTTGCTTTTAAAGAGGCTGGGAACAATTTCGGGGGCGATATTGTTAATATTGCTTCTAACAGTTCTATTACAGGCAGAAAAAATGGGGCAAATTACTGCAGCTCGAAAGCCGGAGTGGTTACATTAACAAAATGCTTAGCCATCGAGCTTGCTCCCAGGATTAAAGTAAACTGTATCATGCTGGGATATGTTAATACAGAAGAGGTTATGGAGAGATATGGGCTTTATGACAAAACAGATTATGACAAATTGCTTGAAACTATCCCCATGGAAAGGCTAGGTACACCTGAGGATGTTTGTAGAGCAGCAAACTTTATCATTAATGAAACGACATATATGACAGGACAAAATTTCTTTATTAACGGGGGAAATTATATGGGGTAGGAAAGTTGGGTAGAACAGGGGATGGGAATCAAGACCAGTTTTTTACTGGTCTTGCCCCCCATCCGTTTCACTCAACTTACGCGATCTATAGCTTTGAGAATTCCGTACATGATGGCCTGGGGTCTGGGCGGACATCCCGGAATATACACATCCACCGGAAGGATACAATCAATGCCGTTTCTGGTGGCATAATTGTCCCGGAAAATACCGCCGCTGCAGGCACAGGCACCTACCGCCACCACCAGCTTTGGATCAGGGGTGGCGTTATAAGTCTTGATTAATGCAAGCTCCATGTTCCTGGTAGCAGTGCCGGTCACCAGCAGTAAATCCGCATGTCTGGGGGAAGCAACAAAATGCATGCCCAACCTTTCCAAATCATTGATGGAATTGTTCAGGGCGTTAATCTCATAATCACACCCGTTGCAAGAACCGGCGTCAACTTCTCTGATGTGCAGGCTCCGTCCAAATAGTTGTTGAGCCTTTTGCTGAATCTTTTCTCCAATGATCTCATAAGATTCATGGGGAAGATCTCGTGTTTCAATCACGATAGGCGTGTGACGCAGATCATTCCTGTTTTTTGCAGCTATCTCCACCTGGTTGGTCATATAAGCTGCACCAGTGGGACAAACCTCGGTGCATTCGGTGCAATATATGCATTGATCCAGGTTGATACCGATATCCTTCTTTGCTACATCCATAACAATGGCAGAAGAAGGACAGCTGGAGACGCACATCCCGCAAAAGGTACATTTACTGAGTTCTATTTCCGGTTTGCCGATGACCTGGCCGGCATCCAAAACTTCTTTGGGATATTTCGTTGTGATGCGCGGATATTGGACAATTTTTTTGATCATATTATACATTTTACTGCATTCCTTTCAAACGAAAAATGGCAGATTATTTACAGATCATTACCTGCGTAGGACAAATTAAAGCTTTTGTTAATCAGGGGAAAGTCCGGTACAACATTTCCTTTGACGGCATGACATAAAGCCGGCCAGTTGCAAAAGGATGGAGTTCGGATCTTATAGCGATAAAGGGTGTTATTTTCCCCCGTCATCACCCAATGGACATTTTCCCCCCGGGGAGACTCGACCAGGCTGAAGGCAAATTGATAGGGAGGTACTTCATGAAAGGGTTCCCTGATTTTGCCCTGAGGCATACTCTCTACAGCTTGATTAATAATATCCAGTGATGTCTGGCATTCCTCAATTTTTACGTTCATACGACAGTTCACATCTCCATTCTTATGGTTGGGAATGGTGAAGTGGAGTTTGTCGTATACCTCGTAGGGAAAGGATTTTCGTACATCATAAGGAATCCCCGAAGCTCGTCCTCCGGGGCCAACAGCATTTAAGTCCAAAGCAATTTGGTGCTTCAAAATCCCGGTATGTTCTACCCGATCGATAAACATGTTTTTATTATTAATGGTCGTAATGGTGTCTTTTAACTCTTTTTTCATCTTTGCCAAACTTTCCAGGATCTTCGTTTCCTTGCCGGTGACAAAGTCCTGGCGGCAGCCCCCTAGTGCATTCACACTGCGTAAAAAGCGCATGCCGCAAAGTTCATCAGCCAGGTCGTATGCCCAGGCACGCAGCATATTAAATTGAGAGGCAGCAAAGCCATAGGCTACATCGGTACAAATCCCCGTCAGATCTCCCAGGTGGCTGGTGAGACGTTCCAATTCCCCAAAGATGACGCGGGTGTACATCGCCCTTTCCGGAATGGTCACTTGAGCAATCTTTTCCATTGCCTGGCAATAAGCCTGGGAGTTGGCAAAGGTCTCATCGCCGGAGATCCGTTCAGCCACATAGAGGCAATGTTCCATGGACCGTCCTTCACACATTTTTTCGATGCCCTTATGAACAAAATAAAGCTGGGCTTCCAGGTTGATGATAGGCTCTCCTGCCACGGTAAAGCGAAAATGTCCCGGTTCGATGATGCCGGCGTGTACCGGTCCTACCGGAATCTCATAAACCCCTTCACCACCAACCTGCGTAAAGAACATTTCCTGATTAACAAAGGCAGGCTTCTCTTGTCCATTAAAATCCTTGCGCAGAGGATAGACCCCTTCCGGCCAATTACTATGGAATACTAACCTTTTGGGATCGGGATGTCCCTGGGGAATTAGACCGAACAGATCCTTGATTTCCCTTTCATAGACTGCTGCCCCGGGGATTTTTACGGCAATGGAAGTAAAAGTTGGATCTTCCGGGGCAATCCCAGTTTTGATGATGATCAGCACTCCTTGATCTCGATCGGCAAAAGAATAATAAAGGACGAATCTATCTGAAAGGATGCGTTCGTCATTGGCAAACATGGAGATCAGGGGGCAGTTTAGTTCTTGATCAATAAAAGTTGTGATTTCTAAGATGATCTTGGGGTTTACCTCCAGATAAAGCTCGTTGGTGTGGGCAATCTTTTGGGAAATAATATGCTCCGCAAATTTTTCCTCGAGTATTTTACGATAATCCTTCATGGTTTTATTCCCCCCTCATAATCCGTGTTGCGCTGTAAATCAGTTCTTTAAGCTCTATGGGCAGAAAAAAACCGGTGATCAATATTAATAGTAGCAGGAGTAAAATTACCACTATGCCCGCTGGGTTTGTATTGCGTTTTACCGGCATTTCCTGATCTGAATCTGCACCATAAAACATGCGCGTCATATTAAAAACAATCCCGGCAAAAACCATGGCCAGCATGAGGGCGAATATCCCGCCGATAAGATATTTGCCCTCGGCAAAGATGGCTGCAATAATATTGACCTCACTGGCAAAAATACTAAAGGGAGGAGTTCCGGCAATGGCAAATAAACCAAGGAGAAAGGCCGTTCCGGTAATAGGCAGCGTTTTTAGGATGCCCTTAACCTTGGCAATCCTCCCGGTATGATACGTATGAAGAATATTTCCGGTCGCAAAGAAGAGCATAGATTTAGTTAGGGAATGGTTGATCATGTGCAGCAGGGCGCCAAATAGCGCCGCCGGGGTAAAAAGGCCTAAGCCGCAGGCGATGATTCCCATATGCTCAATGCTGGAATAAGCCAGGAGGCTTTTGTATTCTTTTTGGGAAAGGATGATCACGGCCGCAATCCCAATGGATAAGAGACCTGTGGCCATCAAAAGATTTCCGGTAAAATCACTGCTTGCCAGATTTTTATTGACAATGGCTACTGCGCGCATAATGCCATACATGGCGCTGTTCAAGAGAACTCCCGAAAGGAGGGCGCTGATGGGAGACGGCGCCTGGCTATGAGCGCCCGGCAACCAGGTGTGCATCGGTGCCAACCCGGCTTTGGTGCCAAAGCCCACAATAATAAAGAGAAAAGATAACCTTAACAAGGGGCTTTTTAATACTTCTGCTTGGGCAAATAAGGCAGTCCAATCCAGCGCCTGACCTTCACCTAATACACCTAAAGAGGAAAGATGCAGGAGAATAATCCCCAAAAATGCCAGAGAAATCCCCACCGAACAGATAATAATGTATTTCCAGGCAGCTTCCAGGGATTCCTTGGTATTATAAAAACCCACTAAAAAAACAGAGGCAAGAGTTGTCGCTTCGATGGCTACCCACATAATCCCCATATTTTTCACCGTTAGGGCCAAAATCATGGTAAATATAAAAGCATAGAGCAGAATATAATAGAGGCGGATTTGATCCGCACCAATCTTTTCCTGGCGCAGATCTTCTTCCAAATAGCCCACAGAATAAACACTGACCAAAAAGCTTAAGAAAATCACGATATCCAGGACAATAATACTTAGGGCATCGATATAAAAGAAACCGCCCCAGACGGGATCATTTATTACACCCTTAATAAGAATGTTTTTTGTTAGCCCTACTGCCATAATCAACATTAAAGCCGAGGCCAACAGGCTCAGCTTATGGAGCACACTCCGGTTTTTGATCACCAATGCCAAAAGCACTGTGATTACCGGGATCAACAGCAATATATATCCCATCATTTCTATCCTCTCAAATTTTTCATTTTATTAATGTCAATTGAATCAAATTTGTTATAAATTCTAAATACCATCAAGCCCATAATTAATACACCGGTAAGGAGGTCAATAAAGATTCCCAGATCCACGATCAGGGGCATTCCTTTGGTCACAAACATCGCGGTGGCAAAAATTCCATTTTCCAGCACCAGAAAGCCTACGATTTGACCAATCGCTTTTTTGCGTGTGATCATAAAGAATAGTCCGATTAAGACCACAGATACTAAATTAATCATCTGCAGGTTAACCTTTCCTTCATGAAGACCTTCAATAGAAGAGAAGGTAAAATAAGAAAATACAAATAAAAGAAAGGAAACAAACAACAAAATGGGGATATTTAGAAAGAAGTCCTTTTCTACCGTATGTTCCACATTTTCATAGGTCTTATTTAGAAGGTTGGGGATGTAGATCACTTTTATGAGCACCATGATCACGCACAGGATCAAAGCATCCAAGCGACCCTCTTGAACAAAGCTTTCCAGACCAATGATCCCTGCGCCCAGAGCGATTAACAGGGATTGCAGCCGAAAGGTTCTGACATAAGACCCAATCCTTTTATTGGCGATGAGAATAAAAGAGGTTAGTAAAATAAGCAGGGATAAGGTGTCAAGAAAATTTGTCATGGTTTTTCATTCCTTTGTCAAACAAAATATTATCTTCCCAGCAGGAAGTAATTGATAAAACCTAAAAAGGACAAGATAAAGGATAAAGCTGCTAAATTAGGCAGACTAAAGAGGCGCAGCTTAACCGTATTTACCTCAATGAAGGCAATCAGGATTGCCGCGAAAATCACCTTAACTACATAAAATAAAAGGGAGAGCAACACGGCTCCTGCTCCGGATAAGAGAATTAGATGGTCATGGGGCAGAAAAATGTTGACCAAAAAGGTAATTAAGATCAGCTGCTTGATCACGGCGCTTAATTCCATCAAAGCCAGATGTCTGCCGGAGTACTCTAAGATCATGGCCTCATGCACCATGGTCAACTCCAGGTGCGTAGCCGGATCATCTACCGGGATCCGGGAGGTTTCTGCTATGATAATGATCAGGAAAGCAAGAAAAATCATTAAGTAAACAGGATGTACCAAGGGTAATTCCAGGGAATTTGAGGTACTCATCATTTGATAGATGGAAGTAGACCTGGAAATCAGTCCGATGGTGAAGAAGGAAATCAACATGGATGGTTCCATTAATGAGGAAATCATCCCTTCCCTGCTGCTGCCCATGCCACCAAAGGTGCTGGCCGTATCTAATCCAGCGAGCATCATAAAGAATCGGCTCAAGGCAAAAATGTAAATTAGCATAATGGCATCCCCGGGAAAAGAGGTGGGGGCCATCAAAGTGGAAACAGGTACCAACAGTGCTGCCGCCATGGTAGCACCAAATACCAGATAAGGTGTGACGTGATAAATCCATGAGGATGTTTGGGAGACGACCACATCTTTTTTCATTAATTTATACAAGTCAAAATACACCTGAAAAACAGGTGCCCCGGTTCTTTTTTGGGAAAAGGCTTTTACTTTCTTGATGATGCCATTTACCAAAGGTGCCAGAAGCAGAATGATCAATATTTGAATGAGGAAATAAACAAGACTGTGCATATTTGCCGCTCCTTTTTCTTACGATCAAACTTAAAACATGCTTAAACGAGGTGATTATATAATAACAAAACCAGGATTGCGATGATAATATAAAAAAGGTACAAATGGATGCTACCCGTCTGAATCGAGAGCTTTGTTTTAATGGAAAACTTGTTCATGATTCTGATCAGGGGGTTATACAAATATTTCTCGAAAATGGATTCCGTTGTAACCTGATAATCTAAGGAAAGAGGAAAATAGGGAGAAGCCCCTTCCTCGGTTTTCAGTTCTCGACCGGGCCGATATAAAATTCTAAAAACAATGCGCAGCGGTTTGGAAAAACCGGTGGCGCTGTATTGCATCCTGGCATTTATTTCCTTAAAGCCACAATCCCATGTGTTATATTTTCTTTCCCGGTATTTTCCTCCGATAATTCTGACCATCATCAGGCTCAAAAGGATGAGCAGGGCCAAAGTAATAAACAAAAAGCTAGGAGAGATGCTGTTACCACCTACATTTAAGGGCAGGTAAGCTACAAGCCATTCTCCCTGCAGTTGTTCAGTCACCGAAACACCGGTGAAAACTCGGCCTACCTTGTCCACGATGCCCAGGAAAAGTCTGGGGAAAATGCCCAATATCAGACAAAGAATAGCGAGAAACCCCATACCTGCGAGCATCGAAGTGGGCACTTCCTCTGCATCTGCAGCTACTGTGCTGCGGGCGTGGCCCAAAAAAGAGATGCCGAAGAGTTTCACAAAACACACCGCCGCCAAAGCACCACATAAAGCCAAGGCAGCCGCGGTGAGGATATATAACAAATTGATACCACCGGCATTAACCAAATCAATATTAGCAAAGAGAGACTGGTAAGTAAGCCATTCGCTGGCAAAGCCGTTAAAGGGCACGATGGCCGATATGGCGAGAGCAAAACACAAAACGAATATCGATGTCACCGGCATCTTTTTAATTAAGCCGCCTAAATCCTCCATATTCTTGGTGTTGGTTGCGTATTGAATCGCCCCGGCACCAAGGAAAAGACCACCTTTAAACAGAGTGTGATTAAAAGTATGAAAAAGGGCTGCTGTGAGAGCCAAAACACCGAGAAATAAATTATGCTGGGCGAAAGCAATAAAACTAACCCCAAGACCAATGAAAATAATACCGATATTTTCTATGCTGGAAAAGGCAAGAAGTTTTTTCACGTTATCTTCCATAAAGGAGTAAGCGACCCCTAACACCGCTGAGATCACGCCTATACAGAGAATCAATACCCCCCACCAAGTATGCTGGATGCCTAAATAAATCAAGTCAAACCGAATCAATCCATAGATGGCTGTCTTGATCATGATACCCGACATCAAAGCGGACACATTACTGGAAGCTGCCGGGTGGGCATAGGGCAGCCAAATATGCAGGGGAATCACCCCGGCCTTGGTGCCGAAGCCAATGAGGAACAGAATAAAGATTATATTTTTTGCTGTTTCAGGTATGACAGCAGAATTGCCGAAAATATCAAAGGTTCCGGTGAAGCTAAAAATAATCATAAAGGCGATTAATAAAAAGGTGGCCCCGATATGGGTCATGATAATGTAGAGGGTGCCCGCCTTTTGATTTTCTTCCTTCTCCGATTTAAAAACCACCAGAAAGTATGAAAGAAGGGACATGACTTCCCAGGCTATAAAGAAAAAAACAGTATTTCCGGCAGTCATGACCAAAAACATGGATAGAATAAAAGTGGCATAGATAAAATTAAAAAGCCCTACATTCCTTTTCCCGTAGTAGTGGGCATTATATCCTAAGGAATAGAGGGATACGGCAAGTACCAAAACAGATAAACCTAGAATAAAGAAGCTTGAGAGATCGTCGATGACCAGGTCTAGGGCAATAAGGGGGATAGATGTGCTTACATGAACTAGCGTGAGCACTGCTCTTTCTGATAAAAGATAGTTTAATGAAGCCATGATTCCCAGAGTTGCCCCTGCAATACAAAGAAGGTTTGCGATGTTATTACAACTTTTATGACGCTTCATTAATAAAAGGGAAAGCAAAGCAGCAGCAATATATAGTCCAATATTTGTAAAAAACAAATTATCCGGTTGCAAGCTAAACATGAAACAAAAACCTCCTATGATGACTGTCAATAGAATTGTGTCAAAAGACTTGATCACGTGGACAGACACCAGCTATTAGCCTATCATATTCTAATTATATTCGTCAACAAAGATGACTTAAACTATTTCGATTGCAGTTTGATGGTTTCTTCAGAAAGGTATGAGATGGTATAATGGAATTAATATACATGAGAAGCTCCAGAACGAAATGTTTAAAACAGAAGAATGGATTGGTGACCATAATGATAGAAATTAAAGGAAAATACAACATGGCGCGTATATTCACAGATCGCCTGGAGGAAGAATCTGCTTCGCAAATTGAAGAACTCTGCAATCAAGAGTTTGCCAAGAACAGTAAAATCCGTATTATGCCGGATGTTCATGCGGGTGCCGGTTGTTCCATTGGAACCACCATGACTATTACAGATAAAATCGTGCCAAATTTAGTCGGTGTAGATATCGGCTGTGGCATGGAAACAATATCAATTATTAATAAACGACTGGACCTGGAAAAATTGGATAAAGTGATTTATGATAAAATACCGTCAGGGTTTAACGTAAGAAAGACGCCACATCGTAATATTGAAGAAATAGATTTAACCAATCTCCGATCCCTTAAGGCCATAAATTTGAACAGGGCTGAAAAGAGTATTGGTACATTGGGGGGCGGCAATCATTTTATTGAGGTAAATCAAGATGATGAAGGTACTCTATATGTAGTTGTTCATTCCGGCAGCCGTCATTTGGGTTTAGAGGTGGCGAAATATTATCAACAAACCGGGTATAATCAACTAAAACGTAATAATGCTGAAATTGAAGCACTACCTTTCTCTCTCGCTTATGTTACAGGTAGTTTATTTAACGATTATATTCATGATATGAAAATTGTGCAACAGTTTGCAGAACTAAACCCAAAACTATAATTAACGAAATTATTGAAGGGATGAAATTGGATGTAATCGAACAGTTCACAACTATTCATAATTATATTGATACCGAGATGATGATTTTACGGAAAGGATCAGTTTCTGCCAGGAAAGGTGAAAAATTTATCATCCCGATAAATATGAGAGATGGCAGTCTTCTTTGTGTGGGTAAAGGGAATGAGGACTGGAATTACTCTGCACCTCATGGTGCAGGCCGCCTGATGAGCAGAACCAAGGCAAAACAAAAATTCACTGTTTCAGAATTTAAAAAACAAATGAAAGAAGTATATTCATCTACTGTTAATAAGGGAACCCTGGATGAGTGTCCGATGGCATATAAAAATATTGATGATATTCTTAAAAATATCGGTCCGACCGCTGATGTTATGAAAATTATCAAGCCAATTTATAACTTTAAGGCCAAGTAAGACCAAGTGGGCAAAGAATCAAAATGTCATTAATTTCAAGAACGAATATGTCAACATGTACAATTGCAAGCTAAGCTAAATGTTTAAGAAAAAAATATGTTTATGGTTGACTTCCGATGAATTTATTTATATAATAGGTACTGTCATGTAGGGGTATGGCTCAATTGGTAGAGTAGTGGACTCCAAATCCATTGGTTCCGGGTTCGAATCCTGGTGCCCCTGCCAAACTTCAAACATTAAGTCTCACAAGTGTATGTGGGGCTTTTTTTATTGATTAAGGAAAGTAATTCGTCGGTTAATGGGGTCTCTTCACTAATAACCGGGATACCAACTTTTTTTAAGAGTGTGGTGGTGATACCTGAACCGGGAATGATCTTACCGCTAAAGGTCCCATCAAAAATTCTTGTGACTCCGCAGGAGGGACTTCGTTCTTTCATAATGGCTAGAGTTATGGGATAATCTTCGGCAATTTTTTTGGTACATAGCGCTCCTTTTAAAAATTGTTCCGTTACATCCTGACCGTTTTTTAGGCAGACTTTCATCTTTTCAGGACAATGATCTTCTGATTTTGAAACAATTTCTGCGGGAAGACGTGGTGTGGGCAGTCCCCCCAATTCTTCGGGGCAAACGGCTATTACTTGTTTGTCTTTTAATAAGGAAATCAGTTGGGCATTTTCGTTATTGCCACCGGAATATTTGCAATTTTTGCCTAACAAACAGGCACTGACTAAAATCATAGCTGTCACCATCTTTTAAATTATTTGTAATATTTTTATCTACTCCATGGTTTTCCATGATTTGGATTGATCCAAATTCTTCAGTGCGGTAATAACTCTTTCTTTGGCAAGGGGATTTGTTTTTTCAATTTGTTTCACAATTTCCTTCATATCCTGTCGCTTTGTATAGCCATTAGCGGGACATGGATTTTCCAGCACCGGTAGTTGCAATAAGCGGCATAAGCGACTAATATCTTGTTCTGCGACATATACCAGGGGACGAATCACCGTAATATCCTTTTGGTCCAGATAGGTCTTCGGGTTGAAAGATTCCATACGTCCTTCAAAAAACATCTTTAAGAGCACCGTCTCTACCGCATCGTCCATATGATGCGCCAAAGCAACTTTGGGAAAACCGTTTTTTTTGGCCAAATTATTTAAGGCGCCTCTTCTCATTTTAGCACAAAGAGAACAAGGGTTTTTTTCGTTGCGCACCTGAAAAATAATAGGGCCAATATCTGTAGGTTCATAATAAAAAGGGATATCCCACTCTTGGCATATTCGCTTTAAAGGGGTAATATCAATATCCCATCCCATGCCGATGTGTCCTGCTGCCAAAGGATATTTATACTTTGATATTCTCTTAAACTGATCCAATAAATATAGTAATGTGATGCTGTCCTTGCCGCCGGATAATCCGACCATAATACCTTGGGTATTATCGATCAGATGGAAATCCCTGATAGCACTTTTTACTTTTTTTATCGTTTTATCAATGATATAGGACAAGAATATTCCCCCTCATACTGTTTTTTGCAGCAGGATATTATCACAAAATGACGAAAGATACAAGTGGAGGGGACATCATGACGAAAGATTTGATAGTAATTAAAGGAAGTCGTAACGGCTTAATTTTTTATTTTAATACTGAAGCGGGGTCATTTGAAGATATTTATCAGACCTTGGTGCATAAATTTCAAGAGGCAAAAGGTTTTTTTAATCAGGCAAAGTATATTATTGACGAAAAGAATGATTTTAATGAAGATCAAATGAAAAGGATCGAAGCATTGTTTTCAGCACACGGGATGACACGACAAGAAATAGTAGAAAAATTAACACCAATTAGTCATATCACCTCCGTTGAAAAAAAAGCTGAATCTGAGATTTTTCAGGCTTCCCAGAACGCGGTGTTGATTGCTCGTAGTCTAAGATCTGGGCAAAAAGTTTATGTTCAGGGTGATGCTGTACTGCGAGGTGATGTAAACCCCGGGCTCAGGTGATTGCTACGGGGAATATTATTATTTTCGGCGCATGCCGCGGCATTGCTCATGCCGGAGTTCAGGGATGAAAATTCCTTTGTTATGGCTTGTAAGCTGATACCAACTCAATTGTTATTGCCGATAAAATTAGCCGTGCACCTGAAAGAGGCAGATTCTAAAGACGAACAGGTATATCCGGAGATCGCCTATATATCTGATCATCATATTGTTGTGGAGCCATATATTCCTTCTAAACATCGAGCGTTTAGTGATTAGTATTCACAATATCTCATCCGATCATTTTGAGATACTTTTTTTGAAATTCGGATTAAATTGTGGAAAAGTGGAAATCTCTGTGTATAATTAAGAATTATTCCTATTTTCCTACCAATTACTACAATTTTCGTTAAATATTTTAATAAAAAGTAATTTGTCGGAATCTTACGGCTCAAAAATCAGAAAAAAACTTAAAGCTGTGGATAAAAAAATCCAGTTCTATGGATTAGTAGATAATTTTATGGAAACTCGAGTAATTATGGTTGAATTATATCAATATATATGGTAGAATGTATTTTGTGCATGAATTAATTTTAAATGCACATAAAAGTCAATAGCTTTATAAGCAGCGATGGTGGAATTGGCAGACACTTACGTTTGTGGGGACTTGGCCTTGGTGACAGAATAAATTGAGATTTTTTATGTAGGAAGTTTTAAAAAGTTAATAAAGTTTGTGTCGGAGTGGCGGAACTGGCAGACGCGCACGTTTGAGGGGCGTGTGGGCAACCATACGGGTTCAAGTCCCGTCTCCGACACCAGAAATATAATTACAGAAGGACTGTAGGAAATAAACTACGGTCCTTCTTTTTTTGTAAACGTGTGGCGTTAGCACGCTCACATTTACCTCAAATGAGAAAAGGCGTGGCGCGCACGCATAGGGGAAATGAAGTTTGGCTAAACGTAGAACCACGGTAGAAAATGATTTGCTGAAAGAGAAAATAAAGTTACCTGGGATGAAGCCGTGATGATTTTTGAATAGTCTAAAGTTTCGGGAGGTCTTCTTATCACACCAGAAGATGGCATAAAAAGAAAACCTTAATGCCATGGTTAAAGGTTTAAGAGAATTGAATCATGCCATAGATCCGGACTTGATAACGGAACAAATGATACGTGAAGTAATACTTAAAATGGTGGACAAGGATCTTGCACTCCTTCGACCATTAACCACCGGATTAGAGTTTAAAACAGTTTTACAAGTATCTTTCTGGATGATTTTTATTTAACTAATAATCCTACGGTGAGACTTGAAAAGCAACGGGTTAAACGAAATATCATTGAGACATTTACTGAGGATCAATTGTTGACTTACATGCCCCAAATAAAGGCCGATTTGTAGGGTTAAGAGATTATTTTATTATGCTTACTTCTTGACACCGATAAGATTATCGGAGTTAGTAGGTATTAAAATATCTGACCTAAACTGGCCGAAAATGAGGTTATAATCACCGAAGCAAAGGAAATGTAACCGTCAAGTAAAAATGAACAAAAAATGATAAATAACTTTGAACACCTAATTATTGCCAAAAATGGTTTGGCGGTGCTTCATACGATAGCTGTCACCGGTTAGATGGATGACCTCGCTCTTGTGAATTAAGCGATCCAGAATAGCAGTGGTAATCGCCGGATCACCCAGGATGTCGCCCCAGTCTTCTGGACCTTTGTTGGAGGTAATGATAATTGAGGTCTGGGCATAGAGCTTGTTGATTAGCGAAAGAGGTTAGCCTCGTGGCGGTCAATAGCCATGAACATTAAGTCATCAATAATCACCAAGTCAGAACCGACCATTCTTTTAACCTTTGCCCTGGAGTTGCGGTTGATTTCTTTTCGGTTTTCGCGGGAAGACGGATCAGTTCATCCATCTGAATAAAAGTTACACGGTAACCTCGGCTTATGGCTTCAATCCCCAGGCCAATGGATAAACATGTTTTCCCAACTCCAGGAGGGCCTAGCAGAATCAGATTGTAGGCCTGTTCCAGCCAGATAAGCTCTTGTAGCTGTTTTAATTGCTTTTTGCTTAGAGACTGCTGCTCAGACAAATCAAAATCATCTAAGGTCTTATGTTCGGGGAAGGCAGCTAATTTGTAGAGCCTCCCTAATTGTTTTTCTTCTCGTTTACCAATCTCATGCTGCATCAGGTTCATCAGGAATGATTGATAACTGGGTTCCTTCACCTGGGCATCCATTAACATCTCATCTACCACTGCAGCGGCTTCCGTTATTTTTAAGCGCTTCATGTAGTTTTTAAGCTGCTCAAGTTCTACTGACATTGATTCACTCCCTGTAATTCTTTTATATATATACCCATATCCCGCACTTCTACCCGGGTCTTAAAAACAGAACGGTTATTCTCATGAAGTGGCTGAAGGGTATTTTCAATATTTCGTTTTCCCTCTGCCGGACAATTAATGCTGGCAAAATAATTTAATGTATCAACAAAATCCGTTGCTCCATAAAGATGATTTTTTAAGCAATAATTCAGGGCCTGCTTAATTAGTTCAGGGGATTTATCTTTACTATGATCTTTAATGATTTTTAACTGGTCCCTTATGTAGCGGGGTTTGTCCTGCCGCACCTGGTTTAGAAAGCTGCTTGCTTCCGGGGAGTCATTTAGAATCTGAACCACTTCTTTCAGATAGGCTTCAATTCCTTTATCTTTTTCTCTCCGGCAGTCACTGCTCTTGATGAGGCGCCCTTTTTCTATGCATAAGGGATAACGAATAATCTCTTGCTGGGTTTCTTCATTTGAAATTATTAGCATACCCTCATCTTCATGTACAGTAACCTTGCGATCTGGTTCATAACTTCCCAGCGGTAGTGCGTAACGATTTCCTTGATAGGTTATGGTATTGTCTTTACGGATCACTCTGGTTATAATCTTAGTAGTTGAAAAATTTATCTTGTGGGGTACCGGGATGAGGTGTTGTTTTTCTAGGGCAAACACTTCAGCCGGTATCTTTTTTGTTGTATTGTGAACTTTTCCATTACCGGTTCGCTCTAACCAGGCTAAACAATCTTCGTTCAGCTTTTCGAGGTTATGGAAGGTACGGTTCCTGGCAAAGTTCCTTTTTACAAATTTCACCACATTTTCAACCTTTCCTTTTGTTTCCGGATCTGCTTTTTTACACATGTAAATCTTGAATTTTCGGTTCTTATGGTAATCTGCAAACTCTTTGGTAAGTAACAGATCTCCAGCATTCTCGCTGACCAATATTAGATGGTCCTGATCGTATACAATTTCCTTAGTCATCCCTCCATAGTATTCAAATGCGTTTTCATGGGCATTTATTAAATCTCGAGTTGTAAACGGACGATCCAGCCACTCCACATATTTATGCCGGGAGTGGGCCAGTACGAAGGTCACAAAGTAAAGAGTTACTATTCTACCAATGCTACTACGTAGGCCGATTTGTCCAAAGTCCATCTGCATTTGCTGTCCGGCAGGTAATTCATCAATGGCTTCGTATTGACGCACGTACTTAACTTGGGGAATACCACACTCCTCTCTTAATTGTCTGACATAATTTCTAACTGTTCCTTCGCTAACACCTCCATCAAGTTTTCTTTCTTGCAGCCAGTCAAACACCTGTGCACTGGTCATATCCTGATATTGTATCAACCAGGATTTAATTAGCTCTCGATGCTTATCTAATTTCTTGCTCCTGGTTTTTCGTTTTTCTAAAATCTGTTCCATTTCTTCTGGACTTATATCCAGATACTTATATACTGTAGTTCGAGATAGATCTAACCGCCTTGATATCTGGCTTACGTTAAAATGCTTCTTCTTTAGATCCTGGATATCTAAATACATATTCCACCCTTCTAATATGTTCATTTCTTCCTCCTCTGCTATGATAAAAGCTGTTTTATTTCCAGCTCTATCATAGCTTTTTTGGAGGATTGTGGTAAATACTGTTCATTCTTATTTGTTGTTTTCTGTCCATTTTAGTTTATCAGTTACAGGAAATAAGCAAAGAAGGGTTTTCTTATCTTCTAGGACCAAAGAAACGCTTAAAAAGTACCTTCGAGTGAGGGGGGATATATCCGGAAATCAATATCTTTTAGTAAGTGTAGAAAATTTGCCATTAAGACAACGTAATGTTCAGGAACGATTAAGTATTTATGGGCGTAAAGCAAGACTTGAAGGTGTTAGGGTAAGTCCTCATACTTTTCGTCATACGTTTGCCAAAATGTATATTATTCGAGGAGGAGATCCTTTTAGTCTCCAGGCTCTTCTTGGTCATTCGACTTTGGACATGGTGAAAAACTATGTAAATCTTTGGGGAACTGATTTACAAAAAATGCACCGTCAATTTAGTCCTGTAGAATATTTGTTTAAAAGTTGATTGGTGGTTGCTTGAAAGAAATATGATTGATCAAGGCTTGAAATTGATTAGAAATATTGTCAATCTACCTTTTTCCCTCCTGCAAAGCAGCCGAAAAACAAACTAACGGCCAGGGGGGCAAGGGGGGCCCCGGCCTTAGTTTTTTTGGCTGCTTTGCAGGAGGGAATGGCTGTTTGCAATTCTTCTATATTCTGTTTTAATACTATAGAATCATTTGAGGTAAAAAAGGGGTGATATATGCCTTCTTACTTAACTTGATTATAGGGACACATAAGCAGAAAAAATGGGGGTGAAAAATGACCTTTTACACAGAAAAATTAATACTTTCCGGTTCCGTCTATGAGCATTATATTTTTCAGAAACCAATACGCAAAGGATTTTGTAAAGATCCACCTCGAGGCTCACCTATACAAAAAGAAAATCAGGAAGAAAATCAGGATCGTGAAAGAGCATTAAGGCGTGCAAGGCAACAAGTACGCCGATCAATTAATTCTAATGTTTGGCAGTATTATGATGCAAGGGGGAGGCCGTATATGCCAAAGTTTTTAACCCTGACGTTTAAGGAAAATGTTACTGATTTGGATCAGACAAATTATGAGTGGAAAAAGTTCAGACAAAGGCTGGAATACCAAGTTAAAGAAAAATTAAAATATCTTACGGTAATTGAATTTCAAAAGCGCGGAGCAGTTCATTATCACTCTATGCTTTTTAATATGCCGTACATAAAACAAAAGGTTATTAGGGATGCATGGGGTCACGGATTTATTTATATTAATGCCATTGAGCAAATAGATAATTTAGGCGCTTATGTTTCAAAGTACTTGCGAAAAGAATTGGCAGACTAAAGATTAAAAGGTGAAAAGTGTTATTTCTCAAGCCGGGGATTATTCAAACCGATTGAGCTAATAGAAAAAAACCTGATAGATGCTGTACTAGAGCAAATACCAGGCAATTGCAAGACATACGAAACCACATATGACACAGACTTTACTGGTTCCGTAAGGTATAAACAGTATAATTTAAAAAGGGTTGTTTAGTTGAGTAAAATTTTACTCATTTATGCAATATTCTTCTCATTTGAGTAAGATTCTACACAAATTTATTGTATCATGAAATGCAGAAAAATACAAAAAAATGATTAGTATTTAACAAAATTGGTTTTTTGGTATTGCAATATAGTTGGGGGTAGGTATGTCAATTTTTAATCGAGCTACGGATTTTTAGGCCTTTAGGCCTTAGAATCCGTGTGAGGCTTCATAATTGACTTACCGGGTATTATTACCCACACTGGAAAACCCCCTCAACATAGGTTGAGGGGCTGGCTCACGCCGAGTGCGGGGTTTGGGGCAGAGCCCCAAGGTCTAAAAATATTTGCCATAAAAGGAGGAATTTAGTCAAAAGGATAGAAAAGACTTTTTAAATAATCGCGCACGGCACAAGTAAAAGCGTTACGTGTACCAGTAACGTAAAAAACTACTTTAACGTATATACGTGTGTATGGTGCGTATAGGTTCGCTAGGAATAAAGCGCATAATGAAAAATTTGATAATCTTACAGTCTGTTGGAGTAGCTTGAAAATGTGATGATCAAAAAATCTGTCGCACGTTTGAGGGGCGTGTGGGCTAGCATACGGGTTCAAGTCCCGCCCACCGCGCCAAAATCTAAGATAACTAACCCTGGCTTTGAAAAGCCAGGGTTTCTTTATCTTATTATTTTTTAAAAAACTATATTCTTGTGGCACAACACTCCCAATGATATAATTACAGCAAAGATATAACTGATATTATATATAAAATCGCTTATTAACGAAAAATATCTTAGTAGTTATTAATCGCAATAGATATGTAAGATAAAAATATGATATATGTTACTGAGGTGAGGGCATGAAGACCAGATTCCAAGAGATCATAGATAAGTATCCTTTTTTTTCCGACATCTTTAATTCTATTGATGCAGCAGTATACTTTTGTGATGTGAATGGTCGGTTGCTTTATATCAATAAAGTGGCGGAGGGTTTAGATGGTTACGCTTATGAAGAAATCAATGGCCGAACTGTAAATGAAGCGTATGGCCTGGATGAGAAAACCAGTCCGATGCTGATGGCATTGACAACAGAAAAACCTGTGGTAGACATGGCGTTTCGTTACTATGTCAATGGACGTGAGATTTATCAAATTTGTAATGCTCGTCCCATATTTTTGGATGAGCAAAAGGTCGGAGCATATACGATCCAGAAAGATGTAACCCAGCTCATGGAGGTTATTCAAAAGAATATTCGTCTACAAAAAGAAGCGTTTTTACCAATGGATGATCATGAAGAGTTCCATAAAGATACTATTGGTATTGACCGTCTAGTTGGAACCCATCCTCTTTTCAAAAAATGTAAGAAAATGGCCATCAGTGCCGGGCAAAGTGAATCCCCTGTTTTGCTTATCGGAGAGACCGGGAGCGGTAAAGATCTCTTTTCCCGTTTTATTCATGCCAACAGTAACCGGAAAGACGGTCCTTTTTTGGCGATTAATTGTGCGGCTATTCCCGAAACTCTTCTGGAAAGCATTCTCTTTGGCACCTCCAAGGGAATTTACACTGGTGCTGTGGAGCGGAAGGGCCTTTTTGAGCAAGCTGAGGGTGGTACATTGTTTTTGGATGAAATCAATTCCATGTCTCTTGTTTCACAGTCAAAGCTACTTCGGGCTATAGAGGAAAAAGAAATTAAGCGTCTGGGTAGTAATGAGCGGATTAAAATTAATGCTCGTATTATCAGCAGTTGTAATGTTTTACCTCAGGATGCGATCAAAAACAAATTGTTACGGGAAGATTTTTTTTATCGATTAGCAGTGGTAAACATTATGATTCCTAGTTTAGCTAGTCGTAAAAGCGATATTTTTTTACTGGCAAATCATTTCATTTCCTTGTTTAACGAGCGCTTCCAAAAACAAGTCCTTGCCCTTGATGATGAGGTTTTAAGCATCTTCTTAGATTTCTCTTGGCCGGGAAATGTTCGGCAACTGAAGCATTGTATAGAATCAGCGATGAACTTTGTTACCAATGAAGATCTAAAAATTAAACGGAAACATTTACCTACCTATTTGTTTTCAAATAATGTGACCAAAAGCAGTTGCGTCCAAAAGAAATCTACTGATAATGATGAAAAACATTGCTATTTTGAGCCGGAAACGATCAGTGTATTTTCAACAATTGCTCAGAAAGAAAAAGAAGAGATTATCAAAGCTTTAATCGAGAATCATGGGAATGTTTCGAAAACTGCGAAACAATTAGGGATGCATCGTCAGTCTTTGATTTATAGAATTAAAAAATATAATATAAAATAGTGGATTCAATCTTTTCTAAATGTGCGAAAACTTAATGATCAAATGTAAACAGTCAAGTCCAAATTAGTGTGTAATTTCCTCGGTAATACTTTAATCGGTTCGTGGTCAAGGCTGCTCACTTTCTAAATATCCCAATCAGTAAGCGTTTATGCCGCGAAAGCCGGGTTGATCAGAGAGGGCCGCATGGTAGGCTGAGGGCCTGGCAGCACCCAAACACAGGGCCAGCTTTTGGGCACACATGAAAGCTTTTAAATCATTATTTGAACCTGTAGGCATCCGTAACAGGGTGGCTGCCTGTGGTGCCGGAAGCCATGCGGCCAGAGGCTCACTGTCAACCTGGACCGTGGAATAAATGCGACTCTAAGCAACAAATGTAACTTTAGAATTTTTTTTATGATCTTGATAATAGAGATCCATCTCAAAATATTTTCGCCCTGTCTGCCATTTTTCGCTTTGTTCCATCAACAGGGCACCCATGAGCCGAATTACTGACTCCTCATTGGGGAAGATGCGTATGACCCGTTCCCTTCGTCGTATCTCCTGATTAAGACGTTCTACCCCGTTAGTTGTACGTAGTCTTTTACGGTATTTAAGGGGCATGATTAAAACGGCGGTAATATCGTCAAAAGCTTCATCCAATAAAGATGTCGCTTTAGGCGCTTTGGATTCGTATGTGGCTATGATATGATCCCGGACACTTTTGGCACTTTCCAAGTCAATGGCTTCGTAAAGACGGCGCAGATCTTCCTTCATTTCTACTTGTAGTGCCTTTGGTGTTTGATCTAACATGTTCCTTGAAAAATGGGTTTGACATCTTTGCCAAGTAGCTCCTTGAAATTGTTTCTGGATGGCATTTACCAAGCCTTTATGATTGTCGGAAGTCACTAGGTGTACATCCTTTAGTCCCCGCTCTTTTAATGATTTAAAAACTCGCTCCAGCTGCTTTCCGATTCGCTATTGGCCACCTGAAAGCCGATAACTTCACGGTTACCTTCTTCGTTAACGCCAATAGAGATGAGTAAGCCTCTAGATTGCACCCTGTTATTAATGCGTGCTTTGAGATAAAGAGCATCGACTATCATAAATGGATAGTGGCTTTCCAGCGGTCTTGTTCGAAAGTCATTAACCATGGGATCCAGTCTTTGACAAAGAGCTGAAACGGTTGATTTAGAAAACTTCTTGCCACAGAGTTCTTCGGTGATAGTTTCCACTTTCCGGGTAGAGACGCCATTAACCACCATTTCCATCATGCCCAGCATCAGTGCCTGTTCGCTCCGTTAGTAACGTTCAAAGAGTTCGGTGCTGAATTCGCCGTTTCGGTGGCGAGGAATGCGTAAATTCAATGTTCCAACCCGTGTAACTAGTTCACGCTCATAACTGCCATTGCGATATGCCTTTCGTTGGTCAGTTCTCTCATATGGTTCAGCACATAGCTGTTCAGTGGACTGGCCCCGAAGGACCTCATTAAAGATTTTTTCCATCAGTTTTGCTATGGCTGCATCTCGTCCGTTACTCATAAAAAGTCCGTGCAATTCTTCTTCGGTTAGGGTAATATTAAACTGAGCCATGGATTTCATCCTCTTTGGTTTGGTATTTGCTTGTCACTTATATTTTAACCGAGGATATGAGTTTGTGGCTCATTTTCTTTTTACACAATTATAAGGGCTTAATCATATAAACAAAATTAGACAGTATTGTTTACTTATAAACAATATTAGTCAAAGAATTAATTTTAAGGGGTGAAAAATCAGCATAATCCAGGATTTTTTAAATGGCATGAATTTTGCTTTATATAGCAAAAAAGTAAACCTTACATAACACAAATAATAAAGGAGGTTTCATCATGCAAAGATATCAAATCTTGAGCAAAATGAAATTGAGCAAATCCATGAGACAAGCTTGCGTATCATGGAAGAAGTGGGGATCGTATTCAGCTATGCACCTGCCCGGGAAATCCTTTCAAAAGGAGGGGCCAAAGTCGATGGACAAAGAGTCTATTTCCCCCAAAATATGGTGGAAAACGCAATTAAAATGGCTCCTTCTTCATTCACTCTTTATGCCAGAAACCCTGAAAAGAGCGTTTTAATTAACACTGAAAATACAGTATATGCTGGCCCCTATGGTTCACCATTTATCATGGATATGGACAGAGGCCGTCGTACATCTAAATTGGATGATTTTATTACTATTTGTAAACTAGAACACCAAATGGATAATATTGACATTATGAGCCACATTCCATGTGAACCTCAAGATGTGGATATGAAGGTACGTACCAAGGTTATGCTTTATCAGACGATGAAACATAGTGATAAACCTCTGATGGCTACGGTGTTAGACTATGAAGAAGCAAAAGAAAACATTGAAATGGCTGCATTAGCATTTGGTGGCATAGAAGAAATTAAAGAAAAACCAGTTGTAATAAGTATCCCATGTACTTTAACACCCCTCAGTTACGATGATAAAATGGCTGGAGCTATTATTGCTTACGCACAATACCGTCAACCTCAGTTAGTAAATTCACTAAGCATCGCCGGTGCAACCACTCCTGCCACTATCGCCGGTACGGTAGCGCTGCAAAATGCGGAAGTTCTCGCGGGTATTGTTCTAGCTCAGTTGGTCAGTGAAGGAACTCCTATTGTTTATTCTGCTTCCGCTTCTAATGCAGATATGCGCTACGGTTCCCTCGCCATTGGTACCCCGGAAGACGCTTTGTTTTCCCTTATTAATGGACAATTGGCCAAATTCTATAATCTTCCTTGCCGGATCAGTGGCGCTCTTTCCGACAGCAAATGCGCAGATGTTCAGGCAGCCTACGAATCTATGCTTACATTAAGCATGGCTCAAATGGCCGGAGGAAATTTCATTCTTCATAGTGCCGGTATTATCGATACCTATAATACGGTTTCATTGGAAAAAATGATGTTTGACGATGAAATTATTGGAATGATCCGTCGTATTAATCAAGGAGTTACAGTTAACGAGGAAACATTGGCCTTTAATGTCATCAAGGAGGTTGGACCTCAAGGGGAATTCCTCACACATGAACATACATTTAACCATTTTAAACAAGAATTTTACTGTCCGATCCTGAGTGACCGCAGTAATGCCACCCAGTGGGAGAAAAATGGTGCTTTAACCGCAGAGCAAAGAGCTAATGCCCGCTGGAAGAAATTACTCGAAGAGTATACAGAACCTGCCCTGGACAAAGATGTTGATCGGGAAATGATAAAATTTATGGAAAAAAATTAAGGTTCAACAACTTTTATTAATTAAAATACTATCTCACTCAATCACATCCTTGAATATAGTGAAATGAAAGAAACACTCTCAAAATAAAAGAGTTCCGACTTTGTTAAAATGATATTACTAACACAATTTTAACAAAGGTGAACTCTTTTATTATTTGCAATCCCAATGTAGGGAAATAATTACATCCCTTGGGTTTAGAGAATTTTAATACAATGATAAAATTGATCGACAATTGTTTTAATTATGATATAATTATGAAAATTAACTTTGAGGAGGTAATATAATGAGTACATTTATTCCTTCGGTTACCAAAGTTTTAAAAGGGGCGGGTAAAGCTTTTCAGACTTTTCCTGCGGCCATCGCTAATGCTTTTGCTTTTGCACTAGTAACTATTATTAGGATCCATCTTGACTGGCCGGAGCAGGAGCCATATAATTTTCTCTTCAACTGTCTCCATTGGTCTTTTGCATTGGGGGCAGTGTTTAGTTTGACGACAATTACTACTGCTAAAAGCCGCTTTGACGAAAAGAAATATGTTTTGGCGGCTAATCTGGTGGGCATTTTGGCAGCAGGTGTGACTTTTTTTCTGCTTTTTTATTTCGCAGAAGCAAAACCTTCATATACAGGTTCTCGTTATTCTGTTATCTCCACAATTGCAGCAACCAGAGTCAGTATCTCGATTTTGGTTAGTTTTCTCACCTTTATCGTGTTAGCAGGTTACCCACATGAACAATCTGATTTTGCACGTTCCTTTTTCATGACGCATAAAGCATTTTTCATCGCAATCCTTTATGGATTGGTTATTATGGGTGGTGCATCGGGAGTTGCCGGAGCGATTCAGGCACTGTTGTACCATGATTTAAGTAATAAAGTATATATGTACATCGGTACTTTGAGCGGATTTTTGGCCTTCACAATTTTTACAGGATATTTTCCTGATTTCAGGAAAGGATCTGTTGATAAACACAGAGATACAGCGCAAAAGCAACCGAGGTTTATTGAGGTGTTGTTCGATTATATTATGATCCCTATTATGCTGGCTCTTACTATAGTTTTAATTCTGTGGGCCGGCAGGACTGTTCTTAGTGGGATGGAAACCTCTTTCTTCAGACTTTCCAGTATCGCATCGTCTTATGCTTTGGGCGGTATCTGGTTGCATATTATGGTTACACATCATGATACGGGGCTGGCAAGATTTTATCGTCGTATATATCCCATTGCCGCCTTAATCATTTTAGAATTTGAAGCTTGGGCTTTGATAACACAGCTTCAGAGCTCGGGGCTTAAGACAGAGGAATACTTTTTCGCCGTCGTATGGATGCTGGCATTATCATCTGTTATCTTGCTGATAGTTGTAAAATCAAGAGCACATCATTACATTGTTATTGTTACATGCGTGCTTGCTGTGATCACGGTGTTTCCTGTTATCGGATCCCATGTGTTACCTGTTACAGCACAGATCAACAGACTTGAAAATCTCCTGATAAAGGAAGGAATGTTGGAGGAGGATAAAGTATTGCCCGCAACCAAAGAGCCTGAATTGTCTGTGCGCGAAGGAATAACCGATGCCGTAAATTTTTTGGCTTTTACAGAGGATGCAAAGCTTCCCGCATGGTTTGATAAAAATCTTTGGGAAGGAGCTGCTTTCAAATCAAAGTTTGGTTTTGAACAAGTATGGCCCCATCAAGATCCTGGAGCACCCGGTTCCTATTTGGACACTTCGCTATTTTTGCCTCCGGGGGGTATCGACATCAGCTCATATGATTGGGCAATTGATATGCAGAATGATTATAGAGCAGAAAATAACTTTGTGACAATAAGCGGGGAAAGAGGAGAGTACCAAGTTTATTGGATCATGGATTCTATGCCGGGTATTCCATCTCTTAAGATATTATTGGATGGTCGCACCATAATCGAGAATGATCTGAACGATTATATTGACAAGATCACAGAAAAGTATCCGCCCGGCCAGTCGCAAAAAGCAGAAGCTTCTTTCGACGACATGAATCTAGAGCTTAAAGCACCTGAAATAAGCGTCATGCTTGTACTCAGAAATATTGATATCAATGTAGACCCTCAGCAGGATATCATCAATTACTGGGTAAACCCTGATGCTTTGTACTTGAAAGAGAAATAAGTCATGGTATTATTTGGGAACATTTGCGTTAAAAGAACCTTCCTGAAGGTAAGGTAGCTAACAAATCAACGTAACAGGAGAGGATTTCAAGGTGAGCAAAAAGAATTTGACAGTATACGGTGGTTGGGGTGTTTTCCTGATATTGGCAGTTATAATCATATTGACTAAACCTTTTTCTCCGGAACTTAATGACACGGGACAAATGGTTCTAGGGATACTGTTAATTACCTTAGGTATATGGATTTTCAAGCCTTTCAATTTGCCTCTCTCTATGGGTGGGGCTGTGCTGGCCATCGGCTTGTTGATATTGGAAATAAATCCCTCAGTTATATTTTCCGGATTCACCCAAACAGCGATCTGGACATTAATTCCTGCTCTGTTTTTCGGCTACGTATTGTTAAAAACGGGATTGGGTAAACGTATTGCTTTGGCCATTATTCAGCTGTTTAAGCCTCGCTATTCCTCAATGATCTTTGCTTGGGTGCTGATAGGTGTGGCCCTTAGTGTTTTAACCCCTTCCATTACTGTAAGGGTCGCGATTATTATGCCCATTGCTGTTCATTGTTGTGACCTTTTTAATCTGGAAAAGGGCTCAAAAGGCAACTCTCTGATTCAACTTACTGCCTTTACGACGGCACTTCTTCCCGGCAGCGGTTGGCTCAGTGGTTCTCTTTGGGGCCCCATTATTCAAGGGCTGTTTAATGCCGTACCTGAATTGAATGGATTGATCACCTTTGAAAGCTGGTGGAAGGCAGTACTGCTTCCGATGGAAATCACCACATTGATTCTAGTAATCGGCGGCTACATTGTTTTAAAACCCTCAGAAAAATTGTCCCAAGATGCCATTGATTCATTGAAATTAGCACAAAAGGAGCCCCTTACTACCCAGGAAAAATTCACGGGTGTCATTCTCCTTACTGTGTTTATCTTCTTTTTAACCAATAAGCTTCATGGTATTCCTGATCCGGCGGTATGCCTGATTGCTCTATGCGCCTTTTTTGCTACCGGAGTGTTAGAAACCAAGGAATTTAGCAGCGGAATCAGCTGGGATTTGGTAGTATTTATTGGTATGGCTTTAAGCTTAGGACAAGTATTTGGAGTAACGGGACTTACCGAATGGATTTCCGGGATTATTGTGCCGGCGATTGCTCCAATTGCGGGTAATCCTTGGCTCTTCGTATACGTCATGACGATCATAATATTTCTTGTGCGTTTTATCGATATTGCCCTCCTCATTCCCACCATGGCCATTTTAACCCCAGTTTTGCCTGCTGTTTCTCAGGCGTATGGAATCAGTCCCATGGTGTGGATCACCATTTACATCATGGCAGGTAATTCTTTCTTTTTAGCCTATCAGAATATGTGGGCTTTGATGTCACAAAGTATTGCCAAAGAGAGTGGGTGGACAAGTTCTCATCTGGCAAAATATGGGGTGGTTTATTTTATTGCTTGTATGATTGCACTTTTATTTGCAGTTCCCTTGTGGATCAATAGTGGTCTCCTTTAATCCAATATCCAATTAGATGTATTATCTGGCAGATATTTCCTCTTAATTTGTTATGATAAGATGATGATGGTATACTTATTAAAAAATACCCGTGAAGGAGATATTGAAATATGGCAAAAAACAGAGTAATTTGTACCAAAAATAATGTTGATTACCTTTCAATTAGAAAAGCAATGAGTTCCGGCGCAAGAAGTATTGATGAACTAGTTGAACTCTCAGGTGTTTGTGCTGAATGTGAAGGGTGTAAAAGTGAATTAAACTCTATTCTTTCTTCGGTTTGTGGTTGTAAGAAAGTTTCTCTGGAAACTGTAGTAAATGCAATTAAAAATGGTGCTGATACAGTAGAGAAGATAGGGGAAAAAACAGGTGCCGGAACTGGCTTAGATGAAGAAACCGGCGAAGAATGTGGGAAATGTAAGGTTCTTATCCAAAACATTATTGATTTGGGAAGGTAAAGTTTTAAAATTGGCTCAACAGTCAGCTGTTTGCTGACTGTTGAGCCAATTTTTAGAAAAACTTTGATTGACCGCTGTAAAGAACAATTCTTGTGATTGCCAATTATTTATGAATGTTGCGAGATTATTTTTTGAGAATCAGTCACAACTTCATTTAATTGGCTCTTAGGATTGCCATAAGCTTGATACCAACCTCGGTCGATAACAAGATTGGTTAAGGCCTCATGTGATTGAGTTATTTGGGTGCAGAAACTTGAAAAAAGGTGACGAACTTCCGGTGTTGCAGACTCCAAAGTCGCCATTAAGTATCCTGAGGCGGCGGCTTTTGAACTACCTAGCATACTTAGGGCAACATACTTACCGTCAGTTAATGAATCATTACCAAAGAAATCTCTCATGGCACTCATTTACTGCACCTCCCCAAAAGTAATTACTTGGTTTTCTTGCAAAAACTGTTGCATGGATCTGATTCTGGCTTCTGCCGCCTGTATCCCTGCATCACAGGCACTTTTGAGATTTTCATCAGATATCAAAGGTTGCATTGTTTTGAGACCTACAAGCCCCGTTGTTTCTGCAGTAAGCATTTCCCTAATAGAAAGCATTTCTCCCGGTGTTAAATCACGCATCAATAATCCTCCTTTTATAAGATAATTATAGTATTGCCCGTTTGAATATAAGAAATTACACAAAAATGTGGGTATTAATGGGACTAAAGGAAAAGTACAGGGCCAATCTAGCCTCTCGGTTTAAAAAACAAAGCGGCAAAAAAGGAAAAGATGATTTGCGAAGAAATTCCGGCACTGGTTATTTCAAAGATCCCGGTAATGATACCGACAAGACCGTTTGTTTTTAATTCTTGCAGTGCTCCTGAAATAAAGAGTTACCAAACTGCAAATCGGAACTGTGGCTCCGGCTCCGGCAAATTCAATAAAGGGCTGATAAAGACCTAATCCTCCGGCGATGGCACCTAACACTACTAAAAAGCTCATAGTATGGGCAGGTGTCAGTTTAAACACATCGAATAAAATCTGTCCCAAAACACAAATCAAGCCACCGGTGACAAAGGCCCAAAAAAAGTTCATTAACAAAGCTTACACCTCCCCTCTGTGGATCGCTACTGCATGGGCAATACCTGGAATACTTTCACCCTGTTGAAAAGATAGGGGAGATAAGAGGGCACCGGTGGCAACAACCAGGATTCGGTTAAATTCACCTTTTTGCAGTCTTTTTAGTAGATTTCCATAGGTTACCACCGCCGAACAGCCGCAGCCACTTGCTCCTGATTGTACCTTTTGTTTTTCGTAATCGTAAATCATCATGCCGCAGTCATAATACAGAGTCTTATTGATGGGAATCTTATGTTTTTCAAATAAGTCACAGGCCAATTGATAGCCTAATTGAGCAAGATCCCCCGTTACGATTAAATCATAATACTGGGGGCTAATCTGTAGGTCTCGCAGATGTGCTTGAATTGTATCAACCGCTGCCGGGGCCATGGCTGCACCCATATTAAAAGGATCTGTGATCCCCATATCGATCACGCGACCGATAGTTACAGCTGTAACTTTGGGGCCTTTTCCTTCTCTGGCCAGCACAGCCGATCCGGATCCTGTGACGGTGAACTGAGCCGTAGGCGGTTTTTGAGAACCGTATTCCGTGGGGTAGCGAAACTGCTTTTCTGCACTGGCGTTATGGCTGCAGGCTGAGGCTAAAACGTAATTGGCAGAACCGGAATCAATCATCAATGAAGCCAAAGACAAACTTTCCATAGAGCTGGAGCAGGCGCCAAAGATGCCGATGTAAGGGATAGACAAGGTTCTGGCGGCAAAACTGCTGCTGATAATTTGATTCATGAGATCCCCGCCGATATAAAAGTTAATTTCTTCTTTAGTTAAACCGGCATTTTCAATAGCCAGCTGATTTGATTCTTCCAACAATGTTCTTTCTGCTTTCTCCCAACTATCTTGCCCGAGCATTAAATCACCATGAATAATGTCAAAATCATTTGCCAGAGGCCCCTGACCTTCAAAGGGTCCTACCACGGTAGCCGTACCTACGATTGTGGGTTGGTTTTTCAAGACCAAGCTTTGATAACCTTGGAGCATATTACATCAATCCTCCGATATTAGGGTTAAATAACCAATGCAGGATCGCCATGACAAAAGCGGCTATTGTTCCAAAGACAATAACAGAACCGGCCAACTCAAACATTTTTCCACCAACGCCTAAAATCATACCTTCGCTTTTATGTTCAAGGGCAGAGGAGGTCATGGTATTGGCAAAACCGGTTACCGGAACAGCCGTGCCGGCTCCGGCCCATTGAGCAATTTTGTCATATACACCCATGGTAGTTAGTATCGTTGACAAAATAATTAAAACGGCAACAGTAGGGTTACCTGCTTCTTTTTGAGGGAAGCCACCCCACCGAATAAAGGATTCTTGAATCCCCTGGCCGATTAAACAAATCACACCTCCCGCTATAAACGCATGGAAACAATTAGAAAAAACAGGTCTTTTTGGTTCTCTTTTTTGAGCTAATTTTTGATAATCTTGTTGAACAGGAGTTAAATTTTTCTTTTTCTTATCAGTCATTATTGTTCTCCTTATTTAGATAATACTGGCCGAACAGAGGAAATGACGCTTTGAAGTTGCTCTAAGCATTCCTCATAGATTTTTTTGGCCGCTCTATCTTTACTGCTTAGACCAAACATTTCAATATCGGCTTCGCATTTTTTCAGGACTGCCAACAGTCGGGCTTTTTCCTGGAATTGGGGAAGTTGTAGTTTATCATCGTAGCAATCAATAAATAACTGTCCAAAAGCATCAACCTGTCCCAAATAAACATTTTCTAAGGTGACTCCACTTTTTTCGAGTTCCGTATGGAGCCACTGACGGCTTAATCCGATAGTGGCCAGGGGTTCATCCATGATGTTACCATCGATAATCACTGTTTGTGGTTCTTGTTCAGGCGTAGTTTTAATGCCTAAGTGTTTAGGGGTCAAGGGTTGGTTTTCTTTTTTTAAGAGCACGTTAAATTTTCCATTCGCTTCTAATACGGCAAATTCCACATCCGCTACTTTAAAAGCATTTTTCCCCCGCAATTCCTCCAGGAGATCATCGGTTGTAAGATGAAGCTTTGTTAAGTTATCCTCCATAATTTTACCGTCCTTAATAAGGACAACTCCTTTGCCTTCAATGATATCTCGGGCAAATTTACTTTTTAAGGAGATAAATTCTAAACCATAGACCACCGCAGTCCATACTACCATGGCAAGAATTCCATAATACCAGGTTATATCCATATCAAAAGAGATTGAGGCTGCAATGCTGCCGATGGTTATACCAGTGATATATTCAAAATAAGAGAGCTCGCCAAGCTGCCTCTTACCTAATATTTTTGTTAAAGTAAAAAGAACAATGACTACCAAAATAGTGCGCCAAATAATTTCTATCCATTGTGGCATAAAGAGACCTCCAAAATAACTTACTCATGATATTATTTCAATATGAGGCAAGATTCATGCTTGTATTAGATACCATATAATACCAACTATTAATTTAACAATGTTACCAAATAATATCTAGATAAAGTAGAAAGTGAGGTGACAATAAATTGACAGTTTCGTCTGATGTAAAAACATGTCTCGCTTCATTAAAAAGTGCTCAAGCCAGCTTAGAACAATTTGCCTTAAGCAGCCAAAACCAAGAAGCGAAAACCTTATTTCAAAATGCTGCCCAGACCACACAGCAAGTTGTAGACCAATTGCAAGGAAGAGTCCAACAAATTGAACAACAAGAACCACAATACAAAGGGTTTTAAAGTATAAAAAACGCTGACTGAGCAAATCTTATGCCCGCTGAAGTCAGCGTTTTTAATACTTTTGAAAGAAAGTATAATGCTGGCCTAAGCCAAAGTTTTAAAAAGAAAAATAGAAAAAAATAAAGGTTTTTCGTTGAATATGATAGAATCAATTAAATTATTTGGGATAAGCAAATTGTTAACCGGACAGGTGATCATGTGAAAAGGATGAATTTTTTAAAGGAGAAGTCTAATGTCAGAGAATCATAAAGGAATCAAGTATGCCGCGTCCTTTGGGGAGCAGTTCACTTTTCGAGGCATGTTCATTGGATCAGTCGGAGCAACCATACTCACCATGAGTTCCATGTATGTTGCGCTAAAATTGGGCGCCCTTCCTTGGCCGATTATTTTTGTCGCTCTTGCTTCTATGTTCAGTCTTAAAGGGTTAGGGAACACAAATATAAATGAGATCAATGTTACCCATACTGCCATGTCTGCCGGAGCCATGACGGCGGGAGGTCTGGCCTTCACCATTCCGGGGATTTATATGCTTGATTCCAAAGCGGAACTCAGCATCTTGGCTCTATATGCGGCAGTTTTAAGCGGTGTTATTCTGGGATTGATTTTTACCGCACTGATCAGAAAATACTTTGTTGTCACCAAAGAACTGCCCTATCCCATGGGACAGGCTGCAGCGGAAACCTTGATTGTAGGGGATGAGGGTGGGCAAAAGTCAATTAAGCTTTTTGCCTCCTTAGTTATCGCTGCTTTGTTTACCGTGGTCAGAGACTGGTTTAAAGCAATACCGGACAGCGTCATTAATTCCAGCCTGGCAGGCAAAGGCATCTATGCAGGGATCTGGCTGTCCCCAATGTTGTTGGCAGTAGGATATATCATTGGACCTCTTTTCATCGGCGTTTGGTTTCTCGGGGCCATCATTGGTGATTTTGTAATTATTTTGGGGGGAACATCCTGGGGTTGGTGGGATGTAGGAACGGCTCCCGGAATCAAATCATCATTAGGCATTGGTTTAATGGTCGGAACCGGAATAGGCATTATTATAAAGGGGATTATCCCCAAAGCAAAAGAAATATTCGGACCGATGTTTAGCAAAAATTCTCGTGGTGATGGTTTTATGAATCTAAACTGGGCACCTATGGTTATAGTCATCATCGCTCTAATTTTGACTACACTTTGTAATATGGGTCTGGGCGCAAGTATCATTGCGATTCTTGGGGTTTGGCTTGCAACTTCTATGTCTGCCCAAATTGTGGGACAGTCCGGAATCAATCCTATGGAAGTTTTCGCAATCATCGTTCTTTTGGCAGCAAAAGTTGTTTCCCATCTCGGTCAAGTAGAAGCTTTTATGGTCGCAGCTGTTGTGGCCATCGCTTGTGGACTGGCAGGAGATATCATGAATGATTTTAAAGCGGGACACATCTTACATACCGATCCAAAAGCTCAATGGATGGGGGAATGTATCGGTGGCATGGTTGGTTCCTTTGTTTCTGTGGCTGTGTTTTACGTGATTCTTGCGGCTTACGGTCCCGCCTCCTTTGGTAACCCTGATTATTTTATTGCCCCCCAGGCGAGTATGGTGGCAGCCATGGTAGGGGGGATCCCTCATTTGACCTCCTTCTTAATTGGCCTTGTGTTAGGCTGTCTGTTATATGTCATCAATTTTCCAGTGATGACCTTGGGACTTGGCGTATATCTCCCCTTCTACCTGTCGGCGACTGCATTCCTGGGCGGTGCACTGAAATTCATCGTACAAAAGGCTGCTCCTAAATGGGATCAAAAAGGAGACGGCATGATTATTGCCTCCGGTTTGTTGGGGGGAGAAGCTGTTGTAGGTGTTATCATTGCACTGATTTTGGCGATAACAGGAATGAGTGCATTGTAAAACTTATGTGCTATTGGAAGACGTAGACGCACTTCTGTTTTTTCAAGATTAGGAGGAATGGGATGAAAGAGATAAAGATTACGGATATTAAAGGGGTTAGAGTAGGGCATGCCCAGGATTTTGAAGGAGGCACCGGCTGTACGGTGATCCTGTGTGAAAAAGGAGCCTGGGCCGGGGTCGATGTAAGAGGTGGTGCTCCTGCCTCCAGGGAAACAGAACTATTAAAGCCCGTCAATATGGTAGAACAAATTCATGCTGTAATGCTTTCCGGCGGCAGTGCTTACGGGCTTGATGCCGGTGCCGGTGCCATGGCATATTTAGAAGAAAAAGGGGTTGGCTTTGATGTGGGGGTAGGGGTGGTGCCCATTGTGTGCGGGGCCTCTCTTTTTGATTTGATCGTGGGGGATCCCAAACGCAGGCCTGACAAGAAAATGGGTTACAAAGCCTGCCAAAATGCCGGGATCGGACCTGTTGCGGAAGGGAATGTCGGTGCCGGTACAGGCGCTACAGTAGGGAAACTTCTTGGCACGAAACATATGATGAAAAGCGGGTTGGGTACCTACGGGTTGCAAATCGGCGAATTGCAAGTCGCAGCAATCGTGGCGGTTAATGCCCTTGGGGATGTAATTGATGTGGATTCAGGTAAAATAATTGCCGGTCTTCTTAATGATGATCACACAATGCTTGCCAACACCGAAGAAGTAATGTATGCACAAGATGATAATGCTAATGTGTTTTGGGGTAATACAACCCTGGGCTGTATTGTGACCAATGCAAAACTGACCAAAACCCAAGCCAATAAGATTGCCTCCATCGCACATGATGGGTTTGCCAGAGCTATCAAGCCGGTGCATACCATGGCAGATGGAGACACCATCTTTGCCATGGCTACCGGAGAGGTGGAAGTAATGCCTGATGCTGTTGGTGCTCTGGCTGCGACTGTAATGGGCAGAGCCATCAATCGTGGGGTAAGATTAGCGGAACCTGCTTATGGATTAATAACAGCCAGGGATTTTGCCCGGGATTAAGTTTTATCGGGGAGACTTTATGAGAATATTGATAATTTCTAATGCGGATTGATCTTTGCTCAGGGTAAAGGTACCTGTTTGGAATTTATTGGCCGCACCTAATTGTTCCACTGCGCTCAAAAACACTTTTTTATCATTGATGATACCTTGTTGCTCCAATAAATCTGCGATTTTTCCCGCACCTGCTCCATTAGGGATGGTAAAATAAACCATCAGAGGAGCAGAAGTCTCTGTTTCACCCGGATTTTTCTGAGAATTTTGATTACGGGTTATTTCCTGCTGGGTGGATATATATTCTTCTTTAAATTTTTCCATTTCCTTTGCTGAGAGCCAGTTTCCACTCCCTATCATGCTAAACATTATCAAGGAACTGATAATTAATCCTGAACCTAATCCTAGAAAAAAATTCCGGGAAATTTTCATGATTTGTTCTCCTTTATATATCTCATTACAATCAGTCGTACAGATGCAATATTTATTTTTAGCATATCGGAAATTTCGCCATATGAATAACCTTGGTTATATAATTCAATTACCTTTAAAGAATTCGACGATGGAACCTTTTTAATTGTTTTCTTAGATTTGGACGCTAATTGGTTACTCTCATCATATTGGGGTGTTTTCCATCCATAGATCAGAAGCCCAATTCCTGCGAACAGCATGATTACCGGTACCGTATACAATAACATCCCTCCTGTATGCAATGGAAGTTAAGATATGATGCACCTTAGATGAATAATTCAGGTTCATGTCTCACAGTGCTAAATTTATCAATCAAGTATTGAGCAAATTTTTGGATAAGCTCATGATTGTATGCTTTCGCGTTTACCGGACATTTTTTCACACAACTGCAGCATCTGATGCATTTTGACGCATCCACCTCGCTGTAATCGTTCGGGTCAATAGCTCCTGTTGGACAATGCTCGGCACATATGCCGCATGATATGCACTGGTCACTTGTATCCGGTTTCGTCGGCGGCATAGTGGCTCTTTCTTTATAGGGTGAATTTCCTTTAACCGATAGAACAGGTATATTGTTTACACATTGATCTATTAATTGTGTTAATAGTTCTTTTATCTTCATGCCAAATTTACGTGCAATTTCCAGATCTGCCTGATCCGGTCTCCCGGTTCCAACTTTGTTGGTATAGGAATGCTCCCCAATGAATGCACCGGCCGCGATCCCAATAAAACCATTTATCTCAAGTATGTCTCTCAGTTCTAATAAAGCATCATCGTAATCCCGATTACCATAAACTACGACGCATACAGCGAGGGTATTGTTCCCTTTAATTTTTTTAAAATAATCGATTAAGAATGCAGGGACCCTTCCTGCGTAAACAGGCACTCCAACTATAACCAGATCATTTTCCTCAAAGAGAATCTGAGAATTCCGATTATGGGGTAAGGTGATGTTGTATTCTTTGTAAGTATCATTGATTCCACAAGCGATCGATTTGACAGTCTTAGCCGTGGTGTCAGTAGGGCTGAAATATAACACATTCAATTGATGATCCATTTTTACCTCCTAATCATTGCAGTTTTCGGTTGTTCGATTTCAGATGAAAGGGAAGCTCATATTTCTCGTATTTCGCTTTGATACTCCTTTTTATTATAGCATAGGACATGGGATGGGGAAATCAAATATTAATTTTTGTGTCATGGTGCTTTTTTGGATTAAAAAGACCGATTATGATAAGTGGTCTACTTCCATAACCGGTCTTCTTATAGCCTAATTTGTTAAGCTTCCACCTGAGGCAGGGTAGCAAAGCCTTGTTCCAGCTCTTCATCACTGGGTATGTGGTCTACCATGGTGCCGTCGTTATAGCTCATATAAGCAGCTAAATCGAAATAACCGGTACCCGTTAGTCCGAAAAGAATGGTTTTCTTTTCACCGCTTTCTTTACATTTAATGGCTTCATCCATGGCCACTTTTAAAGCGTGAGCTGATTCCGGTGCGGGGAGTATACCTTCGCAGCGGGCAAAATAGGTAGCGGCTTCGAAGACTTTGGTTTGCTCCACAGAACGAGCACTGAAATAGCCATCATCATAAAGCTTGGAGACGATAGGACTCATACCGTGGAAACGTAAACCTCCAGCATGGTTGGGGGAAGGGATAAAGCCGGAACCTAAGGTGTACATTTTCATTAAAGGTGTTGTTTGTCCCGTGTCTCCAAAATCATAGGCATATCGGCCTCGAGTTAAAGAAGGACAGGAGGACGGTTCTACAGCAATGATCTCCATATTGTTTTTGCCGGCAATTTTCTCACCCAAAAAGGGAGCAATCAAGCCGCCAAAATTTGAACCGCCGCCGGCACATCCGATGAGGATATCCGGTTTAATTTCATATTTATCACATGCTGCTTTTGTTTCTAACCCAATAATGGACTGATGAAGCAGGACGTGATCCAGTACACTTCCTAAGACGTAACGACAATTTTCTTTCTTCGCAGAAGTTTCCAGGGCTTCAGATATAGCACAACCTAGGGAACCACCGGTATTGGGGTTTTGGGCGAGGATTTTTCTGCCCACTTCCGTGGTATCGGAAGGGGAAGGGATTACTTGGCCGCCATAGGTTTCGATCACCGCTTTACGATAAGGTTTCTGTTCTGCGGAAACCTTTACCATATAAACCATTAATGTCATATCGTAATAAGCACTGGCCATGGCCAAAGCGGTTCCCCATTGACCGGCACCTGTTTCTGTGGTTAAGGATGTCAGCCCTTGCTTCTTTGCGTAGTAAACTTGTGCTGCGGCGGAGTTTAATTTGTGGGAGCCGGAGGTGTTGGTGCCCTCAAATTTATAATAGATTTCTGCCGGGGTATCCATCTTTTCTTCTAAACAATAGGCTCGAACCAGGGGAGAGGGACGATACATTTTATAGAAATTGTGCACTTCTTCGGGAATGTCGATAAATTGATCTCTGGTGTTCAACTCTTGATCCACCAATTCTTGGCAAAAAACTTGGCTTAATTCTTCCGCGGTACAGGGTTTTAAGGTAACAGGATTGATAAAAGGGGGTGGTAATTCTTTCATCACGGCTTTCAAATTATACCATGTTTTGGGCATCTCCTCTTCCGATAAATAAATTTTATAAGGTATTTTGGCCATTTTAATCCTTCCCTTCTTTTTTTAATTGATAATAAAAAAAGCCTTTATCCTAAGATATAGGACAAAGACAATTATCTCTGCGGTACCACCCAAATTGCGTAAAATACGCCACTCATATCGTGTACTAACATACACGCTTCCTTGATAACGGGTGAAGTTCCCGGCTCGCATACTTTAAAAAAATTTCTGCATCGCCCTCTTGAGTCCATTCACATTAAATTTATCGCTGCAATCCCACCCTTTGCAGCTCTCTGGAGATAAACTGTATAAATGCTACTACTCTCAATCAATGGTTTAACAAATATTTTTTGAAAATGAATTTCGTTAATTAGATTAATATCAATCCTATAATGAAATATTCATTTTGTCAAGAATAAAACAGCAAAATATTCTTTATCTTTTGTAAATTTGTTTTATAATATTGATGACAAGGATGATAACCGTTTTGTTTGCGGATCCTGTCCAGTTTATTCTATTTCTATGGGAGGAAAGACATCGTGAACTCTTCGAAGATCAAGCTGCTTGTTAATTCCGCATTAATGGCTGCCATAGTGGTGGTAGGTACTATGGCTATTCGTATTCCTACACCAACAAAAGGATATATTCACATAGGGGACAGTGTCGTATATCTTTGTGGAATTCTACTGGGCCCTCTTTATGGAGCGGTTGCTGCCGGTTTAGGATCTCTATTGGCGGATCTATTAGCTGGCTTTGTTATTTATGCACCGGTGTCTTTGGTCATTAAGGGCTTAGACGCCATGGTTGTGGGTTTTGTTTATTTAATTTTCGCTAAACACCATTTTAGTCAAGGCAAGAAAATGGTTGTTTTTTCTATGGCAGTGATTCTGGGTAGTTTAGTAATGGTCTTAGGATATTTAGTCTTTGAAAGCTTCCTTTACGGATTTCCCGTTGCGGTATTAGGGGTTATCCCCAATATTACCCAAGGGATAGCTGGGGGAATTCTTTTAGCACCAATCTTATTTCTTTTGGAGAAACAACATCTATTGAATCAATTTGGTAAACAGCGTAAATAATTACTGGATTATTTATCTCATTTAATCATTTTGGAAACCTTTTGTCTAAAATTTCGTCTATGATATAAACGCATAATAGCGATTTATTGAGAGGAGGCTTTATTATGGTTTTACAAAAGAAGCACAGCAAGGTTTGGGCTTTGGTTTTGTGTTGTGCCTGTATTTTTTTTCTTACGTCAGTAGGGAGTCTGGCGGCAGGATCCAACACCATTTCTAAGGTTTTGATCAATGGTTCTTCTTATGACAGAAATCAAATCAATGGGAAAACCATTGATCAGGATTTTGTACAGAATTTGGAGTATACCTTAAGAGCGAATATTGATGTTGCGGGTTACGATAGTTATCGTTTAAGCCTAGCTATTCAGGATCCTGGGACGGGGAATCTGTCCATTGAGAGGGATGTTTTAGGGAGTTCCATCACTTTTGCTCCCTATACCTTTTCATCTGCAAATAAAGACTATGATATTGAACTTGCCTTATATGGTTTGAAAGGGAACAACAAAACCATATTAGATACGGTTTCTTTTACGTTGGCAATTGGTGCGGTGGATACAACGAAACCCAAAATCAGCAGCCAATCTCCCTCCGACGGTGCCCAAAATGTATCAGTTAATGATGTGGTTGAGGTTATCTTTAATGAAAAAATTGACCCGAGCACGGTGACAACCTCTAATATTTACTTAACAGGTAAATCTGCCAACGTTAGTTTGAGCAGTGACCAACGAAAGATTACCTTGACCCCGGGAAGTCCCTTTTCCCACAACACCACATATACCGTGAATATAAAAGAAGGCGGACTTAAAGATTTGGCAGGAAACGGAGTTTCCGCTGACACATGGTCATTTACCACCGGTGTTGCTCCTTCTAGCAATCCTACAATTGTAGCCCGGGTACCTGTATCCGGAGCCAAAAATGTACCGATAACAACAAATATTGTAATAACCTTAAGTAAACCTATAGATGTTAATACAGTGACCGGCAATGCAGTTACTCTGAAAAAAGGAAGTAGTACGATTCCGATAACAATTATCCCCCGCAGCTCCAACAGCGATGGTCGGGGGACGATAACCGTAGTTCCAATATCATCCTTGGAGCATAACACTCAGTACACGGTTTCAATAGCTGGAAATAAGATTAAAGATACGGTTGGAAAGACTTTGGGGTCAAGTTCCTGGAACTTTACTACGGAAGCCGGGGCATTACCTATCATTTCGAATCAATATCCCGCTTCCGGGGGGAAAAATATCCCTGTGAATGCCACCGTCAGCTTTAAATTTTCCAAAACCATGAATTCTTCTACGATCAATGGAACTAATATTTACCTTACCCGTTCCGGGTCCAGTACAAAAATATCCGCTACTGTAAGCTATAATAGTTCAACGCGCACCGTTTCTCTTAAGCCTAGATCTGACTTAGCAAAATCCACCACCTACAGAGTTTATGTTACCAGCGGAGTAAAAGATTCTTCGGGGAACAGTGTATCCGCCACCGATTGGAGCTTTACTACGGGAAGTTCCAATTCTGTGACGATTTCCAATAAGAATCCGGCACCAAATGCTAAGAACGTACCGGTAGAGAGCACGGTGAGCTTTAAGTTTTCTCGGGCGATGAATGCTTCTTCCATTGACGACGACAGCATCTACTTGAAGCGATCCGGGAGTAATACTACTATAAAGGCAGATGTGAGTTATAATAGTTCTACCAGAATCGTAACCTTGACCCCGAGAAACGTATTAGATTATGATCAAACCTATACCGTCTATGTCACCGATGACATACGGGATTCAGATCGGAATTATATTGCTCCGGAGCAATGGTCCTTTGAAACAATTAGTATGGATGACTTGCATATAAGAGATCGGGACCCGGAACCGGGAGAGGATAGTTTTCCTGTTGACAAGGAAATCAAGATTAGATTCTCTCAAAGACTTAGATCCTCTTCTGTAACCGGAAGTACGGTTTATCTTCGGAAGGTAGGAAGCTCTGCGAATATTAAAGCTACCTTGTCTATGACAAATTCCAATCGGACGGTGACATTAACGCCGCAATCCGATCTGGAGTACAATACGGAATATCGTGTCTATGCGACCAACGGTATTCGAGACGAGGATGGCAATCGTTTGACCTCTACTAGCTGGGTATTTACCACAGAGAAAGCAAATGTGACGGTGGGGAATTTTCAACCGTCTTCCGGGGCAAAAAATGTGTCGGTAGGGCAGAGTATCAAAGCCACTTTCTCCCAGGCCATGAGAGCCAATACCATTGACAGCTCTTCTGTATATCTTAGAGAAACCAAAAGCGGCGTAACGGTTCCGGCGGATGTAACCTACAATTCCTCTAACCGTACAATTACATTGAAACCAAAGAGCAATCTAAAATTTGCAACACAATACACTGTTTATATTACCGACAAAGCCAAGGATTCAAACGGAACCGGCATCAAGTCAGTGAATTGGTCCTATACAACAGAAGAATTAAAAGGAACTGCCGCACGTCCGCGAGTTTTGGTAAATGATAAAAACGTAGAATTTACCGACGCCTACCCATATTTGAAAAACGGTCGAGTGATGATTCCCTTCCGGGCATTGTTCGAATCCATGGATGCCACTATCGAATACCATCACACAGAAAAAAAAGTCACGGCGAAATTAGGTAATAACACGGTGATTCTTTACGTGGGGAGAAGTACAGGTTATCGTAACGGCACAGCTATCACTCTTGATGTCCCGCCTGTTTCCATTGACGGACGGGTTATGATTCCTCTTCGTTTTGCCGGAGAATCTTTAGGCGGTGAAGTGCGCTGGGACAACAATCTTAAAACGGTGTTTATCACTACGAAGTAAAGCTGATGCTTCAAAAAACTTGGCTAAATAGTCATAGATCCTTCACTCTTATTTTGTGGAGGATCTTTGTTTTATTGGAAGTTTTTAAATCTTAAACATAATGATATTGTACCCCCATGAGATCAATCAAATGATATAATAGGCAAGATAAAGTTTTATTAACGTAAATATTTCAATTTTATTATCTATGAAATATAATTAAATAATATACCCTAGGGTGATTTTCTAGTACAGGAAGGATGAGAAAAAATGGAGTCATCATTTTCCAGAAGTTGTTTAACCACGGCACAAAGAATTGTGGTCAAGGTAGGGTCAAGTACTCTGACCTGCAGCACTGGGAAAATGGATTTGAATCTTATTGATAGATTGGCGCGAAAATTGACCAATGCAGCGCATCAAGGGAAAGATGTTATTTTAGTTACTTCCGGTGCCGTAGGAGTTGGCCGCGACAAGCTGGGAATACGGAAAAAAACCAAAAGTATTCCGGAAAAACAGGCGGCTGCTGCAGTTGGCCAAGGGCTTTTGCTTCATATGTATGAAAAAATGTTCGGTGAATATGGCCAAACTATCGCTCAAGTTTTGCTGACTAAGGGGGATATTGCTCGACGTAGAAGTTATCTAAATGCCAGAAATACCCTTAACACTCTTTTAACCATGGGTATCATTCCTATTATCAATGAAAATGACACGGTAGCTTGGGAGGAAATCCGTTTTGGAGATAATGATACTTTGGCGGCCATGGTGGCGGGGCTTGTCGATGCGGACTTACTAATCATACTTTCTGATATTGACGGCTTATATACAGCAAATCCTGCATCTTGTCCTGATGCTCAACTAATTCCTCTGATCCGGGAGATTACCCCGGAGATTGAGGCTTTAGCCGGGGGGGCGGGGAGCCCATTAGGTAGCGGCGGGATGCAGACAAAAATCCAGGCAGCTAAAATTGCCGGCAACTCCGGTATTCCCACGGTGATTGCTCAAGGAAAGGATCTGACCTTGTTTGATGATATCTTAATGGGGCGAGAGGTAGGCACTCTTTTTTTCCCAAAAGAATACAAACTACACCATCGGAAAAGATGGATTGCCTACGGGGCTGAAATTCGAGGTATTCTATACGTGGATCAAGGGGCCGGGGAAGCCATTTGCAATGCAGGGAAAAGTCTTTTGCCTATCGGTGTGATCGGTATGGAAGGGCATTTTGAACCAGGCGATATTGTGAGTATCAAAACCGCTGTTCATCAGGAATTGGCACGGGGTATTGTGGATTATGATTGGGAAAATGTAAAAAAGATTATGGGACATAAGTCCCAAGAGATTGAAAGTATATTAGGTTTTAAAGATTATGATTATATTGTACATCGTAATAATATGGTTTTGAAAGGATGAGGTGAAAAAATATGAATGGATCAGAACGCTGGAAAGAAATTGGCAGAAGGGGGCAAGAGGCAGCTCAAATTCTAAATCGAGCCTCCTCTGTGGAAAAAAACCTAGCTTTGGATAAAATGAGTTTGGCTTTGATGAAAAACACCTCCTATATCCTGGAGGAAAATGAGAAAGATATGGTCTTAGGGCGGGAAAAAGGTTTACCCAACTCCTTATTGGATCGCTTAATGCTGGATGAAAAACGTATTCGAGATATGGCAGACGGACTTCAAGCCTTAATCAATTTGGAGGACCCCATTGGTGAAGTTACCGGAATGAAAAAAAGACCCAACGGTCTTGTGATAGGCAAAAAAAGAGTCCCTCTAGGGGTAGTTGGCATAATTTACGAAGCGCGGCCTAATGTAACGGTAGATGCCGCAGGATTATGCTTAAAAACCGGTAACGCTGTGATCTTAAAAGGAGGTTCCGAGGCGTTTTTCTCTAATCAAGCTCTCACCGGGGTTCTTCGTGAAGCTCTTACGGAAGCGGGTCTTCCGGAGGATTGTATCCAGTTTATAGCTTCCCGGGATCGGGGAGAGGTGGATCGTATGATTAAAATGAATGGATACTTGGACGTGATTATTCCCCGAGGAGGGGCAGGGTTGATTAAGCATGTAGTGCAGCATGCTACCGTGCCTGTAATTGAAACCGGGATGGGAAACTGTCATACCTACATTGATCGGGATGCAGATCCGGAGATGGCAATAAGTATTGCCGTTAATGCTAAAACCCATCGGCCAGGGGTGTGTAATGCTATGGAAACACTACTTATCCATGGTGAAATTGCTCCCCTTGTTCTCCCCGCTCTTCAGGAAAAGCTAGAGGAAAAGGGTGTATCGTTAAGAGGCTGTGCAAAAATATGTGCTTTGCTCCCCGGTGTTATCCCGGCCACGGAATTGGACTGGAGTACAGAATATCTCGATCTGATTTTGGCTGTGAAGCTGGTAGAGAGTATGGAAGAGGCTTTAGATCATATTCATAAATATGGGACGAAGCATTCCGAAGCCATTGTCACCAACCATTATGGACAAGCGCAGAGATTCTTGGACGAAGTAGATGCAGCAGCGGTTTATGTTAACGCCTCCACGCGTTTTACCGATGGCGGCCAATTTGGATTTGGAGCGGAAATCGGAATCAGCACCCAAAAGCTTCATGCCCGTGGACCTATGGGTTTAGAAGCATTGACCACTATCAAGTACATTGTTTACGGGATTGGACAAATTAGATCTTAAGAAATATCTGGGTTTAATTTTTTATCACACGTACCGTCTGTAAGAACCCACTTTTGTAAGTTGGGATTAAGAATACTAAGTTTCTGATTGGTTCGATAACTATCAGTAAAGGATAAAGAAAAGCCCTATTGATAGAAATTTCACATTAAATATAACAAGAACGGTTATTAATGATATAATCAGTTATATTAATTAAAGGGAGGAATAAAAGATAATGCCCATAACAGAAATACTTACCCGTAACGCCAGTTTATATGGAGATGAGGTCTGTCTCATCGAAATCAATCCGGAGCTAAAAGGGAAGCGGGAAGTAACATGGCGGGATTATGAGCTGATTGAGCCTAATCCGGTGTCAACATATCGCTGTGAGCTTACCTGGCGTGAATTTGATGAAAAAGCCAATCAAGTTGCTAACCTTCTTCTTGAACGGGGAATTAATAAAGGTGATAAGGTAGCTATTCTCCTGATGAATTGTCTAGAATGGCTGCCCATTTATTTTGGGGTTTTAAAAAGCGGTGCTTTAGCCGTTCCCTTAAATTATCGTTATACGGCAGAAGAAATCAAATACTGTCTGGAATTAGCAGAAGTTGATGTTCTATTATTTGGTCCGGAATTTATTGGGCGAATTGAGAATATTAGTGATCAAATTCCTCAGGTGAAGCTGCGCTTCTTTGTAGGAGAGGATTGTCCTACTTTTGCGGAATGTTATGAACAACTTATTGAAAATTATTCTACCTCTGCACCTGAGATTCAATTGTCTGATGAAGATGACGGGGCAATCTATTTTTCCTCCGGAACTACAGGATTTCCAAAGGCAATTCTTCATAAGCACCGTAGTCTGGTTTCTGCTTGTGAAACAGAACAAAATCATCATCAGCAAACCCGGGAGGATAATTTTCTTTTAATTCCCCCCCTTTATCATACAGGAGCCAAAATGCATTGGTTTGGTAGTCTTTTGGCGGGAAGTAAAGCTGTTTTGTTGCGAGGAGTAAAACCGGAATGGATCTTTAATGTGGTTTCTGAAGAGAAAGTAACCATTGTCTGGCTTCTCGTGCCTTGGGCTCAGGATATACTGGATGCTTTGGATCGGGGAGAGATCAAGCTGGAGGATTATCAGCTGGATCAATGGCGCCTGATGCATATTGGTGCTCAACCGGTGCCCCCCAGTTTAATTCATCGTTGGAAAGAGTATTTTCCTCATCATCTTTATGATACCAATTACGGGTTAAGTGAATCTATTGGACCGGGCTGTGTCCATTTGGGTGTGGAGAATATCCATAAGGTAGGTGCCATCGGAAAACCTGGTTATAAATGGGAAGCAATGATTGTTGATGAATCCGGCAACCTGACCAAGCAGGGGGAGGTAGGGGAACTGATTGTTAAAGGACCGGGGCTTATGACATGCTATTATCGCGATCCGGAAGCGACAACAGCAGTTTTAAAGAACGGCTGGCTCTTCACCGGGGATATGGCACGTATGGATGAAGACGGATATATTTATTTAGTAGATCGTAAAAAGGACGTTATTATTAGCGGCGGCGAGAATATCTATCCAGTGCAGATCGAGGATTTTCTTCATAAACATGAGGCTATTAAAGATGTTGCGGTTATTGGTCTTCCGGACAAACGTATCGGAGAAATTGCGGCAGCCATTATTGAGGTGAAACCGGGTTACGAAGTCACAGAAGACGAAATTATGGAATTCTGCATGGAATTGCCTCGTTATAAACGTCCTCGCAGAATTATCTTTGATGTGGTGTTGCGTAATCCCACAGGGAAAATTGAGAAACCAAAACTACGAGAAAAATATTGGGGTGGAAGTATAGTAGAAGCTCAAATCAGCAACTAAATCAGGTCCTGTTGCCAGGGAAGGGAGGCTTTCCATGGATCATGATTTCAAAGAAGAGATTGACCCCATTCTTGACGGTGATTTATTAGAGGAAATCGAAGGGGAAAATTTTTCGGAAGAGAACTCTGATACATACCGGGAGGAACCCGGCTTCCCGCAAATGGTTCTTTCGATTCGTCGCCTTAGTAATTATCTTTGCCTTTGCTGCTTTGTTCATGCCTGATCTTACTCTTTTTGTCAGATAGAATGGACTTTTTAGCTCAGAATCGCGAACTTTATCAGATGAATGTCCAGGCAAGCAAACTGGTTGTCGTAAGTATCGAAGCCTATCGTGCCGGTCAAGCTGATTTAGGCATCACACGAGGTACAGGATTTAATATTTCTACCAATGGAGTGATTATTACCAATCATCATGTTGTTAACAATGCGGAGAGTGTTACTGTTTCTTTTGAGGACGGCAGGAAATATTTTGCCCGATCCTATGAAGTTATTCCCGGTGCTGATGTGGCTGTGATTGAACTTGCAGCGGATAATCTGCCCATTTTGACGCTCAATGAATCAAACCTGGTGCAAAATGGGGACACTGTCACCATTATCGGTAACCCCTTGGGCTTTGAAAATATTTCTCAACGAGGTCAGGTCGGAAAATTTCATAACTGGGGAGAAAACACTGTGCCTATTTTTGATATTGATATCCCTATCAATCCAGGAAACAGCGGGAGTCCGGTGTTGAACCGTCAGGGGAGGTAGTAGGGATTATCTTTGCCAGTACCACATATGAGACAGATGGCCAAACAGAATACCATGCTTTAGCAATTCCTGTGCAATTTCTGGAACTGAAGTAATCCTCATTATAATCAGGAGGGGACAAATGGATGAAATAGATCATAAAATCCTCAAATTACTAGAGTATAACGGCAGGTCGATTTCATGAAGAAATCAGCAGAAGGTTGAATTTCGTTTCTCGCCCGGCCATTCATAACAGAGTGACCAAACTGGAACAAAATCGTATTATTAAAGGGTACTATACGGAGATAAATTGGAGTCAGGCCGGTCAGGGATACGAGCTTTAATCTTTGTTAATGTGCACACGAAAGACTTTAATGAAATAATGGAACGAATTGTTCAAATACAAATTCCTGGCCTAACCGTTGAGAAATGTTATCGTATCACAGGTCAATGGTGTATTATGTTGAAAATTAGAGCCGGGATCACGGATCAGATTACAGCTCTTCATGATGAGATGCTGAAAATCGAGGGGATGTTGGATACCTTTACTATGTTGATACTATCGGAATCCAATTTAAAACAGGAAGAATGGTAGAAAATTAATCAAGATTTAAAAAATGCGGATACGTAATTAACAATTCACAATGCGCTATTACAAATGAATAATAAAAAGGGGATGTGACTCCTCATTATTGAGGAGTGTACATCCCTTTGCTTTCCATGTATTTAAAAATAGCATCACCGTGTTCTTGCTCTTCCTTTTGAATATGGTTCAGTACCTGACGCATTTGAGTGTCCCTGGATTCAAAAATTGTGGGTTTCTCGTAGGTGCCGGATATGTATTTTTCCGTCATCAGTAGATCATTGCACATCTCCATATCCGTGAGTTGAAAGGCCGGTGTCCCATAAACCTGGGAACTGTTTGTGTTTTGCTGACTTGTTCCTGACTTTGCTGCTGGTTTTGTTGTTGATTCATTGCCGGGATTTGACCGCTTAAGAGCTGATTGATTGTGTTTAAATGTTCTTGTTCAATTTGAGCATGGTTTTGAAAAATTTCTTGAAGCTGAGGATCCGAGGCCTGCTTCTGTATTAGTGTATTTTTGGATGCAGATCTTCTTCGTGTTTTTTTGATCTTCTAATAAAGATCTTTCTTGAGATGTTAAAGAAATAGTCATATCAACACCTCCAAATCTAGTATTTTCAAATAAAAAAATTCTATTCAGGATATTACCTAGAGTGTATACTCTTCTCATGGACTTGAACTTTGTGTTATAATCTGCTTAAGAAAGGGGCGTTTAAATTGGCCGAATATAAAGGACTTTTACATATTGATGAAAGTAAAAAATGGAATTTATTGCTCACCAACGTGGAAAACACTCTGAAGTCAGGGGAAGAAGTAGAATTGGTCGTGGTGGCAAATGCTGAGGCGGTACGGGATTTGGCACAAGAAGGGGATTTAAGAGATCGTATACAGAGGCAAAATGATCAAGGAGTGACTTTTGCTGCCTGCCGCAACGCTCTAATCAGCAACAATATTGATATTCACTCATTACCTGAATTTGTGGAAATCGTTCCCGCCGGTATTGTAGAATTAATAAAGCGTCAAATGGGCGGCTTTTGCTATATTAAACCTTAAAATGGTTAAAAATATTTAAGTCGCTATAAGAATAGCATTAGGCAATGAAATGAGGAACTTTACTGTATGATTAACTTTAAAAAGGTAGAGATTCAAGATAAAGATTGGGTGGACCCTTTACTTAAGGCTGCTGATTTTGGTGGCTGCCACTATAATTTCACCAATTTATTTGCTTGGGTTAATATCTATTGCTACCGTATTGCCCAGATGGAGAATCATCTTGTGGTGAAAGGCACTATTACAAATGAGTTGGATGAAGCAATATCATATTATTTCTATCCGGCAGGAAAAGGGGATCCTCAAGGGGTTTTGGCGGAGATGAAAAAGGATGCGGATGATAGCGGTCATCCCTTTGTATTATATGGCTTATCACATGAAAATGTAGCAGTTTTGAATCGCATCTATCCGGAAAAATTTGAATTTAAAGAAAGACGGGACAGCTTTGATTATGTTTATCTTTTGGAGAAGCTCGTGACTCTGTCGGGGAAAAAACTCGCCGCCAAAAGAAACCATATCAATCGTTTTAAAGAAAATAATGATTGGTCCTTTGAGCCCATTACCATGGAAAATATTGGGGAGTGCTGGGAAATGAACGTTAAGTGGTGTCACATTAACGGGTGCCTGGAGGATGAACATTTATCCGATGAGTATTGTGCGGTGCGTCGTTGCTTTAAATATTTTTGGGAGCTGGGCCTGGAAGGAGGACTGATCCGGGCCAATGGTCGAGTAGTTGCCTTTACCATGGGAAGTCAACTGAATTCGAATACCTATGATATCCATGTGGAAAAGGCTTATGGGGAGATACAGGGCGCTTATCAAATGATTAATCGTGAATTTGCGGCCTTGATCCAAAAAAAATACCCTCATATCCTCTATGTCAATCGAGAAGAGGATATGGGATACCCAGGATTAAGAAAAGCAAAATTGTCTTATAAGCCTGAAAAATTTGAGGTAAAAATTTCGGCTAAATATATTTACGAATAAGACATGTGGGACAGGAGGCAATGATCCTATTGCTAAAAATTAGATTGGCCCAAGATGATGATCTTGGAGATCAAAAGGAAATCTGGCGTCTTTGTTTCAGAGATAGTCCTGATTTTATCGATTATTATTATCGGCACCGCTATCAAAATGATGAAACCTTGCTTTTATGGTCTGATGAGAAGTTAGCCGCTATGTTGTCGATGATTCCTGTTAAACTGCAAATTCCTAAGGGAAAGCCGTTGAGCGGTCGGATGCTTTATGCCATTGCCACCCATCCTAGGTTTCAAAAAAGAGGGCTGGCTACCCGGCTTATTGATTATGCGCATCGCTATGTTGAGGAAATGAAAGAATCCTTTACGGTTTTAGTGCCGGCTCATCCGGCACTATTTGATTTTTATCGAAAACAAGGTTATCAGGAAGGGTTTTATTTAAAGGAAACAATTTGGAAGAAAAGTAAAAAAACCGCTAGTACGGGATTTATTCCCCTGGTGGTTACCGAGATTACTCCGGATTTATATAATAAAAGAAGAAATGAATTTTTACAGGATAAGATTTTTATTTCTTATAGAGTAAGGGAAATTGATTACCAAAAATCGTTATCTCAAAGATCCGGGGGCAATTTATATGCTTTGGACGCGCCCGGGATTCAAGGATGTGCTGCCATTGAAGGATTGGACGCTTCAGAGTTTATCATAAAAGAAATGTTGCTGTCTGAAACGCTCATTCCCCAGGCCTTAGAAAAAATTGCCCAAATTATTACTGCTGAGAGATTGATTTGTCGTACCCCAGGAACTCAGCGTCCTTTTGCTATGATCAGAGGCATAGGAAAAAATCCTATAAAAATGCAGCCAGAGGAGGCCTATCTAGGTCTTGCTTTTGATTAAAATACAAAAGAAGGAAAATAAGACAATATGTCGAAAAGTAAAATATACGAAAAATAGGGACTCCATATTTTTTCTGGCACAACGGAATCATCATGATAGTCTGAAAGTAGTGAAAAACATAACTTTTTAAATGACATAATGGAGGTTATCAGCATGGAAATGTCATTTTTCCGCTTAGTTTTTTATGGTATCCCTGAATTTATTGCTTTAGTGGTCTTGGCTTATGCTATTGCGCGAATTAAATTTAACTGGACTAAGATTGTACTAATTGGAGTATTTTTGGCAAGTACAACCTTTTTTATTCGTTTCCTGCCAATTACCTTTGGGGTACATGCCTTAGTAGCAATCAGTTTATTTACCTTATGCTTGGTTGTTTTTGAAAAACATGATGTATTACGGTCAATATCTGCAGTGTTGATTACGTATATTGTCCTTATTATAGTGGAAGCAGGCTCGCGCTACTTAACCTTGTCCCTATTGGATTTGCCTATGGATGAGGTGGAGAATAACGATTTCTTAATTACGGTAACCGGTTGGCCGGAAGTTGTTATTCTTTTTGTATTGGCCTTTGGAATCAAAAAATACATCATAAAGGAAAGATAAAATGAGCTATACAAAATTTAGTACGGGGATAGCAAAATATTTGTCGCAGGAAATTGATCTGAATCAGGAACAAGAAACTGTTATAGCTTATTCTCTTGATAACATCTTGCTGGGGATAACTGGTTTTGTGTTAATTGTCTTTGTCGGTGCTCTCTTTGGCGCCGCCTTACCGGCAGCAATCACTGCTCTGGCTGGAGGCATTCTGCGTCGATTTTCCGGAGGTGTTCATGCCTCCACACCCTTAAAGTGTATGATTTTTAGCTCATTAGGGTACGGACTGGCATCTGTCCTGGGTTTTCATTTATCTCAAAGGATAACCCTCACAACAGTTAGCTTCATTCTGCCTTTGATTTTTTCACTGGTTGTGGTTTCACTTTATGCTCCGGTAGATTCCACTGCCAAACCCATTCATGACCATAATTTAAAAAAAAGATTAAAGCTGGGATCGATCTTTTTTGTTCTCTTGATGCTGGTGTTGGTCATAAGCCTGGAATCAAACATAAATAAGGTCTCTTTAACATTAGGAGTTCTTATTCAATCCTGCACTCTTTTTCCTGTTTTTAATGCCCGTTGAGTATAAACAGTAAACAGAAGAAAAGGCGCAGGAAAGAGATAGGAGGTGTAATAATGAAAAAATCTCTGTTTATAGCCCTTTCCTCCCTATTAATGCTGCTGGCCAGTGCTAGTTCTGTTTTCGCATGTGCTTTCTGGGGCTATCAGCCGGAAGTGCCGAAAAGCTTGCGGAAATAAAGATTAAAACAATTAATATAATTATAATAGACGAAAATGTAGAAGAGGCGCTCCAGGCCGCCCTTTTTTTCTTTCGGAAAGTATAACTTCCAAAGGCTGAAAGTATAAGTGCAACTAAGGCTTCCGCTAGTTCCAAGGGCTTGGCGCAAGCCAAGTTTTCTTTATGCTATACAGAAGGTTAATCTCTCTTTTGGATCAAGATCCTCAAGAATCTTTGATCCTTACGGGAGAATTTCTTAAAAAGTTGGGGTACGAATAAATGATGAAATATTTTCAAATCAAAACTCATAGATTTTTAAATAAATATATTACTTTAACCCAGATTCTCTTTTTTTATTGACTGGAATTCTATTATTTAGAGTGTACAATATCTCTTTTGAAAACATTATGTTTCAAAAAGGTCATCTCCTCCTGTTTGTATTTTTATTTACCCTTTGTCCTTTGCTGCAAAAGGTGAATTTAAAGGCACTTAACTACCCTGTTATTTGGGATTTTCTTATAATGGCCGTATATATAGGTGTGGTGGAAAATCAATGCTTTGCTAATTAATCAGCAGACACTATTTAGAATTGTTTTATTAATGCCTGTTATTACCATGGCCCTAAAGTATGGGGTGCTTTTAGCCTATTTTTTTGCCGTTGTCTCATCCTTGCCTTTATTTATCAATAGTTATGCTAACCAATTTGTTACTGTGGATGTAGATATTGTTCTCACCGGTGTGATTTTTTTATTGGCCTGGCTCTTAGGCAATCTAGCGGAAAACGAATATGCTTCCCGTAAGGAATTGGAGCGCCTTGCTACCCATGACGGGTTAACGGATATATTAAATCATCGCTGTTTCCAAAGTATTCTTAAAAAAGAAATCAATAAAGCTAGGGAGAAACAAACCTTTCTCACCCTGATAATATTAGATATTGATTATTTTAAGCAGTATAACGATGCTTACGGACATCAGGAGGGGGATAAAGTACTTTACGATTTGGCCCAAATGCTTCAAGAAATTATTGGAGATAGAGGATTTTGTGCCCGATACGGAGGTGAAGAATTTGCCGTGATTTTGCCTGAAAGGGATCTGGCGCAGGGCAAAGCAGTTGGGGAAGAGTTGAACCAAATGATTCAAAATCATGATTTCCACGGAGCGGAGATCTTACCGGAAGGAAGGTTGACGATTTCGATCGGGGTAGCTGTTTTTCCCCTCCATGCAAGTAATGAGAAAATTTTGATAAAAAAAGCAGATGAAGCTTTGTATCGAGCCAAGTTTATCAGTAGAAACAGAGTAGAAAGCTATTATTCTGATTTTGATCAAATCACTTTATTCTTAAAGGAAGAAGAAAAAGAACTCTTTAACTCCATCAGCGCGTTCACTATGATCATCAATGCTAAGGATGATTACACCTATGGTCATTCTCTTCGGGTGATGGAGCTGGCTAAACGTTTGGCCCTTCGTCTGGAATTAAAGGGAGAATTGATTCAGCAAATTACCTCCGGGGCTTTACTTCATGATATCGGCAAGATGGAGATTCCCCGAGATATTTTGAATAAACAAGGCAGACTGACAAAAAAAGAATGGGAATTGTTTCGTCAACATCCGGGGTGGGGAGCGGATATTATTTCACCTCTAAAATCCTTGAGTGAGTTATCGGACATTATTTCTTGCCATCATGAAAATTTTGACGGTACAGGATACCCCGAAGGAATCAGAGGAGAAGATATTCCTTTAGGCGCGCGTATTTTACGCATTGTGGATAGTTACGATGCTATGACAACCGTCAGACCTTACCAAAGTGCTTTGTCGTCGGAAGCTGCTTTGGAAGATTTAGCAAAATACAGCGGAACCCATTATGATCCATGGATTTTAAAGGAATTTATTCAGATGATGAGAGAATCAAATCAATCATAGAGAGTAACTTCAATTGAAGGCTATCGAGTTGTGTTTAGGATATTGCGTTGCAATCCAAGTGCTTTGATGCCGTGAAAGTGGGGCGTGATACTAAAAAGTAGACGGCTTAAATGCAAACCAAACAAGTTTTGGCGAGGAAATTTATCCATTGCTTTGGACTTAACCCGTATTTCTTGCTATAAGGCAATGATTAATCCATAATGATGTTAGTTGCTGGTGTAAAATATGATTATACCTTATAATAGATATAGAGCATAATTTGAATTCAGCATCACAAAGTTTCAGGATATAAAGTTTAAGATAGATGTTTTATGCTTAAGAAAGTTATTGGATACGTGTAGTTATTATAGCTAGATACTAGGAGAGGTGATCCCGTGGGGAGTATGTTTCATGTTGGTGTTGATATTGGATCGACAACAGTGAAAATGGTGATCCTGAATAGTAACAATAAAATGATATTTAGTAGATATGAAAGGCATTATGCTGATATTAAGAAAAAGCTGGAAGAAATCTTAAATGATGCTTACCAGGTGATTCAGTATGGCCATTTTACCATAGTAATTACTGGATCAGGGGGAATGGGTTTGGCACAAGGCATAGGCTTGCCTTTTACCCAGGAAGTAATTGCCGCAACCAAAGCCATTAGGACTTTTTATCCCCAAACGGACGTAGCGATTGAACTGGGGGGAGAAGACGCCAAAATCACTTACTTTCATGACGGTATTGATCAGCGCATGAACGGAACCTGCGCCGGGGGGACCGGTTCCTTCATTGATCAAATGGCCTCTCTCTTACACGTTGATGCGGCAGGATTAAATGAAATGGCAAAAAATTCACAAACCATTTATCCCATCGCTGCTCGCTGTGGAGTTTTTGCCAAAACAGATGTTCAACCTCTCTTGAATGAGGGGGTAGCTAAGGAAGATATTGCAATTTCGGTATTACAATCAGTAGTGATTCAAACCATCAGCGGATTAGCCTGTGGGCGCCCTATTAAAGGAAACGTTGCTTTTTTGGGGGGACCACTCTATTTTCTTTCAGAGTTAAGAAATCGCTTCATCGAGACTTTGCAGTTAAAGCCGGAACAAGTTATTTTCCCTGATAATTCCCAGTTGTTTGTTGCTTTGGGTGCGGCCTTGTCTTCGATAGAAGAGGAGCCTATTAATTTTCAGACTTTGGTAAAGAGATTAAAAGATTTAGAGCAGGTTTCCATATGCGAGACCAATAAATTGGCTCCCCTCTTTACCTCTTGGGAAGAATACGCAGCTTTTAAAGCGCGCCATAGCACGACCGGTGTTCCCCAAAATGATTTAGCTACCTATCAGGGAGATTGCTTTTTGGGGATTGATGCCGGTTCTACTACGACCAAGGTTGCATTGACAGACGATCAAGGAGCTCTACTTTACACTTTTTATGGTAGCAATGAAGGGAGCCCCATTAAATCTACGATTAAAGTTTTGAAAGAACTGTACCGTAAAATTCCTTCCGGAGCCCGGATTGCTCATAGTGCCGTTACCGGTTACGGGGAAGGTCTGTTAAAAAGTGCCTTGAATATTGATATTGGGGAAATAGAAACAATTGCCCATTATAAGGCGGCAGATTTTTTTTGCTCGGGGGTAGATTTTGTTCTGGATATTGGCGGTCAGGATATGAAATGTCTCAAAATCAAAGAAGGAGTGATTGATAGCATTTTATTAAACGAAGCCTGTTCCTCAGGCTGCGGTTCCTTTTTAGATACCTTTGCCCATTCTCTGGATATGGAAATTGAAGAATTTGCCCAAGAAGCCTTAAAGGCACAAAAACCTGTGGATTTAGGTTCTCGCTGTACTGTTTTTATGAATTCTCGCGTTAAGCAGGCTCAAAAGGAGGGGGCTACCGTAGCAGACATTTCTGCCGGCTTGTCTTATTCAGTGATAAAAAATGCCTTATTTAAAGTCATTAAGGTGAGAAATCCCCAAGAATTGGGGAAAAAAATTGTGGTCCAAGGGGGCACCTTTTATAATGATGCCGTATTAAGATGCTTTGAGCTTCTTTCGGAGCGAGAAGTTGTCCGTCCTGATATTGCCGGGATTATGGGCGCTTTTGGTGCGGCCTTAATTGCCCGAGAGCGATATGTTCCGGAAGTTGATACCCGCTTGTTAGGTCTTGAGGAGCTGGCATCTTTCCGCTTGGATACTGCCTCAGCAAGATGCGGCCGCTGTGCCAATCACTGCCTGCTGACCATTAATAGGTTCGGGGACGGCAATAAGTTTATCTCCGGAAACAGATGTGAAAAGGGCAGTGGAGCAACGAAAACCGAAAACAACTTACCCAATCTTTATCAGTATAAATATGAGCGTCTTTTTTCTTATCAGCCTTTAAAGGAGGAAGAAGCAAAAAGGGGTCGGGTGGGGCTGCCCCGGGTTCTAAATATCTATGAGAATTATCCGTTTTGGTTTACTTTCTTTACCCACTTAGGTTTTAGGGTTGAGCTTTCTGAGCGTTCTTCCAATATAATTTATGAGAAGGGGATCGAAACCATTCCCTCGGAATCTGTTTGCTATCCGGGAAAGCTGGTACACGGTCATGTGATGGACTTGGTGGAAAAGGGCTTGGACTTTATTTTTTACCCCTGCATCACTCATGAAAAAAAGGAAGATGAAGCAGCCAATAACAGTTTTAATTGTCCTATTGTGATTTCCTATCCGGAAGTGATTAAAAATAATGTGGATGTGCTGCGAGAAAAGGGGATCCGTTACCTGAAACCCTTTTTACCCTTCGCGCACGAAAAACGATTAATCACCCGTCTTCATGAGGAATTAGCATCTTTCCATGTGACCAAGAGGGAAGTCAAGGCGGCCGTAAAAAAAGCCTTTCGGGAACAGTATGCTTTTAAAAATGATATAGAACAAACCGGGGAGAAAGCCCTGTCTATCATGCGGGAAAAGGGTTTCAGGGGCATTGTCTTGGCAGGACGTCCTTATCACCTGGATCCCCAAATTAATCACGGTATCCCGGAAATGATCAATTCCCTAGGGCTTGCGGTATTTACTGAGGATTCACTGGCCCATTTAGGCCATGTGGAGCGTCCTCTTCGCGTGGTGGATCAATGGGTCTATCATTCCCGCATGTATCGGGTCGCCGGCTTTGTAGCCCGACAAACAGATTTGGAATTGGTACAGTTGAATTCCTTTGGTTGTGGATTAGATGCGGTAACCACAGATCAGGTTCAGGAAATCCTCCAAAGCTACTCCAAAATTTATACTACTTTAAAGATCGATGAGGGGAATAACCTGGGCGCAGCTCGGATACGCATTCGCTCTTTAAAAGCAGCTATGGCGGAACGGGAGAAAAACGGTTATCAATTGCATCGAGTAGATAATAAGTATCGACCCAACCCTTTTACCAAAGAGATGAAGAAAACTCATACCATTTTATGTCCGGAAATGTCTCCAATCCATTTTCAATTTTTGGAGGAAGCTTTTCGTTTAAATGGGTATCGCTTGGTAGTGCTGCCCTCCATAGACCATAAGGCTATTGATGAAGGTCTAAAATATGTAAATAACGATGCCTGTTACCCAGCTATTATCGTGATCGGCCAATTAATTGAAGCTTTAAAATCCGGAAAATATGATTTAGATAACACTTCTGTGGTCATGTCTCAAACCGGTGGGGGTTGTCGAGCAACCAATTATATCAGTCTATTAAGAAAGGCTTTACGAGATGCAGGTTTCCCCCAAGTTCCTGTTATTTCTGTCAATCCCAGCGGCATAGAGAAGAACCCAGGTTGGAAATATACTTGGTCTCTCTTAGACAAAGCTATGATGGCGATTGATTACTGTGATTTGCTCATGAGTGTTTTATATCGGGTCCGACCCTATGAGCGGATTAAAGGTTCTGCGAACCGGCTTTATGAAAAATGGGTTACCATTTGCAAAGCATCTCTTGCCTCTGGGGATAAAAAAATCTTTAAAGAAAACATTTGGCAGATCGTGCAAGAGTTTGATAATTTGGAAATTACCCATGAACAAAAGCCCAAGGTGGGTTTGGTGGGGGAAATTCTCGTCAAGTTTCATCCTACCGCCAATAATGAAGTAGTCCAGGTGGTAGAGAACGAAGGCGGGGAAGCAGTGATGCCCAGCCTGATGGATTTCCTACTCTATTGTTTGTACGATAAGGAGTATAGCTATAGGTATTTAGCAGGAAGCAAGCTTTCCCAAGTCGTCGGTACGGGCGTGATTAAAATTATCGAACGTTATCAGCAACAATACATTGAAGCCTTGGCACAAAGTGACAAGTTTTATACTCCGGCTAGCATTTATGAGTTGGCAGAAGGAGCTGCTTCGGTGGTTTCCTTAGGACATCATACAGGGGAAGGCTGGTTTTTGACCGGTGAAATGGTGGAGTTGATTAACAACGGGGTGAAGAATATTATCTGCATGCAGCCCTTTGCCTGCTTACCCAATCATGTAACCGGTAAAGGTATGATTAAGGAATTGAAACGAGTCTATCCCGGTACTAATATTGTGGCCATTGACTACGATCCGGGAGCTAGTGAAGTAAATCAGTTGAACCGGATTAAGCTGATGATCGCCACCGCTTTTGAAAATCTCTCCAAGGAGAAGGAAAAGAATCTTCTGGAGCACAAGGACTTTGATCGGGATTTGTACCGGCCTGCCTCGGGTCTGGTGAGTTTCACTCGGGGTCGATAAGGGAAATTGACAACACTTTCCATCTAAGCTAATATGAAATGGAGAGTGTTTTTTTATTAGAAAGGTGGTAAAAAAAACATGAGCAATGATCCTAAAAATTTGCGTAGATCCCAAATGCCAGAAAATCCGAACCTGGGAATTGACTTTGATTCTGCCGGTCTCAAGGAGATTTGGTTTGCCGGTGGGTGTTTTTGGGGGGTAGAGGCCTATTTTGCCCGGATTTATGGGGTGGCAGAAACATCCGTGGGCTATGCTAATGGAAACACGGAAAATCCTTCATATTATGATTTAGCTTCCAGTGGTCATGCTGAGACAGTTCATCTCAGATATGATCCGGAACGGGTCAGCTTGAGAACCTTGCTGCATCACTTTTTTCTGATCATTGATCCTACCACTTTCAATCGCCAAGGTCCTGATATTGGAACTCAATATCGTACCGCAATCTATTATCAGGATGAAGAAGACCGCCCAGTGCTAGAAGAAGCATTGGCAGCCCAAAAAAGAAAATACCACGTACCTATTGCCACCCAGGTGGAAAAACTAGCAAACTACTATCCGGCGGAAGAATATCATCAAAAATATCTAGATAAAAATCCAGGGGGATATTGTCATATCAGCTTTGAAACTCTGTATCAGCCGTCACCGGAAATGATATCTACCTTGTATCCCAAGCCTGATCTGGCAGAACTGAAAAAGAATCTTTCTCCTATGCAATATCGTGTAACCCAGGAAAACCACACCGAGCCGCCTTTTCAAAACGAATATTGGAACCACCATGAAAAAGGAATCTATATAGATATCGTGACCGGAGCACCTCTGTTTCTTTCTACGGATAAATATGATTCCGGTTGTGGATGGCCTAGCTTTACCCGTCCTGTGGATGATGTTGTTTTAAAAGAGGTGGCAGATTTTAGCCACGGAATGAAAAGGGTTGAAGTCCGAAGTACCGTGGGGAATTCCCATTTAGGCCATGTTTTTCCTGACGGACCCAAGGAAACAGGGGGTTACCGATATTGTATCAATAGTGCTGCCCTTCGTTTTATTCCTTTAGAAAATATGGCGAAAGAAGGATACGGCGCTTTTGTTCCCTATATCAAATAGAGGACGAGCAGATCAAAGGTTTATTATGGGAAGAATTTTAACATAATTGACATGGTAACCTATAAGTGATAAGACGTAGCAAATTAAATATTTTATGGGGAACTTCAAATGAGTTGAGAAGGTTAAAACCTAACCCTTTGAACCTGTCAGTTAACACTGGTGTAGGGAAGCAATAATTTCATGGAAAACGGATAAAGCTTTTCTTACATTTAAGAAAGGCTTTTTTATTGCAAAAACGGTGAAACTGAATGTTCCGCGAAAGTTTATGTAGCCTAGAAGGTAAAATATTTTTGGAGGGAAGAATAATAAATGATCAGCAAGGTGGATATCCAAAATCAAATGATTCAAGTAGTTAAAAATGTCAAGAAAATGAATCCCATGGCTGGATCAATCACGAACACCGTTACCATTAATTTTGTAGCCAACGCTCAGATTGCCGTTGGCGGGGCTGCTGCCATGGTTTATCTGCCTGATGAGGGTGAATTTCTGGCGAAAGCCGGTGATGCTACCTATATTAACGTGGGTACTCTTACACCGGTGTATGAAGAAACTTTACCTTACACAGCCAAGGTTTTACACGATGAGGGTAAACCATGGGTCTTGGATCCGGTGGCCATCGGGATTGGTTCCCTTAGAACGAAGCTGTTGAGATTATTTAAAGACTATAAACCCAGTGTAATCAGGGGCAATGCTTCAGAAATTATTGCATTGGCAGGTTTATGGGAATTAGAAGGCGGTACAGATAAATCCAATGTGCGAGGCGTTGATTCTCGGGATACAGTATATGCTGCTAAGACAGCCGCTGTTGCCCTTGCTAGGTGGACAGGTGGGGCAGTGGCAGTATCCGGCGAGACGGATTTGGTAACAGATGGTTCTATTATAGCCATCTCTTATGGAGGATCTTATTTTATGGAGAGAATCACCGGATCAGGCTGCTCATTGGGCGGAGTAGTTGCTGTTTATGTTACTAATACCACACCATTTATCGCGGCTTTAACTGCTACTGCTGTGTACAATTTGGCAGGAGCCGTGCTGAAAAGAAGGTTTGCGGTCCCGGAAGTTTTCAAGTTAAGTTTTTTGATGAATTATATAAAGCTGAGGCACAGATATTGCCAATAACCCATTTGATCTTGAGGAGGTTTAAAATGTGAATACACTGGTTGCAGTTGCCATCGCTCCCTTTGGTATTGGGGACGAGCTTGGTGCAGAAGTTGCTGAAGTTATAAAGTTATCCGTAAATCGGGTTTACCGAATCGTACTACCTATGTTTACTGAGATTGAAGGCGAATGGGACGAAGTAATGAAGGTTGTCAGGGGCGCAACCTTTGTACTTGCTGATAAGCGGTATCCGTACGGAAGTTGTTTTAAAAGCTGATATTCGCCCCGATTTACAGAGACAATTAATTCAAAAATTGATAAAGTAAATAATATAAGTAATTGCGAAAATGGACTAAACAAAAGTTCAAGATGTCCTGGTAACAACAAAATTAATTTTTAAAGGCCGAAAGGCAAAAAGTTTACTTCTTAGATGTAGGTAGAAAATGGGCGCAGGAAATAAACCCATGGATATAGATATATGGAATTACAATATACGGCAATGAGCGGCTTCAGGCTGCGAATGTATTTGCGCTTATGAATGCGATCAGCAAGAACAACCGTGATTAACTGGGTAATACCAGCTAATAATAAATCGGCGTGTAGAGTCTTTTTCATTCTGAGTCCTGCGGCCAGCAAGGCAAAAACTATCTTTAAAATGGTTGATAGATTTTTCAACAACGGAACGAATTTTGTAGGTTTCATCCCATTCTTCGGTACCACGGATTGTACCGGGGTAGGCACGAAGATTTTTCTCGGGATAAATGTAAACCATTCGTCCGCACAGAGAGTCAGTACAAGGATTATCACAGTGGGTACGGCGGCGATATTTGCCATCAAGGCACTTGTCCCAGGACATTTTAGGGCAGACAAACTTAAAAGTTGGAATCCCACACCTAGATTTGCTGCCTTCTGGTTTCATAGGAAGATTTTTATCATGAGGGCAGCAGGGAATACCATCTTCGTTAATGGTATAGTCCTGGTTTTCAAGACCGGAACGAGAATTAAGAGGGATGTATGCTTTTTCAAAATTCAGTTCAGTAAACAGGGATTTATAGATGTTAACTGTATCAAAAGCAGCGTCCCCGAGGAAAACCTTTGGATTGATTAAAGGATGCTTATCAAAAAAGTCCTTAAGAACAGGGATAAGGGCTTTGGCATCTCCAAGGGATTTATCTTCTTGGGGAGAATCGGTTTTCTTTTCCACAATAATGTCCGGGTGAGCGTCTATGAAATTTTTATTGTAGAAAGAGATGTCACGGACAATACCAAGACCGTTGGTAATGATACCAAATTTGAAAACATAGCAGAAATGTCCATTGATGTAGAGTTGTTTAATGGCCTAGTTTGAAGTTGCATGTGAAGGCATAGATTTATAGGCTGCTTTATAGGGGTCATAGGAGTCATCGAGTCCTATTGCTTTCGAAAGCTTTCTTTAGCCGACTGATAATACGGTTTGCATATTTGGGATTATTTTCAGTAACAAAGGCTTCAATACCGGAAGTATCGAAGATGGTCATAGAAGCAAGGGATTCATCAATCTTTTGGCATATCGGTTCGGTTACATCAACAAGTGAATCGAAAAACGATTGTAAGTCCATTAGAAAATCCTGTTTAAACCGTGTTATCTTAGAGGCATCTGGAACCTTTGAAAAGCCACAGAAATCGCGTAGTTCTTTTGAATACTGAAGAAAGATAAGAAGAAGATTGTCAGTAGGGATGGAGAAAATCCGCTGAATGAGCAGCGCCCAAAGGAAACCGGAAAGAGGGTATATACGCTTTCTACCAAAATAGGAATAAAAGTGATTATAGAAGGAAGCAGGAATAAGTTCCTCAAGATTAATGTTATCTTCGAGAAGTGATAGGAAATGATATTTATCATTTTCAAAAACATTATTACAGTCGGAATAAATGTCTGCAAAGGATATTTGTTTCGGTCTGGCCACTAGTTTATAACTCCTTTCTTAGATGTAGTTTTATTATTTCTTACAACTTAATTTTACTTCATTTGGAGAGGAGTTATATATAAAAGATGTTAACAAAGGCCTGTGACGAGTGTGGGTTACGTTTCGCAAACGCCTAAGTAAATAATATTTTGGGAGGAGAAAATGGACGTTAAAAAAAGATTTGATATTTCGGCATATTTTGTCGTGGGGCCTGAAAATACCAAAGGTCGTCCCGTTGCACCAGTCATTAAAGATGCTGTGGAAGGCGGGTTTACATGTGTGCAAATTCGCTCAAAAGTGGCCTCGGCTCAGGAATTGATTGAGATCACCCGCCAGGCTTCTTATGTAATCGCTGAGGCTGGTAAGTCAGATGATGTTACTTTGCTGGTGAACGACCGTCTTGACGTTGTACTGGCGGCAAGAAAGCAAGGTATCAAGGTGGATGGAATTCACGTGGGACAATCAGATATACCGGTAGATGTTTGTCGGGAATACTTAGGAGATGATTCTATTGTTGGTTTGTCAGCCAGAACCCACGAATTACTTGAATATATCAAGACAGCAGATGTTAGTTTAATTGATTATTTTGGCGCCGGACCCCTGCATGAAACGACAACCAAACCGGACTGCGGACTGACTTTGGATGGTAAAATAATCACGAGAAGTTTTGCTGAAATTGCAGAGCTTGCCAAGCTTAGTCCAATCCCGGTCGTAGTTGGCGGTGGTGTTAAGCTTGTTGACATCCCTCAACTTGCGCAAACAGGAATTGCCGGATTCTTTGTAGTGACCGCTGTCTCAGAAGCCGAAAATCCAGGGATGGAAGCTGCTAAGTTGGTTGAAGCTTGGAAATCCAATCAACCTTAAAAGCTGTGTAGTACTTTTAAGTAGTTAATGAAAGGTGCTTTTTATACTGGCTAGCGTAAAAGAAAAATTGAACCTGAATATAATTTGTCAATTTTGAGAATCGGTTGCCAGAGGGTGATGAATATGTTATAATTTTCTTTGGCTAAATTGCCGAGAGATACGGACGGTCCTCTGCCACATGAGAATAAGGATGTAGTTATGAACGTCTTGGAAGGAAGGAGGAAGGCAGCAATGGATTTACTTAGGATGATTGAACAAGAGCAGATCAAAACAAATATCCCTCCCTTTAGAGCCGGTGATACCGTGCGGGTACACGTCAAGGTTGTAGAAGGAACTAGGGAGAGAATTCAGCTTTTTGAAGGTGTTGTAATCAGGCGAAAAGGCGGCGGAATTCGGGAAAACTTTACTGTACGGCGCGTCTCGTATGGTGTTGGTGTGGAAAGAACATTCCCGCTCCATTCCCCCAAAATTGAAAAAATTGAAGTAATGCGGCGCGGTAAGGTACGCCGGGCAAAGCTATATTATTTGCGTGAACGTACCGGTAAGGCAGCTAGAATTAAGGACCTGCGCTAGGCATGAGGGGGACTGAGTGAAATCAGTCCCTTTTTCTCATTAAACACGATTTTGGAAATAAAGTCGATCAATGGCAAAATCTTAAACTTGTCATAATTACGGGATAAATATAAACTTATATTAAACATAAGATTATCCTATTAAATTGGAGGTAACATCGCTTGTGGAAACTAACCTCATCTTTTTTTCAGGGATTAAAAGGCAGTAGGGGAGAAGTACTGGAAACTCTTTCTTTGGCTGTGATTATCGCCATCATGATGCGCTTATTTTTGTGGGAACCTTATAATATTCCTTCTTCTTCTATGGAACCGATCTTGAAGCCGGGAGATCGGATCTTAGTCAATAAATGGATTTATCGTTTTCAGGGTCCGAAAAGGGGCGATATTGTTGTTTTTCCCTATCCGCTAGATGAGAAAACTAGATATATAAAAAGGATTATTGCTCTTCCGGGAGAAGATATCCAAGGGAGAAAAGGAAAAATACTGATTAATGGTCGGGAATTGGAGGAATCTTATATTATAGGAAAAGGAACATCCTTTGATTTTGGACCAATTACCTTGGATGGAAACGAATATTTTGTTTTAGGAGATAATCGGAACAATAGTCGAGACAGTCGGGTTTTCGGTGTCATTACCGGTGATAAAATCAGTGGGCGCGCCGGGATCATTTATTGGCCCTTGAATCGGATCACTAATCTTCCATAAGAATCTTTCCGGAGGTTTAATAAATTGAGAAATTAGTTGTTGTCGGTAGACAAAGTAAATTTTTAAGGCGGTGATTTTATTGGAAAAGTCTCCACCTATTCAATGGTACCCAGGGCATATGGCCAAGGCCAAAAAACAGATTCAAGAAAACCTGAGCTTAGTAGATGTAGTTATTGAAGTGGTGGATGCCCGCTTACCCAAAAGCAGCAGGAATCCCATTTTAGATTCAATGATAAAGAATAAACCACGAGTGATGGTTTTAAACAAAAGAGACTTGGCTAAAGAAGAATCTACGCAAAAATGGCTGTCTTTTTTTAGAAAGCAGGGTATGGGCGCTGTGGCCATCAACAGTGTTACAAAACAAGGAATCAAGGAGTTAATTGTCGAAGTTAAAAGGGCGGCAGAGCCGACGCTTAGTGCTTTGGAAAAAAAAGGGCGTAGGCGGCGAGCTGTGCGGGCTATGATTGTGGGTATTCCTAATGTGGGTAAGTCCACGGTAATTAATGCTCTGGTGAATCAAGCATCTACTAAAACCGGTAATAAACCCGGAGTAACCAAAGGGACTCAATGGGTGCGCATTGTATCAGATTTAGAGTTGATGGATACGCCGGGACTTTTATGGCCAAAATTCGAGGATCCTGTCACGGGCTTTAGATTAGCAGCCACCGGAGCGATTAGTGACTTGGTATATTCTTTAGATGACGTAGCTTATAATTTGCTGATCTATCTTCGAGAGCATAAACCGGAAACTTTGATTAATCGGTATAAACTTGAGGATCTTCCTCAGGATATTTGGGCTTTAATGGAGGCGATTGGACGGAAGAGAGGCTTACTTGCTGCCAAAGGTGTGGTAAAAATGGATCAAACGGCAGTACTCCTTTTGCAGGAATTTCGTGAAGGGAAATTAGGCCCCTTTACCCTAGAGGAACCGGAAAGATTCAGGGAAGTGGAATCTCCCTTGTAAGACAAAAAGGAGGTTTGGGATATTGACTAAAATATCAAGGGAGGAATATTCCCGGGAAATTGCGCGGATTCATCAGCTATATCAATACGAAGAAACTTTATACAAAAAAGGAATTTTACATGTTGCCGGGGTTGATGAGGCAGGAAGAGGACCATTGGCAGGCCCGGTTGTTGCCGGTGCAGTGATTTTACCCCCATATTGTGAGATACTGGGGCTTGATGATTCCAAAAAAATTAGCGAGAAAAAAAGATATCATTTAGAAGAGGAAATTAAAGCCAAAGCCCTCTCATGGGCCATTGGCGGAGTCACTCCCCGGGAGATAGATCGCATCAACATTTATCAAGCAACGATACGAGCAATGATGTTGGCAATTCGGAAACTATGCCTGACTCCGGAATACCTGCTAATTGATGCCATGAAGCTGAAAGAGGTAGCTTTACCTCAGACCGGTATTATCAAAGGGGACCAGAAAAGTGCCTCAATTGCTGCTGCCGGCATCTTGGCCAAATGTCATCGAGACCGTTTAATGATCCTCTATGATAAGCGTTATCCCGGTTACGGTTTTCAGCAACATAAAGGATATCCAACCCAAGCTCATCGAAGGGCAATTTTACAATTAGGGTCCTCACCGATCCATCGACTAACTTTTCAGGTGAAAGAGATATAATAAAAGTAATAATAAAAGAGGATTTCAGGTTCGAGCAAAGAATATTACTGTATTTTGACAATTATTCAAACACGTTGGTCGAAATATTAAACATCACCACACTGTTTGATCTTGATAATTTTATCAAGAAATAATTTCATAGCAAGATATCATAGATAAAGGAGGTGAAATCGTGCTGGAACAATATGGTCAATTAGGTATATATCTTATTGGTTCCATTATTTTTCCCTTGATTGTTGTAGTAGTTCCCATTATTTTGCGTCGCAAGCGTCCCAACCCGGAGAAATTAACGGCTTTTGAGTGTGGTGTGGATACTCAAGGGCCAACTTGGATCCAGTTTAAAATCCATTATTTTTTGTATGCTCTGGTTTTTCTGATTTTTGATGTGGAAACAATTTTCCTTTATCCCTGGGCAGTTAAATTTCAATCTTTGGGTTGGTTCGGCTTCATTGAAATGATCATTTTCATAGGGATTTTAGTATTAGGACTATGGTATGCCTGGAAGGAAGGAGCATTAGAATGGATGTAAGCACGAACATTGAACAATTACCGGACAATGTGATTTTAGCCTCTTTGGAGAAGGTCCTGAATTATGCCCGAGGGCATTCTCTCTGGCCGGTAACCTTTGGACTCGCCTGTTGTGCCATTGAAATGATGGGTGCCGGAGGCGGGCGTTATGATTTAGCAAGATTTGGTTATGAGGTTTTTCGTCCCTCCCCCCGTCATGCGGACCTCATGATTGTGGCTGGAACGGTGACCAATAAAATGGCCCCCTTGGTAAAAAGAATATTTGACCAGATGCCGGAACCTAAATATGTGATTGCCATGGGCAGCTGCGCAATCAGCGGCGGACCCTTTGTGGATTCTTATAATGTGGTGCCCGGTGTAGATCAAATAATTCCTGTTGATGTTTATGTGCCCGGTTGTCCGCCACGGCCGGAAGCATTGATTTACGGCATGCTTACGTTAAAACAGAGAATTCTTAATCCAAAAATTACGGAGATGAAGCCAAATGCATGATATTAAAAATGTGGCGGAAGGTTTAACTGCAAAGTTCGGCACAAAGGTTAGGCTGAGTGAGGACGAAAAGTCCCTCATTGTTACTTCAGACGATATTATTGATGTTTTACAGGAGATTAAATTAAACACAGATTTTACTTTCTTAGAAGATTTAACTGCTGTAGATTATCCTGAATGTTTTACGGTGGTATATCATTTATTAAGTCTTCAAGATGGGCATATTTTAAGAGTAAAGGCTAATCTTGAAAAAGAAAACCCTCGCGTTGAATCAGCCGTATCTCTTTGGCATTCAGCGGATGTCATGGAAAGAGAAACCTATGATCTCATGGGAATCATATTTTCAGATCATCCTAATTTAAAGCGTGTCTTGTGTCCTGATGATTTTGAAGGACATCCTTTAAGAAAAGATTTTATTGTGGAAGCTGCCCTGAGGCAGTAGAAGAGAGGTGAAGAGATGGTACTTGCTAACCAAGAAGGTAGCTTTCGGACCCAAGAATTTGTCTTAAATATGGGACCTCAACACCCTAGTACCCACGGCGTTTACCGGGCTGTTATGACTATGGATGGAGAATATGTCGTGGATGTAGAAAATGTGGTGGGCTATCTACACCGGGGTATGGAAAAGATCGCGGAAAGCAGAACCTATACCCAGTTTATTCCTTATACCGATCGTATGGATTATCTAGCGGGAATGCTGAACAACTGGGGTTATGTGTTGACTTTAGAAAAAGCTCTGAACCTGGAGATCCCCGAAAGAGCAGAATATATTCGTGTCATTGTGGGAGAATTGCAAAGAATTGCCAGTCATTTGGTAATGGTCGCCAGCTTTGGTTTGGATATGAATGCATATACTGCATGGATGTATGCTTTTTATGATCGAGAAAGAATCCTAGATCTTTTCGAAATGATCTGTGGCTCTCGATTAACTACTAGTTTCATGCGCGTCGGTGGTGTGCCCAATGATATCCCGGAAGGATTTATACCAAAACTGGAGGAGTTTTTGCAGATTATGCCCAAACGCATCAAAGAATTTGACAATGTAGTCACTGGAAATGAGATTTTTTTAGCCCGAACCAAAAATGTGGCTCCTGTCAGTGCAGAGGAAGCATTAGATTATGGTCTTACCGGGCCAAATTTGCGTGCCTCCGGAGTGAATTTAGATTTACGTAAATTGAAGCCATACAGTATTTATGATCGTTTTGAGTTTGATGTACCTCTGGGGGAAAATGGGGACAACTTTGACCGTTATAATGTACGCATGCTTGAAATCCGTCAGAGCTTAAGGATTATCCGTCAGGCAATTGATCAGTTGCCAGATGGAGATATTATGGCAAAAGTGCCCAAGGTTTTGAAAATTCCTGCAGGAGAAACTTACGGTCATATTGAAGGAGCAAAAGGTATTCTCGGCTTTTATTTAGTCAGTGATGGAGGAACTAAGCCCTATCGCATGCATCTTCGTTCACCGTCTTATATCAATTTAGGAATTTTTCCGAAAATGGCTCGAGGAACACTTCTTCAGGATGCTATTGCTTCCTTGGCGTCTATTGATATTGTTTTAGGTGAAGTTGATCGGTAAGAAAAATCGGTGATATAGGGGAGAAGATAAATGGATAATTTATTTTTGAATATTGCCGGCGCATTAAGTGGTTGGTTGGCAGGATTTCTACCCGCTTTTTGGGTAGGGATGGTGATGATCTTAGTGAAATTTGTTGCCATCGTTGTGTTTGTCCTGCTAAACGTTATGTTTCTGGTTTATATGGAACGTAAGGTAGCCGGTTTTTTCAAGAACGTGTCGGCCCCAATCGAGTAGGCCCTAAGGGGATCTTTCAGATTGTGCTGGACGTATTAAAAATTTTAGGCAAGGAAGACATTGTGCCTGCCAGAGTCGATAAAATGGTGTACAAAACGGCAGCTTTTGCAATTTTTGTACCCTCTTTGCTGGTTTTTGTTGTTATTCCTTTTGGACAAGGTATGAATGCTTTAGATCTAAATATTGGCGTTTTCTATATTCTGGCTGTTTCCTCTGTAACCACCATGGTGCTCTTAATGGCCGGATGGGGTTCAGGAAGCAAGTATCCCCTTTTAGGGGGGATGCGGGCTGTAGCCCAAATGATCAGCTATGAGATCCCTTATGTGTTCTCTTTTTTGGGAGTTATCATGATTACCGGTTCTCTACAAATGTCCACGATTGTGGAAGCTCAGCAGGGAGTATGGAATATCATCTTGCAACCGATTGCTTTCATTATTTTTATGATTGCCGGTAATGCAGAAATCAACCGAGGACCATTTGATCTGCCGGAAGGGGAGCAGGAACTGGTTGCCGGTTACCACACGGAATACTCGGCCGGACGTTTTGCTTTGTTTTATTTGGCAGAATATAGCAACCTGCTACTTATGTCCGCCATTGGGGCTACGATTTTTCTAGGAGGATGGCAAGGTCCTTGGCTTCCCGGCTGGTTGTGGTTTATTATTAAAACCTATGTCTTAATTTTTATCTTTATGTGGGCACGTTGGACGTTTCCCAGAATCAGAATTGACCATATGATGAAGTTTAATTGGAAAGTACTCCTTCCAATCTCCTTAGCAAATATTTTAGTTACGGGCATCGGCATCAAGGCTTATGAGATGTTCCGTACCATGGGGTGGTGGTGAAAATGAAAGGAGAAGGTTTATTAAAAGGGCTCGGTGTAACCTTTCAGCATTATGTGGCACCTAAGGTGACTCAGGAGTATCCGGAAGTAAAACCTGATTTGCCTCCGGCAGTGAAGTCATGTTTTCGCATTGAACCGGACAAATGTATATCCTGTGGGATGTGTGTCAGGGCTTGTCCTAACGATGTAATCACTTTAAAAAGTGAAAAAAACGAGAACAACAAAAAGGTTTTAACAGAATATATTATGAACTTGCAGTATTGCCTCTTTTGTGGTCTCTGTGAGGAAAGCTGCCCTACTGATGCGCTTTTTGCCGATCAGAATTTTGAATTGGCCGCATATACCCGGGATGATACGAAAAACGTAATGTATCGTAAATACCCGGAAGGGACAGAAGCTGCAGCACCTCAACCTCCTAAGGACCAAGGTACAGAAGATAAAGGAGGGGATGCTTCATGACTGTTGCTTTTGGTGTGTTGTCCGGAGTGATTATCATCTTTGCCCTCGCTATGGTCTTATCCAAAAACCTGGTGCATAGTGCTATCTATATGGTAGTCACCTTTCTAGGAGTTGCGGGTATTTATCTGACTCTTTCCGCTGATTTTTTTGCCGCGGTTCAAGTGTTGGTTTATGTAGGAGCAATCTCTATCCTGCTGGTTTTCGGGGTGATGCTGACTCCCCGGGGCGATATTAAGGAAAGCAATCTTTACAGCAAGCATAAATGGGGTGGATTGCTGGTTTCATTAGGTCTTTTCGTTATTTTAGGCCGCTTGATTTTTACCAGTTTGTGGCCTGTTTCCGGTGGTTCTATACCGGAAAGTACCGTGGGTTCAATTGCGGAGTTAATGATGAATGTTTATGTAATTCCTTTTGAAACAGCAGCTATACTGCTTTTAGCCGCTCTGGTGGGGGCCATTATCGTGGGGAAAGGAGCGAGGCAAAATAGATGATTACTTTGGAACATTATTTAATGTTAGCAGCAGCTCTTTTTTGCATTGGACTTTTTGGTGCCATTAGCAAGAGAAATGCGGTAGCTGTGTTGATGAGCATAGAACTGATGCTTAATTCTGTGAACATTAATCTCATCGCGTTTAACCGATTTTTACTTCCTAATCAGCTGGTAGGCCATATCTTTGCCATTTTTGTGGTTGTTGTAGCGGCAGCGGAAGTTGCCGTAGGCTTAGCCATTGTCCTGAGCATTTATCGTGATCGCTACTCCACTGATTTGGATAAGCTAGACTGGTTGAAGTGGTAAAAAATCAAAGTATAAGGCAGGTGAAATTACTATGTTAGATTACGCGTGGTTAATCCCCATTCTTCCCCTGATTGCCTATGCCTTGATTATTTTTCTCACGAAAAAGGCGAAAAGGCTCAGTGTTGGCGTAGCTTTAGCCGGAGTAGGTGCCTCTTTGGTAATCTCTGTGGGTGTTCTGGTGGAAACAATCCAAAAAGGTATTTCTATGGCAGCCCCTTATGAGGTATCTTTGCCATGGTTAAGACTCTCTGCTCTGGAACAATACACAGGCTTAAATATTGATATGGGCATTTTAATCGACCCGCTTTCTGCAGTAATGATGTTTGTGGTGACATTTATTGCCACTCTTGTGATTATTTATTCGGTGGGATATATGCATGGCGATCCCGGTTTCTCTCGTTATTTTGCCTATATGTCCCTTTTTGTTTTTTCCATGTTACTCTTGGTCATTGCCAATAACTTTTTTGAAATGTTCTTCGGCTGGGAATTGGTAGGTTTGTGTTCCTACCTTTTGATTGGTTTTTGGTATGAGCGACCCTCTGCCGCCAAAGCGGCCAATAAAGCCTTTATTACCAATCGTTGGGGTGATTTTGGCTTTATGATGGGGATAATTCTTCTATATGTTCATTTTCAAACTTTTAATTTCGGAGAATTATCTCAGATTATTAATAATGGAAATCATGGGGTAGGGGCAGCCACTTTGACCCTAATCACTTTATTAATCTTTGCCGGACCTATGGCCAAATCTGCTCAGTTCCCCATGCATGTGTGGTTACCTGATGCTATGGAAGGACCGACACCGGTTTCATCGATCCTTCACGCTGCTACCATGGTGGCAGCCGGGGTTTATCTTTTGGCCCGAGGTTTTGTCCTTTTCCAAGGTTCTCCGGAAACCCTGATCTTAATTGCTTATATCGGAGGATTTACTTCCATATTTGCGGCAAGTCTAGCTTTGGTGCAGCGAGATATTAAGAGGATTTTGGCTTTTTCTACCTTAAGTCAGTTGGGTTACATGGTCATGGCCATCGGTGTAGGGAGTATTACCGCCGGTATGTTCCACTTAACTACCCATGCATTCTTTAAATGTATGCTCTTTCTATGTGCCGGAAGTGTGATTCATGCCGTAAGCACTCAGGATATTTTTGAAATGGGTGGATTATCCAAAAAAATGCCCATTACTACCTGGACCTTTGTCATCGGAGCTCTGGCTTTAGCCGGAATTTTCCCTTTAGCCGGGTTTTGGAGCAAGGATGAAGTTTTACTGGCTGCCTACAGCGCCGGTTTTACCGGGCTTTATTGGGTAGCGACGATTGTGGCAGGCATGACCGCTTTTTATATGTTTCGGTTGATTTTTGTCGCCTTCTTTGGTGAGAAAAGGACGGATCATCATGCTCACGAATCCTCACTTTGGATGACTGCTCCCTTGGTAATATTATCCTTTTTTGCCATTTTTGCTGGTTGGGGCTTATTGCGAATGGGTTATGGAGAAATGGTTTTCTTTGGCCATCCTCATCATGGAGAAATCAACATGACCATAGCTTTGACCTCCACAGTCTTTGCCCTAGGGGGTATCCTTCTGGCTTACCTAATCTACTATAGAAAAATTGTGGATACAGATCAAATGGTAGCAAGATTTCGTCCGATCTATAACCTTCTTTGGAACAAGTTTTATATTGATGAATTTTACAGTTTCTTCTTTGATAAAATCATGATGGGTATTGCCTGGTTTTGCAATCAAACGGATCGGAAAGTGGTGGATGGAGTGGCCGACGGCATTGGCGATGGTGTCAGGTACACGGGAGGTTGGATGCGTTTTATCCATACCGGTAACCTGCAGAATTATGCCTTAGTTATCTTTGGAGCAATTATTCTAATTGTTCTATTGATGACAACTCCTGTGTTGGGAGGTGTGATGAAATAATGTCATCTTTATTATTAGCGATTATTATCTTGGCACCAGTTTTCGGAGCATTGACGATTTTGTTTATCCCGAGTAAAGAGGTGTTGATCATTAAATGCACGGCAGCCATCTTTACTTTTATCTCATTGGTCGCCTCTATTATTGCATATTTGAACTATGATGTGGTTCAAGGAGGCATGCAGTTTCTTTTAGATATTCCCTGGGTGAATGAGTTTGGGATTCACTTTTCTTTAGGAGTGGATGGGGTCAGTCTTCCTTTAATCCTTCTGACCGCTTTAGTAATCTTTACAGGAGTTTTTGCATCCTGGGACATGCATCATCGCGTCAAGGAATTCTTTATTTTCCTTCTCGCCCTGGTGTCCGGAGTTTTCGGAGTTTTTGCTGCCAGAGACCTGTTTTTCTTCTATATCTTCTTTGAGGTAGCGGTGATTCCCATGTATATCCTGATTGGGGTTTGGGGCAGCACCCGCAAAGAATATGCTGCTATGAAATTAACCTTATATCTTTTGGTAGGGAGTGCCTTTATCCTTATGGGTGCCATCTCTATGTTTCTTTATGCTGCGGACCCTGTAAAAGGATTAGGCATCCGCACCTTTGATATTGCCACCTTGGCCAGTATTGAATATGATCCTTTCTTCCAAAAGTTTGCCTTCTTTCTAATGATGATCGGGTTTGGTTTTCTAGTTCCGATGTGGCCCTTACACACTTGGTCACCGGACGGCCATGTAGCTGCTCCTACGGCGGTTAGTATGCTCCACGCCGGCGTTTTAATGAAGCTTGGTGGTTATGGATTAATCCGGATAGGTATATTCTGTTTTCCGGAAGGAGCCCATTATTGGGCGCCTCTAATTGCTACTCTATGCGCGGTCAATGCCACTTACGGAGCATTTGTGGCCATGGTGCAGAAAGACTTAAAATTTGTCATTGGGTATTCTTCCGTGAGTCATATGGGTTACGTGTTATTAGGGATTGCCACCTTAAATACAGTGGGCATTGATGGTGCTGTGGCCCAGATGTTTGCTCATGGGATTATGACGGCCTTGTTCTTTGCTGTTGTAGGAAATATTTACCACAAGGCTCATACCAGGCAGATTGCGGAGTTTGGCGGTTTAGCTCACCAAATGCCCCGGATAGCTTATAGTTTTCTTATTGCAGGGTTGGCTTCACTGGGGTTACCAGGTCTCTTTAACTTCGTAGCAGAGTTTTCCATCTTTACCGGCGCCATTCAGGTTTATCCGGTACGGGCGGTGATTTCCATCTTTGCCATCGTGATTACGGCTATATATGTTCTTCGAGTAATGATGCGGGTCTTTTTTGGCCCCAGAAATTCTCGTTGGGATGCACTGCCGGATGCCAAAGGAGTGGAAATGGTTCCACTTGTGATTCTTTCCGGAACTTTGATCTTATTTGGGGTTTTCCCTGATTTGTTGATGAATATGATAAATAACGGGGTTATACCTCTCGCGGAGAAAGTTGCCGCCTTTAAGATGGGAGGGATATTCTAATGAACCTGGACCTTTTAACAAGTGAAATTATTGTTGCCATATTGGGACTGGTTGTTTTGGTCTTGGGTCTTGTGACTCCTGCCGGAGAAAAGAAGGGGATTGGCTATTTTACCTGTTTCAGTCTAGCTATAACTCTGATTATTGCTTGTATGCTCCATGGCGTTTCAGGCACGGCCTTTGGGTCTATGTATGTTGTGGATCCCTTCAGTAGTTTCTTTAAGATTGCGTTTCTTGTGGCTGCTTTATTAATAGCCATGTTTTCTGTAAGTTACGTAGAAAAGTTGGGTTATCATCAGAGTGAGTTCTTCGCGTTGATGGTCTTTGCTTTATTGGGTATGATGCTTATGGCATCGGCAGCAGATTTTATCATTTTTTATGTAGCTCTGGAAATGATGACGATTCCCTTTATCATACTTACCGCCTTTCGTCATGGGGATAAGAAGTCTTCTGAGGCAGGAATGAAGTACATGCTCTTAAGTGCCATGTCTTCTGCCGTTCTCCTTTACGGTTTAAGTATCCTTTATGGGGTAGCCGGTTCCACACAATATGACGATGTGTTGGTGATGCTTGCAGCAGGATCGCTGCAACCCTTGACAGTGATGGGTCTTGTTTTCTTGATTGCTGCTTTTGGTTTCAAAATCTCCATGGTGCCTTTTCATATGTGGTCACCGGATATATACGAGGGGGCGCCTACTCCTGTTACTGCATTTTTGGCTGTTGGCTCAAAAACGGCTGCTTTAGCTGCCATGCTACGGATGTTTATGATTGCTATTCCTGACACCAGAGAAGTGTGGCTGATTTTAGTGATAATCCTCAGTGCTTTAACGATCGTAGTTGGGAACTTTGTGCGATACCTCAGACCAATATTAAAAGAATGTTGGCTTATTCCAGTATCGCTCATGCTGGATATCTTTTAATGGGCTTAGTGGCCTTCACAGATTTAGGCGTTTCCGCCATTATGTTTTATGCCATGATTTATGTCTTTGCCAATGCAGGAGCCTTTGCCTGTGTTACTGCCATTGGCAATTACACAGGGAGTGATGAAATCAAAGATTATTCCGGGATGTGGAAACGATCCCCAGTAATTTCCGCAGTCCTTCTATTATGCCTGCTATCTCTGGGAGGGATTCCCCCTATGGCTGGGTTTGTAGGGAAATTTTATCTCTTTACCGCCATTATTGACCAGGGATACCTCTGGCTGGCTTTTTTAGGCATTGGTATGAGTATGGTTTCCGTATATTATTACCTCATCGTAGCCAAAGTGATGTTCTTTGGTGAACCAACCGAAGAAACCACCATACCCGTTCCCGTTGGTACGAAAACAGTGATGTATGTTTGCGCCTTTTTTTCCCTTTTCTTGGGGGTATATCCGGCGCCTCTAACCAGTATTGTCACTAAAGTTGCTGCATTGTTTTTTCCTATGTAGTGAGATAATTGAGGCACCTTCATTTTGTAAGGTGCCTTTTTATTAAGACAAACTTTTGATATGACATTGTGTAAGGGAAACCGCACTTAAGAGTTAACAATCTGATAATAAAAATTTCTCCCGTTTTTAGATAGAATAGGGTACAAGATATAAGGATTTGATATGAAGGATGATTAGCTATTTTTTATTAAAAAGAAAAACCTTTTTCATTAAATATTATTAAACGGGGGGAATAATAATGGTAAACCTTGATCCTAAAAATTTTAATGCGGAAGAAATGATCAAAAAGGATAAAGACCACTTTTGGCATCATTTGACGCAACATAAGATCTTTGAAACCAAGGATCCCATGATTATTACGGAAGGGGATGGCTTGATTATTAAAGACATCCGCGGCAAGGAGTATATTGATGCTACTTCCGGTGGTGTATGGTGCGTAAACGTAGGTTATGGCCGGGAGTCTATTGCCAAGGTGGTTTATGAACAGTTAAAAACTATGGCATATTATGCTGGATCCGCCGGAAACATTCCCGCAATTCTCTTAGCGGAGAAAATAATTTCTAAAATGCCCGGTATGTCCAAAGTTTATTTTTCCAACAGTGGTTCTGAAGCCAACGAAAAAGCCTTTAAAATGGTACGGCAAGGGAATCGCAAAAAATATCCCGGAAAAGATAAAACGAAAGTTCTTTTTCGAGATCGGGACTATCATGGTACCACCATTGCAGCATTAAGTGCTACCGGTCAGGAACAACGCAGAGAAGATTATGGGCCCTTTGTACCAGGTTTTGCAAAAGTACCTCATGCTTGTTGTTACCGCTGTCCCTTTGGCAAAGCATATCCCGGTTGTGATATCGACTGTGCCAAAGCTTTAGAAGATGTGATTTTAGAGGAAGGTCCGGACACGGTTGGTGCGTATATTGTTGAGCCTATTACTGCCGGTGGCGGTATTATCATGCCGGTTCCTGAGTATTATCCCATGATACAAGAAATTTGTAAAAAATATGAAGTTCTGTTAATTATGGACGAAGTAGTAAATGGTTTTGGACGTACAGGTAAATGGTTTGGCTATCAGCATTTTGATGTAGATCCGGATATCGTGACCATGGCCAAGGGAATGGCTAGTGCATATGCTCCTCTATCAGCTACCGTAACAAAACAAGGAGTCTTTGATACCTTTTTGGAAGATGCCGACAAACCCATGGACTTCTTCAGGGATATTTCTACCTATGGTGGATGCACCGGTAGCTTAGCAGCAGGCCTGGAAAACGTGCATATTATGGAAGAAGAAAGTCTTCTTGAAAACAGTGCTAAAATGGGCGAATATTTCATTGGTAAATTAAATGAACTGGCTGATTTACCGGTGGTAGGCCAGGTGCGTGGTAAAGGTTTATTTGCCGGGGTTGAACTGGTAGCTGACAAAGCAACTAAGGAGCCCTTAGACGAAGCAAGAATGGGTAAAATTATGGCTGATGTTACGGCAGAAGGTGTGCTTATTGGTCGCACCAACCGCAGCTTCCATAATAATTTAAACAATACTCTGACCTTTGCACCTGCTTTAATTGCAGATGAAGCAATTTTGGATCGGATTGTGGACGCTGTTCGTGTAGCTTTGGAAAAAGCCAGTAAATAAGGACTTTTTAAAGGACTGATTTGATTGGGTAAAAAAACATGTCTCAATTGTATGAAAGGCATAATAGTGAATCATATCGATGTACCATGGGATCAAGTATCTAAACCCTATGAGATTGATTGTAGTGTCCGCGCTGAAATAATTAAAAGCTGTAAAGTGCATCGGTGGAATGAGACCTATTTTCCAGATGTTTGCGGTTCATACCAGCCTAAAATAGTAGAAAAATGTGCTTATTGTAAAAAATCTATTGATGTGGCGGAATATCTTTGGGATTTATGGGGCGGCATCAACGGACGTCCTGTGTGTAGCAAAGACTGCGCTGCGAAATTAGAGGCTGCGGAATTGGGAAGTATGTTTTATGATTAAAATGTAAATGTATGAGCAGGGAGCATAGTATCCCTGCTTTTTACATTTTCGTAATAGTAGAAATACGAATGAAATTTTGCAAATTGTCCTTCCGACTGAAGGTCTGACGGTTTTAATGTCTTTATTTTTGCTTAAATTAAGATTATAATATATTCGCTATCGTCATTATGAAAACACTAGTTTAACATAATTAAATTTTTTTAAAGCTGGCAAATATAACCTTGTTTTAATATTTAAGGTTTTATAGCATTGGTTATAAATTTGGCTTAGTTTTATAACTATCACCTGTAAAAATATAGCAAATTAGGTAGGGTAAAAAGATAGGAGTGGAAAATTTGAAAGTAGCAGTGGCAACCGATAGTAGTAATGTTAATGCATTGATCCCTGGAGAACTAGCTGATGCCGGATATCTCTTTATTGTAGATGTGGAAAAATTTGAGGTTTTGAAAGTAATATCCTCTGATCAGAAAATAAATAGAGATAAATATTTTGCTCAGCAAACTGTTCAGGAAGATTGCGAAGCCATTATTTGCGGGGAAATTGAAAAGGAAGCCTTTGAGATCCTGGCTAAGGCTTGTGTAAGTCGATTTCTCGGTACAGGTATAACTGCCGGTGAGTCTATCAAGTTGATGATGGGATATCAATTGCCTTTGCTCCGCGATTACAAGGGAGGTCCGGGATGTCCGGGCGAAAGAAGCGGCGATGAGTGCCATGAACATGATTAACTGAATCGAAAAAATGGGATGATTTATTGGAGCTTCATTTTATTAATAAATACAGGAAAAGCCAACACAGTTAGGGAAATATATGATATTATAGACTAATATGATTTTAATCTGATAGCAGACTGCCATTAATACCAAAACTTTATGTTTATTTTAATGTTGTAGAAGGAGTGACCATATTAATATGGAAGAAATCAAGATTCAAAAAACCCAGACACCCAAGAAAAAACCCCAACTCTCGGAATTGGGCTTCGGAAAGCATTTCACAGATCATATGTTTATTATGGATTATGAGGAAGGAAGAGGGTGGCATAGTCCGCGAATTGTCCCCTATGGTCCTTTAGAACTTGATCCTTCAGTTATGGTTGTTCATTATGGGCAGGCCACCTTTGAAGGTTTAAAAGCTTACAAAACGGCAGATCATCACGTCCTGCTCTTCAGACCTTATGCCAATATGGAACGAATGAACATTTCCAATGAACGTCTTTGTATTCCTACTCTTGATGTAGAATTTGCTGTTTCCGCGATTCGTAAGCTGGTAGAGATGGAGCAGGACTGGATTCCGGAAGGGGAGAACACTTCCCTTTATATTCGCCCCTTTGTTTTTGCCACAGATCCTCATTTAGGTGTGCGACCTTCCCATAAGTACAGTTTTCTCGTGATCCTTTCCCCTGTAGGGTCATATTATCCGGAGGGGATTGATCCGGTTAAAATTTATGTAGAAGATAACTATGTGCGTGCTGTAAAAGGTGGTTTAGGATTTACTAAGACTCCCGGTAACTATGCTGCCAGCATCAAGGCACAGGAAGTTGCTAAAGAAAAAGGTTATACTCAGGTTCTCTGGTTAGATGGAATTGAAAAAAAATATATTGAAGAAGTGGGCACAATGAATGTGTTCTTTAAAATAAACGGGGAGGTCATAACACCCGTATTGGAGGGCAGCATTCTTGCCGGTATTACCCGTGATTCTACCATTAAACTGCTTAAACATTGGGGCATTCCCGTTCAGGAAAGAAGAATCAGCATTAACGAAATCTATGAAGCTCATGCCCAGGGCAAACTTGAGGAAGCCTTTGGGACCGGGACTGCAGCCGTGATTTCCCCTATTGGAGAACTTAACTATCAGGGTCAAATTATTTCTATCAATGATGGCAAAACAGGTGAATTAGCCACAAGGATTTATGATACAATTACCGGCATACAGACAGGTAATTTGAAAGATCCCTTTAATTGGACCTTAAAAGTAAAATAGTCTATGAACAAGAGCCATGGCTGATCAGCCATGGCTCTTGTTTTACAAACAAATTTTTAAATATTTGGGTCATTACCATAATTGTTGCATAGAGGTAGTATCTGTTTAAAAAATAACAGATGGGGATTAAAGGAAATTAACCGTAATTGTTGAATATATAATAATATAATATAAATTATACCGGATGTTTTCAGGTATAACTTTGCGTTTATATGGAGGGATGTATGATGAATCATTTCAACGTGCAAGAATTGATTGAAGAAAAAGATTATCTTGAACTACTCTCACGAAAATTTCCTACAATCTCCAAGGCTGCTACTGAGGTGATCAATCTAAAATCCATTTTAAATCTTCCCAAAGGAACGGAGCATTTTCTGACAGATCTTCATGGCGAATATGAAGCCTTTAATCACGTGATGAATAATGGATCCGGTGTAGTAAAAAGAAGAATTGTTGATACTTTAGGTAAATTTATTTCTCAAAATGAAATTACAGAATTAGCCTCCTTAATCTATTATCCTGAAGAAAAGCTTCAACTGATAAAAGAGCGGGAAGAGAACTTGTCTGACTGGTATGAAATCACCATTTATCGGTTGATTCAAGTGTGCAGAGATGCATCATCAAAATATACTCGTTCTAAAGTTAGAAAGGCACTTCCCGCCGATTTTGCCTATATAATTGAAGAATTACTTCATGAGGATGAATATCGCATCAACAAAAAAGACTATTACAATAAAATCATTCAAACCATTGTAGAATTGGATCGGGCGGATGATTTTATTATTGCTATCTCTGGGGTGATTAAAAGGCTCACAGTGGATCATCTCCATATTATTGGTGATGTCTACGACAGAGGTCCGGGACCTCATATTATTATGGATACCTTGATGAAACATCATTCTGTGGATATTCAGTGGGGTAATCATGATATTCTTTGGATGGGTGCAGCAGCAGGGGATCGCGCTTGTATTTCCAATGCTGTACGCATTTCTTTAAGATATGCCAACATGGATATATTGGAAGAAGGCTATGGAATCAATCTTTTTCCGTTGGCTACTTTCGCCATGAATACATACCAAGGTGATGATTGTCAAAAATTTAAACCACGAATCAGCTCCGGTGATATCGTGGCTGATACCGACATTGATTTACTTGCCAAAATGCATAAGGCGATCACTATCATCCAATTCAAATTAGAGCACGAAACGGTATTAAACCATCCTGATTATGATATGCAGGATCGTTTGCTCTTGGATAAAATCAATTATGAGGAATACACGATTACTATTGGAAGCGATGTATATAAGCTTAATCTTCAGACATTCCCCACCATTGATCCTAAAGAACCCTGGAAGCTGACTGAAGAGGAAAAATCAGTTATTGATAAACTAAGATATTCATTTTTGAAAAGTGAAAAGCTTCAAGAACATATTAGGTTTATGTATGCAAAAGGGAGCATCTATTTAAAATATAACAATAATTTGTTATTCCATGCTTCTATTCCAATGAATCCTGATGGAACCTTTAAAAAGGTCAGAGTAAATGGGGTGGAGAAATCCGGTAAAGAATTGCTGGATTATATGGAACAATTGGCCAGGGAGGCGTACTTTGGCAGGGAAAAGCAGAATAATTCCACAGACTTTCTCTGGTATCTGTGGTGCCACCAGGACTCCCCTCTTTTTGGAAAGGATAAAATGGCTACATTGGAAAGATATTTCATCGATGACAAAAAGCCCCATAAGGAAAATTATACCCCATATTATATTGCGGTGAATGAAGAAAAGATTGCTAAGATGATTTTGGAGGAGTTTGGGTTAGACGCCGATACAGGGCATATCATTAACGGACATGTTCCAGTCAAGGTTGGAAAAGGAGAATCCCATCAAAGCTAACGGAAAACTGTTGGTAATTGACGGTGGTTTTGCCAAAGCCTATCAAAAGGAAACGGGGATTGCGGGATATACTCTGATTTATAATTCTTACGGCCTTCTCTTAGCTAGCCATGAACCATTCGAATCTGTAGAAAAAGCAGTAAATGAGGGTATTGATATTCGCTCTACTGTACGTGTAGTTGAAAAAGTTGTTTATCGCAAAAAAATCTCCGATACAGATATTGGTCGAAATCTTAAAAAGCAAATATATTACCTGGAAATGCTCTTAAGCGCTTTTCATAAGGGGTAATAAAGGAAAAATTTAACTCCAAAATTTAGACCAAACTATGTATCAGCAGTTAATTCCCGCTGCCTTGACTCTATGTAAAGAGGATTCAGACGGAAAAATAATATTTTACACATGAAAGGAGGCTGTTACAGAATAAAACTCTGTGACAGCCTCCTTCTAAGGTATACTCTAGATTAAAATAACTATATTCTTTCAACGTTGGTTGCTTGGGGACCTTTATTACCTTGGGTGATATCAAAGCTGACTGCTTGACCTTCATCCAATGTTTTGAAGCCATCTCCCTGGATTGCAGAGAAATGAACGAATACGTCTTCTCCATCTTCTCTCGAAATAAAGCCAAATCCTTTTTCTGCGTTAAACCATTTTACTGTACCTGTATTCATGAGGTACCTCCTAAATTGTTATTTGTATTTCATAGCAAATAAAAATTTCACACATTTTTACAAATTATATCTACATGTAACATACATATAATTTCTAAAAACATGTGAAATATATAAGTACATATGTAATACAAGAACATCTTAACACATATGCGTTTTTTTGTCAACATCTGGTCTTCAGATTAAAACGAGTTGACATCAAAGCTAAGAACCGTGGTTATAATTAACAGGTAATAAGATCAAAAGTAATTCATTGTATGACATTTCGGGATATTGTTGTATAATTAGAAGAATATGTCCGGATGAGATTTAGTATATGATAGATATTTATTAAAATTTTTTAGGCTTTACTGATAGTATATAAGATATGATGTTTTTTGGAGAGGATGGAAGAAATTTAGAATGATCAGTGAAGAAATAAAGAATAAAATCCGCGCTATAGTTGGCAAGGAGCACGTACTGGATTCCGAGATAGATCTTTTCACTTATTCCTATGATTCGTCTTTTGTCCCATTATTGCCCCCTAATAAACCTCATTTAGTAGTTCGCCCTCTAACTACAAAAGAGGTTTCTGACGTAATGAAGCTTGCTTATGAAAATGATATTATCGTTACACCGCGGGGCGCCGCTACCGGACGTACCGGGGGAAGTATTCCCTTAAACGGTGGTATTTCTTTGGTCTTGGATCGTATGAATAATATTATTGAACTTGATGAGCGTAATATGATGGTGACCGTGGAACCGGGGGTAAGAACCATTGATCTGTATAATTGCTGCGCAGAAAAAGGACTCTTTTACCCACCGGATCCAGGAAGTTGGAAATTTTCCACCATCGGTGGAAATGTTGCTGAAAATGCTGGGGGCATGCGTGCCGTTAAATATGGAGTTACGAGTAATTATGTTAGGGGTCTGGAAGTTGTTCTTCCTGATGGACGGATACTTCATACCGGAGGGAAAGCAATTAAGAATGTTACCGGATATAACCTAACAAGTCTCATTACAGGTTCGGAAGGTACATTAGGTATTATTACCAAAATAATTTTGCGCTTAATCCCAATGCCCAAGGTGCGTAATACTATGCAGTTGATGTTCAAATCACTGGATGAGGCATGTGATACTATTCACCGGATGCTCCAATTAGGGGTGGTACCTGCCGCAGCGGAATTGATGGATAAAATCAGCTTACAGGCAGTAGCCCGACATAATAAGACGGATATCAGCCCCTCGATAGAAGCTTGCCTCGTCATTGAATATGACGGAGAGGATGAAGAGGAGCTTGACAAGCAGGCCCAACAAATCTCTAAAATAGCTTCAGGGCACAATGTGGTTGAAGCACGCATTGCAGCCTCTCCAGAAGAGTCTGAAGCAATTTGGGCGATTCGTCGTGGTTTGAGTTCAGCCATCGGATCCATGGCACCAAACCGTCTTGGAGAAGATATTTCTGTGCCGCGGGATGCTTTTCCAGAGGTGGTTCGTCGGATTGGTAAGATTGCTGAAAAGCATCAACTGACTATTGCCGTATATGGTCATGCCGGGGATGGTAATGTACATCCTTCGATTCTTTGTGATTTGTCCAATCCGGAGGAAGAAGAACGGGTCAATATGGCAGTTAATGAGATTTTTGATGCAGCTATAGATTTAGGAGGCACTTTGTCGGGGGAACACGGAATTGGGATCACAAAACGGGATTACGTAATTCATGCTTTAGGTGAAGTAGGAGTTTCTATGCTTAAAGCAGTGAAACAAGCTTTTGACCCGAAAGGACTTTTAAACCCCGGAAAGATGTGGCCTTAATTCAAAAAAGATGCTCGGGATATTGCACAAGGAGACTTAAATGATGAAAAAAAAGGAAGTAAAATTGTTAGATGAAATAAATGAGATTGTAAGTCAGTGTGACCGTTGTGGCACCTGCTTGCCGGTTTGTCCTCTCTTCGGCGTGAGAGATATGGAAAAGGTAAGTGCTCGCGGCAAAAATAATATTGCTCGTGCCCTTGTCGAAGGTGGGATTGAGGCCAATGATCATATTAGTGATATTGTGAATTTTTGTCTGCTTTGCGGAACTTGTGTCAGCAATTGTCCCAACAAGGTAAAAACGGATCAAGTGATGATGAATCTGCGTCAATACCTTGCTGATAAAAAAGGCGGACCAGGATTGAAATATAAAGTGATCGGAAAAGTACTGAAAGACCGAACTGCACGAAAAATGTCTGCCGGCAGTTTAGGTCTTATCAAGAAAGTCAAATTAAACCGTTTTGTTCCTTTTGGGATGGCACCTAGTAAAGTTACCCGAGAGGATTATTTAAAACGTTTTTGCGGCCCAGCTGCTTTAAAAGGATCGGCACCGACAAAAAAATTAAATTTTACCTCAAGTACAAAGATAGCCTATTTTCTTGGCTGCGGCATGGAGATGTTTTTTCCGGAAGCAGCAGCAGATACCGTCAGAATTCTTAATACTTTTTCCAAGGTTCAGCTCGTTGATAATGTATGCTGTGGCTTACCCCATATTTCTCATGGTTTACAGAAAGATTTTTTTGAATTGGCCAAGAAGAATATTCGTTTATTTCAAGATGCTGATGTGGTGGTAAGTGATTGTGCCAGCTGCAGCAGTACCTTGAAACATATTGCTGCTTTTTTTTCTGAGGAATCCGCATGGGTTGAAGAAGCTGAGAAATTCAGCGAAAAGGTTATGAGCTTATCGGAGTTTTTGGTCAAGGCAGGGTATCGGCCGGAGTATCGGGCGGAAGTAAAAATCACTTTTCATGAACCGTGTCATCTAGGAAGAGGTCAGGGTGTGAAAATGCAGCCACGGGAATTACTGAAAGCTGCGGGGAATTTTATTGAAATGAATGGCGCTGATGTATGTTGCGGCGGTTCCGGATCTTTTTATACGGACTATCCGGAAATTTCAAACGCTGTTTTAGAAAAGAAACGGTTTAATATTGAAGAGAGTCAGGCCCAAATTGTGGTTTCGGAGTGTCCGATTTGTTTGATTCAATTGAATAAAGCTGCACAGAAAAGTGGTAATAAGTTTCAGGCAATGCATATCAGTCAGGTGATTTAAGATAATCAAAGATTATATCCAATAGGTTTGGGGGATTGAGGCTTTCACCGATGACAGACTTGGTGAAAGCTAAATTTATTTAAGAGGGGTTTGAATAATAAGTTTGAAAAGAGGGAAATTTTATGAAGGTTGCGGTTAAGTCTTTAATTGCTGATTTTTCCATGATCATGGTAGCTATGATTTGGGGGGTTTCTTTTGTTTTTGTCAAAGTATCTATTGGAGTCATCCCTTCTATGGAGTTTATCGGCATAAGGTTTATAATAGCTTCGCTCGTTCTGGCGATAATGTTTTATAAGCATTTATTAAAAACAAACAAGCAGGAATTAATCGCTGGTTGTGTGATTGGTTTATTTCTCTTTTTGGGTTTTTATGCGCAAACCATCGGTCTTCAATATACCACACCGGGAAAATCAGGATTTATCACTGGTATTTATATTGTTATTGTACCCTTTTTTGCCTCAGTGGTACAGCGAAAATTTGTGGGGTGGCTTCCCATTACCGGAGCTGTGATTGCTTTGTCTGGACTGGGTCTTCTGTCCATTTCCTCAACTGAACTTTTTTTACTAGGCAAAGGTGATCTTTTAACTCTTTTTTCTGCACTGGCTTTTGCGATGCAAATTATTGCCATTGAAAGCTATACGAAAAAATTTAATCCTTTTGTGCTGACTGTGGTTCAAGTTCTGGTTACGGGAATGCTTAGTCTTGTGTATTCAGCCATCTTTGAACCATTCACTTTTCAGATTCCTGCAGCGGTTTGGAGTTCGGTGGCGTTTACTGCTTTGTTTAGCACATGTTTAGCATTTTTGGTGCAAAATATCGCTCAAAAACACACTTCCTCTACTCATGCGGCACTGTTATTAGGTTTGGAAGCCCCCTTTGCATTAATATTTTCTGTCATTTTATGGGGGGAGTTGCCTACACTACGGGGATACGTTGGCTGTGGATTAATTTTTCTTGCGATTTTAATTATTGAACTGGAACCTCAACTACGTCAATTAAATAATAAATTTGCTGCCAAAAGAGAACATCTTCTGGGATCTGGCCATTAGCCCAGAATATACTTTGATGATTAGTATACCTCAATTGTTGACATAAATAATAGATTGATGTAAACTTTAATATGTAATTAACAAATCTTATGTTTTGTTTGTACCTTCCTTTGAATAGCAAATAGAAGTGGGTAATCTTTTGTTTTTATTTCGATATATACGACCCCATTGGGAAGAAGAGGAATTAGGGGCAACTATACATAAGTATAGTACTGAATGCGGCCTGAGTTCATCTCAGGTCTTTTTTTGTGGTTGATCATTGGCCGATGAAATGAACCTTATATTAGAGAGTTAATTATAATTAAAAAGAATTAGTATTATTATTATAAAATAAAAAGGAGAGATTAGAGCCATGAGAAAAAAACTATTATTATTTCTTCTCGCATCTCTGGCAGTGATGATCATGGTAACAGGATGCGGATCTAATGAGGCTACCGGAGATACTGAAAACCAAAACCCGGAAGATGCAGCAGGAGGAACTTTTAGGGTTGGTCTAGAATGCGGATATGCTCCCTTTAACTGGACCCAATTGGATGATTCCAATGGTGGAGTCCCTATAGATGGCAATGCTGAATTTGCCGGTGGGTACGATGTGGAAATTGCCAAAAGAATAGCCGAAGGTTTGGGCAAAGAATTGGTCATCGTCAAAACAGAATGGGACGGTTTGTTGCCGGCCTTAACATCCGGCAAAATTGATGCCGTTATTGCCGGGATGTCACCTACAGCAAAACGAGCCGAAGCCATTGACTTCTCAGACAATTACTATAAATCGGATTTAATCATGGTGGTGAAAAAAGGCAGCGTTTATGAAAACGCGACCTCTATCCAGGATTTTAAAGGGGCCAAGGTTACCGGTCAATTAAATACTTTCCATTATACAGTGATTGATCAAATTGAAGGAGTGGAAAAACAGGCAGCGATGGATAATTTCCCAGCCATGAGGGTGGCTTTGGAATCAGGCATTATTGATGGTTATGTCTCAGAGAAACCGGAAGGAGTCAGTGCTTCTTCTGCTAACGATAACTTTGCTTTTGTTGAATTTACGGATGGATTTGAAACCTCTGATGATGATACAGCCATTGCTGTCGGTCTTAAAAAAGGCAGTGAGTTAAGAGAACCTATCAACGAAATACTAGCCCAGATCAGTGAAGAAGAACGTACAGAAATTATGGATAAAGCCATTCAGAATCAACCTGCAGCTAATTAGTAATTTTAAACCGGGGGCATGAAGGTGCCTCCGGTTTTACAATGCATGTTTTATGGAGGAACATGATGAGCCTAGACTTTTTTATAGAGATAATTAGGGATTATTGGCCTATGTTTGGTCGCGGTGCCGGCATGACTTTATTTATTGCCATTATTGGAACAATTATTGGATCGATTATTGGGTTGCTAATCGGGGTGATTCGAACTACCCCTATTCCAGAACGGGGAATAAAGAGAGTTATTCTGAAAGCGATTAATTGGGTACTATCTGTATATATTGAATTTTTCCGAGGCACACCGATGATGGTGCAAGCTATGGTCATTTTTTATGGTTCTGCTCAAGCCTTTAACATTGATATGAACCGAATTTTTGCCGCTATTTTTATTATTTCTATTAATACCGGGGCCTATATGGCTGAAATTGTCCGGGGAGGGATTATCTCTATCGATAAGGGACAATTTGAAGCTGCTCATGCCATCGGCATGAATCACCCTCAAACCATGTTTAATATAATTCTGCCCCAGGTAATTCGAAATATTTTACCTGCCACCGGTAATGAGTTTGTAATAAACATCAAAGACAGCTCCGTGTTAACTGTCATATCTGTCACTGAATTATTCTATCAAACAAAATCCATTGCCGGAAATAACTTCAGGTTTTTTGAACCATTTTTGATTGCCAGTTTCGTTTATTTAATTATGACATTTACCGTCACAAGAATTTTACGCTATTTTGAGAGAAAATTGGATGGTCCGGAGAATTTCGTAATGATAGGTAATCAAATGCAGTTAGAAACTCCGGAAGATATGGCCCGTAAAAAACAGAACCCTAATAGATAATAATAGTGGAGAACGGAGGGGAAGATATGGAAAAAATTATTGAAATTCAACATCTCAGCAAATTCTTCGGCTCTCATGAGGTTCTTAAAGATATTGATTTTTCTGTGAAGAAAGGAGAAGTTGTTTGTATCATTGGCTCCTCCGGTTCTGGAAAATCAACCTTATTGCGTTGCATTAACCTTTTAGAAAAACCAAGCGGTGGTCAGATTATATATAAAGGAGAAAATATCTTAGATGACGGTCATGATGTTTTCGCTTATCGAACTAAGCTGGGTATGGTTTTTCAGCAGTTTAACTTATTTAACAATCACAATGTTTTAAACAACTGTGTGATAGGACAACAAAAAGTGCTTAAGCGCGATAAAGAAGAAGCAGAGCAAGTTGCAATGAAATTTTTACGTGTTGTAGGGATGGAACAGTTTGTCAATGCGAAACCGAAACAATTATCAGGTGGCCAAAAGCAGAGAGTTGCCATTGCCCGAGCGCTTTCTATGGAGCCGGATGTGATGTTGTTTGATGAACCCACCTCGGCCCTGGACCCGGAGATGGTGGGTGAGGTATTGAAGGTCATGAAAGAATTGGCTGAAACAGGACTTACCATGTTAATCGTGACCCATGAAATGGGATTTGCCAAAGAAGTTGCGGATCGGGTTGTCTTTATGGACAAAGGAGTGATCGCGGAAGAGGGCACCCCAGATCAAATTTTCAATCATCCAACCCAGGAACGTACCCGTGAATTTTTAAAACGTGAACGGGTTGAATAGGAGGAGAGGGTTATAAAATTTTCTTCCGTGCTAATGAATCTCGTAAACAATGATCTAAACTTTTTGATGATAAAGGTGTCTTTTTAGTCAAAGGAGCCATTGATTATGTGGCGAATATTTTAGATGTTTCTCGTTATACGATATATAACTACCTGGATGAAGTAAGATCAAATATAAACAAAAAGTTGATTTAGTAACAGGACATCTGCTATGTACGGATAAAACCGACGGAAGGATTAACGGATTACAATGGAAGCTGAAATTATCTTTATAGTTTGCTTTTTTGTTTTTCTATCCGGTCTTATTGATTCCATTGCCGGGGGTGGTGGGCTGATCTCGCTACCCGCGTATCTTGCCTCCGGACTTCCTGTTCATACGGCCTTAGGTTGCAATAAATTTTCATCAACATTTGGCACATTGGTATCTTCCATAAGATTCTGGAAAAGAAATATGATTCATTTGAAATCAGTTTTTATTTCTATTATCTTTGCATTGATTGGTTCAGGGGCAGGGGCCAAAACCGTGTTATATGTGGATGACCATGTCTTTAAAGTCTTGCTTTTGATTATCATTCCTATTGTAGCAGTATTCATGAGCCGCAACAAAGAATTTGGCACTAAGAATGAAGCGGACAGCATAGGAAAGGGCAAAGTAAACCTACTTTCAGCCATCATTGGTTTGGGGATCGGGTTTTATGATGGTTTTATCGGACCAGGAACAGGCACTTTTCTGATTTTTATATATTCCTTCTTATTACGTCTTGATCTGGTAACAGCTTCCGGCAATGCTAAAATGGTGAATTTTGCCTCAAACATTGGAGCATTAATTACGTTTTTGATCCATGGTCATGTTTATTTTGCCTTGGCAATTCCATGTGCGTTTTTTGGAATTTTGGGAAACATTATTGGTTCCGGTCTAGCCTTAAAAAATGGTTCTAGGGTTATCCGACCGGTATTCCTAAGCGTTTTAGGTTTGCTCGTATTAAATTTGTTTTATAGCCTGATGGGGTAATGGTTTGATCGGTAACTGAAGTTTTTTGGTTCCGATTGTAACAAATGATCACTAATTACTGACACAGTGAAACTTTGCTGTGTTATTTTTTTATATAATTTCATTAAATTGTGTAACATAAGCTTTAAATGTAGTATAATAATTACGTAGGATGATAACACATTGTACTTATTTATAATGATGCATTGATTATTTATTTGTAATAAGGGCGATAATTTTTTTATATGAATATTAGGAAGTCTTCCTACATACATATATGAGGATATGGATTTATTTATAATAGCACGTGATTCTCAAAATTGGACTTTATTATTTAAAAGCAAGATGATACATAAAAATATTTAAATAAGGAGTGGGTAAAGATGCCATTAGTAACGTCAACGGAAATGTTTAAAAAAGCCTATGAAGGAGGCTATGCTATTGGAGCCTTCAATGTCAACAACATGGAAATAATTCAAGGGATTACAGAAGCAGCTAAGGAAGAACAGGCTCCTTTAATTCTTCAGGTTTCTGCTGGTGCCAGAAAATATGCCAATCATACCTATCTGATGAAATTAATTGAAGCTGCCATGATTGAAACAGATCTCCCAATCTGTGTCCATTTGGATCATGGTGATTCCTTTGAATTATGTAAATCATGTATTGATGGCGGATTCACTTCTGTGATGATTGATGGCTCGCATCTTCCCTTTGAAGAAAACATTAAGCTTACTAAACAGGTGACAGATTATGCTCATGATAAGGGTGTCGTAGTGGAAGGAGAACTGGGCAGACTGGCTGGAGTAGAGGATGCAATTAACGTTTCAGAGAAGGATTCTTCTTACACAGATCCGGATCAGGTAGAAGAATTTGTAAGTAAAACGGGTGTGGACTCATTAGCCATAGCCATCGGTACCAGCCACGGTGCATTTAAATTTAAAGGTGAACCTAAATTAAGATTTGATATTTTAGAAGACATTCAAAAACGTTTGCCGGGTTTCCCTATCGTGCTTCATGGGGCCTCCTCCGTGATTCCGGAATACGTGGAAATGATTAATAAATATGGCGGAAGTATGCCGGGTGCTAAAGGTGTACCGGAAGACATGCTGCGTAAAGCTGCTTCTATGGCTGTATGCAAGATTAATATTGATTCTGATCTAAGATTAGCTATGACGGCTACTATTAGAAAACATTTTGCGGAGCATCCGGATCACTTTGATCCCAGAAAGTATTTATCTCCGGCTCGAGCAGCCATTAAGGAATTGGTCAAGCATAAACTTGTCCATGTTTTGGGATGTAACGGTAAGGCATAAAGTTGTTGAATACGCTTTAGAACTGTAAAAGCAGTCATGGAAGGCACTCCAAAAAGGGAATCATTTTGATTCCTTTTTTGATGTTTTTATGAACTGGTAAGTTGCTAAAGGAAATAGCAAAAGAATAATTTTTATAGAATTTTTGTAAATAACTTAAAATATAGTTGATATAATTTTACTATTGGAATATATCTTTTTGTGTCTTATAATGCAGGTAAGGAGGATTAATAAATATTTATAATGATATTGAAAGGATTGTTACTGAATGAACATGAAATATGCCATTTTTGATTTGGACGGGACGCTTATCGATTCTATGGAAATATGGGCGAAAATTGGTTATGATATTTTAGCCTACTATGAAATTGCTCCTCCAGAGAATCTGCATGAGACGTTAACGCCCATGAGCATTCAACAAATGGCAGCATATCTAAAAAAAATTTTTCACTTCCCCTCTCAGTTCAGGAAATAGTTCGATTCGTACATGAAGAAGCTGAGAAGAAGTATCAACAGGAAGTCGACTTAAAGCCTTCTGTTAGTGATTATTTAAAAAAACTCAAATCAGAAAAGGTTAAAATGGGGATTGCCACCGCTAATGAGCACAGCACCACACGTGAAGTATTGGAACGTTTGGGTATTAGGAATCATTTTGATTTTATTTTAACTTGCTCGGATGTGGGATACAGTAAAGAAAGCCCTCATATTTATTATGCTGCGGCAGAAAAGTTAGGTTGTCATCCAGAAGAAGCTGTGGTTTTTGAAGACTGTCTTACTTGCATGAAAACTGCTAAAAATGCAGGCTTTCGTGTCGTAGGAGTATCTGACAAGTAATATGAACAGGACAAAGGCGAAATTCAAGAGGTTTGTGACTTTTATATCAAATCCTACGCAGAAATTTAATATAAATTGTAGTCAAATGACTTGATTTTTTAACATCGGTTTATATTATAATATTAATAATATAATCGAGAAGATAGATGAATTAATATAAGATGCAGGAAAAATGTCTTATAAAAGTAAAAATCCTGTCTTTTTGAGTAAGATCGTTATAGTTGTTTAAGAAACTTAGAAATCTATGTAATAAGAAAGGAAAAAGGAAAAAATGGAAAATAACTATGATTTGATTATTATTGGTGGTGGACCCGCCGGTCTTTCTGCAGCTATTTATGGAGGTAGAGCAAAACTAAAAACTTTAGTTATTAATAAAGGTGCCGTGGGTGGTCTGGTGAATACCACTCAAGAATTGGTAAATTACCCCGGTTATAAAAAAGTTCATGGACCGGATCTCATGAAAGATTTTAAAAATCATGCTGAGTCTTTTGGAGTGGAATTTTTAAAAGGCGAGGTTGTTGGAGTCGATTTTTCAAAAGATGAAAAAATCATCAGAACTAAAAAAGGTCAAGAATTTTCTGCTCAGGCTGTAATTCTGGCTTGTGGTAGTGAACCTAGATTGTTGAATGTACCTGGTGAAAAACGATTACGGGGTATGGGCGTTGCCTATTGTGCCACTTGTGATGCAGAATTTTTTGAGGGTGAAGATGTAATTGTGGTGGGCAGTGGTGATCAGGCCATTGAAGAAGGGATGTTTATTACGAAGTTTGCCCGCAAGGTGACTGTTATCGTTCTTCATGATGAAGGAATTTTGGATTGCAACAAAGCCAGCGCGGAAAGAGCTTTTGAAAATGAAAAGATGGAATTTATTTGGAACTCCACAATCGAAGAAATTCTAGGTGATGAAAATGTGGAAGGGGTTGTGATTAAGAATCTAAAATCGGGGGAATTATCAAACCTCGAGTGCCAAGGTGTGTTCTTGTTCGTAGGCATGATTCCTTCAACCGGATTTTTGAAGGATAGCGGTGTGAACATGAATGAAAAGGGCTATATCGTAGTAAATAATATGATGGAAACAAATGTTAGAGGTGTTTATGCTGCCGGTGATAACATTGTTAAATACTTGAGACAGGTTGCCACTGCTGCTGGGGATGGTGCAACGGCTGCAGTTGCCGCTGAGCGCTATATCGAAGAAATGAATGAATTTAAGACCAAGGTACTCCAGTGTAAAAGGAAAAGTTTATTACTTTTCATGGATCCGACTGTAGAGAAAAGTTTAGAGTTTGCCACATTGCTGGAGCAAGTGATCAAAGAACGCAGTGAAGAGTATAAAAGTTGTAGCAAGTGGATGTTTCTACAAAAAAAACTTTGGCTGAAAAATTTAATGTAACGCAAGTACCTTCTGTCGTTATGATGTGCGACGGAGAGAAACTTAAAGATGTGGATTACAGCATGGATATAGAGAAATTGGCTTCTCAGATATTTGACTAAACTCAATAATCTCTGTTTTGGGTAAGTAGATTGAAATAAGGTGTTTTAATAATAATCAGGGAGGTCATATCTTCCTCGATTATTTTCTTTGGAATGTCTTCCCACCCTTTACATGTATCGACCCATTTCTGGCTGTCAGCATATTTTTCGAGTTGGGGACAGGGCAGTTCTATTGCCGAACAGCTGCTGTACTATTATATCTGTTTTGCATCTCCTGCAGTTACTACAAGTAATGCTGCCTGAGATCCATTTTTAAGGCTAGGGTTGTAGAATGCGTGCCGGTTCCAACTCCGTCCAGATCTAATAATGTTTTTGGTACAATGAAAACCGAGCAGAATGGAACTTAAAAAATCGAGCATTAAATGGAAAAATCCATTGCCAGCACCCTTAAAATAAACTACCCTTTTAGTGTCTAAAGCTAAAGGGGAAAAGAAAGGATGTTGACAATGGAGCAAATATATTTTATCAAATATTTGCGAAACCACAAAGGAAAATCACTACGCAAAATTGCTGAAGAAACTGGACATGATTTTGAGACTGTAAAAAAATATACCGAAAAAGCTGATTTTAATCTAGAAATTAAGAAAAAACAACAAAGAAAAGGCAAGCTTGATCCTTTTAAAGCCTTAATTGATCAATGGCTTGAACAGGATCAAAAGGCTAAACCTAAACAAAGACATACCGCCCAGAGGGTATTTAACCGGCTTAAGGAACTTTATGGTGAAGAGTTTAATGTCTCAGACCGCTCTATTAGAAAATATGTTGCCCAAAAGAAAAAGGAACTGGCAGGCGGAACCGATGGATATATACCGTTAGACCATCCACGTTGAGACGGTATGTTTAATGTCTAGAAAGTGATGTCCGGAAAGCCTTGAGAATACTGAGTTTTATAAAATGAAAGTAAATCTGTCAACTCGACTTTAGCCCTTGATATGTGTTCGTGGAAACATATCGAGGGTATATTTTTGCTCAAAATTTGAGCCAGAATATGGGTAGGGTTGAGTTGACAGAGTAGATATATCTATAGGGTTGAGGAGATAGAATGGATGTGACATTCTATAGACCTGACAATATAGGATTTAGAGTAATAATTGTTGAATACAAATAAAAAATCATGCGAACTTAAAGAAAATGTTTGCAATATAATGATGCTAATGATATCATGTAATTATACATACATAGAGGTGATTAGAATGGCAATTAGTTATAAAAAGCTTTGGAAGCTTCTTATTGATAGAGACATGAAAAAGAAAGACCTGCAAAAGCTCGCAGGCATTAGTTCTGCTACGGTTACAAAGCTTGGTAAAAACGAAAATGTTAGCACAGAAATTATACAAAAAATCTGCATAGCGTTGAAATGCGACGTCTGTGATATCATGGAAATGGATGATAGCAAACGAAGTTAATGCTTATTATTGTGAATTACCAAACAAATGGAGGCTTGTTTAATGATAAATATAAGAAAATTAGAATCAGAATTATGGGAATCTGCGGATCTTTTACGTCAAGGTTCTAAATTAAGTTCTCAGGAATATTGTATGCCAGTTCTTGGTTTAATCTTTTTGCGTTATGCATATAGCCGGTTTAAATATGTAGAGGCAGAAATACTAAAAGACCGTCCTGTACGTAATGGTCGTGTACTTCCCGTTGAGTCAAGTGATTTTAAGCAAAAAAGCGCTATCTTTTTACCTGAAAAGGCTCGATATGATTATCTACTCAATTTGCCAGACGATGCTGATTGTGGGAAGGCAGTCAATGAGGCTATGGAATTGATTGAGGCAGAGAGTACTCAATTGAAAGGAATACTACCCAAATCATATACTTCTTTCAGAAATGATTTGTTGAAAGAATTGTTGCGTATTTTCAACAATAGTGCATTAAACGAAATCAACGATGATATCCTTGGACGTATTTATGAGTATTTCTTAAATAAGTTTGCTTCAGCTATCGCATCGGATGATGGAGTTTTCTTTACACCTAAATCTTTAGTAAAGATGATTGTGAATATAATTGAGCCAACTCATGGGATAGTGTTGGATATAATCACTACGAAAATAATACAATTTAATTACCCTGTTTTGCAAGCTTCCTAAGGGGGTTAAGGCTTCTAAAAGGGGGTTAAGCTTTAAGACGGGATTGCCAGTGTCAGTCCAAAGGGTTTTTATAGAATAGCGTAAAAAATGGTGACTGCCAGTAACGGAGATATAAATTTCTCCAAATGGCGGTTTTTTTGTTGACATTTTATTGAATAACGCAATAAAATGTAATGAGTATTATAAGTAATGAGTATTACATCGCATGGGGTGAGTGTATGAATGATAAAAAGTGGCTGGTTTTAAACTACGTGTTACCTAAAGAACAGTCGACCGTAAGGGTCAGTGTATGGAGAAAACTCAAAAAAAGCGGCTCTATCAGCATTGGTCAATCAATGTGGGCTCTCCCCGTTTCTGATGAGCACTTAGAAACTTTTCAGGTAATTTCAAATGAAATAACTGAAAAGAGCGGCAGTGCGTATATTGCTTATGCTGACTTCATTAATGCGGGAAGCAACGAAGAAATAGAGAGCCTATTTAACAAAGCACGTGACGATGAATATAAGGAATTTTTAGAAAAGTGTGATGACTTCTTCCGTGAAATTGAGAAGGAAACGGAAAGAAAAAATTTTACGTATATCGAGCTTGAGGAAAATGAAGACGAATACGACAAACTTGTGGAATGGTTAAAAAAAATAACATCGAAAGACTTTTTTATGGCTCCGTTAAAAGAGCAGGCAACAGAGGGGTTGCGTAAATGTAAGCAATTGCTCGATCAGTTCAGCAAACAGATTTACAAATTAAATGAAGAAGAGTGAATGTGAGAGGTCTGAGAATATGAGTAATCAGGTTAAAAATCGTTTCACACCAGCTGTTGTAGTGATCATAATTTTTGGCATTATCAGCATGCTTGGTGATGTAGTATATGAATCAGCCAGAAGCGCTAACAGCCAGTACTTAAATCTGCTGGGTATCAGCGCCGCCAAGGTCGGCCTGGTATTCGGTATTGGGGAGTTCCTCGGGTATGCTTTAAGGCTCTTAGCGGGCGTCATGTCAGATAAAAGCGGCAGGCACTGGGTTTTTATGTTTGTCGGCTATGGCATGCTGCTTGTAGTCCCCTTTATAGGACTCACGATGAACTGGAACATTCTCGTGGTGCTGATATTAATGGAGAGAATCGGAAAAGCACTGCGAAATCCGGCTAAGGACACGGTTTTGTCAGGTGTTGCGGAAAATCAGGTCGGCGTCGGCTTTGCATTCGGCTTACAGGAGGCTCTGGACCAGATCGGGGCCTTTGCGGGGCCGCTCATATTTACAGTGATCTTTTATTTCACGGGCAAGAACGGCATTGCAGAGTATCAGTTAGGGTATCGGTCACTTATATTACCTTTTATCATTCTGATGTTATTCCTTTTCTATTCATATAGAAAGATTCAGCGCGATCATCTACTGCCCACAGTTGAGCAAAAAGACTTACATAAAGAACAACTCAAACCAGTCTTTTGGATTTATACAGCCTTTACGTTCTTTTGCACGTTGGGTTTTGTCAATTTCAGTACGGTTGGATACCACCTTAAGGCTAATAACTTGATGTCCGACGGCAATATCACCCTGTTATATTCGCTCGCCATGCTGGTCGATGCTGGTATGGCGCTGCTTGTCGGTAAAGCTTATGACCGGCTCAAGATAAAAACAGGAAAGAAAACCGGCGGTATCCTGGTATTGGCGGCGATTCCGTTTATTACACTGTTGCTGCCGGTTCTGACATTGAGCGACTCGACAACCCTCATAATTATCGGAATGATGATCTTCGGAATCATTATGGGTACTCATGAAACAATCATGCGCTCCGCCATTGCCGATATAACGCCGTTTCACAAGCGCGGCACCAGCTACGGTGTGTTCAATACAGCTTACGGATTAGCACTCCTGGGAGGGGCGGCATTGATGGGCCTGTTATACGATTTGAACCAAACCGGACTGATTATTGCATTTACCTGCGTCGCAGAGTTGATTGCTATTATCCTCTATATCAAGATGAATCATATGGTCAAGAACAGCGATTAAGCGGAATATTGTCAAGAAAGGAGTATAAGAGTTGGATTTTAAAGAAAAAGCAAAAATGATAAACAACTATATTCCTGCCCTTTTTTTGGCAATAAAGAGAAAGGATACGCCGTTAATTGCCAAGATTTTGGCGGGAATTACTGTAGGATACGCATTGTCACCGATTGATATAGTTCCTGATTTTGTGCCTGTGTTAGGGTATCTAGATGATATTATTATTCTACCATTGCTGATAATATGGACCGTAAAACTTATTCCTTCTGAAATATTGGAAGAATGTAAACTTGAAGCAGAAGGAATGTGGAAGGACGGTAAACCAAAAAAATGGTACTATACAATACCGATTATAGTCTTATACTTATTGATTATCTGGTGGATTGCATCAAAATTTATTAAGTAGATCTTAATGCTAAATTAAAGTAAGTTACGCTCACCATCTCAGTTTCAAACTGGTGGTGAGGAGCGTCTATTTTTCCGGCTTATGCCTGAATTTCCTTACCGTCTTTAAAGGTGAACCGTACATCGTCTTTATCATAAACAGTAGCGTAGTCCACAAGGCTGCACCACAGCTTTTCGTCAAATTCGGTAAGTAGGTTATTTTGTTTGCGGAGGGTGTAGAGGAAGGCATTAATCGTACTGAGCCTTGTCTGTTTACCAGTGATTTCTTCGGTAACCGCAGTATGGCGAGCCTTAGCAAGGTCAAAGCGGTCAACAAGTCCGTTGTATCGCTCTTGGTATTCTCCTTGGTCCAGAGCGAAGTGTGCGTTCTCACCGATGGCTTGCTGTATCATCCCAGCCACAACCTCGAGTTCGTTTTGCAGTTCAGCTTGCTCTTTTTCCAGATCGGCAGTGTCAAAAACCGTAGATTTTACAAGTTCAAAATTTCCGAGGATTTCCTCCTTTCGAAAGCAGCTTATTGACCGCAGATATGAAAAGTTTTTTGATTCTTTCTTCGTCAAGATGCGGTGTCCGGCATTGATTGTCACTATCGTATTTGCGATTGCATTGGTAAATGGTGCGGCGGTATTTGCTGGTGGAGTGCCATACCTTTGAGCCATACCAAGAACCGCACTGCCCGCATTTTATCCTACTTGAAAATATGCTGACCCCGCTTCGGCGGTTAGGACCAGGATTGCGGTTCTCCAGTTCAATCTGAACCATATCGAATACAGCAGGGTCGATAATTGCCTCGTGGTTGTTTTTCACATAATATTGTGGAATTTCGCCTTCGTTAAGTTTCTTTTTCTGAGGAAATCAATAGTATAACTTTTTTGTAGAAGGGCATCGCCCTTGTATTTTTCGTTTTGAGCATTCGTCGGACTGTTGCCGCATTCCATTTTGGCTTTTTACCGGGGAAAGAATGCCATCCGCAGTAAGTGTCTTTGCAATCTTATAGGGTGAATAACCCTCCAGGAAAAGGGCAAAAATGCGTCTGACGATGACTGCTTCTTTTTCGTTCAATACAAGGTTGCCGTCCACCCCCGGTCGTAACCGAGAAAATGCCCAAAGGGAACGGTGACCTTGCCGTCTGAGAAGCGCTTTCTTGACCCCAGGTTACGTTTTCTGAGATGCTGCGGCTTTCTTCCTGCGCAAGGGAGGACATGATGGTAATTAGCAGTTCACCCTTAGAATCCAGTGTCCAGATGTTTTCTTTTTCAAAGTAAATCTCAATCCCTTTTTCCTTTAGCTGACGCACTGTAGTAAGGCTGTCTACCGTATTACGGGCAAATCGGCTGACCGACTTGGTGACTATAAGGTCAATCTTTCCGGCAAGGGCATCTGCAATCATCTGCTTGAATCCCTCCCGATGTTTGGTGTTTGTGGCGCTTATGCCTTCATCAGTGTAGACATCAACAAATTCCCAATCATCCCGGCTTTTGATGTATTTGGTATAGTAATCAACCTGCGCTTCAGCTGGTGAACTGTTCTTCACTATCGGTGGAAACACGGGCGTATCCGGCTGTACGACGTTTTCTTTGCTCGTTGATAGGAGCAGCTGTGAAACGGCTAATCGTGGCAGGAATGGTCGTTACTTTTCTAGCTGTTTTCGCGCCGCTCATGTTTATCCCTCCATACCTGTATCATTTTCTTGCTTTGACGCTGTTTTCGTTCTTCTGACCATGCCGGCTGCCGGCGTTTAAAATGCCACTGACGAGTAACATCGCTACCATCCTTGAGGCGGAAAATCAACACCTCATTGGAAACTACTGTAATGCGCTCAACCTTATCGGTGAATGCCGCTTCATCGAATTCGTTGATGCCAAGGGCATCCGCTGAGATGGTTTTCAGCAGGTTTTCTTCCAAACCATTATGTCCGCAATCGGTGCGTGGTGGGCAGCGCCAGTGACGGGCCTTTTCTCCGCTTACACGAGTGCTGGTGTTCCTGCGTAAATTTTGGCCGCATTTACCGCAGCTTATCTTGCTGGTGAAGCAGGTAATTGTTCCAGAACTGCGAGGATGCTTTTTGCTGTAGGCGGATTTTGCTGCACGGGCCTCTGGTGTCCACCAATCCTTTCTCGCAGTAGATTCCCAATGCTGAGTAATGACCTTTCCATCATAGAAATGAAAGATAAGCTCGTCTTTGCCATTTACCACGATTTTTTCGATTCTATCCAGGAACACATCCTCGTCAAATTCCTCTAAGCCAAGCACCTGGGCACAAACCTTTTGCAGTATTCTTTCAGGGATATTTTTAGCTCCACATGCGGATACGCCCTTGCGGTCTTTGGTTTGACAGGTCCAAATATAATAGACTTGGCTTGACTTCTTGCGTTGCCGTTTACTGCTTCGCCGGTAGCTAACACCACAGTTGCCGCACTTTACCTTGCTTGTAAAGCAGGTGGTGTTAATCGACCAATTTGCAAAAACCCCTAACTCTTTGCGCCGTGCGATTTCAGCTTGCACTTTTTCAAAATCTCTAAGCCGATAATGGCTGGGTGCGTGTTTTCTGCATAGTACATAGGTAATTCGCCGCGGTTAATTTTGCTTTTGTGGGTAATATGGTTTTCAATATAGGTTTTTTGAAGGAGCATATTACCCGTATAGCGCTCCTGCTGCAGGATGGCTCTGATCGAGGTGTTGGAAAAATGGCCACCTGTGTATGATTTGATGCCCATTTCTTCCAGTTGCACTTCCGTTTGCTCGGCTGACAGCCCTTTGAGGAAATTATCGAATATAAGCCTTACAATTTGGGCTTCCTCAGGCTCAACAATGAAACGTTCGCCATCCCATCGGTAGCCATAAACATTAAATGAATTCGGTCTTCCTTGTTGGAATTTTTTCCGTATAGCCCATTTCACATTTTCGCTGGTGGAGCGGCTTTCTTCCTGGGCAAATGATGCAAGCAGCGTTAGCATGAGTTCGCCGTCCTCGCTCAGGGAATTGATACATTCCTTTTCAAACTGGACTTCAATTCCAAGTTCCTTGAGGTGTCTGACCGTTTCAAGTAAATCAACAGTATTGCGGGCAAAGCGCGAGATGGATTTTGTGAGGATGATATCAATCTTTCCTTGCTCACAATCCTCAAGCATTCTTCTAAACTCAACACGATTATCAGTCGTGCCGGAAATACCTTCGTCTGCATAAACGCCTGCGTATTGCCATTCACGATGCTTTTGAATATATGAACTGTAAAAGCTGATTTGTGCTGATAGAGAATGAAGGGTGCGGCCTTTTTCTTCTGAAACTCTCGCATAGGCAGCGACCTTTTTCCGCTCAGGTAGTTGTGGCAGCTTGGCTTCTAATTTGCTGACTTTTCGCAAATAATCACTTCCTTTCTGATACAATACATCACTCTAAAAGCCTATAAAGTCAAGGAAGTTTGGGCTAATAACGTGCCAAATACGGGGCGATATTTCTCAAGCATTTTTGTATCAATTATGGCGTATTCTTCGGCGGTGATGAGGCCTTTTGTTAGCATAGATTTTGCTATTGTCATTGTTGCCCAGTATAGCTTTTCGGCATTAAACATTTCTTCACTCATGGCACTCACCTCCAAAGCGATCTGCGATGTAGCAGGAGTGAGAGCAATACTTTCTGTGGGAATTACCATAGGCTGTGAATGCTTTACCGCAGTGACGACAGTGGTAGGAATAGATAGCTTTTTTGTTTACCATCTCTGGGTGAGTATTCCACCAGGTTTGTCTGCATTCGCTATTACAAAACAATAGGATCTTTTGATTTGGTTTTTGTAACAGTTCTTTGCCACATTGCTTACAGTAGGTCTTTCCATCAGCAGAAGAGGAGGGTTTACCTGCCATCACACCTGCGAGGTTGTTCTTTCTGCAATAGGATTTGACCGTATCTACGGAAAGGCAAAGCACCTGAGCAATTTTCTTATAGCCGTATCCTGCAAGGCGCAGTTCCTTTATCTGAGTTCTTTGTGTATCTGTCATTTCGGCTCCTCCAATCCGAAGGAAATCTGTCCTTAGCAAATAAGACCATTGTTTCCTTCTACTTAAAGCCGAAAAGTTTAACCCCCTAAATAAAAGATAGCCCACCGAGCAGAGAATCCGGCTCGATGGGAATGGTAGTTTAAGCTTTATTCTGTTTTAATGAAGGCATCTTTGAAGCCTGCTGCCTTTACCTTTTCGAGCATAGCATCTGCGTTTGCTCTAACCGAATAAGCGCCGACTTGGACACGGTACAGCTTCTTCGGTTCCGTGGATAGAGGAGGAGAGGGGAGTGGGGGAGAGGTTGATATAATAAGGGCTTTTTTCACATCTGTTCGGAAAGTATCCATACTTTTACCATGCTTGGTCAACCAATGAACAGGATCCCTGTGATTGCTTGCTATGCCAAGTTTGTAACCCTCACTGTGGCCGATGATGTTCTTTTCCGTCAGGTTATAAAGCCCGCAAAGATAAACACAAAGCTCTATAGCTTCCTGATAAACCGCATTAAAATAGGAAGCATCAGTCAAATTATCCTCGCAGATTTCAAAACCTAGATGAGAATTATTCGCATCTCCGCCAGCATGCCAGCCCCGATGATTCCAAGGGAGGGTTTGATAAGTAGCAATAGAGCCATCAGCCAGCTTCCCAATAAAAGCATGGGGGCAAACTTGCCTGCCATCAGGTCTGTCCTGATTCCAGTGATTGTTATACTGGTTTTTTCCTAAAAGTCCATCATCCGGCCCAACATATCGTTTAAGATATGGGTTGTTGGCGCCTGTGCTATGAACCATGATACCTTTTGGCACAATGGTTTTACCCGCCTTGTAGCAGGCATTTTCAGTTAGAATGAGTTTTCTTAGATTCATTTTTCGCTCTCACCACCTTCACCAAGCTCTGCCAAGATATTCTTCAGTTTTTCCGGTATGGGAAGACCAATCTTCGATGCATTTTCGATGATACTGATTCCTTCATTAGATAAATAAAAGAAGATAACCGCCGTGCGAATTACACTACCAT
>JAXGQR010000029.1:0-2182 GCA_040766325.1 Dehalobacterium sp. | reverse complement strand
TGTTTGAGGATATTGATAGGATTAATAATATCATTGGCGAATTCCTCTCCTTAGCCCGCAATGAATCATCTAGTTTTATAAGAGAAAGCCTTAACAATATAATTAACGCTATCTATCCTTTAATCCAGGCGGAAGCCATCAAAAATGGCAGCAATATAATATTAGAATTAGGAAATATTTATGATATTCCAGTTGTTCCCGAAGATATTCGGCAGTTAATATTCAACCTTGTTCGAAATGGCTTGGAAGCAATGCCTACAGGAGGAAATCTAACAATCAAGACATACGTAATGAATGATGAAATCATCTTGGAGGTTGCTGATGAAGGTACAGGCATTAGCCCGGATATAATTGATGTCATTGGCACCCCTTTCTATACAACAAAAGATACTGGTACCGGGTTGGGTTTGACAATCTGTAATAACATTGCTGTTTATTGGTGTTCGGTTAAGCCATAAATATACCATTAGTAGACAAATGTGGCTAAGTATCCCTGGAAATTAGGTTACGAAAAATATCGAAATTGCTCTATATGAAGAAGGAACAGAACCCTATCATTGTGGAATTCTTCTCCAAATACCTTTATGAGGGGGTTCCACATTGGCATCAATTCCTAAAAATATCAAACCACATGAAATAGAAAACGTCCTGAACAAAATGTTCTCCCCAGAATGGCTTAGAGACACCGCAACCAAAGTCGGCTTTATCCAGCGCAACCGGAAAATCGACCCGGTTACCTTTTTTTGGGTTGTAGTGCTCGGCTTTGGAGTTGGGATGCAACGCACCCTCGCCTCCTTAAGAAGGGCTTACGAGGCCGCGTCAGCTGAAACACTCGTGCCATCTTCTTTTTATGACCGCTTCAGTAACGGACTGGTTGCCTTTCTTAAAGAATGTTTGGCACACGGGATCGCAGAGCTTTCCAGGCACACCAGTCTCTCGCTTTCAGATAAACTAAAGGGATTCAAGGACCTGGTAGTTTCAGACGGTTCAATTATCAGGCTACACGATAAACTAGCCGAAGAATTCCCAGGAGCAAGGGGCAAGGCCGAACTCAAAATCCATGTTGCTACGGGGATCACTAGCAATACCAAGACCATTGCCATTTATTCCGGCAAAACCGCCGAAGTCAAGACTATGCGCATCGGGCCTTGGGTGAAGGACAACATTCTTCTATTTGACCTCGGATACTTCAAGTATGAACTATTTAGCAAAATTAGAGACAACGGCGGCTACTTTGTAAGCAGGCTTAAAAAATCAGCCAACCCTACCATAGTTTCCGTAGTGCACTCTCACCGGGATGAAACAAGCGACCTTGCTGACAAAAAGCTTAAGGATATACTCCCCCAACTGAAGCAGGAAGTAATCGACGTCGAGGTAGAGATCTCCTTCAAAGGAAACGCATCTAAAAACAAAAAAGCCAAAAAAGAAGATTCGTTCGAGATCTATAATCCCAGGGGCAACGCGCCTAAGGTTAAAGAGACATTCCGGCTAGTAGGAATAATAGATAAGGAAACCAAGAAATACCATTTCTATCTCACCAACATCAGCCCGGAACAGCTTACGGCAGAAGACGTGGCGCTACTATACAGGGCACGCTGGAGTGTGGAGCTTCTTTTCAAGGAATTAAAAAGCCTTTATAAGTTGGATGTAATTTCCAGCGGGTCGCCTGCCGTAGTGGAGTCACTGGTGCTGGTGGCCATGCTAACCCTGGTAGTAAGCCATCGACTGCTGAACCATATGCGACTTCTGATTCCGGAGAAAAGCTCCCGTTTTACGCTATTGCACCGGTTATTATGGGGCGTGTACTCAAACTTGCCGGCATTAATGATGACCCGCTTCAGCTTATTATTTACTTTATGAGCGAGGGTATTGATCCTAACGTCAACAGGGAACGACTGTTGTCACCCTGGGTAAAAGCTGCTAATTCCCAGGGACTAATTACCAATCGTTAACAGATATGGTAAACCGATCACGCATGTGACGGTGATATATTCATAATCTGGAATAAATTCATTGGCGGCAATATATCGGAGATATGGTGCAGGTGTTATTCAAGGGATTACGGATGGGGTCAGGAGATGCAAATTGCTCCTGGAATATTCGGTACCGGAAGTGGCATAGGCGCAGTTGCCGACAGTTGGGACAATATTTGGACGGTTTATATTAATAATTTTTTTGAGGG
>JAXGQR010000028.1:0-2716 GCA_040766325.1 Dehalobacterium sp. | reverse complement strand
TCCAATCCTGAGGTGGCAACTCCTCCGGCATTGGCAGCCTTAGCCGGTCCAAACATGATCTTATGCGTCAGAAAGAGTTTCACTGCCTGAGCGGAGCAGGGCATATTGGAACCCTCAACTACAGCTTTGACCCCATTTTCAATGAGCTTTTCCGCCTCGACTTCCGAAATTTCATTTTGGGTAGCGCAGGGAATAGCAATGTCACATTTGATGGTCCAAAGACCTTTACACTCTTCGCAATATGTAGCATCTTGATCATATTTCAGATACTCTTTAATTCTGGCCCGTTCTACTTCCTTGGTTAATCTCATCCCTTCGAAATTGATGCCGCGGGGATTATATACATAGCCGCAGGAATCGGACATAGCCACCACATTGGCCCCTAATTGCTGCGCTTTTTGGCAAGCATAGAGGGCGACATTTCCGGAACCGGAAATAATAACTGTTTTTCCTCTTAGTTCTATCTGCCGGTCTTTGAGCATTTCTTCCAGGAAGTAAATCGTTCCGTATCCTGTCGCCTGGGTGCGCCCTAAACTACCGCCGGAGGTGATGCCTTTACCTGTTAATGCACCGGCGGGATAGCCTCTTTTGATTTTTTTATATTGACCGAACATATAACCGATTTCTCTGGTACCAACACCGATATCACCGGCAGGAACGTCCATGTCTGCTCCGATGAGATAGGCTAATTCATTGGTGAAGCTTTGACAAAAGCGCATAATTTCTTTTTCTGATTTACCTTTAGGGTCAAAATCAGAACCGCCCTTGGCACCTCCCATAGGTAAGCCGGTTAGAGAATTCTTAAAAATTTGTTCAAAACCTAAAAACTTTAAAATACTAAGATTCACTGAGGGATGAAAGCGCAAGCCCCCCTTATATGGTCCGATGGCACTATTATATTGGACACGAAAACCGCGGTTAATATGGATATTTCCTTGATCATCTTCCCATGGTACACGAAAAACAATCGACCGATCCGGTTCCACAATTCTTTCCAGGATGGCTGCTTCCTGATACTCAGGTCTTCTTTCCATCACCGGTTCCAGACAAGACAGTACCTCTTCAACGGACTGGTGGAATTCCGGTTCTCGGGGTGTACTTTTAATTGTACTCTCAATAACATCGGTTACATAAGACATTTTAACCACTCCTTACAAAATGAATAGGGACGCATCCCAACAAAACTTAATTTTCTGAATTATATCAAAGATTAGCACAAAAGAAAAGGATTTCTCCCAGGAATATTGTATACATTAGTTGCTGTATACAATTATATTTTATTACCTTATTATATTCGATGCAAGGATTATTGTGTAGATAGCAAAAAAATTTAGAGGAATTTTTTTATTCAACATGGATAATGGATAAGCAAGAGCAATAGTCTATAATAAGATGCCTGAAAATGTTAACGTGCAGTCAAATTGCAGATGAGTATGGGGGGATCATATGGATTATTTTGATATCAAAAGCATCTTGTCTTACTGGAGAGAATCTCCTATAGAAATTGACCGGGTACGTGGTGTCTATCGCATTAAGACCGAGCAGGGGTTAAGGTGTTTGAAAGAAGGAAGAAAAAGCTTACAAAGGGCTCAGTTTATGATGGAGGGGCTGACCTACGTTAAGAAAAGAGACTTTAATTTGCTCGCCCATTGTTTCCCCACTCCGGATGGCCATCTCCTCATGCCGCACCAGGGGTCATACTATTACCTTCAAGAATGGGTTGAAGGCAGGGAAATGGATTACCACAAACGGGAGGATCTCTTGGCTGCTGCCACGACCCTGAGCCTTTTTCATCGGGCGAGTATCGGCTTTACCCCCCAAAGGGGCTATGAGGCCAAGAATAAGCTGGGAAAATGGCCCAAAAGGCTGCGGGAAAATTGTAAGGGTCTGGAAAGATATCTTAATGTTGCCCGAGTTAAGAAAAATCCTGATGATTTTGACCGCAAGGTATTACTTTTTGGTGACTGGATTCTACACCATGCCCATATTTCCGTGCAAAGGTTACAGGCATCACATTATATGGACTTAGTGGAAGAGGCCCGAGACTGGGGATCTCTAGTCCATGGTAATGCTGCAGCCCGCCATTTTATCCGCCAGGGAAGCGAGATGGTACTCATTGATTTTGATGCCATTGCTTTGGATCTGAATATTACGGATTTGTGGCGCTTAATGCGGCGCGCTTTGTCAGAAAACAATTGGGAAATGGAGCTGGCAACGGAAATACTGCATACTTATGATCAATATGTTCCTCTAGAATCAAGGCAAATTGAGGTACTCAGCGCTTTTCTCTGCTTTCCTGAGATTCCCTGGCGCATTCTCCGGGAATATTATGAAAAGGAAAATCGCACCCCTCAAGATGATCTGTGTTTGAATAAAAAATTAGACATTTGTTTCGGCCAACGTCATGCCATAGAAAAATTCCTAAAAAATTTCTCCTGAGAGACCGTCAACAGGTGTTTATGATTTTTTTTTGGTCAGAGCGATATGACCTTTGGGGGTGATCACTACCGTTTCAACCTGACTCAAATCAGTAATTTGAAAGCTTTCCAGGATTTGTGCCAGTTCCTCCGCCGTAATGCCGGATTCGGCCAGCTGATCGGCAAAGATTTCCCCGTTTTCCATTAAGGTACTGGATGTCTTTTGTCCCAGGTAACGGGGAGTAATGGGTTCTACTTCCTTCTTGCGGATAATGCTGAAACGACCGCTGGGCTCTAAA
>JAXGQR010000027.1:0-7113 GCA_040766325.1 Dehalobacterium sp. | reverse complement strand
AGCCCGGCATATCTGGAGATCGTAGTCAAAAACGGTGACACATTGTGGGACTTGACAAAGCAGTATTATCAAGGTCAAGAAGACTTAAGAAAGATTATCTATCGAATTAAAGAAATCAATCATTTGGAACAAGCAGAAATCATGCCCGGACAGCTAATAATAATACCTCAGTCATAAAAACAATTAAGCGCAACCGAGCAAACATTGCAAACGTTTAACAAAGCCTAAGAGACAACTGTAAAACAGTTTCTCCTGGGCTTTTTTTGAAAAGAATAGTGGAAAACTCCCCATGCATGAAAGATGCCTATGCGATTTGGCTAGCAACTTCCCATAATAATAATTATGTAAACTGGGAACTAGTTCTATATTTGTACGATAACTCATTAATCACATGAATATTAAAAAATCACATGAATATTAAAATCACCCTTTTTTATCTATTTAATCATCTTTGACAAAAGTTTAAATTCCGGAGTGCCTGATACCTTCAATAAATCGAATATGACGGTTTCAGTATTAGTTATTACAGCGCCAAGTGATCTCATTAAATCTAATCCATTTAAATAATTATCTTTTGTTCTAGAAGCTACACCATCTTTAACCAAGTATACCTGATATCCATCATTAATCAGATCTCTCACAGTTTGAAACACACATATGTGGGTTTCCATGCCGGTAACTAATATTTTCTTCTTTCCTAAAGATTGTAGAAAATTTGCCACTTCGGCCGTGTATGCAGTAAAAGAGTTTTTAGCGAAAACACGATCGTTATCAATTAACTCAAGAAGCTCTGAAACTGTTCGTCCTAAGCCCTTGGGATATTGTTCCGTAGCTACAATAGGTAAATCCATTACTTTTGCAGCATTGATAAGTAATTTGTTATTACCGATTACGTGATCTTTATACTTCATCACCGGTACTAATCTCTCTTGAATATCAATTACCAATAATAATGCATCTTCTTTATGCAAAGTAAACTGATCCATGTAACCTCCTAATAATTAAAACTGTATTTCTTTATGCAAATGGCAATTTTTTATCCAGCCGCAAATATTAATAAAAATTTTGTATTGGAGAAATAAATTTACCAAGGAATTCTGTCGTAATCATCTCCCCTTAATACAGGAATAAGCTTATTATATAAGGGTTCTGCTACGTCTTTTAGCTTTAGATCATCTACGTGCAAAATTTCAATTGTATCGACTTTTAGGCGTCGGGCTAACTCTGCCGCTGTATAGCCACGATTTTTCCTTAATTCTCGCACAGTTTTATTTTTCATGCCAAATCCAAATATCATGCTTTCACCATTTTAAGCTTTAGTTTTTAATTTTTCATTTGCTTCTTCCAAGGAGTTATAACCATATCTCATAACAGTATTTTCTAAAAGGGTCTTGCAACCATTGACCCCTTGTTCCTTTTCTTTAAGGATATGCTGATAATAAAGAGCTAGGGTCTGTTGGGAATAAGTCTCTAACTCTCCTCTCAGATAAGTTTCAATTGAAGTACTATATGGCGTATCCTGACTGCTATAAACAGGGCGCCCTCTTTTACACAGATATGGATAAGAAGCCATTAATTCGTCTTCCCATGATAAATGAATTTGAACGATAGCATCAACCAGCTTGATTATTTCTTGAGTTAAGGGAGGAAGTTGATCTTTAATCTGCGCATATTCCAAGGGCGCTGTGGATTGCATCATTCGGGCATATTTCTCAGTTACCAGGTTTCTTCCCTCTTGATTAGCTTTTTGTAAATCCTCCAAATAACTATGCAAAGCCTCCACCGGCCAAGATTCCCACTGGCTGGACCGCATTATTTCAAAGGTCCTAGGATCGTCCTGACAAGAGGCCCGTCCCCCTCGATTAGATACATTTTGAAACATAGCCCATTCCATTGTTACAATCTGCTTAATTAACTCTTTTTTCATATAAACCTTCCTCTCCTGTCTTTATAGGCAATATTATTCCACCCATACATTCATAGCTTTAATCCTGGGATCCTTGATGTGCATTTGCACCTGCGGCCCATGATCCAGCAAAAATTCACTTTTTGAATCTGTTAATCCCTGTGAATTTAACTCTTCGATGATAAGTTGGGAAATCTCTTCAATCAAGTAAGCTTTATTTTCATAAACACCCTGTCCCTTTTCTACATTGTGGGTTCTTACCAAATCAAAATAAAGCTGATACATTTCTGCTCCTAAAATGGGCAGACTTTTTAAAGCTTTGTGCATCCATTTATAAAAAGGTTTATACACTTTGTTTAAGAGAAAAACCATGGAAATACCCGCGTTAATAAATTCTGTTTCACAACATTGGGCAGCAACCAGTTCCTCTCGTTTCACACAACGCAAAAAATTGTATTGGCCGGATTGCGCCATGGTCATACAGCGGGCAGCGATTTTTTTGAGGCGTATGTCCTCCGGATAAAATTCTTTCAGTTTTTGGCGAAAGGCGCTGAACTCACCTACGGGATCTACAAAGACGCGGCCATTGGTTGCTGTAGCTAAATAAGTTTCCGGAATCAAACGCCACTCCAGTAAATCGGTAGGTACATGGTCGAAACCAATAAATTGTTTATAAAATTGACCGATTTCAAAAACACCGGTACGTCCTTCTCCCCACTCACTGATATTACGGCAGGGAAATCCGCCAAACTCCTTCGGCAGTGCCTCATATTCTTCCTGCAGTTCTGCGCCGATAGCCTGATAAGTCTCTTGATTTAACCAAAGACAAAAGGAAGGACCCCAATCGTGATCCCGAGAAATTTCATCATCAAAGGCAAAACACTCCGAACCTGATCCTACCAATCCGGCAGCGATTTGCTCTTGATATTGAGGGAATTTATCTTTGATAATGGGCATTGCTATTTCATTAAAATAGCGTTCGGACAAATCCAAACCCCGCATAGCTCTTCCTACCTTTCACATTGTTATTTCGATGTGTTTTGTTCTAGTTTCTGTTTCATTCGAGCTGCAGTGTACATACTTCGTTCATATTCAGGATGGTTTTTTCCATAAATCTTACTACAGGTATGAGCAACTTCATCGTAATATTTGATGGCCTTATGATCTTGGCCTAATTTTTCATAAAGCACCCCTAGATTGGAAGCTGTTGATAGGTATTTTTGGTGCTCGGGACCAAAAATATCGGATAAAATATCCAGAGCTTCAAGAAATAGTGGTTCTGCTTTTTGATATTCTCCCAGCACCAGGTAATGGGATCCTAAATTATTTAAACCGGAGGCATAAAAGGGATGTTTTTTACCAAGCACCTGTTCATAGATTTCTAAAGTTTCTTTTAAAAGGGAAGTAGTTTCATCATTTTTCCCTAGGGATCGGTAAGCACTTGCTAGATTATTTAAGCTGGTAGCGTATGTAATTTTATTCTTACCCTGCTTACGAATGATTTCTAAAGCTTCTTTATGAAGTTTCACTGCTTTTTCAAATTCACCCATATCTTGATAGAGAAGTCCAATATTATTCAAACCGCTGGCATAAAGAAAATGATCTTTGCCTATTGTATTCTCATAAATACTTAATGCCTGACAAAACATCTCTTCGGCTTTATGATATTTTTTCATAATCCGATATAAGCCGGCAAAATTATTGATGGTCGTGGCATAATCAGGATGATCTTCTCCTAAAATTTTTCCACTGATTTTCGTCGCTTTAAGAAAAGCTGACTCTGATTTTTCAAATTCATGCATTTCCCGATAATAACCACCCAGATCATTTAGGGCGGAAGCATAAGCCATTTGCCCCCCGTCTTTGATTCTAGTTAACTCTACTACCTCTTTCAGAAGAGGTTCAATCTCCCGAAATCGCCCTTCTTGATAAAGTTGGTCAATTTGAGCATTTAAGGAATCAATATCTGCCATAAAAAGACACCCCGCATTCAATATAATTATATTAAAAAACGAATTCTTAGTTTATTTATATTAGTTTAAATGAATTAAATAAGCAAAAGATGGATTCAGTTATGTAAATTTTACCACCTATTCAGTCTTTATTCAATGTGATTCTTGTCGGGGTCTTTACCCTGCGAATCAATTTTGATGAGTTACCATGTAAGAGTAAGAAAAAAGAATAGTGAACAAACTTAAATTTGTTCACTATTACGATGTTTTTGTGTACAATTTTTTTGATATTTAATAGCGCCAATATAGGCATTGCCTACGGCATTATCCGTCGAATACTTGGGTTCTGAAAAATAAAGTTTAGCTCCCACGGCGGGATGTTCCAGTCGATAGATTAGTCTTTGTCGTAGGTAATGGTTGGCGGCCACACCGCCAACCAAGAGTATTTCTTTTAACCCTGTATCCTGCACTATTGGGCGTAAGACTTTCTCTAAGGTAGTTGCAATGCAATGCTCCACACTGCGCCCTACAGCTTCAGGAGGAAAACCTTGATGTAACAACTTACGAGCCCCTGTCTCGGGGCCGGAGAAGGAAAAGTCACTTCCCTTTACACTGGATGTTAAATAAGGGATATCTCCTTGATATGTGTTTGCTAATTTTTCTAAATGAGCACCTGCAGGAAAAGGTAGACCTAATAATACTCCAATGCGGTCTATAAATTGACCTGCATGTAAATCCCCGGTAGCTCCCAAAATTTCGATAGAAAAACCATCTTGTCCTTTAACTACCTTCAATACCTCCGAGGTACCTCCAGAAAGATGAACAGCGATAAATTCATTGGTAAAAGGACCCTTGGCGGACCAAATACCGGCCATCAGGTGTCCCTCTTGATGGCTGGTTGTAAAAAAATCTATTTTCTTTGACAGAGCAATGACTTGACCAAAGCCATAGCAAACTGTAAAGACCGGCATATAGGATTTTTCCACCGGCCGAGGTCGCGTGCTGATACAAACGCTTTGCAGTTGATCCATATCAAGATTCTGGGTAAGCTTATTAAATAAAATAGGTAGATTCTGCACATGTTGAAAAACAGCTTCCGATTGCATAAGACCTCTCTCTCCGGGTTTTACTGTTAATACTTTGCGCAGATCTTGGATTAATTGACCTTGATCATTCATTACGGCTAAAGAGGTAGTATAGCAGCTGGTGTCAATTCCTAAATGCATCATAGCTCACTTTTAATTAAATCGGATTCTTTTTGGATTTTGTCTAAGATGCCGTTGACAAATTTGCCTGAATCCTCACTACCGAATTTCTTAGCCAGGTCAATCGCTTCATTCATAGAAACATTAAGGGGGATGTCATCAAGATACTTCATTTCATATAAAGCCATGCGCAGGATATTTTTATCTACATTTGCCATGCGCTCAACATCCCATTCCTTTGCATATTGATTGATATAGGTATCCAGCTCTTCCAGGCAGTTTCTTGTTCCTTCAACCAATTTCAGGACAAAGCTTTTATTTTGAGGGGATATTTCTGCTTCCTCTAGGGTAAGTTTTGCCATTTCCAATGAGTTATCTCCTACATCCATTTGAAAAAGCATTTGCAAAGCTTTTTCTCTCGCTAACCGCCTGCTCACTAAAGTGCCTCCTTAAGGATTAATGATCATTAAATATCCGATCTAATAAATCACGAAATCCGATATTATCGTCTAATCGCCTGCCGATAAAATAACCGATGACAACACACAAGGTTACGAAAATCGCTTCAAAAAAACCTAAAATGACAACCATCAATCCAAAAATCAGTCCTAGGACGATGCCCAAGGTTTTTCCTCGATGATGTTTCCATAAATCAACAAAAAGATTTCCCCATTCCACGAATCTGCCCCCTTAGTCTACTCTGCTCTTGCTTTCTTGAGACACATGGGTAATCAATACTTTTATTTCCGCCACGGACAAGCCTGCAACAAGTTCCAAATATTCTTTTACCGCAGCCTGCAGCTCTTCTGCAGACTGGGGGATCATGGTTCCCGGAAGCATACTTACTTTCAAATACAAGGCGATCCCTGCCTCGGTATACTTTGTAATGGGTTTAACCTCTTTGACACCTTTAATTTGGAAGGCTGCTTTTTTGACCAATGCTTCCACAGCAGGAATGGTGATGCTGATTTCTCCTGTCTCATTGTTTGCAATTTTTACATCAAAAACTGGATCTCTTAAAAATGCACTCACGATCAGATATAGAGCTCCGATTAAAAACAAGGAAGAAATCGCACCGATAATCAATCGGGTATTAAAAGCATTAAAAACAGTATTCAAATATTGCAAAGGGGTTGTCCAGCCTAGAGCCATAAGGAGGGTGATCAAACTAATAAGTCCAATGATCAGATGAAAAACCAACTTCAATATCTTGTTCATTAATTTCAATGTCCTCACCTCTGCAATGCCGAATATTTTAACAGGAAAGACGGAACCCAGCAGGGCCCCGGCAAACCTGTTATTTAACTCGAGTATCTTCTTCTTTGGCTTCCAAGGTAGGGAAGGATACGCCCTGGACGTGAACATTCACTTCGACTACTTTTAAACCGGTCATGGTTTCGATAGCTTTTTTTACGTTTTCCTGAATCTTTAAAGCGACATCGGGAATGCGCACATTGTATAAAACAATGACAAAAATATCAATAGCAGCTTCTTTTTCTCCTACTTCTACTTTGACTCCCTTGGCAAGATTCTTTCGTCCCAGCATTTCTACAATGCCACCGGCAATACCACCGCTCATACCGGCGACACCTTCTACTTCAGTCGCTGCTAGTCCTGCAATAATAGCGACAACATCATCTGCTATACGAATAGCACCATCCGGCCCTGAATAATGTTCCACTTCATGATCCATTATATTAAAACACCTCCATCATTGTTGCTTCTTGTTAATCCATTTTGAACTTCATTATATCAAGGCAGGAGAAAAATAACAATAATTCGAGGTGCTTATTATTTAATCTTTTGTGGTAATTGAAATTTGTTCATAGGGATGTCCTGTAGTGTTAGCAACTAAATCAGCAATTCTGGTGCTTTCACCTTGGGTCAGCTCCGACCCTTTTAATACTACCATAACCGTTTCCGGCTGAATTAATACTACTGCTTCCTCAAAATTCTTAGCCTTAATTAAATTCTCTAGTTTTAATTCATTTTCCATACTACGCGTCAGCATCAGCATTTGCTCTTGAGCATTCTGACGCATCTCAGTGCT
>JAXGQR010000026.1:0-11671 GCA_040766325.1 Dehalobacterium sp. | reverse complement strand
TTTTCATATGTTTTGCCCCATTTTTTGGAACATATTTAATTCCGGTTTTTGCTAGTATTCCCATTAACACTCCTTATAATTTATCAAATATAAAAAGTTCTATTTTCCCATGGTTTTTTAATAAAAAAAGGATTCCTCCCAATGGAATCCTTTTTGCCCAAAGAATTAATTCTATTTAATTGTAAATAATTTCCTCATCCAGGTTATATTCAATCTAATCCTGCAAGTAGTGCGAAATTCTTCCACAGCTTTTTCCGCCGCCCATAGCCAAAAGCACTGTAACGGATCCGGTCAATATTCCAATCCATGCAGCTGGATTTTGCGCCATAATGTGGCCGTACTGATTCCCAGCATCTCCGCTGCCTTCTTTTTTTTATATCTGGTTTTTACCAACGCTCTCTCAATGGCCTTTTTTTCCGTTTCCAGCAAAATCTCTTCCAAGGTAATCTTACCCACAGAATCGTCAAGGACCCGCTCTACCTCAGCAAGTTGTTCATTTTTTCGAAACATAGCAGGTAAATGGTGTGGAAGAATAATATGTTCCCCTTTACCCATCATATTGAGAGCATACTCCACAGAATTTTGCAACTCCCTAACATTACCCGGCCACTGATAATTTTTTAAGATATCAAGGACGTTAGAACCGACATCCTCAACATATTTTCCTAAAAAGGTGTTGTGCTTTTGAATAAAATGGCGTACCAATAAGGGAATATCCTCCGGCCTTTTCCTCAGAGGCGGTACTTTAATTTGCAAAACATTTAATCTAAAATATAAGTCCGAGCGAAATTTATTTTCATTAACCAACGCTGCTAGATCCTTATTAGTAGAAGCAATTACCCTGACATTAATCCGAATAGGTTCTTTTCCGCCAATCCGCGTTAATTCTCTTTCCTGCAAAACACGAAGTATTTTTGTCTGTATGCTCAATTCCATCTCGCTAATCTCATCCAAAAAAATGGTCCCTTCATTTGCTTGTTCAAAGGCTCCGGGAGAACCACCTTTTTTTGCCCCGGTAAATGCACCTTCTTCATAACCGAAAAGGCTGCTTTCAATTAAAGAAGGAGGCAAGGCACCACAGTTAATAGCCACAAAAGGTTTATTTCTTCTTTCACTGGCATTATGAATGGATTGGGCAAACAATTCTTTTCCTGTTCCTGTTTCCCCAAACAATAGAACAGTGGAACCGCTGGACGCTATGTGCTCTGCTTGAGAGATTACTTGTAACAACTTATCACTTTTACCAATGATGTCGCTAAAATTATAACGACAATATTGGTGTTTTTTCACTTCATCCAAAAGTAATTTGTTTTTTCTTGCCATCACTTCATTATTAAACCCGAACCCAAATTTGTTGGTAATGGGAATGCGCACCGCCATAGCACCCTCGTGGGAAAGCGACTCTCCAATCACCGGTTTATTTGTCTTCATGGCATGCTTGGCTGCTTCAGAAACTTTATTTAAAAACTTATTATTAATCGTACCGTCAGGGTTATAACAGAATAATCTGCGCCCTTCCCCATCAAAGATTACGGCTTCTCCCCCCACGGCTTTAGCAATTATCGGCAAGGCCTTTTCCAGTGCTTGTTGCAACCTCTCCTCTCGTAGTGCCCTTTCTACATTGCTGCAGCTTATTATATATGGTCCCAGAGGAATCGCCCATGCTCTCGCACCCTTAGATATCTGCGAGTATCCCTCCACGGGCCGATTCTCTTGTCCCGCCTTTAAAGCTACATCATAAACAGTCCCTATATAATGTTCCAGTTTTTCACCTAAGGAATTTACAGTTAATATCCTCATTCCCTCTCGATCCGTTAAAGAAGCAAAACCACCCGTTACTCTTGCAACAATATAAACGGCTTCGGTTAATAGCTTTAAATAGTCTACCTCGTTCATAATAAAGCCCCCAATAATGGTGATGTTACGCATTTATATTAAATTCTCCATAACTCTTTTAATATCCTTTTTCAAAAAAATAAGCAGATAGATCTATCGGACGAAAGATCTACCTGCTTTACTTTAAAATGCAAACTCGCTACTTAATAACTAAATTAGTTTTCTAACACTTGGCCTTTGGTTTCCATTCCAAATACACCAAAAATAACAGCTGCTGCTAAAAAGCAGGCGGCGAGGAAACCAAAGACTCCTGAGAAACCAAATTGAGCGAGGCCAAAAGCGATAACCATAGGCCCAATCATTGACCCGATGCGAGACACTGCAGTAGCAAATCCGGCTGCGGTTATTCTCACATCAGTAGGGTAAAGCTCCGGGGTATAAGTATAAAGTACGCAAATTGTTGCCGAAACAGCTAATGACGTTACAATCCCAATAATAAGGATGGTAGTCATGGTTGCCTCATTTGTCAGTGCCCAACCATAAGCTATCGCGCATAGACAAGCAACAATTAAGTTTGGTACCATGGTTTTTTTTCTGCCTAACTTATCCATCATAAAGGAAGCAACAACCTCGTTAGGCATATAAGCTATCTGCATAATTAAAACATAAAGGAAAGACCTAACCATTGTATGCCCTGCTTCCACGAATAAGGTGGGCAGCCAGGAAAATAATCCATAATAAGCTAACATAACTAGGAACCAGCAGCTCCAGATCATGAGGGTACGTTTTCTATATTTTCCGGAGAACAATGTGCTGACTTTAACCTTTTTGGTAGCAGCTTTCACAACAACTTTTTCTACTTCCGCCATATCAACGGAAGGTAACTCTTTACCTGTTTCTTTGATTATTTCTTGTTCTAATTTGCTCACAATTTCATTGGCCTCTGCTTCGCGCCCTTTGGTAATCAACCAGCGGGGAGATTCAGGCAAGTGTCTGCGAATGATGAAAATAAAGAATGCAGGTAAGGCTCCGGCCACAAAAGCCCAACGCCAGCCCAGGCTGGGAATGATAAAGAAGGATAGAGCTGCCGCTGTGGCCCAGCCTGCGCCCCAGAATACATTTACCAGTCCTTGTATTTTACCTCTATGTTCCGAAGGAGAAAATTCACCCAATAAAGCAGGTACGACCGGGGATTCCCCACCAAGTCCGAGACCCACTAAAAAGCGGAAAAATATTAATATTCCAAATGATGGGGCCAGTGCACAGGCCAATGAACTTAGAGAGAATATTAACATCGTCCATTGGAAAACAACCTTTCGTCCAAATTTGTCTGCAGCATAACCGGCAATTAGGTTCCCAAAAAACATTCCAAACAAACCCACACTTAACAAACTGCCCATCTGTGCCGGCGATAACTGCCAAGCATCCTTCAGGGCAGTAACAACAAAAGTGACCAAAGCAATATCAAATGAGTCAAAAGCCCAGGCAACTCCATTGATGGCAAGCATTTTTTTATGGAACCTAGCAACAGGCAATCTCTCCATTCTAGCGATAATCATTCGTCCGTCCAGCTTACTTGGTGCAGTTTTGGTATGAATCGTTCCCACGCCTGCCTGATTTAACTCAGTTTGCATATAGTTTTAACCTCCCCTTATTAACTTACGTTGAACATAAATTTCATTTTTGTGGTATAACATTGGGGGATGCACCCCAATCCCCCAATGTTTCACCTGTTTACCATATGGTTTTATCAGCCGTACACATTAAAGCCAATTACTTTTTCAATAAATCACCTAAATATTTTTTTATCGGTAACTTATTGACACGTACCCCAACCGCATCATAGATAGCGTTGGTTATTGCGGGAGCGATAGCTAGCACCCCAATTTCCGCCACACCTTTTGACCCAAAGGGGCCGGTAGGATCTTGATCACCGACAAAAATAATTTTAATAGCGTCCGGTACAATATCGATGCGAGGTACATGGCATTTGCCTAAAGTGTCCGTAATATTAATTCCTTTTTCAATCACGAAATCATTCGTCAGGCCATAACCTAAGCCCATAATAATCGCACCTTCGATTTGAGTTCTGGCCGCCTCAGGATTAATAATCACCCCTCCATCAGCAGCAACGGTACAATTAAGTACTTTTACATTCCCTGTCTCTTGGTCCACAGAAACAGCTACAGCAGTGGTATTATAGGCAACAGTGTGATGCACGTTATATTCTTTCGGGTCTATGGTTTCATCTTCATTAGCGTTTTCCAGTACCGGGTATGATTTAGGCATTTTAAAATCTACCCACGTCTGTAAAGGTTCACCGGATTGCGTGGCTAATTCCTGCAGACTTAATCTTTTTGTCAATGTTTCCTTGTCTACTATATACCCTTGATGTAACGACAGGCTGTCTTCACTCACCTCCAATATAGTTGCACTTTTTTCCAGTAAAAGCTTTCTCAGCTTTTGACTTGCGTCAATAGTTGGATGCCCCCATAAATATAGACCTCTTGAGGCCATGACGCCTCCTCCATAGGGGACCTTATCCGTTTCCCCGGCCACAATCTCAATATCATTAACATCAACATCCAGTATCTTGCAAACCATTTGTGCCAGAGAGGTGTGAGACCCCTGACCCATTTCTGTACAAGCTATCTTTAATAAGATTTTTCCGTTTTCTAGAAGCTCCAAGGCGGAGCCGGCCAATTCGTCCGGACCAAGACCCCCGGCTACACTGCGCCAAGCACTGGCTACGCCAATGCCGATATTCTCACCTTTGTGCTTTAAAGGCAATAGGTCCTTATCAACCACCGTTTCAATCGCACTAATTGTATCTTTGAAACCAACACCCCCGGTAAATATCTGACCTGTGGTAGCCGGCAGACCCACGTCCAATGCATTAATTTCACGCACTTTTATGGGGTCCATATCCAATTTTTGGGCTAAAATGTCCATAATTGATTCGGCTGCAAAATGGGATTGTCCTGCGCCAAAGCCTCTCATAGCACCGGCAATTAGATTGTTGGTATATACACAAGTAGCATTAACATTGAAGCTAGGGACATAATATGGCCCGGTGCTAAAAGATACACTCTGTTCTACCACCCTTGGGCTCCAGGAGATGTAAGCACCGCCATCTGCCAAGATGTTAATATCCATGCCCAACAATTTACCTTCCTTATTCGCTGCTACGCGGTACTTCATTTGGTAGCTATGGCGCTTTGGATGAAAACGTAGAGATTCCTTTCTGGTCAATACCATTTTAGCCGGGCGTCCGGTTTTCATGGAAGCAATAGCCACATAAGCATGGGTCGTCAACTCGGTTTTTCCTCCAAAAGCCCCCCCGCAGGGCAAATGGACCATCTTAATATCATTAACATTCAAACCTAAGATATCTGCCATTTGGTCCCGATCCGCAAAAGGGCTTTGATTAGGAGCATAAATAACAACTTTACCGTCTTCATCCATTCTGGACACTGTTCCCTCCGTCTCGTTCCAGGCATGTTCCTCCGGAGGAACAACAAACTCCTCTTCCACAACTACATCTGCTTGCTCAAATGCTGCTTTTACATCTCCTCTGCCTAATTTAACCTCTTTGCAGATATTACCTTTTTCACCGCAGTAAGCATTCCAAAACGGGCCCACAGCCGAGTTGGGGATCAAGGGAGCATCAGGTGATAATGCTTCTTCAATAGTAAAAACACCGGGCAATTCCTTGTAAACTACCTCAACTGCTTCAACACCCTTTTCGGCCGCCTCCAGATCGTCTGCAAATACCACAGCAACAGGTTCCCCAATATATCTCACCTTATCTACAGCCAATACAGGCTGATCCTTTGACAATACACCATGGATGTTTTTACCGGGTATATCCTTTGCCGTTAATACTAATTGCACACCGGGTATAGCTTTAGCGGCCTTGATGTCAATAGATACAATCTCTGCATGAGGATATTTGCTAAAGACAATCTTACCGTGGAGCATATGATCAAAATAGTAATCGGCAAAAAACTTTGTATTACCCGTAACCTTATCTTGAACGTCCAATCTGCGTACAGACTTACCTAGGATATCGCCTTTTATTACTTCATCATCAGAGAGAAATGGTTTTACCGATTCGCCTCTTGAAACTGCAGCAGCTCTTTCTACAGCTTTTATGATTCTCGGATAGGTACCGCATCTGCATAAGTTTGGCTTAAAGGCTCGTTTAATATCTTCTTCGGTAGGATTAGGATTTTTAATAAGCAAAGCTTTCGCAGTCATAATCATCCCAGGTGTACAGAAACCGCATTGCACCGCACTGCACTCCATGAAGGCTTCCTGCACCGGGTCCAATTTACCATTCTTTGCTAAACCTTCAATAGTAGTAACTTTTTTCCCTTCCAGTTTCTCCAATTTCACATTACATGACTTTCGTGCGCTCCCATCGATTAATACCGTACAGCTACCACATACTCCATCCTCGCAGCCCCTTTTAGCACCGGTAAGTTTTAAGACATCTCTTAGATAATCCAAGAGAGATAATTTTTCTTCATGTGCTTTAGCTTCAACCTCTTGTTCGTTTACCCAAAACTTCAACATGCCTTACTCCTCCCTTTTCTTATTTCATTGGCATATGGTGAAATATTAAACATTTACCTTCCTTGATAATCTTGAGATATCAACGCCTTGTCCTTTGCAACTCCCCGATTTCTTATGTAAAACACGCAACCGGTAACAAAAATGATTACCCCTGTCAACATAAAAGTCCGATCCATTTCTATCCATCCGGTAACTATGCCAAACAAAAACGAACCTAAACCAAAGGACAAATCAAAAATAGACTCCTGAAGCGCCAATACTGTTCCCTTTATCTCCTCCTCCGTTTCATCAATTAGCCAAGCCATAAAAACAGCGACGCCTGCGGAAAAACCCACCCCCGTGGCCACACTGCTCATAATCAAGATATTGGGTAATGTCCCAAGGGGAGTCAAAACCATTATCCCTACCCCCAAAAGAATTACTGAGGGCCAAGCAATGTTTTGCCGGCCTGTACGGTCTGAAAAATATCCGGCAGTTAAGCTGGCAGCTATACCCGCGATACAAAAATAGGTAAAATATATTCCCGGATTATTGTAGTGGGTGAATCTGGTGACATATAAAACAACGTAAGTGACGATGATTCCATATCCTGCGGTAATTGATGTATAACCAAGAAAAATCGGGCGCAATCTCTTACAAGAAATAAGTTTGTTAAATGTGGACACAAAATTAGTCTCGCCACTGCTTATTACTTTTGGTGGTTTTATAAAGAGGACAAAAATTAAGGCTAATAAACCGGTTGCAAAGCAAAGAATAAATAATCTGTCATAGTCATAGCGGCTAATAATCTCCAAGCCCGCAGCCGGGCCGCTTAATAAGGCCACAGTAAAAAGTAAGCGGTATATCCCCATAAAAAGCCCCACACGTCCCGACGGGGCGAAATCCGCCGCTAAGGTAGCCGCACTTGAGAAAAAAGCCGCCAGTCCAATAGCTTGATAAATGCGCGCCAAATGTAGAATGGTCACATCCTTACACAGCCAAAAAAGCAGTGAGGCGGTACTGAAGACAAATGACCCGATGATTAAGGGAATTTTCCGGCCCTTACGATCCGTGAGAGGTCCAAAATAAAATCGGCAGATTATGGAGGTTATGTAAAACAATATTGTCTGCAACCCAATATCAAACTCCGTTCCGCCTAATTCCACAATATAAAGAGGCAAGATGGTTGAAGCAATATAGAAATTTGAAAATACTAAAAATGAACCGCACGCAAATAAAACGAAAGGAATAATAGTAGGATTTAAGAAGCATTGTTTTTTTACTGTCATATAAAAAATAACCTCCAATGCTTATTTAAAACAGTAACCCGAACTCCCAGGCTGTAATAAATAAAAATAGCAATACTTATGCCAAATTAGTCGGCAAGTGCATCATACAATATTGTGTTCTTCCATTTATGGATTAAAAATAAGCAGCTGGAGCCAATTTTAGGGTTAATAACCCTCAAGATACTTAAATTAAGGCCACTTTACTGCTTTAATATCTAAAAACAAGCAACAAAAACGTTGCATCCTTGCAATGTGTTGAAAATTTTATGAAACGAATGACCTTTTAAGGCAAGAAAATCAACATGTTGCATTTTCTTTTCATTGCTAAGACATTTTGTCTCACTATTGAAACGTTCTTCCTTAAATTAACAATTAGCTATAAAAAATATGTATCCTATTCGCTAATGGATAAAGTTTTTTTGACCTGGGTTGACAAAAAAGGCAGCTTATATTCTCATTGAATAAAAGCTGCCTCTATTCATCCTTTATTGCTGCTCTTTGCCGCCCATTCATTGCCTCCAAGATATTTGAGGTTTTTTCTCATTGAGGGATACAAAACCCTCGCTTATTTGTGCCTTTTGTTATGTATTTTTACGGTTCCGGGATATCTCCCTCAAGGAGTGATTTTATCGCTATTTCGCAAGTGTATAGGGTAAAGTCATAATTGATTCCCATAAGAGCCATACCAAAATCGTGAGCACTTTGGGTGGTGGTGTTCACACCGTCTTCAGCAATGACAACCTGATATCCGCGATAGAATGCCTCAATGGCCGTCTGAGCAACGCAGACATCTGTGCGCCAACCGGTAAAGAGCAGGGTGTTAACATCAAGTAGATCCAGGGTGTATTGAAGGTCAGTATTGATAAAGCCGTTGAATAAGCTTTTCTTGATGATGATGTCATTTTCAGAAGGGGCAACAATGTCGATGATCTGTGCTCCGTAGGAACCTTCCATCATGTGATCATCCCAAATCATAAGCTCCGGATCTCCTTTCCTGTGGCAGTCACAAATATAGATGATCGGGATACCTTCCATACGAGCCTCGGCAAAAAGCTTTTTTAATTTAGGGAGAATGGTGAGAATACGATTATTGGCAAACACGCCGCCTTCCAGCATTTCATTTTGCAGGACACTGGCGATAATGGCGAAATGAGATTTTACCGGGTTTTGGTTGCGGGTTTTTTTGTGATTGTAAAGGACCGAATAAATCATTGCTTTTGCATAATGGTATTCGTCCAGTTGCTCGTTTAAAAATCTTAACTGCCGCACCATCGCAGCTTCGACTTCCTGCTGTGAAGCGTCCAAAAGCATGGAAATATCTTGTAGTGAAAACTTAAGGTTGCGGTAATATTTGATCAGGTTTAAACGGCTAATATCATCCTCCGAATAAAGGCGATATCTGGCACCGGTCCTTTCAACAGGTGGGATAAGACCAATTCGCTCGTAGTCCCTGATACTTTTGGGGGTCAAACCCGTAATCTCAGCGGCCTTTTTAATGGTCTTCATGACAAAACCCCTTCCACTAAACGCGATAAGAAAGTATTCCTAATATGATTTATTGATCATTATATTGATTTTATGTTATGAAATCAATATAAACTTTAACCTATGGTTAAGGTTTGGAGATCGCATATTATTGACAGGAAAGACAAGATATTATATTTTATGTTTACAAAAAAACATCGGATTATCAGTTTCATAACAATATGCGATAAAGCAAAATATTTTATGTAAAATATTTCATATTTAGTTAATAATATCGAGAAAATTATTGCCTGAGGTTAAGGTTCTAAAATCACGTCTCATTGACAAGGACGACAAAATATTAAAATCATAAGTCTGCGACGTCGTTCTCATCTTAAATTTTTAGTTTATTTTAATTTTCATAATATTTATTCTAGAAGGGGGTTTGACTATGAACTTCGGATAGCTCGAAAAAGGTTTTTTAGTGGTACGCCTAGATGCCTGAAATCCAATATTCGTTACCAAAATTAATTGACGAAAGGAAGTAATTGTATGGCAGAAATCACCAAAAATAAGGGGAGCAAACTAGACGAGTTTTCTCGAGGCAGTGTACCTTTAAGTGAAAGAAAATCCATTATCAGTTTGATCATCGTTTGGGTAGGTTATGTATTTGTCGTTACAAGCATGCAAGTAGGAGGATTGATGGGTGCCGGGTCGGATATTCCAACATTTTTCAAGGCTTTGGCGATATCGTCAGTAATTTTAACTGTAATTGGTTCCTTTATTGGAATTATTTCATGGAAAACCGGACTTACCTATGGGCAAATCTGTCTTCATTCTTTTGGTAAGATCGGCTCCCAGATGGTTGCGCTGATGATTGTTGTCACACTTGTTGGATGGTTTTCCATCGATGCCTATCTCATAGGTCAGTACACCAACGCAATGTTTAGTTCTGTGCCCCTGATGCCCGTCGTTATTATTTCAGGGATTATAATGACCATCACCGCAATTTGGGGTATTAAAGCCATGGAATATTTGGCGTGGGTGCATGTTACTCTCGTATTTGTCTTTTCCCTCATCTCTATTTATCTTAGTATCAAAGGTAGCGGCGGATGGGCCGGCTTAATGGCGATCAAACCAAATGAGCAGCTGCCCTTAGAACAGCTGGTCACACTTGGTGTCGGTTCATTTATCTGCGGTGCCGTTGCTTTCACACCGGATATCCTGCGTTTTGCTAAAACGAAAGGTCAGGCTATCCTGACTATGATCATAACAATGATGCTGGCTAATCCCCTCATGCTTGTCTTTGGTGCCCTCGGTACTATCGCTACCGGTGAAAAAGATATTGCTTACGTACTGTTAGCCCAGGGTTTATTGACTGCTGCGTTCATTGTCATGCTATTAAACATTGTCGGAACAGCTATAGGCTGTGTCTATTCCGGGTCTTTATCTTTGAGTATTACCTTCACCAAAACACCCAGATGGGTGCTAGTTTGCGGCTTTGGTCTCCTGGGCACCATCGGAGCGGTGGTGGGATTCTATGGTCTATTTGGGGCCTTTATTGATTTTCTCGCTTCCACCATCCCTGCCTTGGCCGGTGTGTTCATTGCCGACTATTTTTTCAGTTTCAAAGGGCGTTATCCTAACCTAGATACGTATCACTTGCCTCTTATCCGTTATGGCGCATTTTTTGCCTGGTTTACAGGAATCGCAGCCAACTACCTCATTCCTTGGGGCTTCTCATCAGTCAATGGTGTTGTCGTTGCTTTCGTTACCAGGGCCATCTTAGCACAATTAATGAGGTTCGAATTAAAGGCAGAGGAATCCCAAATTGCATAAAGATGGCAAGTGCCTTCATAAACGTTTCACATACATCTTTTTCAGTTAAGAATTACCGCCAAATATTTAAACTTAAATATAAGTAATTGTAGCACCCAATCATAATGAATCTACACAAGGAGGTAAAAATGGGGAAAAAATATTGGGAATGGGAACCAGCTTTTGTGCTTAAACCGGAAGAGACGGCCTTATTAGTTATTGACATGCAAAAAGGGTTTGTAGATGCAGGTGCCTCCTTGGAGGTGCCCATGGCGCGCGCCCAAGTTCCTACTATCGCAGAGCTCATTTCCTTTTGCCGCAGCAAGCAAATTCCGGTTTTCTTTACGACCTTTACAATTGGTCCGGATTTTCATTACAACTTTTATTGGAAAAACGCCGCACAAAGAGGCCTGAAAGTCGAAAGACCCCATTGTGAATACTGGTTAGGAACACCGGAAACAGAAATTGTTGATGCACTTCGTCCTCTCCCTGAGGAAGCAGTTATCAGAAAATGTAGTTATGATTGTTTTGCCCGTACAGATTTAGATAACATGCTGCGCTCACAGGGGATCAAAACGATACTTACAGCAGGAACCGTAGTTAATTGGTGTGTTGATAGTACTGTGAGAAGTGCTTATCACAAAGATTATAACGTTGTAGTGGTCTCTGACGGGGTCAGTGCATACAGTGATGTAAGTGCATCCGCT
>JAXGQR010000025.1:0-16087 GCA_040766325.1 Dehalobacterium sp. | reverse complement strand
AGAATTCAAGTCCAAATCAGTGTGTAAATTTCCTCAGTAACATTATTTTTAATAGTATCAATTGCTGCTAGATGCACAATAAGCTCTACAACAAAAATGCAACAAAATAACCGTTCCCCCGTTACACATCCAACCTTTTTAGAAAGTTGTCACCAACCCCGTCCCCCTGACAATCCCGTCCCCCTGACAATCCCCTCTTTTCACCCTATATATTCGGTTTTTGCTGCCTTAAACCCTGCAGATTTTGAAGACTTTTCACACAGTCTGCCATCCCCCTGGCAACTCCTTATATGGCAAACGAAGCATCCCCATTGACCCTCTAAAAAGTTGTCACCAACCCCGTCCCCCTGACAATCGCCACCCCATTGACCCAAAGTAAGCTAAGGTATATTATTAAAATGAGAGTTAAGGAATTGTTTCAGAATGGAGTGACCAATTTGAATAACGATACTATGGGTATTAATTCCAAAGAATATATGTATAAATTCCTCGAAAAAATGCATGAAGATGTTGTGATTCTTGATGGTCAAGGTGTTATCCTTTGGGTTAGCCCATCATTTGAAACAACCTATGGTATCCCTGGTAAAGAAGCAGTTGGCAAGACAGCCTATGAAATGGAAAAAAACAAGATATATTACCCATCAGTTGCTGTCCGGGTACTTGAAACCAGACAAATAACTACTGTCATAGAATATAGTAAAACAGGGAAAAGATCCATCGTTACAGGAATACCAATGTTTAATGACAAAAATGAAATCGAGTATATCGTCAGCTACTCCTTTGACATTACCTACCTCACAAAACTCATGGATCAATACAGTCATTTACAAAAAGTGGTTGAGCGCTATTCGGCCGAGCTATATGAATTAAGGGAAAAGGAAAAGAGTTTTCCTGATATCATTGCCCAAAGTCCTCATATGCGTAATGTAATCCAACTTGCCCTCAAGGTATCCTCGGTAGATACAAACGTACTTATTACCGGCGAATCAGGTGTAGGCAAAAACGTAATTGCCAAATTAATTCATGAAGCAAGTAGCAGAAACAAAGGTCCATTTATTGAAATAAATTGTAGTGCCATCCCTGAAAACTTATTAGAATCTGAACTTTTTGGGTACGAGGACGGTGCTTTTACCGGCGCCAAGAAAAAAGGTAAAGTAGGTATGATTGAATTAGCAAATGAGGGTACCCTTTTTCTAAATGAAATAGGAGAGCTACCCTTAAGCCTACAAGCTAAATTACTTAAAGTGATTCAAGATAAGTCCGTAACCAGGCTGGGTGGCACACGTGCCATAACAGTTGATTACTGTTTAATTTCCGCCACAAATCAAGACCTGGACAAGAATATTAAAGAGAATATTTTCCGTGAGGATTTGTTCTATCGTCTATGTGTTGTGCCCATCAAGATTCCACCGTTAAGGGAAAGAAGAGAGGATATTTATCCCTTAATCAATTATTTTTTAAAACAGGCTAATGATCGCTATCAAAAAGATAAATCCATTTCCGGTCAGGCATATGATATCTTAATATCTTATGATTGGCCGGGTAATGTCCGCCAATTACAAAATATGATAGAAAGATTGGTGGTCATTAGTGAAGAAGATTATATTGCGGTGCATAATTTACCGGATTACATTAAACCATTGTCTTTAATAGATCACGCTAAACATGATAATTTGCAAGGGATGTTAGAAGCGTATGAAGGGCATATTATCAAAAAAGCATATGAAAAATACAAAACAACAGTAGGTGTTGCCGAGGCTTTGGGAATCAGCCAAGCCACCGCTGTACGTAAAATCAAGAAATATATCCCCTGACAACTATTCATATTTGAATAATTGGCGAAAATGTATTCAAATATGAATAGTTTTTTCATTACCTATTAATAATGCATTAATAATGCTTGCTTTAATTAAAATATTATTATCTATTCATAAATGAATAATGCTGTTGAGAAGATCCTATTAAAACATGCTAAAAGAGGGCATTTCTCTTTTGGCATGTTTTTTGCTTTTATAAAAGGATGTAAACGTAACGTCGTTACCATCGTAAATAATACATTCCTGGGGGTGTTAAACAATAATATTTTTATCTTGATCCAAGTTTTAGTGTTAAAATATTTATATTCGAAGGGAGAAAATTATTATGACTAAGTACCAGCCATTAGATTCTTTATCCTCACCCAGATTCAGCGGAGTAAGCACTTTTATGCGCTTACCTAATGAAACGACATTGACAGATGTGGACTTCATTATTACAGGCATACCTTTTGATACCGGTAGCAGCTTTGGTACAGGCAGTCGGTTTGGTCCTAAAGCAGTACGGGAGGCATCATTAATATTAAAACCATATAACCCGGCATTGGATGTTAATATTTTTGATTATTGTTCCGGCGTTGATTACGGTGATATTAGCATTATCCCTGGTTTTATTGAAGACACTTTTGAAAAAGTAGAACAAGGTTTAAGACCTGTTTTTGAGAAAAATGTCATTCCTATCTGTATTGGCGGTGATCATTCTATTACTTTGCCGGAGTTAAGAGCTCTAAACAAAACCAAAGGTCCGGTGGCATTAGTTCATTTTGATTCTCATAGCGATACCTATGATTCCTTTTTTGGAAAACCCTATAACCACGGAACTACTTTTCGCCGGGCGATTGAAGAAGGCCTGTTGTTAGTGGATAATTCTATTCAAATTGGTATCCGGGGTCATTTTTATGGTCCGGAGGGCTTAAGTGATGCTCGAAACCTGGGATTAGAAGTTTTAACTGCTTGGGAAATTCGTAAAATGGGGCTTGCTAAAACAATCGAAAAAATTAGGGAACGGGTGCAAGATAAACCGGTTTTTGTTTCCTTTGATATCGACTTCTTAGATGCGGCCTATGCCCCGGGTACAGGTACTCCCGAAATTGGGGGCTTTACAACCTGGGAAGCCCAAGAATTACTTCGGGATGGCTTAAGGGGTCTTAATTTAATTGGTTTTGATTTAGTAGAAGTTCTGCCCGGCTGTGATCCATCAAAGATTACCGCCTATGCAGCAGCAGGTATCATGTATGAATTTATCTCCTTAGTTGCGTTAAATAAAAAAAATAAATCATAGGTGGTGAAGGGCTATGATGACAACAGGTTTGGATTACTTAATTATTTTGCTGTATTTTGCCATTGTATTAGGAGTCGGTCTATTTGGTTCCAGATTAGCTAAGAGCAGCGAGGATTACTTAGTTGCGGGTAGGAATCTTCCTATATGGATCTACGTACCGGGTCTGGCGAGCGTTGTACTTGGTGGTGGTGCTACCTTTGGCGTGTCAAAATTAGGATTTGAGCAAGGTATTTCCGCAGCTTGGTTAACAGGTATGTACGGGTTCGGTATTATGGCCATGGGTTTTTTATTATCTAGTAAAATTTCCAATTTACGCGTCTTTAGTATAAGTGAAATGCTAGAGGTTCGGTACACCAAACATGCTCGTTATATAAGTGCTTCAATTTCAGCATTTTATACGACGATGATTGCTGTTGTTAACACCATTGCCATTGGCACTATTGTCCACTCTCTACTAGGATGGTCTTTTACAACTTCCATCTTGGTAGGTGGTGGTATTGCGTTGATATATACAATTGCCGGTGGCATGTGTTCCATATTTATTAACGACGTCATTCAGTTTGTCCTGATGACGGTGGGGAATATTCTTTTTGTCCTCGTACCATTAGGGGTTAGAGAAATAGGTGGTTTTACTACGCTAACACAGAAATTAGATCCTTCTTTTTGAATCCCGTTGGTGTAGGCTGGGAAACAATTTTTTCGGTTTCTCTTTTATTTTTCTTAGGGATTATGATTGGGCAAGATATTTGGCAAAGAGTATTCACTGCCAAAAATAACAAAGTAGCCAAAAGAGGCTCCATTATTGCCGGGGTTTATATTATATTTTGGGCTATGGCCATGGCATTAGTTGGAGTAATCAGCTTTGTGTTAATGCCCGATTTAGCTAATGGGCAAGAATCGATCCCTCGACTGGCTATTTCGATTGTACCAACCGGGCTATGACTGGTTTTAGCAGGCCTGCTCTCGGCCTTACTTTCCTCGGTTAGTGGTACTCTACTTGCATCCTCGACACTAATTTATAATGATTTGGTTTTACCGTTTATTAAAAGAAAAACTAAGTTCTAAACAAGAGATGTATTTAACGCGTTTAATTTCTACAGCAATCGGGCTTTGTGTATTATTACTTGCGATCACTGTGAGAGACGTATTAGTAGCATTGGATATAGCCTACGCGATTCTATCCGGTAGCATTTTTGTACCGGTATTGGCCGGTTTCTTATGGAAAAGAGCCACCTGGCAAGGTGCAATGTCCTCCATGTTTATTAGCATTATCGTAATCACTATCTGCATCGCAGTATTTGGTAGTACCTCTACTAAACCTATTATATATGGGATGTTAACAAGTGCAGCCGTGTTATTTATTGTTAGCCTGCTGACTTCCACATCCTAAAGAATCTTTAGGCAAATGGGAAAAAGAATAAGTGGAGGAGAGATTGAGAACTTTTAATTTCCAGATATCTACTGGAAGAACACGAGGGGTCCAACACGAGGGGTCAGTCCCCCGTGTTCTATTGTCTCCAACCTTGTTTGAAAGTTGTCACCAACTCCGTCCCCCTGACAACTCCCGAGGCTATTATTAGTCCTGCAATAGGTGCAAATATTGTGATAATCTTCTTTTACATACGCTCCGACTATATTTACCATCGGAGATGCGCGGTTATCTCGATAATAGTTGTCAAAGCAGAAATAGTATTTTCTCCTGTCCGCGAACTTCACGTCGATGGGTGGGTAACCCGCCTGCATCAGCATCAGATTCAATATGAGCGCCCGGCGCGGCCATTGCCGTCGATGAACGGATGGATTCCTCAAAATTCAGATGAAATAGCGCAGCTGTTTCTATGGTATGTCGGTTATCTTGGGATAAATCCGCAACCAGCCGCTCCATCTGCACCGGAACAAGGTAAGGCTGTGGCGGCTCGTGGTGTGCACCCATTATTTTAACCGGGATTCTGCGATACTTGCCCTTGTCCTCCGGCCTGTTCATCAAGACGAGGGAGTGGATTTCGCGGATGACCCTCTCTGATATCGGAACTTTATCACTGACAAGAGAAGTTATATAAAGAAAAGCGTCGCGGTGTCCCACCGCCTCCAGATGATCTTTGAGCGGTTTTTTATCAATCGTCACACCTTCCAAAACCAGTGCGGTTTCCTGCAACGTGAGCGTGTTGCCTTCGATGGCGTTGGAATTATAGGTGAATTCCACAAGGAACTCGTCCTGCAATCGTTTCAGTTCCCCCGCAGTAAGCGGACGTCGACGGTCAAGTTCAGCCTTCATCCCATCGACCGATGCGAAGAGCGCAGCGTATTGTTCCGGAATTTTCTTTCCCCGCAGGCTGCGCCCGTCAATCGGCTTCAATGTGTCTGCCGGGATGAGATAAGAACGCCCCTTCTGAATAACGCCATCTATCCGTCCCTCGGCGCAAAGCACGCGAACGCGGCGGTCGGAAATGCCCCACCGCTCCGACGCCTGTTTAACCGTCATATATTCCATTTCTTCACCACCCAATCATTTGTTATAGTATACCTCGTTATCGGAATAATATTAATAGCACTGCCGAAAAATTTGGATTTATTGTTCCGATAAAATTTAAGCCATCCGGTTTTCAAGCGATTCGCCACATAAGACCATAGAGAGAACACGAGGGGACTGTCCCCCCGTGTTCCCTCATACTTTGGCTGCGTGTAATCTGCAAGCTCTTCAAATGTGATTAACCCCTTTTGAAAATCTTCTGCTGCGTTCTTGATCATGGTTCTGCTGGATAAACTATTTGCGCCTTCAACGCTGCGCTTGATACTTCCGTCCAGCACATGATAATTGGCCATAGCGATCTGCTCAAAATTGGTTATCAAACTTTCTTCAAGAACATTACTGAATGGAATATATACCAAAAACAAAAAGATTAACACACCCAAAAATAGACTGGATGCAAAGACAATCTTAGCCCGTCGAAATAAAGATACTACTGACTCAACCCTGATTATAGTTTGCGGATCACCCGACTGTTGCTTACTCATAGGATAACCTCGTTGTTTTTAATTAGAATGGCATAATAAGATGATACCATACTATTAATATGGCTGTGATTTTTTCAAATAGTTTTTTGGCTAGCAATAATTGTCTCCACAGTCATTAGTGTTAGGCTCATTGTCATAACAGACAGACTTTTACTCATATATCATGTGTCATATGAGAACGAAAAGCCTTCGTTGCGGAAAAGCGAAATGCATATATCTGCGACGCGCGCATCATATTTTGTCCCTTTGCCGGATTCGATTTCCTGAAGTGCTGCATCTATACCCAGCGCGGCTCGGTATGGCCGATGCGATGTCATGGCTTCCACCACGTCCGCAACAGCCAGAATGCGGCTTTCGAGAATAATCTCATTCCCTTTGAGCTTATTGGGGTAGCCGGTGCCGTCGAGCCGTTCGTGATGCTGCAGTATCATAGTTAGGATCACTTCAGGCAGATCCATTTCCTGGGCGATTTTATAGCTGTATTCGGCGTGAGTCTGCAGCATCTGATATTCCAGATTGGTGATCTTGCCCGGCTTGTTAAGAATATCGGAGGCAATATAAATTTTGCCGATGTCGTAAACCAAATTGAAATGTTTTTCCGGGATGATGGATATAAAGGTATTTTACCTAAAGATCCAAAAGAAAAAGCCACAAAATTGTTAAGAATGATCCTCGCTTTGGGGAAAGCCACCTTCCTAAGAAGGTACAGGGGTCATTTCTCATACAATTTTATGGCACATTAATTGTAACATACCCCAGGCTGGACTTTCATCTATCACAGCAATCGAAATAACGCTTCTTCGTTAGCGTGACATCAATACGCATCTTTTTTCTAACATACCCAACAAGCAATGCAACAAAAGATCCGTCCTTCCGTTGCACTCTCGATGTGGCAAACGAAGCGTCCCCTGCCACATGATCTGGCAAACGAAGCGTCCCCTGCCACATGATCTTACCGGATAAAGTTAGTCATTTGCGGAGCTTCCTTTTCCGGAAGCGGCACACCTGCTGCTTTTCCGGCCGCAATGGATTTTAACAGCCAGGCCATATTATTGCCCAGTGTCCGCATAATCTGCATTCCCTCTAAATCCTGCTTTACTTCCTCCGGCGTATTGCCATGTACCATATTCCAATATTGAGATGATACCACCGGCATATTGCTGATGGTAAAATACTTGTTGATTTGATCAAAGGCTGCCGTTGTGCCGCCCCGCCGGGCACTAACCACGGCTGCGGCAGGTTTGTAGGCAAAAAGTTTACTCCGCATATTGGAATAGAACACTCTGTCCATAAAGGAAGTAAGCATCCCGGAAGCAGCAGCAAAATGGACCGGAGAACCAAAGATAAACCCATCTGCCTCCGCGGCCTTTTCTAAAAATTCATTTACCGGATCATTCATAAAGCATTTACCTGTTTTCCTGCAGCTACCGCAAGCCAGACATCCGGAAATAGGCTTTTTACCAATATGAAAAATTTCTGTTTGCACACCCTGTTTTTCCAATGCTCCCGCTGCTTCAGCCAAAGCAGTATAAGTACATCCTTTTTCCCGGGCACTGCCGTTCACTAATAATACTTTCATTTAATAAACACTCCTTTGCATGTAGGACATTTTTCCAGTTAGATTTGGCTCTGATAACTTGGGGCCATCCTTAACACCTCACCAATTACCATACTGCCATTGGCCCCTACCTTCTACAACTCAAATTGCTCCTTCACATAAAAATGCATCAGCTTCAAATACTCCAAAGCCACCTGCTTTAGATCCTCCCGGTTTTGCCACCACTTTTCCGCATTAAAATCATCATAATTCGTGGGGCAGGATATAATTTTAAAATCTCTATCTAATGAATTCATCGCCTTGACAAAAATCTTCTTGGCCCGGCCGGAATGTGATTTAGAAGTCACAATAATTAAAGATTCTATCCCTGGTTCACCCTTGAGATACTCCCGCACTGCGATGGCCTCATCCTGAGTACTGAGTGCATCACCGGGCAGCACTGTAATTTTTTCTCCCGGTACGCCCAACTGCACTGCCACTTCCCTGGCAATATCGGTATCATGGGGAATCTTTACCCCTTGACCCACAACCAGATCATAGCCCCTGACCATATTTCTTACCATCACAATTTTATCTGCATAGCCGTCATGATACAGATCTACTGCTCCCAGCATCCGATCCGGGCCGCTGCCCATGAGTAGGACAATGATATCACTCTGCTGCGGTTCATCCTGTGTGACCAGATAAGTGCCCAAGGAAGGTAAAGATAATCTACATAAAAATAAAACAGCCAAAACCATGGCTAAGGTAATAAAAAGCTTCTTAGATTTTTTCATAAATCGTCATCGTTTCTCCGTAGGTGTTTGTAGGATTCGTTACATCATCCCCTAAAATAGAATCCGCTTCGGCTCTCCAGATGTCGCTCACATGATTCTCTTTCTTCACATCCAGAAGGCAAAGCATGCCATAAATAAGTACTAAATGTGGTCAACTATTTGTGATCGCATCTCTTTTCTCCTTTGGAGTGTTTGCTAATTGATTAATTCGTTCTTCTATTAATTTAACAAGTTTTAAAGCTTTTTCACGCTCTTTATAAAGAACATTCGTATTTTCACCTAAATCATTAGCGACTTTTTCATAACGTTCAACCGCTGCATTATAATTGTCGATTGCATTTTTTCTTAACTTTGCATTAAACACGTGATTATCTTCCCTCTCTGGGGTGCCGTTTTTTCATTGTGAAAATTCCTTCCTATAATATCTTCTAACAACTACACGCAAACCTTCCAGTTCCATCATTGAAAGAATCTCAATTAATTGAATCTGATCTATATTGATATCTGCGCCGATTTCTTCAATGGTTATAGGTCCAAGCGAGAGGCTGTACATGATTCTAATAAATTAAATCTGATATCTTCCTTCGTAGTTTGCAGATAGGTTAAGAAACTTTCTTTGTCATCTCTTCCCTAAAAGATGTATTCCCGATTATTGCCTCGCTTGATGACATGGTATATGGCACCCTTGAATTCCAATCTTGGTCTTCTTCCCATCACAACCCCCACCAACACCAATATTACCATTGATCAATTATGATTATAATAACAATACTAACAATTATGTTAATATTTTACTATCTTTATCGCTAAAATACCACCTTTATCCCCAAAATATTGATTAATTTGCGAAATTAGATAATTTGGAGCCAATGGGGTTTCTGGATGAATTAAATTCCATTAAGTAGAGGTGGCTCCCGCCACACCGGAATCGCGGCTCCGCTGCATCGGTATATTCAGGAACAGTACGGCAAAGTAAATATGTCTGTAAAATCTATAACCAAGACATACGGAAAAATTGGTGACATAAATTTGGCTACAGAATAATTTTAATTATTATATTACCAATAAGAGAAACCAAGGAGTAAAAATTTTCCCCTTGGTTTTATTATTAGGATAATGAAGCTTATTCGCATGACAATGTCACTGATCGTAAGTACGTGTTTTTCGTTACTACGGGTTCTCTTATTTTAATGGATTACCATCTCGAGGAATTAATACAGCACCTTTGTCAGCCGAAGTGACTAAATCTGCATATTTAGCTAATATCCCTTTGCGTGGTTTTACGAATATTTCTAAATTTTTCATCCTTTCCTCAAGAATTTCCGGAGGTACTAACAATTCTAATTTTCTATTGGGAATATCAATTAGTATTCTATCTCCTTCTTCTACTGCGGCTATTGGCCCCCCGGCTGCTGCTTCCGGAGAAATATGACCGATACACGGTCCCCGTGTTGAACCGGAAAACCTTCCATCAGTAATCAGTGCACAGCTTTCATCCATGCCTCGTCCCACTATTAACGAAGTGGTCATATGCATTTCTCTCATTCCGGGTCCTCCTTTAGGACCTTCGTAACGTATTACCAAAACATCCCCTTTGTTGATTTGGTCATGGGATACAGCATAGCTTGCTTCTTCCATGGAATGGAATATTCTTGCATTGCCTTCAAAAACATGCATGCTTGGTTTCACGCCGGACTGTTTTACCACTGCTCCGTCAGGTGCCAAGTTTCCTCTTAATATGGCGATACCGCCTTCTTTTCCTTTCGGTGCGTTGACGGAGAATATCACGTCGTTTTCAACTAATGGGGTATCTTTAATATTTTCAATTATATTTTTTCCTGTAACAGTCAGATGATCTTTTGCTAAATATTGTTCTATTCCTTTTAAAACAGCAGGTATTCCACCATTATCATTTAATTGCTGCAATGTATATTTGCCAGATGGTTTTACATTACAGATGTAAGGAACCTTTCTGCTAATGCGGTCAAAATCCTCCAACTCTAATTTTAACCCTGCTTCATAGGCAATTGCCATTAAATGCAGTACACTGTTTGTTGATCCGCCCATGGCCATACTAACTGAAATTGCGTTTTCCAAGGCTGCTTTGGTCACTATCTTTTTGGGGGTTATTTTTTGTTCATATAACTTTATAACCTGTCTGCCCGATTCTTTCGCCAGGCGCTTCTTTTCTGCACTAACAGCTAAAGCAGATCCGCATCCGGGTAAGGATAAACCCAAAACCTCTGTTAAACATCCCATGGTATTTGCCGTGGCAAACATAGCACAAGTGCCCGGTCCGGGCAAAGCTGTTTTTTCAATTTCGTCTAATTCCTCTCGTGTCATTTTGCCTGTTTGAGTCTGGCCGATAAATTCACGCATGTCAGTAAGGGTGATGTTCTCAATATTTTTATATTTACCGGCCTCCATGGGACCGGCTGTTACTATTACTGTAGGAATGTTAATTCTTAATGCAGCCATAATCATGCCCGGTACTGTTTTATCACACCCAGGCAGCATAACCATAGCGTCAAACTGGTGGGCTTCCACCATAATTTCAACCGAATCGGCGATAATTTCCCGGCTGGGCAGGGGATAGCTCATGCCATTATGACCTTGGCACATACCATCACAAACAGCTATTGTATTAAATTCTTTTGGTAAGCCGCCGGCTTCTGTCACACCGTTCTTCACACATTCAGCTATTTCTCTTAGGTGAATATGGCCGGGAACAATTTCATTCCAAGAGTTGACTATGGCTACCATGGGTTTTTTAAAGTCTTCTTTGGTCATTCCCGTGCTGTGTAAAAGTGCTCTATGTGCTGCCCTTTCTATGCCTTCTGTAAGCTGATCACTACGTTTCTCCATTATTTACCCTCTGAATGATTTACATGTTATTACCCATTATAGGATAATTTTTCATTATGTTAAAGAACATTTATCAAACAAAGGGGAATGAAATAGGATATTTATGACCCTGCGCAAGTTATAAACCAGTAAGTGCAGCTTGTTTTCCGCATTTACAGACACTAATCCCCTGGTTAAAAAGTGATTGTAGCCCCAGATTCTTTTTACTGTTCCAAATGGATGCTCTACCATTCTTTGCCTTTCTATATATAGTTTCCGATTTTCCTGGGTTCTTTGTTCTATTTCATCCAGCAACGGCTGGGCTAAGTTTCGGCTGATAGATCGACCCCTCTTCGCTTTAGTGCATTGATCCTTTACGGGGCATTTCTTACAAGATCGATAGTTTTTATAGTCTTGATATTTTACTCCGTTGACTTCTCTTATTCTGCTTGGATAAAGAATCTGTCCTGCAGGACATCGGTAAACATCTTGCTCTTCGTCATATTGGAATTTGTCAGGCTGAAAGTCAGGATTGGCAATATTACCGGTAGTTCTCGGCTTGGGTACATAGGTCTCCAGATGATTTTTCTCGCATTCAATTAGATCATTGGTAGAATAGTAGCCTTTATCGGCTAGAACTTTGATTTCGTCTACTTCTAATACTTCTTTAGCTTGCTTAGCTATATTGCTAAGCTGCCCTTGATCAGCCGCATTATTGATCACTTCGCTATCTACTATCAGATTATGTTTTTGGTCTACTGCGGTTTGCACATTGTAGCTGACTTCTACTCCATTGAGCTTTAGCTTCTTTAATAGCCATAACAATTCAAGATTCCGTCCAGCCTCGTCCTCTAGCCTTCGGGAAGATTTAATTCGGTTTAGGTATCCGTATATGTAGAGTTTTAACAAATCCCGCGGATCATATGAAGGTCTGTCGTCCCCTCGCCACACGGGTGCAATAGGTTGTCACCAACTCCGTCCCTCTGACATAATCTCCGTCCCTCTGACATAATGGAGCAAGCCCTTAATTTCAAACGTCAAAATCCCATGTCAGGTGTTATGGTAAACTTCAAACAGGTTACTTATAATGATACGCTTGAGCATCGGAATATTGTCATTTCCGAAACACTCCAGGTAATTGAGAACGTTATTCTCTTTAGTATTTCCAATTATTTATTAAGGTTTTCTTCGGAATATAAACGCTTCCATAATGTGGAATCATTCCAAAATGATTGGTACGAATATGTGGAATATGGTACAACAAACCAGCTCTCAATAACGCTTCAGAGAAATGGATTCTCCCGAGAAACCTCCACATATATAAAACAGCATCGAGATGAGTATGTTGTTGAAATACCAGATGGTGATATTAAACTTCGCCGCTCCCTCGCCAATTGTCCCAGTGCCAGTGTCCGCAGGGAAATTGCCGATATTCAATACAACATACCGGAATTGTTCGTTGACTGATTAAAAAAGAGCCATTGACCGTAATTAGCTTTAGACCCAGCCATGGTCTTTCTACTTTAATTTTATTGTTAGCACTCTAAGCGTCTGCTGCTAATTCAGAGTAGAAAAATATAGCTTGGTAGCCTACCTAGGCGGTCAATAAAAACTTTTGGATTACCAAAGCCTAATTAATCAGCAATTGGGTAAACTGATAAAGAAGTGGGGGTTATTCAACATTATGGTTCACCATTTTCAATGTCCTTTAGCGTCCTGCCATCATTAGTCATCCACATAATCAATCCGTTGGCGCTGCTATAGGTTACAAATCCTGCCGCCGCGGATGGACTTTTGAAAAGAGTATCCTCCGTTAATACATCATTTGTAATCTTTTCCGCATACAGTTTTCGTAAATGCAGTATTGTATCTGGGCAGCTCTTAGTTGGATTTGTTGAAACCGTACTATCTTTAAAAACAACAAAGCCTTCATTAGTTCTCCGTCCTCTTGCATTCGCTTTCGTCGTTTTAAGATAGAGCATAGGCTCAACATCGGTATTTACCTGCTCAACAGGAGGTTCAGAGGGTATATTTACCAGTGGCTCAAATAATCTATGCCCAAATGTCCCCATCACTATTTTGGCATAATCTATAAACTCCTCCAGCTCACTTTCCTTTTCTTCAGTAACATTCCCGGGAGTTGGATCATTTCCATTCTTAATAATATACCGATTTGATTCAGTAGCTAAGTTGCAAAACCGATTTTCAAGATAGCTGATTTCAGTGGGGCCAAAAGAATTGTTTGATGTAGTAAAAACAACTGCCTCAGTCCAATAATCCTTATCCGGATTACGCTTATGCTCCTGTAGCCGAAAGAGGATACCTTCCCCGTTTTTTCTGGCACCGGCCTGGCCAATATAAACAACATTTTCTCCAGACTTATCAGAAGTTCCAAACAGAAAATAAACACCGCTTTGCTTCAGATCATCCCGTTCTTTACATTTATCGAGTTCAGTACGAGGTATCTTATACGCTAAACCTGTCCAATTTGCCAGGGTACATTTGATGCGGCCACTTGCTGTGCCACCATTAGAAATAAATTAATACTTTTTCCCCGTATGCGCATCCCCACCCCTCCGTTGCGGTTATTTATCTTCCGATTATGCACCTATCAGACCGAAATAACTATACGTCCTTATAGCCTCTCATTCTTCCCCAAGCAGCATTTCTTATATTTCTTCCCGCTGCCTAAGGGTTAATTATCGTTTTTCCCCAGCCGGTATATTCTTATCTTTCATGTTCATTCATCAATCTCCCTATGCGCTACATTAGCTTCATCAACCCAATCTTCCTCCACATAGACCATCCCGTTCCGGCCTTGGACTTTTCTATTAGGGCCAGCTTTATATAACTTGCAACTTAACGGTCCATAGCAGAAGGTCTCAAACCGGTATTTCCTCCTGCCCCTGGGGTTCCAGTTATCAACTATTATCTCTACCGGCATCCTAGCTCCCCACATGCAGCTGCTGCATTTACTATCATAAGTTCTGGCAGCCAGTCTCCGATGTCCTCTTTCCCGATAAACCTCCAGCTCCGGAGGCACCAATTCCCAGGGTGCTGATGTGCTACCCAAATTTCCTTCTTCTACCTTAGCTAACTTCGATACCTTATAATAATCCACCGGCTCCATGTCCGGATCCGGAACAGGAAGGCATTCACCGGAGATAACATCATTAACTTTGAAATTAAATTTAGCTTGAGCAGCTTTGCCGATACCGATGGAAAAAGTAGCTTGCAGGTTATCAATGGTTCCGGCAATTTTAATGGCATAACCCAAATATGTATGAGAGGCTTCATCAAATGAACGGGTTAGCCTTATTCGTGGTTGGATTGATGTGATTTTTCCGGTGAAAATAGACTTATTGCCCATTTGGTGGGTTGACCTCCTTCCCATAACTTTTTAACTTGAGTATCTGTTACTGGTTTTTTTACAATCTATGCTCTCTTTCCTGTTTCTTTTTTTCTTTCCGATCAACCCTCCATACTGCATAACATTCGCCAATAAATAGGCGAACAGGACGGATTAACCTTGCCAGCTTTGCGACAATGCCTGGCGATAATAATTTTTCCAAGGATTCGGTCAGTGCCGTTGAAAGTGCCGTGGAATCAACTAATAATTTCCGTAAGGCATTAATCATTTCCATGTCTGGTGTTTGTTTAACTTTCATATCTGTAAACCCAGACTCACCGAATTCGTATAATGCCTTATGTAGCTGAGCAGCAAGTTTTGCTGATTCTTCGACCGTAACAGCCTTTATATACCGTAAAACGAATTTCCTTTTTTCTCGCAAGGCTTCATTTAGTGATAGGCATAATCGCCCAACCTCATTCGCCGCCGCATTGTATTCATCATTACTAAGCAATTTGAACGATATACCTATCTCCAGCTGTTCTAGTCCTTTTTGCAAATTTTCAGCTCTTTGAAGAAGCCCTTCAATAATCTTTCTCTGCATTTCGAATTTGCTTTGTTTTTTCATTGCGCCGTTATTGATGATAACGGTGATAAGACCACCAAAAACAACACTCATAACAACAAGAATGCTTTCCTGAACAAAGTCCTGCTGAAGAGAAGCTTTTATAAATTCAACATACTCTTGCACAGGCAACCCTCCCTACATCCTTGTCAATCCATCTTTCCAATCAAGCAATTGTTTTTGGTGCTTCATTCCTCGGACTTCCCGTATTTGGTCTTTACGCCATCATCAAAGTCTAAAACCATTTTATGGGCATTACCTTATAAACCTTTAGCTTACTAATTCGTTTTGTTAGTTTTAAATCAGAATAAAGCAACTTTGCATGACAACGCACGCACCTACAAATTCCCCTTATACCACTCAATGGCTGCCTGAATCCCCCGCTCGAAGCTCCATTCCGGCTCATAGCCGAGCATTTCTCTGGCCTTACTGATATCGGCATTACTATGTTTAATATCCCCTGGCCGGTCAGGCCCAAATATCGGTTCAATATCTTTACCCAATGCCTTACACAGTTCATAGTAGATATCGATTAAATATTCTCTGCCCCCGTAGGCAATATTAAAGGCATTCCCTGCTGCCTCACTTGAAGCCAAACAAGCTTTAAGATTAGCTTCAATTACGTTCTCAATATATGTAAAGTCTCTCGACTGTTTCCCATCTCCATTGATAGTAGGCTGCTCATCATTCAATAGCTGCTTAATAAACTTAGGTATCACAGCTGCATAGGCTCCATCTGGATCCTGTCTTCTGCCAAACACATTAAAATAACGCATTCCATAGGTATCCAGGCCATACAATTTTTTATACAATCTCCCGTACTC
>JAXGQR010000024.1:0-16779 GCA_040766325.1 Dehalobacterium sp. | reverse complement strand
TTCCTTTTTACACCATTATACGGACTTTATCCAAAAGAATCACACCGCCCCCGGAAGCAGAATATCCCGTGTGGGCATACTGTGACGCCAAAATGATTTCTAATTATGGCCCGGGAGACCGTATCGTCGAACTGGATGTTCCGGTGGATCAGGCGCTATTTTTTAATCAGGGAAAGTGGCTGAGGATTCTCAACCTTTCATACATACCTGAAAATCCTAATGACGAGCAAAACTTCAAAAAAAAGATCTCCACCCAGGGACTGCAACACCCCTCCCAAGCATATACGAACCATTTCTACCCGCAGCTTAAGAAGGAAATCATCGCTAGCTGGGAAAGATTATTTGACGAATCCATCCGGCTTTCGGCAGATGATATGTGCGCCCTGTGGGAAATCAGAAAAGAATGGATCACAAAGATAATGCCATGATGTTTTTATTTTATTTTGAAGGATATATGATGTTTTTAATCCATTCAGGCCGAATTTCCCAGATGACGGCTTGATCTATACCTGAGATGATGATCCGAGGATCAAACAGTCTCTGCCAGCTCTGCTCCACCTCCCGCTTAAGTATGGGATAAAAATTGGTCGAATAAATATGACTTTTGTTTTTTATCCCCAAGGACTCCAACTTCTGATCATACGCTTCTTTATCTTTGCTGTCTGCAGGGATATACCAGTAATTGAGGATATAGTCCCACTTGCCGCTGTCAAAGATAATGATATCCTCCTTTTCCACCTCCAATTCAAAGCGCACCTGCCCGTCCATCAAACCAAAGGATCCCTCCTGTTGAAAAGCTGTCCATATAGGAAATTCCACGCCAGCAGGTTTTTGAACAATGCTGTTTGCCGCCTGGGACAACCACTTATAGACCTTCAAATATATATCGGAGCAGGTACCATATTTCTGTCGGATGCTTCTTATACTTGCTCGATACACACCTTTTTCTTTAATTTCATGAAGTACTCGTTCATCCTGAGTTGTCCACATTTTCAATTTTTCCATAGGATAGAATCTCCTTTATTCCGTTGTTTCCTTTTTATCCTTCTATTTTAGCAGAAACTGAATCAGGCTAAAAAGGATAAATGCTGCACCCAGCAGCAGGTACATGAGAATTCAAGGAGGGCAATTCTTATACCAGGGTTTCTTATTTATAGTAAACGCTCCCTTCTCTAAATATTTCATGTATCCTATTCGCGATCTGCTCTATGGGTCATTTTACAAAATTACATTTTTGGGGGATATCCACACTCTTTAAAGTGCCGTCCCTTTTGGGGGAACAAATAATCCAGTCATATCTACTCCTTCGTGCTTAAGCAGCTGTACCTTTTTTTCAATCCCACCCCCATAGCCGGTCAGACTCCCGTTGGAACCGACCACACGATGGCAGGGTATAATGATCGATATAGGATTATGCCCGATGGCACCACCTACAGCTTGCGCGGACATTCGATCTTTCCCCATACGTTTTGCAACTTCTTTTGCAATCTTACCATAAGTTGTAAGCTCGCCGTAAGGTATCTCAGTAAGAATCTTCCACACCAGCTGTCTGAACTCACCACCTCTGGGGGCAAGAGGCAGCCTGGATAATTGCGGCTTCTTACCGGAAAAATAATCATCCAGCCATGCTATACCATCTTGAATGATTGGAATATCATCTTTTTCAGTGATTTCTTGCGGCAATGTGTCGCATATATATTTCTGCTCATCAATCCACAGACCGATTATATTATTTTCATCACTAGCAAGCAATATATCCCCAACAGTAGATTTGTAATGTGTCGCATAGTACATTTTCTTCTCCTTTGTTAAGTTTTTTTACCGGGTAGCTAATCCAGTATCTTAGCATCCAGTACAAATGATCTTACTCCGCAAATACTTTTGAAATTCATCTTTCAAATCCTCCCGCTCTAGAGCATAATCCACGGTTGCTTCCAAGTAACCCATCCGATCCCCTACATCATATCGTTTTCCTTCAAAAATATACGCATACAGTTTGCGGCTTTGGCTCAATAAGCGTAGGCTATCCGTTAATTGAATCTCTCCTCCGGCTCCGGGTTGTTGATTTTCTAACAGCTTAAAGATTTCAGGATGAATTATGTATCGTCCCATAATGGCCAGATTGGAGGGCGCCTTATTTGGGGTGGGTTTTTCTACCAGTTCCTCCACGTCATATAAACGATCTTGCACCTTTTCCCCTTTGACAATCCCGTATTTATGGACATCGGATTCTGGAACAAACTGTGACCCAATAACGCTGACTTCATATTCCTCAAAAATTTCCATCATCTGCTGCAGGCAGGGTTTATCTGCCTGTATAACATCATCTCCCAAGAGGACTGCAAATGGTTCATGCTCTGCAAAGCGCCGAGCACAAAGAACAGCATGGCCCAAGCCAAGGGCCTCCTTCTGGCGAACATACTGAATATTTGCCATATTAGAGATATCTTGCAACATTTTCAGCAGTTCATGCTTTTGATTTTTTTCCAGCTCCATTTCCAGTTCATAGGACTTATCAAAATGGTCTTCAATAGCTCGTTTCCCTCGGCCGGTAACGATCAATATATCTTCAATTCCAGAAGCGACAGCTTCTTCTATGATAAACTGAATTGTAGGCTTATCGATAATAGGAAGCATTTCCTTTGGAATTGCTTTAGTAGCCGGCAGAAACCTGGTTCCAAGACCGGCTGCGGGAATAACTGCTTTGCGAATTTTCATATTCTGCACCATCCTTACCCTTTAGGTCCTTTATGGCATAATTTGTCTATCAATTCATAGTTTATACAAATTTTTCTCAATTGTAAACCGTTATTCCCATCCGCCTTATTAAGATATAATTCTTTTCGTTAGTTGAGATTTATAAGAGTCTTATTGCTTTTATCATTCAACTTTTATCTTATAGCTCACAGTCAAAAACTACCGCAAGACGGTAGTTTTAAGAGTTTTTTTGGAAGAAATTTAGATGCTGTTTTTCAGAATTTCGATGACTTTAGCTAATTCAGCGATGCTGTCACTTAATGAATCCAGTTTTTTTTCAATACGGATCAGCAGATATGCAGAAATGGCGATGGGGAATCCTACATTGCTGATGATTGTAATCAATTCTTCCATTTTTCCCCCTCCTTTTCTCTATAACCTCCTTACTGACCCATTCGTTACCTTCACTAATTGTCTGAACAACCATCAGGAAAAATCAAAAATTGAAAAATAACATGAAAAAATATTTCTATACTACTATATATGCTTGTCTCCCCATTTCTGTTTCTCCATTAGAATAAATCTCATGAAAATTTCAATTATTTACTCTTTATTCTCATCAAATTCTAATATTTCATTTATATTGCTTTAATGATTCTGGGGTATAATAAGATCAAACAAAAAAGGAGTGGAACATAATGACCATTGATATTAAGCTGATTGATGAAATGCGCAAAAGAACCAATTGTAGCTATCAGGAAGCAAAGGAATTGCTGGAAAAACATAACGGAGATCTGATTGAAGCCATCGTTGAGTTTGAGAGAAAAACAAGGGCCGCACGCTTACTATACCGGCAGCAGTAATCACGGTTCAACATTTGGTATCCGTGCCAAGAGACTGCTTCATAAAGGGAATGTCACGCGCTTTACCATTGAAAAAGGAGAAGAAACTTTCTTAAATATTCCTATGAGCATCCTCATACTGATCCTTCTGATTACTATGCCCATCTTTTGGTTCTATATAATTCTGGTTGCTGTCATCTATGTCCTGGGTTATAAAATCAGAATTAAGAAAAATGTCGGTCAGACAGTTGAAATCAATGAAGTAATAGACGAATTAAGTAATAAGTTTAAATCTGCAACAATAATGGATGATAAAAATGCAGCTGATCAGAATCATCAAACTACACGGAAAAAAAAGGATCAAGGTGAAAATGAAATCACCATCGAATAAGGCTGCATAACCTAAAATAACAACGAAATGATTGAAATGAACCTGTGTTGAGTACAGGTTCATTTCAGTTTATAATAAGGCTAACTGATAAGGTTATGAAAGGGGGAACAAAAAATTAATGGGAAAACGAAAATTCTCGTGATCGAAGATGAGGTAAAAATCGCTAGATTTCTGGAGCTTGAGCTTTCTCATGAGGGATATGAGGTAGAAGTTGCCCATGAGGGCAAGCAGGGTTATGCAAAGGCTACTTCCGACAAGGTGGATTTAATCATCTTGGATTTGATGCTGCCCGGGTTAAGCGGTATCGAAATCTGTCGGCGTATCAGGCGCCAATCAGATGTGCCCATCATTATGCTTACCGCTAAGGATGATGTTACTGATAAGGTTATGGGGCTGGACAGCGGTGCCGATGACTATGTGACAAAGCCTTTTGCCATTGAAGAATTATTAGCCCGTATACGTGTCGCTCTGAAACGAAAAGAAAAAATCCCCGGACAAAAGCAAATTATCACCGCAGGAGATCTGACCCTTTTTAAGGATGAATACCGGGTAACCTTCCGTGGGGAAGAAATATCTCTTTCCAAGACGGAGTTTGATCTTTTGAAGTATTTGCTAGAAAACCAGGGAGTGGTCCTCTCCCGGGATAAGATTCTGGAACATGTGTGGGGCTATGATTATGTAGGAGATACCAATATTACCGATGTGTATATTCGTTATTTGCGCAACAAAATTGATCAAAAATATGATGTCCCCTTGATCCATACGGTGCGCGGTGTGGGCTATATGTTGAAGGTTAAAGATCTAACAAATAATCTTAAAGATTCAAAAGATCATGAAAAATAGTAATAACGGCTACAATCAAAATCACAGGCACCGGCTGAATAAACTCCTCTCCTTGCCCCTTGAAGGAGTAAGGTTCATCCAACAATTACTGCGCGAAAAGCTGGAGTTTTCTATCCTTTTCAAATTATCGTTAAATTACTATAAAATCTTTCTAAAGGCAATGATTATGGCCGGTCTTGGAATATTGCTCATCTTTGGTGCGTTCACAATCATCTCTGGTGTCTCTGAGGACTATTCTGCTCTTGAAGAATTCCTAGCGACAAAGCTGAAAGCACCTGACATCAATGATCAGGAAGTGCAACTTCAATTGAACAGATTTGCTCGGGAAGAGGATCTCCCCCTAATGATTTTCGATCAATCCCATACCCTGATTCTGGCAACAGATTTTGCCCCCACCCATGAAAATTTTACTCGTCTCTTAAGTGTGGTTCCCATGAGGGGAAAAATTTATCTGGCTCTAAACAAAGATAGTATTAATAAGATTCGTTCTATTTCTCTATTTGAAGCTTTACCTTTTATCGGAGTCAGGGAAGGGGAAAGTTCCCATGTCCCCTTCCTTGTTGTCAGTTACACAGATTTAAGTCCTTCACTGGCGGTACTGATCTGTCTTGCTCAAACCATGCTGGTAGTTTACGCCATTGTCTTCTTCTTTGGTCTCATATCCATCTCCATGATCGGACGCGGGTTTTTTCTACCTATTAAAGAAATGACCCAAACCGTACGGGATATTTCCACACGAAATTTGAATCTCCGGCTAAACGTCAGCGGCTCCAAGGATGAACTAAAAGAACTGGCCATGACCTTTAATGAAATGATGAATCGCATTGAAAATAACTATAACCGACAAAAACAATTTGTCTCCGATGCTTCCCATGAACTACGAACGCCCATCGCCGTAATTCAAGGCTATGCGGACATGCTGGACCGCTGGGGCAAGGACGACCGGGAAGTGCTTCAGGAATCCATTGATGCCATTAAAAACGAATCTGAAAATATGAAGGAACTGATTGATAAGCTATTATTCCTGGCCCGACATGACAAAGAAAACTTTGTTTTGCAAAAAGAAGGTTTTAGTCTCACAGAGATCCTCCGGGAAATTGCCCGGGAAACCCAAATGATCGACAGTGACCACAATATCTCCTTTGATATTGAAAGTGAAGCAAGCATTTATGCCGATAAAAACCGCATCAAACAAGCCCTGCGCATTTTTATTGATAATGCCATTAAATACACCCCATCTAAGGGAGATATTAATGTAACTCTGGGGCATGCGGACGGTTATCATACGATTAGCATAAAAGATACAGGCATCGGCATGACCCAGGAAGAATTGGAGCATATTTTTGACCGATTCTACCGCACAGAGGAATCTCGAAACAAGGAAAAAGGTGGCCACGGTCTAGGCCTTGCCATCGCTAAAATCATTATTCTGGGTCACGGAGGAAAAATCAAGGTAAAAAGCAAACCCGGAGTGGGAACGGAATTTATTATCATGTTGAGGAAGTAGCTACATTTTTAAAAACTATGATATTTCTCCTCTTAGGTTTTAAATAAAAGTCACCACCTAGTCAAAACGACAATACTATATAACGGATTAAGCCCTTTGGGTATCTTGCTCCATAGGGCTTTTTCGATGGCTTTTCGTCAATGTTTAGTAAATCATGATGGCAACATCTTATCACATTTGTCATACTTTTACCCGGAGTTCACACATGATGTTCACATATATGGAGGTTCAAGATATCATAGGTTAACAAAAATTACATTATAAGTTACAATACATCGTCATCATCGGACTTTTAATTTATTGCTAAAAGAGGTACAATGAATTATTGACCTACAATTCCCATAATACTGGAGTGAAAAATAAGTTGGTTAACATCTACCAAAGAAAAATACAGAAGGGCTGCGCTCCCATCAATTTTGTACAAGGTCTCTCCTATTTCAAGCAAAGTCGGGTGCGCAAGCTTTCCTTCAAAAAATCGGAAATAAAATATACCGGGCAGGTTGTAGGGATGAATGATACCTATACCACGGAAATCTGGATGGACGATCAGGGAGATGTAGCCCGTTACCAATGCTCCTGCAAAGACTACGGTCACTATTTCGGTTATTGCAAGCATGTAGTAGCTGCTCTCTTGGCGTTGGAACAGTATGAGGAAAGCCGCCAGGACAGGATTTCCGCCCGTTCCCGTCATTTAATCAGCGAAATTTTAAATGAACTGCCGGGAGAACAATCAACCACCTTCCGGGAAGTAACCCTAATGCCTACCTTGGCTTTTTTTTATGATGAAGAAAATACGGAGGAAAATCAATGTGCCATTTCCCTATCCATAGGTGAGGAACGCTTATATGTGGTGAAGAATATGCGCAATTTTTTAGAGCAGCTGGAAGAAGGTGTACAGATACCTTTTGGTAAAAAATTTACCTTCCAACCCGGCGTCCACGCTTTTAGCGAGGAGAACCAGACCATGCTGGATCTTTTCTTTGAGATTTATCATGTGGTTAATTTGTACGAGCAGCGCATCCCAGGAAACTACTCACCCTATTCCGTCTCTTATTACAATAAGAGCAGTAAGCGAGCCTTATTTAACGGCAAATACATCATTCTACCGGAAATGCTCCTCAAGCGCTGGTTACAGATCATGGCCGAACGAAGTTTCACGGTAGAGTTAAATAGTAAATCTTACGATCAGGTCACTATTCAGAAGAATTCCTTCCCCGTAAACTTTTTCTTAGGGGAAAAAGAGGGTAACCTTTATCTGAACGGTCAGGGTCTCTCCGCTATGACCCCTTTAACAAAAGACGGTGAATATTTTTTTTACCTGGGGTCCATCTATCATTTGAACCAGCGTCAGCGGCAGAATTTCATGCCTTTATACCGAGGCCTGACTAAAGTCCCCGCCCATTCCTTGCTCATCAGTGAAGAGCAGCAGGAGCGGGTAGTCTCGGAACTTTTGCCTCGGATCAAAAAGGCGGGAGCTTTAACAGTACAGAAGGAATTGGCCTCAAAAATCCAGGAACGCCCTTTAAAGACAAAGATTTATCTTGATACCCAAGACGAGCGAATTCTGGCCCGAATCAATTTTATTTACGGCGATCGGGTCATTAACCCTTTCGGCGGTAGTGGACGGGAGGAAAAGACGACCCGGAATCAACCCGGAACAGAAGAAGAAAAGATTCTCCTCCGAGACAGCGAACAAGAAAAAAAGGTGCTGCAATTTTTTGAAACCGGTGGCTTTCACGTTCTGGGTCATCAGGTTTATCTGGAAGATGAAGAAAATATTTTCAACTTTGTACAATCCATTCTCCCCGCCCTGCAGGAAGAGTCCGAGGTTTATTTTAGCGATAGCTTCCACCTGGTAAGCAAACGTCCGCCCACTCCAGGGTTTCGGGGTCAGGTATCTATTAACGTAGATTCCCGTCTCTTGGAGGTGGATTTTGAGCTTGATGGTATCGGGGAAGAGCTGGCTCAGGTTTTCGCAGCTTTAAAAGAAAAAAAGAAATATTACCGCCTGAAAAATGGCGCTTTCCTCCCTCTGAACACAGAAGAATTGTCTACCATAGCGGATTTTTTCGAGGAGCTGAACATTACAGAAAAAGATTTGAACAAAGGACATGTGTCACTTCCCATGTACCGTTCCCTCTATCTGGATACCATGCTACAACGCAATCCACGAGGGCGCTTCAGAAGGGATAAAGCCTTTAAAGATTTAGTGCAAAACGTACGAGAGCCGGAGGATTTAGATTTTCCTCTTCCTTCGCATCTGGAACCAATAATGCGTGATTATCAGAAAACCGGTTTTAAGTGGCTGAAATCCTTAGCATCTTACGGCTTTGGCGGCATTCTCGCCGATGATATGGGGCTGGGCAAAACTTTGGAAGCTATTAGCTTTATTATTTCGCAAAAAGAGCAGGATCCCCATCCGGCCTTGGTGGTCACCCCTACCTCAGTGATCTATAATTGGCTTGAGGAGATTTCCAGATTCGCACCTGGACTCACCACCCGGGTGATTGCCGGCACAAAAAATGAGCGCAGTGAGCTTTGGTCCACATTAAAAAACGACCCGGTGGATGTAATGATTACCTCTTATCCTTTGATCCGCAATGACATTCAGCTCTATCAGGATCAAACCTTCTGTGTCTGCTTCCTGGATGAAGCTCAATATATTAAAAATGCCCATAGCATCACGGCCAAAACCATGAAAATGATCAAGGCCAAGCAATATTTTGCCCTAACGGGGACGCCCATTGAAAATTCCCTTTCGGAATTATGGTCCATTTTTGATTTTTTCATGCCCGGGTTTTTCCCCAGTTATAAAAAGTTTGCCCAAAAATATATTCAACCCTTGAAGAAGACTACGGAATCAGTGACGGAGGATGGCTCTAATGTACTGGAAGAACTGTCCCGTAAGGTCAGCCCCTTTATTCTGCGTCGCCTTAAGAAAGATGTGGTGCAGGAACTACCCGATAAAATCGAGTTAAAAATGGTCTCCGAGCTCACCAGAGAACAAAAAAAGGTTTATCTGGCTTATCATGAAATGATCAAAACTAATATCGCCGGGGAAATCAAAGAAAAGGGATTTGAACGAAGCTGCATTAAGATTCTGGCCGGCCTAACCCGCCTGCGGCAAATCTGTTGTCATCCCAGCATGTTTCTGGAAAACTACTCCGGGGAAAGTGGCAAAATGGTCCAATTAAGAGAGGTGTTGGAGGAACTGCGTGCTAGCGGACACCGCAGTCTACTTTTTTCCCAGTTTACTTCTATGCTGGCAATCATCCGTGAGGAACTCGATCAGGCGGGGATCCCCTATTTTTATCTAGACGGTTCCGTTCCTGCCCATGAAAGATTAGGCATGACCGAAGCCTTTAATCGGGGCGAACATGACTTGTTTTTGATTTCCCTCAAGGCAGGCGGCACAGGTCTGAATCTCACCGGGGCAGATACTGTAATTCATTTTGACCCCTGGTGGAACCCCGCGGTGGAAGACCAAGCCACGGACCGGGCCCATCGCATCGGTCAAGAAAAGGTGGTCAATGTGCTGAATTTTATTACCCTTGGTACTATCGAGGAAAAAATCTATGAGCTTAAGCAAAAAAAGAAAGATCTGATCAATGAAGTGATCAAACCGGGAGAAACCTTTATCACACAACTACAGGAGCAGGAGATTATGGAGTTGTTGGAATTATAAGCAAAATATACTTATCAAAAGAGTGTAAATAGTGATTTCCCGGTATCAGGCATGTTTATTAATATCCATATGATGCCGGGAATTTTAACGTATACACTTACTATTCCCTTGTCCCGTGGACTTCTTCATGTTTGACGCGAACAATACTGTTTTGTTTATCTAAAACCAGGACTGTCGGCTGAAAAGCTTGCGCCTCCTCCTCGTTCATCAAGGCATATGAAATCACGATAACCCTGTCCCCTACCTGAACAAGTCTTGCCGCAGCGCCGTTAATACACAAAATCCCGCTGCCCGCCTCTCCTTCGATAGTGTAAGTTTCAAATCGCTCTCCGTTATTGATATTTACAATCTGCACCTTTTCTCCGGGAAGAATACCCGCTTGGTGCAGCAAATCTTTATCGATGGTTACGCTACCCACGTAATTGATATCGGCTTGGGTCACTGTAGCCCGGTGTAGTTTGCTTTTAAACATTGTCAGAAACATTTTACACTTTCACCTCTTTTTAAGTCTTCAGCAGCCACATGGGGAACGCTAGACTGCCGTTCGATTATAGTTATATACATTTAAAGGGACCAAATCCTGTTATCTAACAGACGTGCCTTGCTAAATTTTACGGCCACGGCAGCCAGAGCTTTTTTCCCCGGTAGAATCTCTGTAATGTCCTCCAGGGTTTCTCCGTCAAAAATATCGCAGTAATCAATACGGCCAAGACAATGACTTTCGATCTCTTCTTTGATGATCGAGGTCAGTTTCTTAATATTGCTGCAATCAGGGGCGTCCGAGTACAAGTATTGCTCCGCTTTTTCCAGAGCTTGGTTCAGACAGACAGCCTGGTTACGCTCCTCAGGTGTGAGATAAACATTGCGCGAGCTCATTGCTAAACCGTCTGCTTCCCGAATAATAGGACATACCCTAATTTCTACAGGAATATGCAAGTCTCGTACCATTTTTTTAATGATCAAGGCCTGTTGGGCATCCTTTTGGCCGAAATAAGCCCGGTTTGGCCGAACAATGTTAAATAAAATACTAACTACCTGAGTTACACCACCAAAATGGGTCGGCCGAGAGATACCACAGAGCTTTTTCGTGATCTCCCCGATCACCAAAACCTGGGTAGAAGCCCCGGGCGGGTAGATCTCCGACCCATCGGGCACAAAAACCACATTCGCTCCCGCCTCTATGGCTAATTGATAATCACGCGCCTCATCCCGAGGATAACTTTCAAAATCCTCCCCTGGGGCAAATTGGGTAGGGTTAACAAAAATACTTACTGCAACAAGGTCATTTTCTTTTTTTGCGGCTTTTATCAGAGATAAATGGCCTTCATGCAAATAGCCCATGGTGGGCACAAAACCCAATGTCTTATTACTGCGCCCAGCTTCCCTAAACCATTCCTCCAGAGCCGCAGCTGTTTTTACGAAACTCATATTTTCATCATCCTCCAGACAGTTATGTTAATCATATTGATCACTAATAGAGTTTTTCGAGAACATCTTCGCTAATCGAGAAAGTATGCTTTTTTTCCGGAAATTTCTTTTCTTGAACATCATAGATATAACCATCTATAGCTTCTTTAATGGTACTTTTCAGATCAGCGTACTTTTTAACAAATTTAGGTGCGAACTCATTATACATACCCAAAAGATCGTGCACCACCAACACTTGTCCGTCACAATATCGTCCGGAACCAATGCCGATAGTTGGTATGCTCATCTTTTCGGTGATAATCTGTGCCAAGCTTTCCGGTACGCATTCCAAAACCAGCGCAAAGGCTCCAGCTTCCTCCAGGGCTAGTGCATCTTCAATCAGAGTTTGGGCAGCCCCCTTATCACGGCCTTGGACCTTAAAACCGCCAAAAATGTTTACCGATTGGGGTGTCAGACCAATATGCCCCATTACAGGTATTTGAGCCCGAACAATAGCCTTTATCGTATCGGCGACTCCTTTCCCTCCTTCCAGCTTGACACCGTTCATTTTACCTTCCTGAATCAAGCGTCCCGCATTTCTGACCGCTTCCTCATTGCTGATATGATAAGAAAGAAAAGGCATATCACTGATCAACATGGCTCGAGATGCACCCCGCGCCACACAGCGACAATGGTAGATCATTTCATCCATGGTGACCTCCACCGTAGTTTCTTTGCCCTGCACCACCATACCCAGAGAATCTCCTACCAAAATGGCATCGATGCCGCAATCGTCCATGATTTGCGCCATAGAATAATCATAAGCGGTAAGGATAGTGACTTTCTTGCCCTTATCCTTCGCCGCAGCAAATGATTGGGTGGTAAATTTATTTTTCATCAAATAGTCCCTCCAAAATTATTTTACTCACGTAAGAATTTGTTTCAATTTTTCCGACAGCTCACGGGACAGTCTTTTGTTCTCAACGATTTCCACAGTTTTTAGTGCCAGTGCCCGATAGAGTTCCATCTCTCCGGGCAATTCTTTATCTAACGTTTCCAGATGGAGGTGTACCGTATTCAAATCGCCTCGCACAATAGGCCCGGTCAATGCTGAAATTGTATCTTGCCGCTGCACATTGGACCAAGTTCCCTCTATCAATGGCTTAATTGCCCTAAGGATTTCCTCTCTCTTCATTCCTACTTCTTCAAAATAGTGAATTCCGCTCTCCAGCAAAGTAACAAAAAAATTTGATATAACACAAGCCCCTGCATGATATAGAGGTTTATTTTGCCCTTCTATCAGACTGTAACGGCCCCCGGTTTGAGCTAAGATATGTTTTCCTGTTTCAAGTGCATTTTCTGTTCCCTCAAGAGAAAACCAAGCCGTTTCCAAACTCCGCGCCCCGGTCACAGGATCTCCTATACTTTGCAGAGGATGCATGCTGCCCACACCACATCCAGTTCCTTTAATTCCGGACAGAATCTGAGATGGATGGGCGCCGCTTACATGAAACCATATTTTATACCGATCTATAGATTTTTGTTCCATGAGTTTTACTGCCTGAATGTCAATTTCCTTCAACACCTGGTCGGGAACGGTAATAAAAATAATCTCACAAGCTTGAGCCAAATCATGCAAAGATAAATATGCTCGGGAACATGTGATGGCAGCTCCTTCATCTGCCGACCGGATGGACTTGCTATAATAACCGCCTATGTCCAGACCGTGGTTTTCAAAATAAAGCCCTAGAGCCTTCCCTACTCTGCCTGAACCGATAAATCCAATTCTCAAAATCCTCACCCTTTACTTAATAGTGTAACTCTTTCTTCCACAGAAGGTGTGGCACACAAAACAAAAAATCTTCTCCACCTGTCAAGTTCTACTTAAACTAAAGCATAACCCTTTGACAGATGAGAAGACCTTGTTCGTTTCATCCAAAAATTTAGACTGTCTCTGTCACTAAGGATCAAAGCAGATTATTCTATGCGATATTTTACTTATTCAAAATGCACTATTACCTAGTTGTTAATAAAAATAATTAATATCGCGTGCAGTTCAGCATGATACCGCCGCTTGAACAGTTCTCAAAGATACTGTCGCGTTAATTCTAATACATATCATTACACTTTTCAATAATAATTTGCAGCCACGTCTAGTCTTTTGTCGTATTTAGTGCAGCCGTCTTGGATCCCACTTCGTCTTTAGCCGAACTGTTGACAATTATTATTCCTCCGAGGAGCACAACTAGGCCTCCCACCAACGTCGACAAGCCTATGATTTCTTGTAAAAAGATGAAAGCAAAAAATACGGAAAATACCGGGTCTAGATAAGTAAGGATACTGGCATGAGTAATTTTAATATGACGTAAGGCGGCATAATAAAGAGTAGTGGCCACTCCCTGTTGCAATATACCCAAAGCGATGAGAAGAGAAAAATCCTTTACTTGAATTAAATGCATGTGACGAGCAGCCATAGGTAAACAAAACATACAGGCAGTGCATGCAACATACATATTTACTGTTATTCCCAAAAGATGGCTTGGCAGTTTTTTGATCATGATCATCGAAAGGGCATAGAACAAGCCACTAGCCAAAGATATTGTATCTCCTACCCAGCTATTGGCACTAAAGGCCATACCACTGCCCTTCATAATTATTGTCATGCCCAATAATGATACCATCAAGGCTAATATGGCATTTTTTTCTACCTTTTCTTTTAAGAGAAATGGAGAAAAAATTATTACAAAACAAGGAGCAGTATAAAGTAGAAATACGGCATTGGCGACACTGGTATATGTTAAGCTAAAGGTGTAAGCATACCAGCTTGATGCAGAAAAAGCACCTATTAATATAAATTTTCGCCAATGGCGAATTGCTTCTGTCCAAAGAAGTTTTTTCGTTCTATAGGCAAGAACAAAGAGAAAGAGGAAACCCAATAGGTATCTGAAAAACAAAATTAATTCCGGCGGGTATTCGAGATGGCGCACGAACAGACCATATGAACCCCAAATTAATGTGGCAAAAATAACTTGAAAATATCCCATCCGTTGGCTCATAAAAATTTTTTCCAACCCTTCCCCATGAATTTACTACCGATATTTTCCCATGCACCAAAATGCTGAGCTTGAATAGTTATCACCGCTATTCCACAATTATTATGAATGAAGAATCATAAAGGTATTTCGGCATTTCCCGATATTTCCCTTCTCTCTTTTAAATCTAAATGATTAACATGCTTTCAATTTAACCTAAAGGGAATTTATTTGAAAAGCATATGATGACAATAAAACATGGAACAAATATATTTTTCTAAGTTCAAAAAAATAATATTACCCTTGTACTTAGTTAAAATTTAAATGAACAGTTCTCAAAACTATAATTATAAGGTATATTGATATAGAAACGAAAGGTCAAATACTAATAGTGAAATACTTGCTAAAACAGAAATTTAATTCAGCGCTCAGCCAATACTCATTAATCAGGGATGAATTGAACCGGATATCATTATATTAACTTATCTTGGAGGCTTTTGCATCCGACCAAAAGTTCAGCGGCAACAATTATAATAGAACTGCGCTATGCCGCGAGAAATGCGAGGTGCCTTATTATGAAAATTCTTATTACGACAGACTGGTACGCACCGACCGTTAACGGAGTTGTTACTTCAGTATTGAACCTGAGAAGAGAACTGATCAAGCGCGGACATGATGTGCGCGTTTTGACCCTATCCCAAACCACTCAATCTTATCAATTAAGTGGTGTAACTTACATTGGATCCATCGGGGCAGGGAGACTCTATCCCGGTGCCAGGATCAAATCAGCTTTTTCTTCCCATTTGATACAAGACATTGTGCAATGGCATCCTGATATTATCCATTCTCAATGTGAGTTCTCCACATTCATGATCGCACGTAGAATTGCAAAAAAGCTGGATATTCCCATCATCCATACCTATCATACGGTTTATGAAGACTATACCCATTATTTTTCCCCAAGCAAACGATGGGGCCGCCGTATGGTAGCATCCTTATCCCGCTGGATCATCAGGCAGACGGCCTGTGTCATCGCTCCCACTGAAAAGGTACGTACATTATTAAACAACTATGGAGTCGATAGAGATATCCGAGTAATCCCTACAGGTATCGACCTGCACCAATTTATCGAATCACCCGGGTCTGATACTCTTCTTGCAATGAAAAAACAGTTAAATATTCCGGAAAAAAACCACGTCCTGCTCTTTGTTGGCCGCCTTGCCAAAGAAAAAAATTTAGAAGAATTGCTCCGCTATCTGGCTCGACGCCCGGTGAACGATTTGACTTTCCTTATCGTCGGCGATGGCCCGCACCGAGACGCTCTGGAAAAGATTACAGCGGATTTAAGTATACATGATTTTGTACGCTTTGTCGGCATGGTGTCACCAAAACACATCGGAGACTACTATCATTTAGGAGGTCTTTTTGTAAGTTCATCCGTCAGCGAAACCCAGGGGCTTACTTATGTGGAAGCCCTAGCTTCCGGCCTTTCGGTGCTTTGCCGCAAGGATGAAAGTCTTAATGGCGTTGTTTTTAACGGAATAAATGGTTGGCTCTACGAAAGCGAACAGGATTTTTTAGATAAGCTTGATTTGTTTTTTAATAGCAGCGAAATGCAAAAATCAATGGCTGAAGATGCCGCTCGTCTGGCGCGACAAATGTATTCTTCTGCTGCATTTGCTAATAAAGTAGAAGATGTATATTTCGACATTCTACAATTGCCAAAAGGTAAGTTTGACAAAAATCAAGGGGGCAAAAACCATTTGGTCGGTTAATCAGGACCCGAGCGCAGCCTTTCCTTCCGACTACCTACACAGTTACACCGTTGGCTTCCGGATACATGAAAAAACCCCGCAGTATATGCGGGATTTTTATCTTAGTATTGTTAATCCTTTACTGACTTTCTACCGGCTACAGTCCAAGAATCATATTAATATTTGCCGTAGGTTCTGGTAGTCTCTGCCCAAGCTTCCATGTTCTCTCTGTTGGCATTATCCAAAACGATGGAGCAATCCATGATAAATCCGCCATCACCAGCACAATTGTCAATTAACCGTTTTGTTTCGTCAATTACCTTTTGCTTTTTACCATAGGCCAAAAGGCCAGTGGGCAGATTACCACATATACAAGCCACCTGACCGACGGTTTTCTTCGCTTGAACAATATCCACCTCTTCAAACATATAAATGACTTTTCCCTTAGGCACATCAGAGATGACTTCTAAACGGGTGTTATATTTCCCTTCACAAAACACATAAGGGGTAATATTCAAATCAATCAAGGCCATCATTAATTTCTTCAAACCGGACCAATAAAATTTCTCATAATTAGTGTCTGCTGATTAATTAGCAAAGCATTGATTTTACTGACTTTAA
>JAXGQR010000023.1:0-16928 GCA_040766325.1 Dehalobacterium sp. | reverse complement strand
CTTTAAAAACGATTGAATAATCGTCACTCCAATAGCCAAACCAGCCAACAACAAAATGACGCTTGTATCTCCCATCATTGTTATCGTCCTTTCTCAAGATACTTTGTCTCATGATTCATCTCCAGGAAATATTTTAATCCCTAAATAAAAATCAGGGTAATAATCACCCCGCAAGACCAACCTAAGGTCTGCCAAACTTTCTGAAATTGACTTCTTTCTGTTTCCACCTCTTTTTCTCGATGAGCTAAATAATTTTTAATCCGGGCCAATCGTTTTAGCTGATCTTCCCGATCGGAGGAACCTAGACCTTGGCCAAATTGATCTAAATAGCTCATTTCTTCTTTTGTAAGTAAGAAATGAGGAGTTAATTTCTTTAATGACTGCGTCCAAATTTCTCCTACTGTGAGACCTTGACCATCCTTTAATCTCTCTTCTATTTCTCGAAAAAACTTTGATACCGTCCCCTTTGTTTGGCTTTCTACAGTTTTTATTGCTTGTGGCAAAGGTGTCAGGGTATACATGATTTCCGTTTCCAAAGTTTGTAGTCCAAATTGAAATTGCCTAATTTCCTCTACATGTCTGGTGATGTTTTTTCCCAAAAGGTTACCGATCATGCCACAAGTAATAATAATCATACTTGCTCCAATTAATTTGAGCATGGTTTCACCATCCTTCCCAATAAGGGATTCCATTCCCTGTCATAAATCTGTTCAATGGTACCGGGGCCATTTTTGCGACTTAAAACAACATAGCGTTCAAAGACCTTTTCCTTGATAAATTCTCGAATCACAGGTCGGTTTAAAAGATCCTCTCGCCCCATACCATGAACGGTGGTTAAAATTTTGATCCCGGCATGGATTACCTCCTCCATAGCTTCTCCATCCTCCTTACGCCCCACCTCATCTGTGGCAATCACCTGAGGCGACATAGAACGGACCAGCATCATCATTCCCTCTGCTTTTGGACAACCATCTAAAACATCGGTACGATGCCCAATGGGCAGTTGAGGAATTCCTTCCAAACATCCGGCAATTTCGGAGCGTTCGTCCACTAAACCTACATCAATGGATTTAAATCCGGGAAATCCATTAGATAGTAGCGTAATGATGTCCCGTACTAAGGTGGTTTTTCCTGCCTGAGGGGGTGAAATGACCAGGGTATGAAGAAAAGTATTCTTCTCTACCAAATAATCAATTATTTTATAAGCAGATCCGGTAATAAAACGAGCAATACGAATATTGACTCCGGAAATTTGTTTTAAGGTACGTATCTTGCCACCTTCCAGCACAGCCCGTCCGACAAAACCTACCCGATGGCCACCGGGAAGGGTGAGAAAACCTTTTTGTAATTCTTCTTCCAAGGCATAAAGAGAAGAATTAGATAACAAGGAGACTGTTTTATCCATGGTATCCTTACTTAAGGTAAGACTTGTCTCCCATTTTTCCGTTAAATTACCTTGAGCTGTGAGATAATGATCCTTGCTCCTTTGTTTTAGCAGCACAGGTGCATGAATTCTCAATCTAATTTCTTCTACAGTTTGGAGTTCCGATGTTGGAAGTTGGTTTAATAAGACGCGCAGATCCGGGGCTAGATAGGGCAAAACTTCGTTTTTTATCCTTTCTTCCAGGCTTTTTTCTTGATTATTTACTGGTATTTTACGGATCATAGACACCTTTCTCCCCTCCTTATAACTATTCATATTATGAGGACAAGCAAAATAGAACAAAAAAAAGAAGGCTTGCGCCTTCTTAAATATCTTCCGTTTGCGATTTTTCTTCGTCATCATCTTCATCATCATCAAAATCATCGAAGTCATGATCCTCACAACATTCGCAGGGATCATCATAGCTGCCGTCATTAACATAAACTACCTCATCACAGCGGGGACAGGTGACTTCGATGAGGTCATCGTCTTCCAAGATTTCTGCATCAAAGCAAACGATATCATGACAGCTGGGGCATTTTACCTCTACATAATCGATGTCATCATCATCGTCATCGTCGTCATCATCATAGAAATCATCTTCCAAATCACTTAAATCGTCATCAATACCTTCCAGGTAATCTTCCATTTCGGACTGCTGCATTTCCAAATCAGTAATAATTAAGGCCATTTCCTCCAAAACATCAATAATCTGTGTAATAACCTTTCCTTCTTTGGATTCATCAGAAATCCCTAAGCCTTCCGCCAAACCTTGCAAGTAAGCGACCTGATGTTTTAGATCCTTCATTTTAAAACCTCCTACTATTTTACTTAATATTGGAAAAACCTACTTTCTAGTATGCCTTTATATGCGGCATTTTAATCTTAAGCTCGTCCTAAATATTCCCCGGTTTTAGTATTAATGCTGATAACATCACCTACATTAATAAAAAAGGGCACCCGCACCACAGCTCCGGTTTCTACTGTAGCAGGTTTGGAACCACCGGAAGCCGTATCTCCTTTAATACCCGGTTCCGTCTCCGTTACTTCTAAATCTACTTGAGAGGGCAAATCTACACCAATCACCTGACCCTGGAAAAGAAGAATATGTATGTTCATATTTTCTTTAAGATACTTTTTTCCATCACCGATTTGATCATCATTTAAGGACATTTGCTCAAAATTATTGACATCCATCATAATAAAGGCTGATCCGTCATGATACAGATATTGCATCTCTTTCTGTTCCAAATGAGCTTTGGCAAGTTTCTCACCGGCGTTAAAGGTCTTTTCAATAACTGCCCCGGTGCGTACATTTCTCAGCTTAGATCGAACAAAAGCAGACCCTTTCCCTGGTTTGACGTGTTGGAAATCCACTACTTGATAAGCATCACCGTCTAATTCAATAGTCACCCCTGTGCGAAAATCATTAGTTGAAATCATTGAAATACCCCCTAGTTGACAACAAAATTTTATATACTGAAATATTATTTTACTACTGATGCTTAATGATGTTTAAAGCTGCAAAGAAAGCCAATTCATAACCATAATGACCAAATCCGCTTACCTGACCCACTGCTACAGGAGCAATGACAGATTGATGCCGAAACTCTTCCCGGGCATAAATATTTGATATATGAACTTCAATAACCGGGGTCTGAATAGCTTTTACCGCATCACGAATAGCAATACTATAATGGGTATAAGCAGCAGGGTTTAAAATTACACAATCAGATACTCTGCCCACATCATGAAGAAGATTGATGATCTCACCTTCCACATTAGATTGAGCAAATACCATATCAATGTGATATTTTTCCCCTAAACGAGCAAGGTTTTCATTAATCCTATCCAGAGTGTCATCTCCATAAACATCTCTTTCCCTTAGACCTAAAAGATTAAGGTTCGGACCATGCAGGACCAGGATTCTTGCCATACCTTACCACCGGCCTTTCGTTAGCATTTTATCACAGTTTTAATTATTTGAACAGTAGCTAACTTCCACTTACGGTCATTTTAGCAATTTTTAAAGTGGGACTTCCTTTGCCTGCAAAAAAGGTTAAATCCGATCCTACTCCATCAATGCTAAATAATAAGTCAAACACATTGCCGGCTATGGCGATTCCTCGCACAGGTTTTGTTAATTCACCCTTTTCTATTAACAACCCGCTGGCGCCTAAAGAAAAGTCTCCTGAGATGGGATTTGCCGTATGCATACCCATTACATCAGTGATGTAAATACCCTGATCGGCTTGTTTCAACAATTCATCTTTTGAAGTGTCTCCATTGGCAATATATAAATTAGTGGTTCCAATTTCCGGTGTTCCTTTATAGGATCCTCTGATACAATTTCCTGTAGATTGTTTACCTTCCTTTGCTCCTGTATAGGTATTGTATAAAAAGCCTTGCAGGATACCTTTATCTATCAAATCATTTTTTTGACAAGGAACTCCTTCACCGTCAAAAGGTGCAGATGCGATCCCTCCTTTTCTGGTGCCATCATCAATGATGGAAATAAGAGGTGAGGCAACCTGGGTATTGATTTTTTCGGCAAAAAAAGATCTTCCTTTTTGTACTGCTTCCGAGGAGAAGGAATTGCTGATTAATCCGAGAAAGTTGGTGGCAATATATGGATCTAAGACGGTGACCATAGTTTGGGTTTTAATGCTTTGCGCTCCCAGCAAGCGTACTGCCTTTTGAGCCGCTTCCGTAGCGATCACTTCTGAGTTTAAATCCCGATACTTTAATTTATATTGAAAACCAAAACCAGTTTGAGAATCTCCTCCTTCTTCCGCCACCAAAAAGGCAGAGGCTCCGCAATATGAACCCTGGTAATGTCCCCAAATACCTAAGGAGTTCATAATTGTTACTTGATAAACTGAATCGGAATAGGAACATCGTTCCGTAATTTTAATACGCGGATCATATTTTCTGGCTCGATCTTCAATTTCCTGGGCTAAAGTGATTTTTTCTTCCACCGACACCTGGGAAATTTGAGGATCGAATAGTTCCAGCTCCGGATAGGACGAGACAGGATCGGGCAAGGTATAGAATTCATCTTGTGTTGTTATTTGAGCATTCTCAACTCCCTGGGTGACCATTTGATCTAACGCAGAATCAGTAAAATCGGAAGAATAGGCAAAACCTAATCGATTATGGTGGTAGAGGCGCAGACAGAGACCGATTTCCTCCGCTAATTTCATCGTCTCCACCTGCCGATTACTGACATCAATAGACAAATCCTGGGACCTGGTTAAGAAAACTTCAGCCAAAGATATGCCGCGAGAAGAAACTTTTTTTAAAACTTTTTCTCCAATTATTTGCAGATTTTGGTCTGTCACTTTTTTCCTCCTCCAATACCGCTTATAATCGTTTGATGGTAGTTTTGCTTTTCGTCTCCGTAGGAGCAGTACCCCCCACTACCAGTTCTTGAATCCGAATGGTGGGCTGGGCGTTGGATACCGGAGCTCCTTGGCCATCTTTGCCACAGGTACCGATGGCAAATCCTAAATCGGAGCCAACACGATCTACCATAATTAAAGCTTTCGGTCCATTTCCCGTTAGTGTTGCTCCCCTTACCATGTTTTTAATCTCACCATCTTCAATGATATAACCTTCCGCCACATCAAAAACAAAGTCTCCATTGGTGGTATTAACTTGTCCCCCACCCATCTTTTTCACAAAAAGTCCATTTTTTGTATCTTTAATAATTTTTTCAGCATCATCATTTTTACCGAAGGCGATATAGGTATTGCTCATACGGGGGATTGGTTTTTCCCGGTAAGATTCTCGTCTACCATTTCCTGTGGATTGGCGCTGATCTTTTTGGGCGGTAAGATAGTCATACATATATCCCTTTAAAACCCCGTTCTCAATCAGAACTTTCTTTCGCCCGTGGTTTCCTTCATCATCAAAACGATAGGTGCCATATTTTCCCATGATTGTGGCATCATCTATCACAGTAACCAAGGAGGAAGCAACTTTTTGGCCAATTTTATCACCATAAACAGATAATTTTTTTTGCACTAAATCAGCTTCTAAGCCATGACCGCAGGCCTCATGAACCATAGTACCCCCTGCTTCAGAAGCCATGACTACCGGCATTTTTCCTGCCGGGGCAGGGGCCGCCTGTAAAAGAGCACAAGCCCTCTCACCGGCTGCCTTACCTAATTCTTCTGTATTATGGCATTTAAAAATCTCAAAGCCCTGAGTACCTCCTACAGATTCATAACCTGTCTGTACTTGACCTTGCTTTGAGGCTACTGCATGCACAACCAGCCTGGTTCGGACGCGCCGATCTTCCACCTGGTCACCCAGAGAATTAGCGATCCATACATCTTGAATCACATCTCCATATCCCACAGACACTTGTTTGATTTTTTCATCTATACTCCGAGCCCCTGCATTAGCCAGTTGTACTTGTTCCACCTTTTGCGTAATCGACACCTGATCGGGCATCATTTCAATATCAAAATCAAATTGAGGCACTTTTTTCGTAATTTTAACAGGTTGAAAGTGCTGAGAGCTTTTAGCCGCCTGGGATGCTACCTGAGCAATTTTCAAAAGACCGGATAGGGAAATATCATTTGTGTAAGCATAAGAAGTGGTTGCGCCGCTAATTACGCGTACGCCGGCTCCCATATCAATTCCCGTATTGACGCGCTCAATTTTATTATCTTCACAGCCAATTACGGTAGTAACCTTTTTTTCCATAAAAATGTCGGCAAAGTCTCCGCCTGCTGCCAAAGCTGTATCCAATATTTTTTCTAATTCATTTTTTGAGAGCATACTTTATTCAGTCCTTTCAAAAAGAAGCATCATTCCAGAAGATACCTTTCCACCACTTTTTTTATTAATGAAGGTTCTACTGGGGCAATTTTAACCGACCCAATGGAAGTAGGCAGGATAAAATTAATATTACCAGACTGAGCCTTTTTATCCGCCTGGATATGATACCATAATTCATCCCACTTCACTCCGGTAAAACTGACGGGCAGACCGATCTTAAGAATAAGTTCTTTTATCCTAGTGGCATCCTCTTGAGAAATTAAGCCCATTTCTTGAGCAATCAAGGATGCTCCAACCATTCCAACAGCCACTGCCTCACCATGACGATAGACTTGATAAAAAGTAGCCGCCTCCAGACCATGACCAATTGTATGACCAAAGTTTAAAATAGCACGTAAACCTTGTTCCAATTCATCATCTTTTACCACCTGGGCTTTTATAGTACATGATTTTTCAATAATATCCATCAAAAAGTGATTGTTAACTATGGCGTTTTCCTCTAAGTAAGAAAATAAAGGTTCATCTGCAATGACCCCATATTTTATGATCTCTGCCATACCGGACCGAATTTCCCTGACATTCAAGGTTGCTAAGGTATTAATATCAACAAATACTAAAAGCGGTTGATAAAAAGCTCCAATGAGATTTTTCCCCCGAGGGTGATTCACGGCAACCTTGCCCCCTACACTGGCATCTACTTGGGCTAAAAGGGTGGTCGGCACCTGGACAAAGTTGATACCCCGCATGTATGTCGCTGCGGCAAAACCCGCCATGTCTCCGATGACGCCTCCTCCTAAGGCCAAGATAGTGCCATAGCGGTCAAGGCCCATAGAAATAGCTTGATCGTACATGCGATTTACCGTTTCCAAGGTTTTATAATCCTCCCCATCGGGCAAGATGAGAAATTCCACAGAAAAGCCGGCTTCATGCAATGTTTTTTTGACCACATCTTCATATAGGGGAGCAACTGTTGTATTGGTGATTAGGAGAATTTTTTCCGAAAGATTTAAGTTTTTTAATTCAGCTCCCAAATGTACCAAGATATTTGAACCTATTTGAATTTGGTAGCTTCTAGATCCTAATTGAACATCAACTTTTTTCATAGATCCATTTTTCCTTTACGATACGTATAATTTGTTTTGCCGATTCTTCAATGTCCTGATGTGAGGTATTAATAATTGAGTCGGCATATCGAAGATAGCCGTCTTTCCTCTCCGCTAGAAGTTTATTAATATTATCTAAGTTGCGACCCTTGGCCAATAAGGGACGGGTATTTTTTCTCGATACACGCTCTAAAACTACTTCCGGATCCGCAGTAAGCAATACGAAATAACCATTCTTTTTTAAAGCTTCCATACTTTGAGGATTTAGAATGGCGCCTCCTCCGGTGGCAATAACTAATTGATCTCGTTTAGCTAATTTGTTTAATATCAATTCTTCCTCAGAACGAAAACGAATCTCCCCATGTTTGCGAAAAATCTGATTAACAGTCAACCCGGTTACTTCCTCAATCATTTGATCCGTATCGATAAATTCATAGTTTAATGAACGGGCTACGACCCGCCCAATGGCACTTTTGCCAGTTCCCATAAAACCAATTAAAACAATATTGGGCATATTTACACCTGCCTTAAATATATTCTGTATTTCGTCACCCTTTCTTTCATTTCTTCCAGGGTATCTCCGCCGAACTTTTCTTGAAGTAACCGGGCGATTTCCCATGCTGCAACAGCTTCCCCTACTACGCAAGCAGCAGGTACAGCACATACATCGGACCTTTCTACTTGAGCCGTTATTTGTTCTTTGGTATCACGATCAACAGTCTTCAAGGGCTTCATTAAAGTGGGAATCGGTTTCATCGCTGCTCGAATGACGATGGGTTCACCGTTAGACATTCCCCCTTCTATGCCTCCGGCATGGTTTGAATAGCGGAAAAAACCAACCTTTTCTTTATAACCGATCTCATCATGTACACGTGAACCTGGTAGATCGGCTCCTTGAGAACCCAAGCCAATTTCCACCCCTTTAATTCCCTGAATACTCATGAATGCCCCTGCCAAACGTGCGTCAATTTTGCGTTCCCAATGAACATGACTGCCCAAGCCTGCAGGCACCTTGGTGATGATAGTTTCTATAAGGCCTCCTAAAGTATCTCCTTCCTTTTTGGCTTGATCAATAGCCTCTCGAATCTTATCAGAAACCTGCTCATCAAAGCAGCGTACCGGAGATTTTTCTATTTGAGAAAACAACTCATGCCAAGGAATCTCAGGTAAAGGATTGGTATCTTTGATCCCCCCTATCGCAAGCACGCGTCCAAAAACCATGATCTCCATTTCCTTAAGCAGTGCTTTAGCCACTGCCCCAACAGCTACCCGAATCGCAGTTTCTCGGGCACTAGACCTTTCCAGAATATTTCTCATATCACTCTGATCATATTTTATGCTACCGGTTAAGTCGGCATGACCAGGACGTGGCCGGGTAATTTTTTTAGTTTCCAAATCGGCCCCCGGAGCAGGAGACATAATCTCAGTCCAATTGACCCAATCCCGATTCTTAATTTGTAATGTAATGGGGCTTCCTATGGTAAAACCATTACGCACTCCTGATAATATTTCCACATGATCTTTCTCAATCTGCATTCTGCCCCCGCGTCCATAGCCCATTTGCCGGCGGGCTAATTCCTGATTGATAAAATCGGCTGTTAGGGGCAAATTTGCCGGAAACCCTTCAATAATTGCCGTAAGCATCGGCCCATGGGATTCTCCCGCTGTAATAAATTGCATAGCCTGCCTCCTTTACACCTTGCAATCGATCTAATATAAACAGAAAGAACACGCAGTTTACGTGCTCTTTCATTATGCAGGGAAAATAAAGCTTTGTCAATTATTGGCCACAATGATATAGTTTTCAATAAAATTATTTTTTAATAAATTTAAAATCTGCTAATACCGCGGTCAATTCTTCATAATCTCCTTCAGAACCATCTGTCCAAGTAACCCGTATCGTTACCGTCAAGGCATCGGATATGTCTGTCACCACAGGACTGATATATTTAGGATAAGAAGCGGGATAAATAGGGCCACCTAAAAAACGCGGTTCTTTTTCAAATAAATAGGAGTTTACCAGATATTGAGTTTCATATAGTCCCAGACGATCTTTATTATCTTTATCTTTAACATCCATATCAACGAGTTTATAATCGAAATTGTAATCCTTATCCGGGGTGCGCTTTATTATTTTTTCCGCTCCTCCTTCTGTAATCACATTACTAAGTACCTCATGACTGTCGGTATAAATTGATAGGAAATAAGCACCGCTGGTATTTTTCGTTTCATCATCTATACCCAGCCAACCTTCAATAGCCTTATATTCCCTATTGGTTTTTAGCACAATTTCTGCGGTGCTGCCTGAACTTAAACGAACACCCAAGCCCTTATAATATTTGTCGGCAACAATGATAAAGGGATTGTTTTGTACAAAAAAGGGGCCGACATTGCGAATCACCATCATGTCCTGAATGTCAACTTTTTTTTCCTGTAAATTGCCCCTCTCTCTATTAGAGGAAGATGTGCTCTCTTTTATGTTTACACCTTCAGGAATGGTGCCGATATAAATCCTGTTTTGATTGCCATCCCAAGTAACAGGAAGCCCGGTGGCTTCGATCATTCCCCGAAGGGGAACCATGACGATACCCTTACTGTTTAGAATAAAGGGTTCTTCTACAGTGATTTTGCGTGATCCGGCATAAATTTGAATATTCTTGTAGGTTACCCCTATTTCCTGTTTAACTGCTCCAAGAGAGACGATGGATCCTGCCGCGCTTTTCTGATTGTTGTTGTAATTAACTGAATTTGATATTCTTACCGAATTTTCTATGTCATCCCAAAGGACAGCTCTCCCCGTAGCTTCAGCTATAGTACGCACCGGAACCATGACAATACCCTTTTGATTTAAAATAAATGGTTCCTCTCCTCCGATGATCTGACCATCTAAATAGACCTGAATGCCTCGGTATGTTACAGGAATCTGGACGGAGTAAGAACTCTCTGACCCAAAGACGGGGAGGACAAACATGAAAAAGGTAATAAATATAAACAGCACACTCAAACCGTTTTTTTTCTTCAACTCTCCATCCTCCTCGCTTATTCTCGTACCGGGAAACTATAATCGCCGGTTTCATTAACTATGACTTCTTGGACAGGGGATGAGGACTTATCCTCTTTACCGGTTTCCGTCTTGGGTTCTTCGACGCTTGCCGATTTAGCCGGACTTGAGGAGGCGGCATTTTTTATGGGCGCATCTTCTTTATCCTCAAGAATAGCATCTGTCTCAGGTAAACTAGAATTAGTATCCGCAATGATTACCGCGGATTCTTCCCCTTCAACAGGTTCTTTTGGTACATTAACTGTTGGAGTAAAAGCATCTATCCGGCCTAAAAGGACACTTTCTTGAGCTATTTGTATGTTTTCCGGGCTACGTACCATATAAGTTACAATATTTAAGACACCTGCAACCTCCGGATTGTTTCCAGTGATCACCGGATCCTGATAGTCAGTAAACGCCGCTGATGCTGTATCCTCTTTGGCTTCGCTTTCTTCGCTTTTTTCGGTTGCTTTACTTTCCTTTTCATTTGAACTTTCCTGGTTTTCTATTGTACCCATTGTTTCCTCACCCTCCACATAAGGATGAATCCGAAGTGATAATAGCTCGGTGGTATTAGGCATATCCTGTTCCACTAACTTGACAAAATTTACTATATCCTGATAATAACCCCGCACCTGAATCTCAAAAGGAATTATAAGGACTGCCTGATCGCTATTCAATGGTTTAGGTATGACCTTGGTGATAAGGACATTATTATTAACGGCATGTTGACCAATATAGTAGTAATTAATGCCGTTTCTTACCTCTGTGTTCATGGGAAATTTTAGACGATCCGCATCTTGCTTTAATTGCTGGTATTCTTCTTCCAGATCGGGAAGCATTGCAATCAATGCCAGGGTTTCTTCCAGTTCCGTTTTCTTTACCTCAAATTCTTGAGCCGCCACAGAGTATTTGGGAAACAATACCCGGCCAAAGCCCCAATATATTAAAGCAATGAGAACAAACACCAGCAAGATATTAACAAGATTTTTTTCTCTTTTTGATAAGGATTCCAAGATCATTATTCATTTCCCCCTATCAGCTTTCCTACCAGAACATAATCTACTAATACTGACGTTCCCACCTTGATCTCTTTGGATCTTACGAGACGCAGTTCCTGAAAATAAGAGAGTTCATTCAGCTCATAGAGGAATAACCCTACTGTGGAGAGATTATCAGCTAAACCCTGCATGTAGAAGTTTTTTTCCTGGTCACAGGAAATATCTGTAATCCACATATCCTGCGGTAAACGGTTATTTATATCTGTTAGGAAAGGTGACCATCTCTTTTTTTCTTGCATAATATTTGTTAATTCAATGATTTCTTGCTCCATAAGTTTGTTTTCTTTTGTAAGTTTTCTGCTTCTACCTTTTCTGGCATGATCGCCGTTAATTGACGCTCGAGGCGCACTGCCCGATATTCCGCAAACTTAATCCAGCCAAAAAAAAGAGTATATCCAGCGAAAACAGTCACTCCAATCAATACCAGCAAAAGCTTCATCAGGTCTACCTGATCTTTGGTGGTGTTATCACGTAATTCCTTGGGAAGCAAATTAATGTTTTTATTCATGATTACACCTCTCTCAAAGCCAGGCCAATGGCGACGGCAAAGGCCGGATCAATCTGATTCATTTCATGGTTTTTTGCTGCTGCTTCTTCTTGAATTGTAAAGTTCTGCAAGCCGGGAATAACCGTAAGCTCCAGCTCTTGTTGAAAGAAATCTACAATGCCTCTTAACTTAGAGCTGCCCCCGGTAAGAATCATGTCATGGGGATTGCTTTTCTTGAATTGAGAACGGTAAAATTCCATGGATCGGCGAATTTCAGCAATTAATGGGAGGACACTTTCCTTAAGTTCAACATAAAGCTTTTCTTTTTCCGGAGAGAGAGTTTCCTCTTCATCTATAAAAAGTCTCCCATCCCTTTCTTTAATCAGCTGAGCGGCATTGAATTCTAAGTTTAAGGATTTGACCAAAGTGTTTGTTAATTCATCTCCTCCGATGGTAATATAGCGGGAAAACTTCAGCTCTTCGCCCTGAAAAACCACCAGGTTAGAAGCTTTAGCACCAATATCAAGACCGATAAAAGAATCCAGGCGATTCATCGCAGCCCCTGTTCTAATCGCCACATTGCTGCCCATACTGCGCCAAAGGGATAAGGGTTCAATTTCTACAGCCATTAATGAAAGATCTGCCTTGGTAAATGTTTCATGGATCAAATAAACTAAACGTCTAGGTACCGCCACTAAGAGCACATTCACCTGAGGTGTGCCATCTTCCATTGTATCCCCCAGCACCAGATGTTCTATAATTAAATCAGTTCCGGAAGAAAGAGGGATATACTTGTCAGCATCCCATTTAAGGGTAGAGGCAACTTCTTTTTCACTCATTTTAGGCAATTTAATATAACGGATGATCACATTTTTTCCAGAAATAATGGACACTGCTTTACGGGTTTGGGTACCTGATTGTGCTACTAAGGAGCGTAGAGCATCTGCCACTTGGTCTACCTGAACAATGGCTCCATCATCTACCGCACCTTGAGGGGTAGGGATCCGACCCATACTGGTGATCTGAGTTTGGCTTTTGGAAGCCATTTCCACCATTTTAATATCTCGGGTGCCAATATCAATCCCGAGAAATTTCTCCTTTTTATGGAGGCGCTTTTGGAATTGTGTTGTGATTTTATTCAGCAAGCCGCTCTGTCCTTTCCTGTAACATTAATTAATAGAGAAATGTCATTTCCAATAGACAATATCAAAAGATAAATCACCTTCATTGATGGTTGTGTTGATAATATCATTAAACTGATTAGCAAGATCCCCGTTATATGTAATCTTTATTCCTTTATCGGAACTAAAATAGTTTTGGCAAAGAATCGAACCCGTAAAAATTCCTTCTTTCTTAATATCGACAAAACCACTAGGAGCAAATATTATGCCATCAAAGACGTTCACTTTTTTCATGTAAATATTGCCTAGACAAATAAATGTCAGAGAATTTTCATCAAAATCTCCAGCCGCCTTAATGACGTTATTTTTATCGAAGCTGACATTATTTTCAAAAACCAAAACTATATGCCCAGAGTAAACTCCATAAAAGTCAATCTGTTGTGTGCAATAATACTTGCCAGGACTCAAATCAGCCAGATTCCCACTAGATATAAACTTTTGAGGTGGTTCTGACCATCCAATAAAGTTATTTGAGTTCAGATCAGGAAGCGCATTTTCTGTGCTTCCCTCATGTCGTATATTTTGGGGGATCGAATTGTCATGCTGAGAAAAATCCTTGCAATAAATCTCTCCATCAATGTCATTGTCTTTTTTAAAAGAAGCCGTGCCTTCCGTAATAACAGCGGCATTATTAAATAGAGACCATTTTACTCCTAAATCTACTTGGGATTGAACTTTTAGATTTTTTGTCGCATTTCCGTATTTTCCTGAATAGGATCCGCTCACTTCAGTCGAAAGGGTAATATCATCCTCATCATTTTTTTGAACGGTAAACTGCGCATATTTATCTGGAGTAGGCCAAGTAATTTCTCCATCCTCGTCAATAATTGGAATACTTAAGTCAAGGGATGCTTTTCCGTTAATAGGTAGATCATTTATGATAGTTTTTAATTCCATCATTTTATTTTCATTAGCAAGTAGTTGCGCCATCGCTAGATTAAAACGAGATTCCGCATTGTAATTTGCTTGTACCCTGGCCACCTGGGTATAGCTTACATCAAAATCTGTTTTTGAGATGTCCAGCAGGAAAGTACCAAAAACAAATAAAGTGATCAAGGCAAAAGCGACAAATACAAGGATGGCTCCTCTGTCATTTGTTACAAACTTCTTCATCAAAAGACCCCACCTTTATCTGATTACTGATCTTAGTACAATGTTGGAAGTCATAGTGATTTCATGACCGTCCCGTCTAATTCCTACTAAAGTAACATCTAAATGAGGTTCATTATAAATAAATTCTACAGATACAATTTTGCTGGCAACAGGTTGGGGGGGATTATTCTTTTCCCATCTCTCCAACTCCTGATCAACAGCATCGTGCTGATAAGTAACTAAAACGGGCTCAATAAATTCCCCAACATCATTAATCTTAGGAATTTCAAAGGAAATCTTGTCTTTCTCATTTTCATCATACTGAACAGAACCATCCACAGCCTGACGTATTTCCATCGTCATACGATCCATAGCAAAACGCATATTTTGCACCACATCAATTTGTTCCGTCCCATGAGTCCAGGATTTTAAACCTGATGAAAAAAGGGCAAAAGCCGGTGTTATAAGGATGCCAAATAACACAATGGTGACAACTAATTCTATTAGGGTAAATCCTTGATCATTTTTCATCATTATTCCGCCTGCTTCCCGGCAGTATAGTTCTTTAGTAAAATTTCCTGTTCTTGTCCCAGGGACACCCATTTCACCCAAACTTCAATTTGATAGAAATCCACCGGTTTCCCATCCTCTGTATCGTAGGGTACATACGTGACTTTATTCTTATATTCGTATCCGTTAAATCCCGAAACAGGAGACCAATTGGTAGTTTCAACAAAAGTACTCAGGTCTTCTTCCCCTAATGCTTCAATTTCTTCTTCTGCAATATGAAGGGCTACAGTCGTTTTTGTGGAGCGGTCATAATTTCTCAGGCTACTGCTAAAAAGACCCAATAAGGGAATCACTCCGATCATTATAATGACCATAGCAACAATTATTTCCACAAAAGTAAAACCAGCATCATTATAATTTTTTCTGTTCATATGAACCTCGTTCAATATATTTCATCCATACTCTGGCCTTATTTAACAAATCATTTATGGTTCCGGCGCTTGATCGGAAACTCGTATTCTTCCGGTGGTATTAAGTACATAAACAAATTTAATATCATTCGCGGCATTTTTGATAAGAAAATGCCCTGCCCTGCTGGTTACCCCGGAAGGTCGCAGATAAAATTCACTCATTCCCTCGGTGGGACTAATGCTTTTAATCATTGAGCTTAAATTTCTGCTTTCTTTTATTTTCACACCATCCCGAAAAGAATAGGTCTTTGTTCCCGCATTTAAAACAAAGCGATAATCCTTTTGCTCAGCAATAGCTTTAAATTGCCATTTCCGGATATCGGATACCATATACCGGGTGGCCATCTCTAAATCAAATTTATGTTTCAGATGGGCAAAACCGGGAAATGCAATGGCTAATAAAATTCCTAAAATGACTATTACAAGGGTAATTTCAATGAGGGTAAAGCCCTTTTCGTTATAAATTTTTCTTATCATCAAAGAAATTCCATTCCATAGAATTTACATAATAAGCTATTATTCTACAAATTCTCTTAGATTCCTTTATATTTAGGCGGAATTATAACTCTTCTAGTTTTGCTTTGGCTTGGGCTTGTTCCGGGTTCAAAAGAAGGATTTCTTCTAACTGCTGTTTTTCTCGGACGTAATCTTTTTTTTCATGATAAATGGCAGCTAAACCAAAACGCATACGGATTGTTTGTTCTTGTACATATTCTTTTTTTTCTGCACCCGGGGCATTTTTATATGCCCATTTACTTTGCTCTACGCCTTTTAAAAGCACCCTTTCTCCTTCTGTCCATTGTTCCTTGAGAATATAATAATAACCTAAATCAGAATATGGGGTTGGAGTAAAACCGGCCAAGTCTACCGCTTTTTTAAAATAGAATTCCGCCTCTTCTGAACCCAAACGTAATAATAGCCCTCCCATTAAGCGATAATTATCATGTTCAAAAGGACTAAGTTGAATGGCTCGGGATCGATAAGTGAGACTCTTATCTGCGAATTTTGGTTCTTTTGTTTTTTGATACTGAGTTTCATAGAGCTGGGCAGTCATAGCGAAATACTCCTGCCTCAGAGGAAATATTTTCGTTGAAAGTGTGTATTTCCCTAAAGCTTCATCCTGACGGTCAAGCTTTTCTGCAATTTGCCCGGAACGGGCAATGTGAAAAGCAGCGAGCATCTGAGCCACACCTAGAGCTGTAATGAGCAGTCCAATGGTCAAAATATAAGTAAGCGTTCGCCTTTTCATTCTCGGATCTTGAGCCTGGTCTTCCTGACTCTGAAGAACCTGGGCACTACTTAAGAGAATCCAAAAAAGTACCGTTACAGTAGGCATGTTCCAGCTAAAATCTACAAAAGTGTGCATCAGAAAAGCTAATCCACCTGCCAAGATTCCTAAATAGATGCCTGATCCTTGATTGGTTCGCAGGAATTTATATGCTGAGAAATAAAACCACAGGAAAAAGATGATAAACATTAATAAAGCACCTGCACCGCTTTCCGCCCAGATTTGAAGATAATTATTGTGGCAAAATAAAGACCAATATTGATCATCCAAACGATAGGAATTATAAGCCAGATGGTAGGTGCCCGCTCCAAAGCCTGTGAAGGGGCGGTCCATAATCATGTTCCAGGCGACGTGCCAAAAAGAAAGACGGCCAATAATAGAGGTCGAGCTTAAGGAACTATCCCGGACGACAAGCTTGTTTAAGCCGGTCAATTGCCATCCCATTTCCTGAATCCAAGGAGCGGCAATGCTGATCAGGAAAACTA
>JAXGQR010000022.1:0-25882 GCA_040766325.1 Dehalobacterium sp. | reverse complement strand
TCACCAGCAAGCCGGTATCAGCTTCCCCGTCTTCTCATGAAACAGAACAAACTGAGCCTGAGGAATTTCAGAATGTACATTCGATCAATATTCTTTTATTAGGAATTGACAGGAATGATCAAAGAGAAGAATATATGGGTGTCTTTCGCTCCGACATGATATCTTTAATTAGATTTGACTTGAATAATAACAAAGTCAATGTATTAGCCATTCCACGAGATACCTATACCTATCTTCCGGTTATCGACAAAAAAGATAAAATCAACCACGCCTATGCTTATGGCAGTGTGAAAGATAGGGCAGTAGAAAGCATTAGCGAAGCTGTCTCTCAATTTACCGGTTTGCCTGTAGATTACTATATTTCTCTTGATATGGCTCCCGTTCCCGATATCGTTGATGATATCGGCGGGGTGGAGGTAGATGTTGAAATCGACATGAAGACACATGGTGCCAATCTTTCCAAAGGCCTGCAGGTTCTGAACGGACAACAAGCTTTTGATTACATCCATTGGCGCTATTCTGCCAACGGCGATATTGATCGCATCAAAAGACAACAAAAATTTTTAAAAGCTTTATTTAAACAGCAAAAAGAATCGGGGAAATTAGTAGAAAATGTTAACATCCTTTGGAAATATAAAGAGAGTCTGAAGACTGATCTGACGCCGGCCCAAATGATCGCACTGGCAAAATTCGCTAATGAAATCCCTGATGGAGGAATAAACTATTTTACGATACCGGGCAAGCCCCAAACCATCAATAAAATATCTTACTGGATGCCGGATCTAACCGCCACCCAAGAAATCCTTGATACATCTTTTGCTGAATGATAATCTCCATTGAAAAAGCTATCTAAAAAAACGTTGGCTCTGCCAACGTTTTTTTATTGCCTAATCAATTAATTCATATTTATTGAGCATTTCCTGAGTTTCATTTCGCTCATTAAACATCATCACATCGATAATGGATAAGTTGGGCACAAAAATATGATTAGCCTGATGATAACTAATATCACCGGTTTTGAGGAATCTAAGTTTGATCCCATGATGATTAAACTCTTCATGGTGATATAAATCCTTACCGCCTATCGCATTAATATATAGTTTTGCCTGTAAGGTCTTACAGATTTCAATAATCCTGTCTTGCCCTTTTAATCCTTGTTTTTTCTTAATCCGAGATGAAACAAAAATTTTTGTCTCGATAGATAAATATTGGCAAATTTCTTTAATTAAGTATTCCAGATATTTTGCCAGGTTTTTTTCATCTTGTGTGATAATTTTCTCCAAGACGGGAAAAGCTTCATTATAATATGGTGCTTTTTTATATGCAGATTCAATCTTTTTTAAAATTTTACCAACAGTGTAAGCGTCATTGATAATCTCTATTTCATTAATAAGCTTATTCTGGCTCGCTTTATGCAGCGGTAAATTTATTAAATGACCTGCCCCGTTTATCAAAATTTTATTTCGGGAGATCCAGCCACCTTTAATAAAATTTACATCATCAAAGATAACATATCTATCAACAGCATTGATTAATTGCCAATACCCGATACACGGGAAAAAATAGGGCTGCATAATACCAACTTTTTTTCCCACAGCAACCACCCCATTATTTATTGCCCAGGCTTTAGTCTTACGGTAATTAAATCTTTGATACCGACCACACCGGGCTGAGCTTTTAAAGAGGATACTTCCACCTGCTCTCCCTTAAGCCAGCTTATAATTGCCTTGGGTAGATTGACACCACCAATATGACTAAAAGGATATCCCCCACCAAATCTTGGATTCATCTCCAGCACAAAAGGAACACCCTCCACAAGGAATGCGTCCATATCGACAATGCAAACATGACCTAAATCTCTGCTAATTTTTTGCCCCATTTCTTCTAGTTCTCTGCTCTTCACGATTTCAGCAAAATCTGTTTCTCCACCCCGCATTTCAAGTTTCTTTTTGACAATAATGCTCTGAAAATTTCCTTCTAAATCATTAATAATATCTAACCCATATTCTTGACCGGTTAATTTTTCTTGTATGATGACAGATTGTTCTAAATCATATTGAAAAACAAGATTTAGATAACTGTTTTCAATTTTCTTTTTCACCTTCTGAAACAATACATATAATTCTTCCTGATTATCAGCTTCAAAAAGACCCATTGAACCCATACCCCATCGCGGTTTAATCATCAGGGGAAATGATAATTCGTAGGAACTAATTGCTTTCAAAGCGTCTGCCACAGATAAAAATGAACGCGGGGTATGAAAACCGTTTTTCAATAAAAAATTATAGGTCGCCCATTTATCATTACAGATTGCGATAACCTCTTCATCAGAAACAATTACGTCAATCCCCATATTTCTAAACATTGCTTTATTTTTTGATAATATCGGTAATTCAACATCAAGTCGGGGGATAATCGCTCTTATCTTATGTATCTTGCAATATTCTATTAAAAAAGGAATATAATCCTTGCTATCGGCTAAAGGAGTAATAACGGCCTTATCGGCAAACTGCAAAGCAATGGAATCTTCATTGCTATTAGCAACATGTACTTGTCCTTCCTTGCCGAGGACCTCTTTGAGATAATGAACTAGATAGCTTCTGCGGCCTACGGCAGTTAATAAAATGTTCATCAAATTCCTCCTTTAATAAAACAAGAGCAATTTTATAAAAATATATTTAACCCCTCTCTTTATTAATTTTTTCCGGCTACGCATGTCAAGAATAAAGACCATGTCTACCAGGTCCGAGATCCCTGGACCATAAAAAAATATCTACAAGGATCTCATTTATTCGATCTTTAATGATTTATGAACTAAACCCCCGGCGTGATCTTAAAGACATCTAAAGCATTACTAGTTGTAGCTTCCGCTAATTCCGTCAAAGATATCCCCCTAAGCTCCGCAATCTTTTCCGCAATAAGACGCACCCGTGCCGGTTCATTTCTTTTACCCCGATAAGGGTGAGGTGTCAGGTAAGGACAGTCTGTTTCCACCAACAAGCGATTCAAAGGCACCATCCGGGCAACTTCCAATAGTTTATTAGCATTTTTATAGGTTACCGGTCCGGCAATGGAGATATGAAACCCTAAAGCAATGCACTGCCGGGCCATTTCCCAGCTGCCGGAAAAACAATGAAAAATCCCCCCATTGCTTCCTGCTTTTTCTTCTTTAATGATCTGCATCGTATCACCATGGGCATCCCGATCATGAATCACAATTGGTTTCTCTAATTTGGCCGCCAAGTGAATCTGTTTACGGAAAGCCTCACGCTGTACATCTCGTGGGGAGTGGTCTCGATAATAATCGAGACCAATTTCCCCAATAGCTACTACCTCAGGCTCCCGTGCGTAAACTTCAAGCTGATATAAGGATTCCTCATCAAGGGCCTTGGCATCATGGGGGTGTACCCCAATTATGGCATAAATACCCTTGTGTTTTTTGGCAATCTTTACGGCTTGCACAGAGGAGGGCAGGTCATAACCTACCGTAGCGATCCTATTTACCCCGGCTTCGACCGCCCGCTGGATCACGGCCTCCAAATCTTCGGCAAATGCCGGGTCATTTAAATGACTATGGGTATCAAAGAGCACGATTTAATCACCTACCTGACCTTCCCACCAGGGATAATTTCATCTACCGTTACTACTTCTAATTTCCCATTGTGGGAGGCGGCCAAAATCATCCCTCGGGATTCTATGCCCCGGAGTTTTGCCGGTTTCAGGTTGGCTACCACAATCACCTTTTTACCTATCAGTTCCTTCGGCTGATAATACTCGGCAATCCCGGACACAACGGTGCGCATCTCAGCGCCCACCTTCACACTAAGCTGGAGTAGTTTATCAGCCTTTTTCACCTTTTCACAAGATAAAATTTCCCCCACCCTGAGGTCAATCTTAGCAAAATCCTCTATGGTGATTTCCGGTAGAATTTCTTCAATTGCTTCTTTTTTCTCATCTACCGATGCTGACTCGGCCGGTACAGAAGCCACAGAGGCTTCAGCAGTTTTGGAGTTTGTAGCTTGGGCGTCCTTTTCCAGTTCTTTAAGGTCAATGCGCGGAAAAATTGGGTCTCCCCGATGAATCTTGGTATTGACAGGGAATTTTCCCCACTGCAAGCTGTCCCAGCTTTGAATTTCTTTTTGCCCCTCAATGCCCATTTGAGCCCATACTTTTTCCGGTAGAGATGGCATCATGGGAGTGCACATTACGGTGCATAACCGAATTACTTCGGCCAGATTGTAGAGCACCGTTGCTAGTTTTTCTTTTCCTTGAGGATCCTTATTCAGACTCCACGGTGCCGCATCATCAATATACTTATTGGCCTTATTGACTAATTTCCAAATAGCCGCCAAAGCATTACTAAATTCCAGCTTATCCAGGTGTTCTTCTACCTGACCCGGCGTCTCTTTAGCCAAATCAATCAGCTCACGATCAAACTCGGTCCCTTCGCCGGGAGCATTCACTATTCCAGCCAAGAACTTATTGACCATGGCCGTGGAACGGCTAATGAGATTGCCGAAATCATTGGCCAGATCGATGTTGATGCGATTAACCAGGGCTTCCTCAGAGTAATAGCCATCTTGACCGAAGGGTACCTCTCTCAATAAGAAGTAACGGATCGCATCTACCCCGTATTTATCAATCAACACCAATGGGTCAATCACATTTCCTTTCGACTTGGACATTTTACCGCTATCCAGGAGCACCCAGCCATGACCAAAAACCTTCTTGGGCAATTCAATTCCCGCCGCCATTAAAATAATGGGCCAGATGATAGTATGAAAACGCATAATATCCTTGCCTACCAAATGAACATCTGCCGGCCAAAACTTCTGAAACAAGGAATCATCTTCCGTGCCATAGCCCAGGGCAGATATATAATTGGTCAAAGCATCAAACCAAACATAGATCACATGCTTATCATCAATAGGAACAGGGATTCCCCAAGAAAAGGTCGTCCGGGAAACGCATAGATCTTCCAAGCCTTGCTTGACGAAATTGACCATTTCGTGTTTTCGGGTGGTCGGCTGAATGAAATCAGGATGCTCCTCAATATATTGCAGCCAGCGGTCAGCATATTTGCTCATTTTAAAGAAATAGCTCTCTTCTTTGACCAGTTCTACAGAACGACCACAATCCGGGCAGGTCTGATCTTCTGCCAGTTGCCGCTCTGTAAAAATGTTTCACAAGGCGTGCAATACCAACCCTCGTACTCCGACTTATAAATATCCCCTTGATCATATATTTTTTGAAGATCTCCTGCACAACTTTTTGATGTCTTTCTTCAGTCGTTCTAATAAAGTCGTCATGGGAGATAAGCAGTTTGTCCCATAAATTTTCAATGCCCGCTACTATGGTATCAATAAACTCCAAGGGGGTTTTTCCTTCCTCCTTGGCTTTGCGTTCAATTTTTTGACCGTGCTCATCCGTACCTGTCAAAAAATGCACCTCATAACCCTGCATTCTTTTGTAACGAGCCAGTGCATCTGCAGCTACAGTGGTATAAGCGTGGCCGATATGTAAACTACCACTGGGATAATAAATAGGAGTCGTCACATAAAAGCTCTTTTGGGTCATTATAAATACCTCCACTAATCCAATAATTCGTTCTATTATTTCCATTATTACAATAAAAAACCTTCACCCAATAAAGGGACGAAGGTCATCGTGGGCCATCTTCGTAAAAAATATTTGGGGTTTCCACCTAATCCCCTATGTGCAAATTGACTTTCCTACTACTCTTCCCCATCATTGCCGTTTTTATATGATATTTAATTAATTATATTGACCATTTAAAATTTTGTCAAGTTTCTAACATCTTTTCCCACCGGCTAATTACTCTGACCTCATAAAACAGAAGTTGTTAGGGACGTGTCTTTAATGCTTGGACATAGTTTAGTTAACAAGCCTTTTTTTAAAATTATATAGACTTAATCCTGAAAAAAGTTTAAATGATCTCTTTTTATTAGATCTCCAGTTCCATCATTTGATAATCATTTGGTATCTCAAACATGGATTCATCAATTTTATCCGACATATCCTCAATGATCATAAGGGTAGTTACATCATCTGTAATTATTTCCATACCGACTAAATCATCACCATCAAAATAATATCGAATCCTGGTATCCTCCGTAAGATATTCCTCATAATCTCTATTACTTCCCATAAAGGTACCGGTTCCTGTACCAACAAACTCCATGCCGCCGGCATCAATTTCTTGCAGTTGTGGTGAGTCTAGATTATCATCAGGATTAAAAGGCATGACAATTACCCTCTTCGAGTCATGGTCAACAATATATGATTTATCTTCTTTCATGATGGTATTAGCAGAAAATGACGCAGATTCCATTTTCACTGCCGTTCTGTCCTTAGAGACAGCCATTGTTACATCGACTTCCATATCTGTTCCGTCAATATCCATAATAGTTTTGTATTTCATAGTATAATTTTCGCTCTTCATCATATCTACATAAGCTGCTGATAATCTATCGCTTATCACATCCGAGTTTTCAGGTAACACTTCCTCATCAGCAGTCCCCGTAGGCTCTGATGAGGTGGCCGGCTCTTCTTGGCTGCCGCAGGCAGAGAAAAACACTGTAATTGATAACAACAATATTGTTATTAATATTGATTTTTTCATATTAACCCCTCCCTAAAAACTTTCATTATTAACGCTAAAACTGCGCTTCTATAACAACTCTATTTCAATAGATTAAGTCTATATTATTATGTAAGTAAGAAGAGCCAAAATTGTCAAAGAACATTCGGTTTATCTTCATCTTACCCTAAGTGTAGAATAATTGCACGAACTTTTTTATAGCTAAATAATTTATACATTATACTCCTTATCCCAAAAATTAAGACATGGGTTTAACCGAGATAAGAAAAAAGCAGCATTAAATGTTTGTTGTTGTCGAAAAAAGGCTTTACTTTGGTACTTTATTAAAGAATATATAAATTATGTCAAAATTATTAAAATTATGTTGATTTTATGGTATTTTTTGTTATAATTAAATTATTCCCAGGATCCTTGAATCTAGAGCAAAACCAATTAACTTCAAGGAATATAGATTGCAAAAAAAGGGTTGACTTTAGATGGAACGCCTGGTATTATCTAGGCGAGGCGAATAATGTCGAAATTTGTTATAAAAGGAGAGGTGCTTTTAATGATTAAATCCACAGGTATTGTTAGAAAAGTAGACGAACTAGGACGAGTTGTTTTGCCGATCGAACTGAGGAGAACCTTAGGTATTGATGAAAAAGATGCTTTGGAAATCTATGTTGACAGTGAAAAAATTATCTTAAAAAAATACGAGCCTGCCTGTATTTTCTGCGGTAGTGCTGAAGACGTACAACATTTTAAGGGTAAAAACGTTTGTCGCGAATGTGCTGCTGCTATGAATACCATCGCTGTATAAGTAAACTTCCTACCATCCAATGATATCAGCATCAGATGAAGTCATATATATCTTACACACAATTATATCTAGGTCTTACCAACGAGATTTGTGTAAGATAATATAAATATCATTGATAAGGGACAGGCTTATGAACGCCTGTCCCTTATTTTTTTAAAAATTCTCGCTATTCTTCCAAACTGATTCGATAAACTTCATTTTTGGGGAGCTTATACTTGCGCGAGAGTTCTTTAATCCCTTCCTTGTTTGTCATGCCACTTTCCATGAGGCGGTTTAACTCTTCTTTAATCTCGGCTCTTTTCGGCTTTGTAGATTTTTTTTCCTCTCCTCCGGCCAAAACCAAAGTAAATTCCCCTTTGGGAGGGTGCCCAATGAAGTGCTCGATAAGTTCCTCTAAAGATCCCCGAACCACCTCTTCAAACTTTTTGGTTAGTTCCCGCCCAACTACTCCTTGGCGATTACCTAAAAAGTTTTTCAATGTCACTAAGGTATCTATGATGCGATAAGGAGATTCGTAAAAAATCATGGTACGGGTCTCTTCTGTCAATCTCATTAACCGGGTTTCCCTTTCCTTCTTATCGCGGGGTAAAAATCCTTCAAACACGAATTGAGCGGTAGGCAGCCCTGAAACAACTAATAGTGACAAAGAAGCACTGGGGCCTGGAATAGGGCATACTGTAATCCCACGAGAGATGGCTTCTCGCACAATTTCCTCCCCGGGATCGGAGATCCCCGGCATTCCTGCATCGGAAACAAGGGCAATGTTTTTTCCCTCTAGTAATAATGAAATCAGATAATCCCCTTTGGTGATTTTATTATGCTCAAAATAACTGGTTAGTGAAGTGTGAATATCGTAATAACTAAGCAGCTTCCTCGTGTGCCTTGTGTCTTCTGCCGCGATTAAGTCTACTTCTTTTAAAATTCTTAAAGCCCTTAAAGAGATATCTTCCAAATTACCGATGGGGGTACCTACCAAATACAAAATTCCTTGTTCCATAGTTATAACCATTCTTTCTTTAAAGATTTGCCCTGAAAAATGGCCGACATATCCTCGGAATATATGCCTTCTTTTTGGTATATAAAAAGAGGCGGCAAAATCTTGACATCTCTTTTACCATTTTTAATTCCTTCGATTAAAAGAACATTAGGTTCTCTACCTATCATGGGATGTACGAAGCGCATACGCTTAGGTTCCAAACGATAGCTTCGCATCAAGTAGATAATTTCAGCTAACCGGATCGGGCGATGCACTAAGGCAAAACGACCGTCGGAGTTGAGCAATGCCGCACCTACCCGTATCACATCCTCCAGAGAACAATGAACTTCTGTACGTGCTGCCGCTTTTATCGAGGAAGAACTGGTTCTGCCCGCTTCCACAGGTGTATAAGGAGGATTACTCACCACCAAATCAAATGATCCTTTCCCAAATTGTGCCGGGGCATCTTTAATGTCACCAGATTTAATGGTAATCTGCTGGGTGAGATTATTTAATGATACACTTCTTTGAGCCATTTGAGCTACTTCCTCTTTAATTTCCAGGCCGATAATGCTTAAAGTACGCATTCGGGCCGCTAATAATAATGGAATCACCCCTGTACCCGTCCCTAAATCAACTACCCGATCCCCGGGTCTCAGCAGAGAAAAATCCGCTAAAAGGATAGCATCTATGGAAAAACAAAACCAGTTGGGATTCTGAATTATTTTTAAATTACGCCACACCAGATCATCTACACGTTCCCCGGCCTGTTTTGTCACACCCACCTTTTACATCTCCTCACGAGTCTTGTTTTCTTTATTTAGAAAACTCACGCAAAATAAGCAGTCCCCCATACGTGACCGGGCAAAATGGGCGGGACAAACATGATAACCTTCTTCATATAATCGGGTCAGATTTTTGAAGCCTGTCCCTTGTTCTCTTTCCGCATAGAGCTGGGCACGCAAAAATTCATTTTGCTCTTCCAGATGATGAACGTGCCGTTGCAAGGTTTGCACTTCTTCAAGGAATTTTGTATTTTTTCTTCCATTTCCCGAAGAGCTTGAGATAATTCCATCGTCATCACTCCTCTTGTGCATCATAATAATCATCATCCTCAACCAAGGGAATGGCGGGCTTTTTCTTTGCACATTCTTTATTTTCATAATCATCGCTTTCATACTTTAAACAGCACATTAATCTCCCACAGATCCCGGAAATCTTCGTAGGGTTCAATGATAAATGTTGTTGTTTAGCCATACGAATGGATACAGGTTGAAAATCCCCTAATATTGAATGACAGCAAAGGATGCGGCCGCAGGTTGCTATACCCCCTAACATTTTCGCCTCATCTCGTACCCCAATTTGCCTTAACTCAATACGGGTCCGAAAAACAGATGCCAAATCCTTTACCAAATTGCGGAAATCAACCCTGCCCTCGGCCGTAAAATAGAAGATAATTTTGCTCACATCAAAGGTGTATTCCACATCTACCAACTTCATAGGCAGGTTATGTTCTTGTATCTTCTGTTGGCACAGTTTAAAAGCTTCTCGTTCCTTTTCTTTGTTTTCCTGATAGACTTCGGTGTCCTCATCAGTTGCTATTCTTAAAACACTTTTTAAGGGAGAGACCACTTCTTCTTCACTGATCATTTTCGGTGCTACAACCACAAATCCATATTCGATGCCTCGGGCAGTTTCGACTACCACCCCGTCTCCCACCTTTAAATCCAATTCCCCGGGACTAAAATAATATATTCTTCCGGCTTTTTTAAACCGTACCCCGACAACTTTTTCCATCTTATTCCTCCGATCCTGCCTGAAAATAAACTTGTATTTTTAAAAATAATACGTCTAGCACCAATTTATGGTAGACATTCTGCCTCAGGAGCTGCTGGCTACGGGCCACTTCTTGAGCCGCCTCAAAAGCTTGATCCGCAGATAAGGGACTGGTCACCAAGAGATCCCAGTGTTTTTTGTTGTGCACCATACTTTCTTCCCTGGTGAGCTTGGCTACTCCAATATCCCGAAACCAGGTCAACATCCCTTCCAATAATCCTGGGATGTCCTCTTTATTTTTTTCCCAGGTCTCGGATATTTTTAATAGCTGAGCATAATCCATTTGAGGCAGATCCTGTACCAGGGCTATCACCTGATCTATATACTCTTCTTGTACTGCTCCATCTTCCGAAATTTTCTCGGTCTCATCTCCAAATTTTATCACCTGGCAGCGGGAAAGTACAGTCGGCAAAATATTATCTCCATTTTCTGCTAAAAGGATAAAAATTGTGCGCTCCGGAGGGTCCTCCAGCATCTTCAACATGCTGTTTGCCGCGGCAGAAGTCATAATATCCCCACCGGTCAAAATTAGCACCTTATATCTCCCCTCGTAATGTCGATAGTTGATTAATTTATGCAATTCCCGCCCCTGTTCGATTTTAAAACTGGTTCCTAGGGGTTCGATGACCATCACATCAGGATGATTGCCATGCTTAATCTTGCGGCAACTTAAGCACTCCCCGCACCCCCTTCCGTCAAGGGAAGAAAGACAATTTACTGCTTGAGCGAGACCTAGTGCATTTTCTATGGTTTTCTCCCGCGGTCCCAAAAATAGATAAGCATGGACCATGAGATCTGATTTCACGGCTTGCTGTAATTGAGGGAGCATTTCATCACCAACTTATATTAAAATATCTTAAAGATAAATACCTAACCACCGATAAGTTTTTTGGCATACCGATAAACATCCTCATGAATCTCTTCAATAGAGCGCAAGCGGTCTCCCTCCACACAGGAAACCCGCAGCCAATTATATTTTTTCGCTACATATAAAGCATTCTCATAGGAGCTCTCTAAATATGCTTTATTTTGTTCATGGATATCTTGTTCCATCCCACCGATACACTTATTTTTCCTTTTATCCATCAAACGATGGCTGTACTCAGTCGGCATATCCAGAAAAATAACCCCATCAGGTACCGGCAGCTGATAGATGTTAAATTCTAAATCCCATAACCATTCCAGGTACCGATCCTTATCCTTCCCCCCTAGCTTCGCCCCTTGATGTACCATATTGGAGGTTGTATAGCGATCGGCCAGGATAATTCCCCCCCGGGTATAAAACTCCTCCCAATTCGTTTTATAGGATGCATAACGATCCACCGCATAAAAGGTCGAAGAAACATAGGGATCCACATCCCCGGGGTTTTTGCCAAAATCACCATTTAAGTACATTTTCACTAAGGCGGAAGAAGGACTTTGATAGTTGGGAAACTCTACTTTTTTTACTGGATAAGACTCTTTTTCCAATCTTTGAAATAATAATTGGGTTTGCGTCGCCTTACCACTACTATCCACACCGCTCTCAATAATAATTAATTTGCCCTTCATTGATCAATCCCCTAAACCAGATTTTATAACGGACGATAAGTTCCTGATTGGTTCAACAAACTATCAGTAGGGAATGAAGAAAACACCTACTGATAGAAGTTTCACTTTATTCTTGCAGTACCGCTACAGTTTTTCCTGTTGTATCCCCCGGCCCTTGAAGATGGCCGCCCCGGCTCTTAATTTGCTTGATATGATCCAAGGCCTCCCGAGTTATCTTTTCTCCTGGTACCACCAGAGGAATGCCCGGTGGATATGGACAAATAAATTCACCGGAGATTCGCCCCGCCGCCGACCTCCAGGGAAGCCTTATTTTATGTGCTTGCATGGCTTCTCCCGGTAAAAGAACCATTTCTCCCCTTTTATACTCGAGAGAAGAAAAGACTCTTTTCTTCTTGGATGTAGGAAAACGAGATCTCAGATCTTGTAATGCATCTAGTAAATAATCTATTTGTTCTTTGGTATCACCCAAGGATACGATTAATAGTACTCCGTTTAAAGAAGCCATTTCCGGTTGAATTCGATAGGTATTTCTTAATTCTTGCGCTAGTTGATAGCCGTTTAAACCTAAATCGGCTCCATTTAACAATAGTTTACTTGGATCATAATCATTACATCCGGACGTGTTTATAATTTCCTCACCTAGACAATGAATGCCTTTAAGGTTAAGGCGGGTCACTTTATTTCGAAAATACCAGGACAGAGTTACAATTTCCTCTGCCATCTGCAAGCCCTTCTCCGCCCAGTGCCTGCGCGCAGCATCCAGAGAAGCCATTAAAATATAAGAGGGGCTGGTGGATTGAAGCAGCGATAAAAAGTTTTGCACAGGAAGTTTTCTATCCTTAAGTAACAAAAGACCGGATTGGGTTAAGGAACCCATGGTTTTATGCCATCCTTGCACTGCTACTGTTGCCCCACATGACATGGCCGAGGGGGGGAAATCAGGAGAAAACTTAAAATGGGCACCGTGGGCCTCATCTACAAGTAAAGGAATACCTGCCTTCCCGGCCAACGCCCCGATTTCGCATAAATCTGATGTCAGACCCTGATAAGTAGGGTGCACCATCACTATAGCTTTGCCCTGAGGATGAGCCTTGATCGCTTCCGCTACTTGTTTTTTTGTCACGCCCAAAGGAATGCCCCACTTTTCATCTGTCTCAGGTTGAAGATAAACGGGTCTTGCGCCTGCCAGTATCATCCCTTCATAGACGCTCCGGTGAGCGTGCCGGGGCATAATAATCGTATCTCCCGGACGACATAAGGTCATAATGGCAGCATGAATCCCCACGGTCACCCCATTAACTAAAAAATATGCTTCTTTAGTATCCATCAAAGAAGCCGCTAATTTTTGGGCAGCTTCAACAACACCTGTAGGATGATGCAAATCATCTAAACCCTCTACTTCTGTCAAATCTAAAGAAAAAACCCCTTGACCCAAATACGCTTGCCATTTGGGAAGTAGTCCTCCTCCCCCTTTATGTCCAGGCACATGGAAGGGATGATAGTGCTTGTTTTGATATTGGATCAGTTCCTCCAGAAGGGGAGCTGTTTTTTGACTAATTTCTTTTTTTGGCCTCATACAATCGAACCTTCTGTTATCTTAATCATGCCTACGCCTCAATAAAAAGGTTTTTAGGCATCCATCTAAGGTAAATTATATCAGAAAGTACAGCTAAAAGCACTGATAAGGTGATTTATTAGAAAGTAAGGCATGGGGTTCCGACCCCACATCCGAATATGTTACATTGGGCCATTAGTACCGCATTTCTACCTTGCCGATCCATATTTTCTTTAGACATTTCTGTACATAAGGATAATATATATCCTCCGGCTTCAGGGTGGCAATCATTTCCTCACAATACGGGCAAAGAAAGTAACCATGGATCATCATGCCTCTTCCATGCAGTGGCATGATATCGTTACATACTAGACATCTCATATTCATCATGAGTACCAGTCCCCTTTCTCGTGTTTCACCTTATACCCATATTAGTAAATCAGTTTTCAATTGTGCCTGGCAGCTTATAAATTTTTATCAGAGTGCGGGCTTGTACTATACTATTGGGGAAAAAAACTTGCACAATTCCTTGGCAAGTATTTTTATCTTGTTCTTTGTACTCCTGCATAATCGATATAAGTATCCCCGGTCAGCAACAATTCGGAAATGGGAACCACCTGATATCCATCCTGTTCTAAGGTGCTTAAAATAGGCCCTAAAGCATCCGGCGTATATTTCCCTGCATTATGAAACAAAATAATATCTCCCGGCTTGATTTTGGATAAAATTCTATTCTGGATTTCACTTGCGGATAAATCCTTCCAATCTAAGCTGTCTACACTCCATTGAATCGTCTTAAAGCCCAGACGGTCTACTGTACGGATCACATCGTTATTATAATCTCCATAGGGGGGGCGAAATAACACCGGTTTTTGTTTGGTGATCTCATAAATCATTTGAAAATTATCCTTTAATTCTTTTTCCATCTGTGCCTCCGAAAGCTGGGTAAAATGAGGATGAGTAGCGGAATGCATGCCAATTTCATGACCTTTAGAGGCAATTTCCCGTGCTATATCAGGATACTTCTCTAGCCAAATATTTACCAAGAAAAAGGTGGTTTTGATCTTATGCTCTTCCATGATGGTCAATAATTTTTCCGTATTTTCGACTCCCCAGGTGGCATCAAAACTCATGGCGATTTTTTTATCCGGCACATCCACACTATAAATCGGTAATAAACGGAAAGTTCTTGCCACCATACTCACCAGATAATTTCTGCCTGTTAATTGTGCCGGGGTTAAGACCATACCTAGCATCATAACGAACAAGACTACTCCTGCCACCCATTTATATTTACGTTTCCCCCTCATGTCGATTACAATCATAGTACTCCCCCTTCACGCTTCATTACTAATATTTATGCAAATTAGCAGGGAATATGTACAAATAGGGGAAAAATGAGCTGCAGACAAGGGTTATAATAATTTCATTTTTTTCGCACTTTAATAATATAATGGGCTTACATCTTCGGTTCGGCAAACTAAAAAGCACACTTAATCAGTGTGCTTTAAAAAATTAAAACCTGGCAACGACCTACCCTCCCAGGGACTCGCGTCCCAAGTACTATCGGCGCTGGAGAGCTTAACTTCTGTGTTCGGTATGGGTACAGGTGGGGCCTCTCCGCCATCATCACCAGGAAAATTTATGCTTTTTTATATGAGAGTTTGTTCTCTCAAAACTACACAGTGAAGTCTCGCTTAGTTTCATCTTAAGGTCAAGTCCTCGACCTATTAGTACCGGTCAGCTCCGGACATTACTGCCCTTCCACACCCGGCCTATCTACCAGTTCGTCTTTCTGGGGTCTTATCAGCTTGCGCTGTGGGAAATCTTATCTTAAGGGGGGCTTCGCGCTTAGATGCTTTCAGCGCTTATCCCTGCCAGACTTAGCTACCCAGCTATACCCTTGGCATGATAACTGGTACACCAGTGGTCTGTCCATCCCGGTCCTCTCGTACTAGGGACAGTGCCTTTCAAATTTCCTACGCCTGCGACGGATAGGGACCGAACTGTCTCACGACGTTCTGAACCCAGCTCACGTACCGCTTTAATGGGCGAACAGCCCAACCCTTGGGACCTACTACAGCCCCAGGATGCGATGAGCCGACATCGAGGTGCCAAACCTCCCCGTCGATGTGGACTCTTGGGGGAGATAAGCCTGTTATCCCCGGGGTAGCTTTTATCCGTTGAGCGACGGCCCTTCCACTCGGTACCGCCGGATCACTAAGCCCGACTTTCGTCCCTGCTCGAAATGTCTCTCTCGCAGTCAAGCTCCCTTTTGCCTTTACACTCTTCGCGCGATTTCCATCCGCGCTGAGGGAACCTTTGGGCGCCTCCGTTACTCTTTAGGAGGCGACCGCCCCAGTCAAACTGCCCACCTGACATTGTCCTCCAGCCGGCTTACGGCGTGAAGTTAGAACTTCAGCACACCAAGAGTGGTATCCCACCGATGACTCCATTGAGACTAGCGTCCCAACTTCTCCGTCTCCCACCTATCCTGTACGTGATATACCAAAGTCCAATGTCAGGCTACAGTAAAGCTCCACGGGGTCTTTCTGTCCTGTCGCAGGTAACCGGTATCTTCACCGGTATTACAATTTCGCCGAGTCCCTTGTTGAGACAGTGCCCAAATCGTTACGCCTTTCGTGCGGGTCGGAACTTACCCGACAAGGAATTTCGCTACCTTAGGACCGTTATAGTTACGGCCGCCGTTTACTGGGGCTTCAATTCAATGCTTCGCTTGCGCTGACATCTCCTCTTAACCTTCCAGCACCGGGCAGGCGTCAGCACCTATACGTCGTCTTTCGACTTTGCAGGCACCTGTGTTTTTGATAAACAGTCGCTTGGGCCTTTTCTCTGCGGCCTCTTCATGCTCAGTTTGTTTAAACTTCACACTACAAAGGCACCCCTTCTCCCGAAGTTACGGGGTCATTTTGCCGAGTTCCTTAACAAGGGTTCTCTCGCGCGCCTTAGGATTCTCACCCTACCTACCTGTGTCGGTTTGCGGTACAGGCACCTGCTTCCTCGTTAGAGGCTTTTCTTGACAGTGTGGGATCAGTCAGTTCGCTACTTTTTTTCGCTCCCCATCACCTCTCGGGGTTGTGAAAGACGGTTTTCCCTATCTTTCCCCCTACCGGCTTGGACGCACTCGACCAACGGTGCGCTTGACCTACCCTCCTGTGTCACCCCTTCCTTCAAACGGTTGCAGGTGGTATCGGAATTTTAACCGATTGTCCATCATCTACGCTCTCTGCCTCGACTTAGGTCCTGACTTACCCTGGGCGGACGAGCCTTCCCCAGGAAACCTTTGGTTTTTGGCGGGCAGGATTCTCACCTGCCTTGTCGCTTACTTATACCGGCATTCTCACTACTCAACAGTCCACATGTCCTTACGGTCATGCTTCTACCCGTTGAGTACGCTCCCCTACCGATCGGACGAAATCTTGATATCTTCAACTTGCCTTCCTTCGTGCTTGCGCCCGAGGAAACATTCTGGCGAAAATCTTTGATCAACCTTATCGGTTGATTTTCGCCAAATGTAACTTCCCTGTTACATTTACCTTTAAAAATATCAAGATTTCGTCCGATCCCGAAGCTTCGGTGGTGTGCTTGAGCCCCGTTACATTTTCGGCGCAGGGTCACTCGACCAGTGAGCTATTACGCACTCTTTAAATGGTGGCTGCTTCTAAGCCAACATCCTGGTTGTTTTAGCAACTCTACATCCTTTTCCACTTAGCACACACTTTGGGACCTTAGCTGTCGATCTGGGCTGTTTCCCTTTCGACTATGAAGCTTATCCCCCACAGTCTGACTCCCAATCTAAATTTATGGCATTCGGAGTTTGTGTGAGTTCGGTAACCTGGTTAGGCCCCTAGCTCGAACAGTGCTCTACCGCCATAAATCATCTATTGAGGCTAGCCCTAAAGCTATTTCGGGGAGAACCAGCTATCTCTTGGTTCGATTGGCATTTCACCCCTACCCACAGTTCATCCGCTCACTTTTCAACGTAAGTCGGTTCGGGCCTCCACTCAGTCTTACCTGAGCTTCACCCTGACCATGGGTAGATCACCAAGTTTCGGGTCTACAACAACGAACTATCAGCCCTTTTCAGACTCGCTTTCGCTTCGGCTCCGTCTTCTCGACTTAACCTCGCTCGTTATCGTAACTCGCCGGTCCATTCTACAAAAGGTACGCCATCACTCATATAAAGAGCTCTGACAGTTTGTAAGCATACGGTTTCAGGTTCTTTTTCACTCCCCTCCCGGGGTTCTTTTCACCTTTCCCTCACGGTACTCGTGCACTATCGGTCGCCAAGGAGTATTTAGCCTTGGGGGGTGGTCCCCCCGGATTCCCACGGGGTTTCTCGTGTCCCGCGGTACTTGGGATACTCTCGTGTATTTCTGCCTTTCGCCTACAGGATTGTTACCCTCTGTGATGGGTCTTTCCAGACCGCTTCGGCTAGGCTTCCATACATCTGATGAAAGTCCCGCAACCCCAATGACATAAGTCATTGGTTTAGGCTCTTTCCACTTCGCTCGCCGCTACTAAGGAAATCGAGTTTTCTTTCTCTTCCTCTGGGTACTTAGATGTTTCAGTTCCCCAGGTTGTCTTCACAATACCTATTTTATTCAGTATTGGATGACCGGATACTACTCCGGTCGGGTTTCCCCATTCGGACATCTCCGGATCGAAGCCTGCTTGCGGCTCCCCGAAGCTTTTCGCAGCTTACCACGTCCTTCGTCGACTCTTGGCGCCAAGGCATCCACCGTACGCTCTTTCTAACTTGACCTTCTTTTTTTCCCTGCAATGCAAGTTTACATCGCTTACTTCTCTTCAATGATGAATCCTAAGCTTTTTGTAATACTCAAGCTGCCGCTTGAGTTACCTTTTTTTGCTTCACTGTGTAATTTTCAAAGAACACGGTGCCTAAAAAACTTCGTCTAACGCCTCCGGCCTCGTCAATAACAGGGCCTTGTTATACTCGTTTTTTATTCACCTTTTTTCAGAGACTCTGGTCCCTGAAAACCAAACAGTAACTTTGCCTGATGTATCGACCATAGGATACACTTTTAAGTGTTACTCCTTAGAAAGGAGGTGATCCAGCCGCACCTTCCGATACGGCTACCTTGTTACGACTTCACCCCAATCATCAGCCCCACCTTCGGCGACTGCTTCCTTGCGGTTAGCTCATCGACTTCGGGTGTTGCCAACTTTCGTGGTGTGACGGGCGGTGTGTACAAGACCCGGGAACGTATTCACCGCGATATGCTGACTCGCGATTACTAGCGATTCCGACTTCATGCAGGCGAGTTGCAGCCTGCAATCCGAACTGGGATCGGCTTTTTGGGATTCGCTCCAGATCGCTCCTTCGCTGCCCTCTGTACCGACCATTGTAGCACGTGTGTAGCCCAGGACATAAAGGGCATGATGATTTGACGTCATCCCCACCTTCCTCCGGTTTGTCACCGGCAGTTCCTTTAGAGTGCCCAACTTAATGATGGCAACTAAAAGTAGGGGTTGCGCTCGTTGCGGGACTTAACCCAACATCTCACGACACGAGCTGACGACAACCATGCACCACCTGTCTCCTTGTCTATCCCGAAAGATAAAACTCTGTATCTCTACAGACGTCAAGGGATGTCAAGCCCTGGTAAGGTTCTTCGCGTTGCGTCGAATTAAACCACATGCTCCACCGCTTGTGCGGGTCCCCGTCAATTCCTTTGAGTTTCAGCCTTGCGGCCGTACTCCCCAGGCGGGGTACTTATTGCGTTAACTCCGGCACAGAAGGGGTCGATACCTCCTACACCTAGTACCCATCGTTTACAGCGTGGATTACCGGGGTATCTAATCCCGTTCACTCCCCACGCTTTCGCGCCTCAGCGTCAGTTACAGTCCAGAAAGTCGCCTTCGCCACTGGTGTTCCTCCTAATATCTACGCATTTCACCGCTACACTAGGAATTCCACTTTCCTCTCCTGTACTCAAGAATTACAGTTTTAAGTGCAATCGTAAAGTTAAGCCCTACGTTTTCACACCTAACTTATAACCCCGCCTACGCGCCCTTTACGCCCAGTAATTCCGGACAACGCTTGCTCCCTACGTATTACCGCGGCTGCTGGCACGTAGTTAGCCGGAGCTTCCTCGAAAGGTACCGTCAACTCTTTACATTATTCACATAAAGAGACTTCTTCCCTTACGACAGAACTTTACGACCCGAAGGCCTTCTTCATTCACGCGGCGTTGCTCCGTCAGGCTTGCGCCCATTGCGGAAGATTCCCCACTGCTGCCTCCCGTAGGAGTCTGGGCCGTGTCTCAGTCCCAGTGTGGCCGGTCACCCTCTCAGGCCGGCTACTGATCGTTGCCTTGGTAAGCCGTTACCTTACCAACTAGCTAATCAGACGCGGGTCCATCCTTTATCGGTAGCATAGAAGAGGCCACCTTTCCTCATCTGGAGATGCCTCCAAATGAGCTTATCCGGTATTAGCAGCCGTTTCCAGCTGTTGTCCCGGGATTTAGGGTAGGTTACCCACGCGTTACTCACCCGTCCGCCACTAAAATTAAAAATTCAGTAAACTGATTCTTTAATTTCCGTTCGACTTGCATGTGTTAAGCACGCCGCCAGCGTTCGTCCTGAGCCAGGATCAAACTCTCCAATAAAATTTATCGTATCAGTCTCTCAACTGCTACTTACTTTATCGAGGTTTAATTGGCTCGATTCAATTACCTGTTTTCAATTAGCTCTAAAGCCAGGCATGAAGTCTTGCTTCTTGCCTCTAGCTTCTTGCCTCTTGTATTTCAGGTTTCGCATTTATTAATGTTTGCAGGTCCTCTTGTAAGATTCCTGCTCAACATCAGGCTTTGTTACTGTTTAGTTTTCAAAGACCAGCGTTTAGTAGTTTATCAAATCTTTGCTGATTTGTCAAACACTTTTTTTCTTTCCTTGCTCTCTCTCGAGCGCTTGATCAGTTTATCAAAATAAGTTCTTCTTGTCAATATACAATTTTGAGATTTTTTTCCTACTCGTCAAGCCCTTCTCGGTTCATGAATATCTGAATGCAAGGTTTTTGTCGTCTTTTGACGACGTTCTTTATGATATCATAAACAAGAAGGGCTTGTCAAGTGACAAGTAGAATCATTTAAAAAAAATCAGCGCGAATCATTTCTAGGCGTCTTTCTTAATTTTCTCAATCCTGATGGCGCAATCGGGACAAACCGTTTGGCAAATACCACATGCAATGCAGTCCTTGCCATGACCAGGTTCCACAGCAGGAGTTCCATAAACCCCTAAATAGTCGGACCAACCTATAGTGTCGACAGGACACTTCTCTATACATAAGCCGCAGCCCTTACACAAAGCAGGAAAAAGATAAAATTTACCTTTACCGTTTACCGTCAAATGTGCTTTAAATTGTACAGCCATTACACAATCTCCCTCCTTATCGAACCAGCTGGGCACCACGTTCCAACGCTTGATAGTTTAATTCTCTGAGCTGGGGGTTTTGTTCAAATTTATAGCCTAATTTTTTCTCCAAAGCCTCTTTGGCATCAGCCAAGCCCACCACTTTTGTCGCTTCAATAACTGCCCCCATAATAATGACATTAAATACCCGGGGATGGAATTCTTCCTGGGCAATTTGAATCGCAGGAATCCCGATAACTTTTTGGGCAGTAGTTGGCAAATCTTCTTCTACTCCCTTAATTCCCGAATCATATACAAAAACTGTGTTTTCATCAACATATTGAAGCATACGCCGAACAGCGCGATCACTTAAAGCTACCACAATATCTCCTTTAGTAAATTTAGGAGAGCCTATCATTTCATCGGAAATTTGGATAAAAGCAATTGATACCCCGCCTCTTTGTTCCACACCAAAGTTAGGAATATACAATGCCTGTTTTCCGGTGGCATATGCAGCTTCGGCAATAATATTAGCAACAGATTGAACCCCTTGTCCGCCTTCACCGGCGATGGCAATTTTCGTTACAAAGGCCACTGATTAACCCTCCTTTTTCACACCGGGAACCTTTAATTCCCCGATTTTGTAGTAACCTTGCATATCTTTTTCTAGGAAATTCCACGTTTTTTCCGCATTCGTTCCCCAGTTTGTAGGACATGTAGACAAGGCCTCAACAAAGGAGAAACCGGTACCGTCTATTTGTGCCTGTAAGGCCTTTTTTAAGTAGCCTGTTAACTGGCGCAAATTTGACATACTGCCTCGTGCCACATAAGCACCCTCTGAGGCAATGGCCGCAACCATTTCAGGACCCCGGGTAGGCTCCCCTTGCTGTTCAACGCTCCGGCCATAGGGAGAGGTTTCTGTCTTTTGCCCCGGCAGAGTCGTCGGTGCCATCTGCCCCCCTGTCATCGCGTAGTTGGTGTTGTTAGCTAAGATTACCGTAATTCGTTCATTTCGAGCAGCGGCATTTACTAAATGCTGAGATCCAATGGCATACCCGCCTCCATCACCCATGTAGGCAATGCAAATTAAATCGGGATTAGCTCTCTTGATCCCTGTCATCACAGGAGTTGTTCTCCCATGGTGGGTTTGAACGCTATCGACATTAAAGAAATCCCACGCTAATAAAGAACAGCCTATATCACATCCAAAAACAATGCGATCTTGAATACCCAAATCATCTATCGCTAGCCCTAAAGCCTTTAAGACCAAACCATGACCACATCCGGGACAAAATTTATGGGTTTTTGTCTCGCGCCGCCAGCATTTTGGCATGATTGGTTCAATTGTTTGCAATTCAACTGACATAATGTAACCCCTTTCCCTTCTATTAAATCTATCCGATCAACTAATCTATCCTATTAACGATTTAACCTTTGTTACGATTTCTTCCGAGGCAACGCCTTCACCGGGTTTATATAAGGTTTCCAAAGGAGTGGCACAGCCATAGATACCGTCCACAACTAATTTTTTTAATTGACCGACAGCGGATTCCACAACTAAAAGGGTTTTCGCTCTATCGACCACCTGTCGTAATTCCTGATTTGGAAAAGGTCTCAAGGTAACAGGTCTAAAATGACCGGCTTTGATCCCTTGGGAGCGCAATTCCTTCACAGCAGCCTGGGCCGCTCTGGTCACTACTCCGTGAGCAACAATAACGACTTCCGCATCATCTAATGCAAATTCCTGATACTCAACGACTTCCGGAGCAATTTTATCATAGTCGGCTGCCATATCGGTAACTACTTTCATCAGCTCGTCTTCCGTATTATAGGTATTTCTTAATAGGTTAGGTTCCCGGTCTGTGCCCGGTAATCCAGGTGCACCTAGGAACGGGCTGGTCGGCTCCATCACAATACCTCGCTCGGCCGGATCGTACATCGTAACCGGTTCCCGCATCTTAGCCTGATAACCGTCCCCTAAAACAAAGGTAGGAAAACGATATTTCCAAGCCGTATTAAAGGATTTAATCGTATAATCAAAAAGTTCTTGATGATTCGAGGTAGAATAAACAATACGAAATCCTTCCCCGTTTCCTCCATAGCAAGTAATCGTAACCTCTTGTTGGGAATAGATTACCGTTGCCGTAGAAGGGCCACCCCGCTGTTGTACAACCAACACCGCGGGAATACGCATCATCTCCGCCATACTCATAGATTCTTGCATCAGAATTGTCCCCGGTCCTGCCGTGGCAGTAAAAGCCCTTCTACCGGCCAAAATACCACCTAAGGTAGTAAAACCAGCGGAAATCTCGTCTTCTGTCTGAAGAAATCTACGCTCAAATTTCGGCGCTAATCTTGTCCAATAATGCATGATTTCATTTTGAGGAGTAATAGGATAACCATACATTATGTCCACTCCCGCAGCCAAAGCTGCCCAGGCTACAACTTCATTACCTGTCACAAATGCTCTTTTTTCACCTTCAATCGGTTTCGAAACCATCTGCAATAACCTCCATCTTTATTCTTTTGTAATAGCTTACCAAAAACTTTGGGGCATAAAACGATAAATATATCTCACGGGTATCTCCGGAGATAGTTTGTCTTCTATTTTTCCTCGGAACCCAACTTCTACCGCTGTTGCCACAAGGGGAATCCCTAATATTTTACCGGCTTCCTTGATGATACCTTCGCCGTTTAAAATAATTTCCGGCGTAGTCTCATCACCTAAATGGGTATTATTTAATAAACCATCTATCCTACCTAGCTCCTTAATGTATTGTACAATATCCGGTACTGTTGAGGTAATCGGTCGACACGCATTCAGAACGGCAATTATCTTTAAATTAGGGTCTTCCAGGGCACCTTCCACCAAATTAAGCGCTGCCGATCCTTTACTGCCATAACCCACATCGAGGATAACATCCCCCGGTCTTCTCAACACCCATTTCATCGCCGGCTGCATCACCGAACCGGCTTCACCTAAGCCCATGGTTTCTTTGGTTTCCCAAGCCACTACATCCAGGCCGCGTGCCATTAATTCCTGTTTAATCGGACGCAGAGTATAAAAAGGTTCCACAAAATCCAAATCGACTAAAGTTACTTTGTGGCCGGATTCTTCGAGGAAAAGAGCCCGGTTTACCGCGTTTTCGCTCTTGCCCGATGCATATTCACCTACATATGCTTCAACAATTCTTGATTGTTCCATATTTTTAATCCTGACCACCTCATTGAACTTAGTGTTTGCCCGATACCCAAGTTTATATATTCTATCTTAAAATATCCTCCATTGGAAGAGTTTTACCCATAAATATTATTTTACTCCAATATATCAATTAAAATTGATTCATTGGAGTATGAGCCGAGCAGTGTGCATTTTTCTAAAATTAAAATATGCATTACCAAGCAGATATTGTCTACTTCATACATCAATGCCATATTTACAATGTGCAAATACCATGCCAATTCTTTTCACATATCAAAATTTTCTACCAAACAACGTATTTACGGGAACTTAACCTGAAATTTCTTAATTTTATATTCTAACAATCCCGCAAACCCTTTCAATGCTGAAATGATTTTAATAGATTTAATTGAAAATAAGGTCACATAAGTCTTTCAAGTAGCGGTACTCCGGTACTTTTATTTCAACATTGAAGTTATTGCTTTCAAAAGACTAATGGGTGATGCCCCTTCTTTAACCCTCAGTCTGCTTCCTTGCCACCAGAGCCGCAATTACTTTTTCCGGGCTAATAGGTAAGCCGGTAAAACGAATGCCGATGGCATCGTATACTGCATTGGCAATAGCCGCAGCGGTAGGAATCAAGGCCGGCTCTCCCACGCCTTTAGCTCCGAAAGGTCCTGTTTCTTCATAAGACTCGACTATACGGACATCTATTTTAGGCATATCAAGAGTGGTGGGAATGATATACTCCGATAACCGGGGATTTTTAATTAATCCATCCTTAACCTGAACTTCTTCTGTCAGACCGTAACCAATCCCCATGGCACATCCCCCATGTACCTGTCCGATAATATTGGAAGGATTAATCGCTGTCCCCACATCATGAGCAGCGAAAATGCGCAAAACCTCCACCTTGCCCGTCTCTGTATCCACTTCTACTTCAACCGCCTGAGTGGCAAAAGAATAGGTGGCGTAGGGATCCCCTTGCCCCGTTTCTTGATCCAGCTTGGTCGTATCCGGGTTAAAGCGACCGCTGCCTACAGTCAGCTTCCCCTCCACACGGCAATGTTTCACTAGCTCAATCAGCTTCAGCCCTGTAACGGCACCGTTACGCTCCACTTGCCCCGCCCGAATTTCCACTTCCTCTGCCGGGCAATCTAAAATTGAGGCGGCCTGAAGCAGCAATTCTTGCTTTGCCTCCTTTGCCGCGAGCCGTACCGCATTTCCCGATATATACGTTTGCCGGGATGCGGACGTAGCACCGGCATCAGGAGTGACTCCCGTATCTCCGGAAGAAACCAGTACATCTTCATAATCCACGCCGACTTCTTCCGCAGCAATTTGTGCAAAGACAGTATCAGAACCCTGACCGATATCGGCTGCCCCGGTAAGTACGATGACTGTCCCATCGTCCAGAATATCCACGTACGCCCCCGCCGGATTAGGCATAGCCGTATTTCCAATGCCATACCACATGCTGGCCACACCAATACCTCTTTTTTTCATTACCTTTCACCGCCTCTTTCCTTACGATATCGAGACAAATTATGATCAATTTCTCTTAAAGTATCACCTAGACCTACACTTCTTTTTAGTTCTTGGCCAGTTGCGGTAATAGACCCTACAGCCAGGGCATTTCTACGCCGCACTTCAATGGGGGAGATACCGACACGTCTTGCCAGTTCGTCCATCTGTGACTCGTGGGCAAATGCCACTTGGGGAACACCAAAACCTCGCATGGCTCCCGCTCGAGGATTATTAGTATAAACACAATCGGCATCAATGCTGACATGAGGCACTTCATATGGGCCGGTGGCATGAACCAAAGCTCTTTTAATTGTAGCCGGTCCGTAAGAAGCATAAGCCCCGGTATCACAAATCAAATGCGCCTTTATGGCTTGAATTATTCCTTTTTTGGTCGCACCGGTGGTATAGTGCATAATAAAAGGGTGTCTTTTGGAAGAAGC